>NZ_JAKRGH010000048.1 GCF_022347565.1 Vibrio sp. Of7-15
CTCAATCACACCAGACATGAACATGTCTTTGACTGATACGTCATAGGTTTGTTTATGCAGATTTCTGATCGGCAGTGAACCTCGAACCGCAATCCCCATTCTTTTATCTGAAACACACCCATTCATTTCATAACAAACGGTAGCGTCATCCAGTTGCCATGGTAATTTCATATTCACCTATCCTGTTTAATATATAAACTATTTTATAAAATAGTATCGACACTAATGAAATATCAATAGGTAAGGTGAATAACATTGGAAGTAAGGTGGCATTATTATCAATGCTAGCAATAACATATTGTGATATTTTGCCCATTTCTATAGTAAGCTTGCTATTACATAGGCGACCTTTACTCGCTATATTTTAGTCGTATCAAAAAAGAGCAACCATGAATATTCCAACACAGTACATCTATTTTGAACACCGATTCACTGTTAATACCTCAGAATTTATTCTTTTCACATCAGCCAATGTGAATTACCCAATTTTACAAGATTCAAACGGTGATTTATTTTCACCAAACTTATATTTTAAGCCACACCCACAAGAGCTACTCACTGAACGAGATAGTCAAAATTTCGTAGATGGATATTTTGCCGACTCTTTTGAGCTTGAATCTTTTAAGGTGGCGTACGAAGAAGATAAAATTATCATTACAGAATTACACTATTTGCAACTGAGTACGGAAGAACCGACAAAGATTAAAGACACCACCCTTGCTTATGGCCATGGGAATGACATCTATGAACAGCACACATTTGATATCATCCCAATGTTACAACCCATTGCTAACCCTAACTACCCACCAGCTCTATCGAACAGCAGTACAGATAATCGGTTTGAATCTACCCTACGTTTATACAAACGAATAGAAGAGCTTAAATAGAATCAACGATCAGCCACTAAGACAGGTGTTCAATTATTTCTGAGGCAATCTGGTTAAGTACAGCTTGCCCAGCGTTTGAGTGAGTATCCAATTCACACCACCCATCGGTACCCATGAATTCCACCTTATCGTAAGCTATACTGGGTTCACGAGTATTCATAGCAAGCGAGCCAGATAAACGAAAAATGCCGAGTTTGGTTTCTATACGTGTTATATCAAATTCCATCACAGCTCTCTTATATAAAAACTACAAATGCCGAGTATAAAAGCATCTCTCTATGTGTTTTTGACAGCTTACGAGTCTACCCAACTAGCATCCAATGAACGACAACTACTGAGGTCGTAGACCAAAATAGCAAGCTTTTAACAGGTAGTGCATGCACCAACAAGCTAGGCGAGTCCTTAACTACGCTCCAATCCGGCGCAAAAGTATTCCGACCATCAAAACACGTAACTAACGAATAAAAGCGCTTCACATAAGGATGGGCCAGTAAATATTTCGCATAACTGGAATAAATGACAAAGACACCAATCCCGCTCATCACTTCCACCAACATAATAAACTCAAGAGTGAAAGGGAGTAATGCAGGGCCGCCAATAATCAAAATTGCAGCAAAAATCCATTTTTTATTTTTCAATATTTATCCTTAAAATAAGACATAAGTTTATCTCTATAATAGTTAAAAGTGCATCTTAAGCTACTGGTTTATAACTACTTAAGTGAAAATCACATTCATTTCATGGAAATACGTGGGAACGGTCGAAGAAAAGTTGAGCAGTATTCTACAATAAAAAATGGAGCCCAAATCGTTTTGAGCTCCATTTTCACAATAACGGCAATAAAAGTAATTTAGACGTAATAAGCTTCTACTGTGCCTTTTAAAGTAATCAACATAGGCTGACCACGGCGATCTAACGCTTTAGGTGACGGGATTTTTACCCAACCTTCACTAATGCAATATTCCTCGACATCCGTACGCTCTTTACCGTTAAGGCGAATACCAATTTGGTGCTCGAAGCATTCCGCCACATAGTGTGGGCTACGAGGATTGCCAGAAAGGTGATCGGGTAGAGTTGGCTTTGAATTAGTATCGCTCATGTTAATGACCTGAAGTATGTAAACAATGTGCCATTGTAGACAATGCCCGTCTTATGCTCAAGAACTGTAATGTTTATTGTCAATAAAGTAACGGGCGATTTAAAACCCGTGCAATTCACTGAACAAATAAACTAAATCGGTTTCACTGTATCAGCAGGAACCCACCCAATATCGCCATTTTCTCTGGTTACTCTAAACCACGCATTAAGCTCAAATTGAACGCAAAATTTTTCCCCAACCGTAGTATTAAGTTCCACCGCATCATAATCGTGCAAGAGGATACCTGTTTTTCCCCCAGACGACGATTCATCGACGTACTGAATCGGGGCCCAACCTTGAGAGCCAGCTTCTGTAGTTATAAATATCCAGTTCGGGTATTCATCATCCATTTCACCCAACACCACCTGCTCACCTTTTTTAAGGAAAATAGGGTTAGGGTATTCCGTAACATGTGCTTTTATTGCCACTACGTCCATATTTATTCCTTAACATATTTACATCACAGATGGCCGTATTACCTTGAAGAGGCACAGACTAGATCATGACAATTTAGTCACCAACTCCGCACTCCGCACATTCATCATAAGTGCGTTCACCTTCACTGATCACAATGTACTGACCCACACAGTTTTCACACAGTGCCAGCTTTGGATACGCTTCTTTGGTCTTTTTAGAGGTCATATCGCCCTCTATCGTATAGTACTTTCTCATTTTTATACCCTAGATCATTTGATGGCGGGGGATTGTACACGCATAAGTACCCAGTATGAAACAAACCAGAATCTAAAGATCAGTATTCAGTAAGCCAACCTTGACTTAAGAAACTTACGGCTATTGTGATTGATTCAAACCTAACTCTCGCTGTTTGCGTTTACTTAGCCCAAGAGAGACTAACCGATAAGACTCCGTAAGATAATATTTTAACTCGTCGTCCAATGCGCCTGATGTTTCTGTTTGCTGTATCCATTTCATACCACGATTAGCAAAGTACGGCGCAGGCTGGTAGCCGTCATGATCACTCAAAAACTCAAAATTTAAATCAGATGTTTTAAAGGTAAAGGCTGGTTGATCATTGCTCCCCCAGCCCCCGATAGCAAACACCTTACCACCCACTTTCCACACATGGGCGTTCCCCCATTGAACAACGTGTGTCGTCGCGGGAAAGGAGCCACAAAACTCATTATATTCATCGTAATTCATTGCTTCTCCTGAAGGTTAACCCCACAACGCGCCTAATCAGGCTGACTTTATCACCTTAGAAAAAACGATAGGCAAAAACCAGCAGTGAAATAATACATTCACGTCTAACGGTACATGGCTGATGTTATAAATTCACCAAACGTTTCACACCAGACAATAACCGAATTATAGTTCGATGGATCGACATCTGAAGGTACAGACACCACAAAGTTTTCAAAGGTATCAACATCTCCCACAAGAACCATGTTTGGCTTCAAGCGATTAAAGTCCAGCTCCGTTTCTACATATTCAGTGGAAAGGTAGAGCTTGTAGTCTGGCCCTGGAGCCAACTCTCCCTTAAATGTAATAAAATCAGTCCCAATCGACACTTGGCCTTCCCCCCAGTGAAATGCGTCACTGTCTTTGAGCTCTTTCTTAAACTCAGCAGCATATTGAGCTTGCGACGACATTTCCGTTATCTCAACTTCTGTTGGCGGCGTTGGTGCAATAAGGATCGGGAGCATGTATATTCCAAGCGCAAATCCCGCCGCTCCCACAGATAAGTGGCTTATTGTTAGTGTAAGCAATGATTTGATTTTCATTAAACCTCCAATTTTCCTTTAACTCAAAATAAGATACAAAAGTGTAAGCCCAAATAGGCCACTAGCTTAATAACCTCTTTTCATCAACAGTTCAATGATGGTTTCACCTTCGTATTCCTCTCAACAAAGCCAGCCCAATAACACCAACAATCAAAAACGTCACTCGCCCCCTCCCATGAAGCTATTTTTATACTTTTACTTTGATCAGCGGCTGAAAAATGAGCGCTGTATGAGTCGAGACAAGCCCCACAAGAAGTGAAAGCCAAAATCCAGCATAACCATACGTAAACGAAGTCAATGCAGATCCTGCCAGCACAATTAACCAGTACCGGTATGGCTTAACCCGCCAACCTTCGTGGCAACGGTTACATAAACTAGGCTTATCGACATGAACTTTTAATTTTTCATACACAGAGATTGATTTTTCTTTACAGCTTGGGCACTTAAACAAGTGATACCTCATTAATATAATGAACAAAACACTGAGTAAAGCTGGCCTTTATTATAAAAGCCATCAATAACACATTATTCATCATATAAATTGAAACAACCCAAAGTAGCAAGCATTTTATTGAGCTTGATGTGATTTATTATTCCCCAGCCTAAATCGATGATTTTATAGCCTTAATCATGGCTTGCATTTTTGCATTTGTAGCAATTTTCACAACTCCACCCTGTTTTTTTATCTCAATTAAATCAGGAATAACAAGCTGGTTACCTTGCCTATTGACAATCGTTTTATAGACGGCATAACCGCTCGATTGGCTATCATCAACCGCCCCCACATATTCAAAATTGGCCAGCTTGATGATTGAGTTCGCGCGCGGATCTTGTTCAGAAGAGAATTTTAATATTTTCCCAAAGAAGACTGTAGATGACTCTTGTCGCAAATCATCGACCGTTTGATAATCAAAGAAAGGAGCTTGCTTTAGTTCACCAAATTTACCTTTGGAATCTGCTTTTATTGCTAGTGTCACAAACGTCTCTTTCACGGCCTCCAAATCTCGTTTATCTACATAACCTGAAGCAATCGTGTACTGTCCCTTTTTTAGCGCTTCCATATAACCTAAAACAACAGCCTCGGTGCTGCTCGCATGTGACGAAATCGGAAAAATAATGAACAGCGCCGGCAAAAGAAATTTAAACACACCTAATCCTCGATATAAGTAATCACAAAAATACCACTCACTATATAAAACCAGTTCCATTTTCACTCTAACTCTGCTCTAAAGCACCAATATTCTAGCTCAGACAGTTCGCTTTTTTAGGCTCATCAAATACAAATGAGTTACTGGTGACTTCAAAACTACTGCACTAAAAATGCCACAAGAGTTGAAGCATAAAATCAGATTCAAGCAATGAAAATTAGAGCTCTAATCATTTCAAAAATCAAAAAACAACAATTTTCAAGATCTAGATCGCATTAATGATATAGTTTTGTCCACAATTTGGATTTATAACCCAAGAATAAAAGGATGGTTAAATTTATCATTACTTAGAGTTCAAAGGATCTGTACCTAACATGATTACCACAGTACCTTGGGTGATGTACCCAGAGGTTATAAAGTCACAGCCTAAAAAATGGTGCTTTCGAGAACCTAAAATTACCGACGGTGATGCCGTATTTAGCCTCATTGCCAATTGCCCTCCCCTCGATGTCAATTCTTGTTATTGCAACTTTCTTCAATCCTCTCACTTCAGCAGCACTTGCCTAATTGCTGAATACGACAGTGAATTAGCTGGCTTCATTTCTGCTTATAAAAAGCCTGACGATCCTAGCGTGCTGTTTATTTGGCAAGTGGCAGTGTCACCACGCCACCGAGGTAAAGGGCTAGCGTACAACATGCTCCAAGTGCTATTACAACGAGACAATATAAAAAACATCCGTGCACTGGAAACAACAATCACCAACAACAATGACGCTTCATGGGCACTGTTTAAAAAGCTCGACGTTAATCAGGGGCAACACGGAACGATCACCACATTTCTTGATGAAAATACACACTTCAAAGGGAAACACGATACTGAATACCTGTATCACATCCCTTTAAATAATCCTCAATAAATAGGAATCTAATACGGTCTTATCATGGATATTTTTAACAAGCAGGAATCTAAAGTACGTTCATACTCAAACAGCTTTCCCGTCGTATTTCGCAAAGCTCAAGGGTGCTGGTTAGAAACAGAACAAGGGAAACGATATTTAGATTTTCTCGCTGGCGCTGGCTCACTTAACTACGGACATAACCACCCAACGCTAAAACAATCATTGCTTGACTATATTGAGATGGACGGCATCACACATAGCCTTGATATGCATTCAAACGCTAAAGCCACTTTTCTAGAAGCACTACAGCGCTGTATTCTTTCCCCAAGAAATTTAAATTACAAAGTGCAATTTACAGGCCCCACCGGAACCAATGCCGTTGAAGCAGCCATGAAACTGGCCCGAAAAGCAACGGGAAGAACTTCTATCGTCGCTTTCACTAATGGTTTTCACGGTTGTACCGCGGGTGCTTTGGCAGCCACGGGTAATCAACACCACCGACAAGGCTCTGGAATGAATTTACCCAATATCTCCCGCATTCCATTTGAAGATTATGCTGATATTGATGGCTTAACCCTATTCGAAACCATGCTAATGGATAGCTCCAGTGGCATGGACAAACCTGCCGCAGTACTGGTTGAAACGGTACAAGGCGAAGGTGGGTTAAACGTCGCATCTAACGCGTGGTTACAGCGCCTAAGCACAATCTGCCGTAGCCATGAGATTTTATTAATTGTTGATGACATCCAAGCGGGGTGTGGCCGCACAGGCACTTTCTTCAGCTTTGAGCCTTCGGGAATTAAACCAGACATCATTACTCTGTCAAAATCCATTGGTGGTTATGGGTTGCCCATGGCCGTAGTTCTACTCAGCCCTGAATTAGACATTTGGAAACCCGGTGAACATAACGGAACCTTCCGCGGTAACAATCACGCTTTTATCACCGCAGCCAAAGCGTTAGAAATTTATTGGTCGGATAAACAATTTGAGCAGCATATTCAAAGCTGCTCTGAGACGATCAGTAGGACCATTCAAACTGCCATTAAACGCTACCCTGAGCTGTTTGTGAAACAAAAAGGCCGAGGCATGATGATCGGCATTGAATGCATCAATGGTAAACTGTCTGATGATATTACAAAAACGTGTTTTGAAAACGGCATGATCATTGAAACCGCAGGATCCAATGGCGAGGTTGTTAAGTTTTTCTGTCCCCTAATCATTACTGAATCAGAATTGGAGCAAGGACTGGCCATTTTTGATAACGCAGTAGAACAAGTTGCCACCAAATACTTTAAACAAGCATCATAATTAAGGAAAAAAGATGATTGTAAGAACACTAGATGAGTGTCGCGACAGCGATCGACGAGTAGTATCAGACAACTGGGAAAGCGTCCGAATGCTATTAAAAGATGACAAGATGGGCTTTTCTTTTCATATTACAACCATCTACGAAGACACAGAAACGCATATTCACTATCAAAACCATCTTGAATCGGTTTACTGCATGAGTGGCGAAGGTGAGATAGAGGTGGTTGGTGGTGAGACATATCCTATCAAACCAGGCACCTTATACATACTTGATAAACATGATGAACACTTTTTACGAGCCCACAAAGGCAAAGAAATGGTCATGGCTTGTGTGTTTAACCCACCCATTACTGGGGCAGAAGTGCATGATGAAAATGGGGTTTACCCTTTAGTCGAAACAAACTAAGCCCCCTAATTAAATCATGGGGCCATAGCAACACGCCCCATTAATTATTAGTACTCACTCCAGACCAATCTAGACGCTTTCAGACCAGATTGATTTTAAATCAGGATTCCCATTTATCGAACAGAACTTCGATGTTATGACCATCTGGATCATGTACAAAGCAAGCATAATAATTCTCTGTGTAGTGAGGTCGAGGCCCTGGGGCTCCATTATCTTTAGCTCCAGCCTGTAGCGCAGCATTGTAAAATTCGTGAACCTTTTGTTGACTAGGAGCCCGAAACGCAATATGAAAGCGAGTTAAATCGCTTTTTGTCTCTGAACTACAGATCTCAAACAAAAAGCCTTTCCCTAAGTCAAAAGCCCAAAATTTGTCTTGTTCTCCAAATGCGAGTTTATAGCCTAACGGACGAAAAGCATCCTCATAAAACTTTCGGCTTCGTTCTAGGTCACTGACGGAGAGCGTAACGTGATCGATCATGTTCTTACCTGTAAGTCGATAAAAATAGTTTATTACCTTGATATTTTGAAGCGCAATGCAATATAAAGCTTGAAGATGTGCCGCGTGTTAAGTTCAGTTTGAGCGCTTTGTTATGTACGTGGGTGATGCTAAAAGACAATGAAGAAAGGAACAATACTAAGGCTTAGAATACCCCAGATATATTTATTCCAATCCCATAATCGCTTTCCACTAAAAGAGCTAAATGGAAAAAATGGTAAAACCACATCCAAAATAAGTAAACCAACACCAATAGAAAATGCAGTTTCGAAGCTCGATAAATACATGCTAGGTAATAAATTAAATTTAATGAGCCCTCCAATAGTCCATACGGCACCGATTAAACAAGCTGATGAGACTAATGCCATAACGCCCAAGTGCTGAAGATGTTCGTGATATTTCCAGTTATTCCCTCGCGGATACAAACTTCCTGGCGATACCATACCTCCACCAAACAGAAGAGCAATACAAAATGACAACGATAAACCTGACTCCCACATTCTCAACTCATATTTAATGTTATTCGCCCAAGCGACACACAACATTGCACTGTACCGTGTTTCATAAAAAGCACTAAAGCAAACGAGCAATGTTAATATACTCTCTACCGAAGAATAATCCTCTATCTCTTGCCGCCACAAAGCTATACTAAAAATTGTCACATGAGCGACTATGATGAAAAGTAGCTCGAATAACATATTAGATTTATCAGTATTACTGACTTGGGCTGTTCGGCTAGATTTTGACCACATAAAGTGGCCGATATCAAAAAAGTGATAACTATGAAACCATATTGGAAGGCAACCAAACCCATAAGCCTTAATTTGTTGAAGCAGAGATAGCCGATTAAATCCGCTGGTTACAAACAACTTGCTTGATCCAGTGTTATCTCCCTCGACACATGCAAATATATCTGAACATCCTTCTTTTTCTAAACACTTAACACCCTCATCAGCCAGTAATTGGCCAATGCCTTGACCGGAGTACCTAGGTGAACAGAATATAAGAGAGACTAAACCAGCTTTAATACTTTTTGGTAACAGGAACACTTTAAGGATTACGCCCCCAACAATTTCCCCATTCCTTTCCGCGACAAGAATATTATTTGAAAATGAAAAAAACAGTCTCATTAAAAATGGGAAAGCATCTTTCATTATTAACTTAATTATTTCCTTTTCCCCTGCTCTCATAGCTCGAATTTTGTAACTTTGTCCGACCACCTTTTGTATCCTTACTAATACATAACGTCCTGTTTTTACGAACTCCAAAAATACCTTTATTATTCAAAGAGCAGACACCGCCTTACCTTTTGAGCTAATGGATTCAACACAAAAACGAAAGAATGAAAGCAAAACTGCATGATATTCATATTCTACACAGTTCGCTGGAAAGTCCTTGCCCTAATATTCACAAAAAGAGACGCAAATCACTTATGGACTCTGTGCAATCATTGCTTAGTAATTACACTGACTTTATTAGGAAACAAAATATTTTATCGGTCAGATTATTACATTAATGAACCCGCACTTTATTGGGTTTCATACCCCTTTATTCTCATGGCGAGGAACAATTATCGAGCATAAATTATGTGGGGATCCCCAGCGCCTGAAATAAAGTGCCTCACGTTAAATCAACATCGCACTCCTAATTCCAAACCAAAAATGCCGAGTTAATAGGTATCTGATTGCTTTGTTATATTAAGATCCTTTACGGTATACACAAGACAAGCCTGACGTACTTTATAAATATTAGCTGACACCAACTCAATGCTTTTCTATCTCAGATAAAAAACTATCAAGTATTTTCCGACTTTTCTCCAATTTCGCTGCCTTTTGGTCGGCAATTCGAACTTGTTCATGCAAAAGATTTCTAAGCTCATCACAAGGTTCCAAAACAGGTTCTTCACCTCTTACACATGGCAAAAACAGCAAAATGGTGGCCAAGTTCATACCCGCAGAGCTAAGTAGTTTGATCCGCTCTAATGTACGAACTTCTTTATGGTCGAAGTCCCGATACCCCGTAACCGTTCGCTTAGGTTTTAGTAATCCTTGCTCTTCGTAATAGCGGAGCATACGTATACTCACACCTGTTTTTTTAGACAATTCACCTATTTTCATACTTACCCCTTGACCCTCACAGCACTGTGAGGGTTTATGCTAATAGCCCAACAACGTTTATTCAATTAGGGCCTTAAGATATGACAACAAAAATTCTCACTGACCAAACTTTTTTAAATGGGCAATCTGTACCAAATTCTGAAATAACAAACTTAGTATTTGCAGGATTTGCTCACTTCACCGCACTACAGGTTCGAAACAAAATGATAAAGGGATTAGATCTGCACCTAGAAAGATTACGTCAAGCTTCCATTGAGCTTTATGGTAAAACATTAGCCGATGAACTTGTACGATCCTACATTCACTCAGCCGTTGAGAGTGGCCCTGTCGATCAATCACTAACGGTTACCATATACTCACCCAAAGGGGAATTTACGGCCGACAGCATGGACGTTGAACCCAAAGTATTAATCCGTACAGCTCCACCAGAGAATGGTCCCACAGGCTCACTTCGTTTAGCAGCAATTAACCATGACAGGCCACTGGCTGAAATTAAGCACGTTGGTGAAATAGGCAAGACTTACTACTTACACCAAGCCGTACGGCAAGGCTTTGATGACGCTGTATTTATGAACACTAGCGGCTACCTAAGCGAAGGAACTATATGGAATCTGGCCTTTTGGGATGGCAAAACCGTGATTTGGCCAAAAGCACGCATACTCAAAGGAACTATGATGGCCATGGTACAAAGACAGTTAAGCCAGCTTAAAATTCCGCAGCGCAGCGAACCCATAACTCTTAACCGACTTTCAGAACTAAAAGGTGCCGCGGTGATGAATTCATGGACTCCAGGTGTTAGCATTTCTGAAATTGCATCAAATATTTTCACCAATTCCGATCAACTAATCTCACTACTTCATAGAGCTTACAAAACAGAGCCCGCAAAAAAGTTTTAAAAAGCATTCATGACATTTAAAACATTTTTATTACTAGCTGATGATTTAAGTTACGTAAGAATATAATGCCATTTTAATAGACAAATTTTACTGGTTGATTTTTACCTACGATGTAAAAGATAAAAAGAAACACGGTAAAATTTGTCCTATTTAGAGGATTATTAGATATATTTTTCAAGCTTATTCTCATATTACTTTATTTATCTATCTCTATCTTTATTTGAATTGAGATTTAAAATCCGTCTTGAACGCCTTTTTATGCAAAAATGCCTATAACGCCTGTAAATACATAAACTGGAAGTACTGGCCACATCATCAACAAGCTCCAATTCTCGGTCCAAGATGATTGAAGATCATAAGAAGAGTCTATTTGGCTATGTTTCAGTAATTTCGAACTGAAAGCATCATTTAACTGGTGCCCAGACATGGTTGCCTCATAACCATCTACAGAAAAAACTGGATAGTATAATGTTCCTAAATCTGGATGAAGTACAAATACACGAGTTAATTTCCAAACACCATCGCAAGAAACGCTGCGCCTACTGACCACATACTGCTCTTCAATATCTGCTCCTTGCGGCACCAAAGTGTCATATTCATACCCAGTAAAACCTTGTTCAAACGTGATGGCTTCCCAACCGCACTCCGCGATAAACTCAGTTCCTAGCCAAGGATATATCATTTTATTTTCTTCTTGATTCCAAACTAACGGGATAGAAAAGATGATGACAGCGGCAATACAGCTTATTTTCACTTTTAACGAAAAATCCTTCAAAGTAAAAATAAAACCAACCATAAAAGGCGATGCCAGTAGAAAACCACTTATGCCTTGATTTACCGCTCCAGCGCCAATGAATAAAGTACATACTGCTAAAATCAAACAAGATTTTGTCTTATGCATAATTTTAAACCTATCGTTTCATACAACGCTTCAACAAGCCGCGAGCAATAAATGGTTATAATTGCGATCGAAGTGAACGCAGCCAACTATTTATCCATCCGACTTAATTGCCTTGTTAAATGCCTAATTCACCATAACCTAACAGCTACAGTTTTTGTTCCATTTTTGATATCTTTTCAACAGCCAGTTCATGCCAAAAAGAAAATAACGTTGCTTTAGATATACCTTTCATATGCTTTGGCTCTACTTAACCAAAAACATTTTCCCAGAGAACTAGACTTAACACGAAAGCTGAAATACACCATTCAGTTTCATGAGTAAGTGATACGTTGGCATGTTTGTTATTTATATCAGATAACCCAGAATACAAGCTCAATAGAAGTTACAGAGTCTATTCAATACCTTAGCCATTAAGTGATTAACCCAATAACTCACACGGCCTCCCTCAGCACTTAAACATACAATAAGGTGCCCTATACCAAACTAACAAGGCACATCGGCTTTCTTACCAAAACTGCCGAGTGTAACAGGCCACCTTGAATGCCTTATTATACGATTACTTCAGAAAGCCCGAAATTAGGTCTTTTATTGCAGACAAAGAGGCTTTGAAGTTAAACCAAGATACCGAGCCAGAAGCAAACGCCAGCGCCCACACGACCCCTAAGTGAATATCGCCGTTTCTTACAGAGTTAATAAGAAGTAAAGAAACAACCAACCCACCAACTATTCCTTGCATTACCCACACAAATAACCACACCATCCCTTTCTTAGTAACTTCATCATTGAGTACTTCAGTGTCAGGGAAGTTTAATTGCTCTTTATTATCACCATGCAATTTTTTGAGAGCACACCCAAGCGCTGTAATCGTGCCTGCGAATAGTGAAACACCAAAATATATAAACATAAATATAAATAAGTCCAACTTTTACTCCTTTGTAATGTGTATAAATTCAATTGTATAACGCTTACAACTTACGAATCCCCACAAAATACCTTTATTGTTCAATAAGTAGACACGCACCTTACCTTCTGATCTAATGGATTCACTACAAACACAAAAGAGTGAAAGCAAAATGTACACTGACTTTATGGGGACGCTCTCTTCCCTCAAAGGCCCAGACGAAGCACTGTATCAATCGTTTCTTAGGTAACCATCACCTACATCCTGATAGGCTCGACAAATACGAACGGCTTATGCTGTTAAAGGCTTCTATTACCGTAGAATGGCGTTCTGTGACGCTTTTCGAGCAAATTTTTACCTTCAAAAACTATAATTCTCCGTGCAGTCATCAGCAATTTATTGATAATTTCAAAGCCGTTCTCCCTTCACATGTCATCCCTATTATCGTGACTGATGCTGGCTTTCGCAATACTTGGTTTAGACAAATTGATGACATGTTCTGATGCTACCTTAGTCGAGTCAGAGGAGACGAAAACGTCTTAATGAAAACCAATAAAAACTCGATAAATACCTGTTTAATAAAAAATGAGGAATACCAATCTCACACAATTAGCTAAACGAAAGCCATTGCAATGCCATTTACATCTTTATAAAAAAACAAGCCTCTAAAAAGCGTAAAGATCGTCACAAAGGTCGAGAGGACTTCTCTGCTCAAACTGGCCAAAAAAGTCGGCTTAAGCGCCTTATTAGGGCTTAAGCCCCTCTGCAACAAACCTGCTACCCAGTGAGCCCATTAATAGAGCTAACCCTTTATTTATGTGAGTTTTGAATTTCAAATAACTCGCTTGGGCTTTCGGGCTTGATAATAAAACCGCAACGAATAAATACCAAGAGACATTCAAAACAAACACGCCAATGACCAATATTGATGTAGTGTAAGCAGGGGCTTGGGCTGGCAATAATGCAGCGAACACACTACTGAATACGATAGCAGTTTTAGGGTTACTTAACTGTGTGGCTAAACCAAGAAACACAGCTTTAAAGACAGCTGGCTTTTTTGTTAATGGCGCGTCAGAAGAAACGACTTTGCTTTTGCTATCACGCCACATTATGAAGCCTAAATAACATAGATATAAGCCACCAAGGACTTTGAAAGCGATATAAGCTTCGGGGACAGCGTCAAAAAGTGCAATAAGGCCAATTGAGGCAACAAATGCGAAGGTACTCGCCCCCAATCCTAAACCTATCGAGATACACATGGCTTCAAGCCTTGATTTTGACATGGCTGTTTGCGCAACCAGAATAAATGAAGGGCCAGGTGTCATAGCACCAAAAAGCAATAGTGTCGCTATTGGTAACAGAAAAATGTATTGATCCAAAATTTATTTCATCCTTGTTCTAATTTGAGTGAGCCTTTAACGCTGCACTAAGCTGCATGAAACTGTGGCATATACTTTGTTTGGCAAAAGTGCCGCGTGTTGGGGGTCTGTTTGAGTGCCTTGATAATCATTTGGAATGATAGTCTTCAATATGTACATGATTGATAATATTAGCGGCTTCTTTACCGTCTAGTTTCTCTCTCCAAGAAAGCCAATTATCTTTCGTGTAGTGATCTGATAATAAAATATTTTCTTCGACTAAGATCAATTTTGGGTACAGTATCGCTGCATACTTGAAAACATCCTGAGCTTTGGTATTTAACTCCGCAAAACACCTAAAGTCATTAGTTGGATGAGGTTCAATTTACCAGTTTATAAACTCATCCAGATTGGTCTTATTTTCTTGGACTAGTAAGTAGATATCTTTCACGATTTCTCCTTTAGGCATCAAGGCCGTATTAAGATGAGCCACGCTACCTAGACTATTGTGCCGTAAACACTAAATTCAAAGCTACGAGATGGCGTCATGTGGGATGAAAACACAACTACAAATTAGTTATTGACGCCAGAGTCGTTTGTTATATTTTTATGTTACACACCAAGACTTTTCAATAAGCAGCTCATCACCGCTGTAAATTCTCGCCAGCAATAAATCACCTAAGTTAAGTAGACCCACACCTTTTGGTGTTCCAGTCATTACAATATCTCCATCAACTAGTGTAAAGTCATTACTAATATAGCTTATCAAATCTTGAGGTTTATAAATCATCAACTCGTACGTTGCGTGCTGCCTTAGTTCATTGTTTACGTATAACTCCATTTGGTAGCTATCTAAGTCGCTGCTACAAGTAATAAATTCACTAAATACCGCAGATTTATCGAATGATTTTGCTCTTTCCCAAGGTAGTCCCTTCGCCTTTAGCTTTTGCTGAACCACTCTTTTCGTCAAATCCAGCCCAACCCCAATGGCTGCAATGCCCCCCTTTTTAACCAAAAAGCAAATTTCACTTTCATAGTGTATTTCTTCAATTCCCCCACTTTCGACAATATCTGATATCGCAGAGTTAGGCTTAATAAAAATCACTGGTTCAGTTGGCATTTCATTTTCAAGCTCTTGAATATGCTCGACATAATTCCTACCAATACAGACTATTTTGGACGGTGAAATTGCATTTCCATTTAAAATTACGTGTTTCAAATCGTTCCCTCAGTTGATGAGCCTCGGCTCAAGGTTCGCCTAAAAATATAACGCCGTGTTAGGGTATGAGTAACGCTACCACGAACCTAAATCATTGCGCTGTAAACACGAAACCCAACCTTGAACTAAAAATGCCAAGCGTTGGGCATCACTCTTAAACAGTTTGTATGGATAATAACTCACGAATTCGGGTAATGTGAGACCCAGGCTTTAGCTGCAACTAAAGCTTTCCATGTAGTAGTTCGATTGAACGCTGGATC
>NZ_JAKRGH010000049.1 GCF_022347565.1 Vibrio sp. Of7-15
CTTTATGTTGCCATCAAGAAAGTTCTGCCAGTAATCGGGGTTACGAATAAGCTGGTTATTCACCACCAAATACAGTTGTTCGTTGTCAATCATGATGGTGCCTGCGTTATGTTGTGTGCAGGTCACAGGGTCGATGGTGTCGGCGTGGCTCCATGAAGAAGAAAGGAGCAGGGAAGTGAATAAAATAGATTTAAGTTTCATAATTCAACGGCTTATTAATAAACCATATGCATTATATTGATATTCAACATGAGGGGAATGTAAAGTTTATAGATTAGGCTTTAATTATCTATTTATTCAATCTGAGTCACATAAACTCGAGTATTTAGTCTATAAATCAGGCGTTTGTGATTTTCGTACAGGTCACTCTGCTGTCTATTCCTTCCACCTCTTACAGAAATGTCTTTCAGATACTTGGTTAGTATGTCAGGTGAAAACTATATTCACTCTGTTAAATAAGTGGATATTCCTCACACTTATTGTGGTAATTTTGTTTTTCACTGAGTTACTTTTTGTTACACCTCGAAAAGAGTTGCATAAAGGATTGAGTATGGAAAAAAAGAAAATAAATTACTGAACGTTGTATCAAAATTATCTGTTTTAGGCATGGAGGCCATAAATTAATGGATGAAACAATAAAAGAGTACACCAGAAGTATCAGTGACAAATTAAAAAAAGAGGATATGGCATTCTTGAAAAAAAACTCAGGAGATCATTATCAATTTTCTGAGAGCAGCCTTGTAATAAGACAAATTGAGAGGGCGATGAAACATTATCGTGATAATTTGGCTCTTATTTATGACACTGTTCAGCTGAGATATAAAGATCTTGATGAGATTACTTCTGGGATATGTATTAATTTACAAAAAAAAGGGATAAAGAAAGGGGGTTTCATCCCTATTTTGACTAACGATCCCGTGCTTTTAGTTGTTTCAATTTTATCATTAATGAAGTTAGGGGCTGTATTTGTCATTATTGATAGCAAATGGCCTAAAAGTAGAATTAGAAATTTAATTTCGAATATAGAATCAAATAATATAATTACTTCATCAAAAGAAGGTGATTTGGGAATAGGTATTAATGAAATAAAATTAAATTGGAATCAAATACTTAATTCTGAAATAGTTGATAAAGCACCTATTGTTGATATGTCGCGAGATGAACCTCTTTATGGGTTCTTTACATCGGGCACAACAGGTTTGCCAAAGTGTTGTATTAATAAGCAAGCAGGCCTAATAAATAGGTTTAACAATATGGACTTGGCATTGAATTTAAAGTGCGATGAAACTGTACTGGTGAATAGCAATTTAACATTTGATTCTTCCCTCTGGCAGATTTTATGGCCCTTATCTCGCGGTGCAAAAATTGTCATTCCAACCAGTGAGCAGCGCAAGGATGTGAGAAAAATTGCTGAGCTAATGGGAAAAAACAAAGTCGCGATGACAGACTTTGTTCCTTCGACATTCCGATTGCTGGTTAAATACTTAAAGCATTCTGATGTTGGTAGAGAGTATGTATCTTATGCTAGATATATCATTGTCGGTGGAGAAAAGGTCAATGTTGGGTGCATTCAAGACTTTTACCGACATATTCCTACTACTACTTTAATGAATACTTATGGTCCTACAGAAGCGTCTATAGGTATGATGTTTTATAAAATCCCTAGAAACTCTGAAGATATCCCCATAGGTAAGCCCATCAAAAACACTTTCTCGGTGATTATGGACGAATCTGGTGATTTGTGCGCACCGGGTGAAATAGGAGAGATAGTCATCGGTGGGGTGTGTCTTGGGCTTGGCTATAAAAATGCCCCAGAAAAGACGAAAGAGGTATTTGTTGAAAATCGAATTCCATGGATTCCAGGCGACAAGTTATATAGAACTGGAGATTTAGGGTACCTGCGAAACGACGGAAACTTTCAATTTATTTCACGAAAAAATGATTGCATTAAACTAAATGGTGAAATGGTGAGTCTTCCTGAGATCGAAAATACCATAAGAAAAATGCGACAGGTAGATGATGTATGTGTGGTGGTAAGCAGTAAAAATATCTCTCCTTTAATTTTTGCATTTGTAATAATACATGATAAAGACGTAATGGAATTTTCCGAATCAGATATTATTCATTTTCTTCAGGATAAATTACCATCCAACTTTATTCCTAAAGGTATAAAGATCAAGAATAACTTTCCTTTAACCGAAAATGGAAAAGTTGATAGGACAAGCCTGATTAATGAATGCAATGAAAAAAATAAAGGTAAAGAAGAACAATTAGATCATTTAAAGCTATCAGAAGAAGGTTATGGTGATATTTATGAAATAGTCTCTTCTATTATGGGAAAAAGGAGCATTAATATTGATGATAACCTTGTAGATATAGGGTTGGATTCTTTATGTGCAATGAATATTTCAATTGAAATTGAGATAAAATTAAACAAAAAAGTCACTATATCAGAGATATATCGTAATCCAACGATAAAGCTTTTAAGTGATCATATTCATGGTCATTCAAGTACAGATGCAAGTGATGAAACCCAAACAATAAAGAAAGATTACGAATTATTAAATGGCTTTGGTGAGTTTAAAAAAAGCAACTGTTCAGAGAAAGGCGTACTCCTGACGGGCGGCACTGGGTATGTTGGCGTACATTTGGCCGCAGAGTTAGCCAAGAAACTACCCAAACAGGAAAATGTGATTGTCTTGGTTAGAGCAGAGAATGACGCTCTTGCGAGAGAAAGGCTGGCAGGCGCATTTTCTACATACAATCTAAACCCGGTGTTACTCAACCGCATTACGGTTTACTCTGGGGATATTTCAAAGGCGGAATTTGGTTGTAATTCACCAGATATTGCTCAGATTTTTAATCGTGTAGATAGAGTGATAATGAATGCCGCTATGGTTAATTTTTTATTTGACTATGCCTCATTAAGGTCCACCAACGTTTTATTTCTTCATCATCTTTCTCAATTAATGAGCCTTCATGGGAAAAAAGAATTAATTTATATATCTAGTTTAGCGGTTTTTAATGGCATGTCGAAAGAAAGCATTAAGCTACCTGAAGACATCTCTCTTAGAGAAGTAGCCCCCCCAAGAGGAGGTTATGCAAAAAGTAAGTTAGTTGCTGAAGTACTGCTTGATAAGTTAAGAGACAAAAATATAAACGTATCGATTATTCGTCTCGGTGAAATAATGCCCTCTGATACTTCAGGAAAAGGGAATGAAAATTCATTTATATGTTTGTATCTCAATCTTATTTCTAAATTGAAGGCTTCAATTAAAACAGAGGCAAGAATATCTTATACTCCCGTAGATAAAACTGCCGAAGCGATTACATTACTTGTGATTAAAAATAAAAGCGTAGAAAATAAAAATTATCACCTATTTCATCAGGAAAAAGTCTATTTTGAGTCTTTAGTTGAGAAAAAAAGCAATGATGAAAATGTAAAAGTAAGGAGGGTCTCTGCTCCAGAGTTTAATAAAAGCTTAAAAATGTGTGATTTTGGAAATGACGTTCATTTATTAGCAAAAGTAGAGTCTGTGTTAGGTCAGTTTAAAGGATGCGATCCACTATTCGATTATTTCTCAATGCCACAAGAACTGTACTCACAACACAATTTTTTAGAGCTGGTATCAGATGATGATTATTGGAACTCTCCTAATTATAGTTTATTAAATAAAAGTTAACCTACTTTGTAGAGATTAAATATTTCTATGTTTTAGCTTACTTACCTACAAGTAGGAGTTTAAGATTGAAAAGTAAAAAACTTTCGGTTGAGCGTGAAAGCACTTTGCCTATTTCAAGGTTGCCATTACCACCGATCTATAGTGCCTCTACTTTATATTTTAAGAGCCATAAACAATTCTTTGACGAGCAAGACAGCCGGCTGGGGTATGGAAGGGAGGGAAGTCCTACCCATTTTCACTTGAAAGAAGCACTTAAAGAAAAGGAGACTTCTGAGGGGGTATTACTCTGTAGTTCTGGGTTATCTGCCATCACGACTACGGTTGATGCTCTGATATACAGCAATGCTAGGGTTCTCGTTGCCCAAGGGGTTTATGATTCAACATCGGCTTACTTCGAGTATATAAAAAGTAAATTTAATATCGCCTTGTTGATATTTAATCCTTTGGACTTGGATTTTTTATCTCAACGACTATCTGAAGGATATGATTTACTGTTTGTTGAACCATTTAGTTTTATGCAATATTCCGCCGTTAATATTAGAAAAATCGCTGAAATGTGTAAGAAGCATTCAGTAATAAGTATTATTGATGCGACTTGGTGCTCAACAATTACCGCGAACCCTCTACAGTTAGGTTTTGATGCGGTTGTACACTCATGTACTAAATTTATTTCAGGTACTTCTGATACTTTTCTTGGGGCTATTGCAGCAAATGAACCCGTATTAAGTTTATTAGAAAAACATGCAGAGTTAAGTGGAGATTTTGTCAGCGCACATGATGTTTATGGCACGTTGCGTGGAATAAAAACCCTTAATATCCGGTATTACACCCAGAGTAAATCAGCCGAAGTTGTTGCAAAGCGACTGAATGATAGTGCTGTGATTTCCTCTATAGAGGGAGCAAATGTTTTTTACCCAACGTTTAGTTCAAGTTACTGTAATGACTATGGATATAAAAATACGGACTTAGGAGGAAGCCTTATTTTTATTGAATTACCATGGATGAGTAAATACAACCTTGAGCTATTTTTTCAGGAGCTTAATTTAATTAAATGTGGTTATAGCTGGGGAGGAACAGAAACTCTCGTTTTATATAAATTAGAAAGTGAAAGATCAGAACACAGTAATAACCAAAAAAAACAATCTCTAGTTATTCGGCTTCATGTTGGTCTAGAAGAGCCGAAAGAGATATTCAATGAAATAGAATGCGCCATTAATTCATTAATTAAGGATTGATTATGTTTTATTATTTTGCATATGGTTCATGCATGAATTTAGATTCGCTATCTCAGACGTTAGGGATAGATGTAAAAGATTGTCTTATCGGTAAATCATATCTTCATGATTATAAACTTTTGTTTAACTACCCATCCATGAATGGGGTAAACCATTATTGTAATGTAGATCAAAATGAAGGTTCTACTGTGGAAGGCACGTTATTTTATCTTCCTGAGTCTGTACTAGAAGCATTGAGAGAGCGGGAAGGATTCTCTCAGGGGCGCTATCACGAAGAAAAAATATCTATTGAATGCGAAGGTAAAGCTTATGAGAACGTAATGCTGTACCGGGCAAGCTTGACCAGTCATACCGAAGGCTTCCCTGGAGACAGGTATCTAGGGTTATTTAAAGGTGGGCTAAGTGATGCCAGTGTGAGTGATGAATATAAACAAGAGGTGATAGAGCGTCTTGAGCGTTTAAAGCATGAATTTGAACTCAAGCAGCCCTCTGAGGAGTCTGCATCATGACAATACTGATGGGCAAAAAAGTGGGGGTGTTTGTCTCTGGGGGGCTTACTGCGAGTGTTGTTGTTCACTACCTACAGGAAAAAGGGGCTGATGTTACCGCCTTCTGGGCTGATGTAGGTCAATACGACGAGCCCAAGATGCAAGCTTTCTTAACGAAGCTAAGGTCTAACGGCATTGCAGTTGAAAGTATAAACCTTAGAGACAAAATGTCTGATCTTGCATTAGAAGTATTAGAGATGAATGCAAGCTATGAAGGGGGGTATTGGAATACAACGGGTGCCTTGCGTTACTTATTAGTAAGAGAAATAGGCTCGTTGATGGCTTCCCAGAACTTTGATTATTTTAGTCATGGCTGCGTGGGCGGTGGGAATGATCAAAAGCGCTTTTCACAATATGGGTCTATCTTCATGCCGGATATTCAGGAATATTTAGCATGGAAAGATCCAGAGTTTTTGGGAAGATTCCAAAACAGAAGTGACATGGTTAGATACCTTTCTAAAATCATTGGATACGATCACCTAGACGAAAAAGTCGACTCTTCAACCGATTCATGTCTTATGGGCACATCCTATGAAAGTACGGAAATGGAAAGCTTATCGTATGATTTCTATAAAACAGAACCTTTGATGAGTTCAAAACCGTGGTTAACGAATAATGGCGTTAGCGAGATAGAAGTCACGGTGAAAAATGGCCGTATAGTATCGCTAGATGGTCGTGATTTATCCCCATATTTAGTGTTAAACAAAGCGAACCAATATGCTGGCAGTAACGGCGTAAGTTTAAAGTCTGTAATCGAGAATCGAGTACAAGATACGAAGTGCCGTGGTGTATATGAATCACCGGGTATGGATTTGTTAAGTGCTGCGCTAGAGTCACTCCGTCAGGCTTATTTTGATAAAAAAGTCAGCAAAGAGTATCTGTCTCTATCAAAAGACCTAGGCACATTATTGTATAGAGGGCAGTACGCCACTGAAGAAGCACGAAGGATGAAAGAGGCTTTGAAGTCTTTGACTAATTTGCTATCTGGGCGGGTGACACTACGCCTATACCGAGGGCTGATACAAACTGTTGCTATACATGACATGGACGAATTAGCTCATGCACTGCACCAAAAAAGATTTGTTGATGGTGGGCATATCTGGAGAAATGCCGATGCCTAGCCCCCAAGCAGTAGAAAAACCAGTATATTCAGGTGCTTGCCAATGTGGAGCCATATCTTTTGAGACAAAGGGAACGGCATTATTTTGTTCGCACTGCCACTGTAATTACTGCCGAAAATCACATGGTTCTGCCTTTGTTACCTGGGTTGGTTACTTACAGGAAAAGGTCACGATTAGTGTCCATGAACAAGCATCTCTGAGTTGGTTTGAGTCTTCTGCTTTTAGTCAGCGGGGTTTTTGCAATCGTTGTGGTTCTAGATTGTTTTTTAAATCTTCCTTGTGCAAAGGCGAGCTACATATAGCACGTGCTTGCTTTAATGAAGAGATAGATACATTGCCAGAGCAGCATGATTTCTTCGATCAAACACAAGGTTGGGCTAGGCCAGATGCTGATATTCCGAAAGTACTTAGCAGTGATGACAGCCTAGCAAGGTATAAAGACATTCCAAGAGGATAGAGTAAGATGAAATACAGAAGATTTGGCCGTACTGGTTGGCAAGTCAGCGAAATAGGTTATGGCATGTGGGGAATAGCAGGAGGAGAAGGTGGCTGGAATGATATTGAAGATTCGTTAAGGGATACTTGTTTGGATAAAGCCGTAGAAATGGGGTGTAACTTCTTCGATACGGCATGGATATATGGTCGTGGTTCCAGTGAAAAGCTCTTAGGTAACTTAATAAAGAGGCATCCAGATAAGAAAATTTACGTGGCGACTAAAGTTCCTCCGAAAAATAGGGAGTGGCCATCTAAAAAGACTGACCTGATTTCAGATATTTTCCCGAATGATCATATTGAAGAATATGTAAAGTTGAGCTTAGAAAACCTAGGAATTGAGTCCATTGATTTACTTCAGTTTCATGTATGGGAGGATTCTTGGGCCGAAGATCTGGCTTGGCAGGAGTGCATCACTAAGTTAAAAGACGAAGGACTTGTTAAGGCTGTCGGCATTAGCATCAATCGTTGGGAGCCGACTAATGTGATTGAAACGCTGAAAACAGGCATGATTGATTCGGTGCAAGTTATCTATAATATTTTCGATCAAAGCCCAGAAGATGAACTGTTTAAAGTATGCCAAGAGCTTGATATTTCCGTTATTGCTAGAGTCCCATTTGATGAAGGCTCGCTTACAGGTAACCTGACCTTGAATCCGGATTGGAGCGAGGATGATTGGAGAAGGAGCTACTTTGTTGAAGAGAATCTTGTTGCCAGTGTTAACCGAGCTGAGAGACTAAAATCTGAACTTCCTGCTGGCGCGAGTATGCCGCAAACGGCGCTTCAATTCATACTTCATCATCCGGCCATATCAACGGTGGTTCCTGGAATGAGGCAACTAAAGCATGTTCAATCAAACTTAGAAGTCTCGGAGCTGCCCCCTCTATCGCAGGGAGATCTAGATATGCTTCGTAAGCATAGATGGGATAGAGAACCAACATGGTGGTCACAATGAGTAATAAGATTATAGCGTTATGGTCTCCGCCTCGTTCGATCTCTACTGCTTTTCTTCGTTCATTTAAGCAAAGAGGAGACTTTGTCATATTTAATGAGGCATTTTGTGATATTGCCACCAATGGGGTCTACCCATGTGCGCATAACAATAAAGAGCTTAAAAGTAACTCTGAAGTGATTGACCTCATTTCAAGTTACGCACAAAGTACCCCTGTTTTTTTTAAAGAAACATGTGAAGCCTCGTTTTTAGACGTGCTGAAATATAAGCTCTTTATGAAGAGCGTTACTCACACCTTTTTGGTTCGTGATCCTAAAGCGACAATACATTCACATTACCATATGAATAACAATGTAACTTGTGAAGAAATAGGGTATCAGAATCTCTTAGAGGTTATAGAGTATGTCAAATTTAATCTGAAGCAAGATGTCGTTATTATAGATTCAGAAAGTCTCATTGAAAAACCAGAGGAAACCCTTAAGCTTTATTGCGACGCCGCAGGAGTAGAGTTTAAGTCATCAGCACTATCTTGGGAGCCTGGTAATATTCCAGAATGGAAACGTACAGAAACATGGCACCGAGATGTCAGTGAAAGCTCTGGTATTCATAAAAGGCAAAACAGCTACGAGGTAACAATAGATAATAACAGCACTTTACGCTCCTATTATAATTATCATAAGCCTATTTACGATAAGATAATGGAATATAAAAGTAATTAAGTTAGTCTCTACTGATGTTCTTTATTTTTATTAATTAAAGTTACATTAGTAGAGGTTAAATGGATTTAATTTAAATTAACTGGACGAACAATGGACTACTTTAATTATAATGATAATTTACTCTTTGCAGAGGAAGTATCAATAGAAAAAATTGTCGAAGAATTTGGAACACCAGTATATATCTATTCACATAAAACTATTCATCATCATTTTAATGTATTTAAAAAAGCCTTGGGAGGTTACCCACACAGAATATGCTACTCAGTAAAATCTAATTCAAATATTGCCATCATCCAGGCACTGAATGAAATGGGCGCTAGCTTTGATATTGTATCTCTTGGGGAATATGAAAGAGTTATTAAAGCGGGTGGTTGCCCAGAAAATATGGTTTTTTCGGGGGTGGGTAAATCTGAACATGAGCTTAAGATTGCACTTAAAGCTGGTATATCTTGTTTTAATATCGAGTCTGAAAATGAACTGTTAAGACTGGAAAGAATTGCAGAAAAAGAAAAAATAACTGCGTCGATATCAATCAGGATCAACCCAGATGTCGATCCGAAAACACATAAATTCATCACAACAGGAAAAGTCGATAACAAGTTTGGTGTTGATATTACAAAAGCCACTGAACTATATAAAAAAGCGAATGATATGAAATACATCAACATTGAAGGTGTTGATTATCACATAGGCTCCCAGATATGCACCCTAAAGCCTCTGTTAGATGCTGTAGATGTGGCGGTCTCTTTTATTAAAGAGTTAAAAAAGAATGGCATTTCAGTAAGACACCTTGATATCGGGGGCGGATTAGGCATACGTTACAATGATGAAAGCCCACCTTCTCCTCAAGAGTATCTCTCGCAGGTAATAGAAAAAATTAAAGGGTTAGACATTGAACTGTATGTTGAGCCCGGCCGAGCGATAGTCGGAAACAGTGGTGTATTGGTAACAAAAGTTGAGTATATAAAGGAAACAAACAGTAAAAACTTCATTATTGTTGATGCGGGAATGAATGACTATATTAGAACAAGTCTTTATGAATCGTGGCAAGATGTATTACCAGTAAAAATTTCGGACTCTCCGACTCTAAAAGGCGATATTGTTGGTCCTATTTGTGAGTCTAGTGATGTATTTGCTCGTGATCGAAACATTGCAGTAAAAGAAGGTGATTTACTTGTAATTAGATCTGTTGGAGCGTATGGGTTCTGTATGTCTTCCAATTATAATTCTAGGCCTCGCCCTCCTGAAGTAATGGTGAAAAACTCAACCCCAAATTTAATAAGACGACGAGAAACAATGGAAGATTTATTTTTACAAGAGAGACTACTGGGGTAGAGTAAAATAAAGACAGTATAAAATAACGCTGTTATTATGCTGTCTTTACATTGATGAATAAGGACAAGGAATGTCTGATTTAAATTTTTGGTTATTATTTCTAACCGCCGCCGTTGCACTTAATGCTGCGCCTGGGCCTGATTTACTCTATATAATGACAAAAACAATAACTGGCGGGAAAAAAGTCGGTTTTGCTTCCGCTTTAGGTGTTTGTACCGGTGCTCTTTTCCATGTATTTTGCGTTTCTGTTGGGCTTTCAGCACTTTTGGCCTCTTCAGAGGTTGCTTTTGATGTCGTAAAATATATTGGTGCAGCTTATTTGCTTTATTTGGCTTTTCAATCTTTCCGCTCTTCTGGCTTTGATCTCATACCCAGCGAAACGGCTAGCTCTCAGGAATCTGCCTTCGAAGCTTTTAAACAAGGCATTATGATCGATATCCTGAACCCTAAAGTGGCCATTTTTTTCTTGGCGTATTTGCCACAATTTGTACGAGACATTCCTGTCCCTGCTTCTATTCAGTTACTTTACTTAGGTCTGCTGGTCATTTTAGTGGCGATTGTTGTTGAAGGTATCTATGTTTTACTGACAGACAGCATCGCACATAAAGTGAGAACGAATAGGTTGGTTAGCCTTTGGATGGATAGGTTTGTCGGCGTAGTGTTTGCTGGGCTTGGCCTAAAACTCGCTTTTAGCGCAATTTAATTAGCCTTAATGAAAAAGGGTAATGTTTATAGCCAACAAAATAAACTATCTTTTAGCTTCGCTGGGAAGAGCACCAATAAACTGGCTTTCGATGGAGTTGAGCCAGTTTATTGGTAAGCAGTGGCCAGTTAAGTATGTAACTACAAACCCAGCCACCGCATTTTACTTTTCAGGTGCTATTTTTAAGTATTATCGCCATTTACTCGGCAATATCAGTTAACAAAATACGGCAGTTGCTCTTCTGTTAACGCGCTGTCGGTTGCGAAATTGCCGTGGTTGGTTACGTTGCTGACATTCCAGTTGGTGAGATCTTGGGAAAAAGCTTTTGCTTCTTTAAACATGGATTCCATACCCGCAACATTAGAAGTGTCCCAGTTACCAATATCTTGGTTGAATGCTTCAGCCTTCAAAAACATCCAATTCATATTTGCCACTCGAGATGTATCCCAACGGCTAATGTCTTGGTTAAATACTTTAGTTCCATGAAACATCCGAAACATGTTTGTCACATTAGAAGTATTCCAATGGCTAATATCTTGGTTAAATGTTTTGGCATCAGAAAACATGCTACCCATGCTTGTCACATTAGAAGTATCCCAATGGCTAATATCTTGGTTAAATGTTTTGGCATCAGAAAACATGGCACTCATGCCTGTCACGCTAGAGGTATCCCAGTACCCAATATCTTGGTTAAATGCCTGAGCCCCATAAAACATACTATCCATGTGCTCTACATTAGATGTGTCCCAGTACCCAATATCTTGGTTAAACGCCTGAGCATTAAAAAACATTTGGCTTATGCGTTTCACACGAGATGTATCCCAATGGCCAATGTTTTGGTTAAAGGCTTTAGCATCCCGAAACATACTAACCATGTGTTCCACACGAGATGTATCCCATCGGCCAATATTTTGATTAAATGCTTTAGCTGCGTAAAATAAATCATTCATGTTTGTTACATTAGATGTGTCCCAATGTCCAATGTTCTGATTGAAGGCCTCAGCATTGCGAAAAATGGCGGACATACTGGTCACATTAGAAGTATCCCAGTCATTAATGTCTGCATTAAACTCTTTTCTGTCTTTAAATACTTCGCGCATGTCCGTGACTTGGCTGGTACAAAAACGAATATTTCCCTGCTCTAGGTTATCTAATAAGGTTTTGTTTTTAATTAGAGTGTTATCCACCACCACATACACACGGCCGTTTTCGAGTACAACGGAGTTAACTGGGGCATCTGGGCATTTTACAGAGATATCACGGGCATAGGCACCGGTGCTGGCAAGCAAAGCCGTACCAAGAAGAAGAGGGGTAACTGACGTTGAGGGTTTCATAATATTTCCTAGTTTTTCTGTGACAATGAAGAAGGTAATTAGTGGTTGAACAGAGGAAGGGACTCTGGTGTAAGGGCACTGTCTTTAGCAAAGTGTTGGTGCGTTGTTACACGCAGCACGTTCCACGACGACAAATCTTGATTAAAGCGCTTCGCCCCTTTAAACATGCCATCCATGTTGGTCACGCGGGAGGTGTCCCACTGACTGATGTCTTGATTAAAATATTCGTGTTTGGCAAACAGCTCGCTCATGTCTGTCACCTTTGAGGTACACAGCTTTATGTTGCCATCAAGAAAGTTCTGCCAGTAATCGGGGTTACGAATAAGCTGGTTATTCACCACCAGATACAGTTGTTCATTGTCAATCATGATGGTGCCTGCGTTGTGTTGTGTGCAGGTCACAGGGTCGATGGTGTCGGCGTGGCTCCACGAAGAAGAGAGGAGCAGGGAAGTGAATAAAATAGATTTAAGTTTCATAATTCAATGGCTTATTAATAAACCATATGCATTATATTGATATTCAATTTAAAGAGAATGTAAAGTTTATAGATTAGGTTTTAATTATCCATTTATTCAATCTGAGTCACATAAAGTTGAGTGTTTAGTCTATAAATCAACCGTTTGTGGCTGGTTATTGTTCTGGGTTAGAACACAAGGCTAAAATAAGCTACGGCGAAATGGCACCAATAAACTGGCTTACGATGGAGTAGAGCCAGTTTATTGGTAAGCAGTGGCCTGTTAACTATGCGATTGCAAACTCCGCCACTGCATTTTTATTTTTCAGGCGCTATTTTTAAGTATTATCGCCATTTACTCGGCAAAATTAGTTAACAAAATACGGCAGTTGCTCTTCTGTTAACGCGCTGCTTCTTGCGAAATTGTCATGTTTAGTTACGTTGCTGACATTCCAGTTGGTTAGATCTTGGGAGAAGGCATGAGCCATTAAAAACATCATAGCCATATTTGTTACGTTCGATGTATCCCACTGGCCAATGTCTTGGTTAAATCCCTTAGCCGCCCAAAACATAAGCTTCATAGTCGTTACACTAGAAGTATCCCACAGGCTAATGTCTTGGTTAAAGGCTTCGGCACTTTGAAACATCTGGTTCATATTGGTCACGCTAGATGTATCCCACTGGCCAATGTTTTGGTTAAATGCTTTGGCTTGTTCAAACATATAACTCATGTCTGTAACATTAGAAGTATCCCAATTACCAATGTCTTGGTTAAATGCATGAGCCTTTTTAAACATATATGACATGTGGCGTACTTTAGATGTGTCCCAATAGCCAATGTCTTGGTTAAATGCACTAGCCTCATTAAACGTAGAATGCATGCCTGTTACATTAGAAGTATCCCAATAACCAATGTCTTGGTTAAATGCAGAAGCACCCCAAAACATCCTGCTCATGCTTGTTACATTAGAAGTATCCCAATGACCAATGTCTTGGTTAAATGCTTTGGCTCCTTCAAACATACTATTCATGTTTGTTATCCTAGAGGTATCCCAATGACCAATGTCTTGGTTAAATGCTTTGGCTCCTTTAAACATACTATTCATTTCGGCAACATTAGCGATATTCCATCGGCCAATGTTTTGGTTAAAGTTCATGGCTCCACTAAACATAACTGGCATGTTCATCACACGAGAGGTATCCCAATGCCCAATGCTCTGGTTGAATGTTTCGGCATTGTAAAACATACCACCCATAAATACGACACGAGAGGTATCCCAGTCGCTGATATCTGCATTAAATTCTTTCCTGTCTCTAAACACATTGCGCATGTCTGTGACTTGGCTGGTACAAAAACGAATATTTCCCTGCTCTAGGTTATCTAATAAGGTTTTGTTTTTAATCAGGGTATTATCCACCACCATATAAACACGGCCATTTTCGAGTATGGCTGAATTAACTGGGGCATCTGGGCACTTTACAGAGATATCACGGGCATAGGCACCGCTGCTGGCAAGCAAAGCCGTACCAAGAAGGATAGGGGTAACTGACGTTGAGGGTTTCATAGTATTTCTGTGACAATGAAAAAGGTAATTAGTGGTTGAACAGAGGAAGGGACTCTGGTGTTAGGGCACTGTCTTTAGCAAAGTGTTGGTGCGTATTAACACGCAGCACGTTCCACGACGACAAATCTTGATTAAAGCGCTTCGCCCCTTTAAACATGCCATTCATGTTGGTCACGCGGGAGGTATCCCACTGACTGATGTCTTGATTAAAATACTCGTGTTTGGCAAACAGCTCGCTCATGTCTGTCACCTTTGAGGTACAAAGCTTTATGTTGCCATCAAGAAAGTTCTGCCAGTAATCGGGGTTACGAATAAGCTGGTTATTCACCACCAAATACAGTTGTTCGTTGTCAATCATGATG
>NZ_JAKRGH010000050.1 GCF_022347565.1 Vibrio sp. Of7-15
TTCGACTGCCTCATCTTGGCCAAGGCATTAGCCGTTCAAACAGGCCGTATATATGGTAGTTAACCTGCGCTTTTTATCACACTACTGACTTGCAAAACTGGGGGAGACCATATAGGTGAGCAACGCAATACCGAAGTCGCCGCATACCGCCTTAAACACTAAAACCAACGCATAGTAAAAATGCCACGCGTTGCGAATCCCTCTTGAACAGTTTGTTATGTGCGTCGCTCAAATTCATACTCTGTAAGACACCATCGCTTTGGACTTGACCAACTGATTTCTTTGAATGATGTTCTTAGGTCACCGCTCAATAAAAGTTGCTTCATAAAATGGCTAGGTGAAATATAAGCTTTATCATCGTAAGCAAACACAAAACCCTGCTTATTGAGCTCAAGCATCATCTGTTTGGTTTCCTCTGATTGAATCCCACCGTTGAGATCAAGCTCATCAATACGACCATCTGTATCGCCATCTCGACTGCTCTTGCTTAACTTTATTGAGGTTCTTATCTATGGCAACAACGTGCGCCGGAGGGACTTCTCCTGATTGACCAAACTCAACTTTGTAAGGAGGCTGTTTTATCATTTGCTCTCCAAGCACATAACGCCTGCAATAAGGTGTGCCTCACTTAACCAACAAAGCACGCAGAACTCCATACCAAAACCGCCGAGTGTAACGCATCACCTTGATTGCTTTGTTATATTTTTATTTCTTCGAAAGATAGAGCATACCTATCTTTACGTGCTACAGCCTTCTTAAGTATTAAGTCTTCACGAAAATTCGAATTATTCCGTATTAATTCAATACATTTTTTTATTTTATAATCAGGCACATTGCATCCAAAATAAACACCTGTTATTACCATAGGATCAACTTTATAAAGATATAATGATTTGCTTGTATATCTTGTTGCACTATACAGACCTAATCTAATACCATCACCATTAACATCTTCATTTTCTCCAACATCAAAGTCAGATGGAATATTAATTTCACATTTTCCTTTCTTATCACCTTGAATTGTTAACTGACCATTACAGATCATTTCTAAAAGATCACTGTAATCAGTAACCAATTTATCACAATACCTGAGGTTTAGTATGGAACGATGCTCCTTCTCGTATATCCATTTATCCCCCTTGGTCAAAAAGAGTGATTTTATTAGTTTCTTATAGGGTACACTATATTTATCATCTGGAAGCGCATCACGCTCCAATTCAAACATCGGCTGAGTATCTCTATAGACGACTCTGGTAGGTAATTCATGCATATTGCATACAGGGCTTTCCGCAAAACGCACAAACTTATCGTTCTCTATAAAGTATTTGTCATCTAGCCACGAATGATCATTTTCTATTTCAATAACAATACCTTGATGCTCATCAGCATAGTGAGACCACATTAAAAGATTTGAATAATCCTCTGTAAAAGATACTATGCCTTGCTCATTTAAATCTTCTGGAATCGTTTCTAGACAAGCCTGAATGTGATAATTATCTTCGTCTTCTGATTTTTCATAGCCGTCGGGAGCGAAAACGTTATCCTGATGCTTCATTACATTTACAATTTGCTCCATTGCCAAGGACGCTTCAAACGGATCGTTTAAACCTTCTATTTGAGTTGCCCTTAACATTGGCTCAACAAAAAATTGCTCTCTTAGAGGCATATACTTATATAAATATTTATTCACTTTAATTTACTCAAAAAATACTTGGTTACCACCATGACTCAGCTAGATGCATCCACAAAGCAGATAGCTACTGTAAGGCTTCCATGACAGAAGGCCGTTCTGAATGAAGTATTCGGCCTTGCTTTTTATTAATTCTATATCACTCAGTTATTATACAAACTCACAGTGACTACTTTATATTCAATCAGTTATGAATACAATCCGCTGACTGAGTTTCTGTGATAATCAAGAAAAAATATAACGCCTTGCTAAGCGGCGAAAAATAGTTGGCTATAATTTGCGAGGAACGAGCGAAAGCCAACTGTTTTTCGTCCGTTTAAGCAACTTGTTATGCGTTCACTTCTTCGTCAAACCACACATCTTCGTAATCATTACGATCTATTAGAACTCGAAAACCAGGTTCTAACGCTAAATATTTAATTATATGTGGGCAATATTTGTCTAAATGATTTGCACATAAAGGTTTAAAAAAATCCGCATCTTCAGAAAACTCGCCACACCAAATAAACCAACCAGTAGTTCCATCGCAAGCCTCAGTTCTTACCGCATGTATTGGTTCAATATGTAGAGTCTCCAATGCAATACCAACTTTCAAACTCATGTCAATGCCATGAAATTTAGACTTATATTTATTACAAATTGTACGCTGTAAATCGTGCATTAACATTCCTAGTTAAACTGACGCATAACGCCCAATTAAGGTGTGAAGCACGCGACCACGACACTCAATTTGACAACCGTAAACACTAAACTTAACCCAAATCAAAAATGCCAAGCGTGCTGAATCACTCTTAAATTGTTTGTTAGGCTTTGTTCGTAAAGATCACGATAACACCAATAAAGTGATGTTTAGAATCTGTGTCGACATAGTACCCATCTATATCATCCATTATTCGACCTTCTACATCTTTGCTAAGTGTGAAAATTTGGATATCGGTGTCAATACCAGCTAAATTTCCGACTTCAGACAACCAGTTACTATAGTCATCTTTAATTTTTTTCACTTGTTTATCTAGTTGTGCTGAATCATTTGTAGGGGCTACAGTGTGGACAGCAGAGAATAAACCTACTTCAACAAAAGACTTACCTGTTGGTCCGGATAAAGTTAAAAATTCTAAGTTTCGCTTTAAGTCTTTTATTACTAACTTTCTAGCGGGATTAAAGCTTTTAAGCTCGATAATACAAAAGGGAGTATTTCCATTGCACTTATATGGCAATACATCTGTATAAACAGCAATATCTACACGACCTTCACGTTCCATAAAAGGTGAACCTTTTCGGATAATAGATGATCCTCTAACCATTGGATTGCCCCGTTTAATTAAAGGAAGGCAATCTTTAGCAACTTTCTTAACGCTAGCTTCAATATATATTTGATAAGGATCTGCGTCAGGTCCATTTAATCTGCCAATCTCCTTAGCTACATTAACCGTAAATAAGTATTCAGCCCCGAATCTTGCAGCAGGGTCATCAGTGAAATTTAGAGTGTCAGCATATGCTTGATTCATTCCGGACTTAACTTTGCTTACTATGTCGCCAATTATTTTTTTCACAATCTACCTACTAAAATCAGATTAAAGCCTAACGCCGCGTTAAGTAGTGAGCAACGCAGACCACCACACTTAAACTATTGTGCGGTAAACACTAAATTCAAAGCAAACCGAAAATGCCGAGCGTTGCGAATCTGCCTTAAACGCTTTGTTAGAACGTTTTTTCCATGAATAACAATTTCTTACCTTCATAGAACGCTTCTTTAAATTGCGTATAGCCCAGCTTTTTATAAATATATATTCCTCTTGAGTTTGATTCGAATACATCTAACCAGACTTTTGAACAGTTTAAGTTTTCCGCACAATACTGTTCCATCTCTTTAATTGCGAGTTGACCAAGACCCTTTCCTTTGGAAGCAACAACAATTCTCCTGAACTCAACGACTTCTTGGCTTTCTTGCGACAAAATTATGAAACCTGACAACTCGTTTTCGTAGTACAAAGACAGATAAATTACGTCATTGCTCTCTATTAGACTTGCGTGCTTTTCTAGTGAATAAGGAATAACAAAGCCTTTTGTATCATGAGAACACTCCATTTCAACAAAAGACCTGGCTTCTGATATCACCGACTTTCTTAATTCTAACACCATATTTTCCTAAACTTTCTAACGCCCTTGTTAATGGGCTAAATTTGGTTGGCTAAAATTAGCGACGAAGGAGCAAAAAGCCAACTGAATTTTGTCCCGATTTAACAGTTTGTTAAGTGCCGTTTACTCATAAACTTTCCCGCAATATAAGAATACTGCGAACTGTTTCCATTTATTTGTCCTTAGATCAGGATCTTGACGGATTCCAAAATCGGAATCTTCCGCCCAAGCTACAGCGGCTTCTAAGAACCCGCTGATAGAATTATTAGCCCAATCTTCAGTGAAGCCAACTTCATCTGTTGATTTTCCTTCATGAGGTTCGCGATCTGCAATTAGTGATTTTACGAAAAGCAGAAAGCTCTCTTCATCCTTTACTTCATCTAATATTTCGTGAGGTTCTCTCATATTTTCCATCTGCATTTAACGCCTGCAATAAGGTGTGCCCAATTGAACCAACAAAGCGCACCAAACTCCATACCAAAACCGCCGAGTGTAACGCATCACCTTGATTGCTTTGTTATAAGCCAGTTATACATCACTTGAAAGGTCCGTTATGAAATTGGTATTTTTCGTTAAGTTTCCTATATCAATAGCTTTAACTGATTGCATCTTAAAAAATGTGATTGATTGGAAGTCACTACACCTCTCTTCCAAAAAATTTTGTGGGTTGGGCTTTGTTTCATAATTAACCTGAAACGAAATTTCTGCTTTGAAAGAAGAACTTACACATACGTTTTCAATCGTTTCTCTCATACCATCCCATATCTCTTGTTCTAAAAACAGATTAAATACTAAATTAGGCAAATAATCGCCTGAATCACAATTAGGGTTGATATGACCACCAAAACAAAAGTTACCAAAAACACCTTCATCCCGCAGACTAGGTTCTAAATCTGAGCCCACACAAATATTAACTTTCACTGGCAATAATGCCGATAGCGATGGAATATTTAGATGTCCATAAATCTCACGCTCTATCCCTTGCATTGTTACTTTTGTAACGATGCCTTCAATTTGAATTCGATAGTTTCTCACCCATTTTTTAGAAATAGCTGACGGCTCTTTCGGAAGAAGGGCAATCAAAACATATTCGTCCCACGAATCAATTACTTTTACATTATTACTTTTGAATAATTTCAAAGCTTATCTCCTCCCTAAGGCTTATAACGCCTGCCATAATACGCCACAACGCATTACGATAATGTTGATAGACCACCGAAAACACTAAAGCCAATCAATACCTAGAATGCCGAGCGTTGGTGGTCGTATTGATGGCTTTGTTATGTTTCTTGGATTCACTTTTACTCGTGAAATTGCTCGTATGCTTCGGCTTCTATGTCCCCACAACTTTCAATCGGTATGCCATTTTCATCATGGATTGAGTACTCTTGCTGGTTACCACCAATACTTGCACTACCATCTAAGCCACAAAGCATCGTTGTATAGGTATCAGTAAGCACATCATCTAGAATATTAGCCAATTGATTCATCTGTGTTTCTGATAAGTTCATCTTTTCAATCTTTGAAGAAACTTCTGACTCCCCATCTATGGAAAGGTACAACTTTAATTGTTCCTCTTTTTCAGACTTCCAAAGTCCAACGAATTCTTTAGCATTCATCGCCGATCCTATTTTTTGAAACATAACGCCGGGCATAAGGTGCGCCACGACCAACCTACCAAGCGCACCAAACTCCATACCAAAACCGCCGAGTGTAACGCGTCACCCTTGATGCCTTTGTTAAGCAGCAAGGACACTGGACTAATTAAATTTTCTTACAATAATTTAGCACGATAAATGGCTGCATATTATTATGAGCCCTCCCTTCTCCTGCAGTACCTGTATTACGTGTTTCATTATGATGGTCCCCACTACGCGTGGTTGTACTATCAACACCATCAATATTATTATCACCAATCATCTGCACTGTAGTGTGGGAATGAGATGGCATTTCTTCAATTGAAAGTTGGTGAGTTTCAGCTCCACCAACAGCTCCCAATATACGAAGTGTCAATCCCGAGCCTTGGCCTGAACCAATTATTGTCCTTCCTGCCCCCTCTTTCCATTCAATCCAACCTTGTGGACATCCCGTTGCTCTATCGAAAGCTAAAATGGCTCCAACAGGAAAAGCAACCTTATCAAATATCTCCGGTAATGTTTCTTGGCTTAACTTTTCAATCTCAGGTTTCAATACAGTTTTTACTTCGTTACCTATTTCTTCATTAATATACAATTCAACTTGCTTTTGAGCTGCATTTTTTGAATCACTTACTATTTGGCTAGTAATATCAGTTGCTCTAGTTCTTAATGACTCAACTATTCTGTACTCAAAAACTCTTGCATCTAATTGTTTTCCCAGCACCCAATAAGCAAGCCCGACACCAATTGCTACAATTACAGCTCCTACTGAAAATGCTGACCGATATAATCGGTGTATATACTCTCGATGTGATTGAATATCTTCAGTAAGAAGTTTAATAACATCTTCTGATTGTGATTCATTTCCACTTTTTTGTTCAATCATCACTCCCTCCAAATTAAGCTAAAAACATAATTATAGAAGGCATACACTACTGTATTGAAAACTAGATGCTTAACGCCGCATTAAGGTGTGAGCAACGCTACCACGAAAACTAAACATGCCACCGTAAACACAAAACCCAACGATGGAATGAAAAATGCCAAGCGTTGGGAATCACTCTTAAATGCTTTGTTAGCTTACTTACGAACGCCAGTGTACTGTTCCTGACCTATTTTCTGAACATTGAAAAATAGGTAGTTTCTATCAGAGTACTCTGAAATATCAACATTTAGACAGTCTCGTTGAGCCGTCTCAATAGAAGAGCGTAAGTGATGCGAAATTTTCTGCAAATCGGGATGGCGAATATCTGATGAAAACTCATATTCGTAATACTGACCTTCAGCTTCAACTTTTAAACTAACTCTGTCTACTATTTCATTAAGAAACGAGTGTTTGACCTGTACATGCTCAATTGAAAAATTTCCTATTGAACTCCCATTTACTTTTAACTGTTTTTTCCTAGCCACGTTTTACCTCTACCGTTTAGCCTTGATAACTAACATTATGATTATTCGAGATTTACCATCCGTTTTCTGTGATAGAAATCGCTTTGTAAGCTAACGCCTGCAATAAGGTGTGCCCCACTGAACCAACAAAGCGCACCGAACTCCGCACCAAAACCGCCGAGTGTAACGCATCACCTTGATTGCCTTGTTATGTTTTAAGTTGTGCAATATTTTCTTAACATACGTCCCTACTGATTTCATATGCCCAGTAGTTTTCCTTATTAGCAACCCCAATATCAATTTCAGACAAACTATTTAAACAATTCATTAGACTGCCACTGCGCAAATGTTCTTGATAAATACATAATGATTCCAGAAATAGTTTTAGGCTGCTATTGATGAATACTCGTTCCATATTTGAGTCGTGCATAAAACAAACAACCTCACCAGTAAGAAGGTCTAGGCATATTGGATCGCCAAAACCATTGTTACCCAATATCAACGCCCCATTTTCAACAAGAGAACCACAGTTTCGAAATGATAAAGAAGGTGGCGCATCTATGGGCAAACCAACCTTTGATAATATTTCGATATCTTCATCCTTTAAATTATACGTGGATAATTTTTCTTCACTTAGTGAGACGAACTCATCCAAGCCAAGATCAAGAGCTATTGGTACTTCTGGTAAACTATTAATAAACCTTCGTTTTAGATCTTTTAAGTCTGCCATTTTGATATAACTCATACTTTTGAAGAAAAACATAACGCCGCCATAACACGTGCTGACGACTTACTTTCCAAACCAATTATACTTAAAACCAAAAACGCCGAATGTTATGAGCATCGTGTTGATGGCTTTGTTAGCTGCAACACCCGTACATCAACAAAAGCATATTTATTAATTTCCGAAATAAAATATCGTGACAACATACTTGCAGATGAAAACTTAAGTAACAATGGAACAACTGCATAAGAAATAATAAACATCAGAGGAACAACTAAAATCACATAACCAAGCAGTATTAAAAATATACTCATAATAAAGAAAGTCTTAACATCTGAAAAACTTATGTTGTGTATAATTTCATAAAAATCGACACCGGTATCTGGTTTAATTACCGTTAAAACAGCAACTAAACTAATCAAATAAATTAGAAGACTTAATATTCTGTTTTTAGCGTCTGGATTATATAAAAAATTAAAGAAATGATACCAACCATTATCAAGCACAAAACTTCTATTTTTAGCGTTAGTTTCTGTAATATCTCGAAAAGCTTTCATTGTTTCGTATAAATTATCAGCTATGTGTGATGTTAATAGTTGTAAATATACAGCTTTATGCTCTGAAACATTGGTGCTTTCAAGATGAGTAAAAAAAGCTAACCTTCGTATTAAATTTCTTTTATATTCCTTTTTCGCAAAAGACCAAAAAGAAGCACTAATTAACATAGGAAGTAAAACAAAATCAGTTAATACAGTATAAAAATTCAGATATATCGACAAACCGAGAAACGGCATTGATAAAAGTAAGAATAAGCCACCAGTCAATCCAAAAAGCTTAATATCAACATTCTTTTGATAATATTCCTTCGATAGTAATCTTAACTCTTCCAACTCTAAATCACCCTTTATAATCAAAAAACTCAAAAAAGCAGCTAACGCTCTGCTAAATGGCGCTGTCACCTAACTTTCAAAGCCAACCACACTCAGAACCAAAACCGCCGAATGTTCCTGCGTCCGTTTAAGCAGTTTGTT
>NZ_JAKRGH010000006.1 GCF_022347565.1 Vibrio sp. Of7-15
ACTGCCGATCAGAAATCTGCATAAACAAACCTATGACGTATCAGTCAAAGACATGTTCATGTCTGGTGTGATTGAGTCGATCATTGCAGAGCTCAATCACATTGAAACCAAACAAGAGAAATATCTTTATGTTACCAACCGATATCAAAGCATAAAAATTTGGATCAATCGCAGCAGCAAAGAGCTGAATAGTGCGACGGCTGATCCTTTTGCGAGTGCAGTCATTAATAACTTCGGGCATTTGGCGATGACAGGCGTCACCGCGGGTTTTGCCAACACGACCGTTCCTGTATTACAAAATGCGTTAAATGGTTCGATAGGAAGCAATAATGCGGAATTATTAGGGAAGGCGGCCAGCGCGATTGTAGAAAAGGGAGCGAGTCAATTTTCTCCTGTGGCAAAAAACAAATCTGCCGCAACCAGCAGTGATGCGACAGGTTTTAGTTTAGTTAAAGGGATTGCGACGGATGCAATGGCATTGGGGAGCAACATTCGATCAGCGGTTAAAGCACCAGACTGTGATATCAGTTTTGTAGGTGTGCCTGTTCAAACCGCCGTCTTTAGAGATAAAACAAAACGTAAAAATCAAGTACGCTCCCTGCTTCAACGAGTCAAACAATTGGTTAGCCCTGATAACTTGATCGTTCGAGTGGGCTCCGATTTTAATCGTCATCATGCAGGTTGTGTGATTGATTTAGGTGTAAGAGCCATTTCTATGCATGAGCTTATCGATTTTCTTGTGGTTTACGCTGAAAAGAACAAAATTATTAATTGCTTCCATGATCGTTCGAATGAGCCGAATCATTCTTCAGCATTCCTTTTACTATTATGACTTTTCTTTCTTCAGCAGTCGCTCTTCTGCTTATTGTTGTTATTTTTATTTTTGCCTACCCTTTAATAACTATTGATGTGGATCGCGATGATGTATGTCGTGAGCTGCAACGCTATCAAATGTATAAAAAACAGTTTCGTCAGGATATTTGTACTCAGGTTCTGGCAATGTCCACAGAGCGATAAAACGAAAGGCACCGCTACATAAAGCGATTGTGCTTTTAGAGCTTCACCTAACTCATAAAAGCGGTTTATGAGTTAGGTATCCTTCACTATTTTGTATCCTCACAGACGCCATGTTCAATCAGCAGAGTCTTTTGAGGCTCCATTTATATGTGGTACGAAAAGTATTCGTTGTTTACTACGTTATCACGAGTGATTGATCGTTAGAGAAAGGTGCTATTGCGAGAATACTTGAACTTGGTAGTTGAATTCGCGGGTTAATTGGCTATTTGGTGGTTCAGTGAGACTGAAGTGAGATTAAGAAAGAAGCTAATAATAGAGTACGCTTGTGTTCAAAAGTGCCCGACCCAAGCGCCCCGATAGGTTGATAGTTGATGGTATTTTTAAGCCGGTATGCCGTTGGCCATTGTTGCTAATGGCTGTGGGTGACCTAGTAGATACCCTTGATACATATCAATGCCTAGATGTGATACTTTTTGTAGTTGTTCTTGGGTTTCCAGCCCTTCTAAAATTATCTTTGCACCTAACTCTCTGCATAGCTTGATGGAGGTTTCTAATTCTTCACTTTGGTGGTTGATGTAATTGTCCAAAAGTGATTTATCGAGTTTAATAATGCTAGGGCGTAAGGCTTCAGCTCTGGATTTATTTGATCCATTCATACCATAGTCATCCATCGCGATACTGATCCCATGCTGCTTAAGGATATTGATGCCTGAAAGGATAACTTGCATATCACCTTCATCGAATTCCAAAATTTCATAAACCATTTGCTCTGCCGACATTCCGAGGCGAGAGATTAAAGAAAGCAACGCATTAACAGCGGTCTTATCATGGGAAACGACTTGAAAAACGGTAGGCGGGGTATTGATAAAAATCTTTTTTGTTTTATGCACTGATTGAGCAAAGTTTCTCATGTGAAGGCTTCCACAAAGCAGTGAAATATTTACCGCGTCTACAAACGTTAGCTCTGGTGAGCGAAAAAATGCATCAGGTCTGATGCGGTTACCTTGTTTATCTTCAATGCGGACTAATCCTTCAAATGCAAATATCTCTTTGTTTGCAAAACATATCGGCTGGAAGACACTTTGGAATAGGTAGTTTTTATAGGCAACATAAAATTGACCGTCTTCGTTGAGTTGCATGTGTTTTTGAAAGTCTTCTGATTGGTTCAGGTACATGTTGAGACCTTAAAAGTGCTTAGGCTTAATATTTGGTTTATAGAGCAATAACAGCTTACTGTTATGTCTGACTTAACAGGGTATAGAGGTAGGCTGTGGTTATTTAGGCGTTGATACAAGAGCGACCTTAAGCCGCTCTTCGTATAGAGATGAATAGCTCTATCTGGTCCATTTTTCGGAGTTGGAGCCTACATCATTACTTGATTTACTTGGCGCTTGTCAGTTGGCTTTTAATGCTCTGAATGACGTCATTGGCGGAAAAGTTATGTGTTAATCGGCAGAAATGCTCTTCCTGAGCAAGAGAAAATAGGGCTTGTTCTCTTAAGCGTATTTTGTCTTGGGCACAGAAATATTTACTTTGGATGAAAAAGCATTTTAGTGCCAAATATAAGTCATCAATGTGCTGACCTTCTTGCCCTGTTAATGCTTGATATTCTTCAAGGGAGTGGGTTATCGATTTTAATGACATGCTTCCTTCCTAATGATGATCAGTTTTTGGTTGATGGAGTCGCCACCAATAAAAGGCACATGAGATTCAGGCGGTGCCTTAATAGGAAGTTAATGTATTCAATAAGTGCGGATAAATGCTAATTAACTTATGTGAAAAAGGCTGAATTAGGATAATTATTCTAATTTAGCCTTTTGTTTTGTAAGGAAGGGCTCTATGGAGCCAACGACTCAATTGTGTTTACTTCTCTATAGGGAAAACCAAAGAAACTACGTACTACATCAATAACGGATGAGCAATTCTCTCTTAAACTGCGGGAAATTCCTTTATAAGTGCAGATGATGAGCCAACCCGATATTCAGAAAACTATCGCCAATTTTACTTCCATTGAACAAGCTCTAGATTATTTTGAGATAGGCTTTGATAGCCGCTTTATTGAGGAATACCGTGAACAATTAGTAAAGCGGTTCAATGGGTACTTGTTACTAGAAAAGCCCGATGATTGGTTTTCTGCTCGTCGTGCGCTTAAGAATGCGTACTGCAAAGTTCAACGTAGCCGCTTAGATCCTTATTCTCGATCTGCTTGTCGAGGGTGTACCTCGTGTCAGCGTCGTTAGAAGTTAATTGCAATGCTGTCAGCTGAGTGTGTTTTATTTGAATGAACTATTTTATAAATCACGTTGTTTTTTCTTTAATTGATTCTCATTATGAATAGATTGGCTTTTATTCGACGTATATCGCATGTTTTGGTGTGCCTTACATCACAAAGTTGATGTTTTTGTTTTTCCCAAATAATCAAAAGTTGATGTTCCGCTCAAAATACCCATGAAAAAAGTGTGACTATATGCCGCGTGCGCACATTGTTTCATTGCAGTATTGAGTGGCCATAAAGAGCCACACCAATATGTCTTTAAATAACATAATGTTAAGGCTTTATATGTTGAAAATAAGAAAACAAGACATCACAAGCGCAGTCGATAAACCTTTCTCAATTCGTGTTGATGGCCGTGCTATTGAAGCGATAGAAGGAGAGAGTGTATTAAGTGCATTGCTTGCAGCTAATATCCGTCAGTTAATGAAAAATGATTATGGAACAGAGTCAGGCGCTTATTGTGGTATGGGAGTATGCCATTGTTGTTTATTGCATATTGATGGCAAACATAAGCAACGAGCGTGTCAAACTGTGGTCAAGCCAGACATGAATATTTCCACCGGTCATAACTATGTTATTGAAGGGGGGGAGTAAGTTATGGACAAGAATATCGTGATTGTGGGTGCTGGACCTGCTGGGATATCTGCGGCTACCGAACTTGCTCGTTATGATTTGTCATCTACGGTTGTTGATGAATCTCCCAAAGTAGGAGGGGTGATCTACAGAGGGCCGTGGCGCAAGACACCAGACATGCCTCATCTTGATGAAAAACTTAAAGAATCAATGAATAAACTTCATCAAGATTATGAAAGACATTCTTCTTTTATTGAATTAAAGAGCCAAACTCGCGTATTGGGTCCGTTAGGGAAAGATGGCCTTCTTATTAATAACAATGATCAGCTATCGACATTAGAGTTCCAGCATTTAATTTTGGCTACGGGCTGTCAAGAACGCAGCATTCCTTTTCCTGGTTGGCAGTTACCAGGAGTGATGCTTCTCGGTGGTATTCAGCTACAACTGAAAAGTGGCTTAGTGCGTCCGGGCCATAAGGTTGCGCTTGTTGGTACTGGGCCTTTATTAATACTGGTTGCTTGTCAGTTACATAAATCTGGGTGTGAAGTGTCGGGGATTTATGAAGCCGCTTCATTCAGTTCCGTAGCAAAAGAAACCGTTGCACTGTTAAATCGTCCGCAGCAGGCATTGGGTGGTCTGTCGATGATGTGGTATCTCAAGAAAAACAACATTCCACTTCATTATGGATGGGGCATTGTGAGTGCACAAGGTGAAAAACAGTTAACAGAAGTGACTCTAGCTCCATACGATGAAAATTGGCATGCCGACACGTCTAAGGTTAAAACCCTTTCTGTTGATACGCTTGGTGTAGGGTATGGCTTTTCAGCACGTTCACAGTTAGCGCAATTGATGGGCCTTGATATGAAGTACGATCACATGGGAGGAGCCATTCCCGATGTGGATCAGTGGCAAAGAAGCAGTGTGAATCACATTCATTGCGTGGGAGACAGTGTCAAATTAGCAGGAGCGGATGCAGCAATTATTGAAGGAAAAATTGCAGCGAAGTCCATCGTGAAAGAGTTAGGAAAAGCCGATCCTCTTACCATAGACAAAGAAGTTGCGAGCTTACGTAAAACATTATCTCGCCTTTATCGGTTCCGACAAGGGTTTGATAATGCAGGCTATCGCCAAGCGGGTTTATTAAACTTACCGTCGGAAGAAACCGTGATATGCCGTTGCGAACAAGTAAAACGAAAAGCCATTGATGAAGCTCTTGCCCAAGGTTGCAAAGACATTGTGACATTGAAAATGCGTACGCGAGTAACAATGGGGGACTGCCAAGGTAAGACATGTTCACATTATTGCTATGACCGTTTAGCCGATGAAGGGCATGATTATTCGGCAAATCTTGTACGACCTCGTTTCCCATTGGACCCTATTCCGTTTGCTGCGCTGGAGAATGAATAATGAAAGCATACGATATTGTAATTTGTGGTGGTGGTGTTATCGGTGCCTCTGTGGCGTATTTTCTCAGTCGTCAGAAAGATTTAAAAATTGCGGTGGTGGATTATAAATATCCTGGTAATGCATCACGGGCATCTGCTGGTGGACTATGGGCGATGGGCGAATCAACCGGCCTTGGTTGTGGTGTGATTTTGTTTAAAACCTTGTCTAAGCAGATGCGGGAATCTGGATGCGAGGATGCGCCTGAAATGAAACCACACATTATGCCAAAGGCATTTTTTGATATGTCAATGATGTCTAATGCCATGTATCCAGAGTTATATAATGAGTTGGTTGAGAACCACAATGTAGATTTTAAATTTGAGCGTACAGGACTCAAATTTCTGATGTTCGATAAGTACGATCGAATGTATGCCGAGCATATTGCAGCCGCCATTCCAGATAGACAAAAACACGTGCGCTGGTTAAACCAGGAAGAGGTATTGTCCAGCGAACCAAATATTTCTAAAGAGGCGATTGGGGCCATGGAGTTTGATTGTGATCATCAAATTAACCCTTATCGCTTGAATGAAGCTTATTTGGAAGGGGCACGTCAAAACGGTGTGGATTTATTCCTAAATACCAAAGTGATCGGTGTGGAACGTCGCGGCAATCAAGTGGTTGCCGTGAAAACAGAAAAGGGCTCACTGCCGTGTAACCTGATGCTGAATGCGGCTGGCGCTTGGGCTGAAACCTTGTGTAAGTGGGCTACAGATATGCCCATGCCTGTGTTCCCCGTGAAAGGGCAAGTCATTATATCTGAAAAATTACCTAAGCTGTTGAATGGTTGCCTGACAACAAGTGATTGTTATATTGCGCAAAAAGATAACGGTGAAATTTTAATTGGTTCAACCACGGAAGAAAGAGGCTTCGATACCACAAATGATGTTAAATACATTAAGCAATTAGCTCAGGGTGCAATGAAGTCTATTCCAGCGTTGAAAGACATGAACATTAAACGGTGCTGGGCTGGTTTAAGACCAGGCTCGCCTGATGAACTGCCTATTTTAGGGCCGATGCCGGGAATAAAAGGGTATTTAAATGCCTGTGGTCACTTTAGAACGGGCATGCTTACGTCTGCGATCACTGGTCGAGTGATTAATGAAATTGTAAGGGAGTTACCAACCTGCATTGATATTGAGCCGTTTTCTTACCAGCGTTTTTTAAACGAGCAAGGGGATATGGTAGGCGAGTACCACCTTGAGACCAGTTTGTAATCATTCTTTGTAACGTAGAATTTGAATTAGAGAAGTAAATAATGAATGCCCCTCAATTAAAAATAGGGGCATTTTTATGGGAATAACAGTGAATTATTATAAGTAAGCGTAACTTACTTCTTGTTTAGATCGATCTTATAGCCTAAATATGCCACATCAACATCGGCGTAGCCTTTAATCACTGCATCAAATTGTTTGCTTAATTCTTTGGCATTCTTTTCATTTTGAGCACGTATCGATAATAGATAGACGGGTTTCACCATACCATCTTCATCTTCTTGTGTGTTTAGATACGAAGAAGTAATTTGTCCCGCTTGGTTTAAGGCAATAATACGTTGTAAATCATTTCCTAATATTTTATCAAACTCGATATTTTTAATTGGTTTAATCCATTTAAAAGTTAAAGAATAATTTTCATATTGAGGTGTACTATCCAACCATTTAGCACCAAGAAGCTTTATATTTTCTATTTCTAGGAAATTTTTCTTATGAAATGGTAATGTGGATAGCTTAGATTTTATCTCTTCTTCATTTTCTCCAGAGATAACAAACTTTATAATAGGAAGCTCTTTACCATCAATCTCACTATTACGAATATACATGTCTTTAATCAGCCCTTGATTTATTAGCTCTGAAAAGGCTTCTTTTTGAGTGCTCATATTATCTAAAACAGCGTGAGCATCATTGGTCGTATACTTCATGCTGACACCATAGTCGGCAGCTTGAGCTGGTAGAGTAAGAAGAAAGCTAATCAAAGAGATTGTTTTTATTGAAAATTTATTGTTTTTCATTTTATTTCCGTAATTATGTCTATGATATTAAATGTAATGTTCTCAGAGGCATTTATTAACGCTGATAGCCAAACATTCGGCTTAAAGTGTGGTCTTTATTTAAAATTTGATGTTTAAGTGCTCCTATAATGTGAAAAATTAAGGCGATAATGATGATATTTGCTGTTATTTGATGGGTTAAATAGCCTAAGTCTTGTAGAAGCGGTATTTTATTTTCAGCAGTGAGTATGACCCATTCAAATATTTTAAGATCTCTACCACCACCAATGGTCATTGCTATGCCAGAAATTGGCATAACAATAGTAGAGGCGAGAAGTAGTACATGTATAAAATGGGAAAGTTTCTCTTGCCATTGGGGAATAACGGATAATGGATTAATTGATCCTTCTTTTATTCGCCAAAATAAACGTATTGAAGCGATAATGAGAAATAATGGGCCAATAGATTGATGAAGCCTAACCCATTCTCCTTTTTCTGGGCCTCTTGGTAGATCTACCATATATAAACCAATAATAAATATGGCGATGAAAGTGGATCCAGTTATCCAGTGTAACGCGATTGTTTGCCACGAGAGAGGGGGTTTCCTATTCATTTTTTCCTGCTTTTTATTTGGAACGTATATGTTTTTACTATTAGAGTGGATATTTTCTGTGACTTTAACCTTAAAGTTATCTCTATTTTATAATGACAACCTCCTTTTTTATTTTGAAAGTACACGCACCTATATTATTTAACGATCAAGAAAATTATCTTTTTCCCGTTTTAATAATTTGACGTACATGATTAGGTGATTTTAGTTGTTTCAAAATATTACAAATTGTTTTTTGTGGCGCGGACTTTATAGAAAATTATTATAATTATCTACTCCGACCAGTTGCTTAATGAATGTGATTATGTGAAATAATTCTTTCCTTTATGCTTTGATATTAAATTTATGAGACTTGGTTTTGTTTGGGTTCACTCAGGGTTTTTACAATAAAACAATATTTTTTATGTGTTTGATTTTAGTGGTTTTTGTTTTTTTTGATGCACTCTTTGTTGTGCCGATATAGAGGTTGAGAAGTAGCCTTTTATCAAGGTAGTGAAACGTTTTTTCTTGATAGTCTATGAGTTATTTCTTCCTGTTATTTTATAAAGTTTATTAAGTTTTATTTTGTTAACGTCTTGAAATAATTTGAAACAGTGTTTTAATGTCATTTTTATTATCTAGATAGAATTAGGAGAAAGCCTGTTCCTTTGCTCAGGGCAGGATAAATTTACAAATAAAATAAAACACTGTTCATAATGATTTTTAATACGGATGGTTATATACCTTCAGGTACATAATGATGAAAAGAAAGATTTTTTTAGTAATGGCTTTATCTAGCCTAGCTCTCTATGGCTGTGGGGGAGGGGATTCCTCTGGTGACTCGAATAAACAAACGACAACAACAGATGCGAAAAGAGATCGTTTAGCCTTATCCGCAAGCGATCTTGATCTTACATACTCTAAGCATGGGATTGCTTACCCGCAAGTCAATAATATTTATGGCAGCACCCAATTATATCGACTGGCTGATGGAGCTGCGAGTGATGTCGTGATGGTTGATTCGTCGACAGGCGCATTAACATTACTTGCAGCGGGTGAGACGAAAATCGAAGTCGAAGATAGCAGTGCTTATTATAAAACGTCGGTAACCACGTTTAATGTTACGGTTAAACCAACCGAAAATAGTCAGCTTTTTTCTTCTTACTTACAATTGCCTACGATCGAAACGAAAAAAGCCTATCTATCTGTTCAGGGTAACAAGGGCGATCTTAGTTATCGTTTCGAGCCTGCTAACTTTGTTACTTTCGATGAAGATACTCATTATATCGTTTCCAATGGTCAGTCTGGCAAAGTAACGGTGACGATCACCGACAGCGGTAATCGTAATTACCTGCCATCGACGGTGACCTCTACCATCGATATTCATTCTGTTAATCCTGACGTGCTGAGTTATCAAGATTTGGAACGCCCTTTTACTGAAGGTTTAACTTTAAATCCTGTAAAAATGAGTGGTGTTGATAGCGGTACTTACCAGTACGAATTGGCTGAAGGCTACGAAAACAGTGATGTGGTATCGGTCGCTCCCAATAGTGGCTATATCAATGTATTAAGTAGCGGGAGCGTAAAAATTAAGGCAACTCAGCAGTTAGGTTCTACCTATGGTGATGCGAAACAAGAGAGCTATTTTGATGTTCGTATTTTGAAAGGATCTCGCCAACCTCTGCAAATCAGTAATGCTGAGATTCCTTATCAGGCGGACTATATTTATACGCCAGCCGTTAATAACAATAAGGCTGAGGTGCGTTATGAAGTGCTTAATGGTAACAATGTTGTTGAGGTGGATAGCCAAACAAATCAACTGAAAATCATTGGTGTCGGTTTTGCTGAAATTAAAGTGGTTGACGATCAAAATGGAAATTATCACGCAGACGAGCGTTTATTTCAGATGACCGTTTCTAAAGCTGTACATCCTCATTTCAAGTCTCAAGAGCTGACGTATCGCTTTAATGAAAATCAGTCAATTTCACCAACTCTACAGGGGCAATTAGGTTCACTTAGCTTTTCGGGAAGTAGCGATGTTGTTGCTCCTTCTGGGAATAAGCTACTGATCAAGAACGCTGGGATTGCTGAGCTATCGGTAACCGATGATGGTGGCGAATATTACCAACCTGCAACAGCAGCGCTGACCATTAACGTGTTAAAAGCGGCCCATCCTGCATGGACTGTCCGTAATATCACGACGACCTATGTTGATGGTTCTTGTGTCAACCTTTCGGTGAGTGGCAATAAAGGGGATCTTCGGATCACACCGGTATCGAGTGCGGATGACCATGTTGCACAATACGATGCAAGCAAGCAGTGTTTTACGCTTAAACGTAGTGGTTCAGCAAATTTTGATGTGGTGAGTGAAGCAAGTAAGAACTATTTGGCTTCAGATCCGAAAAGAGTCAAATTAGTGGTTAACCCTGCGAGTTCACATTTGAAAGTGGACGGTGGACTTGTTCGTACTTTTGTAGAAGGACGACCAACAACTCGTCCTCCTGCGATTGGAGGCGGAACGGGTAATCTACGTTTTGAATTGGTAGCAGAACAAAGTGATTCTGGTGTGATTGAAGTAGATCCGAACACGGGTGTGGTGACCTTACTAGAGGTAGGTAGCGCATTGGTTCGAGTTACAGACTCTGGTGATGATAAGTCTGGACCAGCATCTGTCACGTTCCCTGTCACTATTGAGCAAGCAGATAATCCAGTAACGGTTAGTTACAGCAACGCCGTTTATGAAAAAGGGGGCGTTATTAGCCCAGTATTTAATAATGTTAAAGGGCCGCTGAGCTACCAAGTTTACAATGAAGATACTTCACCTGTTCAACTAGGCGTAGGCAATGGTGAGGTAACCATGCGCTCAACTGGATCGTTTTTTGTAACGGTTAATGCGCAGGCGACACGCAACTACAAGGCGAAAGAATTTAACGAAGGGGCATTTATCGATAAGGCACCGCATCCTGGCATTGCAATGAAACATGAGTCCATCGAATATGCGCCACTGAAGAAAGTAACGCTTGATTTACCAACGGCTTATGGAAGCCGTTCGTATAGTGTTGCCAATGTAGATGGAAATGCTAGTGACTATGCATCCATTGATTATAACAGTGGTGAAGTCTCTTTATTAGACTATGACGCAAGTAATAAACTGGCTTATGTGCATATTTCAGAGAGGGAAAGTGAGTTCTATAAAGCATCGGATTCCCGTGTTGCTAGTAGAACAATAAAAGTGAACCCACCGGAACCTGGTCAATCGACTCAAGATATACCGTTGGCAGCAGTATTTACCTCGGTTGAAAGCTCATTGAACCACAAGCCACAGTTCAGTGGTTTAGGTTATTCACTACTTGGTTTTGCCGGAGCTAAAGTACTCCAGCCAACCGAAGATGAGGTTCAAAGGTTAGGTAAAGGGGTTGCTCTGGAAGTAATGATGAAGTCAGTAGATGAATCTTTACCTAGAGTTCTTACCCAACCAATAAGAATTTACGTACGACGTTACGAGGGCTGTGCGACTAAGGTTCATCTTTTAAATATACCAAACTTGATGAGGGAAAAAGAAGAGGTCTCAATCGAAAGAGGTAGCTATTGTTTATTTAATAAAACGAGCCGTTATGTCACTTATACCGTTGTTGATAAAAGCCGACTAGAAGCCATTCCCTATGATGGTGAATGGGTAACAGAAGTGCCGTTTGTGGTATATCGCCAGGCTGAAAAGTATTATTCGCCGAACGAGCAAGGTGGATTTGAGGTTCATGGCCCAGGCCCTGTGACTGGTTCAGGGCAACCTGTGAAATTACTGGAATGGAATCGTATTGAGTTAAAAATAACGAAAGATACTGACAAGTAACCACACTAAGAAAATCAGAAGTCACCGCATTTTATATCGTTGTAACTAGAACGAGTAAGTGTTGGTGGCTTCTTTCTTTTTATCACTTGCAGTAACATTTCTAAGCTATGCACACTTTAGTTTTCTTACCTCGTTTCCCAAAATGAGCAGATTGGTTAAGGAAAGCTAATAATATTAATGGAATAAACTCTTATTTTATTAAAAACTGAATATGCAGTTGAATAACCATGCTAAGAAAATAAGAAACCATCAATATTATCTGGTGACTAATTAGAGTGACTACGACCCTAAAGTTAAATAAGTAAGGAGAAGTATAGACTAATATGAACGATTTAAATTACTACTATCATCTTACAAGCAAACCATTAGCTCTTTTAATTAAAGAGAATGGGATGAAATCTCAGGTAATGCGTACTGGTTCGAATCGTGCTCACCCTGATGGATCTTTTGCTAAGGATCGTCAGAAGAGGGAAATGGGTAGGGTTGTGGGAGAGTTATCTACTTATGTAAAGCAGATAATATCGAGCGGTTATACAGAAAACCAGATCAGCGAGAATAAAGGTCAGGCTTATTTACCCATGCAATTTACTCTTACAGGAGAAAACTCAACAGATGTACCTTTAGTTGAGGCTAAAAGGGAAGAAAAGATAAAGCAATATTATGCATGGTTTCCCAACTTACCGCCTAAGAAAAAGAAGTGGATTCAGCCTGCATTGACCAGAAAGCCGAAAACACGGGAAGAGTTGGCGTTAATGAAGAAGAACAAAGAAGCTGAAACTGAAAGATATAACACTTTTGTTTCATCTATATTGACTGATAAATGCCATTTCCTTGGTAATTTGGCACGTGACTACATTTCGGCTCGTTATGCTATTGAAGAGTTGATTACAACAAGCCATATCTACTTTGCAAAGCCAGAATATGCTGAAGACGCTTATACAACTTATAAGCAACACATAGCCGGAGAGCAAGTTATGCTTCGTGTTAAAAAGGAGCATGTTGCGAACTCAGAGGATGATGATTCGGATTATAGAGCTGTGATGACCAAGAATTCTGTTGCACCTGAATACTTAGAGGTCATGACACAAACTAGCAACATGATAGGTATGAACAACCGTTGTGATCCCTCAAATTGGATGCCACTTTCTGATTTAATCTGAGTAACAACAAGTAGAAACCTATTTCGTGTTGAACGAGCAAGGTGGGTTTTAGATTCATGAAATCAGAAGTCACCGCATTCTATATCGTTGTAACTAGAACGAGTAAGTGTTGGTGACTTCTTTCTTTTTATCACTTTCAGTAACGTTTCTAAGTTATGCCCACTTTAGTTTTCTTACCTCGTTTCCCATGTCTGGCTGACTGGGAATGTTACACGCTAAAATCAGTGATATCAGAGCCATGATTGCTCCGGCTAAAAATACACTGGCTGGAGAGACAAGCCACAATAAGCCAAAGGAAACAGGGATAATAACAGCTGCAATGTGGTTGATGGTAAAAGCAACTCCTGCGGTTGAGGCAATATCGGCAGGATCTGCAATTTTTTGAAAGTAGGTTTTAATGGCAAGAGCTAGAGCAAAAAACAGGTGATCGATCACGTATAAAGCTGCTGCCCACTCGGCGGAATCGACAAACGCATAACCTACAAATACCGCAATTAAACCTACATACTCGAACGCAAGGGCCTTACGTTCACCAACCTTTCCTATTATTTGGCCGATTTTTTTTGCAAATAACCAGTTAAAAAGATAATTGATTAAAAAGAGCAGGGTGATGTCTGCTGCGGAATAGCCAAACTTTTCTACCATTAAAAATCCAGCAAACACGATGAAGATCTGTCTTCTTGCTCCGCTCATAAATGTGAGTGCGTAATAAAGCCAATAGCGTTTGCGTAATATGAGTTTTTTATGCTGGGGCGTTTGAGCTTCAAAAGTGGGGAAGCTTAACCAAATGAAAATAACCAAACTAAGTGATGCCGAACCGGCGATGAGGTAAACCCATTTAAAATCTAGCTGTAGTTGTTCCAGTAATACCCATAAAACACCATAAGTGATCAGTGAAGCAAAAGCGCCAACAGAGATCAGTTTGCCGAGCACCTCTGGCGCTTCTTCTTTTGTTAGCCATTGTAATGACAAAGATTGTTTTAGTGTTTCAAAGTAGTGAAAGCCCACAGACATTAATAAAGTGGTACACAGCAAACCAGCCACTGAGGGGAAAAAACCAGTGATGGCTACGCCGATTGCGAGCATGATTAAAGAAAGGATGATGAATTTTTGTTCTCGTATAAAGAGAAGAACAAACACGGCGGTGAAGGCAAGAAAGCCCGGAATTTCTCGCACACTTTGAAGTAAGCCAATGTCAGCGCCAGTAAAATTGGCTTTTTCGATGACAAAGTTATTGAGTAAAGCTTGCCAAGTTGCAAAAGCAATCGGCACGGCAATAGAAATGAGGATCAAAAAGGTTTGCGGGGTTTGCCATGCTTTTTTTTGTACTGTTGTCGTCATGGTATGTCCTTAGCAGCAAGAGAGTTGATGCTTACTAGACTATCAAGTATGTTGATGGCTTACTTTCGATGAAGGGCCAATTTATGTCGTTTGAAAGACATGACAATGTGAAGTCGGGTTTATCGCGGCGTGAATCTAATGAACAAATTGCCCAAGCAGAGAATCAATGTGTGCTGGCTCGGCAAGTTGACATGCCAGCAGGGCATCATGGTGAATTCCATACCCATACTTGGTACCAGTTGATGTACGCTTCTGAAGGGGTGCTGAATGTTGAAATGCTTGAGCAATCTACAGTGATCCCTCCTCAAAGAGCGGTTTGGGTTCCCCCTGGTTGGCAGCATCGTACTTTTTCTCCCGCAGGCGCTAAATTTAGAAGTTTGTATTTTCGTCCTGATCAAGTTGAGGGTTTAGGCTCGGCTTGCCAAGTGTTTAATATATCGAGTTTGATTAGAGAGTTAATTTTAGCGGTAGTTGAACGTTGTGATGTTGATGAACAATGGCAACCAAAAGATTTTAGGTTGTTGTCCGTATTACTTGATCAATTAGGCACTCAGCCGCAAACGACATTGTCGTTACTCATACCGAAAGATCCACGGCTAGCGGAGTTAGTGAAAGCGTTGCAATTAAACCCTGCAAATTCGCTGAGTATTGAGCAGTGGGCCAGTAAATTAGGGCTATCCAGTCGAACATTAACACGGCTGTTCTTAGCTGATACGGGAGTGGGGTTTAAAGAGTGGCGTCAAAAGGTACGTTTACTTCATTCTTTGACTTTATTGGAGCAGGGCATGTCGGTGACGCAAGCGGCCTTTGAGGTTGGTTATAGTTCCCCGTCAGCATTCACTTATGCGTTTCATCAGTATTTTAAGGATACGCCAAAAGGGTATTTTTCTTGAAGCAGTAAGGGATGTGTGGGGCAGGGTTATAACGCTTGAAATAAAAATGCCAGTCATATCGACTGGCATTTTAGAGGTTACTCTACTGGTTTAAGGTTATTTAGTGATTGGTGTAAATACACCGCTCCATAAATCACCTTCGGCATTTGCATCAACGCCTTTCCAGTCTGTCGCCCTTGAGAAAGCTTTGATGCTGTATTCAAGGCCGTTAGTATCAACGATAGCTAGGAAGTCATGAGCGGTGTACGCTTCACCTTTATTGTTAGTACCCGTGATGATGACTTTTAGGATGCCATTGCTATCAACGCTCCAAGTAGCATTTGCTGACTTATTACCATCATAAACAAATGCGCCTGTACCATCGCTATTTAGGCGATATTCTTCATAATCATCTTCTGCTTCATTAATAGAGGTTAGGGTTAAACCTTGCTCTAAGAACTTATCGCTAAATTTCGCTCGGTTACCCGTTTGATTATTCGTTTGGGCTAGGCAAGCGCTGACTGATTGCGTGAACTCTTCATAAGTACGGTACGTATTCGGGCTGTCAGTTTCATCGTTCCAGTCTGAATCCATGATCTCACAAGAGTGTATTTGATCTAGCTCTTCAACGTCTTTGTAAGTGACATTCCAGATGCTTTTGTCATCCGTGTCAAAGGTTGCAAACTCTAGCGTGTGGTAATCATCTTTGATTAAACGCATTAGTGTTAGAAGTTCAGATTGATCTTCATTGTAGAGTTCAAGGTTACCTTCTGAGTTAACCAGCCATTTACGCGCTTTAGCAACAGTATTACGGTAGTAAACCGCATCACCATTGTCTGAGAAGATCAGAGTTCGAGTTTGGTTTGAGCCATTGACTCGTGTGAGCTTAGCGCCAATAACGTCTTGAGTGGTCCCTGTTGGTAAATCAGTACATGCTGCTAATTGAGCGTTGAACTCTTCAATCGTAGCACCACTTTCTTTTTCAGTGATTTTACATGTTGTTGGTTCTGGGTTTACAGCGCGCTCTTTTTCAGTAACTACCGTTGCCCAAATGGAAGAGAAGCTTTCCAATTGCTCTGCATTGTTGTATTCAGATGCAGCTTCAAACGTTTTTAATGCCCACTGGCCTTCAGATTGATCAGTGATCACCCATAGCCATTTACTGGACTCTTCACCATCAGTGTAGTGAAGGTTTAAAACGCCATTAGTAATTGACCACTGGCGAGTGTAGTCACCACCTTCACTCTTATACACGGTTGCAGTGCCATCAGCATTAAAAGTGTAATCACGGAGAGTGCCGTTTGAGCGTTCACGTTGGAAGTTTTTACCTGAGATCATCTCAGCAGTGATTGGCGTAGACATGCCACCACACTCTGCTAATACAGTATTAAACTCAGCTTCTGTTGCTCCGTTTTCTTTATCGCCGATGTAGCATGGCTCAAATTCAACGTCTAGTTCAGAAAGCAGCGCATCTTTTGCCGTCGGGTTGTACATGGCTACGTCATTTTCTGCTGCGTCTTTGTCCGAAGCTTTGTTTACGCTGCCGAAGTGAACTTTACCGTTGTATGCCGAAAGTAACACATCGGCATCTCTGTCATACCACTGCTCTTTCCATGCTGTGATTACCTTATCTGGAACGGTGAACTGAACGATATCAACATTGTTTATCGTCGTCATTGTCCAAGTGCCAGAGTCTACCAGTTCAACAGGGGCATCAGAGCTGATTTCCCAGTGCCAGTCATAGTAGTTAGCTTGTCCGCCTTTTACTAGCTCAACACCAATATGGTAACCAAGAGCAACGCCTTTAACAGAGCCAGATCTGGCACCGTCACCCGCCGATGTATCCGAAATCATTTCCGCCACAGTTGGTGTTACGAAGCTATCTCCTTGGCCATCATTACCATGCCAGAACCAAGGTGAGTCGTTATGCAGCTCATAAATGTCTTGCTTAGGCGTAAGAGTTAGAATTGCCGCTTCAGAACCTTGTGGGAATGTTGCATCTTCATCATGTAGAGAATCAGACCAATCACCACCGTACTCTTCTAAAAGGAGAGTCGACAGATCTTTTACTGTACCTGTTACAGAGTATGAAATACTTGGTGCACTGGTTGGAGAAACAGAAATGTTGTTGCCATCGATGGTGAATGTGTAGTCTTCATTGACATCTTGCCAACCAGAAGCAGTAAGAAGCACTTCACTCTCAACACCTGGCGCAACCGTGGTGAGTGTGCCGTCGGTATTCACTTTTGATAGGTTGCTTTGTGGTGCTGTATTACCATTAGGGGTAAATTCTTGTAAGAAGAACTGCCCATTACCATGGTCGTTTTCAGACCATAGTGAGTAGAAGGTGCTGTTTTTGTTTATAAAGTCGACAACTTTAGATGTTTCAGGTTGGCCAACATCAGGGTTTGTTGGATCAAGGTCGTCTTCATCGCTAATACCATCATTATCATCATCGGTATCAGCGTTGTTACCTGTGCCATCTTGATCTGAATCTTCAGACTCAGAAGGATCTGATGGGAATGCATCTTTATCATCTGATACCCCGTCGTTATCGTCATCAGTATCAGCGTTGTTACCAATGCCATCGCCGTCGGTATCGATAGATTCTTTATCATCGAGATCGAACGCGTCATCTTCATCAGATACACCGTCATTGTCGTCATCAGTATCAGCGTTGTTGCCAATGCCATCGCCGTCGGTGTCGACAGACTCGGTATCATCAAAATCGAAAGCGTCTTCATCATCGTTTACGCCATCGTTATCGTCATCTAAATCTGCGTTATCACCAGTGCCATCTTGGTCGAAGTCTGCTGATTCTTTTTCATCAAGTGGGAAGGCATCATCAACATCGGCAACGTTATCGCCGTCGTCATCGGTGTCTTTGTTGTTACCAGTACCATCACCATCGGTGTCTAGATACTCAGAACCGTCATTAGGGAATGCATCTTCGGTATCGAGTGAGCCGTCGTTATCATCATCTAAATCCGCGTTATCGCCTAAGCCATCTTGATCTGAGTCTTTTGATTCATTTTCATCAAATGGCATTTCGTCGGCATCATCTTCTACGCCGTCGTTGTCATCGTCAGTATCGGTATTATCACCGCTACCATCTTCGTCCGAATCTAGCCACTCACTTGCGTCATTGGGGAATTTGTCATCGGTATCTGCAACACCGTCATTATCGGTATCAACATCAGCATTACCTGCTTGGTTGAAAACAATGTCGTCAAGCTCGGCGTCTGTTTTGGTTTCAATTGTTGTTTTTATTGAATCAATCTTAGAGCTACCTAGAAGGGAGTTTGAGTTATCAGAAGCCGTTTTTAGCTCAGTTGTTGTTGTTGGTAAAGTGCCTGATGCAACTAGGCTACGAGCACCAAATGCTGCGTCTTTGTGGCCATCTTCAATGAAATCGCCAAGTACGGCTGCTGCTTCAATACCTAGTTCATTTGCCACAGTCGTAACAGCTTCTGATTCGGTTGCCGTTGGGTTTGATTCTAGATGCACATGAACAAGTGTGGAAAGAGGGGTGACATCTTGCTGACCCGCTGGTGCTGACATTACGTAGTCGCTAGCAACGGTATTTCCCGTGTCTTCGTCGACCGTTTTGCCTTTAATTGAGCGCACAACCACAGGATATTGCCCTGGGTTGTCAATTCCTGTTACATCCAGTGATGCTTTACCGCCAGCGCCAGTAGTGGCACCTGGTTCATTAGCATCTAACTGGAAATCTTTATCTAAATCCAGCCAAACTTGGGCATTTTGTAGGTAGCCATCAATAGCGGTTACGCTGTAAGACGTTGATGGTGTCGCTGGAGTTGTGTTTGATGAGCTATTGTCATCGCCACCGCCACAACCGACAAGTCCAATTGAACTTGATAGACCAAGCGCAATTACTAGTGGTTTTTTTTTCATTAAATCCATCCTTGGTGTAATACAGGTGAGATTAAAGACATACAAATATGAATGCTGGTTCTTATTGATTATATTAATGAGTGTATTATTAACTAGACGTAAAGTAGATGTACAGGGGTGTTATTGGTATGTTGGTCTGTATTTGGTTTGGGAATATAGAATTGTCTTTTTATTACATGGGATTGCGTAAAGAGGATGAAAAAAGAAAAAATATAAAAATTATGAATAGATCACATTCTAGAAGAATGTGTAGGTCATAAAATATTCTTTTCAATAAAGTCTTTTATATATTTCGTGTTAATTTGTAACTAGCTGGTCTCATTTAATTCGGCTTTTATTTGTTCAGCTGTTAATAAGATACTTTCTTCTTTTTGCTCAAGTTCAAGAGACAATTGAATAAAGATGTCTATAAATCCTTCATTATCTAGATGCGCTCCTTTTTCAATGGCTTCGCAAAAATCACCAAGTTGCATAGCTCCAACGGTTCTTGATGAAGACTTCAGCTTATGGGCGAGCTTCATGGCTTCTTCTTTATCGTAATCTCCGTTTTTATACTCAGCTAATATTTTCATTTCGGGCAGCACAAGCTCGATATAGTCGCTGAGTGCATAAAGATATTCTTCTTTATCGTCTAAGAAGTAATTGGTAATGACGGAGTTATCTAAATAACTGTCAGTCTCGGATGTTTTAGGGATATTTTCTGTAGGTGTGCTTACTGTTTCTTCAGGGGGTACTTCTGTATGTGGTTGTGTATGTGAGTGTGGCAGCCATTTTGCCAGCATGGCTTTTAATTTCAGTAGTTCTGCGGGTTTAGGGAGGTGATCATCCATTCCAACTTCTAAGCATTTATCGGCTTCTCCGACGAGTGCATTAGCAGTGAAAGCAATAATAGGGACTTCGCGATCTTCATTTTTTTGAATGGCTCGTAGAATTGGAGCCGTTGTATAGCCATCGCGGTTTGGCATGTGGCAATCGAGTAAAACCAATGAAAACATATGCTGGCGGTACAGCATTTCAGCTTCGATACCATCGTTAGCAATGTGGCATTGATAGCCTAATTTTTGTAGCTGACGTTTTACAACATCTTGATTTACTGGGTTATCTTCAGCAACTAAAATAAGTTCATCTTTTAAGTGTTCATTATTTACTTCATCGATACTTTCTTCATAATTTAAGTTAATAGGGCTTTCTAACCCCATTAATACTCTGAAAGCATAGACAAAATTGGTTATTTTAATTGGGGATGAACCTAATGCTAAATGGGTAGGGGAATAGTGTTCTATTTCTTTTTGGTCTCTGTTTAGGCAAATTAACTTTAATTGATTAATTATATCTTCAGATATCCCTTCATTTATTAAAATAGAATTAATGGGCTGTTTGTGATCATAAATCACAACGGTTGGTTCAATAGTATGTGTAGTTTGTTTTATTTCAGATAAAGAACTAGGTTCAACTTTTTGATTTTTAAAGGCATTGATATAGCTGGTGATAATTGTTTGTTTTTTAGGGTCTTGTATTAAGTTTATAAACTTAACCGTTTGAGTTGAGGTATTAAAATCAATGTAATGGTGATCGGTGACTTTAAGTTCTATTTCTATTTTAAAATCAGCGCCTTTACCGACTTCACTTTCTACTGAAACATGACCACCCATTAAATGAATGAGGTTTTGTGAAATGGCAAGACCGAGCCCGGTACCACCAAACTTACGGGTGGTTGAGGACTCTGCTTGAGTAAAAGGTTGGAACAGATCGTCTTGTTTGTCTTTGGCAATACCAATGCCGTTATCTTTAATGCTGATCTCCAATAAGATACTGTCGGTTTGTGTTTGTTTATTACGGATGGAAACACAAACAACCCCTTGCTTTTCTTTACTTTTTGAGAATTTAATGGCATTGCCAATAAGGTTGAACAAAACCTGCCGTAGCCTGACAGGATCCCCTTGTACCTTTTGAGGGATCATGGGGTCAATGTATAAATTAAGATGAATATTGTTCGTTTCAGCAGTCGGTACAAGTGTATCCATTACCCCTTCAAACAGAGAGATTGGGGTGAACTCTATTTTTTCTAAGCTGAGTTTACCGGCTTCAATTTTTGAAAAGTCGAGAATGTCGTTAATGATGCTAAGTAGTGAAAATGCGGAGTCCCTGATGGTTCCCGTCATGGATTTTTGATCACTATTGAGAGGGGAAGTCATTAACAAATCAATCATGCCGATTACACCGTTCATTGGTGTACGAATTTCATGACTCATGGTTGCTAAGAAGTTGGCTTTTGCTTTTGAAGCGGCTTCTGCTTTTTCTTTGGCTTCTAATAATTGGGATTCGCTGACAATAATGAGTACAGCAATAATGAGATCGAGAATAACCAGCATAAAAGTTTGCTGAAATAGTACATGAAAGATTTTATCGTTTGCTAAGTTGGGGTCGTAAAAGAGGCTTAGTTCCCCTAAAACCACAGGCTGGCCGAAGTTATCATATTGTATGGGGGCACTTATTTTAGTTAACTCTGGAGAGGGGGGATCGGTCAGTGTTTTTACTACCGTTGTATTAGGTTCTTGGTAGTAAGGTTTGCCTAAGAAGGTGACTGCACCATCGGTACTGCTCACTTTGATGGCGGCAACATGAGGCTCAATAAGCTCCGATTTGAGGTTAATACTGACGGCTTTGTCGTCAAAATTCCACATGTGAATAGGAAGGTTATTTTGAAGACGTATCAAGGTGTTTTGATTGTCTCGCTTCAAATCTTCCACAAGCCGATTTTTTTCATTAAGAAAATTGTAATAACCAAATAAAGCAAGGATCAGCGTAATAACGATGACGATCTTACTTATAAATCGGAGTTTTATCGTTTTATACATAGAGTGATCAAGGCCCTAACTGCTTTATACAATGCCTTATCGCACTCTTTATTGACTCTAAAGTGAGTGTGATAAGGACAGAAACTTGTTTTCAATGTTGAGTATAGTCAAAAATTGAAATTGCATTTAAGGATAAATATTTGATCTCAACGCAATATTAGATCTTTGCGAGGTATGCACGACTCTTACTTTTTTTCAAAGTCGTTCTTTACAATTTCTAGCGCGCTTAAAATGGTGCTTTTTGGCAGCTCACTGCTTTCTAAAAGGTAGATGAGATCGACGGCAAGCTTAATGTCATCGGGAGCGCTGTCTAGACCAGATGGTTGGGTGTCATTGTCTGTATTTTGTTTTGAAGAGTCTGCCAAAGTGTATACCTTCTTTACTTAATAAAAATGTCAAACGCAGCGTCAAAAAGTTGCTGGTGCAACGGGATAAGGTGTTCATGCTGAGTATGATAGCCACCACCAACAACAGCAGCAATAGGAATATTATGCTGTTGACAGTGGGTTAGAATGAAACGGTCTCTTTGCAGAATCCCTTCTTTACAGACATTAAAGTAACCCAGTTCATCATCAACATGAATGTCGACACCAGCGTCGTAAATAATCAGATCGGGTTGGTGAATCCGCGTGGCCATTTCGATAACAGGAATGATGGCATCTAGGTATTGAATGGTGTTGGTGCCTCTTTCTAGTGGTAGATCGTAGTTGGACAGCGGTTTTCGAGCAGGGAAGTTTTTGTCGCAGTGGACCGATAACGTGATGATGTTGGGGTGATCCGAAAATAGTGTGGCGGTTCCATCACCATGATGCACGTCGCAATCAATAATTAGTATGGTATCAACATCTGGATGTTTTAGTGCGTGGTGTGCAGCAATGGCTAAGTCATTAAATACGCAAAATCCACTGCCAAAATCATAATGAGCATGGTGATAGCCACCACTTAAATGTAAAGCGATACCGTGCTCTAGAGCTAGTTGTGCAGTGAGAGTAGTGCCAGCGGCTGAAGTCAGTGTTCGCTCTAGTAGCGCTTCACTCCAAGGGAAACCAATGCGTCGCATTTTTGCAGCTGGCAAAGTGTTTTGTACGATATGATCTACGTATTCAGGATGATGTATTTCTTTAATGTGTTCTGGTGTTAGTGGGGTTGGTTGATGAAAAGAGATGTTGTGTTTGATTTGCGGGTTTTGTGTGTATTGCTTTTGAATGGCGTCAAAGAGAAGGCGATATTTCGTAATAGGGTAGCGGTGCTCGCTTGGTAATGGTAATTCTGAATAGATCGGGTGATAGACTAACGGGATCATCTTTTGTTTCTTCTGCTAGTATCGTAGATAGAAAAACAGGCTTACGAATAAGCCTGTTAAAGAAAGTTATTATAAGGGGTATGATTACCAATCAATGCCTTTGAGTGCTTTGACTCCGGAGTCGAAGGCATGCTTTACATTTTTTACTTCAGACACGGTATCTGCCATTTCAATCAATGTTCTGTGAGCACCTCGGCCAGTAATGACAACAGATTGCATGCTTGGGCGATTATTTAATGCTTCAACCACTTCATCAAGCTCGACGTAGCCATAGCTGACCATGTAGGTAAGTTCATCTAAAAGAACCACGTCTAAGCTCTCATCAGCCAGCATTTTCTTACATTCTTGCCAGATTTCTTGAGCCGCTGCGGTATCAGCTTCTTTATTTTGCGTTTCCCATGTGAACCCTGTGGCCATCACATGAAAAGTAACACCATGTTGGGTAAGGAGGTTTCTTTCTCCGCAGTCCCAAGTACCCTTAATGAACTGAGCGACACCACAGGTTAACCCGTGGCCAACTGCGCGAGCGACAGTACCAAAACCTGACGTTGATTTTCCTTTGCCATTACCTGTAATAATGAGCAGAAGGCCTTTTTCTTCTTGTGCGGCGGCGATCCGTGCATCAACATTCTCTTTTACTTTCTGTTGACGTGCCTTATGACGAGTTTCTTTATTGGTTTCGGTAGTCATGGGTTAATCTCTAGTTTACGGTAAGAGCAACAAGCACTAAGTAGCCAGTGATTTCAATCAGTTGTTGTGCAGCACCAAGGCAATCGCCAGTGTATCCGCCTAAATGACGGTTGAACCAAATAATGCATAGGCGTCGAACTAATAAGGCACTTAGGAAGACGGCAAAAGCATAACCTAAAGGCAGTAATAAAAGCAGAACAACAGCTGCAGTTAAGCTTAGTACTTTAATGTCAAATAAGGTTTGAACATTCGCCAGCGGTTTTACTTTGCTTTCTTTATCTGCTTGCACATAAGGCAGAGCACAAATAATGCTTGCCGCACCAACACGGCTGATAGTGTGCATCACAATCAGAGCAATAGCAGGATGACTGACTTCTTGTAAAGCAAACCACTTAAAACCAAGCACAGTAACAAGTGCTAACGTACCATATGTTCCCACTCTGGAATCTTTCATGATTTCAAGTTTGCGTTTTGGCTCCCAAGCACCACCAAAGCCATCAAAAACATCAGCAAGGCCATCTTCGTGGAAACCGCCTGTTAACCACAAACCCATTAAGATAGCGATGCCCGCTGATAATGAATCTGGTAGGAACAGGTTAGCAATGCAGTAAGCGGCTGCGGAGATTAAACCAACGACTAAACCCACAGCACCAAAGTAGCGGTTAGCTTGATTAAGTTTTTCTGCACTGTAATCGATTTTACAGATCACTGGGATACGAGTAAAAAACGAAAGGGCAATTAAAAAGAGTTCAAATTCTTGACGAAGCTTAATCAAACTAATACTCCTGCATCAGCAAAGGTAGACATGTTGGTATAAAAGTCACAGGCGGAACGGATAATAGGTAAAGCGAGTGCTGCACCTGTGCCTTCACCTAAACGCATGCCTAAATTAAGAATTGGGCGTGCGTTTAAATGTTCTAACACGATACTATGACCTGATTCTTCAGAGTGGTGACAGAAAAACATATAGTCACGACAATTCGGGTTTATTTTTGTTGCTATAAGCGCTGCAGCAGTAGAGATAAAACCATCCACTAAAATCAGCATTTGGTTTTGAGCTGCATGCAGCATACCACCAACAATCTGAGCAATTTCAAAACCACCTAAATGAGCAAGAATGTTCATTGGGTTAGTGAGTTGCTCTGCATGTAGTTCAAGAGCTTGTGCTATTAACGCTTTTTTCTTTGCTAATTGTTCTTGAGTAATTCCTGTGCCTAAACCAACACAGTCGTCAGAAGGAATACCAAGAGAAGCGGCGGCAATAGCAGAAGCACTCGATGTATTTCCGATCCCCATTTCACCAAAAGCGACAAGGTTTGAGCCACTGATATAGCAACGTTCAACAACACTCGCTCCATTGGAAAGTGATTGTTCTACTTGCTCTAGGCTCATTGCAGGGGCTTTTGTAAAGTCTTGAGTGCCACAAGAAATACGTTTATCGATAAGATCGGGGTGGTGAACGATTGGATTTTTAATTCCTGCATCAATAATGTAAAGATCTAAGCCATTAGTGCGACAGAAGCAGTTAATGGCAGCACCACCATTAAGAAAGTTCTTTACCATCTGAGTGGTCACAGCACTCGGTGCAATACTTACCCCTTGTTCTGCAATACCATGATCAGCAGCAAAGACCAGCATAGTTGGTTTTTTTACTGTAATCACTTCAGATTGCTGAATAAGTGCAATTTGTTTTGCGATCTCTTCCAGCTGGCCAAGGGAGCCTATTGGTTTTGTCTTAATATCAATGTGCTGTTGAATCTCACCAGCTCTTCGGCTATCTACGGCTGGTATTGTAAACATACTCATGAAGTTCCACTTTTATAAGGCTGTTATGTGCTGACACCAAATACATATTAGAACTGACATTCTCCAAGAGTAACATGGAGGTGCATGTCATGGGTTATTCCGGCCATGAGTATGCTGTTCTTACTTTATTGACGTTGCGCAGATTTAAAATCAATCAAGGATTTTGCTCTACCAAGGCTATAACATCAAGTAATAACATCTCATTTTTCTATTCTGACGGTTATCTGGACAAAATACAGGCAACAATGTTCTCAAGAAGGAGTAAATGTGAATGAATGTTACTAAATTGAGATGGAACGCCGTTCGTGTTGCTGCTTATAAAATCTTGTAATTGGTTAAGATTTGCGGAGTTGGATGAATGGATGTTTAATTAGTAGTAATGGCGCAGACATGGTGATATTGCCTTTGCAACTTATTGATAGGTAAAGCTATGATACGGATATATGAATGGCTATCAGAAACAATTTCCAAGGTTGGTAGAATGAAGCAGCACAAAAAAAGCATTCTTGTGGTTTGTATGGGTAATATTTGTCGTTCACCCACAGGTGAGGCGGTATTAAGAGCAAAGGCCGCACAGCAAGGATTAGATATTGTTGTGGATTCGGCTGGTACGATTGGTTTTCATAAAGGCAGTAAACCCGACCCGCGATCGAGTGCTGTAGCAGAGCAGCGAGGCTATAATTTTGATGGCATCCGATCTCGCCCCGTTGTTGCAGGAGATTTTGAAAAATTTGATTTGATCCTGGCATCTGATAAAGCCAATTTAGCGGATTTATATGATGTTTGCCCGCAAGAGCATCAGAATAAATTAGCTTTATTTTTAAGCTTTTCTGATTCTGAATATGATGAGATCCCAGATCCTTATTACGGTGGCCCAAAAGGATTTGAGTTGGTGCTGGATTTGATTGAAGGGGCGAGTGATAAGATTTTGGCTCTGCCGAGCTTAGCGAAAGAAAGTGTAGAAGAAGATAAATGACTCATTTGATTTAAATACAAAAAAGCCCAGTGTTGTACTGGGCTTTTTTATGTTGGGGAATAATGTAGTGAAGATTAGTACAAAGTGTTTGTTGCGACTTTGTAAGTTGGATCTTCTTTTACATTGATTTCAACTAAGCTACCTGCTTTATGCAGTAGAGCGTGGCAGTCTTGGCTTAGGTGACGTAAGTGCAATGTTTTACCTTGGCTTGAGTAACGTTCAGCAAGAGTATCAATCGCTTCGATTGCTGAATGATCAGCAACACGTGATTTTGCAAAATCAACAATGACGTCTTGTGGGTCATTTTGTGTATCGAATAGTTCTAAGAAGTTAGCTACAGAACCAAAGAAGATCGGGCCATTCACTTCATAAACTTTAGAGCCTTCTTCATTGATGTGATCATCAGCAAAGATATGTTTTGCGTGTTCCCATGCAAAGATAAGTGCAGATACGATAACACCTACAGCTACGGCGATGGCAAGATCGGTCAGTACAGTCACTACGGTAACCAGTACAATCACGAAGAAATCTTGCTTTGGTACACGGCGTGCTAGTTTGAAGGTTGCCCATTCAAAGGTACCGATAACGACCATGAACATAACACCAACAAGTGCCGCTAGTGGGATCATTTCGATCATGGAAGACGCAAATAAAATGAAACCAAGTAGGGCCAGTGCAGCCGTAATACCGGATAAGCGACCACGGCCACCTGAGTTTACGTTGATCATTGACTGACCAATCATGGCACAACCACCCATCGCTCCGAATACTGAACAAGTAATGTTTGCCATGCCTTGACCAACACACTCACGGTTACTGTGACCACGAGTAGACGTCATTTCATCTAAAACAGTTAAAGTTAGTAGTGACTCAATTAAACCAATCGCAGCAAGGATAAGAGCGTAAGGCAAGATAATGCTCAGCGTTTCTAGGTTAAACGGTACCTCTGGGAACGCAAAAGTCGGTAGGCTACCAGCCAGAGTCGCTGTTTCATCGCCACTCATGGTACGTAGGAAATCGACAACCGTATTGGTGTCTAAGCCACACACGTGAACGATAGCGGTGACACTAACGATGGCAACCAATGATGATGGTACCGCAGTAGTTAGTTTTGGTAAGAAATGGATGATTGCCATAGTAAGGGCAACTAACCCCAGCATTAGCATCATAGCATTATTGTCTAACCATACTAGGTTGCCTGCTGCATCTGGAGTTTTAAATTGGCCAAGTTGAGCTAAGAAAATAACAATCGCAAGGCCATTAACAAAGCCGATCATAACAGGGTGGGGAACCATGCGAATGAATTTTCCAAGCCTGAATATACCAGCGGCGACTTGGAAAAGGCCGGCTAGTAAAATCGCAGCAAATAGGTATTGAATCCCATGAGTAGCAACAAGGCTTACCATTACCACTGCCATTGCGCCTGTCGCACCAGAGATCATACCTGGACGGCCACCAAAAATTGAGGTGATTAGGCCAACAATAAAGGCAGCGTATAAACCTACCATTGGATCAACGCCTGCCACAAAAGCGAAAGCAACAGCTTCTGGAACAAGTGCAAGAGCAACCGTTAAACCTGACAGAATGTCATTTTTAACAGAGTGATTGGAAAATTTCGGGAATTCAAACATTTGGTTAAGTTATCTTCTTTTTTGGTTGTTTTTCAGGCATGCGGAGCCGCGAATCCTACAGAAATCTGTGATTAACTTCAACTTAATCATTTATGTATAGACGATAAATATAAAAATTGGATTATAGCGGCATAAAAAAAGCCATGCTTTCACATGGCTTTTATTTTATGTTTATCTAAAACATGCTGTTATGAGTAACTCGCAGGTTTTGTCATAGGTGACTGAGCCTGACGTGTTGCTACTAAACTACCCGCTTGACGTGGAGTGAAGCGCTCTTCGCGGAAAGCTGCTGCAACAATTTTAATCTCGGCCAACTTTTGTGTACCAGGCGCTTTAGCCATTGGTGCTGTAACATGAGCTTTATACACAGGAGCCGGTTTCACTTCTGCTGCTTCAACTGGAGTTGTTGCTACTTCTTTTTCAGCTTTCTCAGTATTTACTTCAGTAGTAGTTTCAGCTTTTGGCTCTGCAACTACTTCTTCCGTTACTGCTGCTTCTACTACGGTTACTTCAGTGTCTACTGGAGCGTCTTCTGTTTCCGTTGCGATAGGCGCTTCTTCAGTTGCAGGTGTTACTGTTGCAACTTCTTCTAACTTCTCTACTTCAGCTGGAGCAGTGTATGGAAGAAGTACTTTACCCATTGCTAGTTCAGGGCATGCAACACCACCAACGTTTGGTCTTACTACTGCTACTTCTTCAATTACTGCCACTTCAGCTGTTGTTGCCACTTCTTGTTCTTTTTGAACTGAAGTTGCTTTAACTGTTGGTTTGAAGTTAGGCCATACTTTACCCATTGCCATTTCAGGAGAGGCTACGCCTGAACTTAATTTAGCTGGGTTAACAGCTGGCTTGTAGTCACGACCACGACGGCGGCGTTGACCACTTGCACGAAGGTGACGAGGAGAACGGCGGTTGCGACGTTGACCTTCTTGACGCTCTTGTTTTGGCTCTTTGGCTTCTTGCGCTGCTTTTGGAGCTTCTACATTCGCTTCAACTTGAGTATCTACAACGGTATCTTCTTGGTTTGCTTGTGTAATACGAACTTTTTTCTGAAGTTGACGACGTTGACGACGCTCTTTTACTTTCGGAGCTTGTTCTTGACGTTTTTCAGATACAGTTTCTGTATTTTGTTGTGCTTCAGCGGCTAATTGCTGACCTTGTTCAACAATCTTACGTTGCGCTTTGGTTTGCTGTTTTTCTTGCTTCTCTTGTTTCGCTTTCTCAGGGCGTTGACGCTCTTCCTGACGCGCTTTCTTCTCTGTGTTTCGTGCCGGTTTTTCAGTGCGTTCACCACGCTCGTTACCAGATTGGTTGCGGCGATTCTTACGTTGAACATCACGGTCACGGTTTGAGTTACGACGGCGATTCTGAGTCTGCTCTTGCTTCGCTTCTTTCTTCGGCTGCTCTTCTGGCTGTTGTTCTTCTGTTAGCTGAGAGCTACCAAAGAAGAATGTACCAAGTGCTTTGAAAATACGGCCGACGATACCAGTGTTTGCCTCTGTTTCTGATGCTGGCTCAGAAGCTTTCTTCGCTGGTGCTGACTTTTCTTTCTTAGCTGGAGCTGATTGATTTGGTGTTGCAAACCCGTGCAGAGCTGGCTCTTCACGTTTTCTCTTCACTGTTTCTGTCGTGATGGATTCTTCAGCTTCTTTTAGTGCTTCTAATTTCTTAGGCAGCAAGTAAGAAAGGATGTTGTCTTCATCACCGTCACGTACGCGAACCACCTCAAAGTGTGGAGTTTCCATGTCAGAATTTGGAACAATGGTAACACGTACATTGTGATATTTTTCAATGTGTTGTACAGACTTACGCTTCTCATTAAGAAGGTAAGAAGCAATTGGTACTGGCACAATCGCAAGTACTTGAGAGCTATTATCTTTTAGTGATTCTTCTTCAATTAGACGAAGTACAGACAGAGCTAGAGATTCGTTATCACGAACAACACCAGTACCTGTACAACGAGGACAAATATGGTGGCTCGCTTCTGCAAGAGAAGGGCTCAAACGCTGGCGAGACATTTCCAATAGGCCAAAGCGTGAAATTCGACCAATTTGTACACGAGCGCGGTCCATACGAACAGCTTCGCGTAAGCGATTTTCAACTTCACGTTGGTGACGGATTGGCGTCATGTCGATGAAATCGATAACAACAAGACCACCTAAGTCACGAAGGCGCAATTGACGAGCAATTTCGTCGGCAGCTTCAAGGTTTGTGTTCAGTGCTGTTTCTTCAATATCACTGCCTTTTGTTGCACGAGCAGAGTTAATATCAATAGACGTTAGTGCTTCTGTCGGGTCAATAACAATTGAGCCACCAGAAGGTAAGCGTACTTCACGCTCAAATGCAGATTCAATTTGGCTCTCAATTTGGTAGTGGCTAAAAAGTGGCACTTCGCCTTCGTAGTGTTTAACACGAGAGATAAAATCTGGACGAATAAGTTTAATGTGTTCTTTTGCACGTTCGAAAATAGTCGTGCTATCAATTAAAATCTCACCAATATCGCGGCGTAAATAATCACGAATCGCACGAACAATAACATTACTTTCTTGGTGGATTAGGAATGGAGCAGGGTTTGATTCAGAAGCTTCTTTAACCGCATTCCAGTGGTTAAGCAGAACGTTTAAATCCCACTCTAGCTCTTCAGCAGATTTACCAACACCAGCAGTACGAACAATCAGTCCCATACCTTGTGGTAATTCTAAAGTACTTAATGCCGCTTTTAATTGAGTTCGTTCGTCACCTTCGATACGGCGAGAGATACCGCCCGCACGAGGGTTGTTTGGCATTAAAACTAAGTAGCTACCAGCCAGAGAAATAAACGTTGTAAGAGCAGCACCTTTGCTACCACGCTCTTCTTTTTCAACTTGAACGATAACTTCTTGGCCTTCTTTTACCACATCTTTGATGCTTGGGCGGCCTTTGTATGTGTAACCTTCTGGGAAGTAGTCGCGAGCAATTTCTTTAAGAGGTAGGAAACCATGTCGTTCGGCTCCGTAATCGACAAAAGCTGCTTCCAAGCTTGGCTCGACACGAGTGATACGTCCTTTATAAATATTTGCTTTTTTAGATTCGTGGCCTGGGCTTTCGATATCTAGATCGAATAGGCGCTGGCCATCAACTAATGCGACGCGCAACTCTTCCTTCTGAGTTGCGTTAATCAACATTCTTTTCATTTGTGATTACTCATTTTTATATTGTAGTTATTACTTGCTTGCCAAATCTTATTATTGACGGTGCCAGATCCCAAGGCTGATAACAGTGCAGCCTCACGGCTGGAATTTCAGGGATGCGCTTAGGGCACACACATCAACAAAATCTAAAATAAAATTGCTGATCCACCTCAAAACTAAGGCGGGCGTCTCCAATACATCAACAAAAAGATGACTGGTAAGACAAGTAAAAAAGGCCCAGTGTCTTAAACGTCTTACGCCAACTGCAGCGTCTAAGTCATCGGGTTGTCTGTTTTTTGTTCGTTTTGGCGATAGTTTATTCACTATACACAAAAAGTAAGCTTAAAAGCCTATTTCAGGGTGCAACTATAGCAGGGTGACTTTTTTGCGGCAATCTGCTTTATCAGTAAAGCGGTAAAAGCTCTTCATTTATGGGGAGTAGTCTGCAAACCCATGGTAGAATGAAAATTATGAACGATGACAAACCAAAAGTGCAATTCATCGAAATTGACGATGATTTTGCAGGGCAGCGGATTGATAACTTTCTCCGTGCTCGATTAAAAAATGTACCAAAAAGTATGGTTTACCGTATTCTTCGTAAAGGAGAAGTCCGTGTAAATAAAAAACGTATTAAACCTGAATATAAATTGCAAGGTGGCGACCTGGTTCGTGTACCACCCGTGCGAGTTCCTGAGTCTGATCAAGAAGCATTACCGAGTACAAAATTGGATAAAGTTGCTGAATTAGAGTCGTGCATCATTTATGAAGATGATCACATGCTTATTCTCAATAAGCCTTCCGGTACAGCCGTTCACGGTGGTAGTGGGTTGAAGTTTGGTGCTATTGAAGGTCTACGTGCGTTACGGTCTGATGCGAAATACTTAGAGCTGGTGCACCGTATTGATAGAGATACATCAGGTATTCTGTTGATTGCCAAAAAACGTTCGGCGCTACGTCGTTTGCAAGAGCAATTTAGAACCAAAACCGTACAAAAATACTATTTTGCGTTGGTAATGGGTGAGTGGAAATCAAGTTGTAAAGTGGTAAATGCGCCATTACTGAAAAATGAAGTTAACAGCATTGTTCGTGTTAATCCACAAGGGAAGCCTTCCGAAACACGTTTTAAAGTTTTAGAGCGTTTTTCTCAGGCAACGTTAATCCAAGCGAGTCCGATCACGGGACGAACTCACCAAATTCGTGTTCATACTCAATACACGGGTCACCCAATTGCGTGGGATGATCGTTATGGTGATCGACGATTTGATGCTCATACAGGGAAGGTCGGGTTAAACCGTTTGTTCTTGCATGCGGCGAATATTCGTTTTACGCACCCAGGTACAGAAGAACTGATGACAATTGATGCGCCTATGGGAGAGCAGCTAGAGTCGGTAATCAAAAAGCTGAGAAACCAGAGCTGATTGCTTTTGTTGCAAAAAATAAAAAAACATAAAAAGCGAGTTGTGTAGCTCGCTTTTTATTTACTTATCTTAAACTACTTTAAGATTGAGTAGTTTTCTGTTTCAAGCATATCAATGAGAGATATGAGAGGAAGCCCAATTAGTGTGTTGGGATCTTTTCCTTCTAATCTGTCAAATAATGCGATGCCAAGGCCTTCACTTTTAAAGCTGCCAGCGCAGTTAAGTGGCTGTTCTTTTTCTATGTAGTTTTCGATTTGCAGCGGAGTCAGCTCACGAAAGTGGACTTTGAAAACTTCACATATAGTTTGTGCGGTGTTTGATGTGTTGTTGTAGAGGGAGAGCCCAGTATAAAAAGAGACACATTGGCCGCTAGCTTGGCTTAATTGTTCAATGGCTTTTTCTTTTGTGTGTGGTTTACCAACAATTTTTTCGTTGATTACGCAGACTTGATCGGATCCAATGATCAAGCTGTTAGGGGGGAGATCATTGCAGGATCTCGCTTTTTTTTCCGCTAAACGTTTCACTAGATCCATCGCGGGCTCATTATCAAATGGGGTTTCATCGCAATTGGGTGAAACACAGATGAAAGGGATCTGCAGTTTTTCTAAAATAGATCGTCGGAATGGGGAGGTTGAGGCCAGCACGATCGTAGGTTTCATAATTCGCTCACTGTTAAAAATATTTTATGTGATTATTGATATCTTGAGCGGAATAGCAACGAATACTAAAAAAGCATAAGAATTTGTGCCTTTTCCTTTGACTCTAAGGCATTAGAAAGATAACATGCGCGCCCTATGCAAAAGGTAAAATTACCGCGAACGGTCGATCCAGCTCGTGCCGCTCAAAAGAGACTTGATTACGATGGTATCATCCAGTCGAGCCTTTTAAAGCGACTAGCAGAATCCACCGAAGGCGTAAATAGTGATGCTGAAGTCACATTATCATTCAAGGTTGATGAACAGCGACTCATCGTTATCTCTGGTAAAGCTAACGTAAACGTGTCGTTGGAGTGTCAGCGCTGTAATGAGAACTATACTCAAGAGTTCAATATTTCATTCGCTTATACGCCATTTTATAATGACGAAAAAGCAGAAGGAGTACCAGAAGAGTACGACTTCGTAGAATTGAATGAATTTGGCGAGTTAGATCTTATTGAGCTTATCGAAGATGAGTTCATGTTAGCACTGCCTCAAGTTGCCATGCATGATGAAGTTGATTGTCAGGTAGATTCAAACAATTTGGTATTTGGTGAAATTCCTGAAGAGGAAGAGAAACCGAATCCATTCGATGTTTTAAAAAATTTAAAACAGTAACAAGGAGTAGGGTCAATGGCCGTACAAAAAAGCAAAAAATCACGTTCAATGCGTGGCATGCGTCGTTCACACGATGCGTTGACTACTAAAGCATTATCAGTAGATTCAACTAGTGGCGAAACTCACCTACGTCACCACGTTACAGCTGACGGTTTCTACCGTGGCCGCAAGGTAATCAACAAATAAGGTTGAACCTTGATTGGTCTTACCGTTGCACTTGATGCAATGGGTGGGGATTTCGGTCCTCAAGTTACAGTGCCTGCCGTCGTGCAGGCATTGTCGCAATTCCCAGAGCTAAAAGTTATAGTCATCGGTGATCGTGACGCGATCACTGCCCAACTTACACGTCTAAGTTATATCCCTAATTCAAGATTTACCATTGTTCACAGTGACAATGTAATCGACAATTCAACTCGTCCATCTCATGCTTTAAGAAACAGTACTGGTAGCTCAATGCGTTTGGCCCTAGATTTAGTGGCTGAAGGAAAAGCGGATGCTTGCGTTAGCGGCGGCAATACTGGTGCGTTAATGGCATTATCACGTTTTCGTTTAAAATTATTACCTGGGGTAGAGCGTCCTGCATTGATTTCAGCGCTGCCAACAGAATCCGGTAATAAAACGTGGCTATTGGATCTCGGTGCTAATGTTTCCTGTGATGCAGATACCCTTTTTCAATTTGCGGTGATGGGATCCGAGTTAGCAGAGCAAGATCTTGGGCGTAAAGCTCGAGTCGGGTTACTAAATATTGGTGCTGAAGAGATCAAAGGCAATGATTTAGTAAAGCGCTGCGCAGAAATGCTAGCGGACTGCTCTGAAATTAATTTTGTTGGATATATTGAAGGCGATCAGCTTTATAAAGACAGTGCTGATGTGATTGTCTGTGATGGTTTTGTCGGTAATGTTTGCCTCAAAACCAGTGAAGGGGTCGCTCATCTTTTCTTAGATCAAATTAAATCTCACATTTCCACCTCGCCATTTAAGCGTTTTATTGCTAAATGGTTATTTGGTGATCTATTTAATAATTTAAAACAGCTGAACCCCGACCAGTACAATGGTGCAAGTCTGATAGGATTGCGCGGTATTGTGATTAAAAGCCACGGAAGTGCTGATATACCCGCTTTTATTAACGCAATAGGCGAAGCGGTACACGAGGTCAAACGGCAAATACCTAGTCGAATAAGTGATCGTTTGGAAGCAGTTTTACTCGAGAGGCATTATTAGTCTTCATGTATAGCAAAATTCTTGGTACAGGCAGCTACCTGCCGGCTCAGGTGCGTAGTAACGCAGATCTAGAGAAAATGGTAGATACTAATGATGAGTGGATTGTCGCTCGAACAGGCATTCGTGAACGTCGAATTGCGGCTGCAGATGAAACGGTATCCACAATGGCTTATCAGGCATCGCTGAATGCAATTGATATGGCTGGCATTGAAAAAGATGACATCGACTTAATTATCGTCGCGACGACGAGTTCAAGTCACTCTTTCCCGTCAGCAGCTTGCCAAGTTCAGGGAATGTTGGACATTAAAGGTTGTCCTGCATTTGATATTGCAGCAGCATGCTCAGGTTTTGTGTATGCGTTAAGCATTGCAGATCAGCATATTAAAACGGGCATGGCCAAAAATGTGCTAGTGATTGGGTCGGACACTTTATCCCACACTTGTGATCCAACTGATCGCTCTACCATTATTTTATTCGGTGATGGTGCCGGTGCTGTTGTGGTAGGAGCAAGTGAAGAGCCGGGTATTATTTCTACTCATCTTCATGCTGATGGTCGTTTTGGCGACTTATTAAGCCTACCAACTCCTGCCCGTGGTCAAGAGTCTGATGACGATTGGCTACACATGGCAGGCAATGAAGTTTTTAAAGTTGCAGTAACCCAGTTATCTAACTTGGTAAAAGAAACCCTTAAAGCTAATGATATGGATAAGTCGGAACTTGACTGGCTGGTTCCTCATCAAGCGAACCTTCGTATCATTTCGGCAACGGCTAAAAAGCTGTCTATGTCCATGGAACAAGTTGTTGTAACGCTTGATCGCCATGGTAATACGTCCGCAGCGACAGTGCCTACGGCATTAGATGAAGCTGTACGTGACGGAAGAATTAAACGAGGCCAAACCTTACTTCTTGAAGCGTTTGGTGGTGGATTTACTTGGGGCTCAGCCCTAGTCAAATTCTAATAGTTAGGAAAACATAATGAGTAAGTTAGCAATTGTATTCCCAGGCCAAGGCTCTCAAGCTGTTGGTATGCTTGCTGAGTTAGCTGAGCAGCATGAAGTTGTCACTCAAACTTTCGCAGAAGCATCAGAAGTGCTTGGTTATGATCTTTGGGCATTAGTCCAAAACGGTCCTGCCGCTGATCTTAATGAAACTTTTCGCACTCAGCCTGCATTGTTAGCGGCATCTGTTGCTATTTGGCGAGTATGGCAAGAACAAGGTAATGAACAGCCAGCAGTATTAGCTGGGCACAGCCTTGGCGAATACTCTGCACTGGTTTGTGCTGGTGTTATTGAATTTAAGGAAGCGATTCAATTAGTAGAACTGCGTGGTCAGCTAATGCAGCAAGCAGTACCGGCTGGTGTTGGTGCTATGTATGCAATTATCGGCCTTGATAATGATGCGATCGCTAAAGCATGTGAAGAAGCGGCCCAAGGTGAGGTTGTTTCTCCAGTAAACTTTAACTCGCCAGGTCAGGTAGTGATCGCGGGTAACAAAGACGCTGTTGAGCGTGCTGGCGCTTTATGTAAAGAAGCTGGTGCCAAACGTGCGCTGCCTTTGCCTGTATCTGTGCCGTCACATTGTGCATTAATGAAGCCTGCGGCTGATAAATTAGCTGAAAAGCTGCAAGAAATTGAATTTAAAACACCTGAAGTTGCAGTGATCAACAATGTTGATGTTCAAGCTGAAACTGCACCAGAAGCAATTAAAGATGCACTTGTACGCCAGCTTTACGGCCCAGTTCGCTGGACTGAAGCGGTAGAAAAGATGGCGGCAGAGGGCGTTGAGTCACTATTAGAAATGGGACCAGGTAAGGTTTTAACTGGTTTAACAAAACGAATTGATCGCAAATTAAGTGCTGCTGCTGTGAATGATCCAGCAAGCCTTGATGCTGCTAAGTAATTATATTTAAGGGGATAAAATGAGCCTTGAAGGACAAGTTGCACTAGTTACAGGTGCAAGCCGAGGTATTGGTCGCGCAATTGCTGAACTTCTTGTTGAGCGTGGTGCTACGGTAATTGGTACAGCGACATCGGAAGGTGGTGCAGAAGCGATTAGTGCATACCTTGGTGAAAACGGTAAAGGTATGGCGCTGAACGTGACTTCAGCTGAATCAGTTGAAGAGGCACTAAAAGCGATTAAAGCTGAATTTGGTGATTTAGATATCTTAATCAATAATGCGGGTATCACGCGTGATAACTTGCTTATGCGTATGAAAGATGACGAATGGCAAGATATCATGGACACTAACCTGACTTCTATTTTCCGTCTGTCTAAAGCGGTATTACGTGGCATGATGAAGAAGCGTAGTGGTCGTATTGTTAATGTTGGCTCTGTGGTTGGTACTATGGGTAACGCAGGTCAAGCTAACTACGCGGCAGCGAAAGCGGGTGTGATTGGTTTTACTAAGTCATTAGCTCGTGAAGTTGCTTCTCGTGGTGTTACGGTAAATACAGTTGCGCCAGGTTTTATCGAAACTGACATGACTAAAGCCTTGAATGATGACCAACGAGCTGCGACACTAGCCCAAGTCCCAGCAGGCCGTTTAGGCGACCCTCGTGAAATTGCTGCAACAGTTGCATTCCTTGCATCTCCAGACGCAGCATACATCACTGGTGAAACACTGCACGTAAATGGCGGCATGTACATGGTTTAATCAGAAAGTTGCCGCAGTTGATGACTTGCATCAATTTTGAGCTAAAATCCTGTGAAAAATCACGAAAATCGTGGTTTGACCAGCAAAGTGGCTCTTGCAACTTTCTTAATATTGAATAAACTACAGCAAATATCGCACATCAGCGAATCTGTAAAGGAAAAGAGAAAAATGAGCAACCTCGAAGAACGCGTAAAAAAAATCATCGTTGAACAACTAGGTGTTGATGAAGCAGAAGTTAAAAACGAAGCTTCTTTCGTTGATGATCTAGGTGCTGACTCACTAGACACAGTTGAGCTAGTTATGGCACTAGAAGAAGAGTTTGACACTGAGATTCCAGATGAAGAAGCTGAGAAGATCACAACTGTTCAAGCTGCTATCGACTACGTGACTAGCGCACAGTAAGAAACATCCCCAGGCGGTCTCCTTGACCGCCTGAGTTTTATTAGACTACGTCATCCTATCCAATCTACTGAAAATCTACATACTCCGGAGAATCGAATCGTGTCCAAGCGTCGTGTAGTTATCACTGGCATGGGTATGTTATCACCGGTGGGTAACACCGTTGAAACGTCCTGGAAAGCCCTTCTTGCTGGTCAAAGTGGTATCAGCAATATCGAACATTTTGATGCATCAGACTTTGCTACTCGTTTTGCAGGTATGGTTAAAGACTTTAACTGCGAAGAGTACATGTCCAAAAAAGATGCCCGTAAAATGGACCTATTCATCCAATACGGTGTCGCTGCTGGTATTCAAGCATTAAAAGACTCTGGCCTTGAAGTTACAGAAGAAAATGGTACGCGTATTGGTGTTGCTATTGGTTCTGGTATTGGTGGCTTAGGTCTTATCGAAACAAATCACGTGAATTTGTTAGACAAAGGGCCTCGTAAGATTAGCCCGTTTTTTGTTCCATCAACTATCGTAAACATGATTGCTGGTCATTTATCGATCATGCACGGTTTACGTGGTCCGAACATTGCGATTTCAACCGCATGTACAACTGGCCTTCATAATATTGGTCATGCTGCTCGTATGATTGCTTATGGCGATGCTGATGCAATGCTAGCGGGTGGTGCTGAGAAAGCATCAACACCACTAGGTATGGGCGGCTTTGCTGCTGCTAAAGCGCTTTCTACTCGTAATGATGATCCGCAAGCGGCTTCACGCCCATGGGATAAAGACCGTGATGGTTTTGTTCTTGGTGATGGTGCTGGTATGATGGTTGTTGAAGAGTACGAACACGCAAAAGCTCGTGGTGCAAAGATCTACTGTGAATTAGTTGGTTTTGGTATGAGCGGTGACGCTTACCACATGACATCACCGAGTGTTGATGGTTCTGGTGGTGCACTTGCTATGGAAGCGGCGATTCGTGATGCAGGAATCAGCACTGACCAGATTGGTTACGTTAATGCCCACGGTACATCTACTCCAGCAGGCGATGTTGCTGAGACTTTAGGTATTAAACGTGCTCTTGGTGAAGCTGCAGCGAAGAAAGTATTGGTTTCTTCTACTAAATCAATGACTGGCCACCTTTTAGGTGCCGCTGGCTCTGTTGAAGCTATCATTACGGCAATGTCTTTGGTTGATCAAGCGGTGCCACCAACGATTAACCTTGATAACCCAGACGAAGGTTGTGACTTGGACTACGTTCCAGGTGAAGCACGCCAAGTAAACCTTGATTACGCAGTGTGTAATTCTTTTGGTTTTGGTGGTACTAACGGTACTCTTATCTTTAAAAAGATGTAATACCAACAGTATTGATAGTAACCTAAGCGGCTTGATAATTTTATCAAGCCGTTTTTTTATGCGTGCAATTTTAGGCCAATGAGATCAGATGTACTTAGTTAATGGAATAAAGCGAACGGAATTATCGATTGCTGATCGTGGGTTTCAATACGGTGATGGCTGTTTTACGACGATGCTGGTTAAAGGCGGGAATATACAGCTGTGGCTTTATCATAAAGAGAGGTTGCAGTTGGCGTTATCCCGGCTGAGTATCAAAGAACCCGATTGGGAGGCAATCCAAGAGTGGTTAGTGAGCGTTCAAAGCCCGAAAACGCTATATGGTATTAAAATCTTAATTAGCCGAGGGCAGGGTGGACGTGGCTATGGTTCTGATGGATGTAATGCAACTCAAGTTGTTATATCCAGTTTTGATTTTCCCAAACACTATCTAGAGTGGGCAGATAAAGGCATTGATCTAGCAATATGCAAAACTCAGTTAGGTCATAACCCACTGCTCGCAGGGATTAAACACAATAACCGTTTAGAGCAAGTATTAATCAAGCAAGAGCTGAGTCGGCTTAATGCTATAGATGGGGTTGTATGCGGCCTTGATGGCAATGTGGTGGAAACATCGGTGGCGAATCTGTTTTGGGTTCGAGATAAAGTTTTATATACTCCCGCCACTACATTGGCTGGGGTTGATGGGGTCATGAGACGTCACGTTCTCTCTCTTACTAAGAGTATTGGGCTTTGTTATAAAGTGGTAACATGGCCGTTAGAGCAGTTGTTAGGTGCTGATGAAGTGTTTATCACCAATTCTCTTATGCAAATTGTACCCGTTAATCGCATTGGCTCTCAGGAGTTTACGAGCCATACCGTTACACGACAAATCCAGGAGACGTTGAACCTGTGTTAAAGAAGTTAGTTACGTTTATTTTTATCGTGGCATTAATCAGTGCTGCTGGCGTTTATTGGGGATATCAGCAAGCATTAGGCTTTCTTTCTCAGCCCGTTGCATTATCAAAAGCTGAATTGATCACAGTGAAGCCAGGTATGCATTTGCGCAAAAAACTGGCTCAACTGCATCAAGGTGACAAGATTCAAGGCATTGAGTGGGCTCGCTTTGTTCCTTATCTTGCTCCTGAGTTAGCGAACCTGAAGGTAGGAACGTACTGGGTGGAACCTGGTATTAGTCTGAGAGAGTTGTTAGTTCAGCTAAATTCTGGGCAAGAACACCAGTTTGCCATCACGTTTGTAGAAGGTAGTCGATTTACAGATTGGCAAATAGAGCTGCAAAAAGCACCACAAATTAAGCACATTTTATCGGACAAGTCAGAAGCTGACATTGCGAAAATGCTTGGTATTGATAGAGAAAAACTAGAAGGACTCTTTTTACCTGAAACGTATCATTACACGGCAGGTACCACCGATTTAGCTATTCTAAGACGTGCTCATCAAGATCTGCTTGATATTGTTAATGCCAGTTGGGAGAAAAGGGATACTAAGTTACCCCTAACATCGCCTTATGAAGCGCTAACCTTAGCGTCGATTATCGAAAAAGAGACAGGGGTCAGTGCTGAGCGTGAGCGCATTGCTTCTGTGTTTGTGAACCGTTTGAATAAACGTATGAGATTACAAACGGACCCAACGGTTATTTACGGTATGGGGGATAATTACGATGGTAACATTCGTAAAAAAGATTTACGTGCACCAACGCCGTACAACACATATGTGATTTGGGGGCTACCACCAACTCCAATTGCAATGGCCGGTAAAGCGGCGATTGAAGCGGCATTGAATCCTGAAAGCAGCGACTATCTCTATTTTGTAGCGACCGGAACAGGCGGTCATACATTCTCTAAAACATTAGTACAGCACAACCGTGCCGTTCGTGCTTATTTAAGAACACTGAAAAAATAATTATGGCAAAGTTTATTGTAATTGAAGGCCTTGAAGGCGCAGGAAAAAGCACAGCAATTAAGTTAATTATTGATGTATTAAGCCAACGCGGGATTGATCCAGTAACAACCCGTGAGCCGGGTGGGACGCCTCTAGCGGAGCAAATGCGTGCATTGGTAAAAGAAGGGCATCCTGATGAGCCTCTCACCGACATGGCGGAATTACTTCTTTTGTATGCCGCCCGAATTCAGCTCATTGACAATGTAATCAAACCGGCCTTGGCTCAAGAGCGCTGGGTAGTGGGCGATCGCCATGATTTATCTTCTCAAGCTTATCAAGGTGGAGGCCGAGGCTTTGATAAAGAACTAATGCTGAATTTGCGTGATACGGTGTTAGGTGATTTTAAACCTGATCTCACTCTGTATTTGGATCTCGACCCTAATATTGGGCTGGAGCGTGCTCGTGCCCGTGGGGAGTTAGATCGAATTGAGCAAATGCAAATGAGCTTCTTTGAACGAACTCGTGCCCGTTACCTTGAACTTGCCGAGCAAGATGATTCTATTATTACGATTGATGCCAGCCAGACATTGGAAGAAGTCAGTAATGATATTCGAAATGCACTAAACAGCTGGCTTGATAATGAGTGCTAAGTTGTACCCATGGCAAGAGCCAACCTGGCAACAGTGGCAATCGTTGATTGTTCAAGACCGTTTGCCTCATGCCATGCTCTGCGCAATGCCCGTTGGAAGTGGCCGAGAAGTCTTGGCAGCGTATTTAGCGAATACATTATTGTGCCAAACGCCAGGAACAGAGCCTTGTGGATTATGCCACAGTTGTGATTTGCTTAGCTCTGAAACGCATCCTGATTTACATTGGGTTAAGCCAGAAAAGGAAGGCAAAGCCATCACGGTGGATCAGATCCGTCAGTGTAACCACTGGGCTTGGGAATCATCACAATTAAGCGGGTTACGAGTGATTGTGATTGAGCCAGCTGAAAATATGAATGAAGCGGCGGCGAATGCTTTACTAAAAACGCTAGAAGCGCCTCCGGCAAGCTGCCATTTTATTTTATTAACAGCGGCAACTCACCGCTTGTTACCGACTATCTTAAGTCGTTGTAATGTATGGCAGCAACCTCATTTAGGGGAAGAGATGGTACTTAGTTGGTTAGAGCAGCAAGGAAACCACGAGGTCTCTAAGCAATCTTTGCGTTTATGCCAAGGTTTACCTCTTAGCTCATTGCAGTTTTATCAAGATAAAAAAGATAAACAGCATCAGCAATTACTGACTAGCTTCACCGCGTTTATTGAATCTGGTTTTGGTTCATTGTCTGACATAATGTCTTTGATTGGTAAAGAGCGTGAGGAAAGCTTGTTATGGCTTAGCTATTTGTTAGCAGACACCCAAAAAGTCCAACAAGGTGTTATCGAAGGCGTCGTTCACTGTAATAGTATGGCGACTCTTCAGACTCTGTCATCGACACTTTCTGTTAATACGGTGTACCAACAATTTAAATCACTGAATGAATTACGAAATCAGTTAAATGTTCATTCGGGTTTAAACGAAGAATTATTAATCAGCCAATGGCTATTTGGATTTATTACTGGAGAACAAGGTGTTAGTTGACTCTCATTGCCACCTAGATAAGCTAGATTATGACAATCTACATACAGGTGTAGAAGATGTTCTGAATAAAGCAAAAGAACAGGGTGTTGAGCATTTCCTGTCTGTGGGGGTAACTCTTAACAGCTTCCCTGCAATGTTGGAGTTGATCAAGCCACATACGGAAGTATCAGCGTCTTGCGGTGTGCACCCATTAGATATTGATAGTGAGTTTGATGTCGAAAAACTAAAAGAATATGCCAGTAACGACCGTGTGGTAGCGATTGGTGAAACCGGCTTAGATTATCACTATCAGCCTGAGCTAGCAGAGCAACAACAAGCGATTTTTCGTGAGCACGTAAAACTCGCGGTTGAACTGAATAAGCCTGTGATCATCCATACTCGTCAAGCTCGTGAGGATACCTTGCGCATTTTACGTGAAGAAGGTGCGGAGCGTTGTGGGGGAGTGATTCATTGTTTCACTGAAGATTGGGATTTTGCACAAGCGGCAATGGATCTGGGCTTTTACATTTCGATCTCTGGTATTGTCACGTTTAATAAAGCGATAGAGCTAAAAGATGTTGTGAGACGTTTACCTCTGGATCGAATTCTCATCGAAACTGATTCTCCGTACTTAGCTCCGGTTCCATTCCGTGGCAAAGAGAACCAACCTGCGTATGTAAAAGAAGTGGCTAAGTACATTGGGTTACTAAAAGGGATCTCAGAAGACGAAGTTGCACGAAAAACCACCGAGAATTTCAAAAATCTTTTTTTTAAATGAAAATGAACATTTTGAGTAAATAAAGGGGCTTCGGCCTCTTTTTTTGTTTTTATCCTTCTATATTTATAAAGCAATATCTTTATGGCTTTTTTTTGAGCACTCTGTCACCGGGTAACGGAGATTGTAATTTCGTTACATAAAATAACAGAAGGGTTGAAGAAAGAGTTTTGATTAGATGCTTATTTTATTAAAACATCATTATATACATGTAGTTACGATGTTTTTCCTGAATGGATGTAAGGCTTGCATGTGATCCGGATTATGTTTTCCCCGTTGCTTTAAAAAGTGGATAGAAAGCCAGATATTGAACGCGTTATATTTATTGACAGATTTATTATAGAAATAAAAAGTTACATGTTTAGGTGTTAGCACCGTGGCTACGGGGGTATGCCGCTAATACTTACCATAATCAAAAAACTCATTCAGGAGCACAATATGTTTAAAAACCTATTTGCCAATTTACAGAAGGTCGGTAAAGCGCTAATGCTACCGGTATCTGTGTTGCCAGTTGCTGGTATTCTTTTAGGGGTTGGTGCTGCCAACTTTAGTTTCCTTCCAGAAGTGGTTTCGCACTTAATGGAGCAAGCGGGTGGTTCCGTATTCGGTCAAATGGCACTGCTATTTGCGGTAGGTACTGCACTTGGTTTTACAAATAACGATGGTGTAGCAGGTCTTGCTGCGGTTGTTGGTTACGGCATTATGGTTGCGACACTAAAAGTGATGGCAACTGTGATGGGCGTTGATGGCATCGAAACAGGTGTACTCGGCGGTATTCTTGCTGGTGGTGTAGCTGGTTGGGCATTTAATCGTTTCTACCGTATTCAGTTACCAGAATACTTAGGCTTCTTTGCCGGTAAGCGTGCAGTGCCAATCGTAACTGGTTTTGCATCTATCGGTCTTGGTTTAATTCTATCTGTTGTTTGGCCTCCAATTGGTAGTGCAATTGCGACATTCTCTGATTGGGCTGCAAACCAAAACCCAGTAACTGCATTTGGTATTTATGGTGTCATTGAACGTTCTCTAATTCCTTTTGGCCTTCACCATATCTGGAACGTACCATTCTTCTACGAAGCAGGTAGCTGTGTAAACTCTGCGGGCGAGCAAGTAAACGGTATCATGACATGTTTCCTAACTGCGGATGATGCATCACGTGCAGCTGGTAACGGTTTTGGTCAGCTTGCTGGTGGTTACCTATTCAAAATGTTCGGTCTTCCTGCTGCCGCAATTGCAATTGCACACTCAGCAAAACCTGAAAACCGTGCAAAAGTAATGGGTATCATGGCGTCAGCGGCGTTAACTTCATTCCTAACGGGTATTACAGAGCCAATTGAGTTTTCATTCTTATTCATTGCTCCGGTTCTTTACGCTATCCACGCTGTATTAGCTGGCGCGGCTTACATGCTAACAAATGCATTGGGTGTTGTTCACGGTCACACGTTCTCAAACGGTTTCATTGACTTCATCGTTCAGTCTCCACGTGCTGAAAACATGCTTCTTCTTGTTGGTCTTGGTATTGCTTACGCTGTTATCTACTACGTAGTGTTCCGTGCCGTAATTAAAGCTATGGATCTTAAGACTCCAGGTCGTGAAGAAGAAGATGATTCTAAATCGCAAGCGACAGGCTCTGAGCTAGCTGGCGAACTAGTAGCGGCATTTGGTGGTAAAGATAACATTAAAGGTCTTGATGCTTGTATTACTCGTCTACGTATCTCTGTAGCAAACGTAGAAGCGGTAAATCAAGAGAAATTGAAACAACTTGGCGCTGCGGGTGTTGTTGTTGCTGGCTCTGGTGTTCAAGCGATTTTCGGTACTAAATCAGATAACTTGAAAACAGACATGGATGAGTGGATTCGCAATCAAGGCTAATCATTCTTCCAAACAATAATAATCAAAAGGAGGCTTCGGTCTCCTTTTTTGTTTTGCCTGGTTTTTAATTATCAGGTTAACTTTTTAGTAGATACTAACTGCATTTCTACCTTTCTTTTTAGATGCATACAGAGCTTCATCAGCATCGTTAAGGAGCTGATTAATTTCTGAGTCTTTAGAATATTGAGAAACCCCAAAACTGGCTGTTACGGTATTTGAATGATTAAATTCGTGGCTTTCGATGGTAACTCTTAATTTTTCCGCCACTATTGCTGCTTGTTCTGCCGTGGTGTTAGTGCTGATAATCAGAAACTCTTCCCCTCCCCAGCGTCCGAGTAGGTCTGCCTTGCGTAGATTTTTTTTCAGTAAGGCTGCAATGGCAACCAAAACCTCATCTCCGATTAAATGACCGTGTTCATCATTGATTTCTTTAAAATGGTCTACATCACATAAAATGACACTAAATGGAGTTTCGTATCGACTGGCTTTTGATTCGCTTTTAACCAAAAAGTCATCCAGTAAGCGACGATTGTAGACTTGCGTCAGGCTGTCGGTTTCTGAGAGTTCTTGCAGTTTTCGGTTGTAATTTTTGAGCAACCACTGCCGATATAATAAAAAGCTGATGATACATAGCAGTACAGCAAAAAATGGAACAAGATAAGGGTGAGAAATGTGCTGTTTGTATTGAACAGAAACCCACTTATTTGCGAGTTGTTTTTGAGTGTTGATATCAATTCTGTCCAGAGATTTTTCAAAAATGGTATTCAAGATAGGTTCATCTTTACGGGTTGCCATAGACAGTTGCCATGAGAGATCCAGTTTTCCGTTAATGATGAGATCCGGAAAGCTCCGTTGGATGGCGTAGCTGATCACTTCGAGTGAGTCTATATAGCCAAAAATTTCCCCCTTTTTTATTTTAGATAAACCTGAGGTTATGGAGTCCACCTCAATAAAATGAATGTTTGGGTATTCACTTTTTAAAATATCAAAGAGTGCATACCCTTCTACAATCCCTATTTTATGATTGCTTAGGGAAGATAAATCGGCAATAAAAGGCAAAGTGGGCAACGTGGTAATGACGAGTGGACTTTTAAAGTACGGGCGTGTGAAGACTAAGTACTGCTCTCGATCGACTGTTTTGGCTGCCATAGGTAAAAAGTCACATTTCCCGTCTTTTATCATTTGCAAAGATTCAGCCCAGCTTTTTGTTGGAAGTAGCTCCATTGGGATCTCAATTTTTTTTGCTATTAGATTCAGTAAGTCGGCTGAAATCCCTAAATGTTGGTCATCGAGGCTGCTTTCCAGTGGCATCCAATCCGGCTCGGTACAAAAAGTAAGAAATTTTTTATGTGCTAAATACTTTTTTTCTTGGGAGGTCCATTGTATTGGCCACTCATAGTGCTTTTGATTTGAGAAAGAAAACCAGCGTTTTGTCAGGGCATTCAGTTCTTGCTCTGTGACTGATGCCATGGCTTTATCTATGATCGTTTTGAGGATGGGTTTATCGCTACGAATACCAATATGTTGTGGTTGACTGGTGAAAATAGGGTTAGATTGTATTTTCCTGATGTGTAAATTGGAATAAAAGTATTTGTTGGTATAAAAATTTAGAGCAGCAAAACTTTCAATGGCAGCATCAGCTCGGCCGTCTGTAACTTGATGGATGGATTCTAAAGAGTTTGAGGTTAAAAGAAGGTTTATTTCTGGATAATGGCGTTTGAGTAGTTCTTCATGAAAAAAGCCTTTCACTACGGCAAGATTTTTTCCTTTCAAATTCTCTAATCTTGTATAGCGTTCATTGCCGACTTGAACCAATAGTGCATCGGTTTCATCAAACATACTGTATTTTGAAAATAAGGTGTATTTTTTCCGATCATCGGTGATCTTCATGTTGGTAATGAGATCGATCTGGTGATCTTTTAATAAAGTCAAATAGTCGCTCCATTTATGGCCAGTTACAAAGTCGACCTTTAAGCTGAGTTTAGTGGCGAGCAGGCGTATGTAATCATTTGAAAACCCCTTAACCTGACCGTATTCAATATAATTAAAAGGTGGCCACATTTCTTCAACATGAACACGTAACGGAGGATGGTTACGTAGGTAGCTTTCTTGTTCAATACTGAGTTCGAGAGGTTGATGTGTAGTATTTGGTACATCAGCGTAGGTAGGTCGCACAGTAGAAAGAAGAGCGGATAATATGAAACAGACAAGTTGGCGCGAGAAGTTTCTGTTAACAGCGTGAATGCACATTGAGCTGCATATTTGGAAAAACGAAAAAAATAATACCATATGATATCCAGTCTCTCGTTTTTAAGCTGCCTAAGAATAGCTTTTAGTACAGATCAAAAAAGCGGATCTTTCAATCCGCTTTTTTATCAGTATCTTATTGCTTAGTTACTTTTCATGGCTTTATTGATACACCAGGCCGCACCGCCCCAAGTAATACCAAGGCCAAACAGCATCATAAAGATTGCGCCTGCAGTCATACTAAGCCTCCTTGCTTGATTTGTTGATGACGATAGCTACTACTAGCATTACTGCAAGTAAGCCCCAACCCAGAGTTAGTAAATCTGATGTTGCATAGCCACCATACCCATCAGTAATCGTATTCACGATGTTTGTACCTAGGATGATAGCCAGTAGCGCTGGGCTAATAAAACGTAAGCATATTTCGAACCACTTACCAATGGTGAACTCAGAAATATTGTTTACGTGGCTACGAATATCTGACAGCTTCACTAACCAGCCCATAATCAATAGCTCAATGATACAGCTAGTTAGTAGGGCGATATTGTTGATAAAGTAATCAACTAGGTCAAGAAGTAATAGGCCGCCATTTGTTGCAAATGCTAGTGAGATCACAAGACCTGTACCACACACAACAGATGCCGCTTTCTTACGTGACCACTTTAGCTTGTCAATGAAGGCAGAAGTTACCGCTTCAATAATGGAGATATGAGAGCTTAAACCAGCAACCACTAACGCAAGGAAGAACAGAGGGCCTAAAATATACGGTGCCGGAAGTAAGTTAATGGCCGCTGGAATAGTAACAAATGCCAAGCCTACACCTGCGCTAACAACATCTGTTAGTGGTTTGCCTTGCTCTTGAGCCATGTAACCTAATACAGAGAAAATAAGTACACCAGCAATGATTGAAAAACCACAGTTAATCAAAACTGTCATGAAGGCATTATTGTTAATATCTGACTTTTCAGGCAAGTAGCTTGAGTAAGCCAGCATGATCGCAAAACCAACACTTAAGGTGAAGAAGATTTGCCCGTAGGCCGCAGACCATACTTTAGGATCCATGATTTTGCTAAAGTCTGGTTGGAATAAGTAATTTAAACCGTCTAAAGCACCAGGTAGGAAAACCATACGGCCGATCAGAGCAACAACCATGATAAATAGCAGTGGCATCATGATTTTACTTGCTCGCTCAATACCACCTTTTACACCACTAAAAATAGCGGCAAACGTAATACCCCAAGCAATCACCATTGGAATAGCAATGTGCCACTGAATACTACCTAACTGGCTCGGAGAGTTATCGCCAAGTTTCAGGTATTCGCTAAAGAAGTAGGCATTGGTGTCCTCGCCCCAACTTTGGGTAAAAGACATGCTAAAGTAAGAGATAGCCCAACCAATAACGGCCACATAGTACACGGCGATGACCGCGGCAATCAGTACTTGAAACCAACCTAGCCATTCAAACTTTGCATTGATCTTTGCTAGTGTGCGTGGTGCAGAACCACGGTATTTGTGGCCTAAACCGAACTCCATGATCATAAATGGAATACCAGCGGTTAACATGGCAAAAAGGTAAGGAATAAAAAATGCGCCACCGCCGTTTTCATACGCCATGTATGGGAAACGCCAAATATTACCTAAACCGATGGCGGAACCAACGGCTGCTAGTATAAATCCAGCACGGGATCCCCATTGTTCTCGTTTCATAAATAACTCCTGTACTACTACATATCCCTAAGAAATGAACTCAAGGTAGTTTATTGTTCTATTTATTTTGATGTGTGTTTGCATAAGCTAAAACATATAGCTGTGCATAAAGTGCAGAGTAACCACTCTAAGAGGTTAAGGCAATAGAACACTTGTGTTGCAAAAAGGTTCTAATATGGTGAAAAGTTCTATTTGGGTATTCTTAGTGAGTTGGTTTGGAATGGATTACTTTATAGTCTGGTGTAATGTATTACTTTTCTTATTATTGATAGCGTAAAAAACTTTCTTATAAAAGGTTTATATTGACCATAAAATAAACGAGAAACATAACTTTATGGTTGGCAGCTCATAAAATGACAGTTGAGCCTCAGAATGTGAGAGTTAGAGCGATTTGAGTTTGAATTTGATGCAACCATTTACCCGAAAATTTTAAGTTACATTCAGAACTGCTAGAAGGGGCAGTGCATTGTCCATAAGCTTGGGTTTCTATGGCGCTTGATAGCCAACGCCCTTCAGCACTGACCTTGATGTTTGAAGAGAAGCTGTAGGCCAGACCAGTGAATAGGCTTCCAGAGAAAAAATAATCCTTATTACTCCATTGGGTTTGAATGTAACTGGCACCTAGGCTTGCGCCGACAAAGCTACTTATTAAAGGCTTTAACTCGTAATCTAGGGCACTTTGGAGATGAAAGTAATCTATTTGGCTGTCTAAATCATAATGTTCTAATTTGGATGACTGATGGCTATAAAACAGCCCGATTCGGCCCTCATCAATATCCGTCTCTAGCCGCACAGAAAAACTAGGGGCTCCATTAATCGTGTGCTGCTCTTGCTCGTTTTCTGTTACTTCTCCACCCGTAGAAAAACCATAGCTTAATGTAAAGTGTTGCTCGGCATAAGCTGTGGGCAAAACGGCAAAAAATAAAAGTAAAAGAGCAAGAAAGTGCATAATTTGAACACCGTTTAGAAAGTAGAAAGATATATTGTGATGTTAATTGAATAATGGCGCATTTAAATTGCACTGTCTTGGAAGATGTTTCAAAATATTTGTTATTGAAATGTAATTTTTGTTTTGGAGGTTGGTTATGGAGTTTGAACTTAAATTTGCGTTGGTAACAACTGTTATTGCTATCTCTGGGATCATTACTTTTGGCTTGGTTGCAATCACTAGTTAATTTTCTCTTTCTGTCATACAGTTAAAAGAACATATCAATATATTAGGTGATATTAAGGTTTATTCTTTTAGCCGCATGAGAGGTCTGTGTGGAGATAAATCCTAGGAGTGATAACACTAATTCTGCTGTTAAATCATCAATCTTGAGTGGTTATACACAAGGAACATTGGCTATTGTTGCCCAAGGCGGTGGTCAAAAAGGTATTTTTACGGCCGGGGTTTTTGATGCTTTTTTATCTGCTGCTTTTGATCCTTTCTCTCTCTATATTGGTACTTCAGCTGGAGCATTAAACCTAAGTACTTATCTGAGCCGACAGCCAGGTTTAGGTAAAGCATTTGTTTCTCGGGTAACGACACAAGATCAATTTTTTAACTTGTTTCGTTATATCCGACGCTCTCAATCCATGAATTTAGATTGGGCGCTTAGCACCGTCACTTCCCCCCCATTTCAACTGGACTTGCAAAATGCCAGAGGCGTTCTTAGGCACAGAACCGCCTTGGCGAGCGTAACTTGTGGTTCCACACTGCAAGATGCTTATTTTCCTATGTTTCAAGATAATTGGAGTGAGGTGCTAAAAGCGACCTGTGCGATTCCTATGCTTTATCCTAAATCAGTAGCAATTGATGATAACTATTGGTTAGATGGCGGTGTTTCTGCGGCAATTCCAGTACAAGAAGCGTGGCGTCGAGGCTCTCGGGTTATTGTTGTGGTTCGAACAGAGCCAATCAGAAAAGAAGAGGTAGAACCGCAGGCATCAAGCCAGTTTCTAGATAAGTTACCTGAGTATTTAACGAAGATAAATCAGTTAGATAAGCTTGAGAGTATCAAAGCCTTCCATTCCGATCTGACGAGTCAGTTTGAGCAGCTGAAATCATCAATGCATCAATTTGCCCAAGAAAAATTTGTTCAGCTTGTATCACAGCACGTAGATAAAAAAGGGGAGCATATTCTCAATGGTGGGCGGTGGTTATTCGGCGGTGATGATATTTACCGCTTAGCGGCCTTAACAGGGGGGCGATTTGACTCTCGGTTGGTGGATATGTTGCTTGTCCATTATCAAACCTATGAGCTAACCGAGCGCTTTTTAACCATGCCGCCAGATGATTGCTGTATTATACAAATTGCGCCTCAGAAACCGCTGCAATCGTTGCCCTTATTGAGTAAACAAGAAGCTCTAGAAGTGGATTATCAGGCAGGAGTTGAAGCGGGTTATCAATTTATACGGCAATATAGTCACTATTTTCAATAACTACATAGGATAGAACCGAACATGACTGAGTTTGAAAAAATGCGTCAGGGATTACCATACAGTCCAGACGATGAAGAGCTGAGTTTATTTCGGATGGCGGCGCGGCGATTATGCATCGAACGTAACCAATTAGATCCTGAACTTCATGAAAAAGCGGATATTATTCACACCAAACTTTTCGCTCGTAAAGGCAACAATGTCGTGATAGATAGCGCTTTTTTTTGTGATTATGGCATGAACTTAGAGCTGGGTGACAATGTATTTATTGGTTTACGGTGCACCATTAAAGACAGCGGTCACATTACAATAGGAAATAACGTGATGATAGGTAATGCCGTCACGATCAGCTCTGTTTCGCAGCCGTTACTGCCTAATGAGCGCATTGCTGGAGAAAGTGAGTTATCTGAGCCGATTATTATTGGTAACCATGTGCGAGTTGGTGATGGGTGTTTGATTTTATCTGGAGTAGCGATTGGTGAAGGGGCCGTGATTTTACCGGGCTCTGTCGTGAGTCAAGACGTTGAACCGTTTTCAATGGTGTCTGGAAATCCTGCAACGGAGTTACGAAGACTAAGGTAGTGGTTTGGATTGGTAGTGAAGGGGAAGATTTACTTCCCCTTCATTTAACTGGATAAAATCAAGTTAATGCATGAGATTAAGCGGCTTGGCGTATTGGAGTTAAGTATTGTTGCCAAGCTTGTTGATATAAATGTTGAGATTGAATTTGTAGATTATTAATTTGTGCCGCTTCAAAATCGCTCACGATGCGTTGTTCTGATGCAGCTTTACGTTCAATACCTTGTACAATTTCATAAATATCGTGCTCAGGGCCACTTTTTACTTTCGCAATTTCACGTAAATGGAGCTGAACTTCGGCGATAATGTTTGTTTTAGGTAATTTAACTAGCATGTTGATATCACGGTAGCCTGAATTCGCAGGAGTCTTAAATCTGTTCTTAACTTTAACAATGGTGGACTCACGTTGTAGAACTTCATAGGCCATCATTAATTGGCTTACATCATCAGCAATAATGGTAGCACGTGCGATATCGGTAATTTTACTTGCATCACCATTCAGCTCCGTGGTGACTTTTTCTAGGGCTCTCTGTTCTGATTTAATGCCAGCAAAGCATGTGCTTGTATTGGAAAGTAAGACTGTTTCTTTACATAAGTTTTCTAATTCGAATTGCGCCTGATGAGACTTAGAGTACAGGATGTCGAAATCTTGGTAAGGTTGAACAGGTTGGGAATTGAAATTTTCGATTGCGTAAAGACCGCTTAAACTATGACGGAAGGTTTTGCGGTTTTCTTCACTCTGAGCAGTATCTCGAACTTCTGCGTCTTTTAATTGAGTGATTGGGGCTGCTTGGACAGGGGCACGACCAAAAACTAACACCATTAACACAGCAGCACGTAGCAGTTTATTCATTGCATCTCCTTGAAGATACCTGCACCATTTTCAACCTTTATGAGGTATGACTGAATGGCAGCGGTATAACCCGTGGGTTAAAACAAGAGCAAAAGCTCACTTAGTAAAATTGGTAATAAAGGTGACTAAGTTGCTTGTTGATTCATCATAGTTGCTAGTGGATATACCATAGCAGATGAATCTGAATCTAATATGAACAAATAAAGATAATAACGATTGCTACAGATTAGATGTGGTGTGGTGATAACAGTTTCAAGGGAAGGAATTGAAAAGAAAGTTTTTCTTAGATAAAGGTCACAAATGAAATCGGCACTAAGAAGTGCCGATTTAACTTTAAAATATTACTGATTGGCTAAGCAACCGTGGGTAAAAAGAGGTTACACTCGTGGTGCTTTTCTTTTTGAACCACTTGGCTTTTGGCTAAAGTTTGATGGCTTATTACGTGATTGTGGCTTCTGTCCGTGACCTTTATTGCCATTATTCGTCGATTTTGAGCCATTTCTGTTTCCGTTGGCTTTCGGCTTGTTAGCCTCACCACGAGACTCATTGCGCTGCTTGTTACCACGTGAATCGGGTTTTCGGATATCCGGTTGGTTTTTCGTGTGTTTTGTAGCAAAACGTTTAGCACCATGTCGACCAGAGCCTCGACGTTGAGCGGGGGTCAGTTGTGCTTCTGCGCCTTCTGCAGGTACCAAACAGTTGGGTCTATCACCGATAAGGTGTTGTTTACCCATGTCAATCAGTGCTTCACGGATCAACTTCCAGTTAGCTGGATCATGGTAGCGCAGTAGAGCTTTATGTAAGCGGCGCTGACGTTCCCCTTTGGCAACGGGCACTTCTTCGCGCTTTTTATATTTCACACGTTTTAGTGGGTTGGTTTCTGAGTAATACATGGAAGTAGCATTACACATTGGTGATGGGTAGAAATTTTGTACCTGATCACACTCAAACTCATTTTTCTTTAACCATAATGCTAGATTTAGCATGTCTTCATCTTTGGTACCTGGGTGAGCAGAGATGAAATAAGGGATAAGATACTGTTTTTTACCCGCTTCTTTGCTGTATTTTTCGAACATCTCTTTGAAACGGTCGTACGTTCCCATACCTGGCTTCATCATCAGATCTAATGGATTCTTTTCCGTATGCTCAGGAGCAATTTTTAGATAACCACCAACGTGATGGGTAACAAGTTCACGAACATATTCTGGTGACTCAATGGCTAAATCGTAACGAACCCCAGAGGCGATCATGACTTTTTTGATGCCTTTTACTTTACGAGCTTCACGATATAAATCGATAGTATGGCGGTGGTCTGTATCGAGTTTCTTACAGATATCAGGGAATACACACGATGGTCGACGGCAGTTGATTTCTGCTTTTGGATCAGAACATCCTAGACGGTACATGTTGGCCGTTGGGCCACCAAGATCGGAGATAGTACCAGTAAAGCCCGGAACCTTGTCGCGAATTTCTTCTAACTCATCAAGAATAGACTCTTTAGAGCGGTTTTGAATGATTCGGCCTTCGTGCTCGGTAATAGAGCAGAATGAACAGCCACCAAAACAACCACGCATAATATTGACGGAGGTTTTGATCATGTCGTATGCAGGAATTTTTGCGTTGCCATACTTAGGATGAGGCACACGTGCGTACGGTAGACCAAATACAAAGTCCATTTCCTCGGTTGTAAGCGGAATTGGCGCTTGGTTTACCCATAGTTCGCGGTCACCATGTTTTTGGATTAGTGCGCGGCCAGAGTATGGGTTGGTCTCTAAGTGCATGATGCGACTAGAGTGAGCGTATAAAATACGGTCGTTATTTAATTTTTCAAAAGGAGGAATACGAACCGCAGTTGTTTTGGCATCGTGTCGTGATGGCTGAATGGTGACAACTTGTGGTTTGTCTTCTTTCTTCTCTGCTTTGCCTGCTTCACATTGCTCTTCTGTGGTGTATGGGTTAATCGGCACAAAGGCCTTTCCTGGTTTCTCAATACGAGAAGAGTCGATGATTTTATAATGTTCCGGTGCTGCTGGCAGGTTCACAGCCGTACCGCGGATGTTGGTCATCTCTTTAATGTCTTCGCCGTTTGCTAGGCGATGAGCGACTTCAACTAAAGCTCGTTCAGCGTTACCAAATAATAGGATGTCACCTTTTGCATCAAACAAAACAGAGCGACGAACTTTATCAGACCAGTAATCGTAATGGGCAATACGACGTAGGCTTGCTTCAATACCACCAAGTACAATGGGTGTGCCTTTGTAAGCTTCACGGCAGCGTTGAGAATAAACGAGAACGGCACGGTCAGGGCGTTTGCCTCCTTCATTATTCGGTGTGTACGCATCATCGTGACGTAGCTTTTTATCTGAGGTATAGCGGTTGATCATGGAATCCATGTTGCCAGCAGTAATACCAAAGAATAAATTCGGTTGGCCTAGTTCCATAAAAGCGTCTTTGTTGTCCCATTTCGGCTGGGCAATAATGCCGACACGAAAGCCTTGAGACTCCAGCAAACGGCCAATCACCGCCATACCAAAACTTGGGTGATCAACATACGCATCACCCGTTACGATGATGATATCGCAGCTATCCCAACCTAATTGATCCATCTCTTTACGAGAAGTAGGGAGGAAAGGGGCTGTGCCATAACATTCAGCCCAATATTTCGGGTAATCATTAATGGCGGTAACGTTAGTGTTGTACATATATTAACCTCAAATTTTAGAGGCCGGAATTATAGCGACTTGGTGGGGAAGAGACTAGGTATTATGTAAAAGAAAAGTAAGAGAATTGGCCCGAAACGCAGGGGAAGTTGCGCAACAGGCCGAATTAATATTGTTATTTTTATAAAAGCCGAGTTTAGAGAGTAGCCAACGGACATTGTTATATCATTGAGAATTCACTCAGTTATGGATCAAATGTAGTGCAACTTCTACAGTAGTGCCAGCTTTTGTGGGGTAATTATTTGTATTAATGTCAAAAATACAAAAAAGCCCACCAATTGAGGGTGGGCTGATGTTGAAAATGAAGGTGAATTATACCGCTGGGACTAGGATTTGGGTCGCGATAATGACAACGGCAATGCCGACAAAAACAGGCACTGAGGTACGTTTCACTACTTCAAACGGTGATATTTTTGCCATACCAGATGTTGCAACCACGACACCTGAAACGGGTGAAATAGTTCGCCCTAAGTTAGAAGCTTGTAACATTGGGATGATTAAGTAAGCTGGATTGAGCCCCATTTTTGCCGCCAGCGATGGAATTAACTCGACGAAGGCATAGAAAGGCGCATTTCCTGAGCCCGTTGTGATGGCGGCAAGGGTCGTTATGATGACCAATAAGAGCATCATGAAAATACCACCAGTGCCTAAGGTTTCTGCTAGGTGAAGCAAGTTATCAATAAATCCGACAGATTTAAGTCCTTGAGCAAAAACACCCGCTGCAACCAAGAGCATTACAACCCCGGCAAACGCATCTGCCATCCCACGATAAGCCACAGTTAAACCATCAAAGACTTTGGTGCTGTCCCCTTTGTTTCGCGCTAATTCCAGTAAACAAGAAATAAAAAAGCAAATGACTAAGATGGTAACGATGTGAAGTTTTGGCAGTAGGTTCCCGCTAAACAGCAATACACCGATGATTGGCGTAAAAGGGAGAATGGCATAGAACTTTGGTGCATTTACTTCGAGCTCGTTTACGTCCATGCGTTCGTGGCTAACACCTTCTTTGTTATCTAGGTAACGTTGCCAGAAGAAATGAGCAACGGCCATGCAAAGAATCGCCACAATGGAGATAGGTAGAGTGGTTTTAAACGCGAAATCAATCAGCTCCATACCAGCCGCTTCTGCTGCAACGACCACATCACCAGAGGTTGGCGCTAGGATGATTGCGGCCGGAGAAGCACAAATGGCCGTGGCGGCACCGCGGCTGATCCCCATGTTTACCATTAATGGGAATAAGGTCGCCATTAATAACACACCAAGGCCAGTTGCTGAAGATACAGCCAGAGACATTAAGCAAGCAACGAAGTAAGCAGCAACCATTAATACATAAGGTGATTTAATAAACTGAAGAGGTTTAGAGGCTACCTTTACAACCATGTCGTTGGCACCCACATGAGTCATGTACGAAGCAAAACCACATAGCACCATGATCATCATGCCTAAGCCGCCGCCACGGTACATTAGTAGGTATTTAATGTATTCGAAAACGTCAGTTAGCGCATTGCCTGTGGTAGGTACGCTGGAAGGGAGAACTTGCTTTCCCATTCCTGCGGTGATGGCCAATAAAATAATGCCACCTGTTAATAACACTCCAGTTGCTGTATAGCCTTTAAAGATATACCGCCCCACTATTGCTGATATGGCTAAGCCAATAACTAACTCCAGCATGGAATATTCCTCTATATAAATTCAAAAAACAAAAATTGTGTAACTTTTTAATATTTTCTTACACAATTGATAAGGTTGAATTTACATAAGATCTATGGCAAGTACGATCACAACCTGAGCTTGTCATGATCTAAAACAAGTTAGAATTCACTGTGTTACAAAACTGAAACGAGTTGGATCTGAAGTGGTGTGGATTGGTAAATAGGCTGAAAATAAAAGGCTGCTAAAGTATGTTGAGTTATGGGGATTTTGTATGTGGTTTTCATAAATACACATAAGTCATGAACAGTGCGTCGAGTCTTTAGCTTGCTTGATGTATTCAAGGAAGGTTTGCTCTGCAATAGAGAGGTAGCCATGTTTACGTCGAGCAATGACGATATTAAGGGTGATAGGTTCAGAAAATGGCACTGCGACTAGGTTATTTTCTTCTTTCGAAACAATATCCAGTAGAGCGGTGATAGCACTGCCACTTCGAACAATTTTTAAAATCATGGGTAGTAGGTTGGTTTCAAAAGATATATTTGGAGTGTAATGATTTTCCAAAGAAACTCTGTCCATGAATTCTCGATGAAAATAGCCCTTTTTGAACATGATGAGCTTCTGAGAGAAAAACTGATCGAATCTGATGCTGTTTAGTGTCGCAAAGGGGTGGCTAATACCAACGGCCGCGACCATTTGTGGGCTGAGCAGTGGTTCTACCATTAATTGCTCAGGGACATTTTCGTTGTTGATCACTCCAATATCGAGTTCTCCATTTACCAGCATATCGCGAATAGATTGCGTGCCAGCTTCTATGACGGTCAGTTTTAATTCCGAATACTTACTTTTAAAACCCATTAGAATATCTGGGAAAAAGTAAGAACCAAGCATACCCGGCACGCCAATTCTCACTTCGCCCTTTTTGAGTCCACGTAGTTCAGCCATGGCCAACTCAGCGTCTTCGATTTGTTGAAGAATTAAATGGCAGTGGGCGAGAAAGGTTTTACCTTCAGAGGTGAGAATTATTTTGCGATCGACTCTTTGAAATAAGTCGAGCTCAAGGTGCTGTTCTAACTTTTTAATCGCCATGCTTAATGCGGGTTGAGCGATGTGCAGTTGCTCGGCGGCACGAGTAATATTGCCTATTTTGGCAACCGTTGCGAAGTAGTGCAGATGGCGTAAATTCATGTGCATAAATTAAATTGATTATAAAGATATTTTTAATATATTTTCATTATTCTATGCCTATTGTTACCTTTTTACTGTGATTAGGTAGTAACTTATTTAAGACGGGTAAAGGCACAATAATGATTGAAGCTGGTAGTCGGGAGTACAAAGAAATTAGCTTTTCGTTAGCGCTAGGCTCATTTTTAGTGTTTTGTAATTTATATTTTTTTCAGCCATTGCTTCCAATGTTGTCAGAGCACTATCAAGTTTCTGTTTTGAAGGTTAATTGGGTTTTAGCTGCAGGAACTTTTGCGCTTGCTTTGTCTTTAGTTCCATGGGCTATCTTGTCAGAAATCATTGGTCGAGTTCGGGTTATTCAAATCAGTTTGGTTATGATTCCTGTGGTCGGTCTTGGCTATTTAATGGCAGATAGCTTTATTGTGATTGTGGTGCTAAGGGCCATGATGGGCATTGCATTGGCGGGGTTTGCTTCTGTTGCAGTGGCTTATATGGCAGAAGAACTTTCACCGAAGGCGTTGAGCTTGGCTGTTGGGGTTTATATTAGTGCAAACTCATTGGGAGGAATCTCAGGCCGAATAGCAGGAGGCGCTTTAACAGAATATGTAGGGCTGGATTTAGCTTTAATTACCCTTGCGGTGGTCAGTGCTGCTGGTGGATGGTATGTGATCACTGTGTTACCTAAGCAGAGACAGTTTATACCGAGGAAAGTGTCTGTAATAACGCACTTGCGAAGTGCGATAAATCATTGCCGTGATCGTACATTGCTTTTAGCGATGCTGATTGGTGGATTGAATTTTGCTTTGTTTGTTAACTTGTATTCCGTGGTTGGGTTTCGGTTATCAGAAGCACCGTTTTCACTGCCTGTGAGTTTGGCGTCGATGATTTTTCTTTGTTATTTGTGCGGCACTTATACATCGACCTTGAGTGGAAAATGGGTTAATCGTTATAGTGCTGAATCTGGCATGGTGTTAGGGGCATGCATTTTAACGTTAGGTATGTTTGTTGCCATTGGTAATAATTATGCCGCCATCATTATTGGCTTAGGCTTGATCAGTGCGGGAGCCTTTTTCACACATTCCATTGCTTATGGCTGGGTTAGCCGCTACGCCAAACAGGCAAAGGCATCGGCGACAGCTTTGTATTTAATGCATTATTATATTGGAGGTAGCATCGGGGGCTTTTATTTATTGCAATGCTGGCAATCTTACCAATGGAGTGGTGTGGTGATTGGGGCGTTAATCTTGGTTATGCTCATTCTTTATTGTGTTCGCCAATTGTCACATCAGCGCCTCAGAGCTGATGTATCTTCTCCGTGTGCTAATTAACTTGAACGACTTAATTTACCTTAATCTTGCATTGTTTAGCGGCAGTTGAAAGGGAAGGACATTTTTCCCAGAGAGCTCTTTATTGTCGGCAACAGAGAGTTCAGCCACTTTAAAGCAGTTTCTTCCCCCGTTTTTACATTGGTACAGTGCGCTGTCTGCTCGTTCAATGAGAGAAGAGAGTGTATCTCCAGGTTCAGAATAAGAAATACCGATAGACGTAGTGATATTAATGGTTTTATTGGTGTGGGGGAGGTGAATATCTAATTTTTCAAGCCCTGTTAGTAAGCGTTTGGCCAGCATAGGAATGTGCTCTTTTGGAGTGTGGGGCACAAAAATTACAAACTCCTCGCCGCCATAGCGCCCAAAAAGATCCGTTACTCGTAAGTTTTCTTGCGTAAAATCGGTAAAGGATTGTAATACTTTGTCTCCAGAGGAATGCCCCCAAGTATCATTAACACGTTTAAATTTATCAATATCCAGCAGCATTACGGTAAAGGGTGCTCCTTCACGGTGGCATCGTTCAAAAGTACGCTGTGCTAACGTAAGAATCTGGCGTCGGTTATAAATGCCTGTTAGTGGATCTAAGGTCGCTTGACGATACATTTGCATCATCATTCTTAGTTTGGAAAGTTGAGACCAAATTACCATGGCGGCGACTAAGTTTTGTAACCAGTAGTTGGCTAAATTTTCTGGGCTGAATAAAATGCCTGAAATGTGATCAACACTGACTTGTGTTACCGCTGTAATTGCCATCAAAGTTAAGGATTCCCGGATGGTAATGGGAAAAATGGTGAGCATGGCGACATGAATGATAGGCAGTAAATGGTAGCCATATAGAATGCCATTGATCTGGCCGGGGAAGCCGAGCATCCACATGGAATAAACATAGAAAAGATTGACACAAACTATCAGTAAATAGAGGTAGTTGAGTGCTCCTTTTAGTGTGGTTGTGTCGCGGCTTTTATAAGCGATCGCCATTAATATTGTGCCTAAAGAAAACCGAGCGAGAGCAATACTAGGCCCAATATCAGCAGATAAAAAAAGTAAATCAATAGGGATCCAGAGCAGCACTAAAGTGCCCCATACCATGCTAAGCATACTGACACGCACACTTAAATACTGACTTCGTGTCGCTTTAAATGAGGCGGTATGTTTCTCTGAGCTCCATATCTCAAACAAGTAAAGGTAAGAGAGCTTTTTGATTCTGTTTGTTACTGACATTGCTTGTTGAGCTAGGTTCATGAACTCTTCCTGAGTTTCTATGTCTCTATTAACTAAGTGTCATATATTGCATCAATACTGACTTAATTATTCATTTTTCTTTATCTTAAGACAGTGATCTTGTACTCAAAAAGTATTTTATCACTATTAAACAAGTGGCTTATATCACATTCCTTATAAATATTATGGGTATGAATAAGTTTGGTAAGCGTTCTTTGTCGTTTTATACTTGAAGCCTTGTTGTTCTAAGGTATTCAAAATGTTGCACAATTACGTACACTTACTGGCTCCTATGCTGTTAGGGGCACAACTTATTTTAACGTTGGTTCTGGTAAAAGGAGACATTTGCCCAGGACAACGAGGGCGTGTTCATAAAGCCATGTATTTTCTAGTGGCTGGATGGGCATTGGCGGCAATGAATAACGTGTTAATGTTACTGCCTTTCGCATTATTGGCACTTTTTTCAATTAAAACGAAAACCAATAAAACCCGAGAAAAAGGCCCGTTGCCTTTGTTGTATGCCTCCAATGTGATTGCCGCAATACTGTGGGGTTTCGTGTTGATAAAACAAGACACGTTGCCAGCGGTATTCTTTTCTGTGGTTGCGTTGCCTTTAGCAGGAGCCGCGTGTGCTCATCTTCTACTCACGCAAGCTCGAACTCGTTTGCAAGCGTTTCATAAAATTCTTCCTATTGTGGGGATCATCTCCGGAATGTTTATGTTATTGGTGGTGCTGTGGCAAGCGTCACTTGTGGGCGAAGATGCGCTGCAAGGGGCTATTACCGATATTTTGATCATTATTGCCTCGCTAGTGCTTGGTCTTGTTGTGTGGGCGTGGCATTTAATTCGTCAGATTACTGTTGCTAAAGTGCAATTGGTTTTCTCTACTGGTTTGGTTGTTATGTCGGGAATGCTTCAATTGCAGTTGTTTTAAGGCCTATTAGTTCATTTTAGCCCGCGAGCAACTACGCTTATTGATGACATCCTAGCAGAACGTTGTGATGTGGAGGCGGATATGGACTTAAGTAATATTACTAAGATGGACAGTGCCATTGTACTGGGTATTGTGAATGAAAAATTGCGTTTAGAATGCAATAGTTTTGAAGAACTGATTTCTCAATATGAGATAGACGCAGATAAAATTGAGAAGCAAATGGACTCACTTGGCTACCAATATGATCCATTAACCAATCAATTTAAATCCCATTCACGTTAAGTTCTTCATTGTTGTATTAAGTATTAGGCCATCTTGATCCCATCAAGGTGGCTACTTGATTGTTGTTTGGCGGTAGAGAAAAACGCCTGCAAGTAACGACGATCATGCTCAGACCCCCTAACAGCGGCAAATAATCGACGCCATAACCCTTCTCCTAACGGTTTACTCACGATTAAGCCTTGTCGTGAAAATTCGCTTATTGCCCAATTAGGTAACGCTGCCACTCCTAATCCCGCTGACACCATCTGTACTAGCATCAAGGTATTATCTGCTTGTTTCCATTTGGCTGGTTCTACCCCAGCAGGTTGTAAAAAATGCTTAATTACATCAAGTCTTTGTTTTTGAACAGGGTAAGACAACATGGTCTGATCGGTTAGATCGGCTGGAGTGATTAATTTTTTATTTGCCAGCGGGTGAGATGTCGCGCAGATCAAGCGCATTTCAAAATCAAACAGAGGTTCATAATGCACTTCATTCCTTGGCTGAATGTCTGATGTGATCACAAGATCAAGCTCACCAGAAACAAGTGCAGGTAAAGGTTCAAAACCAAAACCGGAAGAAAAATCTAAACTCACATTCGGCCAAGTGACTTGGTACTCTTTTAATGCTGGCATTAGCCATTGGAAACAGGAATGACATTCAATGGCCATGTGTAAACGACCATTTAAATCTTCTTTTAATCCCGCTAATTCATGCTCAGCCTTTGTTAGCTTAGGTAAAACATCATCAGCCAAGCGTAATAAAATATTGCCTTCAGCAGTGAAGCGAACAGGCCGAGTTTTACGAAGAAATAAAGTTCCTCCAATACGCACTTCGAGGTCTTTGAGCTGATGAGATAAGGCCGATTGCGTTAAATGTAATGCAGTAGCTGTCGCGGTGAGTGAACCAGTGTCTCGTAATGTGGCTAAGGTACGTAAATGCTTAAGTTCAATCATGAGCTACCTTCAACTTCCTGTTCAGTAGAGTTAAATTTCTTAATTACCATAATCGAATAAATAGGAAGTGTAAACATCTAGACGTCTATAGCTTAGGTTTGTTGATTTATCTAGTTGAATTATTTTCATGTTAATTATGAAGTAATAGAAATTGTTCATATTGAAATAGTAGGTCATTGTTTAGCCATCTAGACATCTTATAGAAAGGGACTACCACATGGCGAAAACAACAACACACATCTTGGGTTATCCACGAGTCGGTGCACAGCGTGAATTAAAATTTGGGTTAGAGAAGTATTGGCGTGGGGAGATTGAAAAATCAGAGTTACTCGAATTAGGCAGTTTACTTCGCCACCGTCACTGGGAGGATCAAGTGGGGACTGGCCTTGACTACGTTACGGCGGGTGATTTTGCTTGGTATGATCATGTGCTTGGTACCAGTTTACTGTTGGGACATGTACCTAAAAGGCATGACAATGGCTTCCCTGATTTAGATACTCTTTTTCGTGTTGGGCGTGGTCAGTCACAATCTCAGTGTGGTTGCTCTGCTGCCGCTTCAGATATGACAAAATGGTTTAATACTAATTACCATTATATTGTGCCTGAATTTAGTCAAAATGATCAGTTCTCCGTCGGTTGGCCGCAGTTGTTTGAAGAAGTGTCGGAAGCGATAAAAGCAGGCCATAACGTTAAGCCAGTACTCCTTGGCCCGTTGAGTTATTTATGGCTTGGAAAAGAAATCGAAGAAGGTTTTGAGCGTTTAACATTGCTGCCTAGATTATTATCTGCATATCAGAAAATTTTGTCGAAGTTGGCTGCTTTAGGCGTTGAGTGGGTGCAAATTGACGAGCCAATTTTAAGCTTGGAATTACCCACTGAGTGGCTTACTTCGTTCAAATTAGCCTATCAGGTTATCCAAGGTGAGGTAAAACTGCTGCTCACAACCTATTTTGATGCTATCGATCACCAACTAGATAAAATCATTGAATTGCCGGTGAACGGCTTACATATTGATCTTGCCGCTAATCCAGAGCAACTAGATAACGTTGTCGCTAAGTTACCAAAAGAGTGGGTGCTGTCGGCGGGTGTGATTAATGGCCGTAATGTTTGGCGTGCCGATTTAAATACGTGGTTATCACAGCTTACCCCATTAAAAGAGCAACTTGGGGATCGCTTATGGCTTGCAAGCTCCTGTTCGTTACTGCATAGCCCGATCGATCTTGATTTGGAAACCAGTTTGAGCGTGGAGTCCCGCAGTTGGTTTGCATTTGCGAAGCAAAAATGCCGAGAGGTGAATTTATTAGGCTCTGCGCTAGATGGTGATCAAGACGCTATTGCTGAATGTGAGCGATATAGTGTGCCGATTGTTGCTCGTAAGCAGTCGTCGTATGTGAATAAGCCCAGCGTTCAAGAACGTCTTAGCCGTATTGATACGGGGTTAGCAGAGCGTAGTGCACCTTATTCAGAGCGAGCACATCATCAGGCTGAAGTACTAGATTTACCACTATTACCCACAACGACCATTGGGTCCTTCCCACAAACTTCAGAAATTAGGGTGCAGCGCCGTGAGTTTAAAACGGGGCATTTAGGTGAAACTGAATACAAGACAGCACTAAAAGGCCACATTGCGGATGCGATTAATCGCCAAGAAGCGTTAGATTTAGATGTATTGGTGCATGGTGAAGCTGAACGTAATGACATGGTGGAGTATTTTGCAGAAAACTTAGTGGGGTTTGAAGTGACTCGCTTTGGTTGGGTGCAAAGTTATGGTTCTCGTTGTGTGAAACCTGCCATTGTGACGGCTGATATTGAGCGAGAAAAGCCGATTACGGTGGAGTGGTCTACTTATGCTCAGTCTCTTACCTCGAAACGAGTGAAAGGAATGCTGACAGGTCCCGTTACCATTTTAGGTTGGACTTTCCCGCGTGAAGATATTTCTCGTAAAGAAATTGCTCAGCAATTAGCACTGGCATTGAGAGATGAAGTGAGCGATTTACAAGAAGCGGGCATCAACATCATTCAAATTGATGAGCCAGCCATTCGAGAGGGCTTGCCACTGAAGCTTTCTCTGCAACAAGAGTATTTGGATTGGGCAGTCGACGCTTTCAAAATTGCTGCGGGTAGCGCTAAACCTGAAACTCAGATCCATACTCATATGTGCTACAGCGAATTTAATGAAATTATTGAGTCTGTGTCTGCACTGGATGCCGATGTGATCACCATTGAAACATCTCGCTCAAATATGGAGTTGCTAAAAGCGTTTGAACAGTTTAACTACCCGAATGAGATTGGCCCTGGGGTGTACGATATTCATTCTCCTAATATCCCTGATGTTGATTGGATCGTGGCGTTGCTTGAAAAAGCAGCCGATAAAATTCCGGTAGAACGGCTTTGGGTTAATCCTGATTGTGGGTTAAAAACACGAAATTGGGCAGAAACAGAAGCGGCATTATCGAATATGGTGGTCGCAGCGAAAACGTTACGAGAAAAATGGGTATAAGTTGTCATTAAGTACTCGATTTTAAAGAGGTGCGGAGTCGCCTCTTTTTCTTTTTAGTGGAAAGTTATTAAAAAATGTCTTAAATGTTATATAACTGTAAATGGAATTTTCGGGCACTGAATGAATCAGCAATGGTCACGGTTTATATTTTTATTGAGCTTTTTTGGTATTGCTTGCTCTAGTATTTCTACTTGGTTGCTGTACTCAGCGGAGACAGAAGTAATTTATGAAGAGTTTACCAAAGCCGTGAATGATAAAGCTGTGGCATTAGAGCGAGAGCTGATGGTTAATGTCGAAGTACTGTATGCGATTAAAGGTCTTTATAATAGCTCTGAAGAAGTCACTTACTCTGAGTATTCACGTTTTGCACAAAGCTTATTAGAACGCCACAATGACATTCAGGCGTTAGAATGGGTGCCTAAAGTCAGTATTTTGCAGCGTGATGATATGGAAAGAATCCATCAGCAGTTTTTTCAAGATTTTGAGTTTAAAGAAAAAAATGAACAGGGGCAGTTGATCACTGCAAAAAGGCGGACAGTGTATTTTCCTGTTCATTATGTTGAGCCGTATATCGGTAATGAAAAAGTGCTTGGGTACGATCTTGGCTCAGAGCAGGTTCGGTTAAGTACGTTAATTGAATCAAGAGACTTCGGCGTCATGCTGGCTTCTGAACGTGTAACGTTAGTGCAAGACAATCAAGAGCAAAATGGTTTTTTACTCTTCCTTCCTGTTTATGATGGTGTTTCTAGTACGCTAACGTCTCGTCGAAAAAATCTGCTGGGGTTTGTGGTTGGTGTATTTCGGATCGCCGATATTTTTTCTATCGCATTAACTGGTTCTGATAGTTCACAAATGTATCTTCGGTTGCTTGATGATAATGCCCCAGAGAACAAAAAGTTATTGTACAACAACAGTGAATTATTGGCTGGGGAAATGGCATTAACTCAGCATGCTTACACGAAGCGAATAGGTAATATCGGAGGGAGGATTTGGTCATTAACGGCCATGCCAACTCAAAACTATATGTCTAGCAGGCGTACTGCGGCACCGTGGCTGGCGTTTGTTTTTTCTCTTACTTTGTTTGGGGCCATCGTCAGTATTCTGTATATGGTGATCAAGCGTTCTCAAATTATTCTTGATAAGCTTAGAAGCCAATCTATGGCATTAAAAGAGGCCAAAGAAAAGCTTGAGCTTGCTTCTAGGACGGACAGCTTAACTGGCGTGGCAAATCGGAAATATTTTGAGCAATACCTGAAAAATGAGTGGGAACGAGCGTGTACTAATAAACAATCCATTACTGTTGTGCTGGTGGATGTAGACCACTTTAAGGCATATAACGACCGTTATGGCCATGTAATGGGAGACAGTTGCCTTAAGTTTATTTCTAGTGCGTTAAAACGTACGCTACGTAGACCTGCGGATGTGATTGCTCGCTATAGTGGAGAAGAGTTTGCGCTAGTATTTCCTGAAACGGATAACGCGTCTTTGCTCGGTGAGCGATGCCGTCAAGCTGTCGACTTACAAGATTTTCCTCATGCCTCGTCTTTAGTGAAGAACAACATTACGGTGAGTGTTGGTGTGATCAGCGTTCAGGCGAAAGAGAGTATAAAGGTGAACGATGTGATTAAATTAGCAGATAAGGCGTTATTTAAAGCGAAAGCATTAGGTCGAAACCGTGTTGTGGTCGCTACTTATAATAAAGCCCATCTAAGTGTTGAAGATGTGGAACCAGACTCTTTGAATGGTCAATAGAAGGAAATAAAAAGCCAGCGAATGTGGCTTTTTATTGTTTAAGAACTGCTGGAAGAATAAATCAGCAGCTTAATTGATCAGAGCTTAGTTTACCCAGTCACGTAGCGTAAAAGTCAGCTCATGTTGCTCTGATTTTAGGATTAATGATTCTTTGGTTAAAGAGATATCACTCCATTCGGTTAACACACTGGTCATTGTACGTTCTAGTTCCATTGGAGCGTCTGGGCACATTTTCATCGTCATACCCATTTTTTCAATTCTGAATTGCCCGTCTTTTAGTTCAGCTTGGCCAAAGTAGCGGTTACAGCCAGCATTGCCGTTAGCTTTCATGTGCTCACCAATTTCAATGTCTGGTGCTTCAAAGTGCTCCATAACATTGATTGCTTTACCATCGATTTCAGATAGAACCCAGTGGTGATGCTGTAAATCTTGAGTTGTTACCGAGTTGCTGTCGGCAGTGGATACACAGGCGGTCATGACAATAGGTAATGTGATGGCTGCGAGTAGTTTTTTCATGAGCTAACTCCAATAATCAAATGCGATTTGCGCTTAGTATAATAAGTCGATGCATAACCATGTCAGGCAATTGTCAGGATTTTTATCACATTGATAGTACTAAATTTGTTGTCTGTATTTTGCATTTATTAGAAAAATGTCTTTGAATTAACATAGCAGAGATAATAAAAGCGAGGGGACAATGGAGCAATTGGAGTTTTTTTCTGTGCCTAGCCCCTGTGTTGGTGTTTGTAGTGCTGATGAAAAAGGGTACTGTAAAGGCTGTATGAGAAAGCGAGAAGAGCGTTTTAACTGGCTTGTCATGACACCAGAAGAGCAAAAGCATGTACTGCATTTATGTCGGCTTCGGTATCGACGAAAATTCATGAAAAAGGTGACTAAGGCTGATAAAGACGAGCAAAGTACGGTTCAACAAGGTTCGTTATTTTGATCGTAGTGCAGTTTTTTGAATGGAAATGGTAACAAAGTAGAAATGAGTGAGAAAAATGAAGGGCCAGAAAGTGAAAAAGCGCTTGGTAAGGGCGCTTTTTCTATATGCAAAAGGTTGGACTCGCAATTAGATGCGGATGAAGTCCATGTGCTCAACTTTTGGCTTGAACGCGTGACGTTGAACGTCTTGCGGCTTAACCTTAACTTCAGCACCGTCGATCACTAGAGTGATGCCTTCGTAGAACTCAGGCTTATCCATTTGGTTGATCACTTCATCGTGCTCAAGAGCGATAGATACTGGCGCTGCTTCACCACCGTAAACGATTGCAGGGAATTTACCAGCGTGACGAAGGCGGCGGCTCGCACCTTTACCTTGTTCAGTACGTACTACTGCTTCAAATTTCATAGTTTTACTCTCTAAAGTAAATATTAAAATACTATCAAATATAGCGACCTAATTTGATATGAATCGTTTCGAAAAACGAGCGCGGATACTAGCATTCTCTTTGTGCTGAGGCAACTAATTCACAGTTATCTTTGCTTTTTTCTTATGGGATTTTTTTCTTTTGTTCGAATTCGCATCATTTTGTCTGTTTTTAGCTAACTTTCATCTTCAAAAATGCGATCTCGGATATTCCAAAAACGGCCGCTTTTTCGAGCAATAACGAAGGCTGGAGGGCGAAAGCGATGTTGGTTTTTTTCTATTTTTGTTGGTGCTGTATCTTCAAAAGGTCGATGTCTGTCGGCTAAATGGGGTCGAACAAATCGATCCAGAAAATCTTGTTTTTGTTTTTTGGTCGCCATCGGCCACACTTCGTGCAGCTGAGAATCATCTCGGCCTGTATAAGTAACTTTGATTTGTGGTTTCTCAAATTTGTTTTTGCCGGCGGTGAGAGTTAGATCCGTACACTCTAAGATTCGAGCATCTTTCAGCTTTAGTGCTTCCCTAAGCTTTTTGTCTGGATCAACCAAGGTTGCATCGCACTGATGGCAGATCCTAGCGGCAATGTCGTTGTCAGCACCGCAGTCATTACAGTATTTAGCTCTAAAGCGATAGCCACACTCTTCTCGATTACCTTCGTCATCTTCAAAATACCCCTGACAACGTCGGCCAAAATGTTCTAGTAAAAAACCAGCGGGATCGAGTTTGCCCCAAAAGTTGTTATTAAAGCCACAAGCAGGGCAGGGAATCGTGATGATTTCACTTTCGCTATCCGGTTTTGGATCTCCTACCTCAGGTTGATATAGATCGTAACAGTTACCTGCATAATCGAGCACGATACACTCAGTTTTACCTGGAGATAAGCGAAGTCCTCTTCCCACGATTTGCTGATATAAACTCACTGACTCTGTAGGGCGTAAAATCGCGATCAGATCCACATGTGGCGCATCAAAGCCTGTCGTCAGTACAGAAACGTTGACGAGAAACTTAGTCTTCTGCTCTTTAAAGCGTTGAATAATGGCATCACGCTCGGTGACTTTTGTATCGCCAATAACAAGCTCAGATTCAGCCTCAGGCAATAGAGATAGGATTTCCTGAGCGTGCCTGACTGTGGCGGCAAAGATCATCACACCTTTTCTGTCTTTTGCTTGTTGGATTATTTGTTCCACAATTTGTGGCGTTGCCCTTTTAGACTCTTCTACGATCAGATCAAGATCTGCTTCGCGGTATTTTCCCGTTGAAGAGGGTTTTAATTGTGAAAAATCGTAGCTTAAAACAGGTGCATCTAATAAGGTCGCGGGGGTTAAAAACTCTTCATCCAACAGGTATTGAATGGGTAATTCAAAAATACAGTCACGGAAAAAACGTGGGCTTTCACTCTTTACTTGCCCGCGAGTGTGGTATTGGTAAATCCAGCCCATGCCGAGGCGGTATGGTGTTGCGGTTAAGCCTAAGACTTTGATTCCAGAGTTAATGGATTGCAGGTGAGAAATCACTTTTCGGTAGCTGCTGTCTTTATCGTCGGGCACTCGGTGGCATTCATCAATGATGAGTAAGGAAAATTGGTTTTCAAATTCAGACAAGTTACGAACCACGGATTGAACAGAAGCAAAGACCACTTGATGCTGTGTTTCTTTTCTTCCTAAACCGGCTGAAAAAATACTGCCTTCTAACCCGTAGCCTTCGTATTTGGCGTGGTTTTGTTCAACCAGTTCTTTCACATGGGCAAGCACCAATACTCGCCCTTTAGCTAATCGCGCAAGTTCCGCTATCACTAGGCTTTTTCCTGCCCCGGTAGGTAAGACGATGACGGAAGGCGTATTGTTTTTTCTAAAATAATGAATAACGGCTTTGACAGAATCTTGTTGGTACGGACGAAGTGTATACATAGTGCTCGAACAAAAAGTGGTGCGCAAAAAAGAAGTTGGTAGTGTAACTGAGTGAAACCTGAATGGCAGTAGATTTAATTTTGGTAACCCGTCATCACCATTTGGTTGATGTGAGTGGTAAGAGCCATTAACGTTGCTAAGTAAGGGGGGAGTAATGGCTCTTCTGAAATTACAGTGGTTTTGAGAATGGCACGTCAATTTTTTTGCTCATCATGCAGCTTTGACGTCGTGGGATAAAGTCGTGATTTTCATAAAAAGTACGAGCTCCACTGTTACCAATATTGGTTTCCAGCATTAAAGCATGAGCCCCAGCTTCGGTAATGACTTCTTCTATTTTGGGAATAACAATGCTGCCAATACCTTTGCTACGCCAGTCTGGCTTGATATAGAACTGATCGATCAATGCAATACGGCCACCATGCTCGACGCTGAAGCTGTACGTGAGAATGATATAGCCAACCAGCTCCGTGTGTTTATTTTCGGTCATTTCTATTTGAAATACATGGCCGAGTTGAGGTTGATCTAGCACTGCTTTTAATGCCGGCAGTGTGTCGTTAGCGTTAATGGACAGCAGCTCAAAATCATAGAGCTCTTGAATAAGGGTCAGTATCGGTGAAAGTTCATCTAGCGTTGGAGTTGTCAGTGAAATATTCATAGTCTGCCTAAAGTTAGCTTATTGTTGTTTGTTCTCTTAAAGTTATGTGACTACCTAAATTGAGATTGGTTCTCTCGCAAGTAGTTATAGTGTGAGATGAAGAAACATGCAATGGTCATCTTTGTGTCGCAGGCTACTTAAGTATAGTTTGTACTGATAAATTTACTGATAACTAATGCGTTGAAGGGTAGGACTTTTTATGCAAATTCTTCATACCCAATGAGGCGTGATGCCAGATAGAGAAAGGCGTACCTAGTATCTTGAAGTTGCTTGAGTATAATGGCTGCCAATAACAGCAAAGAGGTATTCATGCGTTTAGATAAATTTTTGTGCGAGACATTAGGTGTAACTCGAAAAGAGGCCACAATTTTACTTCGTAAAGGTGAAATTACCGTCAACGACGTTGTGCAAAAGAGCGGCTCAGTAAAAGTCAGTGACAATTGTGATGTTGAGTGGCAGGAGCGTAAGCTAGAGCTGCAAGGTCCGCGTTACATCATGTTATACAAGCCAGATGGTTTTGTGTGTTCGCATGAAGATTCGAATAATCCAACAGCATTCGAGTTGCTGGATGAAGTGAATATGGACAAATTGCACTTTGCGGGTCGTTTAGATGTGGATACTACAGGTTTAGTTTTGATCACGGACGATGGTCAGTGGTCTCACCGCATTACGTCACCAAAGCATGAATGCGCCAAAGTCTATCGAGCTTGGTTAGCGGATCCTGTTGGCGACGAATACATTGAAAAATTCAAAGAAGGCATCGAGCTTCGTAGTGAGCGTAATCTAACTCGCCCGGCGGAATTAGAAGTGCGTGCTGAAAGTGAAGTTTTGCTTACGATTCATGAAGGGAAGTACCATCAAGTTAAACGAATGTTTGCTGCGCTTGGTAACAAAGTTGAAGAATTGCACCGCGAAAAAGTGGGAGCGATTGAGCTTGACGAAGATTTAGAACCAGGTGAATACCGCTACTTAACCGCAGAAGAAGTTGAGTCTGTGTGGGCTAAAAAATAACCTTTTCTTGTTTTTGATATTTGGCTCTATAGTGAGGACGGTGATTGCCGTCCTTTATTTTATCTAGTGGGTTATTTTCAGGGTGTTGTATTGAAAATAACCATTAATGATACATAACGTGTTAATATGTTTTCTCCTCCCCATATTTCCAATTAGAACGCATGCTTTAAAGCTAAATCTCGATTTAGTTAGGCATCTTGTTTTTTGTATTTAGGAGCTTCATGAATACGTCTGAAAACCCCAAACTCGATATTGTGTTGATTGTTATTTTAGGTGCCATCGCCGCATTAACACCATTGGCAATCGATATGTATCTACCAGCAATGCCAGCCATTGCATCTGATTTAGGCGTCACTTCAGGGGCTGTTCAAACAACATTAACCGCATACACAGCCGGTTTCGCCATTGGTCAGTTACTGCATGGTCCGTTAGCAGACAGCTACGGCCGTAAACCTGTTTTATTGATTGGTGCGGCTTTTTTTGCTTTGGCAGCAATAGTCAGTGCAACTACAACCGGTATTGAAGCATTAACTTGGGTCCGAACGGCACAAGGTTTTGCTGGCGCTGCTGCTGCTGTGGTTATTCAAGCAATCGTACGTGATATGTTTGATCGTGAAGATTTTGCCCGGATGATGTCATTCATTACGTTAGTGATGACGGTTGCGCCTTTGGCCGCGCCAATGATCGGTGGCTATTTAGCGGTTTGGTTTGGGTGGCGATCTATTTTTTGGTTATTGGCTTTGATTGCGGTGTTAGTGATTCTTTCTGTGTTATGGAAAATTCCAGAAACATTAGCCGCAGAAAACCGCCAACCATTAAGACTTGGAACTACATTACGTAATTACGCTAGATTATTTAGAAATCCTGTGGCTATGGGGTTCATTTTCAGCGGGGCTTTTTCATTTGCAGGCATGTTCTCTTTCTTAACGGCAGGGGCATTTGTTTATATTGACTTATATGGCGTAAGCCCTGAAAACTTTGGATATTTCTTTGGCTTGAATATTGTTTGCCTGATGTTCATGACTAGCTTCAATGGTCGGTTAGTGAAAAAAATGGGGTCACACTGGATGCTACGCTTTGGTTTAAGCATTCAGCTGCTAGCTGGAGTGTCCTTAGCGGTTGGTCTGGTTCTGGATTTAGGATTATGGGGCATCGTGGTACCAGTTATGCTGTTTGTTGGTACGATTTCCATTATAGGTAGTAATACAATGGGGTTGTTGTTGAGTCAGTACCCTAGTATGGCAGGCACCGCTTCATCTTTGGCTGGTACATTACGATTTGGTACTGGAACGGTCATTGGCGGTATTGTTGCCATCTTGCCAGAATCAAGCGCATGGCCAATGGCATTTACTATGGCTGCGTGTTCTGTATTATCTGCCCTGTGTTACTGGACATTAGCAAGAAAAGCATAATTTTGGAGTTAGAGTCATTCATGTCGACAGTGTATTACCAAGAAATTCAACATGTGGTTAATCAAGGTTTAGCCGAGCTAAGTGAAGAGCAGGCAAAAGGCCGCGTACCGAAAAATCCAGTAAGTGAAACCCACTTTATTGTTCGTTGGGTAACAAAAGCGATAAAAACGCATCGCTTTGATCGTTGTGTAGTAAAAGATCTTATGGGCTGGCAACAGGAAGGCCGTAGTAAAGGTACTTCTGCTGGTCTGAAAGTTCGATTTGAACATATATCAGCGCTGTATGGGCATGTAGTGCCAGTAGAAAGTGATGTAAAAAAAATTACTCAAGATGATATTACTGCTCTGTTAACACAGTTTGAAGAAGAATCATGGTTTGTTGTGACTGATCATGAAATCTCTGGCAAGGCAAAATTATTTTCTGATGGTGATAATTCATTAGTTGTGTGTAAAGCTAAGCTTGAAAGTGTGTTTTCAGATGGGATCTTAGCTAAACCACTTACATGCTACGTTCGTGGTAACCACAATGAGTTTTTAGAAATGACCGCAAAGGCGGGTTTATTGGTTCACAAAAAATCAGACTATAAGTCGATTGTGAAATACCATGGTGAATACCAAATTTGGCCAGAGAACCAAAGTTCTGAATTGGCAGAGTTACCTCTGAGTTTTATGCCAAGCGTTAAATAAAGCGTTATATTACAAGGCTGCTAGTTCATGTGTTGGCAGCCTTAGTCTTTCTCAGCTTTGTGGGATATTGATTTTGCCATCCCTTTAAATATAAATAGGTGCGTTGGCATCATAGCAAACCAATATAGCAATCCTTTAAAACCAGCAGGATGCCACCAAGCTCTGACATCGAGCTCTCTTTTATCGCCCATGTCGGTAATGGTGAATTCAAGCCTTCCTAATCCAGGTGCTTTCATTCCAAACAGTAATGAAACAAATTTATTCTCTTCCACTTTAATTATTTTCCATGAATCAATATGATCCCCGGTCTTGAGTTCATCAGGAAAGGCTCGCCTTCTTGTGGTGGCATTTCCTCCACAGAGTACATCTATCCACTCTCTTATTCGCCATAAATAGTTGGCATAAAAATACTCATGGCTTCCACCTAGTGTTTTAATGGTACTCCATAATTGTTCAGAGGAGGCGGTGGTTTGTACTTTATAGCCCGTTTGTTTGGGGTAATAACCATAGCCTGTTTGCCACCTTGTTAGGGCTGATGGATCAAACCCCCAGAGGTTGTTTCTGATTGCTTCGTTTTCATGGTTGAGTGCTTCATCAACTGATTCTTCAAATGTAAGCAATCGCTGTGGATAGCGTTTACAGATAGCTTGATTATCGGCGGGTAGGTTATGTTTTATACCACTGACTAAAGCACTGGCGATATCATGTGGAACCGAAGTGACTACTTTGAGCCAATAAGTGGAGAGCTTGAGTGGAAAAAAAGGTAAAGACACCATTCTTAGCCTCTTCCCTGTTTGATTAGCCAGTACCTGCATCTGTTGCTCATAACTGATTATTTCTGGGCCTGCTACGTCAAAAACTTGATGTCTTTCTGGTTCGGAGTCTAATAATTTCAGCAAGTAATAAATAAGGTTTGGTAATGCGATAGGGGCTGATAAGGAAGCTACGCCTTTAGGAGCAATCAGTAAAGGTAGGTGATACACAAAATCGCGCATAACTTCAAAAGCAGCAGAGCCTGAGCCAATAATAATACCAGCTCTTAATTCTGTAATCGGAATTTCGCTTTGGCGTAAAATGTCTCCTGTTGCTTTTCTTGTTGCTAAATGCGCCGAGGTGCCTTTTTGAGGCTGGATGGCGCTTAAATAAATAACATGCTTTATTTTGCTTTTTTTAAGAGCGTCACGGAAGTTATGCGCTAAATCTAACTCATAATCAATAAAATCGTGGCCATGCGCCATGCCATGAACCAGAAAAAGCACCACATCATGCTGGTGTAATAGTTGGGGTAGAGCAGAAGGAGATTTTAAATCTAGAGGGTGTAAATTAAGATTTTTGTATTTATGCCAGCCACGATGCTGCAATGGCTTGATGTTACGGGCAGTGGCGGTGACTTGATAGCCTTTTTGTACTAGAACGGGTGTGAGATGGCTGCCAACATAACCGGAAGCGCCAATAATTAGTATTCGTTGCATAGCCCCTGCTCATCCATATGCCGATTTGAATGCCATGATTTATTTGAATGTTTTTATTATCCCTAATATGAATGTAGTGAAGATTCGTGGGATTGTCTGTAGTGTGCTTTTTGTCAAAACATTATGGTGATAATGCATGTTTATAAGAGGAAATGTGTAATTTTATGGCTATATGTAAATAGATTCATTTAATATTTGGTAAATGGGTCTAAAAAACTTTCTCAAAGTGAGATATTGCTGTAAATTTCGCAGTCTAATTTGTTGTGATATCAATCGTATGTGATAAGCAATATTTATTGAATACGATTGATATGACAAGCTGGAATAGAGAGGGACAATGTTACGGCTGGTCAACCTAAACAAAGGGTATTTAGATGGCGATGAATTTCATCCTGTGCTTCAAGGGGCTGAATTAACGCTTGAGCAAGGGTGTCAGGTGGCTTTGATGGGGGAGAGTGGCTCTGGCAAAAGCACTTTACTCAACTTAATTGCAGGCTTGGATGGCATTGATTCCGGTGAGATTTGGTTTTCTGATGTGAGCATGCATTCAATCTCTGAGCGTGAGCGTACCGCATACAGACGCAACAATATCGGCCTTATTTTCCAGCAGTTTAATTTACTCCCCACTCTTACCATTGCCGACAATATTCGTTTTTGCCGCCAGTTAAAGGGAATGCCTGAAGATACCGGTTTATGGCGACAAATCCTCTCCTCTCTTGATTTGATGCCATTGCTTGGTCGTTACCCTGAAGAAGTGTCTGGTGGACAACAACAACGCGCAGCCATTGCCAGAGCATTATACATGGAGCCGAAGGTACTACTGGCAGATGAACCAACCGGAAGCTTAGATGAACGTAATGCGGAAGCGGTCATGCGGTTGTTAACGAACTTATCTCGTGAGCTTCATTGCAGTTTGTTACTGGTCACTCATAGTGAGTCCGTTGCTGATCATCTAGAAGGAAAGGTTCGACTGCAAGGGGGCCAGTTGCATGTCACTGCCCGTAGTTAAAGCACTATTAGGCCATTATCGTCGTCACCCTTTACAAATCTTATTGGTTTGGCTTGGTTTAACTTTTGGTGTTGCTTTATTGGTGGGTGTTTTGGCTGTGAACCACCATGCGAAACAGAGCTACAGCCAAGGTGAGAAACTTTTTTCCAACCCTTTTCCTTACCGTGTTCGGGCTGAGCAACGTGGTGAAAAAGTACCGCAAGGCTTTTATATCCAGCTTAGGCGAGAAGGCTTTAAGCAATGTGTTCCTATTGAGTACTTATCCTTAGAAACCAGCGACAATATAGATATTAATCTGATCGGTATTGACCCTGTGGTAATGATTAATTTATTACCCAATGTGAGTATCGGCAATATTCCTACTTTAGATCTAATGAGGCCCCCGTATCCGGTGATGGTGGGGCAATCTTTGTCTGACTACATGGGGTTCAGGCATGGTGAGTACATTACATTAAATGACGGTACTCGCTTAGGGCCAATTAAGGTCGTCAGTAATAATGTTCTTCCTGGTTCACGGGTGATTGCTGACATTGCCTTGATTCGTATGATCAGAAAAAATGCTGGGTTTAGCTTAGTTGCTTGTGGCCAACTTAACTCTTCTCAGGTCGATAAAATTTCAGAACTCCTTCCACCCGGCTTGATCATTGAACAAAATAAACAGGCCGAATTAGAGCCACTCACCCGAGCTTTTCATTTAAATCTGCTCGCCATGGGGATGCTGGCTTTTGTTGTTGGTCTGTTCATTTTTTATCAGGCCATGTCTCTTTCATTTGTGCAAAGGCAACCTTTGGTTGGTGTCTTGCGTCAGATAGGGGTCTCTGGCTGGCAATTGACTATGGCTTTACTGGTCGAGATTTCTTTATGGGTAATGCTGAGTTGGGCTAGTGGTAATGTGGCTGGTTTAGCTTTAGCGCAAAAGTTAATGCCGACGGTATCTGCCAGTCTGAATGATCTTTATAAGGCGAATGTTGATTTAACTGTGCAATGGAGCTGGGAATGGAGTGGGCTTAGCTTACTTATGGTGATTGCTGGTTGTTTGTTAGCCTGTGGGTGGCCATTAGTGCGATTAATTCGGTCTCGCCCTATTCGCTTATCAGCGAGATTATCGTTGATTCGTTTTGCTGGTCGTGAATTTGGTTGGCAAGCTATGTTTGCTTGTATTTTTTGTGTTGCCGCTGTTGCGGTGGCCGTTTATCAAATGCCTCATGAGCAAATGGCCGGTTTTGTATTAATTGCATTGCTCCTGATCAGTGTGGGTCTGATCATGCCATTTATTATTTGGAAAGTATTTTCAGGCCTATCTGTTATTTTGCCCGGAGTTCGTAGCCGTTGGTTTTTTGCTGATGCAGCCGCAAGCCTAAGCTACCGAGGAGTTGCTGCCATGGCGTTTATGCTGGCTTTAGCCTCGAACGTAGGCATTGAAACTATGGTCGGAAGTTTTAGAGCTACAACCGATAGTTGGTTAAGCCAGCGTCTTGCTGCTGATATCTATATTCGACCGACAGCAAATTCAGCGCCAAGAATGAGCAGTTGGTTAGAAGAGCAACCAGAAGTAAAAGAAGTATGGTGGCAATGGCGTAAAGAGTTAGATAGCGATTATGGCACGCTGCAAGTAAGAAGCTTAGGAACCAGCAAGGGGGAAAACCAAGCGCTATCCATCAAAGTGGCGATTCCTGATTACTGGTACTACTTCCATAATAGCCATGGTGTGATGATCAGTGAGTCCATGGCACTAAAACTGAACCTTCAACCAGGAGACACATTAACTCTGCCAGAGCCTATTGGCCAAGATTGGAAGATTGTGGGTGTGTACTACGATTATGGTAATCCGTACAACCAAGTACTGCTTTCACATTATCGGTGGTCAAATGCATTAACTGGTGAGGGTGATGTTGGACTTGGGGTGCTATTAAAGGAAGGTGCAGATCGGAAAGCGCTGCTTACCCAGATTGGGCAAGCATATCGTCTATCGCCTGAGAGAGTGCAAGATAACAGTAATATTCATAATCAAGCAATGCGGGTGTTTGATCGCACATTTGTCGTGACAGAAACCCTTGATCGACTAACACTTTTTATTGCTGTCTGTGGACTCTTTTTCGCGACATTAGCGGGTGAAATTTCAAGGCAGAGGCAGTTTGCACTATTACGTTGTATGGGAATGACTGGTCGAGAGTTAGTTATGCTTGGTGGTCTACAGCTCTTAGTGATTGGCTTTATTACTATGTTAGTAGCTTTGCCCCTTGGGCTTGTTTTAGCTCAGCTCTTAATTGATGTTGTTATGAAATACTCCTTTGGCTGGACCATGGAAATGACATTGTTCCCACTTAATTATATGAAAACATTCGCTTTTGCATTGTTAGCTTTGATGGTCGCAGGTGCATGGCCTGTGTGGCGTATGATTAAGAGACCTGCAATTAGCTCGTTAAGAGATGCGCTTTAACTAACGAATAGAGTCAATGGATTGATATATGATTAAAATTTGCCGTTCTAAGCTTTCATTTAATGTATATAGGTTAGCGATAGGTCTGGTTATTTTATTCGCCTTATTTGTTGCAACTTATTACACTTTTTTTCATCAGGGCTCAACTCAGCACTCCCGAGAAGTGAATGCTGTTTTACAAAAGAGTACAACTCAGGTATTTGAACCTGTCTTACCCGGCACCCTATTATCTTTTCCTAAAGATTTTGTTAGTCACCCTAGCTATCAGCATGAATGGTGGTATATCAATGCCAATGTGAACAGTGCTGATGGTCAAGAGTTTGGTATTCAGTGGACATTATTTCGTTTTGCAACGGCTGATAACAATGACTCAGGTTGGCAGTCACCACAGATGTATATGTCTCATGTCGTTATTACTTCTGAAGATAAGAAATGGGCTGAACAGAGATTTGCTAGAGGGGGCATAGGCCAAGCTGGGGTTAGAGCTAACCCATTTCGAGCTTGGATAGACAATTGGTCATGGTCTTCACCAGATATACAAATATTTCCTAGCACACTTCGAGCGGCATCTGATGATTTTAGCTTTCAGTTACACATGGATAATGCAGGTCCAATTGTACTTCAAGGTGATAAAGGTTATAGCCAAAAACACGATCAACTCCCTATTGCATCGCATTATTTCAGTATGCCATTTTTAAAAATTGAGGGAGCTTTGGTTCTCGATGGACAAGATCTGACAGTAAAAGGGGATGCTTGGCTTGATCGAGAATGGGGAAGTGGGATGGTTGATCAAGAACAACAGGGTTGGGATTGGTTTTCTTTTCATTTAGATGATGGGCGCGCACTCATGGTGAGTCAATATCGTCATAACTTTCAACAACCACATAAATTTGGGTCCATTTCTGAACCTAGCGGCTCCGTGACTGTGCTCACACATCAAGATATTAGAATGACCCCTTTACAAACGACGAAGTTAAGTAATGGCAGGCTTATTCCTCTTCAGTGGATGATTGATATACCCAAATATGGCATTAATTTGACGACTCAACCAGTGCGGAAGGAACAATGGTTACCCTTCTTGATTCCATATTGGGAAGGCCCTATTCATGCTGTCGGTAGCCATACGGCAAAAGGGTTTATGGAGTTGACGGGGTATTAATTGTGACCAATCAACCCAGTAGAATAATTGGTCAAAATATTTACTTCATGAATCCTAATGGTCAAAAAAATGACCATCAATAATTTGTATTGGTTTAATATTTATACTATTTTTACAGGTTAACTGTAATTTATATATTTTAATATTAATCATTATTAACCTGCTTTCTAGTTAACTGTTATTAAAGGAAAAGTTTTTTTTGAATTCAAATTTTCATGTATTTTTATTGTCGGTTTTTAACTATAAAAGGGTTTGATATATCAAAAAATTGACGTTATTATCTCCCGCAAATTGGGTTCTGCCAAAATACTGGTAGTAAGAGTAAAATACGGAGTTCAAAATGATTACTTCTCTATATGTTAAAGCTCAGCTTGCTTTAGAAGATTTTAAAAATGATCAGCGCGGTGTTACAGCAATCGAATACGCAATTATTGGTGTTGCGATTTCTGCGATTGTTTTAGCTATGTTCAATAGTGACCTTAAAACTGCTTTACAGGGAGCAATGACAAAGATTACTACTGCAATTGGTAGCGCAGATAAAACTGCCGCTCCTAGTGGTTAATTCGTAGAGTTGTCTAATAAATGACTATACAAATTTGGTGGTTGATACTGTTCGCCACCTTATGTAGTTTTGTTTGTTACACTGATTTTCGATATCGAAAAATATCAAATCAAACAGTCTCATTTATATTTGTCATTAGCCTTATTTTTTTGATAAAAAATGACAGTTATATATCATTTTTGATTTCTTTTTTGGTTTTAATTGTCGGTTTCTTTCTATTTTTGTTAAAGGTTATTGCAGCAGGAGACATTAAGCTCTTGGTTGCGTTATCTTTGGCCATAAAACCTGAATTTGTGATGCTATCATTGTGTGTGATACTAGCCCTTGGTGGACTAATCGCTATAATGTATCTGATTTATGGTTTTTTTACTGATTTACAACAAGTTCGACAACGAGGGATTCCCTACGCCATTCCAATTTGCTTGGGTAGTTTATTGGGTATTGCCGCGTCTCTTTAAGAGGTAGAGATGAGCTCTAAACTGATTTTTATCATCGCTTTTTTTGCTATTGCTGTTGGATTATATGGTTTGTCTGATCAGTTATTGCAGTCTGAGCCTACTACTATTACCGAACCCACTGCACCTACACCAGAAAATAAAATTCGCATCTGGACGACCAAAGAATCTCTTGCGGTTGGTGAGCCCATTACTCACTCAACTCTATCAACAACTATGATCCCTGAATCCGAGGCCAATGCATTAGGCATTGTTGATGATGTTATTATCGACTATGTCCCTGGCGCTGTTAGTCGTTTAGCTCTTGATAAAGGAGAAGTGGTTACCCCTGATATGATTGCCACACCAGATCAAGATGGCTACGTTGACTTCATTATTGAAAAGAATCGCGTCCCTTATGCGATTGAGGTGGAAAACACTTCCGTGGTTGGAGGGGTAATTACTCATGGAACACGCATTGATATTCTAGCCTTAGTCACTTCTGAATTAAGTTCGGAGGTAGAAACTACGGTGGCAAGCAGTAAAAATGTGTCACTAACTCCAATCTTGATGGACATCAAAGTATTGCAAGTGAAAAAAACAGATTCCGAAGAAGCGTTAGATGAGTCCATTTTACAAAATGTCAATTTGATTTTAGAACTAACTCGTAAGCAAGTGGCTACGCTTACTATTGCTAAACGTATTGCTGAATTAGAAGTTCATAAGTCGGCGGGTATTGATAGTGCGAAAGATTTAAGTGCGAATGCCGGTGATGTGTTACCAGAATTTAAAGCGATTAAAGAGTATCGAGCTGGAGAAGTCATTGTTAAGTAAGGGAAATAAGTGATTAAATTGATAAAAAGACTTTCCTTCTTGGTTTTTAGTCTGGCTATTTGTACTCCTGCTTTAGCGCAGCGCTTGATCAATTTAGCGGAAGGGGATGCAAGAACCATTAATGTTCAGACAGATATTGGCTCTGTATTTATTTCTGATCCTGAAGTTGCAGATTATCAGGTTATAGATCAAAAGAAAGTGGTCGTATTTGGTAAAAAGTTAGGTAACAGCGCACTGCTTATTTTTGATGAAGATGGTAAAACACTGGTTAGTAGAAAGCTTATTGTTAATAAGAGTTTAACTAATATTCAGCAACAAATTCAGCTCAAATACCCTCATACAGAGGTGTCAATTTATAATGTTGGCGATCAAGTTGTATTGAGCGGGATTGTTTCTACGGAAGAAGAGCGCGACGGCATCAATGAGCTTGCTGGGGTGTTGTTAGGTAAAAAATCAGAAGATTATCAAATCGAGTGGGATTTGGGTGAAAATACTTACGAAATGGAGTTTATGAAACGTCGCCATTTTGATGGTTTGGTTAACAACATCGAAGTCAATGTGACCAAACAAGTCAATGTAAAGCTGTCGGTGGCGGAAGTCTCTCACTCTTTTATGGAAGAGTTTGGTATTCAGCTTGGCTCTACAGGGCAAACGGCAGGCGTATTTACTGATTATTTAACACATTTTAGTGCCAGCGATATTGTGTCGGTGATTACTGCTATTGGTGATGATAATGTCGGTCAAGTTTTGGCTGAACCAAACTTATCGGTTATTTCAGGTGAAACGGCGAGTTTTCTCGTTGGTGGTGAACTGCCTGTAGTGACAATTCTTGATGGTGGCACGAATGTGCTTTATAAAGAGTTTGGTGTTCGCTTAGAGTTGATGGCTAAGGTCCTTCGAGATGACAAAATTCGTTTATCGATGATGCCTGAGGTTAGCTCACTTGATAATCAATTCAGCAATGAAACTTATAATCTTCCATCTTTGAAAACTCGCCGTGCTCGTACAACGGTTGAGTTAGGAGATGGGCAAAGTTTTGTTCTTGGTGGCTTACTAAGTACGGAAGATCGAGAGTCTCTTAAAAAAGTTCCCTTTATTGGTGATGTACCATTGATTGGTTCTTTATTTCGACATACTAAGACAGAGCGTACAAAAACAGAGTTGATTATCGTTGCAACGGTAAATTTAGTGCAGCCTATTAAGGCATCTCAAGTTCAATTACCAACCATGCAAAAAACTTCTACGCTAGAGCGCTTCTTAGCTGTAGATGTGAATTATACCAAAGCGGGTGACCGCTGGGCTAAACAGATTCTCGCGACCGGGGGGTTTAAAAAGTGATGAAAAAGTTAGCTTTGATACTTGCGGCATGTTTTTTGGTTTTAAGTGGGTGTGCTGATTACGTAGGTGAAAGTCGAGGGGCGCAAATTGAAGTCGTCCCCGTTACTTATTCTATGAGCTTAAAAGTGAAACCTGATCAGCAAGATAAAGCCCGTGCAAAGCTAGATGGGTTTATTAATGAGCACTGGCAGTATGTTAGCTCACAAGGTGCGACCATTGTTTGGCGAACTAAATCAGGGAAAGAAGTGGCTGATATGTATTATAAGCAACTGTTATCTCGTGGTGTGAGCCAAGATAAGCTGTCTATAGAACAGGGTGATGCTGGTTTTGGTGCTCGGTTTGATTTAGAACTGAAAACGACAGTGCATAAATCCATTCTACCTATTTGCGATTATCCTAGAGTGGGGCATTACAGTGAGCTTGCTCGAGGTTGCTTCTCTGAGAGTGCTCGTTGGCAATCTATGGTAAACCCAGAAAAAATGCTTACAGTGTCACCTCCTGCCCAAACAGAATCTTCTGTAAATTAAAAATTATAATAGAATTAGCTGCTGAAATTAGCCAGTTAGCTGGAGTTACGATATATGTTTGATTTGGTCGATCTTCTTAGTAAAAATGAAACAAAAGAAGATATAAAACAAGAAAAGATCACCTCCGTATTATTTTATCAAACTGATGTATGTCAGCAATTAGTGACTGAAGCTTATCGATTTGAGGGAATTGTTGCTCCTGCTGTATTAGAAAACACGGATGCAAAAATAAAAGAGTTTGTTCGCGAATCGAGCATTGAAATTGTACTTGTTGAGCTGAATAACAGTGCAAATGTTACACAAGATGCTGAGCGTATCAGTCACTTACTGCCTAACCATGCTTCGGTGATCGTTATTGGTAGCGAAGATGCTATTTCAACGATTCGTAACTTAAAAGCAATGGGCTTCTACTATTTATTTTGGCCAATTACCAAGCAAGAGCTCATTGATTTTGTTCGTAGCGTAAGTGAAAACCGTGAGCGAAATAAAGGGCCAGGTCAAAATAGAAAAGCCAAGCAAGTGAGTATTATTGGCAGTAAAGGTGGTGTAGGGGCTACGTTGCTCACCACGGAAATCTCATGCTTACTCGCGACTGAAAAAAAAGCCTCTTGTTTGGTGGTTGATCATAACTATGGGGGCGGTAACCTCGATATTGTTATGGGCTTAAAACAGTTTGAGAAACGAAAACTCCAGCCAGGATCCCTTGCGTCTAATTTAGATGAAGCATCTGCACAAAGCCTTGTTACAAAGCAATCTTCCATGTTGTCTATTTTGGCACTGAGTTCTGATGAATTAAATGATCAGGAGTTGAAAGATTATACCCGAGCTGTGGCAAAAGAGGTGGCGGGGGATGCTAACTTCATTGTGGAAGATCTGTCTGCATCAGCGGGCTTCACTCCAGATCCTAAAGCATTAGTCACCTTGTGCGATAGCATTGTTTTGGTTATCGAGCCTTCTGTTTCTTCTTTGCGAGATGCGGCAAAAATTCGTAGTGAAATTGCCAAAGAAAACAATAATTCAGCTTTGCGTATTATAACGGTGCTTAATTATCGTATTCCTCCACGGTTAGCGACGGTAACGGAAAAAGAAGTCGAAAAATTTTTGGGGCAGCCAATTGATGTTATTTTGCCGTATGAGCCCAAAGTCGATTCTGTACTCCTTGAAGGTAAACGTATTTATGGGACAAAACTGAAAATGTCTCAGGGGGTACGTAAGTTAACCTCACTCCTACTTGGTGAAGAAATTAAAAAGAAAAAATCACTGCCGATAAACCTGTTTACAAAGAAGGTTAAATCATGATTGGTGCGAAAGAGATTTATGTTGGTATCCGTAATCAAATTTTTGATGCTTTGGAAGCCGACGCTGTTGCGAATTTGTCTCGTGAGCAACTTAGTCAGCAGCTCAATAGCGCGGTAGAACTGCTTATTGAGCGCGAGCGGTTACCAGTCCCTACGGTGGTACGCAGTGATTTTGTTAAAAGCCTTGTTGATGAGCTTATTGGTCTTGGTCCATTACAGAGCTTAATGGATGACGATACCATTACGGATATTATGATCAATGGGCATGAAAATGTCTTTATCGAGCGCAATGGTTTGGTTGAAAAAGCCAGTGTGAATTTTATTGATGAGCACCAATTATTAGAAATAGCGAAACGAATCGCTTCTCGTGTTGGCCGTCGTGTGGATGAGTCTCAACCAACTTGTGACGCTCGTTTGGCTGATGGTAGCCGTGTCAATATTGTTATTCCGCCCATTGCTATCGATGGCACCTCTATTTCTATCCGTAAATTTAAAAAGCACAGTATCGATTTTGCTAAGCTGTGTGAGTTTGGTGCCATGAGCCCTGAAATGGCACAGCTTTTAATGATTGCTTCACGCTGCCGTTTGAATATTTTGATTTCAGGAGGTACGGGCTCAGGTAAAACAACCATGCTGAATGCACTTTCGCAATTTATTGCCGAAAATGAACGTATTGTCACCATAGAAGATGCCGCTGAACTAAAATTACTTCAGCCCCATGTTGTACGTTTAGAAACACGTACCGCTGGTATTGAAAATACAGGTGCTGTTTCTCAGCGTGATCTGGTGATTAACTCTTTGCGTATGAGGCCAGATCGGATTGTTGTCGGTGAGTGTCGTGGTGGTGAAGCGTTTGAGATGTTACAGGCGATGAATACAGGCCATGATGGTTCCATGTCGACTCTCCATGCCAACACTCCCCGTGATGCATTAGCTAGGGTGGAAGCCATGGTAATGATGGCAACCAGTAACTTACCGCTAGAGGCGATCCGTAGAACCATTGTTAGTGCTGTCGATTTAGTTATTCAGATCAGCCGATTACACGATGGTAGCCGTAAAGTGATGAGCATTACGGAAGTGGTCGGTTTAGAAGGCTCAAACGTAGTCCTGGAAGAGATATTTAGGTTCCAGCCTATGGCATATCAAGCTGGGGGAGATGGTAAAGTTAAAGGGAATTTTGTTACCGCTGGTTTAATGCAGCGCTCTGTTTTAGTTGAAAAAGCGCGCTTTTTTGGTTTGGAAGAACAATTGAACGCCGCATTTAGAGCTGGGGCTTAACATGCTTTACCTGTTTGTTTTAGGCTTTGGCTTAGCCATTCTCTTATTACCATTGCTTAAAAAGAAAAAGCACACTGATTATCTGGAAGAGTATAATAAAACGGTATTTGTTGATTCGATGACTTCTGATCAACAAGCGGTAAATATGCAGTCCTTATCAGATCGCACTTTTTTACAAGACCTATCTCAGCGCTGGAGTAATTTACAATATCAAATCGGTAAGTTAGCCGTTGTAAAAGTATCGTTCTTTACTCTCGTTCTATTAGTGGTTGGCTTTGAAATAAATCAAAGCTTTATTCGTGGTTCACTTCCTTTGGTTTTATTTCTGACCGTTATCTTTGGTTATATCATGGGCTATTTGTGGTTACAAAAACGTGAACGAACCATGTTTGAAGAGTCCTTCCCTGATGCGTTAAATATGTTAACTAGTGCGGTTTCTGCTGGTGAAAGTATTATGCATGCCATCATGTTTGTGGGTAAATCATTAGATGGTGAGGTCGGAAAAGAGTTTAAAGTCATGGGGGATCGCCTTCAGTTAGGGGAGTCTCCTGATAGTGTTTTTCGTAAGTCGTGCCGTCGTTTTCCTTATCCTTCCTTTCAGTTTTTTGTCATTACGTTACGTGCCAATATGAGTCGTGGTGGTCAGTTAAAAGATGTGATGACCAGATTAAATCGATTGATGTTTGAAGCGCGAGCCATAGAAAAAAAGAAATACGCACTAACATCAGAGGCTCGTACGTCGGCAAAAATTGTAGGGGCTATACCGTTTTTCTTCTTGTTCATGCTTCAATATTTAAGCCCAGAAAACTATGAATTTGTGATGTTTAACCCTGCGGGGCGCCCGATTCTTTATTACGTTTTGATCAGTGAAGCCATAGGCATCACCATTATCTGGTTGCTGATGAAGAGTGTTCGATAATGTTAAGTGATCTCCTTCCTCAGAGTGTCAAGCTGTGGTTGCTTGATCCTAGAACGCAATTGTTTGGGATGCTGCTGCTATTCACTGCGGGCTTAATATTATTATTGGTCCAGTTTTTTAATGCCTTAAAAAGAAAGAAGCAGCTAAAAGATTACGATATCTCGGTAGAAAGCTATCAACAAGATACAACGCCTTGGTTATCTCAACTCTCTCTTTATTTCAGTAAGCTTTTCTCTAGTAACGAAGATGAAATTCAAGATAAATTTACAGCCGCAGGCTTTTATGACTCTAAGCTGGCACCATTATACATGCCTATAAAGTATGGGGTGTTGCTGGCAGGTGGGGTTGCTATTTATTTGTTAAGCGCTGAGCTTGAATGGCAGCAAATGAGCTTAATTGTTATCGGAGCCAGCTGGTTGGTTCTGGTTATTATTGTGCCCGATTCCTATTTAGCTGCACGTTCGAAAAATTTACAAAATAAGATCTCAGGGCAATTGCCTTATTTACTTGATTTAATGGCTGTTTGTGTTCAGACCGGTATGACTGTGGAAGCTGCGATGACGTATTTAGGCAAAGAAATGGCAGGCTTCGATAAAGACTTAAGTTATATGCTCAATAAAACCAATGACAGAGCAAAGCTCGTAGGGCTAGAAAAAGCATTGGAAGAGTTATATACGAGGGTTCCTTCTAATGAAATGCGAAGCTTTGTAATGACCTTAACACAGAGCTTGCAATATGGTACTTCGATTTATCAGGTTTTAACTACATTAGCGTCTGATATCCGTGACGTTCAAATGCTTCAATTGGAAGAAAAAATTGGTAAATTAGCTGCAAAAATGTCCATTCCTCTTATCGTCTTTATTATGGTACCTATTGTAATTTTGATTGCGGCCCCTGGTGTAATGAGGATGATGTCTGGTGTCTAAATTTTTAATGGGTTTTATTGTGTTGCTTCTTTTGTCTGGTTGTGTTGATTCTTCTAGTAAAAGCAGCAGTGCTTTTCAGGGAGATCGTGACTCAACGGAAAGTTTGTTGCTAAAAACAAAAAACTACTCACGTCTAATCGAAATGTATAAATCTGATCTCAAGGAAGAAGACACGAAAGACACTCGAGTTAAATTAGCAAAAACATATTTAGCAATGGAAGATGCGGAGTCTGCGCTTTTCTATTTATCGACGATCTTACTTGATAAAGAGCGGGACGCCGAAATATTTTATTTACAGGCTCAAATTCAATACGACTTTCAGCAAAATGACAAGGCAATGAAGTCAGTACAGACTGCGTTAAGTATTGCTCCCGATTACCCTGATGCACATAACTTAATGGGTATTTTATATGCTGACAGTGATCAATTTGAGCTAGCGCGTATTGCCTTTAATCAAGCCCGTTTGGGTTTAGCTGATGATGTGAAAGTGAAAAATAACATCGCGGTACTTGATATTATCGAAAAAGATTACCGTGCAGCAATTTCGCGTTTATTACCCTTATACCTTAATGGCCAAGCGGATGATCAAGTAAAAGCAAATCTTTTAATTGCTATGTCAAAGATGGGCAATTATGACTACGTAAAATCTATATTGTCTAAAGACTATGAGGATGAAGAGATCATTCAATTGTTCCATTCTCTTAATACGTTAGGTAACCCAGCTGATTTTGCATTGCCATCAGAAGAAGAGAGTAAAATTTTTCAGCAAAATGAGTCTAATTTAGAATCTAAGAAAAGTAATGGTCCGGAACAACGTGGTGTAGAGCAGAGTTCTGAGGGGACTCAAGAACCGATTCCTTCGGTGGCTAAGGAGTTAGCTGATGAGAATGAATAACAGTCGGAAGCTTTCTTTCCTTTCTCGTAAAAAGAAGGGACAAAAAGGCGTTGTAGCCATTGAATTTGCTATAGGCTTTATGGGATTTTGGTTGATGTGTATGGCATGGGTCGAAATGAGTTACATGTCATATGTTTCCGCTATTGGTGATTTAGCTATTGCTGAGGCCTCTCGTGAAGCTAAGAAAGACAATGATACCTATTTAGAATCTTTTCAAGCCGTGCTTAATCGAGATGACAGTATTTGGAGTAATATCGTTGATTCCAACAACTTTGTCACCACGGTTCAATATGTCAAAGACGTCGATGATTTGGTGAAAGTGGTTGATGGTTGTGAGCCGAGCCAGAACCAAACATCGGCTGAATGTGGTTCCGCAGATAAGAGTTCGATTGCTATTTATCGCATTAGTTATGATTTTGATTCAATGTTTACCTATTTTATGGATCAAACCACTGTGTTTACTCGTGAAGTAATAGTGATACAAGAATATGAACGTTCGCAGTTTGAAATCTAAGTTACCTTGCTCACAACGCGGCACTTTTAGTGTTGAATTTGCCATCGTTGGCATTTTTTTCGCTCTGCTATTGGTTTTTAGTGGCGACATCATTATAAAAATGTCTATTAAAGGGAAGCTGGACCGTTTGGCTTTCTCAATGGTGAGCATTTTGAAAGAGCGAACAGAGCTTTATGATGATGATTATAAAATCACGAGTGCCGAAGTTGATGCCATTTTTGATATTACCCGGAACTCATTAGCAAGAACATTAGGCTCTTATGAAGCAAGTCGGTTGGGCATGTTAGTTGAAGAACAAACTTTTAGAGATATTAACTCTCCAAATGCGGCGGTGAGATTCAGTCGTGGGCAGCAAACTTGCCAAGTAAGCCAATTTTTAAGTCAATTAACAGATCTTTCCGTGGTGACTTCTTGGGGGAGACAAGCCTCTTTATATAGAGTGACACTGTGTTATGAAACGGATAATTGGGTTGGTGAACTGTTAGGTGAGCAGTTCACAACAGTGTCCACCAACGCCATCATGATAGGCCGTTAAAATATGAAGCTAATAAAGTCCATGTCAAAACAGTCTGGCCATGCTGCTCTTTTATTTGCCATGATGATACCGGCCTTTTTCGGTATTTTCACATTGGCTTCGGATGGTGCTAGAGCCCTTCAATCAAAAGCCCGTTTAGATGATGCATTAGAAGTGGCCACACTCGCTGTGGCTGCTCATAACGATGATAATAAAGACAATGGCTCAGGGCAGGGGAGTGCTGTCAACGTAAAAATTGCGACTGACTATATTAGCCAATATATGGTGGACATGGATCAAGTCTCGAACTTGAAAGTGGTTAAGCTGTCGTGCGATCAAATTCCTGAGTGTGCTGCTGGGGTGATCAAAGGGGAGTCCCGTTTTTTTGAATACAGTGTAACCGCGACTACTCGCCATACATCTTGGTTTCCGGGTAATGATGCCATTGTTGGCTTTGGTGATAATTTTAATGTGGCAGGTGCTGCAACAGCACGAAAGTACCAAAGTGAAGCCGTTGATGTTGTTTTTGTCGCTGATTTTTCTGGCTCAATGTGGGAAAGCTGGAGAGGGGGGCGAAATAAAAAGTATAAAGATCTTACTGATATTATTAGCAAAGTAACCGATGAGCTAAAAAAATATAATGATTTAGAAAACTCATCAGATAATACCGCAGCCTTTACTGGCTTTGATAAGAAAACATATCAATTAAAAAATGGTAGTTCACACAAGAAGTGCTCTACAGACCAGTTAGTTTATACGAATAATAAAGTGAACTATATAAGGACAGTTGAGCAGATATTTTCAGATAAGCATTGTAGTGGTTCTTATGATTACGTTGATTTCTATGATATTGATGTAACAACAGATTTTAGTCGTTTTAACCAAAAAGTTAGGGGTTTTTCGCCTAACGGTAGCACTGCTTCGTATCAAGGAATCATGCGAGGAGCACAATTGGCTATGCATGGTTCTAATCCTAGGCGCTTGATCATTGTGTTATCAGATGGTGGCGATAGTAGTAAGAATACGGCGCAAGGCTTGGTAAATGCAGGGATGTGCACAAAAATTGTCAACACCTTAAATCAGCAAAAAACGCCTGATGGGGCATCAGTATCGGGAAAAATCTCTGTGGTTGGTTTTGATTATAACGTTAACAGTAACAGAGCTTTAATGGAGTGTGCTGGTGCTGAAAATGTGTTTAAAGCTCAAAACAGAGACGATATTTTAAATAAAATCCTTGAGCTAATAACCGAAGAAATAGGTCACTTGAAGTAATGAAGAAGATACCTGCAATATTGTCAACACTAGTGTTTTTCTTTTTGGGAGCCTCATTTTCAGCCATATCTGCTGAAGTAGATAAAAAGGTTATTATTTTCATTAATAGTGATGATGTTCAGCAGCAAGAGCAAGTGAATGAATTAAATACTCTGTTAATGACGAAAAATAACGTTAAGCAGAAAATATTTGTGATTGATACTGCTATTGAAGGGAAGCCTTTTCTTGGTGAAGTTAACTATCTTCATGATAGTTATGGGTATTACACTAATTTTTTCTTACCTCAGATTATTCCAGAGGTAATTGAAGTTATCGATGATTTTCCTATGGATAGGTATCACCTTGATCGTCACGGCTTTGACAAAGTATCTCAACTAGTTACCGGAAAGTAGGAGACATAATGAGCCATAAATCACGCATTGCAGTCACTATTGCAAGTGTCTTACTTGCCCCTTCTCTATGGGCGAAATCTTTTGATAATAATGCGTTAAGCTATTACTGTGGTAACGATGATGTTGAATTTGAGCAAAATGTAACAGTAGGTAGGGGCACAAAAGTTATTCTAAATGAAGGTGCTTTTTACCAAATTGAGCAAGAAAGTGATTACGAACCGACGCTCTCTTTCATTAATAAGCAAATTACGAATGTAGGGGTTAATGAAGAGTGTGCTGAGTTTTTATTAACTCAAGGGCTGTTACATACTATGAATAATAGTGACGTACTAGCGAGGCTCTACTTTGATTTTGATCGTTCCTCATTAACGGATAAGTCTAAGTATATTTTAGATAGCTTAGTAGAGGTTATTCAGCACAGCAGTCGTACTTTGACTCTGGAAGGGCATACAGATAGCCGTGGGGCAGAGAGCTATAACTTTTCTCTAGGCTTGAAGCGTTCCAAAGCTGTTGAGCAGTACCTCATTGAGCATGGTGTAGACCCTAAAACAATGAAAGTTACTTCAAAAGGGGAGGCTCAGCCAATCAGTAGTAATGATACAGCTGGGGGGCGCCATGAGAATCGTAGAGTGGATGTTAAGTAATATTGATTGATAAAATATGAATGAAAAAGCTGAACTTCGGTTTGGCTTTTTTATAACTGCTGATTATATAGGTGACAGTTATATATTTTATCGTTAATACACTAAGGCTAAATCATAGATAAAGGGTATATACTTCGGTTTTTCCGATGTTTACTGTCTAAAGAAGCGATTATTCCTTTCTGGTCCTTGTCGCTACACTCAATATATCTTATTAAATCAGTACATTTTATTGATAGTTAGAAAGGGTTTATTCATGAGTGATGCAATTCGTCATTTTTTCAAATTAGAGTCTGCTGGCGGTATCTTACTCGTTATTGCAGCTGCAATCGCTATGATGGTAGCAAACTCACCTCTTCAGCCGTTGTATGATACATTTTTACATTCTTATGTTGGTGGGATGTCTGTAGCCCACTGGATTAATGATGGCTTCATGGCTGTATTCTTTTTACTAATTGGTTTGGAAGTGAAGCGAGAGTTACTTGAAGGTGCTCTAAAATCAAAAGAAACGGCTATCTTCCCTGCTATTGCTGCCGTTGGTGGAATGTTAGCGCCTGCACTGGTCTACATGGCATTTAATTTTGGTGATCCTGTAGCGGTTCAAGGCTGGGCTATTCCTGCGGCAACTGATATTGCTTTTGCTCTGGGTATCATGGCTTTATTGGGTAACCGTGTTCCGGTTAGCCTGAAGGTATTTTTATTAGCGTTAGCAATTATTGATGATTTAGGTGTTGTTGTAATTATTGCGTTCTTCTATAGCAGTGATTTATCTGCTACAGCACTTGCCATTGCATTTGCTGCAACAGCTGCACTCTTCATTATGAATAATAAGAATGTGACTAAGATTACTTGGTACTTAGTTGTCGGTGCGGTCTTGTGGGTAAGTGTTCTTAAATCTGGTGTTCACGCAACGTTAGCTGGTGTGGTTATTGGTTTTGCTATCCCTCTAAAAGGTAAAAAAGGCGAGCATTCACCATTAAAGCACATGGAGCATGCATTACATCCTTGGGTAGCTTTCGTAATCTTGCCAATCTTTGCTTTTGCAAATGCAGGTATTTCTTTAGAAGGAATTTCACTAAGTCATTTAACGTCTATGTTACCAATGGGTGTTGCTTTAGGTCTATTTGTTGGTAAGCCATTAGGTATCTTTACATTCAGTTGGTTAGCGGTTAAATCTGGTGTAGCGAAGCTACCGGAAGGAATTGACTTTAGACATATCTTTGCAGTATCAGTTCTGTGTGGTATCGGGTTTACAATGTCTATCTTTATCTCTTCATTAGCATTCGTAGGTGTTGGTGCTGAGTATGATACATACGCTCGATTAGGTATTTTGATGGGCTCAACAGTATCGGCACTGGTAGGTTACTTCTTATTGAGTATCTCTTTACCAAAAGCTAAGGATGTGAAAACAAATACAGCATTAAATAACTAATTAATCCTAAGAGAATTGAAGGGCTCTGAATAATGTTCAGGGCCCTTTTTTATGTTTGTTAACTGAGGGGGAATGATAATAGTTGTTTACTACAATTTTCTTGAATGTTTCAAGAAAGGTCGTAAGTCAGCTTTAGGAGTAAGCTAATTTCTGGAAGTTGATGCTTTTGAGCGTTTCTTAAAAGTGATTTGATGATACCGCCTAGGTACAGAGCAAAAAAGACCAATAGTAAGAACTACTGGCCTTTGAATAAAATGTTAACGTTTAGTACGAGATACTAGTCTCAGGTATTAAGTATTGTTTTGCGGGTACTGTGTATAGCGAACACCGAGCATTTGTTCCATGCAGTGAACAACCTGGCAGCTATATCCAAATTCATTATCATACCAAATGTAAAGAACGCAGCGCTTGTCTTCGGCAATGGTCGCCTGGCTATCAACGACACCAGCAAAACGAGTTCCAACTAAATCACTGGAAACAAGCTCGGTGGATTCAGTGTAATCAATTTGACCTGAAAGTGGCGAATAAAGAGCTGTATCTTGTAGGTAGCTATTTAATGATTCACGATCAACACTGTCATTTAGGTTTAAATTGGCGATGGCCATCGAGACATTTGGTGTTGGAACACGTATGGCATTGCCTGTTAGCTTTCCTTCCAATTCAGGCAGTGCTTTTGATACTGCTTTTGCTGCGCCAGTTTCAGTGATCACCATGTTCAGTGCCGCAGAGCGACCGCGGCGATCACCGCTGTGGTAGTTATCGATTAGGTTTTGATCATTAGTAAAAGAATGGACTGTTTCTATATGACCAGAGCTGATGCCAAACTTGTCGTTAATGGCTTTGAGTACAGGAGTTATGGCATTGGTAGTACAGCTTGCCGCTGAGATGATGGTATCTGAGTCTTGGATGACATTATCGTTTACTCCGAAGACCACATTTTTAATGTCTCCTTTACCAGGTGCAGTGAGAAGCACTTTTTCTGTACCATTTGCTGCAAGGTGCTGACTTAGGCCATCGCTATCACGCCAAATACCTGTGTTATCAACCACGAGAGCCTTATGAATGCCATATTGCGTATAGTCAATATCGGAAGGGTTATTAGCATAGATAACTTGAATATAGTTACCATTAGCGATAATAGCTTTACGCTCCTCATCAACAGTAATGCTGCCGTTAAACGGTCCATGAATAGAATCACGTCGTAGTAAGCTTGCACGTTTCTCTAAGTCGCCATCACGTCCACCACGAACAACAATGCCGCGTAAACGAAGTGGGTAGCCCGGGCCACTTTTTTCTATAAGTAGACGTGCAAGTAAGCGGCCAATACGACCAAAACCATAAAGAACTACGTCTCTTGGCTCTACCGTTTCTTTACTTTGTAATACGTCATGCAGTGCTGTTTCAACATAATCTTCGAGACCTGCATCGTCATTATGATCTTTCCAGTAGCCCCATGCTAATTGGCCGATATCTAAACGACATGGCGACAGTGATTTTTGTGCTAGTACTTCAAGCATGGTAAAAGTTTGGCTTGGAGATAGATTTTGGCCGATATGGCGACGTGCAACACGGTGAGCTTTAATGATATCGATGGTCGATGCATTGACGAGCTGTCGACCGAACAGTGAGACTTCAACTCCATGTTGACGGTATAGAGTACCAAGGATTGGAGACATAGCTTCTGCACAGGTTTGACTGGTTTGCCAATCAAGAAGGTATTGTTCTGGACTCATTTTCAATAGAACCTTTAGTTTCACGTTTATGGGTATTAGCCCGAATTGGGGGAGGAATCAGTCTCATTCCGGAGTGAAGAGCTGAGTATTATTGTTATGGGCGTGGATTGTAGAGGGTGAATAATTTTTCAACGAGTAAAAATAACTCGATGTATTTATGCTTTTCTGAAAGTAAGTTTCTAAAATGATGGTCTTAAAAGAGCAAACGTTTGCATTTGCTTGTAGCTTACTTTCATCTTAATTTTTGATGCGAAGGTTTGTTGCTTATTTATGCCGCTTGATTTGAAGAAAACAGAGTGAAACAGGGGAACTTTGACTCAAATTTATACAAATTGTTGTTTTTAGGAATCTAACAAAATTTCAATAGACTAAAGATGAAAAGTTGTCATTAAAGAGAGATAAAAGTGTGCATTTTTTCTATCTAGATCACTATTCTTCTTTTATTTTTCAATGGAAGAAACTTTCTTTACTGCTAACTTTAGTGCTTTTTTTGGGATGGCGAGTTTTATTAAGGTGAGACGAATAATGCTATCGCTAAGCTTACGGGTAGTGTGGTTTGTGTTATTGAGGCTTTAGAGAGAGCATTTAATGAATTGAGTATACGATTGGTTGCGAATTTGTTAAATATTGTTGTGTGTTTCTTTTGACTAGCAAGGGTCCGTATTATGATCCTTCGAGGAAAGTGCAGTTATAAAAATATTTTGGGGAAGATCTTTTGTCGTGCGGTGACACAACAGTTATTGAACTAGGTAACCACATAATGATCAAAGCTGTTACTAGAAACAACTGTCATATTGTCGGGTAAAGTTTGTTTTTACTGGTAAAGGCACTTGCTTGAACAAATCTTTGGGCGAAGCACTGCTAAAATCGTTTCTGATCAACATGGAAAGGGAGACTTGTATCAGTGGGTTAGAAGAACGGGGAATCTCTTGAGGTGCTGATTCATTTCTTAAATTTCGTTAAATGTACTTATTATCAGTCGTATACATCCAATTTTTCAAAAAAAAGCCCAAAACAACTGAGTTTGGGCATACATGGAATAAAAGGAGTTAATAAAAAAGCAGAGTGTAGTTGACAGGAAGAAACATGTTTGGCGGCCAGCAAAACGATTTAATGCGCTCTCAATCTACCTAATATCAGACTAACCGTTTTCTGGTTGGTTCAATCTATTTGTCTTTAATTTTTCATGCTGTTTTTATGAGTATAAAAAAACCCGTTATCTATTTAGACAACGGGTATTCTTGAATTCTATCAAGAAAAAGCAGTGGCATTTTATGAGACTGCTTTTTTTTATATTGGTTCCAACTTTTATAAATTATTTCGTGAAATTCTACTTTGTTCATATGTATTTCATACGTGCGTTTGAAATGTGACTTTACTCACTTGTTAAAGATGATAACAAGATGTAAAGTTTAAACATCTGTTTAATACGAGTGACTAAATATGGCGAGCAAGGGCGAAACTAAATCAAAAATATTGGATGCTGCCGAGCAACTATTTGCTGAATATGGATTTAATGACACATCGCTTCGTACTATTACTGGTAAAGCAGGGGTGAATTTAGCGTCGGTGAATTACCATTATGGCGATAAAAAAACATTAGTTCGCGCGGTGCTCTCTCGCTACCTTGAAGAATTTATGCCTAGGCTGAAAGGCGAGCTAGAACAATTGCTAACTCAGCCTTCTTTCACCATGGAAGATGTCTTTGCATGTATGAAAAGACCATTGCTAGAGCTGAATGAATTTCGCCCCCATGGCGCGACAATTTTCATGCAGTTGATTGGGCGTGGCTATACCGATGTTCAAGGTCATTTGCGTTGGTTTATAACCACTCGTTATGACGAGGTGCTCTCCGATTTTACCACCGCAGTATGTCGTGCGAACCCTGATTTAGATGTCGAAACGTTATTTTGGCGTTTGCACTTTACTCTTGGCACATGTGTTTTCACCATGGCTTCAAGTGTGGCGTTAAAAGACATTGCTGAAAGTGATTTTGGCAAGAATGTTAATACAGAATCTTTAATTAATTACTTAGTACCTTATCTGGCAGCTGGCGTCGCTGCACCAACAGAAACAACGTTATCTCTAGTAACAGGCACCAATAACTGATTTTTATAAAACAGTACCCTCTAATTAAAATAATAGAAATAAAAGGACCTGAAAAATGAGCTCTCTAGGAAATCTACGTAAACGATATATCAGCGATCCAGCTTTTAAGATGTTTAAAAAAGTGCTGCCACCGCTTTCTGCGACAGAACGTGAAGCAATGGAAGCCGGTAGTGTTTGGTGGGACGGTGAATTATTTGCTGGTAAGCCCGATTGGAATACATTACACCAATACCCAAAGCCAAAACTATCTGAAGAAGAACAGCACTTCGTAGATAATGAGTTAGAAACGCTCCTTGATATGTTGAATGATTATCAGATTGTTCAGCAAGATAGAGATCTCCCTCCGCAAGTTTGGCAGTATTTAAGAAAGGAGCGTTTCTTCTCTCTGATCATATCGAAAAAATATGGCGGTCGTGAATTTTCCGCTTTAGCGAACTCAACCATTGTGACGAAAATTGCCACTCGCAGTATCAGCGCCGCGGTTTGTGTCATGGTTCCAAACTCGTTGGGTCCAGGTGAGTTACTGAGTCACTACGGTACTGAAGAGCAGAAGAACTATTGGCTTCCTCGTTTAGCAGATGGCACTGATGTTCCGTGTTTTGCTTTAACAGGCCCAGAGGCGGGATCTGATGCTGGTGGTATCCCTGATATTGGCGAAGTATGTTATGGCGAATATCAAGGCAAAGAAGTGCTAGGCATTCGATTATCGTGGAATAAGCGTTATATCACGTTAGCCCCTGTTGCTACCGTACTTGGCCTTGCGTTTAAGCTTCATGATCCAAATGGTTTAATTGGTGATAAAAAAGATATCGGCATTACCTGTGCGTTGATCCCATCTGATCACCCGGGTGTTGAAATTGGTGATCGCCATGACCCAATGAACTTAGCTTTCATGAATGGTCCAACCCGTGGTAATGATGTCTTTATTCCTATGGATTGGATTATTGGCGGACAAGAGTATGCTGGTCGTGGATGGCGTATGTTGGTTGAATGTCTGTCAGCTGGTCGCGGTATTTCATTGCCCGCATTAGGTACATCAATCGGTCATTTAACGGCTCGTACGACTGGGGCATATTCTTATGTTCGTAAGCAGTTTGGTATGTCTATTGGTCGTTTTGAAGGGGTAGGTCAAGCACTGGGTCGTATCGGTGGTTACACTTATATGTTGGAAGCAGCGCGTACACTAACAACGACGTCTCTGGATCTAAAAGAAAAGCCAGGCATTGTTACGGCAATTGCTAAATACCACATGACGGAAATGGGTCGAACCATTTTGAATGACTCGATGGACATTCATGCAGGCCGAGCGATTCAGATGGGGCCAATGAACTACTTAGGTCACATGTATTTTGGTGTACCTGTAGCGATCACCGTAGAAGGTGCGAATATCTTGACACGAAACCTGATGATATTCGGTCAAGGTGCGACACGCTGTCACCCATATGTGTTTGATGAAATGGAGTCAGCTGCAAACCCAGATCAAGAGCAGGGTGCAAAAGACTTCGATAAGTTACTCTTCAAACATATTGGCTTTGCGACAAAGAACGTCTTTAAATCACTGTCAAATTCAGTAACAGGTGCTCGTTTTAACAGCTCACCATACAGTGGTGCAACAAAAGATTATTATCGCCAGCTGTCTCGTGTGAGTCGTGCTTTAGCGGTTACTGCTGATTTTGCGATGCTGAGCTTAGGTGGTGAGCTGAAACGTCGTGAAATGGTCTCGGCGCGATTAGGTGATGTGTTAAGTTATTTGTATCTGGCTTCTGCAGTGTTGAAGCGTTACGAAGACGAAGGTCGTCAGCAAACCGATCTGCCTTTGGTTCACTATGGTGTTCAGCATTGTCTGCATCAAGCTGGTGTCGCCTTTAATGAAGCTTTCAACAACTTCCCGCGTAAAGGCATGGGGGCTTTATTACGAGCAATTAATTTCCCATTTGGTATTTCATACAAAGCACCAAGTGATGAGTTAAGCACACAAATTGCGGATTTGATCATGACTCCAGGCGCTCACCGCGATCGTTTAACGTCATTATGCTACGTCGGTGAAAAAGAAAATGATCCTGTTGCGATTATGGAGCGTGCCTTTATCGCAATGTATAACGTACGTGGTCTTGAGCAGAAAATGGTTATCGCAGCCAAAGAAGGGAAGATCCCACGTAAAGGTTTGTTGTCTGAGCGTTTAGAGTTAGCTCATCAGCAAAATGTGCTTACACAAGCAGAAGTTGAGCAAATTCAAGAAGCGGATAAACTGCGCCAGATTGCCATTCAGGTTGATGATTTTAAACCTGAATACTTTCAATCAGGGCACGTGCAACAACATCAAGCCGCTTAAAGCTTCTCTTTCTATTTAGCTAAGTTGTAATTACAAAATACGCTGCTTTTATTTTAAGCAGCGTATTTTTTATGGGTAAACCGGAGAGCAGTCTTTGTATGAAAAAACGTCATAACACCTCCAACCACTCTGATTTTTAGCCGAATTATTCATAAACTAGGTGCGAAATAGACGATAACCTTTTATCCTAACCGCAATTTATGAAGGGAAGTTGAAGATGATCATCAAACCTAAGATTCGCGGATTTATCTGCACCACAACCCATCCTGTTGGTTGTGAAGAAAACGTAAAAGAGCAAATTGCTTACACTAAAGCTCAAGGTCCTATCGCTAATGCACCAAAACGTGTTCTTGTTGTTGGTTCATCAAGCGGCTATGGCTTATCTTCTCGTATCGCTGCTGCATTTGGTGGTGGTGCATCAACCATTGGTGTCTTTTTTGAAAAAGCAGGTACAGAAAGAAAGCCTGGTACCGCTGGTTGGTATAACTCTGCCGCTTTTGACAAATTAGCGAAAGAAGAAGGCCTGTATTCAAAAAGCTTAAATGGCGATGCGTTTTCTAACGAAGCCAAGCAAAAAACAATTGATTTGATCAAAGAAGATCTAGGTCAAATCGATATGGTTGTTTACTCACTGGCTTCTCCAGTACGTAAAATGCCAGAAACAGGTGAGGTGATTCGTTCCTCGTTAAAGCCTATTGGTGATACGTATACCTCAACAGCAGTTGATACCAATAAAGATGTGATCATTGAAGCCAGTGTTGAGCCAGCAACAGAGCAGGAGATCAAAGATACTGTTACTGTAATGGGCGGTGAAGACTGGGAACTTTGGATTAATGCATTATCTGAAGCGGGTGTATTGGCGGATGGTTGTAAAACCGTTGCTTACAGCTACATTGGTACTGAGCTAACTTGGCCAATTTACTGGGACGGTGCACTTGGTAAAGCGAAAATGGATCTAGATCGTGCAGCTACAGCATTGAATGAGAAGCTATCAGCTCACGGTGGTACAGCGAATGTTGCTGTGCTTAAGAGTGTGGTTACTCAAGCGAGCTCTGCGATTCCAGTAATGCCTCTTTATATCGCAATGGTATTTAAGAAAATGCGTGAAGAAGGTGTACACGAAGGTTGTATGGAGCAAATTCACCGCATGTTCAGCCAACGTCTTTATAAAGAAGATGGTTCTGCTGCAGAAGTGGATGAGAAAAACCGCCTACGTTTGGATGATTGGGAACTACGTGACGACATTCAAGAGCATTGTCGTAACCTTTGGCCTCAAATCACGTCTGAAAACTTAAAAGAGTTAACAGACTATGTTGAGTATAAAGAAGAGTTCTTGAAGCTGTTTGGTTTTGGTATTGAGTCTGTAGATTACGACGCAGATATCAACCCTGCGATTGAATTTGATGTTGCTGATATCTAATCGGTAATTATATTCAGTTTAAAAGCGCGCTACTGTTAGCGCGCTTTTTTGTATCTGAAAATCAGTGGGTGATAGGCAGAGTAATGATAAAAGACGCACCTTGTAATGAAGAGTCTGTTACGTGAATATTACCACGGTAGCTAGTTACTATTTCATGGCACACTGCAAGGCCAATCCCTGTGCCTGGGTGGCGTTGATCTGCTCGTACACCACGGTTAAAGATCGCATCGCGTAGCTTAGGAGTGACGCCTGGGCCATCGTCTTCAATTCGAAGAATATAGTGTTTATCTGTTGTTTCGAAAGACACTTTTACCGTTTCAATACTAAAGCGAGCGGCATTTTCCAGTAAATTACCTAATAATTCCATCAAGTCATCTTTATGAATAGGGACGGTTTGCTGGTGATCAAATTCTTGAATAAAGCGGATGTCTTTATCACTGTATACTTTACTCATCATACGAGACAGAGTATCGACAATCGGTTTTAATGGTGTCTTGTCATGACTTAATCCCTGTTGGCCCATCATCGCTCGTTTTAATTGATACTGAACCAGTTCATCCATTTGACTTATCTGTTCAACAATACGGAAATTAAGCTCTGGCCGAGTTAAATCAGGATCATCCAAAATAGCATTGGTTGCTGCTAAGCGAGTTTTTAAACTGTGGGCAAGATCGTCCATCGCATGACGGTATCGCTGTTTCTTGTCGCTTGACTGGTGGATTAATAAGTTGAGTGCTTCCGTTGTCTCTACCAGTTCGGTAGGGTAGCCATTACCGAGTTGTTCTCTTTTTGATTCACTGATCTCATTTAACTCTAGGGCTAAACGTCGTAGAGGCTGAAAGCTCCAGTGGAAAGCAGCTAGTAATAGACCAATCGCAACCAGTACAAATAAGCCTAAGTAGATAACGGTGCGGTGATGAAGGGAATTCAGCGATGAAATATAATCATCTGCACTGCGCAGCACCGTGACTTGAAGAGCGTTTGGGGAGCTTTGAGAAGGTTCTGCTAAGTTATAGGCGATATAGCTTTTTCCATCTGGAGAGGTAACCAGAGTTGGGATCGGGATATGTGCTGGCATAAACTGGCAAATGTCTCTTACACCAGCATCAATGGCTTTATCAGAGCGCCATGCGGTTGCATCATTGCGATCACACACGACAGAAAGGTAATCTGTGTTTGAACTGTCGATGGTGTTTATCCATGAATTGAGATCGTTAACGACTCCCGCTTCTTTTAATTGTGCGACCACCATAGGGATCTGGGCAACCAATTCTGATGAATAGTTGGTCATATAGCTCTGGGTATACAGCTTATTTATCATGGCTGCTAAAGCTGTAGTAACAACCACTATAATTGCGACAGATGTGGCAATGACTCGGCGACGTAAGCGAGGTTTCACCATCTTCTTTCCTTAATCTAACTGGCTTGAAGCTCGAAAATATACCCTTGGCCACGAATGGTTGAGATAGGGTTTTCTTGGCCTGCTTTGGTCAGTTTTTTTCGTAAGCGACTGATCATCACTTCGATGGTGTTTGGATCCCCTTCTTGATCTTCGTATAACACATCAAGCAAACGTTGTTTTGAAACGACTTGCTTGCTATGACGCATTAAATATTCTAAAAGATCGTACTCAAACGCCGTGAGATCCAAATTGTTACCGTTGACACTTACCTGTTTGGCGAGTAAATCGGTTTTAATTGCGCCTGCGGTCATCTCAGGTTTTATAAAGCCTGCACTACGGCGAACTAAGGCATTTAACCGCGCCACAACTTCTTCTGTTTGAAAAGGCTTCACAATATAGTCATCGGCACCAGCATCTAGCCCTGTTACTTTATCTTGCCAGCCTGCACGGGCTGTTAAAATGAGTATTGGAAGTCGTAGCCCTTTAGCCCTGATGTCTTTAATTAAACTGACACCGTCTCGATCTGGTAACCCTAAATCAATAATAGCGACATCATTTGGGTAATCTTGGGCGAAGAATAATCCTTCTTCAGCTGTAGAGGCACATAAAACATGATGATCAAGCTCACTAAGCTGAGATTTTAGGTGATGACTTAAAATAGGGTCATCTTCAACAATTAAAATTTGCATATAAAGTCCGTTGTGCGATGAAAGTTAATTCTAGTTCTTATTTATCAGAAGCATAGCGACAAAATAAGGGGGAAGACAGTGGCTATTATAGACTTTGTGACTGAATAGACTCTGACTGATTTAAAAGGAATCATAAATCAGTCAGAGTGATGTTTAGATGTGCTAGGTTAGGATAATTAATATGGTGCCAGCGACAGTAAGCAGTATATTGGCGATGGCATACGTACCAGCATAGCCCAATGCTGGAATGGTACTGCGCGCATATTCATTCACAATGTCCATGGCAGGAGCACAAGTTCGCGCGCCAATAATGGCACCAAAGAGAAGGGCGCGGTTCATTTTTAGAATGTGAGCACCAAATAAATAGGCCAACACAACAGGAACGACACTGATAACAAAACTGGCGGCAATGATTTTAAAGCCCACTTGGGATAAATAACTGAGCATGTCTCCGCCAGCGCTAAGGCCGATACCCACCATGAACACCATTAAGCCTAAGTCTTTTGCCATGTTGAGCGCCCCTTGTGGTACATAACCAAAAGTAGGGTGATTAGCTCTTAAAAAGCCAAGAGTGATGCCCGCAATTAATAGACCAACCGCATTACCTAGGCCGAAAGTAACCTGACCAAATGTCATGGTAATTAAACCAAACAAAATACCTAAGATGAAGAAACTACAGAAGGCGAGTAAATCAGCCATTTGGCTATGAATAGAGATGAAACCAATTCGTTCCGCTAGACCATGTACACGGCTTTTTTCGCCACTGACTTGCAGAACATCTCCTTTTGCCAACACAATATTGTGATCCATTGGCATTTCAATTTGGGCTCGAACCACACGATTTAAAAAACACCCATATTCAGACAGATTTAGATCGGAGAGTTTTTTACCTGCGATACTGTCACTTTTTACTACGATTTCTTCTTCAATAATCCGTAAATCAAGTAAGTTGCGATCAAATACTTCTTTACCATTTCTAAAGCTAGGTTCTAAACGAGCATGGCTGTCTGGGTAGCCTACAAGAGCAATTTCATCGCCATCTTGTAAAATCGCATCTCCATCTGGATTAGCTAAAATACCATTACGGCGAATACGTTCAATGTAGCACCCTGTTTGGCGGTAAATGCCTAATTCACGAAGGTTTTTTCCGTCCATCCAGTCAATGAGCTCTTGGCCAACGCGGTAAGCTCGAATAATAGGTAAATATACTTTTCGTTGTGCAGCATTACCAATGCCACGCTCTTGAGCGATTTGCAGCGCTGAGTCTTCAAGGTTTTGTTTTTGCAGTTTAGGGAGCAGTTTGGCAAACAAAATCATGCTGGTCAGGCCGACCAAATAGGCGATGGCATAACCGACACTTAAGTTATTGATGACTTGCGCATAAGTCATGTTGCGAGGCACAGTAGCTAGGCCCGAGTTTAATGCGTCTTGTGCGCCTACTAATACAGGCGTAGCGGTTAACGCGCCTGCCATCATACCGGTAGATAAACCAAAGTCTAAACCGAAGTGGTGGGTGGCGATTAAGGTTAAACAAATAGCGGAGATAAGAACAATTAAAGCGAGTAGAAGGTAGTGTTTACCATCTCGAAAGAAGATACCGAAAAAGTTAGGTCCCGCTTCAATGCCAACACAGAAGATAAAGAGCATAAAGCCGATATTGAGAGCTTCTGTATCAAAGGTAAAACCTAGGTTTCCCATAAATAAGGCTGAGATAAGCACGCCGATAGAGCTACCTACTTGTAAGCCTGCAATTTTGATTTTTCCAACGCTTAGGCCAACAGCCAAAACAACGAAGAGCAGTAGAATATTATTTTCAGAAAGAAGGGCGACAACGTCGATGTTCACTTATTTTTGTCCGGGTAGAGTGACTGGCTAAAAGAGGTTTTAGTCTAACTGATATGAATCTGATGTATAGCGGAAATTGCAGGAAAAGAGAACAAAAAATTGATGCTGTGAAAGGATGAATTTCAGGCAATAAAAAGGCCAGATGACTGGCCTTAATTTAATCGTTGAATCGATTAGCTAAATAGCTCTAAGTTTTCTTTTGCGTAAGCTTCAAACTCAGTACAGCCACCCACATGCTCTTGATCAATGAAGATTTGTGGTACGGTTTCAACGGGCTTGCCTACTGTTTTTTCTAGGTCTGCTTTGCTGATGCCTTCTGCATGAATATCTACGTATCGGTAGTTAAAGTCATCACGTTTTTCTTTTAATGTTTCAGCAAGATCTTTAGCACGAACACAGAAAGGGCAACCAGGGCGACCAAAAATAACAACGAACATAATAACAACTCCTCAGTGATTTGAGCTAACTATGCCTGAGCTTCGTTGATTAATAAAGTCGGTTTTAGCTTTTAATCTGATAGGTATTACCTATCAAGCTGTAATCATGGTGAAAAATAGGTAATTCATTGTGGGTTTATTTATTAATTCAGTGTGATAACTACCGATCTTTCTCTCTTTTATTTGTTAAGTTTTAGGGAATTGTGCCATGAATCAACCTTTAATCTAGATAAAAAAGGCAGACTCTAGTTTCATATTGTGGGAAGATAAGGACGTACGCGATGTTCCAGTTTATGACCTCGACTCGGATTGTTTTTGGAGATGGTGCGTTGAGCAATTCATTGTCTCTCATTAATAAATTTGGCTACAGTGCATTATTGATTTGTGGCAGTAATACAGAGCGAATAACGCCGATTTTGAAGTATCTGTCTTTGCAGAATATGAGATATCAGCAAGTGTCTATTCAGGGAGAGCCTTATATAGCCATGGTTGAAGAGCTTGCCGCGAGCGCGCGTCTGTTTCGTCCAGATATGGTGATAGCCATGGGCGGCGGAAGTGTTCTTGATGTTGGTAAAGCATTAGCCGCTTTGATTCCAAATCAAGGCAGTGTTTACGATTACGCGGAAGTGGTTGGAAGGAATGTGCCACTTCAAGTTAAGCCTTTACCATTTATTGCTATTCCCACAACGGCAGGAACAGGAGCTGAGGTAACGAGCAATGCGGTATTACGTTCAGCACAGGAAAGAGTAAAAATCAGCATGCGTAGCCCAGATATGTTACCTGACGTTGCGATTGTTGATCCTATGTTGACTTACGGGCTTGATAAGACGTTATCTGGCCAAGGTGCGATGGATGCATTCTGCCATTTGATGGAGGCGTATGTATGTGGTCAACCCAATCCAATCACTGACATGATTTGTGAAGAGGGGCTACGTAGGCTCGCTGGGGCTATTTTCCCTGCGTGTGAAAATGATGACCGAAGAGCAAGATCGGATCTATCGTTTGCCGCCATGCTTGGTGGGATGGCTGTGATGAATGCAAAATTGGGTGCAGCACATGGTTTAGCATCGGCATTAGGTGGCAAGTTAGATGTTCCGCACAGTGTGATTACCGCGGAACTCGCTCCTTATGTGATGCAAGAAAACATCGAAGCTGCAAAGGAGTCGGGGAGAAGCGATATATTGAATCGTTATCGTCACCTTGCTTCCATTATAACGGGGCGGCACAGTGCAACAGCCGAAGATGGTGTGTTATGGGTGCAGCGTACTTTACGGCGTTTAACGTTGCCACCACTCTCTCGTTATGGGTTGTGTGATTCACTTTTTGATGAAATCGCGGAAGATGCGCTGCGTTCGACGGCAATACAGGGAAATCCATTACCATTGAATCAGGTTCGGCTTATTCGAATTTTAAACCATGTGTATGCATGCGCGGAATGCTATTCCTGAGCTTAGCCATTGGTTCTCTCGTTTATCATTAATGATTTTGTATGGCTAACTATGGTGTGTTTTATAAAATCAAGGGCTGTGAAAATGTTGACAATTTTTTGACAGTGCCCCAGAATTACGTTTTGTTTACAAGGTGTAGAAATAGTTCAATTTATTCGTTAATTGAATGTTTGTTTATATAGAGAAGTGTCAGTAAAAATAAACCTGATTATCATCAAGGATCATATATGAAAAAAATAATAGCAGTGGTTGGTATTTCAGCGGTAACCGCACTACCAGTATTCGCAGAATCAGGTGCATACCTAGGTGGTAAATTTGGTAGTACTGCTGTGAATAACGCTTGTGATTCACAGACCACGTGTGATGACACAAATGGTGGTGTTGGTCTAATTGCAGGTTACGATTTTACCAATTGGTTAGCACTAGAAGCTGGTTATGATTACTTCGGTAACATGGACACGAATTTTGGTTCGCAAACATTTCAAGATACATTAACTTCACTGACCTTAGCGCCTAAGCTTTCATTTGCTTTAAATGAAGGTATGGACTTATACGGCAAGTTAGGTGCTGCTCAGTGGGATTATTCGTCATTCAGTGATGTAAGCATGCTGGCTGCTGTTGGTATGAGCATGGCGATTAGCCCATCTTTAGATTTACGAATGGAATACCAGCATATTGAAGATATGTCTGATTCTGTCTTTAATGGCGTAGATAGCTCATTCCTTGGTTTTGGTTTCAACTATAATTTTGGCCGTTCAAAGCCAGCTGTTGTGACTGAACCTGTGCCTGTTGTTATGCCTGAGCCTGTGGTTGAAGAGAAACCTGTTGAAACTGTCGTGGCAGCAAAAACATTCTCGTTCACTGAGAAAAACGGTGTAGGTCTCTTCCAAACAGGTAAAGCGACATTAGCTCAATCTAGTCTATCTCGCTTAGATGAACTAGTTACGTTACTAGTGACTTACCCTCAAGCGACAGTAAATATCTCTGGTCACACAGACAGTACTGGCTCTAGTAGTTTTAACCAAAAGCTATCTGAGCAGCGCGCAAATTCTGTTGCTAACTACTTAATTGAAAAAGGTGTGGAGCCAGCGCGTATTACTGCTGTTGGTGAAGGTGAGACTCGTCCTGTTGCTTCAAATGATACGTTAGAAGGTCGTCAATCTAACCGCCGTGTTGAAGTTAATGTTCCAACTTTCACGTACACAGAATAAGCGCCGAGCTTAAAATAAGTTGTTAAATGTAAAAAGGGAGTCAGATAATATTGACTCCCTTTTATATGGTATTTGTAAAACTTAGAGGGTGTCTGTTTTATCGTAACGAGAATCACGAAGAGCGTCTTTTACACGCTTTAAGTTATCTCTAAAACCAGCCCCTCTTCGTAATGTAAAGCCAGTTGCTAGTACATCAATAACGGTCATTTGAACGACGCGGCTCGCCATTGGCATGTACACATCTGTATCTTCAGGCACATCTAAAGAAATAGAAAGTGAACATGCTTTTTCCAGTGGCGATTCTTTTGCTGTGATACCAATAACTGTTGCACCATTTTCACGAGCCAATCGTGCAATATCCACTAAACTTTTTGTTCGGCCAGTATGTGAAATCACAACCACAACATCGTTATCTGTGCAATTCATGCAGCTCATGCGTTGCATCACAATGTCATCAAAACAAACAATGGGGATATTGAAGCGGAAGAATTTATTTTGAGCATCATGCGCAACAGATGCCGAAGCCCCCAAACCAAAGAAAGAAATTTTCTTTGCTTGTGTTAGCAGGTCAACCGCTCTGTTTACTTGCATTGGATCTAGGCTATTCTTAGCAACATCTAAGCAAGCCATTGTTGATTCGAATATTTTATGAGTATAGGCGTCTGGGCCATCATCTTCTTCTACGTTACGGTTAACGTAAGGAGTCCCATTAGCTAAGCTTTGAGCTAAATGTAATTTAAAATCAGGAAATCCTTTAGTGTCTAGGCGGCGGCAAAAGCGGTTAACGGTTGGTTCACTCACGTCAGCCATTTTTGCTAAGGTCGCAATGCTAGAATGGATGGCCGTTTGAGGGGAAGTCATTATGACTTCGGCAACCTTACGTTCAGACTTGCTGAAGTTTTCTAAGTTTTTCTGTATTTTTTCTAATGTATTCATGATATTGCAGGGCTTCGTTGCTGAATTTTGTATAACCAGCATTCGTATTAGCACGAAGACTAGCTTATTTAGAAAGTATACTACTTTTGTTTAAAACCTCTCTATTGAAATAGCTTATTCCTATGCCCTTTATAGTGAGAATTTGACAAAGATCTAATTATTACTTTCAGTTCTGGAAGTTTTTGAGCCTTAAATAGGGTGTTTATACGTGCTTCATGGAAATTAATGTTGTTTTTTTTCATAAGTTGGGAATTAATTTACACTGTGAAATAAAGGTATACGAATATATTGTCGTAATATTTTACGTAATATGAATATATTTAATGTAAATAGAGAGGTAGTTAAGTGGAAATTGCTGTTCTTGGTTTAGGTTGGTTAGGCTTACCTTTGGCGTGCGAGTTAAAAAAACAGGGGATAGCCGTTGCAGGAACAAAAACTGCGGTTAATGATTCGAAAATCAATGGTATACCTGTTCACCCTTTTAATCTTTATGATGAGCAAAAATATGGGCGACTGTGGCAACATTTAAATGTAGAAACAGTTGTGCTTAATATCCCTCCGTTGAAAAATGATTTATCTTTGTATGAAAAGTTGATGAAAAGCCTTATTGGCAGTGGTTTTAAAGCAGGGGTAAAGCACGTTTTATTTATTAGCACGACGTCTGTTTATGGTAGTCAAGGGCAGATTATTGAAAGTAATGACTCAACACCACTGACTAAATCTGGAAAAGTACACCGCCGTATCGAGCAATACCTATTAACTCAATACCCTGAGCAGGTGAGTATTCTAAGGTTAGCAGGATTAGTGGGGGATGACCGACACCCAATTTATAGTTTATCTGGCCGAACAGAAATAAAAGGGGGACTTAATCGGGTGAATTTAATTCATCAAACAGATGTTATTGCCGCGATAAGGCGCATTTTAACGTTATCAAAGTGGGGGAAAGTTTTTCACTTATGTGCAGACGAGCACCCAACTCGTGATGAGTATTATACGTGGGCAGCTAAGACGCTTTCGTTGCCTCAACCCCAGTTTAGTCTTGATAGTACTACTTCGAATAAATGGGTTGATGCAACCAAAACAAAGGAGGAATTAGGCCTGAAGCTTCAATACCCATCTCCTTTTGATATGTTATGTAATCTGAAGTCGATATAAGAGGTGGCGCAATGATCACTGAGATAATCGCGCCTGATTTGTTACTTTTTCGATAATATTGCTTCAGATAATTGCAACATCTTAGGTAGGCTAATAGTGCTTTGTTCTGCAATATCACGTTGTTCTTCAAGCACTGATTGTAAAATATCATAGCTAGTTAATGGGTTAGCTAGAACAACACGGAAAACCGTTGTCGCTCTGTTGTCCCATTTCTTTGGGGTTAGCCTTGTTCGAGAGACAAAGGATTTCCCTGATTCACGCTGACGCTTTTGAATGAACTTTGTGAGATCATTAAGCAGTTCATGAAGTGTTTCAGTTTCTTCTACCGTAGCGTATTGCAGTGCTCGTTGGACTATTTCAGGGGTAAAACGGTAAGTTAGAAGGCACAGCTCTGGCTCAGATATAAGCTCAAAGTCTGTTTGTGCATGGATCAGTTTGGCAAAGTATTTCGCTTTTTGGATGCTTTGATCAATCAGCAGTTCGTAGCCCGGTCGGCTGATAATATTAAAACTTGCATATAGCAGCATAGCCATACCACTACGGGAACCTTCTAGGGTATGACTACCCAGATCTTTAGAGCCTTTTCTTAAAATATATTCAGCATGATGCTCTATTGCAGACATTGAGGCTGGGTTTTTAAAGATAACCATGCCTGCACCCATTGGGACGTAGAGCTGCTTGTGGGCATCAATGGTGACTGAGTCGGCACGTTCAATACCTGCAAGTAATACGCGATAGGTATTTGACATTAATGTTGCACCACCCCAAGCGGCATCTACATGAAAGTGGCATTGTTCTGCTTCTGCAATATCAGCGAGCTCGTTGAGAGGGTCAATGCTGCCTGTTTCTGTGGTGCCAGCAACACCCACAATAGCTAGTGGTTTGATATTTTTCTCTTTTAATTCCACTAATTTTTGTTTTAAAGCGATAGGGCAGATGCGGTTATTGTCATCCGTTTTTATCGCAATTACATTATCACGGCCAATGCCTAACACATCAGCGGCTTTTTTGAGTGAATAATGACCACGTTCAGAGACTAAAATCGCGATGCCGTCGTAATTGTAGTGTTTCAGGGCTTGAAATAGGCCTTCTCGCGCAATGCCTTTAAATGTGCCATCTGCTTTTAGTAAGTTATTACGTGCAACCCACAGTGCCGTTATGTTGGCAATGGTTCCACCAGAACAAAAAGCACCAAGAGAATGATTAGCACTGTGCATCCATTTTTGATAAAAGCTATCTTCTTGCTTGTAAATGAGCCCATGAAGCATACCAAGCACTTGTCGCTCTAACGGTGTGAATGCTTTAGAGGTTTCAATTTTCACCAGATTTTGATTCAGTGCGATCATTATTTTGGAAAGCGGCATCAAAAAATAGGGCAGAGCAGAGGTCATGTGACCAATGAAGCTTGGAGCAGAGGTATGAACAGACTGAGCCACTAACGTATTAAGTAGATGCTGAGTGTGCTCTGAAACAAAAGTCGGAGTTTCAGGTATTAATGGATCAGAAAAGTCTTTTTCTATATCTGACAAAGGCTTTTCTTCAGCGACAATGTGTTCACGCAAGAATTGGTTTAGGTTTTGAGACAGTTCTTGCTCAATTTGACCTAAAGTAGAATCAGGCGCTTCTGGCACTGTGAAGATGCGAAGTAGGTTTTCTAAACTTGCATCAGGCGTTTTGTTATCCGATACCATGATAATTTCTTTATTTTTTTGTTCCATAAACGAATGCTTATGCGGCATTAAGTCGTAAAAGTGTGCTCAATTTAATTGAAACACATCGTAAAGTCTTGCTTTATTCTAAGCTATACAGAAAAGAGCACGAGAATGATACGTGCTCTTTTGTTTCATGCAACCCAATTTAATGGGGTAGATACCACGTACCACGTTAGTACTTCATGTGATACAGGATGAATATTACACTATTTAGTTGCATTTGATGGCTGAAATTTTTTCCATCGCGTTATTGTACGCTTGTAATGGAACATCAATAGCTTGTGGGTGACTTAATAGATCGGCAAAAGCAGAGCGAAGTTCATAGTTTTTCTCATGGGGTTTTGATTGACGATCAGAGAATGTTCTTTGTGCATACTCTCCAAGCTCATCACTACGAGTGGCTAGACGTTTGATGTCTTGCTGCTCTAAGTTCAACCAAGACTCAACTGCTTTGTCGGTAGAAACGAGTGATGGATCGTGTTCTAAGTAATAATCAACCGCTTTGCGGCTCAACTCGAAGTGGTGCTGGCGACCTTTTAAAAACCACTGGCTAACATCATCGAGTGATGGGTTCTTTTCAACCGTTAGTTCAATTAGAGATTCATACCAAGAAAGCGATGCATCAATATAGCCATGGTATTTATTGCTCAGGCATGTGTTATCTGCAGCGTTTGCTGTTCCAGTTAACAGCAGAAGAGGAAGAATAACAGCGGATAATTTCATTGCAGATCCTTTTATTTTGTTTATTGTAATTTTTAGGCTGAGTTGTCGCTATCTCATTATGTTTAATGATAAAAGCAACATTACTTGGGCGTACTGTATATTTATAACGATACAAAAAATAGCATTAAAAATGGAACAGCTAAACTAAGTATAAAGCCACTCACAATCGCAACGGGAACACAATGTATGCCACCTGTGCTTTGGATCACAGGTAATGTGAAGTCCATGGCCGTTGCACCAGCATAACCAATAGAAGTAGATGGAACGCGGTTGATGGCAACGGGAATCAACACAAGTGCAATGAGTTCTCGTAGTAGTTCATTTAAAAATGCGGCACCGCCATAAACCGGACCTAGAGCATCCCCCATTAGAATACCGGCAAGAGAATACCAACCAAATCCTGAGGCCATGGCCAGCCCGTGGTTAAAAGGGATATCTAGGATAAAAGCTGCAATAAGCCCCCCAGGCAGGGATGAGGCTAAAACTAAGGCAGCAATGGTCATACCGTGCTTATTCAAGAGAATTTGTTTGAGTGTCATACCGCTGTTTCTAAGTTGTATTCCAATCAGAAATAGCAGTAAAAGAAGAATAAGTTCACTGGCAGTATCAACCCACGACAGATCCATCGTAAAAGTTAAACCAATACCTAACCCTAAACCGACAACAACAATGAGTTTGACGGATTCAAGTGCCATGCTAGATAAGGGAAGCTTGTTTTTATTACCCTGGGATTTTAAAGGCATTAATCGATCAATGAGCGGTAAAACAGCAAGGTTACATGCACTAATAGATAGAAAAAAAGTGGCGGTATACACTAGGATTTGATTAAGGTTTTGACTTAGATTATCTAACCCTGCCAAGCTTAGCCCCATCAAGCCCAAAATGACGAGTACTAATCGACTGGTTTGAGCATTAACCTGATGGAGTATGGTTTCATTTTTAATTGGTATTAAATATCCGATAACTAAAGGAAGAAAAATATACAACATCCCTGAAAACATAACTTCCCCAGTATTAGTAATGTGCTGCCTGCACAATGGGTTAAAAATGATAACTTTCAAATGATTGGAAAGCTTTAGAGCCGCATCACAGGTTATCAATCGGATCGTGTGATGGTCAATGTAAAATTTTGAGAGTAATAATAAGCAAGCAGTATTCAGGGGACTTTACCTGCTTATTATTGTTGTTAGCGACAGTTATAAGCCACTAAAACTGATGATTTCTTTTATATTGTGGGTAAATTGTGTTTTGGTTAAATTGCTCAATTCGTATAAGGCTTCTGCGCCAACGGCAGTAACTTCAACCTCATGTTCTTCAATTGCTTCGTCTTGATTTCTAAACATTAATAGATGGCTTGCCATGCGTGCAATGTCTAAATAGCTAACCATATTATCAGGCTTCGATTGCAAAGAGCGATTGCTTGCGACCTCTAGGAAATCATTATCAAAATGCCAACGATGCAAGACTAAACGGCTGGTGGCAGAGCAGCGCTTTGAAAATATGTATTTTGCTATCTCAATATCAAGGTAGTTGCCTTTGTCTCCGTAGTTGTAATATTCATTAACTAAGCAAAATAATCCTATATCAGCAAGTAATCCTACCAATAGGGCTTTATCAAGTTCTAAGTGCTGATTCTCATTGGGGGCGCTGTGTTTTTGTATGGATTGACACACCATAACCATGACTGCCGCAAATTCACGTGAGGCTGCGGAGCTTTTTTTTAGTTGCTCATTACATTCTTTATTTAAATTCGCAGAATGCTTGAGCTGTTCAATGGCTTGAGCGGTCACAATATCTCTCACACGGCAAATGCCTAAGCGTGATACTGCAGTGATTAAATCTAGGCAGGTGATATTACGGCGATTGAAAACGGCGGAGTTGGCAACTCGTATTACAGAAGCGGCAAGACTTGGATCCTGAAGGAGGAGATCGGCAATATCTTTAATGGTTGTACTTTCATTACTACATAGTTGCTGTATTTCTAAGACGACATCCGGAATAGGTGGCAAAGCAATGTTGTTTGAGCGTATTGATTTCTCAACTAGCTTACAGAACTCACTTTCAAGTCCTTTCAGGATGTTTTCTTTATTATAGGGTAGCCAATAGAAAGATAGATGATTCATAGTGCTAAATACTTAAAAGCCATATATTCATTTTACCGTTAGTTAGACCGTGAGTGAATTAATAAATCTTATATTAGATCACCATTCTAGAACTTTACTGAATGTCATCTTATTTATTTGTGATAATTAACTTAATAAGCACAAATAAATAAGATTGTTATTTTGTGATCGGAGTCGGAATAAATGCCATTGAAATGCACTTTGATGTGCGCCAGTTAACTTACTTGCTTTGTTGCATAAAGTAACATTAGTTCCAGCACTAGAGTTATGACACATTAGAATTAGAATAAATCATCAACAAAAAACTAGATATATTGACGCTTTAAGGAAGAAGATTGGATTTTGGTCAAATATTTGACGTCTTTTATTCGGGGGAATAGGGATACTCATCTAGGAGGTTGATATGAATAATGTTGAAGAAAATTTTTACCTATACCTGCAAAAATTTGGAAAATACGAGAAGCGCTCCATGTTCGGTGGAGTTGGAATTTTTCATCAAGATGCGATGTATGCACTTATTACAAACAACATTTTGTTCCTTCGTGGCGGAAGCGAACTTGATTCGAAATTAATTGAGTTAAACTGTAAGCGTTTTAAACACGTAAAACGTAATACTACAGCAGTAGTTAATTATTTTGATATTACAGACTTATTTATCGAGTCTGCAAAGTGTTTGGATGAGTTGGTAAAAGAGTCAATTCAACATTCCTTAAAAGAACGCAGTTTTAAGAAGTCTGAAAATAGCCGTAGACTACGTGACTTACCAAATATGCAGTTAACGTTAGAAAGAATGGTGAAAAAATCGGGCATACCTGATGTAAACACATTCCTGAGTTTAGGGGCTGTGGATGTGTTTAAGAAAGTACAAGTAACCTATGGCGGCGAAGTTGATGTGAAGCTGCTGTGGAAATTTGCTGGTGCAGTGTCAGGATGTCATTGGACTTTATTGCAAGACCCTGCGAAAAAAGCGTTATTAGAAAGCGTCAAATCAGATTAAGTGAAATACATTCAATAAAAAACCTCGCAATTGCGAGGTTTTTTTATGCATCAATAGCTCAATTTTAGAACTTGAAGCGTGTTGAAAGCATGAAGTGATCATCATAGATGCCGTTGAATCGACCTTCTACACCAATAGAGAATAGCTCTGTTGAATGGAAGCGACCATAAACAGTACCTACAGTATCATCATTATCATCAATAGATACGTGGCCAATTTTGCCACCGACTTCTAGTTGTGGGCCTAACCATTGGCGAACACCAATGTTAATTTCCATACCTACTTCGCCATTTTTGTAGTGCTTGTCGTGCTTCACTGAGCGAATTAGCATTTCACCAGTAATGTCGGCCCAGTTATTTACTGGAGCGTGGAAGCCCACACCGCCTGCAAGATCGTAATCGCCTTCAAGTTCTGAATCCACGGTCACAATAGCGTGAGCATTTGGATGGATGGATTTACTGAAGCCTCCGCCGAAAGTGACAGGACTAGCTCCAATACGTGCTTCGTAGTAGTCGTAGCTAAAGTTGCTCATTACCGATGGGTCTTGAGCTGCTGTTTCAGCTACAGCAGAGCATGATGCCAGGATTAATCCTGTGGCTAAAAGTGTTTTGCGCATGATTTCCAGAAACCTGTAAATACGTGACGAAAGTGTCCTGTTTCGCCTTGTTAGTAACTATGGCACTAATAGTACCAATAAATCCCAAAATATCGATATGAAAATGGCGAAACCTCAATTGGTTATACGGCCACTTTACCTAAATTATCAAAATTATGCTGGGCGACAGCCGCATCATGTCAAAATTTTGTCAATCACGGTCGATATCATAATTTAAAGCAAGAATTACACCAGATTTATTCAGTGGACATTTGAATGCGGTTTGCACTGATATATTCAAAAATTTTTTCGGTGTCTAAGATCCTTGCCCAAGGCATTAATTCTTTTTCATGATCAATCACAAAGTCGGTTAATTGCGCCTTAATTACGGAAAGAAGCTGCTCCCCATTCCAAGGTTTTGCAATGTAATAGTCTAAGCTTGCGGTATTAACGGCTTGAATGGTGTCTTCTAACCCAGCTTGTCCGGTTAGTAGTAATTTTTTAGCATCGGTTGTGATTGAGTGCTGTTTTAAGGCGATAAGAAAATCAATACCTGTTTCCTCTGGCATAATATGATCGCATAGTACGAGAGCTAGAGGTAGGTGATCGGCCATGGCATCGGCAATTACATCTCTTGCTTCAGCGACCGATTCTGCGGCTTCAATGACAAAATACTCTTCTAAAGGGGCAAGATCATTGAGTACGCTGTCTAGAATATCCCGTTCGTCATCGACGCATAATATAAGGTACTTGTTCATGTTACCTCCTAGTCTATTGGCCATTTCCATTTATGAAATGATTACTTATCTTTTCGTTAAATCTGTTCGTATTTTGTATGTGTTGCTCGGTATTAATGGGTAGAACAACCAGCATTTTGCTGTACTTTCCAAGCTCTGATTTAACATGGATATCACCTCCGTGCTGCTTAATTATCTGTTGGCATACAGATAAACCTATTCCTAAGCCAAAGTTACCTTCACTCTTTGTGGTGTAGTTAAGCTCAAATATCTTGTTTTGGATTTCATCTGGAATTCCGTGCCCATTATCATGAAAAGTGACCACAATAGACGAAGGGAACTCTTTAGGTTTGAACTCTGTTGTAATGATGAGTTCACCACTGTTGTCATCCGGTAGGGCGTCTAAAGCATTGGAGACTAAATTTGTCCATACTTGCTGCAGAGCAATAGGTTGACAAGTAATGTTTGGAATCTTTGCGTATTGCTTGATAACAGAATGTCGTTTCAAACGGTTTTCAAATATAACCAAAGTGTCTTCTATGCCTTCATGTATATCGACAGAAAAAGTGGCTTCTTCGTCTTGCCGAGCATAGCTTTTTAAACTTTTTACCATATCAGCAATTCGAAGCGCGCAAACATTGATGGAACGGAGAATATTGCCTGTTTGGTAAAAATGCTCCCACTCTTGAACGGTCTTTTTTAAATCGCTGCCTAACGATGAAATATAACTGTCTAGTTCGTTGGGGTCATTTAGGCCTAATTGAACCAGTTTTTTCGCTAAATTACGGTCTGTTACTTTATATTCTATTTGTTTTGCGGCTTTACGAGCATTAGCTGTTGATATTGGTGTATTGAGCATCGCTTGATCCATTATCTTTATGCCTTGCTGGTATTGCTCTGGTCGCAAAGATGATCGTAGGACATGAGGTACTGATTTTTTTAATGTGTCGCTACCACGCAGTATGGCGGCCACTGGGTTGTTCAACTCATGTGCAACGCCAGCTACGAGCTGACCAAGAACTGCCATTTTTTCACGTTCGATGAGCTGCTGATGGGCGCTTTCCAGCGAAACTAATGTTTGTTGGAGTTGTAATTTTGTTTTTATACTGCCTTGTAATCGGCGGTTAAAGTGTCGTAAAAGAAGGTTAGTAAAAAGGGGCAATAAGTCGCTTTTGGTGTGCATCACTTTAGCAAACAGCGCTCGATCAAGCTTGATCACTTTAGTCTTTGATAACGTAATGGCGGTGGAGAAAGAGTTTTCACCCGTTACAAATGACATCCCTCCGACAATGTGTCCTGAGTGATATCGTATGACTTCATGTTGCTGGTTATCTTCAGATGTTTTGTATAAAGCAACTTCACCCTCTGCGATGAACCATAAAAAACGATTTGGTTGACCTTCTTTTGTTAATAAGTGGTTAGTACTGTAGGTTCGACACGCTCGGGTTTCATCATTATCAGAAAAGAATTCGTATAAAGCTTCAATGACTTGGTTGGCTAACGCCTTGTCATCGACATTGTGGTAATCATTAATAAAACCAGCACGGTAATGGCTCATTTTCCGATCAATATGCGCCTTTAAAATTCGGTTTTGATCCAAAATAGAGCTGTAAGAGAGCCAATCTGAATTTGGATCATTGAGTAGGTAAGTTGTTAACTCTTTAGTGGTTACCTTTAATAGCTCTTTAGTACGCCATGGTTTCGCCAAACAGTGATCCAATCGGCCTTCATTAACCGCAGACATGATGGTTTCAATGGCTAAGTTATCATTTAATAAGATTTTCCTAGCGTCACGAGTATGCTCTGATCTATCTAACTTTATTAAAAATTCAACGCCTTTAAATTGCATGTGGTTGTTGCCGCAAATGACTAAAGCCACTTGTTGTTGGGTTTGCTCTAAGTAGGCCACAGCCTCTTCAGCTTCATGCAAACTGTCGGTACAGAAAATATCGAATAAAGTGGCGTACTGACTTAAGTCATGCCGAAGTCGTTCAACAATGACGGAGTCATGATCTAGGCATAGAATTGCAAATTTATTCACATGAGCTCCAGATTCAATTGGGTGATTTTTAGTCTATCGAAAATTACCTTGTTTAGATGAGAAGTACGTTTGATTCTCTATCTAATCCTCAGATTTTGTGGATATTTTATGTAAGAACGCAGAAAGTTAGTTACACTGGCTCTATTCCATTACAGATGATGACGAAAAAATGAAAACGTTAAGAAAAATCGGTGCTGTTGGCGGTGCAATTGTAATTGCGGCATGTTGGCCGTTTGCGACAGGAAAAATTGGTGAAGCGATTTATACTGACGCCATATTGGCTTATGACAACCCGGTATTAGAGCTAGAGCTCATTGAATACGATCGTGGGTATTTATCATCGAATGCTAAATCAAGGTTATCGATTAAAGATCCGATGCTACAGGAGCAGTTGATTGCTGATGGTTTACCAACAGAGCTGATTTTTAAACATGATATTAGCCACGGCTTCATGAGTTTAAGTTCTGTGTCTGTGCCTGAAATAACAGAAGAAACACAACAAGCATTGGCTCAAATATGGGCGGATGGTGATATTCCAATGACACTAACAACGGAAAGTCGGTTGAGTGGTAAAACACATATTAACTTGACTCTTGCAGCGGTCAATGCCGAAGTCCCGGATGTTGATGAGGGGGGTGTTGGCCTCTTTTCAACGTCGCCTTTTACCCTAACGGGGGATATAGAGCCAACGGGTGAAAGCGACTTTGTTTATAGTATGCCTACGCTTTCATTTACCAGTGCTGCGGATGAGAAACTGACTGTTAATGGTTTATCTGGTCAAGGAAATGGCCAAATGAATGGGTTATTTTGGATCGGTCAGCATCAACTGACATTAGGTGAAATAAAAATTAGCAGTGCAGATCAGACTATGTTTGATATGAATGACTTTCGCTATAGCGTAACGAACTCATTGAATAAAATGACAGCAGAAACTGAAGGGGCGAGTACAGAGGAGTCGGCTACATTGACGACCAATAACGTCTTTAGTTTTGAAGAGCTGATTATTGAGGATGTTACGGTTGATAAAGGGAAGTTTGATGTTTCATTTAGCGGGCTAGATTATGAGTCGTTAAGCCAAATTTTTCAAATTATCGATACGCCTGATGAAATGGTCGATGAGGATGGAGTTAAGAAATTGCAGTTGGCGATAGACTTGCTTTTTGCTAAAGGGATGGCTTTATCTTTGAATGAGTTAAGCGCTTCTGTAATGAATGGATCGTTTACCAGTCAACTCGGGTTAGAAATTGAACCGGGTGTAGCAAGAGCCTCTCAGGATGCATCTCAATTACTTGAAAAACTGCGTGGTAAAGGGGATGTGCTACTGACTCCAGAGCTTGTTAATGGGAATCCATTATTAGAGCCTCAAATCGATGATTTAATCGCGATGGGAATGGCTGAAGAAACTGAAGAAGGTTATCGATTAATGGTCACGATTGATAAAGGTATTGCGACATTATCAAATGGACAAGAAGTCCCACTATTTATGCTAATTGCGCCTATCATGCAATAAGTTGTTTCTAACACACGCCACATTACATAAAAAGGGGGCCTTAATGGCTCCTTTTTTATATCGGTAAATATGTTGAAAGTGTGATGAGTGGCTTTTTTGTGATCTTTATACAAGGAGAGTTATTAACTCAATTGTTTTTATAATTTTGGTGCTAACCTAGCCCCACTCTTATTAAGAGCTTGCCTTGATATAAACAGAATGAATATCAACGGATGCTAATGTAGTGATTTTTTAAGTAACTGTTTGAGTAAGCGATGAAAAGTACAGAAATGACCCAAGAAGTAACCTCCACTATTGAAGATGGATTAAAAAAAGCATTTCGAGCTCAGATTTCTCTACAGAGATCTGAAAATAGCTCTTGTACCTTTTTAACAGCGGATGAAATTCTAGAACTAGAAAATGCGTGGGTTGATTTAAAGGTGTGGAAGGCAAACCGAGTAGGTTAAATCAAAGCGTAAGTTAATTGCATCCACTGTGTAACATATTCCATATATCTGAGAGCGAACTCTCTTTTTCTCTTTGATTGTTTTTCCTCGGCTAGGTATTCTATCTCTATTGTTCTAGAGCCATTAATTATCCATATAAAAGGTAAAGATTTTATCTCTGGAGATAATGTTCATTTTGAATGAATAAGTTGTAGTGAAAGTTTGTTCAGTTTTCACTTAAGGAATAGAGAAAGATGGTAAAAGTGAGAGCTCGAATTGAGCTTAATGTTGGCCCTAAAAGTAATATTCCCGCCGAAATGTTGTCTTTTGAAGGGCTATCGACAGACAAAGAGCATGTTGCAATTGTCTTTAATCAGGCTGATCAGCGAGACGCAACCCCATTAGTTCGTATGCATTCAGAATGTCTTACGGGAGATGTATTTCACTCTTCACGTTGTGATTGCGGAGAGCAGCTTGATGAAACGATCCAGAAGATGGCGAAAGAAGGTGGTATTTTATTGTATCTTCGCCAAGAAGGACGTGGAATCGGTCTTTATAATAAGTTAGATGCTTATAAACTCCAGAGTGAGGGCATGAATACTTATGAAGCAAATAATCATTTGGGTTTTGGTGACGACTTACGTGACTTTTCAGAAGCGGCGCAAATGCTAGAAGCATTAAATGTTGATACTATCCGTTTAGTGACAAATAACCCTAAGAAAATTAAAGATATCCAGAATCATGGTATTACTATTTCAGATGTCGTTAATACTCATGCTCATATAAAGCAGGGTAATGAAGGGTATTTGAAAACGAAAATGACTCACGGTAAACACAAGCTGGATCTTAAGTCTTGATCTTCAATACAGTGTAGGGGGGCAGTTGCCTCCCTTTTTTATTGCTCTTATTTCCATTTCTTCTCCTTTTCTCTTTGGCTTATTTTGTAAGTTTCTTGTATATAAATTATTTTTCTCTATTAATAACACTGATTTAAATAGGGTTAAATATCACTTTTTCCAATATCCTTTGTTGATTTTTACGATTATTCGTTTATATTGCGCGAATAAAAATAATTCTCACTAACATATTTATTATTAGTAGAGTTTAAACCGCTCAACAAGGAAGAAAAATGAAAACCACAAAGCTTGCACTTAATTTGATCACGGCTTCACTTTTGATGATCCCAACTCTGTCTCAGGCTGCGACCAAAGAACAAGTGGTAGAACATTATGCTGATTTAGCACATGCCGTTTATAGTGATGCGCTAACAACAGCGAAAGATCTAGATAAGGCCATTGATAAATTTTTATCAGCGCCGTCTGAATCTGGCCTAGAAGATGTTAAGGCTGCTTGGAAAGCATCTCGTGTACCATATCAGCAATCAGAAGTGTTCCGCTTTGGTAATGCGATTGTTGATGACTGGGAAGGTCAGCTAAACGCATGGCCACTTGATGAAGGCTTAATTGATTACGTTGCTTCAGATTATCAGTATGAGCTGGGTAACGAAGGCGCAAATGCGAATATTGTTGCTAATAGCAGCATTAAGTTTGGTAACGACGTTATCAAAGCAGATAAAATTACCCCTCAGTTACTGGCTGATCTAAACGAACTTGGTGGTTCAGAAGCAAACGTAGCAACTGGCTATCATGCGATTGAATTTTTACTATGGGGCCAAGACTTAAATGGTACTAACCTAGGTGCTGGTAATCGTGCATACACTGATTTCGTTATTGGTAGTGCGTGTACTAACGGCAACTGTGAGCGTCGTAGTGAGTACTTAAGAGCTGCATCTGAACTATTGATTCAAGATCTAAGCTGGATGGAAAAGCAATGGGCTGCGGGTAACAAATCAAATTACCGTGCGGAGTTATTATCTGAGCCAGCAGAAACAGGCCTTCGTAAGATGCTGTTTGGTATGGGTTCTCTTTCTCTGGGTGAGCTTGCTGGTGAACGTATGAAGGTTGCGCTAGAAGCAAACTCTACGGAAGATGAGCATGATTGTTTCTCTGATAACACTCACAACTCTCACTACTACAATGAGCAGGGCATTTACAATGTCTTTACTGGTTTGTACAAGCGTACAGACGGTACTTTAGTTTCAGGCCCAAGCATTCATGACCTAGTGCAAAAGAAAGATGCAAAAGCGGCAAAAGAAATTCAAAAGCAATTTGATCTAGCTCGTGCGCAAGTTTACACATTAGTGTCTGCTGCAGAAGAGCAAAATCAATACTTTGATCAGCTAATCGCGGCTGATAACAAAGTTGGTCATGAACTTGTTAACCAATCAATCACTGCGTTAGTGAAACAAACCGCTTCGATTGAGCGTGCCGCTAACATTATTGGTGTGACTAGCTTGAACCCAGACACAGCTGATCACGAATTCTAAAAATACTGAATAACCGTTTTAAGGGCTCGTTTTTGAGCCCTTTTTTAATTGAGCAATTCTATACCTAAGCATACATGTGAGCCTTATGAAGTATTTAGTTTTAGCTTCCTTATTAGCAATGAGTCCTAACGTTTTAGCCTACGATAATAAATCAGGTGGAGATACTACCGTCAAAAAAGAAGGGCAAAACGCATATTCTTTACCAGCCGCCAACTTACCAATGAGTCAACGCCTAGATTTCAGTGTAGGTAACAGCTTTTTTCGTAATCCTTGGGTCATGGCTCCAGCATCAACGGACGCCCGAGATGGTCTTGGTCCTCTTTTTAATACCAATGGTTGTCAAAACTGCCATATTAAAGACGGCCGTGGCCATCCACCAGAAGAGGGAGCCGATAACGCCGTTTCTATGTTGGTTCGGTTGAGTATTCCGGCATTAACCGCTGAGCAAAAGAAACAAATTATTACCAGTGGTGTTATTCCGGAGCCTATTTATGGTGGGCAGCTGCAAGATTTCTCACTGCCGGGCCACGATCCAGAAGGTAAAATCAATATTACCTATTCAGATGTGCCTGTGACTTTTGCTGATGGTGAGGTTGTAACGTTGCGTAAACCTCACTTAACGATAACTGAACTGAGCTATGGCGATATGCATCCACAGGTACAGATGTCAGCGCGTGTTGCCCCTATTATGATTGGCCTTGGCTTACTTGAGTCTATTTCCGATGAGACTTTACTTGCGTTTGCTGATGAACATGATGAAAACCAAGATGGTATTTCAGGCAAGGTAAACCGAGTCTGGGATGTACAAAAAGAAGACTTTGCTATTGGCCGTTTTGGTTGGAAAGCAGGGCAGCCTAACTTAATGCAACAAAATGCAGCGGCATTTAATGGTGACTTGGGGTTAACAACGTCTCTTTTCCAGCAAGAAAACTGTACCTCAGAACAGAGTATTTGTTCTGATCTTGAAAATGGTGGTAATCCAGAAGTTAGCGACAAAATTATGAATTTTGTTGAATTTTACACTCAACATTTAGCGGTACCATCAAGAAGAAATATGAATGATCCAGAAGTCAAATTAGGCCAACAATTGTTTGCTGAGGTTGGCTGTGAAAGTTGTCATAAAACATCGATAAAAACAGCAAAAGTAGAGGGATTACCTTCACTTTCTAATCAAGTGATTCACCCATATACAGATTTGTTGTTGCATGATATGGGAGAAGGTCTTGCCGATCACCGACCTGAGTTTTTAGCGAATGGTCGTGAATGGCGTACTCCTGCCCTATGGGGTATCGGCTATACCCAAGAAGTGAATAACCATACTTTCTTTTTACATGATGGCCGAGCTAGAAATTTAATGGAAGCGGTATTGTGGCATGGTGGAGAAGCTCAGGCTGCTCGTGATAAAGTCTTGTCTTTGAAGAAAAATGAGCGAGATGCTCTTATTGCATTCTTAAACTCATTATAAGGCGATACTATGAAAAAAAAATTAGCCATATCACTCATTCCGTTTGCTTTAGCTGCTTGTCAAACTACTCATGAAGACAGTAATAAGTTGTACAACGGCCCCATGACGCCTCAAGAGCAGTTGCATCAACTTCAGTTCGATAGAGCCAATGAATTGGTCGAACATACGGCAATACTGCACAACGCTATGTCTGCTTATTGTGCCAAAAATGCTTCGCTTGAATCTGTGCAGTCAGCTTGGACTGAAGGAATGGAAACATGGATGGCATTACAAGGACAGGAAAAAGGTCCTGAGCAAGCATTGTCATTAAGCTGGAGCATGCAATTTTGGCCTGACAAAAAAAATACCACAGGCCGAAAAATGAAAGAGCTACTTAAACAGAATAAAGCTTGGAATAGTTCTGAAATTGACAGCCAGAGCGTTGCCGTTCGTGGCTTTGGTGCAATGGAATGGTTGCTCTTTGAACAAACTTACCAATTGAAATCGGCCAATGGCTGTTCAATTGGAAGTGCGATAAGTCAGAACTTAATGAATAATAGCGCCAAAATAGCAACTGCTTGGCGTACCAACCCTTGGGAAGATTTATCGGATTCAATGTGGTTGTCTGAATATGTGGGTTTACTCGCTAATCAGCTTGATTACAGCATGAAAAAACTAAGCCGACCACTAGGGGAAATTGGTAAACCTCGTCCATATCATTCTGAAGCGTGGCGTTCAAAATCTTCACTGATTTTGCTAAAAGCAAACCTAGAAGCACTACAGCAAACGTATTTAGCTAACGGTAATGGTTTAGATAAAATTCTTAGAGAAAAAGGGTTAGATGAGTTGGCCGATCGTATTACTGATCATTTTGAAACGAGTATCAGTACGTGGCCAAAAGACGAGTCGCTCTTTACTCTAATTAAAACGCGTGAGGGTTATCAAAAAGCGCTTGGCCTATACAATGATTTTGAGTATCTCAAATACTTAATTCATGAAGAAATTGCACTGAATTTAAACGTAGTAGTAGGGTTTAATGCAACCGATGGCGATTAACTCTAAGCGCAGAGCATTACTGAAAGCGGCAGTTGGTGTCGCTCCTGCCAGCCTATTGCTAAGCGGGTGTTCAAACTTATCGGCATCTAAAAAGACTACGATTGTTGGCTGTAGTCGCTCTCATCAAGGCACTTTTGGTGTTGTTGCGGCAACAGAGCAAGGCCAATCTATCTATCGGGTTGCATTACCTGAGCGTGGCCATGGTATTGCGATCCAGCCAAAGGGAGATCTTGCCGTCGCATTTGCCCGTCGACCTGGGCGGTATATGCAAGCCTTTAATCATACCACGGGCGAAGAGTGGGGCATTCGCGCAGCTGATCCGAATCGACATTATTATGGCCATGGTGTGTTCTCCTCAGATGGCACACTCTTATATGCCACTGAAGGGATTTCTGGAACCAGTGAAGGGGTTATTGGCGTTTATCGTGTAGAGCCTAGTTTGCCTAAAGTCACGGAGTTTTCGGGTTTTGGTATTGGTCCACATGAAGTTATTCTTGTTGATGATACAACGTTAGCCGTTGGAGTTGGAGGAGTGCATACTAATGGTCGAACAGCTTTGAATCTTGACTCGATGCAGCCTGCCTTGGTGTATTTATCAACAGAAACTGGTGAAGTTTTAGAATCGGTGACAATGGAGGATAAAAAGCTCAGTATTCGCCATTTATCTTCCACTTCTGATGGCAGAGTACTCTGCGGGCAGCAGTACCGTGGGGAGCCTGAGTATGGTGCGCCATTGGTAGCCATTCATCAGCGAGGTGGAGAACTACAGGTATTAAATGCAGAGCCAGAACAGTGGTTACGATTTAATCATTATATCGCCAGTATTTCAGTGCTTGACGATTTAGTGCTTGCCACTTCTCCGCGAGGAAATTGCTATGGTATTTGGGATTTAAACACCAATACATTATTAGAAATTAACTCATTATCTGATGCTTCCGGTGTTGGCGTGAAAAATCACCACTGGCTGGTTGGTTCTGGAACGGGAAAGGTCCTTCAAATAGAGCCGAATTTAGTGGCAAGTTCTCATCAAACAGATGTTATGTGGGATAACCATTGGTCTATTATTAGTTAATGAGCTATTTATAGCAGAAATTATACGATAATGGTTGTGTATTGCTCGTGTGATTGTATATAAACCACTTTTTAATGGATAAAAATTTAAGAAGTGGTTTATGGTGACGGCCTAGTCAAATATGCAATGAATAGGTCGTACCGATAGTAAGACAGATCAATGATCACAATAAATACACTGTTATATTTTCTGTGGTTTGCCATAATCTTATATGAATCTGTATGGAGATGGATAATGGCGCGAACGGTATCGATTTTTCTATTATTAATGGGACTTTTTAGTCCTTTGACTTCTTGGGCTGAAGAAATTTGGCCGCAAAAAGAGGCAATAAAGTGGGTCATTAAGGCAACACCAGACAATGCCGCTACGCAGTACCCACAGAAGCTTGCGCAGTTGTATTATGCTAATTCATATCGCCCATTCTGGCGTGACTATCGTTCACGTCGAGTTTTTGAATCTCAATTAAAAGAGCTGGCTCTTTCTGATATTGCAGATAACTTCTCTATTCGCTATTACGATTTATTAGATGCAAAGCTTAGCCGAAACTGGCGTCACTATGATGTTCTAGCGACGGACACATTGCTTGCTTACATTAGCTATGTAGATCAAGCTCCAAAATTTGGTAAAAGCTGGTTTTTTGGTGGGGATGTGTCTAATTTTTTACCTGAGCCTTCAGAGCCAATGCTTCAAGCGTTTATTGAAGCGGTGGACAGTAAAACGTTATACCAGTACTTGCAGGCGCTTTCTCCTCAGTCTGATCAATATACTTACATGACAGATTCATTAGCACATTTATTGCAGCTTCAGAAGCAAGGCTGGCCTGTTTACCATCAAGTGCGCATGGCTAAGAAAAACGCCATTTTAAGCGACAAAGCAACTCTAGTGACCATCTTAGAGCGATTAGGTGCCCTGACTCCAGAGCAAGCTCTAAATATTCGCCTTGAAGATAATGAGAGCTACAGTGCAGAGTTGCAGATGGGAGTGAAGCGTTTTCAAGAAATCCACGGACTTAAACAGGATGGTATTATCGGTAAAAATACTCTGTACTGGTTGCAGCTAGGACTAGAAGAACGTGTGCGCATTATGGCGTTGAATATCCAAAGGTTACGGATATGGCCAGAAAGTAAGCAGAGCACCATTTTAGTGAATATTCCAGATTATAAATTGGAGTTCTGGCTTGAAGATGAGCTTGTACTCGACAGTCGAGTTGTCGTTGGCCGCCCCTCTCGAAAAACACCGTTGTTTGATGCGCGATTAGATTCAGTCGTTTTTAACCCTAGTTGGAATGTACCGATTAAAATTATGCGTAAAGACATTCTACCTAAGATAAAAAGTGACAGTGAATATCTTGCACGCCATAACTACTCAGTATTACGCAGCTGGAGTAACCGAGAGGTGATTCCTCTTGATACGATTGATTGGTCTCAGGTAACACCAAATAACTTTACGTATCGGCTGCAACAAAGGCCGGGGAATGGCAATGCGTTAGGGCGGTATAAATTTAACACGCCAAACCGTAATGCCATCTATTTGCATGACACTCCGTCTAAATCGCTTTTCAATAAAGAGTCGAGAGCATATAGCTCAGGTTGCATTCGTGTTGAACAAGCCAGTGTCTTGGCTGATGTGTTAATGAAAAACTCGAATATTAACCTCTCTCGTGTAGCGAAGTATCGTTCTAACGTGAAAACAAAATCGGTATCACTGAAAAATAGAATTCAAGTTTATACGATCTATCAAACCGCGTGGGTTGATGAAGATGGGAAGGTCAATTTTAGAAAGGATGTCTATAATTACGACAAAATGCGCAATCACTCAAAATCTAGAAAAAAATTAATGTCTGCTTATGTTCATTAATTTTCTTTATAGCTCAAAGAGTAACCGTATTTTTCGTGCTTCGCTGTAATATTAATCAATAAAACGGTATTTGACGCTCAAGTTTTATGCCGTTATCTTGCCGATTCTAATATTTTTTGTTTGGTTTATTGATTAATTGGCTCTATATGTCTCACGTTAACATTCAACGCAGGAACCTGTTATTGGCTGGTGGTTCCTTTTTTGCGCTCGGGGCTTTAACCCCAAAAATGGCATTTGCCAGTTTACTCAAGGAAGAACCTCGTTCATTAGCATTAAACAATCTTCATACTGGTGAAAAGCTCGACACTGAGTATTTCAACGGGCAAGATTATGTTCGTAAAGAGCTAACTAAAATTAACCACATTTGTCGTGATTTTAGGCGAAATGAAATCGCCAACATGGATAAAAGGTTATTCGATCAAGTCAGTGCTATCCAGCAACTGATTGGTTGTAATGCCGAAGTGACTGTTATCTCAGGTTATCGTTCTCCTGCAACGAATGAGATGTTACGTAAGAAGTCAGGCGGGGTTGCGAAAAAAAGCTACCACATGCTGGGCCAGGCTTTAGACATGCGTTTAGAAGGTGTTCCTCTTGCTGAAGTGAGAAAAGCGGCACTTTCTTTAAAAGCGGGTGGTGTAGGTTATTATCCTAAAAGTAACTTTGTTCATATTGATACTGGACCAGTACGTAGCTGGTAAGCACTTAAATAGAACAGCATTGAAAAACAACATTAAAGGCGAGATATTTTATCTCGCCTTTTTAGTCCTAGTTTAGCTTATTGTCATTGAAGTGCTGATGAAGGGTAATATATCGCTGCCGTTTCTTCTCTTTTAGATATTGCAAGTCGACAATAACCAATCCATCAACGCAGTTGGCAAATTCAGGGTCAACATTAAAGTCGGCAAACTGCACACCGCCATACTCACACAATTCACTGTATTGTTTGTACAAAGTGGGAATACCGACATTAAAGTGGCTTAGTAGGGTCTTTAGCTGTTTAAGATCCCGGTGGTAGTTGTTCCCTTCAAACTTTTCTTTTAACTCGCTTAATATTGAATCTTCAAGTTGGTATGGTTGTTTAGAACAGGCAATATTACTTGTTGAACCAAAATATAAGCGATAGAAGTAAATTAAGAGATCTTTAGCAGGGGCTGGTATTGAATTACTGATGGATACGGGCCCAAATAGATAGCGAAATTGTGGGTTTTTAGCTAAAAAAGCCCCAATGCCCAGCCACAAGTAGTCTAGACTTCGTTTGCCCCAGTACTTGGGTTGAATAAAGCTGCGGCCTAATTCAAGCCCATTTTGTAGATAAGGCTCCATTTTGTCGCCATAGTCAAAGAGTGAATGGCTATATAGCTCGCTCTGTCCATATTGAGCAATTAGCTTTTTAGTATCACAAAATCGATATGCGCCGACTATCTCCAGATCGTTAGGATCCCAAAGGACTAAGTGATAGTAATGGCGATCATAGCGATCTACGTCTCGTCGTCGCCCTGAGCCTTCACCTACAGATCGAAAAGACACTTCTCTTAATCGACCTACCTCTCTCATTATTGGTGATTCATCACGATAATGGTAAAGGTATATGTGTTTTCCATCGGGGGTTTGGCCAAGAGATTCGCAGTGTGTTAAGGCTGCCTTTAACTCTAGGCGAGGTTCCGGATGGGCTATGGCAACTTCTGTGGGTAACAGCCCTGGCTTTTTTTTGCCAATTCGATACAGGTGTTTATGGAATAATTTTATTTGGGTCGATTTAGGTAAGTGAGATAACGCGCTGTATGTGGTGTATGAAATGGCCTCACCAACTCTAAATTCAATTTGGTTGTTTTCATGTTTGAACATCTCTTTTACAAGTAGCAATGTAGATAAAGGCTTGTATAGCATGGATGTGCCGTAAAAAAGTGCTGAATTACGCGCATGTACATAAATGGGAAGAATAGGGGCGTGAGCTTTAGTCGCTATTTTTAAAAAACCAGAATGCCATTTACCGTCTTTGACACCACTAGGCTTAAGGCGTGATACCTCACCAGCAGGGAAAATAATAATAGCCCCATCATTGTGAAGCCAGCTATCAATGGCTTGTAGGTTTTCTTTTGGGGTGCTTCCACTCATATTATTGACAGGTAACAGGCATGAGTCCAATGGTGTGATTTGTGACAGTAGGTGATTCGCGACTATCTTAACGTCTGGGCGTATATCTCTAATGAGCTTGAAAAGAAGTAAGCCATCCAATGATCCAATAGGGTGATTAGCGATGATCACAACTCGGCCTGAAGGAGGGATCCGCTCTTTTTCTTTGGCACTAAATTTATAGGTAACATTAAACAGATCAATGACCTGATCAATAAACTCAATACCTTTTAAATGAGGATAGAGTTGGCTGAAGTTTTGAAAATCACTTTCATTTAGTAAACGTTTTAATGTGGAAGCAAGCGGTTTATGTAGCCAGGGCTTGTTGGTTAATACTGGGTATTGTGTAGAAAGAGCGGAATCTATGTCTAACATCCTTGTTCATTACCTATTTTCTAAAATGGACGTAGTTTTAAAATAAGACGATGAAATGACGGAAATATGTCGACGTGATGATGTCTGTATGACTTCTGTGTCTCTTCTTGTTTTAAGTTGAGCTCATGAGTGAGAGCGCAAGGGGAAATTGGAGAGAGCTACCTAGCATGGTATTCTTTGGGCAATTACCCTATGAATTTAGTGAGAGAAATAATGAGCCTGCAATATAAGATTGTCCCCGTGACCCCGTTTGAACAAAATTGCTCGATTGTGTGGTGTGATGAGACCATGGAAGGCGTGGTTGTTGATCCTGGAGGTGATGTAAAAGAATTATTGAGCGTTATTGAATCACTTGGTGTGACGATTAAGCAGCTTGTACTTACTCATGGCCACCTTGATCATGTTGGAGGTACTCAGCCTCTTGCTAACGCATTAGACGCTCGTGTGATTGGCCCGCATGAAGACGATAGTTTTTGGCTACAAGCTTTAGAAAATCAAAGTCAGATGTTTGGTTTTCCGCTTACCAACTCTTTTGAACCAGAGCAATGGTTAAACGAAGGTGATACGGTGACGGTAGGCAATCAGGTTCTGTCTGTTTACCATACCCCTGGTCATACACCTGGACACGTTATTTTGCACAGTGAGTCTGCTCAAATAGCATTTGTTGGCGATGTATTGTTTAAAGGCGGTGTTGGCCGTTCTGATTTTCCAAAAGGCGATCATCAGACTTTAGTGAACTCCATTAAAACTAAATTGTGGCCATTAGGTCATGATGTGCGTTTTGTGCCAGGACATGGTCCTGAATCAACATTTGGCCACGAGCGAAAGACAAATCCATTTGTTGCGGATGAAATGCCAATTTACTAATTATCTTGAGCTCAGATTAATTACCTAGAGCTTAAGTAATTAGATACTAGTTTCGCTCGGCTGCGGCCAGAAAGCGCCGAGCGAGGCCGATAAAGTCGGGTATAGGCCTATCTAACTCTTCTGCTGAAATATAAACATCAAACCCTAATAGCTCTCGTTGATAAGTCATTCTATTTGCCAGTACGGCTAGCAGCCCTGTATAGCGTTTCCCCGTTTCTGTTATATAGGGAGTATCATCAAATAAGATATCTTCTAACTGATATTTATCAACTGGCTGGTACTTAAAGGCCATTACTAATAATATTCGCTGCTCTACGATTATTTTACTGGCCATTCTAGGGCAGATGGCATCCAGAAAAGCATCATAATGATGGAGTTTAATACCAACCCAAGGCAGTGAATCGGTCAAATTGGTAAGATAGACATGATTGATGTCCGCAATATTCTTCCATTTTACAGCCCAGCCCCCTTTGTTGGTATGCTGCTGCAAGTGCATATCAGTGAGTGTCATGGAAATTTTTGGGTTATAGATTGCGGCGATGCTAAGACAAATCGTTGTGCCTCCTAACAGAAAAAGAATGCCCACAAGAAGTGGCGTGGTTTTACTGATAAATAAAGTAATAATTGCAGCGCAAACAAACACAACCCCGACTGACAATAAGCCGATAGCCGAAAATTGGTGTTGTGTTTTTATATGCACGCTATTCATATGATTGTACTTTCCATGTTTAGATTTCTACCCTCAACTATAAATATGAACTAAAATCAGTTAGATTTGTGAAAAGAAAGGCAAGAAAAAGTAGCTAGAAAACTGTGATTTGTCTCACTTTTGGCCGTGTGGCTATTTGGCTCCTACAAAAGTGATCAAATATCTGGTATAAAACGCGCTTACTTTTTCCCGCTGCTGTTCAGCGGAGAGTGAAGTAGGGAGTTTCTTGTGGTGAGTTATTGGTATTTGTATCCAATGGCGTCAGGAACAACCTATGCAACGGAGTTAGAAACTTAATGAGAATTGCTCACAAACGTAAGATTCAGTCAAAGCTACATAAGCGTATCAAAGCAAAAGTAGTTGCGACTCAAGCAAAACCAGCAGTTGCAGAGCCAGCAAAAGTTGTGGCTAAGCCTGTAGAAAAAAAAGCAGTAGCTGAAAAAGTGGTAAAAGAGACGGCGAAAGATGTTTCTCTTACACCTAAGCAGCAAACAGTGTTTGATATTGTTCGCGACAATACTGATGGTATTAACCCGAAAGGTATCGGCCTTATTGCAGGACAAGAAGATTCAAAAGCAGCTTCTTGGGCAACAGGTGCACTGAAAAAATTAGTTGAAGAAGGCTTAGTTGAACGTGTTCAACTTGCAGGTAACAAGGTTATCTATAAAGCAGCTTAACAACTATCTCCCTACTTTGAGTTTTCAGAGTAGGGAGTTGTCATTATCCATCCTCTCTTCTTAACTTCCCCTATTATCTAGTTTGCTTATGCATTTTCTCTATTAGAGTATCGATCTTAGATGCTTGTAATTGAACGGTGTCTTATTATGCAGCTAGTTATGTACTGAGAGAAATAAGCGAGATTAACGGGAAGAGGAGGATAATACGGGAGTACATGAGATACTCCCGTCATGAGATCAGAGTTGCTTAAAGAACCGCAGCAATGCCTTTACATAATGGACCCATATTGTCTTTTGTCATACCTGCAACGCTGATACGACCAGAACCAACAATGTAAATACCAAACTCTTCTTTTAAGCGGTTTACTTGCTCTTTACTTAAACCAGAGAATGAGAACATGCCATTTTGACGCTCAATGAAGCTAAAGTCTGCTTTAACGCCTTCTGCTTTTAATGTGGTAACAAATAGCTCACGCATTTCTTGGATACGATCACGCATTTCTTTTACTTCTTGCTCCCACTCTGCACGTAATTCAGCGTTGTTTAGAATCTGAGTAACAACAGCGGCACCGTGCGCTGGTGGGTTTGAGTAAATAGAACGGATAATCGCTTTAACTTGTGAGAATGCTGTTGCCGAAACTTCAGCTGTTTCACCAACTAAAGTGAAAGCACCGACACGTTCGTTGTATAGGCCGAAGTTTTTCGAGAAAGAGCTCGCAACCAGTAGTTCTTTACAGTGTTTAGCGAAAGTACGTAGACCCGCAGCGTCTTCTTCTACGCCCTTAGCAAAGCCTTGGTATGCAAAATCAAATAATGGCAGTAGCCCTTTATCAGCGCACAGCTTAGCCAGTTGCTCCCACTCAGCAGCAGTAGGATCGATGCCTGTAGGGTTATGGCAGCATCCGTGTAGTAGAACAACATCACCAGCTTGTGCTTGCTCTAGGTCTGCGAGCATTGCTGGGAAGTCTTTATCGTGTGTTTCAGCGTTGTAGTAGCTGTATTGTGCTGTTTCAATACCAGCTGCCGTAAATACGCCAATGTGGTTTGCCCACGTTGGGTTGCTGATCCAGATCTTCACATCACCAAGTTGGCGTTTAATGAATTCACCTGCTACACGTAACGCACCTGTACCACCAGGAGCTTGTGCTGTTTGAGCACGTTTCTCGCTGATCACTGTTGCGTCATCACCAAAAAGTAGCTTTTGAACCGCTAGGCCGTATTCAGCAGTACCTTGAATTGTTAGGTAAGACTTGGTTTTTTCATTTTGCAGTAAAACCGCTTCGGCTTTTTTAACCGTTTTCAGAACAGGCGTTTCACTTGCTTCAGTTTTGTAAATACCAACACCTAAATTAATCTTTTCAGCACGAGAGTCTTTTTTGAACTCTTCAGTTAGGCCAAGAATCGGATCTGCTGGAGCTGCGGAAATTTTTTCAAACATTATCTTCGTCCGTGGTGATTTAAACATGATATATCTTTGTCATTTATACCTCTACCCGTGGTGCTTTTACAACAATTTCAGAGTGAATAAGTTATATTTTTCAATTTAAAGGTAGGCTTTTATTGATTCTAGAGCAAAGTAAGCCTCTGAGGCTGTTTTTTTGAAAATTAGTATCAAAGTCAGTGCCAATAAGAAGTAGAGGAATGAAGTACGATTGCTGGTGAAAGGGAGAGCGCGAAACTCACAAAGAAGAATGAACTATTTCAGTGAAAAAGGTGAGTACAGAGATAAACTTGAGGTATAAAAAAGCCACGTATAAACAGGTTACACATGGCTTGAATAGCATTTGTTAAGTAATTAACGAACTATTATTAGAAGTTAGCAGAGCGTGGTGTACGTGGGAATGGGATCACGTCACGAACGTTACCCATACCTGTTACGTAAGACACTAGACGCTCGAAACCTAGGCCGAAACCAGCGTGTGGTACTGTGCCGTATTTACGTAGGTCGCGATACCAGCTCATGTGCTCAGGGTCGATACCCACTTCACGCATACGCTCGTCTAGGATGTCTAGACGCTCTTCACGCTGAGAACCACCGATGATTTCACCGATGCCTGGTGCTAGTACGTCCATTGCGGCTACTGTCTTACCGTCATCGTTCGCACGCATGTAGAATGCTTTGATGTCTTTCGGGTAGTTTTTAACGATTACAGGCGCTTTAAAGTGCTCTTCCGCTAGGAAACGCTCGTGCTCAGAAGACATGTCGATACCCCACTCAACAGGGAATTCGAACTCACGACCTGAATCTAGAAGAATTTGGATTGCGTCAGTGTAGTTTACTTGTGCGAAGTCAGAAGATACGAATTGCTCTAGACGAGTGATCGCTTCTTTGTCGATGCGTTGAGCGAAGAACTCAAGGTCATCACGGCACTCTTCAAGTACTGCTTTGAATACGAATTTAAGCATGTCTTCAGACAGCTTAGCAACGTCGTCTAGGTCTGCGAATGCAACTTCAGGCTCAACCATCCAGAATTCGGCTAGGTGGCGGCTTGTGTTTGAGTTTTCAGCACGGAAAGTCGGGCCGAACGTATACACTTTGCTTAGTGCACAAGCGTATGCTTCTGCGTTTAGCTGGCCAGATACGGTTAGGAATGTCTCTTTACCGAAGAAGTCTTCGTTGTAATCAACATCGCCTTTCTCTGTGCGAGGTAGGTTTTCCATGTCCAGCGTAGAAACGCGGAACATTTCACCTGCGCCTTCTGCATCAGAAGCTGTGATCAGTGGAGCAGATACCCAGAAGAAGCCTTGCTCGTGGTAGAAACGGTGAATCGCTTGAGACAGACAGTTACGAACACGTGCAACTGCACCGATTACGTTTGTACGTGGACGTAGGTGTGCTACTTCACGAAGGTACTCGATAGAGTGACGAGTTTTCGCCATTGGGTAGGTTTCAGCGTCTTCAACCCAACCAACAACTTTAACGTCAGTTGCTGCTAGTTCAAAATCTTGGCCTTTAGCCGGAGATTCAACGATTTTACCAGTGACCTCAACAGAGCAACCAGTTGTCAGTTTTAATACTTCTTCCTGGTAATTATTTAACTCATTTGGGACCACGGCCTGAATCGGGTCGAAACAAGAGCCGTCATAAATGGCAAGGAAAGAGATTCCAGCTTTGGAATCACGACGTGAACGGATCCAGCCGCGAACAGTTACTTCACTGTCTACCGCTAGCTTGCCGCCAAGTACGTCTTTTACAGGCGCGTAAGTCATGCTTAGATTATTCTCCGTTGAGGCACATACTATTCAGCGTATTTTGCTTGCTGAACATTCATGCTTATTAAAATACATTCCAAAGAGACCATATTACCTGTCTTATATCAAGCTTCAAGCCTTGTGATGACCTGAAAGGGTAAATTGATTAAGTAATTGTTCTAATTGCTCTGATAGCTGCTCAAGATTTACGCTGATCGCTTCACTTTGCGAGGCGTAGTCAGAGGTGGCGTTGGCGTGTTCGGTAATTAATTCTATTTTTGTTTTCACTTCGCCACTGAGTTCAGATTGAATACTTGATTGGCTTTTAATGTCATTGGCATGTTGATGAACGATTTGCGTCTGCTGAACCATTTCATTGAGCGCTAAAGATAGATTTTCGATCATTTCTGAGCGCTGATGTGCGGTATGACAGGTATTATCAACGGTAAGAACTGATTCATTACTGTCAGTTTGGAACTGAGTTATGATGGTTTGGATGTCGTTGGTTGCATCACGAGTACGGCTTGCAAGGTGCCTAACTTCATCGGCTACCACAGAAAACCCTCTGCCTTGTTCACCTGCTCGTGCAGCTTCAATAGTCGCATTCAAAGCCAAAAGATTAGTTTGCTCTGCGATGCTTTGTATGACCTCTACAATGGAAGAAACTTGGCTACTTTGACTGTTTAGGCTATTTATTTGGTCTTTTACTTGTTCAATATCTGCAACCAAGCTGCTGATGTCTGTACTCGCGGTGTGAGCGAGCGTGGTACCTGCTTTAGAAGATGCAGTTACCTGTTCACTTAAAGTGGCAGCCTCTGTAGTGCGGTGTTCAACGTTGAGCTGCTGCTGCTGCATGTCATTTATTCTTTGGAGCACTTGTTTGGTTTCATGACGTTGGCTGTCTGCGGCACTATTGGTGTTATGAGAAACATGAATGAGTTCGGTTGCAGCATTAGAAAGCGCATGTGAGGTGGTTTGAACTTGGCTTAGGCTATGAGAAAAGCTATCCAGTAACCGATCAAAGCTGTGGCTGAGTTCACCAATCTCATCAGTGCGATTACTATTGAGCCTATGAGTCAAATCTTTATGCAGGCTGGTTTGCATCATTGTCCGTGAAAGCTTTTTAAGTGGGCTGACAATAATGCGGCGAATAATGTAAAGGGTAAAAATAAACCCAAGAAAGGCGATGACTGCCATGATAAGGCCAGCAATGAGTGTTTTGTTGTTCACGACTTTGTTAATGTCGGTAAGGTTATACTCAAGCCTAACAACGCCTAGAACGTCGCCTTCATTAACCATATGGCAGCTTAAACAATTGGTGCCTCGGTAATTGCTGCTTGCTTTCATTGGCAGTGTTATCACTAAGCCTTTCCCCCAATCGGCAGTGATAGGCTCAACGATGGTTTCTCCCAACAGAGATCGCCTGTCGATGTCATCTTGCGCTTGCTGTCCCGCTAAGCCTGGACCAAAAACATTAGTGATCCCTTCACCACGAACAATACGCGCTTCTTCTATGCCTGAGTGAGAGAGGATTTTTTCACGTAATGTTTCTTTTTGCAGCATAGTACCAGTCAACATCATCATGTTTAGGCTATCGAAGTAATTGCTGGCTTTGTCCTGCAACTGTTCAGATAGAATGTCGTCAATCAGTTGTTTTTGCTGGTTGTATTGGTAAAAGAGGGAAAAGCTTAAAACAAGAGTGAATATAGTGAAAAGGGTTAAAAGTAGCTTATTCGTGATGGTGAGCTGCATACAGAAACACTCGTTAATATCCTTATTATTTGTAAGCTAAATAATAACAATTATGCGACATCTGTTTAATATCTGAGATGATGAAGTGTGACATATAACATGCAACTTATGGAGTACAGTGATGTTTTTCGAAGAGGCTTATGGGGCTGTTGGATGGCTTTTTTGCTGTATTACTTGAGCTATTGAGTGGTTTTCAGTAGCATCCACTGCCTAAAATGATGAACCATTTATTACAATGAGAGAAACTGTATGACCACCGAGCTGTATAAAGAATTTATGTTTGAAGCTGCCCACAAACTTCCTCATGTGCCGGAAGGTCATAAGTGTGGTCGCTTGCATGGTCATTCTTTTTTAGTCCGCTTATATGTTGCTGGCGAAGTGGATCCACATACAGGTTGGATTATTGACTTTTCAGAAATTAAAGCGGCATTTAAGCCAATCTACGATCGTTTAGACCATTATTACCTAAATGATATTCCTGGCTTAGAAAATCCAACCAGCGAAGTATTAGCAGCTTGGATTTGGAATGAACTAAAGCCTAGCTTGGCACAGCTGAGCAAAGTAGAAATTAAAGAAACTTGTACAGCGGGCTGTATCTACACTGGGCCAAAAGAGTCGTAAAAATTAAAGATAACCACCTACAAAAAACGCCAGCTTATACCAAGCTGGCGTTTTATTTTTCAGTAAGTAAACCGAGAGATTAACACATTACTTTGATGGCTAGGCCACCTTGAGAAGTCTCACGGTATTTTGCATTCATATCTTTACCTGTTTCCAGCATAGTCTCGATAACTTTATCAAGAGATACACGTGGATCAGAGGCACGACGTAGCGCCATACGAGATGAGTTAATTGCTTTTACTGCAGCAATACCATTACGCTCAATACAAGGTACTTGAACTTGGCCTGCTACTGGATCACAAGTTAATCCTAAGTTGTGCTCCATGCCAATTTCAGCAGCCATACATACTTGCTCTGGGCTACCACCCATCAGCTCTGCAAGGCCAGCAGCAGCCATAGAACAAGCTACACCCACTTCACCTTGACAGCCTACTTCCGCGCCTGAGATGGAAGCATTTTGCTTGTACAGACCACCAATCGCGCCAGAAGCCGCAAAGTAGCGAGTGTACTCTTTAGGGCCAACAGACTGAATGAATTTGTCGTAGTAAGCCAAAACAGCAGGAACAATACCACATGCGCCGTTTGTTGGTGCGGTAACTACACGGCCACCAGCGGCGTTTTCTTCATTAACAGCAAACGCGTACATGTTCACCCAATCCACTACTGTCATTGGGTCGTTAGACAGTTTTTCAGAGGTGATAAGCTGTTGGCGAAGAGCAGCTGCGCGACGAGGCACACGCAGTGGACCAGGTAAAACGCCTTCTTCGTTCATACCACGGTCCATACATTCACGCATGGTTTTCCAGATATTCGCAAAGTACGTTTTAATTTCGTCTTCTGCATTGATCGCACGCTCATTTTCCATGACTAATGCGCTAACAGATAACCCAGACTCTTTACACTTATTAACCAGCTCTTCGGCAGTGTTAAAGTCGTGCGGAACTTGAATCTTATCTTCGTCTTCTTTACCGAAGTTTTCTTCATCAACGATGAAACCACCGCCGATTGAGTAATAGGTCTTAGAATAAGCTTGTTCATCGCCGATCCACGCGTGAATTTGCATGCCGTTTTCATGCAGATCCAAGTTTGTTGTGTGGAAGTTCATTCCACCATCTTTTGGAAATTCAACCGTGTGGCAATGCATACCGACAGGTAAGCGCTCGGTTTCTTCTACACGAGCAATGAAGCCCGGAATAGAATCAATATCAACGTGCTCTGGGCTATTCCCTGCCAAACCCATAATGATAGCAATGTCAGTGTGGTGACCTTTGCCAGTCAAAGAGAGCGAGCCGTAAACATCAACAGTTATTTTAGTGATGTCTCGCAATTTTCCCATGCTGCGTAAATCATCAATGAATTCTTTGCCAGCTTTCATAGGTCCTACAGTATGAGAACTAGAAGGGCCGACGCCAATTTTATAGATGTCAAAAACGCTAATCATGTTTATTACCTCGAATTGAGCCCCCATAATTTATGGAGGCCCTTTATTATCATTATTGTCGTTATAATTTATAACGCGCCGTAGATTACAGAAGTAATGGCCGCAACACCACAAAGTGCTGTGAAAATACGAACAGGTGTTGCTGTTTTGTACTTAGCCATTGCTGGCACGGTGTACATAGCAAACACAGGCATAAGGAATAGGATGGCTGCAATCATTGGTGCACCCATAGTTTCAATCATACCTAGGATACTTGGGTTAATGATTGCCACGATCCAAGTTGTGATAACGATGAAAGCAAGAGATGCTTTTTCAATAGTTGTCACTGGCGCTTGAGAACGTGATTTTACTAAACCAACTAGACCTTCATGAGCACCTAAGAAGTGACCGAAGTAGCTCGAAGTGATTGCTGCAAAGGCTACGATAGGGCCAAGGATAGAAATCAGAGGCGATTCATGTACGTTAGCTAGGTAAGAAAGCACGCTGATGTTTTGCTCTTGAGCTGTCGCCAGTTGCTCTGGAGATAGAGAAAGTACTACAGAGAATACGAAGAACATCACGAAGCTCATTAGCATCATCGCTGCACCACCAGTGATCATGTCAGTTTTTGCTACTGCATTGTCACCGTATACACGACGTTGTTCTTTTGAGAACTGGCTGATCACAGGGCTGTGGTTGAATGAGAAAACAATGATAGGAATTGCTAGCCATACAACAGAAGGCATTGAGCTCCAGTCTGGGCTTACAGAGATCATTGATGTGTTCCAATCAGGGATTAGGTACACAGAAAGCGCCAGTAGGATGAATACCAGAGGGTATACCATTGCTGATGTTGCTTTAAGCATTAGCTCTTTACCGAAAACCACACCACAAGTCATAAGTGTAATTAGCACACCTGACAGTAACCAGCGTGGAATAGATTCCATACCCAGTTGATTTACCATGAAAGAGTCAACGGTATTCGTGATACCGACACCGTAGATGAGAACGATAGGGTAAATCGCAAAAAAGTAAGCAAAAGTGATTAGGTTTGCGCCAGCTTTACCAAAGTGTTCTTCTACAGTGTCAGTGATATCTGCTTCTGGGTTTTTCGCCGAAAGTACGAAGCGAGCAAGACTTTTGTGTGCAAACCAAGTCATTGGTGCTGCAATCAGGGCAAGAATTACAAGAGGCCAGAAACCACCTGCACCTGCTTTAATTGGAAGGAAAAGAACACCTGCACCTACAGCGGTGCCGAAAAGTGAAAGGGCCCAAGTAAAATCTTTATACGTCCATTTTGCTTTAGCAACATGGGTTGATGCTGTTTTAGAAACAGTTTGCATATTTGATACTCATTAGTTTGAAACAGGAACAGGAATTACGGAACGGTGGGGATTCTCACTGTATTAGGGAGATAATACTATGACCTGGATCGATAAATGAAACAGCTCGTATTCATAGTACAATTAAAGGTGATCTGAGTCACGTATTTTATGTGCCACAGATAAAGAAAACTAATGATTAAAGTTAGATTTACTCATGCCAGACTTGTTGCTGGAGGCTCCGTATTATCTGGGCTGTAGCGCCCCAGATGGCATGCTCATTATAAGATATTGAGTAGATGTTATGAGTGGATCCATTTGTGTAAAATTGTTGTTGAACAAGGTTGCTAGGATTGAGTAAATGTTGCCCCGGAACTTCAAAAACGTCCATCACTTCTTGGTGGTCTATTTGAGTTTTGTATTGGCTAGAAATCAGCCCTAAATATGGAGTAACAATAAAACCACTGATGGTGGGTAGTTTAGGTAGGTTTCCAATGATCTCGATATGCTGAGATGAAATCCCAATCTCTTCTTCTGTTTCTCGGATAGCTGTTGTGATTAGGCTATCATCACTTTGCTCGTAACTGCCTCCGGGGAAACTAATTTGCCCTGGGTGATGGCGTAAATGGAGTGCACGTTTGGTGAGAATGACATTAATACCACTTTTTCGTACGACGCAAGGGATCAAAACAGCCGCTTGACGTAGGTTGTCGACATTAAGGTTGTGCTGTTTCGCCCGTAGCAGGCTGAGTTTGTCGTAAGGGGACGACGGGGTAAGTACAAAGCGACTCAAGAGGGTTTCTTTATCCATAACAACTCCATTTGTTACTCCCTCCTGAGTGCTTATTTCGGAGGGGTTACTCTAACACTGGCAGAATTCGACTCAGTTTGTCCAGAGTTTCTTGATATTCTGCGTCAGCTTGACTGTCAGCAACAATGCCTCCACCAGCCCAAGCATGTAAGTTTTGTTCATGAGCAATTAAGGTTCTTATAGTAATGCTGGTGTCCACTTTACCGCAGCGGCTAATATAACCAATGCTGCCGCAGTAGACATTACGACGATGAGGTTCTAACTCTTCAATGATTTCCATGGCACGAATTTTAGGGGCACCGGTAATAGAGCCTCCAGGGAAGCAGGCTCGTAGTAAATCTTCTGCTTGATACTTATCATCTAATGTCGCTGTGATCGTGCTGACAAGGTGATGTACTGCTGGGAAGCTTTCAATCTCAAATAAATGAGGAACCGATACCGAGCCCGGTTTGGCGACTCGGCCAATGTCATTTCTCAGGAGATCCACAATCATGAGGTTTTCAGAACGATCTTTTTCCGCTTGCTGTAAATCCTTGGCATATTCGGTATCTAGCTTAGGATCAGAGCTTCTTGGGCGAGTGCCTTTAATTGGCTTAGTTTGGATCGCTTGTTGTTCTAATTGTAAAAAACGCTCTGGGGAAATAGAAAGAATGGTTGCTTCTGGTGTGCGAATAAAACCAGAAAATGGCGCTTGGTTGGCTTGTTCTAATTGTTTATAGGCGAGCCATTCACTCCCTTCATACTGAGCTTTAAAGCGCTGTGTTAAGTTAATTTGGTAGCAGTCACCGGATCGCAAGTATTCTTGGACTTGGTTAAATTTCTGTGTGTAGACCTCTTTGCTCATGTTGGCTTGCCAAGGAGAAGTAAGCGCAAACCTTGTAGTCGGTTGGTGTATTTGAGCAAAGCTTTCAAGCCAGTGGAGGCGATCGGCACCGTGAGGTTGAACCAAAGTCAGTTTTTTTAACTTATGATCAGCAATAAGAGCCCAATCATACAATCCAATGGCCATATCAGCAGTAGGAATATCATGTTCAGCGGAAGAGGGCATAGCTTCGACACGTCGGCCCAAGTCATAGCTAAAATAGCCTAACGCGCCACCAAGAAAAGGTAAATCATCACTGACTGGCAAATCAGGTAATAAACGCATTTTATAGTGCCCAAGTAAGGCGAAAGGATCTTGGTCACTGTTTACAGTCTGCTTGCCATTGACACAAATTTGCGTGTTGTTGCCATGAGTGACTAACGTCGCCACAGGATCGGCGACTAAAATATCAAAACGGTTATCAGGATGTTGCTCTGCCGCTGATCGTAGCAGCATTGCCCAAGGAAGATTTGAAATAGGCTCAAAAAAATCAAGGATATTCCTGTGATTGTATTCAAGCTCTTGGAATGTGAGAGTTGATTTTAATTTGCAATTCATTTTCTTTTTTGTGACAAACGTTACATTGGCTAATAGCGCTAAATTGCTGGCAAGAGTATCATAAAAAGCAGCACTAACGACGCTCTAGGATGACATTTGGTGATGCTCACGTGGCCAAATGCATTATAAGTTTCCTGGAAGCAACTTACTTAGAGCGTCAGGGAAGCATAATAATCAAAAAAGAGGCATTTATGACTGTCATCCGCAAAGAAGATGTGATCAGCAGCGTTGCTGATGCGCTTCAGTATATTTCGTACTACCACCCACTTGATTTTGTCCAAGCGCTAGAAAAGGCGTACAACAAAGAGCAAAGTCAGGCAGCAAAAGACGCCATTGCCCAGATCTTGATTAACTCAAGAATGTCGGCAGAAGGCCACCGTCCAATTTGTCAAGATACTGGTATTGTAACTTGTTTTGTAAAAATCGGCATGAACGTACAGTGGGAAAGCGATCTGACAGTGCAAGAGATGGTTGATGAAGGGGTGCGTCAAGCGTACAACAACCCTGATAACCCGTTACGTGCCTCAGTTGTTGCTGATCCTGCTGGTGCGCGTAAAAACACCAAAGATAATGCGCCAGCGGTGGTTCATATCGATATGGTGCCAGGCAATAAAGTTGAAATTCAAATCGCTGCGAAGGGCGGCGGTTCTGAAAACAAAACTAAAATGGTGATGCTAAATCCATCTGATGATATTGCAGAGTGGGTGGAAAAAACATTACCAACAATGGGCGCAGGCTGGTGTCCACCGGGTATGCTGGGCATAGGTATTGGCGGCACGGCTGAGAAAGCAGCGGTGCTTGCAAAAGAGTCTTTAATGGAGCACATCGATATTCATGAATTGATCGAGCGTGGCCCACAAAATGCCGAAGAAGAGCTACGTTTAGATATTTTTAACCGTGTAAATAAGCTAGGTATTGGAGCGCAAGGCTTAGGCGGTTTAACCACGGTTGTTGATATTAAAATTAAGACAGCACCAACACACGCAGCTTCTAAGCCAGTATGTATGATCCCGAACTGTGCGGCGACACGTCATGTGCACTTTACATTAGACGGTACAGGCCCTGCTGAACTTGAAGCGCCAAAATTAGAAGATTGGCCAGAAGTGACTTGGGAAGTGGGTGAAAATGTTCGCCGTGTCAATTTAGATGAAGTGACAAAAGAAGACGTACAAGAATGGAAAACTGGTGAAACTGTTCTGCTTTCAGGCAAGATTTTAACGGGCCGTGATGCTGCACATAAACGCATTCAAGGTATGTTAGAAAAGGGTGAAGGTTTACCTGAAGGCGTAGACTTTAATAATCGCTTTATTTATTACGTTGGCCCTGTTGATGCCGTGGGTAATGAAGTCGTTGGTCCTGCTGGCCCGACCACATCAACGCGTATGGATAAATTCACGGACATGATGCTGGGTGAATGTGGCTTAACCGGTATGATTGGTAAAGCTGAACGTGGCCCTAAAGCGGTTGAATCCATTAAAGAGCATAACGCGGTTTATTTAATGGCAGTAGGCGGCGCGGCATATTTGGTGGCTAAAGCAATTAAAAAAGCACGTGTAGTAGCTTTTGAAGATTTGGGTATGGAAGCAATTTATGAATTTGAAGTGGAAGACATGCCTGTCACTGTTGCGGTAGACTCTTCTGGTCAAAATGCACATCAAATGGGCCCTGATACTTGGAAAGTAAAAATTGCTGAGATGGATGCCTAGCCATTTGGGTTAATTAAACAAGTTGATTGATTCAGCTGAATTAAAAAAGGAGCTTTTGAGCTCCTTTTTTTATGTAATAACAAATCTATTAATTATTGTGAATGATTTCTACTCATTATGTTTATATACCATACTCTAACTTACAGTGGTTGCGGGTATGTTGGTAAATAGTTGAATTTTAGAGTAGTTAGATAGCACTATCTGATTTATTCTTCTACTTTGATCTATAAGTATAAATTGAATCAATATGTGTCAAGGATTGAGCCCTTATGTATAGCAAGATGGTTTTAGCTACGCTCGTTAGTGCTAGCTTGTTAGTTGGGTGCGAAAAAAAGGAACAGGTGATCCCTGAACCCGAATCTCGCCCGGCTAAAATGTTTACTGTATCGGTGGGGGATCATGCTTCACACCGTACCTTTCCTGTCATCGTTGAGGCTGGTGATAAGGCTGTATTAGCGTTTCGTGTTCCGGGGCAATTAGCGAGTCTTTCTGTACACGCGGGCGAGTTAGTGAAAAAAGGCCAAGAGCTCGCCGCTTTGAATTCTGATGAATACTCTTTATTAAAAAAGCAAGCTCAGGCGAACTATGAATTGGCCGAAGTGCAGTTCAAACGGATAGCCAAGTTACGTAAAGATAAAGTCGTTTCTGAACAAGATTTTGATTCAGCAAAAGCGAGCTTGACGGAAGCTCGTGCTGCCTTAGATCAAGCCAGTGCTAATTTGAGCTACACCAAGCTTCAGGCTCCTTATGACGGGGCTATCTCGATTATTTCTTTTGAAAATTTTGAATATGTCGGTGCAAAGCAAGATGTTATGCATATTCAAACTAACCAAGTGCTGAATGCTGTGTTCCAATTACCTGATCACCTTTTACAGCGTTTTAGCTATGGAGAGGACATTGACGCTCAGGTGACGTTTGATGCGTTTCCAAAGCGCAGTTTTCCGGTGGAATTTCAAGAAATTGATACGGAAGCAAACCCCAATACGAACAGCTATAAAGTGACGACGGTAATGAGTCGCCCAAGTGATTTAGGGGTGTTACCTGGCATGTCTGGTCAGATTAAGTTGACGATTCCAAAAGGGAAAAGTGGCCGTTTACCGAAAGCGGCGTTAATTGAACAGAATGGCGAGACATGGGTTTGGCGTGTTGATGATCAAGGCCGTATCGAAAAAGTAAAAGTAGCCTTGAATGAGAAACGACAAGTCATTGATGGCTTACAAGATGGCGATCAGATTATTTCTTCCGGTGTAACGGACTTGGTAGAAGGCATGAAGGTACGTGAATGGATTAAGGAGCGAGGGCTATAACATGAAATTTTTATTTCCAATCAGCCTGATCACCAGCGCACTTGTGCTTTCTGGCTGTACGCCTCCTGCACAACAAACGGAAATGTCACTGCCGATTGTGACAGCGTATAACGTTAATGATCAAGCGACGGCCGATAAGTTGTATTTTCCTGCTGTGGCTACCGCAGCCGATCGTTCTCATCTGAGTTTTCGAGTGGCTGGTGAGATTCAAAAGCTGGTTGTAAAAGCGGGTGATTTTGTTACTAAAGGCCAGTTAATCGCCAGTATTGATACGACAGATTATCGCTTAGCCGTAGATGATGCAAAAGCACGTTACTCGGTTGCGAATAGCCAATACAAGCGTTCAAAACCTTTAGTTGATAAAGGGCTTTTAGCGAAATCTCAATTTGATGAGCTGGCTGCTCAGCGAAAAATTGCGAAAGCTGAACTAGATTTAGCCAATTTGAGATTAAGCTTTACCTCATTACGAGCACCAGCCGATGGGGTTATTTCACGTGTGTCGGTTGAAGAATTTGAGAATGTTCAAGTTGGTCAGCAAGTTGTGAATATTCACAGCACGACAGACGTAGACATTATGCTGCAAGTCCCAGACAAAGTTTATGCAAATCAGCCTGATGCAAAAGTGATTGATACGATTGAATCGATCGTGCGTCTCGATAATGGCTCAGAATACATAGCGAAAATAAAAGAGTTTACCACTGAGCCCGATCCGGCATCTGGTTCGTATATGGTTACGCTAACCATGCCAATGCCAGAAGATAAATTCATTTTAGATGGCATGGCAGTGGAAGTAACAACCGACAGCAAGGAGGTTGGAATTAATACCCCCGAAGGTATTTCCATTCCTATAGAAGCAATTTTTAATGCTGATGGTGACAAATTAAATAGCTTAGAAAAATACGTTTGGGTGATTAACGATCAAAACGTGGTGACTAAGCAGCCTGTTGTGACAAACAAGGTAAGCAGTGGTGGAGTCCGAGTTGTGAAAGGGATCAATCAAGGAGATCGTATTGTGATTGCAGGAGTTTCACGATTACGTGATGGTATGACAGTTCAGCTGTCTAAGCAGGAGGCACAATAATGAATCAGGGACAGGGCATTGCCGCCTATTTCATTAAAAACAGCGTGATAAGTTGGATGCTCGCATTGATTTTTTTAATCGGTGGTATCTCTGCTTTTTTTGGGTTGGGTCGATTGGAAGATCCTGCCTTCACCATTAAAGATGCCATGGTTGTCACTTCATATCCAGGCGCTACCCCGCTTCAAGTGGAAGAAGAGGTCACTTACCCACTGGAAAAAGCCATCCAGCAATTAAGCTATGTGGATGAAGTTAATTCTATTTCCAGTCGTGGTATGTCTCAAATTACAGTGACCATGAAAAATAACTATGGCCCTGATGACTTGCCACAAATTTGGGATGAACTTCGCCGGAAAGTCAATGACTTGAAAGCTCAGCTGCCACCAGGGGTGAATGATCCTAGTGTGATTGATGATTTTGGTGACGTATTCGGTATTCTTTTGGCCGTGACGGGTAAAGGTTATTCCTATAAAGAATTATTAGATTATGTTGATTACTTACGCCGTGAGTTAGAGCTAATTGATGGAGTGGGTAAAGTTTCGGTCTCGGGTGCTCAGCAAGAGCAAGTTTTCATTGAAATTTCGATGAAGCGATTAGGTAATTTAGGTATATCACCGAACACTATCTATAGCTTACTATCTACTCAAAATGCCGTTTCTAATGCTGGTGCAGTACGAGTTGGCTCTGAGTACATTCAAATTCATCCAACGGGCGAGTTTAATGATGTGGAGCAGCTGGGTGATTTAATTATTACTGAAGGAGGAACGGAAGGGGCGCTTTATCTTCGTGATGTAGCTGAAATTAAACGAGGCTACATCGAAGTACCGACGAACATCATCAATTATAACGGTAACTTTGCTCTTAATGTGGGGATCTCGTTCAGCAGCGGTGTGAATGTTGTTGAAATTGGCAAGTTGGTTGATCAGCGCCTTGCTGAATTAAAATATCAACAACCGATTGGGATTGATATTGGTGAAGTGTACAGCCAGCCTAAAGAAGTCGATAAATCGGTTAGCAGTTTCGTTATCAGCTTAGCTCAAGCGGTTGCGATCGTTATCGTTGTGCTGTTGTTCTTTATGGGTATTAAATCTGGCGTTCTTATCGGCTTGATTCTGCTACTGACGGTGTCAGGTACTTTTGTCTTTATGAAGTACTACCAGATTGATTTACAACGTATTTCACTTGGTGCGTTAGTGATTGCATTAGGTATGCTGGTGGACAACGCCATTGTGGTGGTAGAAGGTATTTTGATTGGCTTGCAAAAAGGCCGAACCAGAATGCAGGCTGCTACAGATATTGTTACTCAGACCAAGTGGCCATTACTTGGTGCAACTGTGATTGCCGTTACTGCTTTTGCACCAATTGGCTTGTCAGCAGATGCGACCGGTGAATATTGTGGAACCTTGTTTACTGTTCTGCTGATTTCATTAATGCTGAGTTGGTTTACTGCTATTTCATTAACTCCATTCTTTGCCTCACTGTTCTTTAAAGATCCTGAAAGCAATGCGGAAGGGGAAGTGGTAGAGGCAGAACCATACAATGGTATGGTGTTCGTGATATACAAGAAATTCCTTGAATTCTGTATGAACCGTGCATGGCTAACGGTGTTTTTCTTAATTGTGGCTTTAGGCGCTAGCTTATACGGCTTTACAAAAGTGAAGCAGTCCTTCTTCCCATCTTCTACCACGCCTCTGTTCTTAGTTGATGTTTGGATGCCAGAAGGTACGGACATTCGAGCGACAAATACTAAGTTAAAAGCGTTAGAAAGTTGGTTATCAGAGCAAACTGAAGTGGAACACGTAACCACGACAGCAGGTAAAGGCTTACAACGTTTTATGCTGACGTATGCTCCTGAAAAAAGCTATGGCGCTTATGGTGAGATCGTCACGCGTGTAAGCAGCTATGAAGTGTTAGAGCCACTAATGGCGCGTTTCCGTGAACGTGTGGAAACACAATTTCCTGAAATTCAGTACAAATTAAAACGTATTGAATTAGGCCCAGGCTCTGGTTCAAAAATTGAAGCTCGCATTGTTGGTGCTGATCCAACGGTACTGAGAACTTTGGCTGCACAAGTTATGGATGTGATGCACGCTGACGCAGGTGCTCATAATATTCGTCATGATTGGCGCGAACGTACCAAAGTGTTAGAGCCTAAATTTAATGAAAGCCAAGCACGCCGTTACGGTATTACCAAAGCGGATGTTGATGAGCTACTGGAAATGACGTTCTCAGGCAAATCGGTTGGTGTTTATCGTGATGGCACGACCCTAATGCCAATTGTTGCCCGTTTACCAGAAACCGAGCGTGTAGATGTAAACTCTATTGAAGGTATGAAAATTTGGAGCCCAGCTCTAGGCCAGTATATTCCTTTACAGCAAGTGATCCTTGGTTATGACTTACGTTGGGAAGACCCACTAGTGGTACGTAAAAACCGTAAGCGTATGTTAACTATCATGGCGGACCCTGATCCACTTGGTCAGGAAACAGCCGCTAGTTTACAAAAGCGTTTACAGCCACAAATTGAAGCCATTGAGTTCCCTTCTGGTTACAGCTTGGAGTGGGGTGGTGAATATGAGTCGTCTGGGGAAGCTCAAGCATCGTTGTTCCAAACAATGCCAATGGGTTACTTGTTCATGTTCCTGATTACCGTGTTCTTGTTTAATTCTGTTAAAGAGCCATTGATCGTTTGGTTAACGGTTCCGTTGGCGGTAATTGGGGTGTCATGTGGCTTGTTGTTACTCGATACACCATTTGGCTTTATGGCCCTACTTGGGTTCTTGAGTTTAACAGGGATGCTGCTAAAAAATGGTATTGTTCTACTGGATCAAATAGAAATCGAAATGCATTCAGGCAAAGAGCCTTATAAAGCGGTGGTTGACGCGTCATTAAGTCGTGTTCGACCAGTGTGTATGGCAGCGATTACGACCATTTTAGGTATGATCCCATTGTTACCTGATATTTTCTTTAAACCCATGGCCGTTACTATTATGTTCGGATTAGGTTTCGCAACAGTATTAACATTGATTGTGGTTCCTGTGCTTTACCGAATTTTCCATCGAGTGAAAGTACCAGCTTAATATGAAAATAAGCAGCTAGCGCAGAGTGCTAGTTGTTTACTTCATCTTGCCTCTACTGTGGCGATTCTAACGACGTTAGGTCCGCTTAAAGGGGGAGTAAAGTATCGAGTTCAGGTATTTATATTGATTGATGGTAATTAGGTCTTTGAATTGATAAGACGCTGTAAAAAATAAAAGCGAAGCCCGATTGTGGCTTCGCTTTTTTGTTGGTTAGAGCAGGGAAAACGCAGTTATATGGAAGGGATCTTACAGCTTAAATTGGTGAACAAGCTCATTCTGCTGGCTAGCCAGTTCATCCAGTTTGTGACTGGCTTGAGAGACTTGATTCATGGCCGCATAGTTTTCATCAGAAATGCTGCTTATTCCCTCCAAACTGCGGGCAATTTCTGAACTGGTCGCTGTTTGTTCAGCGGCAGCTTGTGAAATATGGCTGCTCATTTGGCTAATCTCTAAAATGAGGGCTTGAATTTCTTCCATTGCACCATTGGCATCAGAAGCTTGAGAAACGCTTTGCTCCATGTCTGACACACAGCTTTCAATCACTCGGGTTGCCTTGTGAGAGCTAGATTGTAGGTTACTGATCATTGATTCAATTTCAGAGGTTGAATCCGTCGTTCGTTTGGCAAGCACACGGACTTCATCGGCAACTACCGCAAAGCCTCTTCCTTGCTCTCCTGCTCGTGCTGCTTCAATGGCCGCATTAAGAGCCAGTAGGTTGGTTTGATCGGCAATGTTTCTTATAACATCTAAAATTGAGCCTATTTCGCTGCTCATGTGCTGTAAATTGCTCACGGCTTGCACCGATTCATCCAGTCGGTTAGAAAGCTGACGAACGGTTGAAATATTACTGCTCATGACGGTTCTACCCGTTTCAGATGCGGCTTCCACTTGGTGCACCTTTTCTAATGAGCTTTGAGAGCTTTGAGCAACTTCATGAACGGAGTGCTCCATTTGGGTCATGGCCGCAGCTACACCTCCAGTTTGCTCTCTTTGTTCATTAAGCTGCTGTTGAGCGGTGGCGGTAATAGTTTGGTTTTTTGCTGCAACGGCTGTCAGTTCATCAGAAGCCTTATTGAGCTTTATTAAGATCCCTTGCAAGTTATCAGCAAGTGTATTGATAAACTTACCGAGTTGCGCAAATTCGTTGTTGTGTTTTATTTCAATACGCTGGGTCATGTCGCCATTGGTCAGGGCTTCTAAGGTGAGTAAGGTTCGCTTTAAAGGCACGCGAACGCTTTGCGCAATACTCCATCCAATGCCTGCGGAAAGTAAAGAAACGATAACCCCTAGGGCGATTGCACGAGAAAACCCTTGATCATAAGCCTTTTCTGCTTCTTGAAGGCTTGCTGTCATTTGGCGGTTGGCTTCATCATTAAACGCATCCAGTAAGGTGATTGCGTTGTCAATTTCAGCCGCTAGGGTGGCGATATTAGCGTAGAGCTTATTTTTCGATTGGATGTAGTTAAAGTGAATGTCGAGCACGCCACCTTTTTTCCCCACATCTTGGCTAAATTGGTTTACGGATTTATCAAAGACACTCTTTAATGCAGGGAGCTGGGTGGTTAGGCCTCGATAGGCGTAGTTTAGGTGAGTGACGGCTTTTTTGTTTTTGGTTACCGCTTTTTTGACGAACTCTTCATCGCTGCTGGCTAATGCATCAGACGTGACGACCTCAGCATCTTTTAGTTTTAAAAAGTAGCTTTTGGCCATGACTTTGACCGAGATGCTGTTTTGATCATCCACATATTCTTTCATGCGAACACTCAGCTCGGTATGCAATTGCTGAAATTGTCTAGATGCCTGCTGGCCAAGTGCTTGCGCAGACAGCATAGATTGGTAGTTGCTCATCGCTGTTTCTGCTTCTGAAAAATAACGTTGTTCAAGCTTGAGTAGCGCAGAGAGTTGAGAGCTTAGAGTTGGGTTGGTATCAGTAGCGCGTTGTAGGTTAGCTAATGCGGCTTTGAATTCTTGATGAGCAGAGGAAAAATTCTTTTTCACCTCAGCCATTCTTTCTGGTTCTTGGCTTGTTAAGTAATCTTTGAAGGATTTGTCTGCGGCCAGTAATTGAACACTGGTTTGGTTTGATAAGGTAACAAGGGGCATGGAAGTGGTTGTTACCGACTCTAATTGAGTGTGGATTGTGCCTGTACTATTAAGCATCATTACAACGGTCGTGATAAAAAGTACCACGATCATCGTAAAAGCCGCATACATTCGGCGGATTACAGATGTGTTCATAATGTCCCTATTTCTCTGTTCTTAATGTTGGTAACGCTGTCGCCAAAGGCAAAAATGAACTCAATAAATGATTTTAAAAGTGATTTCTAAAATATGAGGTCATAAAAATATAGCTACGGATAATAATAATTACCGGAAGAACATACTTTGACCATGCCGACATATTTGACATTTGTAACAACAATTTATTAAACTACGCCTTGTTTAAAACGCTGTTCATTATTGTTTTTGGTTCTCTTCTGCCGCATACTCACTGCTACAGTAACAATCAGTAATGGAGCAAGTTATGGCGGAAGAAACAATCTTCAGCAAAATTATTCGTAAGGAAATCCCAGCAGATATTTTATATCAAGATGATTTGGTTACCGCGATTCGCGATATTAACCCACGCGCGCCAAGTCACATTTTGATTATTCCTAACAAGTTGATCCCAACAATGAATGACATTGAAGCGGATGACGAGCTTGTAATGGGGCGTTTGTTTACTGTTGCTAAGAAGCTGGCAGAAGCAGAAGGCATTGCCGAAGACGGTTACCGTGTGATCATGAATTGTAATTCTCACGGTGGACAAGAAGTTTATCATATTCACATGCATTTAGTGGGTGGCCGCCCGTTAGGGCCAATGTTAGTGAGCTAACACATTGAGATAACATACAACGTAGTAAGGCTCGGTATAGGTTAACTAATTGGGCCTTTTTTATTGAATTGCCTTTTCATCAAATGGGGAGTAGGAGTAATGGTGAGATGACTCTGTGTTGGAGCCCCAATCGTTCTAAAATGACAAAATTAATACGACAAGGGTTTATTGCTCTGGTGAGTGCAGGTCTGGTTGCGTGTTCGAACCTATCTGCGGGTAACTTATTTAGTCATTATTCACAACAAACCAGCGCTACGTATCAGTTGTTGAGTTCGGGCCAATATGCGCAAGCCATAGATCAGCTACCAGATGGAGTAGCGGGAGACATTTTAGATAATATGGAGCGCGGTCGATTAGAGTTTTTAAACGCTAATTACCCCGGTAGCTTAGCGGCTTTGAATGCCAGTGATGCGGCAGTAAAAGAGTGGCAACAGCAGGCGAGTATTTCTATTTCCGAGTCGGCTAATACAGTTGGTTCGTTTATTACCAACGATAATCTACGAAGCTACCAACCATCGGATTATGAGCTTGGTTTTTTACACCTTTATTTGTCCCTTAATTATTTAAAAAAAGGGGATTTAGAAGGTGCTTTGGTTGAAGTTCGGCGTGCTAACTTAGTGCAAGAGCAAGCAAGAAAAGAACGAGAAAAAGAACTTCGCTCCGCAGAAAAATCAGCAAAAGAGCAGGGCATATCCCCAAACTTAGGGAGTGTGTTATCGCGTTACCCAAATGCTGGGAAAACATTACAAGCAGTGCAAAATGGTTATCTGTTTTTCTATTCAGGTTTGCTGTATGAAACAGAAGGGAACTTAAACAGCGCTTATATTGATTACAAACGGGCTTTAGCGGTAGCACCTGAGAATAACGTGGTCATTGAGGCAACGCTTCGTACGGCAACTAAGTTAGGCATGAAACAAGATTTAGCTAAGCTTACCCGTCGTTATGGCCAATATCAGCCTTTACCTCGTCATCAAGGTCGAGTGATAGTGATTGACGAGCAAAGTGTGGTTAAGGCTTTGCAAGGTTGGAAACAGCCGCTGCCTTTATATGATAGTCATGGTAATACTGCTATTTATAACCTTGCTTTACCTTATTACCCTAATACGAAGGTGAGGGATGTGTCTCCGCTGCGACTAGATGAGAAAAATATCGTGGGAAGCACGGTGGTGAACGTGAATGCGATGGCGGAGCGTGATCTCACTGAACGGTTACCAGCGATGGTAGTCAGACAAGCTTTACGTATTGTGGCTAAAGATGGATTACGAAAAACAACTCGTGGTTCCAGTAATGAAGAACTAGGTAATTTATTATTTAACATATACAACACCTTGAGTGAGCAGCCAGACACAAGGAGCTGGCAATCTTTACCTGCTCAGGTGCAGCTTTACAGCAAGGCATTAAGTGCTGGGAAACATCATTTAAGTTGGAATGGTGAACAATTGGAATTTGATGTGTCTAAAGGGAAAACAACTCTGATTTGGGCATCAAGACAAGGAATCTCCACCACATGGTGGCAAATAAAATTAGGAGAAATCTAATGAAATGGTTGTCTGCTTTATTACTGTCTGTGTTGCTAATGGGTTGTAGTGCCCATACTACGGGGATCAGCGTAGACAGTGATACACAAAAAGTCGTGTTTGGAGACAATGTTCTTGGTGGTCGTTTAATGATCAATAAAGCAGGTAGCCATCACATTAATGGCTTGATGCAAGGGATCGTTAGCATGACAAGCCGTTATGCCGGCGACCAAAATTTGCAATATCGCTTTTATTGGTATGATGGCCAAGGCTTAGAAATCAACGGAAGCGATTCTCCTTGGCGTCAATTGATTGTACATGGTATGGATACGGTCAGTGTACAAGAAGTGGCACTAAGCCCAGAGGCGACTCAGTATCGAATTCAGATTCGTCAAGCAAGTAACTAAGAATAAGATCTACATTAAAATAAGGTTATACATATTATGAAAAAAGGCATTGTTGCGCTGCTTGGTTTAGCGGTTTTATTAGGTGGTTGTTCAAATAAAGTGAGCTACGGGGATGCTCAACAAGCAGAAACCACAACAATTGAGTTTGGTTCAACTGACTTACAGAAAATTGCGATGGAAATGACAGACAGCATGCTGTCTTCAGGTGCCGTTGCACATTTAACTTACAACAAACGCCCAATTGTTTTTGTTGAACGTATTAAAAATAAAACCAGCGAACACATTGATACAGAGTCCATCACAGATTCCATCAGCACAAAAATGTTGAACTCTGGTAAGTTCCGTTTTGTGGATATGGATCGTGTCGAATCTGTTCGTAAGCAACTAAACTTTCAAAATAACGATGAGTTAGTAAACCAAAGCCATGCGATTAAGTTTGGTAAAATGGTGGGTGCACAGTACATGCTATACGGTAACCTATCGAGCATCGTGAAAAACGCAGGTAGTGACAAAGATGTATACTATAAGATGACAATGCGTCTAATGGATTTAGAAAGCGGCTTAATCGAATGGGCTGATGAAACGGAAATCCGCAAACAGCAAGAAAAGAGCCTATTAGGCTGGTAAGGAGCCTCATGTGACATCATCAATCACAGTTGCACAAGCTTGTGAGCTAGACGCTAGTATTAAAGAGTTGTGTCAGCATATTGAGGTGTCACAGTTAGAGCCTCTTAGTGGCGGTTTAAGTAACCGTTGCTGGAAAATTACTGCTGAAGGCCGTCAATTCGTGTGGCGGCCTGTTAGCAGCATATCAATGGCGTTTGATATTAATCGTCATCAAGAGTACAAAACTCTTTATTCATTAAGAGAGCTTGATTTAGCGCCAATGCCAGAGCTTTTGCTTGATTCGGGTTTATTGGTGGAATGGGCTGATGGGACTGAGTTACCCGCAAAACACGCTTTATCCGTATTGCCTTCCTTGTTAGCTGAAATTCACGAACAACCTCATACCGAGCTGCCATTGTTATCCATAAAAGAACGGTGTCAGCATTATTGGTTACAGCTTCACCCAGAAAATCAGACTGAGTTAGGTAAAAGGCTGGTCGTTTATTTTGAACAGCTAGACACTCAATTTCGTTTTCCGCCCACATTGTGTCATTTTGATTTAGGCTACTACAATATTGTTGATAACAAAGGGAAATACAAAGTTATCGACTGGGAATATGCCTGCCTTGGGGACCCTTCTCAAGATTTGGCCATGACGATTATTGCGAATGAGTTAGAAGCAGATCTTGTTATAGAGCAGTATTGCCAACAGCGCTCTATTAGCAATATGACCCCATGGCAAAATGCTGTTGCTCATTGGCAGCCTTGGATTATTTATCTTGGGGCACTCTGGTTTCGCTTGGGTTATCAACTTTGGCAGCAAGATGAATACTTACAAAGAGCAGAGCAATATGAAGGTTTACTTGCTGAACTGATAGAGTGAGCGGGTTGCTGTTTAATCTGCTCGGGTAATTTTAAGCATAAGGAGCGTGAGAATGAAAAGGTCAGCTCGGTTACTTATTGTTTTATTTTCGGTTTTTCTTTTATCTGCGTGTACCTTAAAACTTATTTATAAAACCCTTCCTTTTTGGGCTGGTTATTACCTAGCCGATTACGTTGATTTAAATTCCAGCCAAGAAAAAGCATTAGACGAAGATCTAGAACAGTTTTTTACATGGCACCGAGAGAATGCCTTGCCACCACTGGCTAATTTAGTCGCTGAATTACGCCAAGATTTGAAAGAGCCTTTAAACTATCAGCAAATTCAGGGTTATTATCATAAGTTTAATCACTGGGGCTTTGATAGCATACGCCAAGCCAGTCATGTCGTCAGTAATATGCTGATTTCGTTGGATGAAGAACAAATTAACCAACTAGAAACGAACTTAATCCAAAAAAGTGAAAAAAAAATGGTGGAGCGTACTGTATTACCAACGAGTAGAAAGGTAAAACAGAGGCAAGGGCATCTGATTGATAGAACGGAAGAGTGGATTGGCAAAACATCAGATAAGCAACGTCGAATTTTAAAAGAGCTTGCCAGTTACCAAATTGAATTTGAGCCTTCGTTATACAGTATCCGGAGTCAGTTGATCAGCGATGTTCAAAGGTTGATTAGCTTGCGCCATACCGACGAACAGTTCGGACATAAAGTCGGAGAGCTGTTGGTCAATTGGGCTGATATTGGTGCGAGTAAATATGATTTAAATACCGCATTGCTCCTTAATCGCCGCTTTGAAGTCATGTTAAGGTTGAATCACTCTTTATCTGATAAGCAGCGGTTGCATTTAGACAAAGAGTTGCGCGCTTTAGAAAGTGAATTGCAAGGGATCATTCAAAATTAACCGCTGTTTATTGATGTAGCTTGTGGATAAGACCTTAAAAGTGAATGATTTCCCTTTAAAACCATAAAAACCGTGGTAGATTTGAATGATAATAACAAAGACGATTGCGCTTAATTATTCAGGATAGGGGTTTATTATGATCATTTATTTACACGGCTTTGATTCAACAAGTCCGGGTAATCACGAAAAGGTACTGCAGCTTCAGTTTATTGATGATGATGTTCGTTTTATTAACTACAGTACTTTGCACCCGAAGCACGATATGCAGCACTTGCTAAAAGAGGTACATAAAGTCATTGAGCAATCGGATGACCCAAACCCAATTATCTGTGGAGTAGGTCTTGGTGGGTATTGGTCTGAGCGCATTGGTTTTTTATGCGGAATTAAACAGGTTATTTTTAATCCTAACCTCCACCCTGAGCAAAATATGGAAGGCCGTATTGATCGTCCTGAAGAGTATGCGGACATTGCGACTAAGTGTGTGGAAAAGTTTCGAGCAAAGAATGAAGGACGTTGTTTAGTGATTTTATCTCGGGATGATGAAGTGCGAGATAGCCAGGAAACAGCCTCTGAACTTGAAAAGTATTACCAACTTATTTGGGATGAAAAAGAGACACATAAATTTAAGAAAATCTCTCAACATTTACAAGCGATGAAAACATTTAAAGAGTCGTAATTGTTTACTGCTTTGGGATAAGACAATCAGTATAAAAATAGCCAGCACAGTGAAGGTGATTGTTTTCAATGACGATTCACATAAGAGTGTTGGCTTTTTCCTTTATTGTAAAAAAGAATTACACAATTAACTTTATCACTAAGGTTGCTAACCTTACTTAGCACTATATAATGCAACAGGACGTACCAGAGTAGAATTACTCGGGCGTAAATCAAAATAAAGAGTGGATTATAATCCACCAAAATAATACCAATAACATTAAATTGTGAAACAAGGGTTATCACTCAGTGAATTAGCCGTCTTCCTCTATGTCACCACATGTGGCACAAATCCCCCCAATTTTTCTGTTGGAGTTTTTAAGCTCGAACAGCAGTCTTTTCTTTTTTGAAGGAGTGTCAGTGTGACGCGTATTATTATTGTAGGTGGTGGAGCTGGTGGTTTAGAGCTTGCAACAAAGTTTGGCCGCACTTTAGGCCGAAAAGGGCGAGCAACAGTCACTTTAGTGGATCGTAAAGCGAGCCACTTGTGGAAGCCGTTATTACACGAAGTAGCGACAGGCTCATTGGATGAAGGTGTTGATGCATTAAGCTATCGAGCGCATGCGAAAAATCATCATTTTGATTTCCAGATGGGTAGCCTGACGGACATTGATCGTGAACGTAAAGTGATCGTATTAGAAGAGCTAAAAGACGAAGATGGTGAGTTATTAATGCCTCGTCGTGAATTAGAATACGATGTGCTTGTTATGGCGATTGGCTCGACATCTAATGACTTTAACACGCCAGGTGTTCGTGATAACTGTATTTTCCTTGATAGCCCTGAGCAAGCACACCGTTTCCGTACTGAAATGAACAACCAGTTCTTAAAGCTGCATGCTAATTCAGGTCAAGGCACGGTAGACATTGCCATTGTTGGTGCGGGCGCTACAGGTGTTGAGCTGTCTGCGGAGCTGCATAATGCGGTTAAAGAACTACGTACTTACGGGTTTGGTGATTTAGATTCAAGTAAGCTAAATGTGAACTTAATTGAAGCGGGTGAGCGTATTCTTCCTGCATTACCCCCTCGTATTTCTTCAGCGGCACACCAAGAACTGACGAAACTTGGTGTAAATGTTCGTACTGCGACCATGGTAACAAAAGCTGATGAACAAGGTTTGACGACAAAAGATGGTGAACAGATCCCAGCACAAATCATGGTATGGGCTGCGGGTATTAAAGCACCAGACTTTATTAAAGACATTGCAGGCCTAGAAACCAACCGTATTAATCAGTTAGTTGTAAAGTCCACTCTACAAACCACCCGCGACGATAATATTTTTGTTATCGGTGATTTGGCATCATGCACGCAAGCAGACGGTAGTTTTGTGCCACCACGTGCTCAAGCTGCTCACCAAATGGCAAGCCATGCATTTAGCAACATTGTCGCTAAACTGAATAACCGTGAATTAAAAGATTATATCTATAAAGATCACGGTTCATTGGTGTCGTTAAGTCGTTTCTCGACGGTGGGTAGCCTAATGGGTAACCTAACAAAAGGGTCGATGATGGTAGAAGGTCGTATTGCCCGCGTGGTGTACATTTCGCTATATCGAATGCACCAGATTGCACTTCATGGCCCATTAAAGACGGGTCTGATGATGTTGGTTGGCCGTATTAATCGAGTGCTAAGACCAAACTTAAAACTGCACTAAAAGAGCAAACATCACTAGTAATCTGTACTTTGAATAAGAAAGGGAGCCAAATGTGGCTCTCTTTTTGTTTTAGCTGGAAATAAGTTGGATCAGCTAACCATGTTGTATGGCTGAAATGTTTTCGAGTGACTAATGGCTGATAATTATGAGTTAAAAGAACTCGTTATTAAATCGGGGTGTTCGATTAAGGCTTCAATGTCTTCAGGAATGAGAGAGTAAACAATGCCAGTACGTGGCTTCCCTTGGTAAAAAATACGATTCCGAGCGATACACTCGACTTGAGCCCCACACTTTTCGGCCACTCTAAGGCTGGCAGCGTTGTCTTGATCGCAGATGATTTCTAAGCGAGTAAACCCTAATTGGCTAAAGCAAAAATTAGCCGCAGCAATAGCCGCTTCCGTTGCGATGGCCTTGCCCTGAGCTTCTGTGCTGACCCAATAGCCCAAGTTCGCCATATTAAAAACAGGTTGTAAGCAGTTCACCCCAACCGAACCATACAGTTGACCTGTTTTTTTATCAAAAATACCAAAATCGTAACCGCTGTCGGTGATCCAGTGTCTTTTGGTTAAATAAACCAGTTCTTCCGCATCATCTTGGTTGAAATCTTTTGAACACCAATCGAGCCATTGACCCAATGACGGTGCAGAATGTTTTACGACTTGTACGAGCTGATTAACGTCTGGGTGGTTTAAAGGGCGTAGCAATAACCGCCTAGTTTGAAGAGAGAATTCAGGGGACATGCTTTCTCCTACGTTGAAACGAGCTTGGTTAGGGAAATAAAAGCCCCACACTGTGAGGCCTTATTTGATTAGCTAGCGACTTTACGAACTTGAATAATAATGCCGAGTAAAGGGTTGTCTAGGTAGTGAGTTTCGCCACTACGCATTCGGCGTTTCTGATCCATTCGGTATGATTTCAGGAACTCTTCAACTTCAACTGTCGGTGCTACTTCTTGTAGATGGCCTATTTGTACCGCATCATTAGAGCCATTGTCTGTTTCTTCTACGACAGAGTTAAGGATAACTTCGCGTTTGCCTCTTTTTTTCAAGTCTAGCTCTGTTTCTACAAATAGGTAGTGTTGTACATAAACTTGTAGCTTACCGTCTAGTTCGTAAAGTGGTGCGCTAGGTTTGGCCATTTCTTTTTCTACAAAACCAGGATTACTGGCCGTGGCGATCGGCGTATTTTCATCAGGAATTACTGGCTCTGGCGGAGCTTGTTTAGCCATTGCACTGCGTGAAGTTCCATCCGGTAAATAGTCATTTGAAAAATTTTGACCTGCGGTTAAGTGGAAGACAGGGGCAGAACCACGACCTTGGTCACCTTGTCTCCAAGCCGTATGAAGCAATGGTGTAAAGCCCGCGTGTCGTTTTAAGGCGTTGTATTGTTGATTTAGATGAAAGCTAGAGCGTGGTAATAGCCTTGCTCTTTTCTTTGACATCATTGTCGGTTGATTTAAACGGATTGCGCGATCAAGGTTAATTGGGCTTAAAATCTCAGGCCATGATTCGCTCACTGTTTCCGGTGCGACGTTGCGTTTAAAGATGATCAGTTCGATATCAAACTGTCTTGCTGCAAATGTTGGCCAGCTTACAATTAGCAGTAAAAAGTAAATCAGTTTTTTCACATTTCACTCCACATGGGGTGTACAAGAGCAACCGAGATAATTCTGTTGCCCTCGTGTTGGGTTAAATTTTATTGTCGTTAAACTGATTTAATAAATCGCTAACGGCATTAATACGAGCACTTCTGTCGCTAAGAGGCAGAGTGAATTTAAATTTGGTTGGTCCGTCCATTCCATAACGTCGTGGCGCTGACTGTAGTAAGCTTACCAAAAATGCAGGGTTAATTTCAGCGGTTGGGTTAAAGTCGATGTACCCCCCTTTTTCACCCACTTCAATTTTCTTAATTTTCAGGCTAGCTGCTTTTAGCTTGATTTCACTAACCGTTAATAGATTTTGTGCTGGATCTGGCAATAAACCAAAACGGTCAATGATTTCAATTTTTAGCTCACGCAATTCAGACTCATCCTCGACACTGGCGATACGCTTATAGAGTGATAGGCGAGTATTGATGTCTGGGATGAAATCTTCAGGTAGTAAGGCTGGTAATCTTAACTCAACTTCCGTCTGCTCTTTAAGAAGTTCATCTAAAGAGGGCTCTTTACCTTCTTTTAGAGCTTCAACGGCTTGCTCTAACATTTCCATGTACAGCGTAAAACCAACCGACTGAATTTGTCCGCTTTGACCGTCACCAAGTAATTCACCAGCACCGCGGATCTCTAAATCGTGAGTTGCTAGGGTAAAACCTGCCCCTAGGTCTTCCAAAGAGGCAATGGCTTCTAAGCGCTTAATGGCGTCTTTCGTCATGCTCTTTGGATGCGGCGTCAACAAGTAAGCATAAGCTTGATGATGCGAACGGCCAACACGCCCACGCAGTTGGTGTAACTGGGCTAAACCGAGGTTATCAGCACGGTTCATGATAATGGTGTTGGCGGTAGGTACATCAATCCCCGTTTCAATAATGGTGGTACAAACCAGAACATTAAAACGTTGGTGATAAAAATCGCTCATTACACGCTCTAGTTCACGCTCTCTCATTTGACCATGAGCGGTGGTAACGCGTGCCTCTGGGATCAATTTTTCCAACTCTTGCGCCGTTTTTTCAATGCTATCGACTTCATTATGAAGGAAATACACTTGGCCACCACGCATGATTTCACGTAAAACGGCTTCACGGATAACACTGTCATCACGTTCACGAACAAAGGTTTTAATAGCCAAACGACGAGCAGGAGGGGTGGCGATAATGGATAAATCACGCATACCACTCATGGCCATATTCAGGGTTCGTGGTATTGGCGTCGCTGTTAGCGTCAGAATATCCACATCCGCTCGCATGGCTTTCATTTTTTCTTTCTGACGGACACCAAATCGATGTTCTTCATCGACAATCAATAAACCCAAATCGGCAAATTTAATGTCATCTTGCAGCAGCTTATGGGTGCCGATCAGAATGTCGACTTTGCCTTCAGCAGCGTCTGCCAACACTTGCTTTTGCTCTTTGGCAGATTTAAAACGAGACAACACTTCGACTCGAATCGGCAAATTCGCAAAACGGTCTTGGAAGTTTTCGTAATGCTGCTGAGCCAGTAAGGTTGTTGGAACGAGCACCGCGACTTGTTTGCTGTTGTCGGTACACACAAAGGCTGCTCGCATCGCAACTTCTGTTTTACCAAAGCCCACATCACCACACACTAACCTGTCCATGGCTTTCGGCTGACACATATCGGAAAGTACAGAATTGATGGCTAAGGCTTGATCGTGTGTTTCTTCAAATGGGAATGAAGCTTTAAAGTTAGAGTACTGTTCGCGATCATGCTTGAACTTAAAGCCCGGTTTAATGGCTCGCTTGGCGTACACATCCAGCAGTTCAGCCGCTACATCGCGGACTTTTTCTGCCGCTTTTCTGCGAGCTTTCGTCCATGTCTCTCCACCAAGCTTATGCAGGGGGGCTGTTTCTTCAGAGCCGCCAGAGTAACGTCCGATTAAGTTTAAAGAGGCGACAGGCACATACAGTTTGGCACCTGCTTGATATTCTAACGTTACGTACTCAGTTGCCATGCCGCCTGCTTCTAGGGTTTGCAGGCCAATATAACGTCCAATACCGTGATCCAAATGCACAACGGGCTGACCTGGTTTTAGCTCAGCAAGGTTGCGAATGATGGTTTCACTATTAACCGATTTTTTCTCTTCTCGGCGGCGACGTTGAATTACACGTTCACCCAAAAGGTCGCTTTCACAAATCAGGGCAAAGTTTGGCTCTGATAGCATAAAACCATGTTCAGCGGAGCCAATAACAAGGCCAAAACGGCTTTTGTCTGTACAGCCATCCAGTGCTTCGGACAGGGTTGGGTACTCTGAGGGTTTTAGCTTAATTCTGGCGAGCAGTTCAAGCAGTGATTCTCGTCGGCCTTCCGATTCCACGGAGAAAATAACGGTGCCATCAAATTGCTCGTAGAATTGTCGCAATGCTGCAAAGGGTTCTTTGGCTTGATGCTGAACAGCTAATTCTGGCAATTCGAGCAACGGCAGGTTGAAACGGCCCGCTTTTTCGGGTGTTTCATCGAGGGACAGTTTTACCTGAGGGAGCTTTTTAAACTCGGCAAACATGTCTGATGTTGCTAGCCAAAGCTCTTCCGGAGGTAATAATGGCCGAAGAGGATCTACGCCACGTTGTTCATAGCGGTGTTTAGCATCTTCCCAGAAGGCATCTGCTGCTTTTTCGAGTTCGCCAAAGGTGGCCAGCAACGTATTATCCGGTAAGTAATCGAATAAGGTTTCGGTGTGCTCAAAAAAGAGGGGCTGCCAGTACTCAATACCCGCAGGCCAAGTGCCTTTGCTGATTTGTTGGTAAATAGACTCAGGCTCGCGGCGGGCGTCAAAACGCTTACGCCAGCGAATACGAAAATCTTCAATGGCCTCGTCATGGGTTGGAAACTCATGAGCAGGTAATAAGCGGATATTGTCTACTTCACCTGTGGAGCGCTGATTTTCAGGATCAAACAGGCGTATGGTATCCACTTCATCATCAAAAAAGTCGATGCGGTAAGGTTCATTACTGCCCATTGGGAAAAGGTCAATAATAGAACCACGGCTTGCGTATTCGCCATGGCCAATAACTTGATCTACATGACGATACCCTGATTTTTCTAATTGCATGCGCAGCTTTTCAAGCGATAAGCGGTCCCCGGCTTTCACAATCAGAGCGTGCTGCAATAAAAACTCTTGCGGTGTTTGCCTTTGTAGCAAGGTATTAATAGGGACTAGCAGAACACCTGAACTTTGGTTTGGCAGTTGGTATAGCCTAGCCAAGCGATCAGAAATAATGTCTTGGTGCGGTGAAAAATTATCGTATGGCAGCGTTTCCCAATCCGGAAAAATGCTGACATCATGATGAGAGAATTGCTCAATTTCTGGTTGAAGCTTGAAGGCTGTTTGTGGATCAGAAACGGCAACAAGCACAGGACCATGATGTTGTTTGGAAAGCTCTGCAATAGTGAGGGCTAAAGAGGCACCTTTTAAATTGCCAAATGAGCGCTTGTCCCCGGCCTTTGTGGGTAGGGGAAGCGAGTAAATTGGTTTATTTTGCATTCTTATGTCTGTGTTTTATTAGGTTTCAGAGCGCTGTTGTGCTCGTTGACGCAGTAGCTTTTGCTGTTGAAACAGAGCTGCACGGATCAATAGATCACGGTCATCTTCACGTAGTTTTAGATAGCTCATGACGATCTCATAGCCATCGCCTGCGCGTTTACTGTCTTTGACTTCGGCATAACAATATATGGCTGCTGGTGGATGTTCTAAGAATAATTTTACTCTTGCGGCTGTACCGACAGCGAGCTCTGTTGGTGATGAAAAACAGAAGTTACTTGCACCAAAATATTGAGTAGTGTGTCGAAATTTTTCGTTGTCTTGCTGAGAAAGCATATAAGAAAGCAGCAAGTTGAGTTTGTCATTTTGGTTATTTAAATAGTTAACTAATGCTCTCATTTCATCATTTTTTAAACGAGACAGTTCGTTATCTGCAATGTGTTCTAAAGAGCTACATTCGCTAGCAACTTTAAATGGCGCAGGGATCTCTTTTTCAAACTGGTCATCAGTTGGTAATGCTTCAGAATTATTCAGCGGCTCAACATTAATGGTTAAACCATAATTAACTGAGAAATATTCGTCCTGGCTCATGATTATTTTCCTTTTGTTAGTGATCTGATTATCGCTAAGAGAGTGGAAAGGGGCAAGCATTTGGAGCAGATACCTTTCTGTTTTGTTTGTGATAAATTGGCAAAAGCCAAATACAGAAGGTATGCTTCTCTCTTTTGATTAACTCGCCTTATTACAGCGTTTAGGAAGTTAGACAGTTATGTTCCATCCTGTATCCGTTTTTATCGGCTTACGTTACTTAAAAGGGCGCTCAGGCGATCGCTTTAGTCGGTTTGTTTCTTATATGTCAACGGCGGGCATTACTATCGGTGTATTGTCATTGGTGACGGTATTATCGGTGATGAACGGCTTTGAAATGCAGCTTAAGCAGCGAATTTTAGGGGTTTTACCACAAGCCGTTATTTCTGAGAGTGACCACCGAGCTCAATATACTGAAATCCCTTCTTTTCTTACGGAGCTGGAACATGTGGTTCAAGTTGCCCCTTTAGTGCGTGGAGAAGCCATTTTACAGAGCCCGATGACCCTAACTGCGGGGATGTTGTTGGGGGTTGAACCTCGAGAGTATGACCCTATTTCGTCTCATTTAGTGGAAGGTTACATTGATGATCTGCAAGCTGGAACCTATTCGGTCTTTTTAGGCCAAAGCTTGGCACGAGACTTAAAGGTCAGGGTTGGTGATACGGTGCGCTTAATGGTTACCAGTGCCAGCCAATACACGCCATTGGGTCGCATTCCGAGCCAGCGTAACTTTACGGTTGCGGGGCTTTTTAATACGGGATCTGATGTTGATGCACAATTAGCCATCACGCACATAAAAGATGCAGGTCGGTTGATGCGTTACAAAAATAATGAAATCACGGGTTGGCGTTTGTTTTTTGATGATCCTTTTGTGGTTACTGAACTTGCAAATAAGCCATTGCCGAATGACATGGTTTGGTCTGATTGGCGTGAGCAGCGTGGTGAGTTATTCCAAGCGGTGAAAATGGAAAAGAACATGATGGGGCTGATGCTAGGTCTGATTGTTGGCGTTGCTGCGTTTAATATTATTTCTGCTTTAATCATGGTGGTGATGGAAAAGCAAGCTGAAGTTGCGATTCTAAAAACCCAAGGAATGACGAATAACCAAGTTTTGGCCATTTTTATGGTTCAAGGTGCGAGCAGTGGTGTTATTGGTGCCGTTGTTGGCGGTGTGCTAGGGAGTCTATTAGCGGCAAACCTCAATGCCGTTTTATCAACACTGGGTCTGTCATTATTTTCTGTTGGTGGTTCATTGCCTGTTTTGATTGAGCCATTACAAATCTTATCTGTGATTGTTTTAGCCATTGGGCTGAGTTTAGTTGCAACCTTATTCCCTTCTTACCGTGCATCGGCGGTACGTCCAGCAGAGGCTTTACGATATGAATAACCCATTATTAGTTTGTCAGGGGTTACGCAAAACCTACCAAGAAGCAAGTCTAGAGACTGAGGTTCTAAAAGGGGTCGATTTTGAAATTCAAGCGGGTGAACTCATTGCGATAGTAGGAGCCTCGGGTTCCGGCAAAAGTACTTTATTGCATATTTTAGGCGCCTTAGATGAGCCAACTCAGGGCAATGTGCAATTTCAAGGGCAAGACTTAACCAACCTCAATGGGAACAAGCAGGCTAAGTTACGTAATCAACATATTGGCTTTGTTTATCAGTTTCATCATTTGTTGGCTGATTTTTCAGCGCTAGAGAATGTTGCTATGCCACTATTGATTGGTGGCGTAAGTAAGTCAGAAGCCAAAAAGCGTGCAGAAGAGATGCTAGTGAAAGTCGGGCTAAGTCATCGTATTGAACATCGGCCTTCAGAGTTGTCTGGTGGTGAAAGGCAGCGTGTGGCGATTGCCCGAGCGCTTGTCAATAAACCAGCACTAGTACTGGCAGATGAGCCAACCGGTAACTTAGATCATAAAACCGCTCTGGCTATTTATGATTTGATGCGCGAGCTGAATAATGAGTCTGGAACGGCCTTTTTGGTAGTCACACACGATAATGAGCTGGCAGATAAGTTAGATAAGCAGCTGCATATGCAAGATGGTTTGTTTGTTTCTCATGTCTCTGGTGGTCATAACTCTATTAATGAGAAGGGTGAATAATGTTTTCGCCATTATCATTATTTATTGGTAGCCGTTTTAGCCGTGCTAAACAGAGAAATAAGCTTGTTTCGTTTATTTCAGTGTCATCCACGCTTGGCATTATGATTGGTGTGGCGGTCATTATTATTGGTTTGTCAGCCATGAATGGGTTTGAGCGGGAGCTGCAAAATCGAGTGCTCTCGATCATTCCACACGCTGAGCTGGAAGGGGTAAAAGAGCCGATTGAACCTTGGCAGCCGGTGGTGGATTTGGCGACAAAGAATGGCCATGTTCTTGGTGCTGCACCTTATGTTCGCTTTACTGCTTTACTAGAGCGAGGTTCAAAATTAAAAGCCGTCGAGATACGAGGTATTGAGCCTGAGCTAGAGCAGCACGTATCGAGCTTGCCTAATTTTATTGATGAAAATGCGTGGCAAGCACTTAAGCCTGGCGCACATCAGCTCATTTTGGGTAAAGGTGTTGCCGATACTCTTGGTGTTCAGGCTGGAGATTGGGTAACGGCATTAGTTCCTAGTGAAAACAGTGAGCTGAAGTTAAAAGCGCCTCAGCGAATCCGAATGCAAGTGACTGGGTTATTGAGCTTAGGTGGCCAGATTGATCATGGGTTGGCTATTGTTCCGCTTTTAGATGCACAAACGTATCTGAAATTAGGAAATGGTGTCTCTGGGGTTGCTCTAAAAGTGGACGATGTGCTGAATGCTCGTGCGATTGTAAGAGAAGTCGGACAGACTTTACCTGTGTATGTCTACTTAAAGAGCTGGACTCAAAAATATGGCTTTTTATACCGTGATATTCAGCTAGTTAGGGCCATCATGTACCTTGTGATGGTACTGGTGATTGGGGTTGCCTGTTTTAATATTGTCTCAACGTTGATGATGGCAGTGAAAGATCGCGCTTCAGATATCGCGATTTTACGAACAATGGGTGCCTCCGACAGTTTAGTTAAACGCATTTTTATCTGGCATGGTGTCTTATCTGGTGTATTTGGCAGCATTGCCGGTTCATTGTTGGGCTCTTTTATTGCGTTAAATCTTACTTCTATTATGAAAGGCATCGAGTCTTTGATTGGTCATCAATTTTTATCGGGTGATATTTATTTTGTTGATTTCTTGCCTTCTCAGTTGGAGTGGGGAGATGTCGCGGTTGTGACGGTAACCGCTGTGGTGTTGAGCTTATTGGCAACGTGGTATCCAGCCAGAAGAGCCAGTCGTTTGCATCCAGCGACGGTATTAAGTGCTAAATAATGTAGATTATTGTCCTGAGATCAGGGTGACTTAGGTTAGTAAGATAAGAAAAAGCCATTGCAGTGAAATGCGGTGGCTTTTTTGTTTCTGGTGTAACGGAAGCGAAAATAAAAAAGCAGTTTTAGATATTCACCTAAAACTGCTGAGAAAGAGTCGAGAACGGTTGAGATAAACAGTACAAATATTGACTATCTTGCTCTGCGTTTATTCCAGCTTCTTACTACTGAGTAACGCCATAGACCACGGATGCCAAAATAACCTGCGATAGCAAGGGTAACCCCACAAATTGCACAACCTAGAAGAAAGGGTGGGCCAATTTGGCTCATTTGTTGGGCGATAAAATCCCAAGACAGCTCGAAGTGAAAGGGGTGATGTGGTGTTCCCATAACCCAAGCTCCGACCTTGTAGGCCCCGTAAAAAAGGACAGGCATGGTAATTGGGTTACTGATCCACACAAGGGCAACAGAAAGAGGGAGGTTGACTCCGCAAGCAACGGCAAGCCCTGCTGCCATAATCATCTGACTGGGAAGAGGAACAAAAGCCATAAAAAGACCAACAGCAAACGCCCCTGACGCAGAGCGTCGATTTAGGCACCAAAGGTTAGGATTATACAAAACATTACCAAAAACTTTCAGAGCCTTCTGGCGCTTGATAAGTTCATGGTCTGGCATAAAACGTCGAATCAACTTTCTTGGCATATAAATGATGTTTCTCTTGCGCAGCCGTCCAATGATAGCTGTTGGAATTATTATTTCTGTTTTGTCATTAGAGCGGTGGCCTGCGATCCCCAGTTTATGGTGGATTGCTCCTGCTCTATTAACTTTAGCAATTTGTGTACGTTATTCGTTCGCTTTTGTGTTTCAAGGAATCTTAATTGGCCTTGTTACGGTCATCGTTCACGGCAGCTTATATATTGAGCGCAGTGATACTCTAATCCAAGGGCCGGAAAATATTACCATAAATGGCCGTATTGATAGTCTTTTTAAGAAAAAAAGTCAATCCAGTGAATTTATCTTTGTTGTTAGTCAAATAAATGGCAAAACAGTCCCTTATTTGCAGCGTCTGAGTCTGCAACTCTACTGGCAAAATGGTGAGAATGTAAAGCTTGGTCAGCAGTGGCAGCTTACGGTAAGGGCACGTTTACCATATGGTAGAGTGAATGAGGTGGGGTTTGATTTAGAGCGTTACTTTGTTGCTCATCATTTACATGGTGTTGGACATGTCATATCCGGTGTTGTCATGGATGACTCAGTGGCATTACGGCAGAAATGGTTTGATCGTGTTTATCATTCAACGGCTAATTTGGTGCATCAGCCACTGCTATTAGCGTTGAGTTTTGGGTACCGTGATGAATTAAATGATGCACATTGGCAGGTGCTCCGGGACAGCGGTTTGGCTCATTTAATGGCGATTTCTGGGTTGCATATTGGTCTGGCATTCGGGTTTGGTTGGTGGTTAGGTAGATGGTTTAAAGCTTTACTGCCTGAGTTTCCCTATTTGATATGGTTGCCGATGATCATTGCGGCTATTATTTCGTGTGGATACGCATGGCTAGCTGGTTTTTCATTACCCACCACTCGGGCACTTATCATGTGTTTGGTGTTTAGTTTTTGTACTTTATTTAGGCTGTATTGGGCGAAGTGGCAGTCGGTGTTATTTACCTTATTGGTTTGCCTATTGGTTGATCCATTTTCAGCCCTTTCTTCTGGTTTTTGGCTTTCATTTGGTGCCGTTGCCATTTTGATTCTTGGATTGAGTATTAACCCTGTTACACGCTCTGGAGCTTCTTCTTGGGTTTTACGTTGGAAGTTAAAGGTGAAATTAGCCCTTTTTCTACAAGCTTTACTCTTTGTCTTTTTAATTCCCGTTCAAGTAGAAAACTTTGGTGGCATCAGCTTAATCTCGCCAGTCATTAATTTTATCGTTATTCCTTGGGTCAGTCTGATCACGGTGCCGTTGGTACTCTCGGGTCTGCTGGCTGAATGGCTTGTTGACTCGTTAGGTGAAACACTGTGGCAGTTGGCTAACTGGTCTTTAGTGCCTGTGTGGGAAATCGCGCAGTGGGGAATTGGCTACTGGTTGATTCTTTCAAAGGAGCATTTACCGACCTTGATGCTGAGTACCTTGGTTGCTATTGCCATTTTGCTTATGCCTTGGCGAAAAATTCGCTGGTGGTTGATGTCTATGATTTTGGTCATTCTTTATCCTAAACCTTCAACATCAGAGTGGCAGGTCGATATATTAGATGTAGGGCATGGTTTAGCGGTATTGATCGAACGTAATGGGGAAGCGGTTTTGTACGATACGGGAAATCGTTGGTTAAATAACAGTATTGCTGATCGAGTGATAAAGCCAATTTTACATCAACGAACGATTTCTCAGCTAGAAGGTGTCATTTTAAGCCATGCTGATAGTGATCATGCTGGTGGTATAGAAAGCATTAATCAGCATTTTGATCCTAAATGGCGTAGAAGCAGTGATAGACGCGATGGTTTCATGCCATGTATCCAAGGTAATGATTGGGAATGGCAAGGATTAAGGTTTGAGGTTCTTTGGCCTCCTAAGCAAGTAAATCGCGCGTTTAATCCTCACTCTTGTGTGATTTTACTTTCCGATGATGAACATTCTGTACTGCTCACGGGGGATGTTGATGGTATTGCTGAAATGCTGATGCTGAATCAATACCCTAATTTAACCGCCGATATTTTACTTGTTCCGCATCATGGTAGCTTAACGTCCTCTTCTGTGAAGCTCATTGACCATGTCCAGCCTGAATATGCCATCGCTTCTACGGCAAAATACAATCCTTGGAATCTACCGGCAAAAGTGGTGGTGGATCGATATCAAGACCGAAGTATTAAATGGCTTGAAACAGCAAGTTCTGGCCAGATCACCATTACATTTAATGGCAAAAATAGAACAATAATTCAGCATCGAAAAGATAATAAGATGAATTGGTATCGGAAGTTATTTGGCGCACTGAGTGTAAAGGAGTAGAATGCCGATAATTCCATTTTAAAATAAGCAGTTCATGTCTATAAATAAAGATGAGTCAACGCTTACAACGTTTAAACGTTTGTGGCCATACATTCGAGATTATAAAAAAGGCTTAGTTGTTGCGGTTATTGCATTAATCATTAATGCGGCTGGCGACACATATATGGTGTCATTACTTAAGCCTTTACTAGATGAAGGCTTTGGTAATGCCGAGTCTGACTTTTTGATGATTATGCCATTCTTGTTAATGGGTATGATGGTGATTCGTGGTTTAAGTAGTTTTGTTTCCGCTTACTGTTTGAACTGGGTTTCTGGCCATGTAGTGATGCGCATTCGTCGCGACATGTTTAACCACTTTATGAAAATGCCCGTTGGCTTTTTTGATAAAGAGTCATCAGGTTCTCTCTTATCACGCATTACCTACGATTCTGAACAAGTCGCCGCTGCCACCAGTGGCTCTTTAGTCAGTATTGTTCGTGAAGGTGCCAGCATTATTGGCCTGCTTATTCTAATGTTCTGGAATAGCTGGCAGTTGTCTTTGGTTCTATTAGTCGTTGCTCCCATTGTTGCTATGGGTATCGGTGTTATTTCTAAGCGTTTCCGTAAGATCAGTAAAGACATGCAAGACACGATGGGGCATGTGACTTCATCGGCTGAGCAAATGCTGAAAGGCCATAAAGTGGTATTGAGTTATGGTGGTCAAAAAGTAGAACGCGAACGATTTAATAATGTCAGTAATCAAATGCGTCAGCAAACCATGAAGCTAGTGACGGCACAGGCTGTGGCAAACCCAGTGATTCAAATCATTGCTTCTACTGCATTAGTTGTTGTGTTGTTTTTGGCCAGCAATGATGCGATTCGTAGTGAACTAACACCAGGTACGTTTACGGTTGTTTTCTCGGCTATGTTTGGCTTAATGCGCCCATTAAAAGCCCTGACGAATGTTACTTCTCAGTTCCAACGTGGTATGGCAGCTTGTCAAACTCTGTTTAGCTTGATGGATTTAGAAACAGAAAAAGACAATGGCACTTATGCTACGAAAAAAGTGAAGGGTGATATCCAAGTTCGCGATGTAACTTTCACTTACCCAACCAAAGATACGCCAGCATTGCGTAATGTTAGTTTTGATTTACCAGCGGGTAAAACATTGGCTTTGGTAGGGCGTTCCGGCTCCGGTAAGAGTACTATTGCCAATTTATTTACGCGTTTTTATGATGTTGATTCAGGGAGTATTTCTCTTGATGGTCAGGAGATCCAAGAATATCAACTGTCTAATCTGCGTGAGCATTTTGCTCTTGTGTCTCAGAACGTACATTTATTTAACGACACGATTGCCAATAACATCGCTTATGCCGCCGAAGGTAAATACACCCGTGCAGACATAGAAAAAGCCGCAGAACTGGCGTATGCCATGGACTTTATCAAGGAAATGGACAACGGCCTAGATACAGTAATTGGTGAAAATGGCGTAAGCTTATCTGGTGGGCAACGCCAACGTTTAGCCATTGCACGCGCATTATTACGTAATGCACCAGTACTGATTTTAGATGAAGCAACGTCTGCCCTAGATACAGAGTCAGAACGTGCGATTCAAGCCGCGCTAGATGAGCTGCAAAAAGATCGCACTGTTGTCGTGATTGCGCATCGCCTTTCAACTATTGAAGATGCTGATGAGATCTTGGTGGTAGATGAAGGTGAGATCATCGAGCGTGGTGATCATAACGCACTGATCTCGAAAGACGGCGCTTATGCACAGCTGCATAAAGTTCAATTTGGTGAATAATTCAACGGTATTGGATGTCTGTTATGGTTGAAAAAATTTGGTTTAACAATCACCCGTTAGGTTGGCTATTGTGGCCGCTGTTATGGCCACTGAGCTTATTGTTTGCCTCTATTAGCGTAAACAGACGCCAAGCGTACCAAGTTGGTAAAAAAGAATCTTATCGTCCCAAAGTGCCTGTTGTGGTTGTGGGAAATATTACTGCTGGTGGTAACGGAAAAACGCCAGTGGTGGTGTGGTTGGTTGAAGAACTGAAAAAACGAGGCTTGCAGGCTGGGGTGGTTTCACGTGGTTACGGTGGTAAAGCGCCGCATTATCCTTATTTAGTGGATGATGTAACAACGGCGGAAATAGCGGGTGATGAGCCAGTGCTTATTCAGCGTCGTACTCAAGTGCCTGTTGCGGTTTCGCCGAACCGAAGTGAAGCTGTTAAGCTATTACTTGATCACAATGTGGATGTCATTATTACCGACGATGGGCTTCAGCATTATGCTTTACAGCGTGATGTAGAGCTTGTGGTGATTGATGGTCAGCGCCGATTTGGTAACCATCAATTTATTCCGCTTGGTCCGTTGCGTGAAGGCTTATCTCGCCTGAAAGAAGTGGATTTTAAAATCTGCAATGGTGGCGAAGCACAAGGGGCAGAAATACCAATGCAGCTCACACCAAGTAAACTGGTGAATCTTGTGAGCCTAGAGCAAAAAGACGCTTCTGAGCTTGAAGATGTGGTTGCGTTTGCGGGAATTGGGCATCCACCACGCTTTTTTAATACGCTAGAGAAACTAGATGCCAACGTGATCGCGACCAAAGCGTTTGTCGATCACCAGGCTTATAAAGAATCGGAGCTGGATGCGTTAGCTCAAAAAGGGCAGCATTTAGTGATGACAGAAAAAGATGCGGTGAAGTGCCGCAGTTTTGCTAAACCAAATTGGTGGTATTTACCTGTGGATGCAGAATTACCAACGCTACAAGCAGAACAAATTATTAATCGGATATTAGAGGTAAAAGAACAGTATGGATCATCGTCTACTTGAAATCGTTGCTTGTCCGGTGTGTAAAGGGAAGTTGAGTTATGACAAATCAAACCAAGAGCTGATTTGTAAAGTGGATCGTTTAGCTTATCCGATTAAAGAAGGTATTCCTGTAATGCTAGAGCCAGAAGCTCGCCGTGTAAGCATTGATGAGGTGGAATAAATGTCGTTTACGGTCATTATCCCAGCCCGTTATCAATCGAGTCGTTTACCTGCGAAGCCGTTAGCCGATATTTGTGGCAAGCCGATGATTCAATGGGTTTATGAGCAAGCTTCAAAAGCAGGCGCAGAACAAGTGATCATCGCGACAGATGATGAACGAATTCAAAAAGTGGTTGAAGGTTTTGGCGGTTTAGTATGCATGACTTCGCCTGATCATGACTCTGGTACAGAACGTTTAGCAGAAGTTATTGAAAAGTTTGATATTGCAGACGATCAAATTGTGGTGAATGTACAGGGTGATGAGCCACTCATTCCACCTTCCATCATTCGTCAGGTTGCGGATAACTTGGCATCGGTATCTGCACCAATGGCGACGTTAGCCATTGAGATTGAAGATGAGCAAGAAGTGTTTAACCCTAATGCGGTGAAAGTGGTAACGGATAAAGATGGCTTTGCTCTTTATTTTAGCCGGGCGACTATCCCTTGGGATCGTGATAGCTTTGCTACTAAGCCTGCTGAGATCAAGCAATCACTGCTTCGCCATATTGGTATTTATGCGTATCGAGCTGGCTTTATTAATACCTACATTAACTGGCAGCCAAGTGCGCTTGAAAAAATTGAGTGCTTAGAGCAGCTCCGTGTACTTTGGTATGGTGAGAAGATCCACGTAGCCGTTGCTCATGAAGCACCAGCAGCGGGTGTCGATACACCAGAAGATTTAGAAACGGTGCGAGCTATCATTAGCAGTCAATAGTTTCTGTTTGGGGCTATAAACATCAGATAGAAAAAAGGCCGGAATTATCTCTGGCCTTTTTTATTATTCATTTTAACGCATTTAGCTTAATTGCTTGGTATGCAAGTTAGTTACTTGGTCATGTCGGTTACCTTATCACTGACATTTTGCAAGATTTCCTTGGGCTCAAGCTTTGGCGTATTGTGAGCTTGTTGTTCTTTACTTATGACGTTATCACGTAGTTTTTGCCACCATAAACCAAGTTGTTCATACCAGTAGCGTTCACTTTGTTCTAAATACAGTGCTTTAGGCATGTATTTGTTCCAAACTTGACCAGCTGCATCATGTGCAAGGTAGTTAGTGGGTGCTGGGGTTGGGGTTAGTCCCGCGGCTTTGAACTCATTCATCGCACGTGGCATGTGACTGGCTGAAGTGACTAATGCCATTTGCCCTGTACCGACAAACACAGCAGCTTGTCTTGCTTCTTCCCATGTATCACGGGCTTTTTCGAGTAGCATAATGTCGGTTTTATGTACGCCTAAGGAAAGGGCAACTTTAGCTAACATTCTTGCATGGCTTACTTCAGAGCCACCAGCGTAACCAGATAAGATCAATTTGGCCCCCGGGTACATACGATAAATGCGAATGCCTTCAGACAATCGCATTAAGGCTGCACGGCTAAGTTCTGCTGTTGGTGGGATTTGATCATCGACCACATGCCCGTTGCCTAATACCATCACAAAATCGAGTGGTTTTTCGGGAGGCAGGAAAGCAGTGTATTGCCGTTCAAGAGGCAGCAATAACTGGGTCGATACGGGCTGGAATGAAAGAACAAAGATCCCGAGTATGGATGTGGTTAAGAGTACAGAGGCAAGAATTTTCTTTCGGGTAAACCATAAAATTAATAAACCGAGGCACCCAATTATCAGCAACGCTGGCAGGGGCATCAGAAACGACGAGAAAATTTTTTTCAGTTCAAACATACTTTGTAGTCCGAAATTCCATCAGTTAAGTGCGAAAAGCACTCACAAACCTTTATTCTTGTAGTGCTTGTGAGACAATGTGCGTCTTGAAAGAGTATCATAACTTAGCTGACGTGTTAGAAGACCGAAATTTCGACGATATTGCACACAAATTTGCAAAAAACATCTACGGATCTGAAAAAGGTGATATACGCCAAACCATTGTTTGGCAAGATATTGAGCAGATCTTAGCCTTATTGGAGCCTAGTAGTCCGGCTTTGCATATTCTTGATGCAGGTGGTGGCCTAGGGCAGATATCACAAAGAATAGCATTAAGAGGGCATCAGGTTGCATTATGTGACCTATCTTCTAAAATGCTGAAACTTGCCGAACAAGATATTGCAAAAAATGGTTTGCTTGAGCAGTATCGATTGATCCACAGCCCAGTACAAGATATCCAGCATCACTTGAATGAACCCGTTGACCTTGTATTATTCCATGCGGTGATGGAGTGGCTAGTTGATCCTAGAGTTGCCCTTGAAACATTATTAGAGCAAGTTAAACCCGGTGGTGTTGCTTCTATTATGTTCTATAACCATCATGGCTTGGTGTTGAAAAATGTGATTTGTGGCAACATTCCTCATGTTTTAGAAGGAATGCCACACCGAAAACGGTTTAAACTTCAGCCTCAAAAAGGGTTAAAACCAGAAGAGGTTTACCAATGGATAGAACAATCAGGCTTTACTATTCAGGGTAAATCAGGAATCCGTTCTTTCAGTGACTACATAGGTAATATGGAGTACATGGGAGATTATACTCCTGAGCAGGTTCTGGAGTTGGAACAACAGTTGTGCCGCCAAGAGCCCTATTTGTCTCTTGGTCGCTATATTCACGTTTGGGCTCAGAAGCCTCTGAGTGAAAACGATGAAACATAAGATGTACGTAAAGGACACCCAATGAGTGATTTTTCCCAAGATGTTCCTAGCCATACAGTAGATGAGCTGGTGAGTTGGGTGAAACAGCATGATTTCTCATTGAACTTGCCAACAGAACGGTTGGCATTTTTATTATCTATTGCTGTTTTAAGTAACGAAAGATTTGACGAAGAGTTAGGTGAAGGCGAGCTACAAGACGCGTTTGCTATTGTCAGTGGTCTGTTCGAACAATCCAAAGAAACCCTAGTATTTAGAGCCAATAATGCCATTAATGAATTGGTGAGACAGCGACTTATCAGCCGTTTTACCAGTGAAATGACGGAAGGGGCAAGTATTTATCGCTTAACCCCGCTTGCTATTGGTATTACGGATTACTATGTAAGGCACCGCGAGTTCTCTAAATTGAAGCTCTCGATTCAGCTCGCCATGGTAGCTGATGAAATTCATAAAGCGGCGGAATCGGCAAAGCAGGGTGGTAACGCTCAGTTTTGGCGTAAAAAAGTATACGGAGTCTTAAAGTATTCTGTTGCAGAGATCTTTGATCGAATCGATCTTAATCAACGCGTTATGGATGAGCAGCAACAGCAAGTCAAAGACGACATTGCTGAGCTTCTGAATCAAGATTGGCGTGAAGCAATTTCAAGCTGTGAGCAATTGCTGAATGAAACATCTGGCACGTTACAAGAGTTGCAAGATACTTTACAAGCGGCTGGCGATCAGCTTCAGACTCAGTTGCTTGATATTCAAGAACATGTTTATGGTGATCCTGAACTTGAGTTTATTGAATCTCTTCTTTATTCCCTTCAAATGAAGCTTGACCGAATCGTGAGCTGGGGCCAACAAGCCATCGATCTTTGGATTGGCTACGATCGTCATGTCCATAAGTTTATTCGAACAGCCATCGATATGGATAAGAACCGAGCTTTCAGTCAGCGGTTACGTCAATCGATTACCGATTACTTTGATGAGCCTTGGTTTCTTACTTATGCAGACGCTGAACGTTTGCGTGATTTACGCGATGAAACCTTAGTACTGCGTGATGATGAAGTAACCGGCATCGTTCCTACTGAAGTGGAATATGAAGAGTTGTCCGTGGTGAATGATCACCTTGCTGAACAAATAGAAGAAATGCTACTGCGCCATAAAGAAACTGGTGCTGCGATAGATTTGGGTACGGTTTTAAAAGAGTATTTATTGTCGCATCCACAAGCTCAACATTTTGATTTAGCCCGACTCGTTATTGATCAGGCTGTGCGCTTAGGCTACTCCGAAGCGGACTTCAAAGCCATTCAGCCCGATTGGCAGTCTATTAACGAATACGGTGCAAAGGTACAAGCCAATGTCATTGACAAATATTGAAGAATTTATGCCGGAAAAACTAGCAAAAGCGATTGCTAACCCTTTATTTCCGGCATTGGATAGCCTGCTGCGTTCAGGTCGTCATATTGCGAGCGAAGATTTAGATAACCACGCACTATTGTGTGAGTTTGATTCAGAACTAGGTGTGTTTTATCAGCGTTATAATGCTGAATTAGTAAAAGCACCGGAAGGTTTTTTCTACTTACGTCCTCGTTCAACGTCACTCATTGGCCGAAGTGTGCTGGCTGAGCTGGATATGCTGGTTGGCAAAGTATTGTGCTTTTTGTATTTAAGCCCAGAGCGTTTGGCGCACGAAGGCATTTTTACCAATCAAGAGTTGTATGAAGAGCTGATTGCACTGGCGGATGAAAAAAAATTAATGAAGCTAGTGACCAACCGTGCTACTGGCTCAGATTTGGATCGTGAAAAGCTGTACGAAAAAGTCAGAACGTCTTTACGCCGTTTACGCCGCTTAGGCATGATCATTCCGGTGGGTGAAAACGGTAAGTTTCGTATTAGTGAAGCGGTATTCCGTTTTGGTGCGGATGTCCGTGTCGGTGACGATGTGCGTGATGCCCAGCTTCGCTTGATCCGCGATGGTGAAGCGGTTGTTCATCAGCAAGAGCCAAGCCAGTCGAGCTTACTGCCAGAAGATGAAGCAGACGTTACTACTGAAGAACAGGAACAAAAAACAGTGTTGGAAGGTGAAGTATGATGATTGAGCGTGGTAAATATCAATCATTAACCATGGTTAACTGGAATGGTTTTTTTGCACGAACGTTTGACATAGATAGTCTAGTTACCACTCTTTCTGGTGGTAATGGTGCGGGTAAATCTACCACGATGGCCGCATTTATTACGGCTTTGATCCCAGACCAAACGTTACTTCATTTTCGTAATACGACAGAAGCAGGTAGCTCTCAGGCTTCTCGCGATAAAGGTTTACACGGTAAGTTAAAACCGGGTGCCTGTTATGCGGCGCTGGAAATTGTGAACTCACGTAAACAACGTGTCATTTTTGCTGTTAAGTTGCAGCAGGTTGCTGGCCGAGATAAGAAAGTGGACATTAAACCATTCATTATTCAAGGCTTACCAAGCGACATAAAACCAACGGAAATGCTGATTGAGTCTGTGTCTGAGAACCAGGCGCGTGTTCGTCAAATTAATGAAGTGAAAGAGCTGGCGAGTCAGTACGAAGAAGTTCAGTTTAAAGCGTTTAACTCAGTGACTGATTATCACGCGCAAATGTTTGAGTTGGGCGTATTACCGAAGAAATTACGTAATAGTAGTGACCGTTCTAAGTTTTATCGTCTGATTGAAGCATCTCTTTACGGCGGTATTTCCAGTGCCATTACTCGTTCATTGCGTGATTACCTATTGCCACAAAATGGCGGGGTAAAAAAAGCGTTCCAAGATATGGAAGCGGCGTTGCGTGAAAACCGCATGACGCTGGAAGCCATTAAGCTGACTCAATCTGATCGTGATTTGTTCAAGCACTTAATTACTGAGTCGACGAATTATGTGGCAGCTGACTACATGCGTCACGCTAATGAGCGCCGTAGTAAATTAGAGCAGACACTAAAGCACCGTTCGGAATTAATGGGCGCTCGCTCAACGATTTTTGACCAGTCTAACCTGCTCACTAATATGCAGTCTGAACTCGGTGAGTTAACCGAGCAGCAATCAGGGTTAGAGCAAGATCACCAAGCGTCGTCTGATCACCTTCAATTGGTTCAAAGTGCGGTTCGCCAGCAAGAAAAAATTGAACGCTACCAAGAAGATTTAGAGGAATTAACGGAACGCTTAGAAGAGCAAGTCATGGTGGTTGAAGAAGCCGCTGAACAGCTTGCTATTGCCGAAGAGCAGGCTCTACTGAGTGAAGATGAAGTTGATAGCTTAAAAACTCAGCTAGCTGATTATCAACAAGCGTTAGACATGCAGCAAACTCGTGCTTTGCAATATCAGCAAGCGGTGCAAGCGTTAGAAAAAGCTCAGCAGCTCACCAATGACCACGAGCTAAGCAAAGAGAATGCACAAGAGCGTCAAACGGATCTTAAAAAGCAGGAAGAGCTAAAAACAACGGCATTATTGGCGTTAAAACATAAAGTTGATATGTCTTCTGCGGCAGCGAAGCAGTTTGAGCGCGGGTTAGAACTCGTCACAAGCATTGCGGGTGTTGTAGAACGTACGGATGCCGCGAATAAAGCCAAAGAGTTGGTGGTAAAAGCGCGTCAGCTTGCTAATGTGACGGATCGTGCTGAGCAACTAAAAGCACAGTATCGTGACTTAGAGCGTTCAGTTCGTAACGTACGTCAGGCTCAAGAGTTAGCACAAAATTACCATAAACGTTTTTCTACAACGATTGATAGCGAACTGGTTCTTGCTGAAGAGCAAGCGCATCACGAAGCTGTACTTGAAACGTTAGAGCAAGACCAAGAAGTAACGGTTGAACAACGTGGTGAGCTTGGTCGTCAAGATCAACAGCTGCAAGCCACCATTGCTCGCCTAGAAAAGAGTGCTCCAGCTTGGATTGCAGCAAACGACAGCCTTGAAAAGCTAACCGAGCAAAGCGAGGCAGAGTTGTATGATGCGCAAGCGGTTATGGCGCAAATGCAATCGACGTTAGAGCGTGAACGTACACTGTCAACAGAGAAAGATCGCCTTGCTTTAAGAAAGACTCAACTAGATTCAGACATTGAGCGTTTAGCATCTCCTGGTGGCAGCGATGATGCCCGTTTACAAGGGTTGGCTGATACGCTAGGTGGTGTGCTGTTATCTGAAATTTACGATGATATTACCCTAGATGACGCGCCGTATTTTAGTTCGTTATATGGCCCAGCACGTCACGCGATTGTGGTTCCAGATTTAAAGGGCATCAAAGAAAAACTGGTGGACTTAGATGACTGCCCAGATGATCTTTATGTGATTGAAGGTGATATTGATGCCTTTGATGACAGCGTGTTCGATGCGGATGAAATGGAAGGGGCGGTGTGCGTTCACTTAAATGATCGTCAGCTTCGTTACTCTCGTTTTCCTGAGATTCCATTGTTCGGCCGTGCGGCTCGTGAACAACGTTTAGAACTGCTGCGTGAAGAGCGTGAAGAAGTGGTTGAGCACCATGCAAAAGCGGCTTTTGATGCTCAGAAATTGCAGCGTTTATATCAGAGCTTTAATAGCTTTGTTGCCAGTCACATGAGTGTGGCATTTGATCCGGATCCTGAGCAGGAGCTTAAAGTTGCACGTGAACAGCGTGGTCAAGTGACTCGCCAGCTTGCGGAGATCAAAAACAAAGAACAGCAACAGCGTAGTCAGTTATCACAGTCACGTGAAGCTTTGTCACTACTGGGTAAACTAGCCCCAGTTGTTGGCTTATTGGAAGACGATACCGTATTTGCCCGTTTTGAAGAGGTGCAAGAGCAGTTATCGAATATTGGCGAAGCTCAGCAGTTTATGAGCCTTCATGGTAAAGCCGTTAGTGAACTAGAAGGGCTAATAACCGCGTTAGAAGCTGATCCTGAGCAATTCGATGCCTTGCAAGAAGAGTACACACAAGCGGATAGCGATCTTCAACAACTAAAAGCGCAATTATTCGCAATTGCTGATTTGGTTGAGCGCCGTCATCACTTTGGTTATTCAGATTCGGTTGACTTGCTAAATAAAAGCAGTGAATTGAGTGAGCAATTAAAAGCGAAGCTGGTAGAGGCAGAGCGCGCTCGTACGCGTTGTCGTGATCAGCGTAAGCAGGCTCAAGCGCAAATGAACCAATACAATCAAGTGTTGGCTTCATTGAAGAGCTCACACCAAGCGAAGCAAGAAACGGTTCAAGAGTTTAAGCGTGAGCTTCAAGAGTTAGGTGTTCATGCGGACCACGAAGCAGAAGAACGTGCAAGACAGCGTCGTGATGAGCTTAATGAGCGTTTGCATAGCTCTCGTCAACGTTGTAGTGAGCTTGAAAAAGGCATTACATCGGTTGAGCTTGAGATTAAGTCTTTAGGGAAACGCATTCGTAAAGTTGAAAAAGAGTACAAAGAGTTTCGTAAGTTTGTTGTCGCGGCAAAAGCAGGCTGGTGCTCAGTGCTTCGCCTAGCGCGCGAAAATGACGTAGAGCGTCGTTTACACCGCCGTGAGTTGGCTTACTTATCGGCGGGCGAGCTTCGCTCCATGTCGGATAAGTCGTTGGGTGCGTTGCGTTTGGCTGTGGCGGACAATGAAGACTTACGCGATTCGTTACGTGCTTCTGAAGATAACGCGCGTCCAGAGCGTAAAGTTCTGTTCTATATTGCCGTTTATCAGCACCTTCGTGAGCGTATTCGACACGACATTATTCGTACTGACGATCCGGTTGAAGCCATTGAAGAGATGGAAGTAGAGCTTGCTCGTTTAACTGAGGAGCTGACTCAGCGTGAAAGCCGCTTAGCGATCAGTTCTGAAAGCGTAGCTAATCTGATCCGTAAGACGATTCAGCGTGAACAAAACCGTATTCGTATGCTGAACCAAGGGTTGTCGAATATTGGTTTTGGTCAGGTAAAAGGCGTGCGTTTGAATGTCAATGTTCGAGAAACTCACGCTACCTTACTGGCGGGACTGGCAGAACAGCAAGACCAACATCAAGATCTGTTCGGTAATCAACGTTTGACCTTCTCAGAGGCCATTGCGAAGTTGTATCAGCGTCTGAACCCTCATATTGAACTTGGACAGCGTTCACCACAGGTATTGGGTGAAGAGCTTCTGGATTACCGTAATTACCTAGAGTTGGGTATTGAAGTTAACCGTGGTTCAGATGGCTGGCTCCGTGCGGAATCTGGGGCTCTTTCTACGGGTGAAGCGATCGGTACGGGGCAGTCCATTCTTCTGATGGTTGTTCAAAGTTGGGAAGATGAATCTCGCCGTTTACGCAGCAAAGACATTTTGCCTTGTCGCTTGTTGTTCCTTGATGAAGCGGCCCGATTGGATGCGAAATCCATTTCAACACTGTTTGAGTTGTGTGACCGATTGGATATGCAATTATTGATTGCTGCACCGGAGAACATTAGCCCAGAAAAAGGGACGACCTATAAGCTGGTTCGTAAGATATTCAAAGATCATGAACACGTTCATGTTGTCGGGTTACGAGGGTTTGGTCAGGAGTCGCTAGCACCGACAACGGGCGTTCACAGTATTTTAGAGATTGATCCCATTTCTTAACATTTCTCTATCTTGTTGATTTTATAAAACCGTCTCTTGTAGGCGGTTTTTTTTGTGCTTCAATACCACCTTATTCACAAAAATAACAAACTAATAACTATATTAATTAGACATATTTGTTAATAAATTTTCACAAAAAACCTTAACTGGATACATCTCTGGATGAGCTCAAAAAAGTAGTGAATAAAAGGGTTTATAGAGAATATTTGATTGAACCCTAATAAATGTGTGGTCTATCATTTACCCAAAAGTGGTTAGTTAAATCATTAACAATTTCTATCAAATTCTGGGCTAAAACGATAAAGCAGGAATTAATTATGAGTGATGTTAAAAATATGAATAGTGAAAAAACACGTTCATCAGAGTGGAAAGCGTTTTTCTTTATCACTGTGGTTCTGTTTCCAATCCTTAGTGTTGGTTTCGTGGGCGCATACGGCTTTTCTGTGTGGTTCATGCAGGTGTTTTTCTTAGGCCTTCCAGGTCATGGCGGTTGATTTCTCGGCTCTGCCATTAAACAAATAAGAATCTAAAACAAGAGTAATGAGTATGATGTCATTTATTAAAAAAGCTTGGGCGGTGTTTGCGCGCCCAAGTGTCCATATCAGCCTAGGTGTGTTAACCCTTGGTGGATTTATCGCTGGTATTATTTTCTGGGGCGGTTTTAACACGGCACTAGAAGCGACCAATACCGAAGAGTTTTGTGTGAGCTGTCATGCTGACAACATTCAGCCAGAATACGCAGGTACGATTCACGATAAGAACCGTTCTGGTGTTCGTGCTACGTGTCCTGACTGTCACGTACCTCACGACTGGACTTCAAAAATTGCTCGTAAGATGCAAGCAAGTAAAGAAGTATTCGCGCATGTATTTGGTTTTATCGATACCCAAGAAAAATTTGAAGATCGCCGCATCATTTTAGCTCAACATGAGTGGGACCGTTTTAGTGCGAACAAATCTCTTGAGTGTCGTAACTGTCATGACTACGACGGCATGGACTTCGAAAAAATGAAGCCAACAGCTCGTATTCAGATGAAGCAGGCAAAAGAGCGTGATCAAAGCTGTGTTGACTGTCATAAAGGTATCGCTCACCACCTTCCTAAAGATATGGACAGCAGTGGCGGTATGATTGGTGAACTTGAGCAACTGGCTTCAAACACGAAATATGAAAAAGGCAACAGCTACGTAAGTGTTCGTCACCTTCCTCTTTATGAAGACAAAGAAATGTCAGTGGAAGCGGGTCTTCTGAATCCGGCATCGACTGTCACTATGATTAACGAAAGTAACGATGCAATCGAAGTTGAAGTGTCTGGTTGGCGTAAAGTGAAAGGCTTTGGTCGCGTAATTCAAGAAGACTTCGGTATGAACATCGCTGTGGGTTCTCTATTGAAAGAAACAGCGCAAAATGATCAATTCATTGAGAAGTTTGAAACGAAGGAAGATGACCTAACAGGCTTACCTTGGCAGCGCGTAAGTGCAAAACTTTGGATGAAGAAAGAAGCGCTTCTTTCAGATGTTCAACCTATTTGGGACAAAGCAGAGCAATCCTACAAAACAAACTGCTCTGTATGTCATACACAACCAGCTGAAGCTCACTTCGACGCAAACACTTGGCCTGGCATGTTTAACGGTATGATGGCATTCGTTAACTTCGACACAGACAGTAAAGCATTGGTATTGAAGTACCTACAGAAGCACTCTTCAGATTTTTCTGACGAAGCACACTAAGCGATTGATGGAGCAGATTAAGTATGTCTATTAGCAGAAGAAGTTTTCTAAAGGGCGTGGCAACAACAAGTGCAGTATCGGTTGTTGGTCCTAGCTTATTAATGTCATCAAAAGCAAGTGCAGCAGAAACAACGGGAACGTGGAAAGTTTCAGGTTCTCACTGGGGTGCATTCCGTGCACACATCTATGCGGGTAAAGTACAAGAGATCAAGCCTCTTGAGCTAGACAAGCACCCAACGGACATGATCAACGGCGTGAGAGGGGTGATCTACAATGCTTCTCGTGTTCGTTACCCAATGGTGCGTTTAGATTGGCTGAAAAAGCACAAATACAGCACAGAAACTCGTGGTAACAACCGTTTTGTTCGTGTGACATGGGATGAAGCACTAGACTTGTTCTACCGCGAGCTAGAGCGTATTCAAAAAGACTACGGTCCATGGGCATTGCATGCAGGCCAAACGGGCTGGCGTCAAACAGGTCAGTTCCATAGCTGTACAAGCCACATGCAACGTGCTGTTGGTATGCATGGTAACTTCATCACCAAAGTAGGGGATTACTCTACTGGTGCTGGCCAGACGATTTTACCGTACGTTCTTGGCTCTACTGAGGTTTATGCACAAGGTACGTCTTGGTCTGAAATCTTATCTAACAGTAAGAACATCATTTTATGGGCAAATGATCCAGTGAAAAACCTACAGGTTGGCTGGAACTGTGAAACTCATGAGTCTTTCCCATACTTGGCGCAGCTGAAAGAGAAAGTGGCTGCGGGTGAGATCAATGTGATTTCTGTTGACCCTGTGAAAAACAAAACACAGCGTTACCTAGAAAATGAGCACATGTACATCAACCCATTGACTGATGTGGCATTCATGCTGGCATTGGCTCATACGTTGTACACAGAAGATCTGTACGATAAGAAGTTCATTGATACTTACTGCTTAGGTTTCGATGAGTTTGTTCCTTACCTAATGGGTGAGAGCAAAGACAAAGTTGAGAAAACGCCAGAGTGGGCTGCTGAGATCTGTGGTATTTCTGCTGACGAAATCCGTAAGTTTGCACGTCTTCTAGTGGCAGAACGTACTCAGCTGCTGTTTGGTTGGTGTATTCAGCGTCAAGAGCATGGTGAACAGCCATATTGGATGGGTGCTGTACTGGCGGCGATGATTGGTCAGATTGGTTTACCAGGTGGTGGTATTTCTTATGGTCACCACTATAGTGGTATCGGTGTACCATCGACAGGTTTTGCTGCGCCGGGTGGTTTCCCACGTAACGTAGACCAAGGTCAAAAACCAAAATGGGACAACAATGACTTTAACGGCTACAGCCGTACGATCCCTGTTGCTCGTTGGATTGACTGTTTGCTAGAGCCGGGTAAAGAGATCCGTTATAACGGTTCAAAAGTAAAACTGCCAGATTACAAAATGATGGTGATTTCGGGTAACAACCCGTGGCATCACCACCAAGATCGTAACCGCATGAAGAAAGCGTTTAAGAAGCTTCAGACTGTGGTGACTATCGATTTTGCTTGGACTGCAACCTGTCGTTTCTCAGACATCGTATTACCAGCATGTACACAGTTTGAACGTAACGATATTGATGTTTACGGTTCTTACTCTGGTCGTGGCTTAATTGCGATGCAGAAACTGGTTGACCCGCTGTACCAATCTCGTACGGATTTCCACATCTTTACTGAGCTTGCGCGTCGTTTCGGTAAGCACAAAGAATACACCCGTGGCATGGATGAGATGGAGTGGGTACGCTCACTGTACAACGATTGTCGTAAAGCGAATGAAAATAAGTTCGAGATGCCAGAATTCGATGCTTTCTGGGAAAAAGGTGTTTTAGATTTCGGTACAGGTAAACCTTGGGTTCGTCATGCTGATTTCCGTAAAGATCCAGAAATCAACGCATTAGGTACGCCATCAGGCTTCATTGAAATTTCAAGTCGTAAGATCGGTCGTTACAACTACGAACACTGTCAAGGCCACCCAATGTGGTTTGAGAAGAGTGAACGTTCACACGGTGGTCCTGGTTCTGAAAAACACCCATTCTGGATGCAGTCTTGTCACCCTGATAAGCGTTTGCATTCACAAATGTGTGAATCAGATGAATTCCGTGCCACTTACACCGTACAAGATCGTGAGCCTGTTTATATCAACCCTATTGATGCGAAAGCGAAAGGCATTAAAGACGGCGACTTAGTACGCGTATTTAATGACCGTGGTCAGCTTCTGGCGGGTGCGGTATTAATGGACAGCTATTCTCAAGGTGTGATTCGTATTGAAGAAGGCGCTTGGTATGGCCCTCTAAATGAAAAAGACGGTGCAATCTGTACATACGGTGATCCAAACACCCTAACACAAGATATTCCATCTTCTGAGTTAGCGCAGGCAACCAGTGCGAATACGTGTCTAGTAGACTTTGAAAAGTACACCGGTACGGTTCCACCAGTAACAAGCTTCGGCGGTCCAATCGAAGAGAGTTAATCGACTCGATATAGCTCAAGATGTAGTTATTGATGAAAAAAGCCCGATCTAATTATTTAGATCGGGCTTTTTCTTTGGAGCGCTAAAGGTTCAGTGAACGTCTGACTTTTAGCTTGGTTGTGTTTATTATTTGAACGTTTATTACGCTTTATCTTTGGCTAAATCGCTAGCCGCTGTGTTTTTGTACTCTTTTATTTCACCAGCATTCAAGCGTTGTAAGTACTCTCCTAAATCACGTTTGATTTCTGGCGCCATAATGTAAAGGCCAACAATGTTGACTAGAGCCATGGCAAAAATCATCGCATCAGAGAAGTCAATTACTGGGCCTAAGTTCATGGCTGCACCAATCACAACAAATACACAGAAAAGCAGTTTGAAAGAAAGCGCTGATTGTTTACTTTCACCAAATAGGTAGGTCCATGCTTTTAAACCATAGTAAGACCAAGAGATCATGGTTGAAAATGCAAAGAGTACAACAGCAATTGCCAGAATCAGTGGGAACCATGAAATAGAGCTTTCAAAAGCGGCAGAAGTCAGTGCGACACCCGTTAAACCTGAATCGGCCTGCAGTTGACCAGTAATGATGATCACGAGAGCGGTCATGGTACAAATCACAACAGTATCAATGAAAGGTTCTAGTAGTGACACGAAACCTTCTGAAAGAGGCTCTTTAGTTTTAACTGCTGAGTGAGCAATCGCGGCAGAACCAACCCCCGCTTCGTTGGAAAAAGCAGCTCGTTTAAAGCCTTGGATTAAAACACCAATCACACCACCAGTGACACCTTCACCCGTAAAGGCACCATTGATAATAGCGGCAAACGCATCGTCAATACGATCGAAGTTCATGCCAATAATAATCAGTGCGGCACCTACATAAACAATCGCCATGAAAGGAACGACTTTTTCAGTGACTTTCGCAATAGACTTGATGCCGCCAATAATCACAACAGCAACCAAAACAGCAAGCACAATCCCAAATAACCAGCCTTTGTCGGCAAGGAAAGAGGCATCCCCGCCCGTTACGCCAACTACTTGCTTAAATGCTTGGTTTGCTTGGAACATGTTACCGCCACCCAGTGCACCACCAATTGCGAATACTGAGAAAAGAACAGCAAGCGTACGACCGAAAGCGGCGTTACCACGTTTCTCTAAACCTTTGCTCAGATAGTACATTGGGCCACCAGAAATACTGCCATCTGGGTTAGTTGTACGATACTTAACAGCCAGTGAACACTCGACAAACTTGGTCGACATACCCAATAAGCCAGCTAGAATCATCCAGAACGTGGCACCCGCACCACCAATGGAAATCGCAACAGCCACACCAGCAATGTTACCAAGACCAACAGTGCCGGATAAAGCGGTGGTTAGTGCTTGAAAGGGAGTGACGTCACCAGAGTCTTTCGGGTTGGAATAATCTCCTTTGACAATTTTAACCGCGTGCTTAAAGCCACGGACATTAATAAAACCTAAATAAACTGTGAAGAAAACCGCTGCGATTACTAACCACAATACGATCCAAGGCATTTGCACATCGCTAAAAGGGAGTGGAATGGTTGAGAAAATCATTCCAACAAAAGGGTTTACGATGGGGGCAACTACATTATTTATTTGATCATCGATAGAACTGGCTTGCGCACTTCCTACGCTGGCAAACAACGCCGCTAGGGAGATTAGTCGTGTCATATGTAACTTCCTTTGTTTAACAAGCGAAACTTGAATTTGTTATTATTATGTTAACTATTATTTCAAAAAGTAACATATCAGGACTATCTCTTAGAATAAAGCCACTTTTGCAAACTTTTATAAGAGTTGTGATCTTCTATTTTATTAACGTTATGCTGTGAAATTGACTGAATAAACGCCATTTTTATGATTTTATTTTCTTTAAAAGTGACTGAATATTCATTGTAAAAGTGGTTAGTATCATACTGATTGTGATGATTTTGGTTAAAAATATTTATAATTTAAATTGATGATAAAAAGGCGGAATGGTTAAAGGTGGTAAGTTCAATCCCTTTAAAATAGAGGGGAGTAGAATGCGTTTTATTATAGAGCCAAGTGTTATTCTTTTTTGAAATTCTAGTCGGATTATTTTTTCTAATCCATTTCATTATAAACTATCGTGCATAAATCTCTCCTGCTGACTTGCTGATGTTCTTTTTCGAGATTAACATCTTGCCACTATTAGAGTGTTTATCAGTGTTTAAAATCTGACCAAATACTATTCTGCTTCTGTTAAGTAAATAAGAGGATTATTGTGGAGCATTCACCTTATGCGAACAAAATGGCAAGACTGCTCGTTTTAGTTGTTGTGATGGCAGCAGTAGGCCAAATGACACAAACGATGTATGTGCCTTCTATTGCTGATATGGCCTCGCATTTTTCGGTGCCTGCTACTTATTTACAAGCGGTAATGGCGGCGTATTTAATTCCTTATGGCTTATCGCAGTTTGTTTATGGCCCATTGTCTGATCGTATTGGTCGTCGTCCAGTGGTATTGATAGGTATGTCTATCTTTATTGTGGGCTCGATCGTGTCGCTAACAGCACCGAACTTCGAGCTATTCTTAGTGGGTAGTTTTATTCAGGGTATGGGGACCGGGTGTAGTGGTGCGATGGCACGAACGGTGACTCGTGACTGTTTTGAAGGCCCAATGCTTCATAAAGCAAACAGCATGGTGAGTATGGGCGTTATTTTCTCCCCATTGCTAGCCCCTGTACTAGGTGGCCTATTAACAAGCTGGTTTGATTGGACGGCGACTTATCAGTTTTTATTGATCATGGGCATCGTTGTTACGGTTGTGATGTATTTATTCTTTATGGAAACACTTCCGGAAGAGCGTCGTCAGCCTGAAAAAGTACTAACAAGTTACCGCTATGTACTAGGTAACCCGCGTTATCAAGGGTACTTACTTTGCCTGATTGCGACTTTTGCGGGTATTGCCGTCTATGAAGCTGCAGTTGGGGTGTTACTCGGTGGTGTTTTAAAACTAGATAGTGCAACGGTAAGTTGGTTATTTGTAATGCCATTACCGGGTTACTTCTTAGGTAGTTGGTTATCCGGTTATTTAATTAAGTACATGCCTTGTAGTCGTATGTTGTTTATTTCTTCTATTGCGCTTGTATTAGGCAGTGTGGTTATCATCGTTCCAGGTATGGCTGGGCAAGTAACGGTAGGTACATTAATTGGTGGTGGTTTCTTATACTTCCTTGGTGCGGGCGTGTTATTTCCGGCTGCGACAACGGCAGCTATTTCACCATTTCCTAATCATGCCGGTACAGCGGGTGCCGTTCTGGGTGGCGCACAAAATTTAGGGGCAGGTGTTGCAGCAATGGCGGCTTCGTTTATGGCGATGGACAATCAGTTTAACCTTGGGGCTATCATGGCCGTCGTATCGACACTAACGGTTGTGAGCCTGTTATGGGTGAGAAACCAAAAAGACACGTCAGATTTGGAAGTTGCTCTGTAATACTTTGGTTTTGAGAACAGGCAATAAAAAAGGCATAGTGAAGAAATTCAGTATGCCTTTTTTGATGATGGTTATTAATTAATCACGCTTCCACAGCATGTGGCAGAATTTATTATCAGGGTCGCGGCTGATTAGCATACGAGCGAACACATCATCTAATACGTCACTGTCTTCATCAACCAAACCAATGCGCACTTCTGCGTAGGTTTCTTTATCTACATTGAAACCAACTTGCTCACTCCAGTCATCACCTGTTTCAACGACTTCTGCCGCACCACGGTCGTCAAATTGAGCCGTGAAAATGATGACATCGGCAGGCTCTAGGTTGTCTGGGGCCATTTCAAGAAAAATGTCGTAAGCAGCATCGATAACATCATCGTAAGAGATAAGCGTATTTTGTTCAGTTGTCATGATTGATTCACTATCAGTAAAGATGAACTTATTAGAGCATAATTTAGAGAAGGGGGATAGATCTCACGGCTTTAGTTCTTGTGGTGTTAAACAGAGGCAGTTAGCATAGCGCAACTAAATTGAACGACTCTTAGTTACGGAATTCACATGACAATCAAATCTATTACGATTAAATCAGAGCCTTTACGTTTTCTAGATGTAGGTGAAGGACCCGCGCTGTTATTTGGTCATGGCTATTTATTGAACATGGATATGTGGCGTTCGCAAATTGATCTGCTGAGTCAATCATACCGTTGTATTGTTCCTGATTTATGGGGCCATGGTGAAAGCCTCACGATCCCTGAAAATACTCGCTCATTGGCAGATGTTGCCGATGATATGCTGACTTTAATGGATAGCCTAGATATTGATACCTTTTCTCTGGTTGGCTTTTCTATTGGTGCGATGTGGGGAGCCGAAGTGGCTATCAAAGCGCCTAGCCGAGTAACGTCATTTGTGATGGCTGATTCATTTTTAGGTTTTGAGCCTGAAGTATTAACAGCAAAATACAATAAGATGTTAGCGAATATTCAGCAGTTGAACTTGATCCCTGCACCAACGATTGAGGAGATTGTCCCTCTTTATTTTGCTCATAATGCTGAGCAAAACACACCTCAACTACTGAATGAGATGCGTTCTACATTATCATTATTTGATGCTAGCCGTATTCCTGCGATTGTGGTCGTTGGGCACATGCAGTTTAACCGCCGAGAGATTTTATTGGACTTTGAAAAGCTGGCATTACCTGTATTGTTGTTGGTAGGACAAGAGGATAAGCAGCGTCCTTATCTTGAAAGCTACTTAATGCATGATTCTATTGATGGCAGTGAATTTGTTGTGATCCCAAATGCTGGCCATGTTTCGAATATCGAACAGCCAGATGTGTTTAATAAAGCACTTGTTGATTTCCTAGCTAAGCATCATTAATTATTTATTCTGTACTTATAATGTTAAGTCGTAGAGGTGCCTCTATGGCTTAATGTTTTTCTATTGTTACGACCTAAAAGCCTCTTATTGTCCTTAAGTGATGAAAAGCTCATCGAAATCACTTTCTACTACTTGATTCTCAGTTCATGTCAGGCGATCATTTGCGTCGATGTCCATTTTAGAATTAGAGGTTGGAGTAGAACGTTGTCGCCATGTAACCAGTTAACAGAAATTGACCCGAAAGCGCCATTTCAACCTGTATTTGCCCCTGTAATACAGGATCTTATCGTTAACTTACGCGCAGCGATCGGTCCTTCTTTACATAGTATTTATCTGTTTGGTAGTGTCGCAAGACGAGAAGGCAAGCCAGGTAAATCCAACTTAGATGTGACGTTTGTGTCCACGGTGCCGCTGACCTCAAAGCAGCAGACAATCTTAAATACGATAAAATGGCGTTTTAAGTCGCAATACCCACAAATTACCGGTATTACGTTTAATGTGGGAGAAACCAAAGAGATCCTGAGCCTAGAGAGTATTTTTAGCTGGGGCTTTTGGTTAAAGCATTGCTGTGTTTGTATTTATGGTGATGATCTTGCCACGCGGTTTGGCTCGTTTGAACCTTGTTGGGAAATTGCCAAAAACCTCAATATGGATATTGAAGAGTGGCTAGACGCTTATCGTAAAAAAATTGTCGCAGCACAGACGCCAGAGGCTCAAGTGCCTGCTCAAATCGTGATCACTAAGAAGTTACTGAGAAGCTGCTATTCGCTTGTTATGCACAGGGACAAAAGTTGGTATGACAACCCTGTGACATGTGGTGAAAAATTTTTAGATTATTACCCAGATAAGTCACTGGAAATTGAGCGTTTAAACATTTTACTCCAAGGGCGACGTATCCCTAAGCGTTCTGTCATTGCGCTTTTAGATAATTTTGGTGGCTGGGTTGTCAAAGAGTTTGCTCGTATTGAGCGTAAAATTGGTTAATTTCTTTCGATACAAATTGGTAGGTAGTTGTGCAGCAAGGTTTTGTTTTAACTCGTCAAAGCAGAGATCTTGCTGACAGTACAGAAATCACGTTATGGCTCAGTACAGAGTCTGGCCCTGCCAAAGTGGTTGTTGATGGCGAGCAACCTGTTTTTTTTGTATTCGCGGATGACTTTTCACAAATATCCTCGGTATTTTCCTCCCATAAAGTCCGTCATACTTTCAAGTCATTAACGTTGAAAACGTTTGATCATCAAGCGATTTATGGCTGTTATTTTTTAACTAACAAAGAAAAAATTCAAGCAACGCAATTACTTGATAATCAAGAAATTCATTATTTTGAATCAGATATCCGCTTACCAGATCGTTATTTGATGGAGCGTTTCGTGTGCGGTGGAGTCAATTTTATTGGTCAACCAACAACAAAAAAAGGGTTTACTGAGTATCGTAAGGCGAAGGTGAAAGCGGGGGACTATATTCCAGCGCTTTCTGTGGTGTCTCTTGATATTGAGTGCTCAGAAAAAGGCATTTTGTATTCAGTTGGCCTGCATAGTGATCGTGATAGCCGAGTGATTATGATTGGTGAGCCTCAAGAAGAAAGTGAATTGCACATTGAGTGGGTGGCTGATGAAAAAGCGTTATTACTTGCATTAGAACGTTGGTTTACTGAGTTTGATCCTGATGTGGTGATTGGCTGGAGTGTGATTGATTTTGACTTTCGGTTACTGGTCAAGCGTGCTCAATGGCATCAGCTGTCTTTTCGTATTGGGCGTGGCAACAGTACTCCTTTTTGGCGCCAATCGAATAAAAATAGCCGTCAGGGCTTTATTTCTATCCCTGGCCGTGTGGTGCTAGATGGTATCGATAGTTTAAAAACGGCGACATACAATTTTAATAGTTGGTCGTTGGAATCCGTATCTCAAGAGCTGTTAAATGAAGGTAAGGACATTCATAACGTTCATGACCGTATGGATGAAATTAACCGCATGTTCCGTGAAGATAAGTGCGCATTAGCTAAATATAACCTTCAAGATTGTGTACTGGTTACTCGTATTTTTGAACATACACATTTGTTGGAGTTTTTAATTGAGCGTACACGCTTAACAGGGGTGGAGTTAGATAGGGTGGGGGGATCAGTTGCGGCGTTTACGAACCTGTATTTACCTCGCCTTCATCGGGCTGGGTATATTGCCCCTAACTTGGAAAGTGAAAATTGGATCGCCAGCCCAGGTGGCTATGTTATGGAGTCTAAGCCCGGCTTATATGATTCAGTGTTAGTACTGGATTTTAAAAGCCTGTATCCATCTATTATCCGATCTTTTTTGATTGATCCTATGGGGCTGGTGGAAGGTTTAAAGCTAGATCAGGGAAGGGAATCTTATCAAGCTGTTGCAGGGTTTCGTGGTGGTCAGTTTCATCGTGAAAAGCACTTTCTGCCTAAACTGATTGAAGATTTGTGGGCGGCTCGTGATCAGGCAAAACGCAATGGGGAAAAAGCCTTCTCTCAAGCCATTAAAATTATCATGAATTCTTTCTATGGCGTTTTAGGTTCGTCTGGTTGTCGGTTTTTTGATCATCGACTGGCGTCTTCTATCACTATGCGTGGTCATGAAGTATTGGGTAAAACCAAAGACATGATTGAAGTTGAAGGCTATGAAGTGATTTATGGTGATACGGACAGTGTTTTTGTGTCTTTAGGTGCCAGTAAAACACAACAAGAAGCCGATGTTATTGGCCTGCAATTAGTAGAAAGCATTAATCAGCAGTGGACGGATAATCTACGTAATGAGTTCGGTTTAGATAACCATTTAGAGCTGGAGTATGAAACGCATTACCATAAGTTCTTGATGCCGACTATCCGTGGTTCGGAGATGGGTTCTAAAAAGCGTTATGCTGGTTTGGTGGTGCATGGCGATCAAGAGTCTATGGTCTTTAAGGGGCTAGAAACGGTGCGAACGGACTGGACGGCACTGGCGCAACAATTTCAAAAAAACTTATATCACATGGTTTTTCATGACCAAAACCCTGATGACTACATTCGCGACTATGTGAATAAAACACTAGCGGGTGAACATGATGACTTGTTGATCTACCGTAAGCGATTAAGACGAAATTTATCTGATTATCAGAAAAATATTCCTCCGCAGGTTCGTGCTGCTCGCTTGGCAGACGAAATGAACCATAAGTTAGGTCGGCCATTACAATACCAGCGTAAAGCGACTATTGAATATGTATTCACACTTTCTGGTGCGGAGCCTCGTGAATATCGCCAAAGTGCAATTGATTATAACCATTACTTAGATAAACAGTTAAAACCCGTTGCGGACGGTATTTTGCCTTTCATTGGTAAATATTTTGATGATATTACTGCACCACAATTAGGGTTGTTTTAGAAGTATTTAGTAATATCTTAATAATTTTATACTGAATCAATCCCTTATATTTTATTTGATATTTTTACTGATCTTTATGGTCAAAATTATATTTTCTGCAACCTAGATCTTATTTTTGAATATACATATGTGATCTATTGCACACAAGGGAAGTGTAATAAGTGTTTCATATGCATTCTTTCCCATCTCTCCCTGTTATCCCTTTTTTGTTTTCTATACTCATCACAAAAATACATACACAATTTTTATGGTGAATTTTTTGATAATCCAAAGTGAATAAAAATACACTTTATATCTTAATTCACCTCAACTAAAACATGCTGTCTGATGGTCACTTTCTGTTATTTGACAGAGCTAACCTCATTGTTTTATTTGCAATAGATAAATAGAGGGGGATCTATGGGCAAACAAATTAAGCTGATTGTTGCTACGTTCCTATTAGTCTTTGCAGTTTCAAGCTGCAAATATTTGGATGATGATGACAGCGAATCTTCAACTGATGGCGGCGGTGGAAGTGGTAGTGCATTCGTTGTTAACGCTTCCAGTGGGTTAACTACCGTTGTTGGTCAAGCGTTTGACCCCAGTAAGCAAGCCACAGGGGCTTCCGATACCAACCAGTCTGACGTTTTAGTTCAAGCCCAATTATTGGATGCCAGTGGTAATGAGCTACTCACTAATCCCGTTACAGTGACAACAGACTCTGATGGGTTGTATCAGTTAGATTTGGCTGGCACATACAGTGCAACCCCAGCCTCAGTCGTGATTACTTACAGCAAAGATGGATTTTTAGAAGGGGAGAAAGTTATCCCGCTTTCTTCAGGGCAGCTGAGTGCTCAAATCCCTTTACCTATGTCTGAGTTAACGGAGTCTACAGTCTCTGTGGCATCCATTACGGATAATTTAGTGGTGGCTTCAGATGGAGTGCCTCGCTGGCATTTAGGGCTCGTACGTAATTCATCGGGTGAAGTGAGCATTAAGCAAGGTTCAGGATTAGCGTCAGTCGCAGCCGATGAAGATGTTATGGTTGATATCTCGATGCCAATCTCTCGCATTGAATCTTCAGTGGAAGCCGTGACCAGCCGTATTGCTTACTTTGATTCCAGTAATTCGACGGATATTCAAAACTTTCCCGGTGAGTTTGAAGGTTTTGGTGATCCAAATAATGCGGGTAATAGTGTGGATCTCACTACGACGGGGGATGCGCAAGATAATTATCGATTAATCTCCAGTACGTTTAGCCAGCTTATTTTAGAAGATCAGGATGGCAATTTACTCAATTTAGAAAGTGAAGCCAGTGCCGCCGCAGATGAGCCAGTGATCATTAAGATGATGATCCCTGATGGAAGCTACGGCACCATTAATCAAGATGCAGATACGAATACGGATGGTATTCAAGTTCCTATTTTTGTGTATGACAGCGGTCAAGGCTGGCGTTTTGTGGGTAATGGAACCCTAGTGAATGCGCTTGATAATGTGTATGGCGGGGCAGATTTTCCATTTAGTAACGGTGAAACATTTGATGAAACGAATAATGAGTTAGATATAACCCCTGCGGTTGGCTCTATCACTTTGTTTGCGAGAGTAGTTATTAATAATGCGAATCAGTGGTTACGTTGGATTAACCTTGATTGGCCCATTCAAACGGGTGGTGATGTCGTTAATATGTGCCTTACTGGGAGCGTGACTTACAGCGGCACCAGTAATGAGCCATATAACGGCCATATTAATATTCGGATGCCTGATGGCGGTTTTAATTATACCTATGTAGATAATGGGCAGTATCGTTTCGAAACTAACGTCATCAACACTGCGGACACTACGGATCCGACGAAGTGGACGTTGGATGTTTTTAATATTCGAACTCAGCAAACAGAGCAATTTACCTCCTTACCGACCCCATTAGTAACAGGCACTGACTGTAATCAGAATATTGATCACCAGTTAGCAAACCCTTGGCAATGTACCATAACTGGAACCGTAATCGCTCTGGATGGCACCGTTGTTGCCAATACTGTGGTTGTTGCTAAAAATTCATCCAATCAGTCATTTGCCGTTACTGATTCCAATGGCACATATTCATTAAAAACGTTATGCGCAACGCAAACCGTATCCGCACTTGGTCAGACGCAAAGTGTATCTGCTGCCCAGTTGGCGGATTTAACGGAAGAAGTGAATTTTACTGAGTCTAATTTACCGCCCAAAATATCACTCTCGGGTCGATCTGAAGTAAATTTGAATATGGCGTATCGTTTGGGCTGGTATGCCTTTGATCCCAATGGCGATGATGTTCAGCCAGCTGAATTAGTGTGTTTAATGGGGGGCGTTGCGCAAACGTGTCCTATTACCGAAACGGGGACAAACGCCTGGGCATTGAATTTCACTTCTGCCGGAACGTATACGTTGCAAGCTTCTGCCAGTGATGGAACGGATACCGGAACAGCCAGTAAAGTGGTGACGGTTCACTCTGAAGGTAACAAACCGCCTAAAATCATCAGCTTCAACGCTTCAAGCACCATAGGTACAGCAAATGTGAATGAAACATTGGGTAGAGGAGATACTGTTGAAATTATTCAGGGCCAAAGTGCAACTTTAGCAGTACGAGCGTTTGATCGTAATGGAGATGTGCTTACCTATAGCTGGACGACAACGCCGGATGCATCTCCTACTTGTGAAGGAAGCAGTTGCCAAATTGATACTAACAGCTTTGGTAGTGTGGTGTATTCCGTGACGGTTAGTGATGCAAGCTCGTCGGACACTAGCTCTGTGACGGTACAAGTCAAAGCAGACTCTCCTCCAACAGTGGAGGAAGTGGTTGCTTTCCCATCGCCAGCTTTAGCTCTGGAATCGGATAGCAATGATGAGCCTATTTTCTTATTTGCATTCACTGATGATGATTTCACTCCATTACGTAGCTTGACGCAAACTTGGCAAATTTATAGCCGTAGCGGGGAGACGGAAACCCTAGTGGACATTACTCTTGAAGGTGACAGTAATGACATTATTCCTGCTCGCAGCCTGCCAATAGGATCTTATCGTGCACAAGTCATGGTGACGGATTTGAATACGGCAGGAGAAGCGGGTCAAACCACTACGTCGGCAACAACAGAAGGGCTGTTTAGTGTGACGCCTGATCAGCCCCCTACAGTGAAGCTCACCACACCAACGCCTGTGCTCGTTGTCACCGAATCGGATGGTGCCGCAAGCAATCTTGTGGTGACCGTGGAAGCCGATGATGATGTCACCGCGACGGAGTTGCTGACGTTTAATTGGACGTTAACGCCGGAGCTGCCATTTACTTTGGCTGATGATTTGCGGTCGATTATGGTACTTGCCACAGACATTATTCCGAGTGCGTTAAATTCGGATGGTACCTTAGTGGCCCAAGTATTGGTTACTGATGAAAAAGGTAACAAGACTGAAAATTCTATCACGATCAGAACAGAGGCTCCCACAGCCCCTGTGATCAGCAACCTGGAAACGGAGCCTCGCCGCCAGAATGCAAATGCCAATAATACTAACCCCGTCGAGATTGTTGTCCGTTCTTCGGTACTAAGTGATCATGAATTAACGTTTAACTGGGCTGTTTCTCCGAGTGTGCCGTTTGAAGTAAGCGAAAGCCAAAGAAGGATTCGCTTTGCAGCTGGCACGGTGCCAATGAGTGAGTATGTAGTGACGTTAACAGTGACGGATCCATTTGGATTAGTGACTGAGCAAACCGTCGACTTTACAGTCCTAGAGCCGAGTAGTGGCAACGTGGGCGTGATTATCGAGTAATTAATAAATAGATAAATAAAGGGAAAACAGCCATGTTAAACAGGATTAGATTAAACGCTCTGACTGTTGCTGTACTCGCAGGATTGAGCATGACAGGGTGTAACGGTGGTTCTTCAGGCAGCGCTTCTTCAGGTAGTACATCAGGATCATCGACGCCAAGTATATTGGCAGCAGAATCAGCTACAGTAACACTGGCGACAAAATTTCCATCCAGTGCGGGTGTGGCTTGGATTGGGACAGCAAGTGAGATTGAAGTTAAATTTTTCTCACATGAGCTGGTGGGATCGGCAGAAGAGGCGTTTGAACTGCTGGATATGTGTCGCGGTTTTGGTGAAGACCATGACTCGGGAGGCTCTGATGATGGGTGGATTGAGCTTGATGGCGACATGCTAGAGTGTAATGAGCTAAGGGGGAATGGCCTTGAAGGGAGTTTTGCTACCTCTGTGTTATTAAACCCAGACTCACCAGAAGTCGCTGTTAATTTATTATCCGGTAAATACCGAGTGGAAGCTCATGTGGCGAATGCTTCGGGTGAGCGCCGTGAGGTGAGTGTGGCGTATGTTGAACTAGCAGAAGGCGATCATGACATTGTATTACGTGCTATGGAAGCTAGCTGGACGCTAGAAGAGCCACTAAACTTAGCTTTATTAAACCAACCAGTAGTGCCTGAAACTGATAGTGAAGCCCTAGATTGGGATCGAAATACCGATGGTATTCAAACGCCAGCTCAAGCGTTAGGAATTGAAACTGAGTTAATCGGGTTACATTTACCTTCAGCACTGACGTTTCCTGACGGTTTTGAAGCGGAAGAAAGCGATGATTTAGACCCACTACTAGTCTTATCTGGTGGTTTTTGGAACCTAGGAACGGATCATGGTCTTGCTACGTTTTTTCGCCCTATTTTAAGAGTGTCTGATGGGGCGGGTGGTGAAACGGATATTGAACCAATGAATGATTATTATTTTGAGTCTGAGCCTGTTCTTGGTGATGGCTCGGACGGGACTTCAGAAGGCAATTCGTTAGATAGTGGCTTGGAGGAAGGTACGACTGCATTAGCAATGGAAGGCGATATGGATGATGATTGGAGCGACAGCTGGGACGATGAGTGGGATCATGAATGGAATGGTGACTGGGGCGACGACTGGAACAATGAATGGGATAATTGCTCTACGCACCATAACGATTCGTTATCTGAAGGAGAAAATGTTGTTGGTTGTGAGCGTATGAATGGCGGTGTACATAGCACACCTGCCATGCTGATTCAGCAATACAATACAAATGAAGGCAATGAATACGCATTAATGTTAGGAGAATGGGAGCTATGGCAAGAGCACTCAACGGATGATTGGACGGCAAATAGATATAGCAGCCAAGGTGCTGATGCCTGGCTAGCATTTGGTTATGCGACGATGGCCGAAGAAGAGGGCGATGCTGGTACTGAGCGGCACATTAACTATCAAGAAGAAGTTGGCTACTGGGATTATGAGCAGCAGCGATGGGTGGAAAGTGATTATAAAGTTGTGTGGATCAGCACTTCAACTGAAACTTTCCAAGACAGTAATGGTGTAGACACGAACTGGCTTGATGTGATGGTGAACACATTAGGGGGAAGTGAAAATCGCTTCACTGATGGAGAAACCATTACTGGGGTGCTCATTGAAGGAGTCAGTACTTGGCAAGGCTCACAGGATGGTAATGATGAAAATAAACGAACTCCAAATGCTTATTTAACCAAAACGTTGCAAACAGTAGCGGTTGAAGAAGGCTTGATCGCTGGTGATGCCGATGCCACATGCACTAAATTACAAGGTGGTTATGAAGATTACAGCTCATCTTACGTATGGAATGAAGAGTTGATGCAATGGCAAAGCGGTTACTTTAATCGCGATCTGTTACCTAACTCTGATGGGCCACTGAGTGATTTACAGCGTCGATTAGAAGAGGCAGAGCAGCGTTTATCTGAAAGTGAAAATCGGTTAGGTAATTTTGATGCTGATATCGCCAATCTTATTAACACTTATGGCTTAGATCTTCGAATTGCTGTTAATAACGCTGAAGTCGCACTTATGACGGCTGAAACAAGTTTAGGTATTACCAGCAAGCAAGAGGAAGTCGATGGCCTACGAGAGACGTATTATGATCTGAATGATGACTACTGGGATGCAGTCGATGAGTTTGGTGAAGGCTCACCTGAAGCGGGAGCGGTAAAAGCCGCAAGGGATGATGCTGAAACGGCACTAAATACTGCGGAAGGAGAGCTATCGGAGCTTAGATTTGGCTCTGAGAGTAACAGCGCCATCTTAGATCCTTTACGTGCTGATGTAGAAGCCGCTAAAAGTGTGAATGGCTATTTTGAATTTGAAAATATCGATAATCAAATTCAATGGGAGCAAGGGCGTGTTTCTGCCTATACGGAAGCCATCGCACACTACAACTCCCAAATATCGGAATTGTCCAATTTCTTCGACTTTGATGACAACGGAACGGCGGAGCTCTTTGAAGCCGGCGTATTTGTTGAAAACCTAGAACTGCAGTATGACCATGATGAACTATACTCAGACAAAGGTGATTATATAGAGTCACTTGTGACGATCATAGCAACAGCAGATGTTACCACTCAGGTAGACGCGTTTATTTCTGAATGGCAGGCCGAGATGTGTATTCAGCCATTTACATTAAAAGCGTCCAATTTAGAGGTTGATTATGGTGTTGATGGAGGGGTTGTTATTGAGTAATACAATACTGAAGTTTAACCTCACCCAGTAATGAGAAATCGCCTTGAACAGTGGATGTTCAAGGCGTTATTAATAAGGATTGTTATGTCTTTATCTCGATTGCTCCTTGTGCTAACGGCTCTTCTTGTTATTCCTCTGTCGGCTTTTTCGAATACACATTTAATTGTTGGCTTACTCCCTTCTTCGTCGCTTAAAACCACTTCCCCAGAAGAAAAGTTGTTTTGGCAAATTAATGATCAGTATGAAGTGAGTTACCGTGTTTTAAGCCAGCATCAACCAAAGATTGTGTTAGTGACAGTGGGTGACAATGAACCTTGGCAAACTATCTATTTGGCACTTAAAAATCACTCAGAAGTGAATTATGTCGAGTTTGATCAGCCGATTTCCTCATTACCTTTAGTTAAGCGTCAAGCTACTTTCCAAGCCAATGAAACCAGTTATGCATTAGAACAATTAAAAATAGACGTATTGTCAGAAAGTGAAAGGCAATGTGATCGTATTCGGATTGGTGTGCTAGACAGTGGCATTGATTTTGACCATGAAGACTTACAGTCGGTGTTAGAAAAAAGCATGGGCTCTGTGGTTGGAGTCAATACTATCAATAGTTCGGTTTCTGCAACTGACGATTATGGTCATGGAACTCATGTCGCAGGAATTATTGGTTCACAAGATGTGGTTCATCCAGGTGCCTGTAAAAGCGCACGTTTAGTCCCTTTAAAATTTTTAAACCAAGCGGGTGGCGGCAGTGTGAGTGACGCGGTTGAAGCCATCGCGTGGGCTGTTGATAATAACATTCCGCTGATGAACCATTCATGGACAGTGAATTCATACAATCAAGCACTTGCTGACATTATGACAAGCTCTACTGCACAAGGCATGTTACACATCACGGCGGCGGGAAACAGTGGAGCCAATAACGATCGTAATAATGTTTATCCGGCAAAATTAAGTCAGACGATTTCTGGGGTGATTGCCGTTGCGAACAACACGGACGAACGGCTTTTATATCGTAGCAGTAATTATGGTTTAAGCAGTGTGGATGTTGCAGCACCTGGCAGTGATATATTAAATTTAAATCTGAATAATGGTTCCTCCCACAGAACGGGCACGTCTATGTCAGCCCCGTTTGTTACCGCTATTGCAGCTATGCTTTGGCAGCAAGATGAGTCATTAACGCCAGGGCAAATACGAGCAGTATTGAGTTCAACGGTCACTCAATCTGATGTGTTAAAGGCGAAAATTAGAAGTGGCGGCATTGTGAATGCTCAAGCGGCATTGCAAGCGTATCAGCAGAAACCAGTCGCTTTATATGGTTTAACTTGGCAGCAAAATAAGCTGCATTTACTCGGGCAAGAACTGGCCTCAGTCACCGCAGTCAACATTGATTATGATGCGACACATTTAGAAAATCAGTCATTGGCTTTTGAATATGACAGCAGTAGTCAGCAAATAAAGTTAACTGAACCTCCAGTGGCATCTGGCATGATCACGGTAGCCACTGCTGACCAACAGGCACAATTATATTATTACGCTCCGGTTGAACCCGCAGATAACTTATCGTTGATTGCTAACGGTGATGAATTCATTTTATCGTGGCGTTTGCCAGCCTCGGTGAATGAAACGTATGTATATCGTGCATTACCTAGTGAAGGATTTAAATTTTTAGGGCGAGTTGAAGCGCCTATCTCCCAGTTTACTGATAACCCAAATCAAGAAGGTGAAGTACGTTACCGGGTGAAAACAAGTTATGTTTCTCAAGCGCCCTACCAAAATATTTTACAAGAGCAAATGTCTGAGTATAGCGCTGCGATTAGTCACTCATGGCAAAACAATCCGTGGCAGTTATTACAGTGGGCAGATATTCCCGTTAATGTGCCAGTGAAGCTGCCACTACGTGTAAGCAGTGAGCTGCAAGTGACACTGAGTGATGGATCATTGCCTAGTGGCTTAACGATTGAAAATGGCTACCTTGCTGGTCAAGCCACCCAAGCTGGTAATTATACATTTACCTTGCAAGCGACGGATAATACGAATAGTTGGAGCCGAAGCTTCGACTTGGAGGTGATGTCTTCAACCAGTTGGCAAACTCCTTCACAGCAGTCGCAAACTTTTATTGAAGCAACATCGGGGGGGATTTCGGCTATTTCTCAGTTTACGCAAGAGGGAACCGTAATTACCCAGATCGATGTAGACAGCAGTGATAGTCCACTTGCCCTTATCAACATAACCGTTAAAGATACCACCAATGTGGCGTTACAAAATATCGAGTTAATCTCTAATGGCTCTGCAACGGGCACTGAATCATCGGTGAGTGTACAACCTCATCAAGCTATTTTAAGTGTGACTGATCAGAGTGCTTATGATTTAAATTCAGAACCGAATGCCATCACTATTCAATATACTCAAGCGATAAGCTCAGTAGCTAGCGCCAGTTCAGAAAGCGATAGTCGCTGTTTTATCGCAACTGCGTTATTTCCAAACAGTCCGATGTTATTAGGGGCTCTTAGAAGTATCCGTGACGATGTGATCTTACCGTTTCCTTACGGTAGCCATTTTATAGAGATGTATTACCTTTACTCACCACTTTGGGTTGACCTTCTTAAAGATATGCCTGTCATTACTTTTCCATTGACAGGCATATTGGGTATGTGGGCGTTAATTTGGCATTTTAAAGTGCTGCTATTTACGTTAATGATTGGTCTTGGAGTGAAATGTTGGTGGTGTAAATACAACGCAAAAGAGACGGTCATTTAAGCTATTTTGTGATTTGAGATACCTACTTTTTCTGAGTTGTTGAGCTAAATATTGTAGAAAGTAAATAGAAAAAATGGATAAGAGGTTGATACACTAAAGGAATCAATAGGATTTGGTACGTTTATATGAAAAGAATAATAATGAAATGTCTTTGCTTGCTGGTGGTAGCGACGCCTTTCATCGTTCAGAGTAAAGAAACTGGCAAAATATCTAGTTATAAAGATAACTATTTTTTAGGGACGTATACGTCTGATATTAATAAAGATGTATACAGTGCAAGTGGTTTTGAAGGAGCGGAGGAGCTTAATCACTTTGAAGCGAAGTATCAATTTTCGTTATCTATTCCATTGATTCCCTTTGATGGTTCTACGGCTTTAATGGCATCTTATACTCAAATGTCTTTATGGCAATTGGCCAATTCCAGTATTTCTTCTCCATTTAGAGAGACCAATTATACGCCTCAGATATTTTTAATGTCTCAGGGTAGCTATCCTATTTTTAATAGTTTAGAAGTTGGCTTTAAGCACCAATCGAACGGTCGAACTGGAGATTTATCACGCAGTTGGGATCGACTTTATTTTGCCATCGAAAACTTAGGTAATGTGATCGAGTACGGCTTTGAATATTGGTACGTGATGGGAGACACTTCTGAAAACCGTGATATAGAAGACTATATTGCACCGTATGAAATTTGGCTAAAAACCTATAATTCATTAGGGGAGTTTAATGCTCGTTTTTCCCAACATTTCGATAATAACCGAGGTGGTTTTGAAGTTGGCTACGCCTTTTATCTTAATGAGTATGTTGGCTTTTATGGTCAAGTATGGCATGGCTACGGTGAAACCTTAATTGATTACAATAATAACCAGACGCGTTTTGGCTTAGGTTTAAAATTAGTGAACTGGTAATTCTTTTTCCCTAATTACGGCAACCGTTGCATTTTGGTTTGATGAGTTGCCGTAGCAAAGTTTTAATTTGCAATAAAAGTGAACAACCCCTTTCAAATAAAGTTCGAATTCACTCTCAAAACAAGATTGTGTCACGAAAGAGCCATTCGATTATTACTCGGCACTGCTACATTGACTAACGGTAAAAAATCTTGTGATCAATAATAGAGGGAATTATTAATGCTTCGAACGAACCGAAAGGTTATTAGTCAGCTTATTTCTTTAAGCGTCGCTGTGGCAGCCAGTGCATTTGTGCACGCTGCAACTCAATCAACTGATGCTGTTGCCCCTTCTTCTGTATCTCCTATTTCAGTTGAAAAAACACCGATGTTTATTGGTTTAGGCTTTGACGATAATCTAGATAAAGATGGTTTAAGCTGGGTGATGGATTTGTTAGCTAATAACAAAAATCCGGAGGGGGCAGATAAGTTTGCAAACCAAGCATTAGCGGCCTCATTTTTTATGAACTGTCAGCCAGCAGAAAAAGATGAAGAAATTAAAACGTTGTGGCGTCAGCTACTACAGCAAGGTCATGAAATAGGTAACCACACTTATACTCACCCAGACGATAAAGTTAATTATAATCCGCTTGAAAATTGGATGACGCCAGAGCAGTGGCAGGATGAAATCAGCTTGTGTAATGCTCTGTTAACGAAGCCAACAAAAGAAGGAGGGATTGGTGTTGATTCAGTTGCAGGTTTTCGAGCGCCATACCTGACTTATAACGATAATTCGTTACAAGCTATTGTTGATAATGGCGTTCGTTATGATGTGAGTTTCCCCGCTGGCATCATGCCTGAACAAAATGGCCGTAATAACTATTGGCCTTACACGCTGGACAGCGGCAGTCCAACTCATGATTTAGCTGTTGCTGGTTGGTGGAAACCGGCGATTAAAAATTACCCGGGCTTATGGGAAGTTCCGCTACATACCTTGATTGTTCCGCCTGATAGTCATATGGACAAATATGGTCTTGCTTATTCACTGCGAGATAAAATTGCTAGCCGAGTGGGGCATTTTGATCCAGTTTCAGGCAAAGGTGATAACTTTGACTGGAATCTATATAGCACACCCAACTTTGGTGCTGCTGGCTTAAATGAAGACGATGTCGTTGCGATCTATAAATATAACCTTGATCTTCGATTGGAAGGGAATAGAGCACCGTTAGTGCTAGGTTTACATTCAGGCTTCTACGGTTATTTAGACGGTAATGAACATTGGGGAATGCCTGAAACTACAGTTGTTAACCGCCAAAATGTCTTGAGCCGTTTTGTAAAATACGCATTGGCGCAGCCTGAAGTACGCTTTGTAACTCATAAACAGATCATTGATTGGGTTAAAGAACCGAAGTCACTTGCTGTTTGCCCTGATGCAGAATGGAAAGTACATCATACTTATAGTGAGGGTGATACTGTATCTTATCAAGGAAAAACTTGGCAGGCTCAATGGTGGACCATGCTCGAAATGCCCGGGCTAACAGAAAGCTCTCCATGGGTTGAAGTGCAGCATTGTACTCCTTCACGCAGTTAGGCATACATTAAATATCGTTAACACCGTCAGTTGGATATGCGCTTTGCACTTTGGTGTAAAGCGCTTTTTATAGAGGTAATGAGAGCCAAGCCCTTTAGGTTGAGGAACATCAAAATCGGTGAAAAAACAGACGGTATAATGTGCTTATCAAAGATGTTAAAGAGAGTCTTACCGTGATACTAAGAAAGAGTATGAAGTGGTCACTCATGATAGGGATGTTGGCAATTGGGAGTACTGGTGGAATCTATGCTTATTTAGGAGAGCCAAGCTATCTGTTAAATAATACTAGCCAAGTTCAACCTGAAGAAGGAGTGAGCATACACCCTCAACAGGCACAGCAAGAACGTATTACCGAGATTCAGAATGAAATTCGTAAAAATACTCAAGATGGTGATGCGTGGTATGCCTTAGGTCACGCCTATATGTACAGCGGAGAGTTCGAAAATGCAGTGATTGCTTTTGATTATGCGATCCGATTATCTTCTGATCCGATTGCAAATCTTTTTTCAGCAAAAGCCTCAGCGCTCTATTATGTAGAGAAACAAAACCTAACGGTAGAAGTACAATATTTACTAGATAAAGCGTTGGCAGTGAACCCCAATAATACGACAGCGCTTATGTTAATGGCTTCTGATTTGTTTATGAATGCGCGTTATACAAAAGCGATCACAATGTGGCAGTTGCTACTGGATAGCAACGAGCCTGATTTAGATCGCGTTGCCATTATTCATTCGATAAATCGAGCAAAGCAGTTGCTATAAACCTAGTGTCAAGAAATAGACACAGCCGATAATTGCTGAATAAATAGACGTCTAGATGTAAAACTTTCTTCCTACTTGCCCATGCTGTATTATGTGCGCCCTTAAATGCTTGTAAATACAAGATGTTAATTTTATTAAGATTTAATGTGAATGCGCTGTAACTTAATGAAGTTAAATAACTTACGATGACAGTAAAAGGTTAATCTATGAATCTTTCAGCAAAAACAGTGGTAGTTATTGCTATTGGTGCCGCCCTGTACGGTATTGGTGGTCTACCTATGTTTGGTATTCCAGTCTTTGCAAATACGACATTAAAACCAGCCATGGCAGTTTTGGCTCTTTTCTCTGTACTTTTTGGTCCATTGGTTGGTTTTTTAGTTGGTTTTATTGGCCACTGGGTAACGGATTTATTTGCTGGATGGGGCGTTTGGTTCACATGGGTACTAGGATCCGGCATTGTGGGGCTTGTGATCGGCTTATTCCCGAAAATCACTAAAGGTCGTATCGAGAAAGGGCAATTTGATATTAAAGATTTTGTCTTATTTGTGGTTCTAGCCTTAATTGGTAATGTCGTGGGTTACGGTTGTTCTGCTTTCTTAGATACAGTGCTTTACGCAGAACCGTTCACTAAAGTGTTTACGCAGTTGTCTATTATTGCGGTTGGTAATACGGTACTGATTGCAGTTGTGGGTTATTTTATTCTTCATTCAGTAGCAAAACGTAAAAAGCAAAGCAGTAACCTAACTGAGGCTCAATAACGGATGACAATCGAATTTTCTAATTTCTCTTTTAAGTATCAGTCACTGGATAAACCAACACTGAAGAATATTACTCTAAGGATAGAGAAAGGCGAAAAGGTTGTCATAGTTGGCCCGAGTGGTTGTGGTAAATCAACTCTGGGCCAATGTTTAAATGGCTTAATTCCATTTGCTATAAAAGGGGAGTCGACAGGGGCTCTTCGCATCAATGGACATGATGTTAAAGATTTAGATTTGCACCAATGTACTGAACAAGTGGGTACGGTATTACAAGATACTGATGGTCAATTTGTTGGTCTAAGCATTGGTGAAGATATTGCATTTGCATTAGAAAACCAAATGATTCCACAAGGGCCGATGCACACACTGGTGCGAGATACGGCCAAGATGGTTGATCTTGACTCTATGCTTGAAAAGTCACCTCATGATTTGAGTGGTGGTCAGAAACAGCGTGTGTCGTTAGCAGGTATCATGGTTGATGATGTCGATACTTTACTGTTTGATGAGCCTTTGGCGAGTTTAGACCCAAAAACGGGTAAAGCGGCTATCGAAATCATCGATAGACTACATCAAGATACTGGTAAAACGGTTGTGATTATTGAACATCGTTTAGAAGATGTACTGCATTGCCATGTTGATCGTATTATCTTGATGAATAATGGCGAAATTGTGGCAGATTTATTACCCGATGCTCTTATTGCCAGCCCTCTTTTGCCAGAATATGGCATTCGTGAACCTCTTTATATCAGTGCGCTCAAAGCAGCAGGGTGTCATGTGACAGCACAGGATAAACCTGCTTACTTATCTTCGTTAAATTTATTGCCATACCATGAAAAGTTGCACCAATGGGTGTCTGATGCTGCTTTGACAGAACTCGAATCACCTTCAGAAACATTATTGAGTATTGATTCGCTCACTTATTCTTATGAAGGCGATCGAAACGCCCTTGAAGATATCTCTTTTGAGGTGAAAAAAGGCGAGTTTGTTTCTATTTTAGGTAAAAATGGCTCTGGCAAGTCCACCATTACTAAATTGATCATGGGTGTATTAAGCCCTGATGTGGGTTCAATTTCTCTTAAGGGTCGCGATATGGCAGAAATGTCTATTTTTGAGCGTAGCCAGAAAGTGGGCGTGGTCATGCAAAACCCGAATCATATGATCTCTCATCATATGATTTTTGATGAAATTGCATCAGGTCTAAGAAATCGCGGGGCAGATGACGCTCTGGTTGATGAAAAAGTCACACAAGTTTTAGAGCTGTGTGGTTTGAAGAAGTATCGGAATTGGCCGATTGAAGCGCTTAGTTATGGTCAGAAAAAACGAGTAACTATCGCTTCCATGTTGGTATTAGAGCCGGAATTATTAATTCTGGATGAGCCAACAGCCGGACAGGATTACCGTCACTATACTGCGATGATGCAGTTTGTACGTGAGTTGAATGAAACATTAGGTATTACCATTTTGATCATCTCACACGATATGCATTTAGTATTGGAATACACCTCGCGTGCAATTGTTATTGCAGACAGCAAACTACTGGCTGATGGTACCGTTACCTCTATTTTTAGTCAGCCGGAATTGCTGCAATCGGCGAATTTAGCTGAAACAAGTTTGTATCAACTCGCGAATAAGATAGGCATGACAGATGCCGATCGTTTTATGCGTTGTTTTATTGCCCATGAAGCAGGTTTGAAATAAATGAAAGCCAATAAAATGAAGTTTGGGATTAATTATGTTAATACCCAATCTTGCTTACATCAGCTAAATGGTGTGACTAAGTTTCTTTTATTCCTTACTTGGGTCACCGTGGTACTGGTTACTTTTGATTTACGTATTATTTCGGGGCTGATTGTTGCTGGCTTAGTGCTTTTAAAGCTAACAAAAGTACCATTCCGGGTATATAAACCGTTATTGATTGGTACAAGTACCGTCCTACTTATCAATGCTCTGTTTATGTTTTTGCTTGCCCCACAGCAGGGTATGGAATACATGGGTACTCAAACCGTACTTCTACCTTTAATGGGCGGATATGATATTACGGCTGAAACGCTGTTTTACTTGGTAACGGTAACACTAAAATATTTCAGTATGTTCCCGATTGCTTTGGTCTTTGTATTCACTACTCATCCAACGGAGTTTTCGGCCAGCTTAAATCGCTTAGGTGTGCCTTATAAAGTCGCTTATGCCGTGAGCTTAACCTTGCGTTATTTACCGGAAGTAAAAAAAGACTTTGTGAATATTATGCATGCTCAACAAGCACGAGGGGTGGATCTATCAAACAAAGTGCCGTTATTTACTCGCCTACGTAATGTAGTGAAAATTTTAGCACCGCTGATTTTTTCAAGTTTAGATCGCGCAGAAGTGATCTCTAATGCCATGACGTTGCGTGGTTTTGGCCGTGCGAAGAAGCGAACATGGTATAGCTTAAAGCCAATGACGAAAAAAGATGGTTTGGTGTTATTGGGTTTAGCGGTTGTTTTTGCACTGTCCATTGCAAAGCGTATGATGGATGAAGCGCTGTTTTGGTATCCGTTCTAGTTTACTGCCTTTCTGGATAATAGATGAGGTAGCTTCCTGCTACCTCATTGAACTTTAATTTTCGTCGAGCTCACTTAATCGCTCAATCACATCGGCACTGATGTGTTCATGGCTGAAGATCAGTAACTCGGTCAGTTTTTCGATAATCTGCTCGGGCTCTTGTTGGCTCAAAACAATATCAGTAATCGATTTCTTTACTAAATCCACTTCATGGTCAATAAAGCCTCTGGCATCAACTTCACGTGGCATGTCAACGGGTGGGCTATCGAAATGAAGGAAAACGTGTGGATCTTGATGTGATGCTTCAAGTAGCTGCTCTGGAAACCACTCTTCTCCCGTTACAACTTCACAATCATTCGGGGATAATTTACTGATTTCAGTCAGCTTTTGAATTAATTCGGATGTTTTCAAAAGGGTAGCCTTATTACAATCTGGCAGAAAACCTTGGTTATTGCTTCTGTCTATTGTATACCAAGATGAAAATCATACACAGTTGCTTCGCTTTTTAAGCACAATATGAAAGGCTATATTGTTAATTTAATGGAAGGGATTTCTCAAAGGTGCATATTGATACCGCAACAGAAAAAGACATGGCTTGTATTGAAGATTTAATCTGTTACACCATCGAATCTTGTATTGGTGAAAGTGGTTTAACAGAACGATTTTTGATTGATGAAATTTTACAAAGCTTAGTGTGGTGGCAAGAAAATCCCGCGTTGGCGATTCATAAAGTGGCCCGCATAGAAGGCAAAATCATTGGAGTGATTCTGTTAAAAGAATGTACCCGTTTAATGAATTTGTTTGTTCACCCGGACTACCAAAGGCAAGGGGTTGGAACAAAGCTAGTGAATAGTGTTTTAGAAGACTGCCGGGCTTATTGTCCAGGAGGTTCGCTATCATTGAACTCTTCTCATGCTGGTGAATCTTTTTACCGCTCTTTGGGGTTTGAGCAATCCGGCGAAATACAAGATTTACCTGGCGGCTGTATCCCTTTTAAACTATGTTTTTAAACAGTGACAACGACAATAACAAGACTTAAGAGCCTTAGTAAACCATGGCGGCGTGATGATGATTACAGTAAAAAAACGTCATTAAGGAGTTGGTTATATTAGTCGGATATAAAAGAGCAGCTTGTAAAAAAGTGCTGGTCATCAACAGAAAAGGTGGCGCGGGTAAATCAACGTTGGCGATTTCGATTGCCTCTTGGTATGCCCATCAAGGTTTTAAAACTGAAATCGTAGATTTGGATCCTCAAGGAACAAGTTATTTCTGGGGGTCGAAAAACGAGGGGGTGCGTGCTCAGAAATTCTTACCTACTTCCAACATACCTTTTTCGTTGGCACTAAGGCTCGAAGCCGATACACACTTAACGGTGGTGGATTCTCCTTCTAATTTCAGCCAATTTGAGATGGAAAAATATGTCTCAATGGTTGATAAAATAATTTTTCCTGTTCAGCCTTCGCCCATCGATGTTCACTCTATGTTGGGTTTTGTAAAAAGCTTAATTTCTTCCAAAGTATTTCACAGTAACGAAGTAGAGCTGGCGTTTGTGATCACACGGTGTAATGGTCAACAGCAGGGCCGACAATTTGTGGACAGAGTGATCAAACACATGAAATACCCACTGCTTGGGACTATGTCAGAAGATATTTGTTATCAAGAAATGTTTGCTCAGCGTACCAGCTTTTTAGAGTTTAACCCAAATGTGGATCAGCATTTATGGCATACATTAGACAGCTGGTTGAGTGTAGAGCCTGATCTATCATCTGGTGGACATAGAAAATCAAGGAGCGTTAACCCCAGAATTGCCTAGGCAGTGTCCCTTAATTATTTGGCTATTCTTCTTTGTGTATAACCACGTTAAAGGTGATATCCAAGATAATGAGGGGCACAGCTTAGAAATACCTTTCTTATTTGGTGTTAAACATAATATTCAATTAAAATCAGTGGATTAGAACTGAGTTATGAGGTGTTATGTTTCACTATCTCGCACGTGCCGTTATTGTACAAGATGATTCTGTTTTGCTGGTTCGGGAAAAAGGGGCTACTGAGTATTTTTTGCCCGGTGGTCATATTGAGTTTAATGAACCAGCTAAAATGGCTTTGAAGCGTGAGTTACAAGAAGAAACGAGTTTAGATATTCAAGTTGGTCGTTTCTATGGCAGCATCGAAAATCACTGGCTACATAAAGGTGAGCAGCAACAAGAAATTAACTTAGTGTTTGAAGCGCATTTCTGCGAGGGTTTTCAATCTGTGGTTAATTCGTGTGAGCCTCACTTAGACTTTTTGTGGGTCGAAATCAGTCAACTCACCTCTGTGACATTACATCCCGCTTCTGTGAGTGAGCTTATTCATAACCGTGATAGCATCACTTCTTTTTGGGGCTCTGGCTATGCTTGACATTTTTTTCACTTCATCTTTTTTATAGTTCACCTATTCCATATAAAGGCAACCCAGAACCATGACGAAGATATTATTACTTTCTCTATCCCTAATGTTGACTGGCTGTAGTGCTGTTCAAGAATTCAGAAAGCCTCAGATGTTTGATTCTTTTGATGATTTTAAGCCCGGCCCTGAAGGTGGGGTTGATTTAATATGGGCAAAGCGTGGTATTCGTTCGCCAGCCGATCTACAGAATGAGCTGATGAAGTATAACAGTATCATTATTGATCAAGTGTGGCTTGTTCTAGACGAAAAAGAGCGTTATGGCAGCCTAGATAGTGATGAAATTAAAGACTTAGCCGATTATTTAGTTGAGCAGCTAAAAATTAAAGCCAATAGCCACTTTGAAGTAGTGACAGAACCTAAAGAAAAAACATTAAGGTTAAGTATGGCTCTGACAAACGTAGAAACACCAAACCCAATTCTGGCAGTGACCAGCAGTGTTTTACCGTTTGGATTAGGTATTTCTACTGTGTCTAAGGTGATCACAGGGGAACATACGAACGTAGGCAGTGCAACAATTGAACTCATGTTGAGTGATGCCCATACTGGCAATCCGATTATTGCAGCAATTGATAAACGGACAGGTAATAAAGACCTCAGTACTATGATTGACTCTGCGGATGATGCGAAAGATGCCATCAATTGGTGGGTTGAGCGCTTAGGAGCAACGCTCAGGGCTGAACATTAAGCATTGTGATTGAATTTATCCTGACTGAGACTGGCACTGAGTACACAAGCTCGGTGCCTTTTGTTAATCTTTTAACTATAACTCCCTTCAATTATTGGTATGTACTTGTTTAAGCACTCCTTATTTTCATTATTACTGGCTTGCTCTTTTTCTGCGGTGTCTTCTAATGGCACTGAGGGGGAGGAGATAGAAATAAGTAATGAACCTATCTTGATTCAAAAAGAGCAAAACTGGGGCATCGCTGCGGTGGTACGTAGCTCCACTATTCCTTACTCCGCCGCTGATTCTCTGGTTTCTAGCTTTATTCCTATGATGTTTTATGAAGGGGAGAGGTTTTACATCAAAGGCTTGGAAGGTGGTGTTACTTTACGGGATTATTCCGACTGGCAGATGAATGCAATTTTACGTTTACGCTTTTTTGATTTGCCTCAGTCAATTCAGAATCAAGTGAAAGGTGATGTGGGGGATGGCGGTATACAGTTAAGGCGGCATCTGGATGATACTTGGGACTTAGATACCGAATTCATGTTGGATCCTAGTTATCGGTGGCATGCGAACACTCGGATCAGCAGTGAAATGGAAAGTGGTGATTGGTGGTTTAACCCTTCGTTAGAGCTTCGCTGGAAAAGTGCCGAGTTTAATAGTTATTACTATGCGTTATCTGAGTTTTCTAATGAAGAGATCGGGGCTGGGGTGGATGTTAAGTTAGGGGCAATGACACGCTACCATGTTGCTTCTAATTTGTATCTGCTAGGCGGAGCCTACGTCACTCGACTTGATGGCAATGCGTTTGCTAGTGAAAGCATTGATAATCAGTGGCAGGGGGAGTTTTATGTTGGTTTTGGTTTGTTTAAAAATAAGGACAAACTTTATCGCACTGATTTATCAAATAAGCCTTATGTACGAGTCGCTCATGGTTGGGCAACGCCTTCAAATATTGGCGATATTATCTCTGGCAACACTGAAAAAGATGAGTTTAATAATCAGCTAAGTTCGGTATTTTATGGTCACCCATTAACCGATGAGCTATTTGGAGTGCCGGTGGATATTTATCTTACGCCGGGCTTAGTGTGGCACTGGAGCTCTGAGGTTCAAGCGTCTAGCCCTGAATACGTAATGGCAATTAAAGCGTACGCTAATATATCATGGCCTACGAAATGGCGCTTTGGTGTGGCGGAAGGTCTGTCTTATATCAATAATATTACGTACATTGAACAGACTGAAATGGATGAGAAAGGCTACCGTCCAAGTGAGTTACTCAACTACCTTGATTTTTCGGTAGACGTAAATTTAGGGGATTTGTTTAATTACAAAGAATGGAATGGCGTGTGGCTAGGCTACAGTATCCACCATCGCTCCGCTATTTTTGAAAAAGCCTCGCAGTACGGGCGCATTAAAGGGGGCAGTAACTACAATACCGTTTACCTCCAATTTGATTTCTAGATACAAATGAAAAAAGCGGCACTTGCATGAAAGTGCCGCAAAACAAGGAAGAGTAATTGAATGAAATTTTCTCGGAGTTATAGCAATTCAGTTATTATGCTGAAATAGCGTCTAATTGTGTTTTGGCTTCAGCTAACGCTTTCTCCGCCATTTCTGGTCCCATAGCCAGTGCTTCACCGTACACAAATTCCACATCGGTAATGCCAACAAAGCCTAAAATTGTTTTTAGGTAAGGTACGATGTGATCATTGTTAGAGTCTTTGTGCATACCACCACGTGTCGTCACAATGATGGCCTTTTTCCCCGTTAGTAAGCCAACAGGCCCTTGTTCAGTGTAAGTGAATGTCACTCCCGCACGGGCAATTAAATCAAACCAGTTTTTTAGCTGAGTGGGAATAGTGAAGTTATACATGGGTGCAGCAATCACTATTGTGTCATTCGCTTTAACTTCTTCAATCAAGGTATCAGATAGAGTAATGGCATCTTGTTGGCGCTGACTGAGTTCATCACCCCCACGTAAGCCTGTTGCAATTTCACCATCAAGAACAGGTAGAGCATCGGCGGCTAAATCACGAGTGGTAATGGTTTGATTTCCTAAGGTACTAACGAAATGATCGATCAGTTTTGTTGATTGAGAATATTCACCAAGAATGCTTGATTTTAAAACGAGTACATTTGACATAATTGTGATTCCTATTTGTTTATTTAGCTGTTTTAGTTGCTGTGTAAATAGAATAGGAAAACCATGGGATGGATGTAAGCGTAATTTTTTGCCTAATTCATTCGAAAAATTCGAACAAGTATTAAGAGGGTAATTGAGAGGCTAAAAAGACAATGCACACTCGAAAGAATGTGCATTTATTAAGATGACTAAAGCTATTTCTACAGTTTAAATTGACCAACTAAGTGTTTGAGGTTTCCGCCTGCACTGGATAGCTCTTCAGATATTTGGGAAGACTCCTGTATGGTATTAAGCAGTTCAGCCACAATATCTCGTATGGCGACTAGGTTACGATTAATTTCTTCTGTTACCGAGCTTTGTTCCGTGGCAGCGGTAGCAATATGGTTGGTCATGTCGTTAATGGCATCAACGGCCCCGGTAACAGACGATAAACTTTCTGATATTTGGTTCGAGGAATCAACGGCGAGGGTACTGGTGTCTTGGCTGGTTGTCATCGAAGAAACTGCTTGCGATACCAGCTGATGTAGCTCATCTAGCATCTCTTTAATTTCATGGGTACTGTCTTGAGTACGGCTAGCTAAGCTACGTACCTCGTCGGCAACCACAGCAAAGCCTCGGCCTTGTTCACCAGCGCGTGCTGCTTCAATAGCGGCATTAAGTGCCAATAAATTCGTTTGTTCAGCAATTGATCCGATGACTTGTAATACACCATCAATTTTTTGCGATTGCTCATGAAGTGAATGCATGTGTGAGCCAGCTTGTACCACTTCTTCGGCCAGTGCTTCGATAGCGGTGGTAGAAGCAGAGACTTTTTCTTGTGCTGTTTGAGAATCTTGAGTGGCAGCATGGGTTGCTTCGGCCACTTGGGTCGCACTTTGGGCCACTTCATGAGCTGTGGAGCTCATTTCGGTGACTGCGGTGACGACTTGCTCAGTTTCGTTATTATGTGTATTCAGTTGTTTGGAAATATGTTGCGTCTGATTATTGATGGTTTCCGCTGCGCTAGAGACCTGAAGCGTTGCACTAGACACATCAGAAATAATCGAATGAAGTTTGCTAACAAAACGGTTGAACGCATTGGCTAATTGAGCAATTTCATCGTTTCCTCCAATTTCTAAGCGGCGGGTTAAATCGCCTTCACCGTCGGCAATGTCGTTGAGTGTGTCAACCATCGTGTTGATTGGTTTAGATACTAGCTCGGCAACCCAAAGCATAATAATGATGGTTAAAATGGCCAAGACAACTGAGCTAAGGGCCGCAGATTGAAATTGGCTTTGCATTTGTTCCCATGCAGCATCGCTAAATTTTTGGGTATCAGCGTCAATATCATCAATATACACACCCGTGCCGATGTACCAGTCGGTGCCACTGATTGGCCCGGCATAGCTTAATTTAGGCTGTGGTGTTGGTGAGCCCGGTTTTGCGTAAATGTATTCAAAAAAATCACCGCCAGATTGGCCTGCGCGGATGAGATCTTGAATAATGTAAACTCCATTGGGGTCTTTCAGGTTGATTAAGTTCTTACCGTGGACGTTGGCATTGGCAGCGTGAGCAACATTGTTGCCTTTACTGTCATAGATGAAGAAATAACCAGAGCCATTTTCAGCGAAGCGGATAGGGGCCAGCATCGCTCGGATTTTTTCTAATGCCTCATCTTTGTTGTCGTAACTTTGTAGCTCATGTTCTACGCTCTTTTGAGCTATCACAACGGCATCACGAATTTGTTTTTGTCGTTCTGATAGAAGCTGAGAGCGATAATCTGAAACGTTTTTGTTAACCGTTTCGCTCTGCAAGCTAATAATAATGCTCATTGCAACAGTAAGTACAATAACCATTGGCACAATGGCAATGAGTAACAGCTTATTTCTCATTCTGAGTTTGTTCATAATTTATCTTCCAGGAGCTGTGTATTTTTCATTCTGATATGTAACATATTAATAATAGCGACTGGATCGGAGACAACTTGATGCGATTGAGTGATAAAGCTGGCTGAATAATTGAAAGAGTGAACTGGATCGAAATGAATGGGTTGAAAAAGTAAAGCCGACACTAAGGTCGGCTTTAGATGGCACTATATAAGTGGTTTAATAGGCGATTAACCGCACTTAGAATCACCACAGTTTAAACAGGTCTGGCAGCCATCTTTTACGATTACCGCTTTGTTGTGGCACTTGTAGCACAGCGTAGCACTTGGTGGAAAGCTTGAGTTATTCGCTTCTTCATCTTCTGCTGGTTTTGTTTCCAGCTCTGCTTTTTTGGATTCTAAAAAGGCTTTTTGGTGCTGATCAAGCTCAGGGTTTGCCAGTAGGCCAATTTCCATTAAATGTTGCTCGATCACATTACCGATTTCTGCAATTAACGATGGAACGTATTTACCTTTGTTCCAGTAGCCGCCACGAGGGTCGAAAACAGAACGAAGTTCTTCCACTAGGAAAGTGCAGTCACCGCCTTTACGGAATACCGCAGACATAATGCGAGTTAAGGCCACAATCCACTGATAGTGCTCTAAGCTTTTTGAATTAATGAACACTTCAAATGGGCGGCGTGTTTCGTGCTCAGTCCCTTCGTTTAAAATCACATCATTGATGGTAATGAAAAGCGAGTGCTCTGATACATGTTCTGGTGTTTTCAGTTTGTAAGTAGAACCTAATAGTTTCTCAGGGCGCTGTAGTGTTTCGTGCATCTGTTGGATGCTTGGTTCTTGAACAGGTGCTGCCGGCGCTTGTTCTTCTTGAGCGCTTTTTACTTTGTAGCCGACAATTTTACTGCTTATTTTCTTGGTCATGTTGGAACCTAGTATTCTTAACTTTTAAAAATGAAGTAACTTAAAACTTACCGTAGTAGCCTTCTTTTAAGGCATCGTATAAGTTGGCAGCAGAATGGATTTCACCATCGTATTCGATTTCTTCATTACCTTTGGCTTCGAATGTGCTGCCATCTTCTAAAGTAAACTCGTACGTTGTATTTTCTAAATCTTCTTCTTTAACCAGTACCCCTTGGAAGACTTCAGGGTTAAAGCGGAATGTGGTACAGCCTTTTAAGCCCTGATCATAGGCATCCATGTAGATGTCTTTAAAATCTTCAAACGGGAAGTCTGTTGGGATATTCGCTGTTTTCGAAATAGAAGAGTCAATCCAATGCTGCGCAGCGGCTTGAATATTGATGTGCTGTGCCGGTGTAATGTCATCAGCAGTAATGAAATACTCAGGCAGTTTTGCATCTTCATCTGTTGTGTATGGCATGGCTTTTTTGTTTACTAGCTCACGGTAAGCTAATAGTTCAAAGCTATATACATCAACACTTTGTTTGGACTTTTTACCTTCTTTGATGACGTTACGTGTGTAGTGGTGAGCAAAGCTTGGCTCAATACCGTTACTTGCGTTGTTAGCCAGAGAAAGTGAAATCGTACCCGTTGGTGCAATTGAACTATGGTGTGTAAAGCGAGAACCGGTTTTTGCTAGTGCTTCAATAAGTTCTGGCTCAACTTTGGCAACACGCTGCATGTAGCGGCTGTATTTAGCGTGAAGAACTTTGCCTGAGATTTTATCACCAAGTTTGATGCCGTCTTTCACCATTTCAGGGCGCTGACGTAGCATTTTGGCCGTGATTTCAAAATCTTCGTTCATGACTGGCGCTGCGCCTTTCTCTTTCGCAAGTTCTAAGCCTTGTTTCCAGCCAGTAATCGCCATTTCTTGTGCGACTTGATCGGTAAACGCAACCGATGCCTTATCACCATATTTGTGCTGAAGCATAGTTAGAGTTGAGCCTAAGCCTAAGAAGCCCATACCATGACGACGTTTGTGTTCAATTTCGTGACGCTGTTTTTCAAGTGGCAGCTGGTTGATCTCAACCACGTTATCCAGCATACGTGTGAAGACAGCAACTACCTCGCGATAAGCGTCCCAGTCGAAGTAGGCTTCTGCTGTGAACGGGTTACGCACAAACTTAGTTAGGTTGACTGAGCCAAGTAAGCATGCTCCGTATGGAGGCAGTGGTTGCTCGCCACATGGGTTGGTTGCTCGAATTTCTTCACAGAACCAGTTGTTGTTCATCTGGTTTACTTTGTCGATCAAGATAAAACCAGGTTCGGCGTAATCGTAAGTGGATGTCATGATGACATTCCAAAGATTACGAGCGGGAAGCGTACGATAAATAGTACAAGCAACACGGCCTTCTTTGTCTTCTACTAAGCCTTCTTTTGTTGGCCAGTCAGCCCAAACCACTTTATCTGAGGTCGTAAGATCTAAGCCATCTTGCTTGGCTTCTTTTGCCGTGATAGGGAAGATCAATTTCCAATCTTGGTCATTTTTCACTGCTTCGATAAAGTCTTCAGTGATCAGTAGTGACAAGTTAAACTGACGTAAACGGCCATCTTCACGTTTTGCACGGATGAAGTCGATAACATCAGGATGACGTATATCCATTGTGCCCATTTGCGCGCCGCGACGTCCGCCAGCGGAAGAAACGGTAAAGCACATCTTGTCGTAGATGTCCATGAAAGACAGTGGACCCGATGTGTAGGCACCTGCACCAGACACAAAAGCACCACGTGGGCGCAAAGTGGAAAAGTCGTAGCCGATACCACAGCCAGCTTTTAACGTTAGGCCTGCTTCATGAACTTTACCTAAAATGTCGTCCATGGAGTCATTAATGGTGCCAGAAACCGTACAGTTAATGGTCGAGGTTGCAGGTTTGTGTTCGAATGCACCTGCGTTTGAAGTGATACGGCCAGCTGGAATTGCACCGTTGCGTAAGGCCCATAAGAATTTGCTATACCATTTGTCTTGCTGATCTTTCTTTTCTAGATCCGACAACGCTTTAGCTACACGTTTAAAAGTATCGTCTAGCGTTTGATCGACAGCTTCTCCATGCTTTGCTTTTAGACGGTATTTACTGTCCCAGATCTCCATTGAAGTCGATTGGTAAGCAATATCGATAGCATTGGAAAATTCACTGTCAATTGCGTTTTTGGTTTTCGCCATTATAGATGCACCTTAAATTCTTAGAAAAATTCACCATGACCACAAACGAAAAAAGTGCCGGGTAGGGCACTTAAATTTGCTGTAGTTGAGCGTAGTAGATCAAACCATTATCTGCTGTGATCTTCAAGTCTTGACGCTGTCAGTAAAAAGGTATCTCAGTCGTTGGACTCTGTTTTTCTTGATATTATTTTTAATAGATTCAATTGGTTATATTTTTTAGCTTATTTGGTGTTCACTGTAATAAAGCACAGTTATTTTCTTTTAATTATTATCACTGAAACATTTGTTTTAAATTCTGGTGGATATGAGGAAATTGAATGAATTTGAGTATAGGAATAACTTTGCTACTTTGTTAATTAACAGTTATTTTTTTCAAGATAAAATAAGAGTGTGATTTATCTCACGCTATGTTGATTCGAAATATACAAATGGAATGCGAGCCCCATAAAAAACAGTAATATCAGTATTAGCTAAACAAAGGATTGTGAACTTACGGTAAATTATAAAAAGTCTGAGGCATAAATGGTGAAAAAAGTACATGTACTGCTCCTTTTTATGATAGCCGCTACTGTGATATCCATTGTGTGGTTTCATGCTAAGGGGGCGTCGAAAGTATTTGAACTTGACCCTAGTTTGTACACGTTTAAAAACATTGATGACAGGCAGCAAGGTGGAAAAAGTACATCAAAATTAGTTATCGAAGATGGTAAAGCGATCTTAGAGTGTCACCTTGATGACCACCATAGTTGGCCTTTTTGTGAGATTTCCATTGAGTTGACAGAAAGCCTTTATAAAGGAGTGGACTTTTCAGGGTATACCAGTGTGCTACTTGATATCGATTATCAGGGGGTTGGCCCTCATCAGAGATTGAGAGTGTACTTCAGGAACAGTAATCCGGCCTATACTCGCCGAGATGATCCCGCTTCACTGAAATTCAATGGTATTGAGTATCAGCCAGGAGCTGGATCTGGCCTGAAAGAGATTTCATTGAACACGTTCCAAGTTCTTAGCTGGTGGTTATCTGATTATTCAGTGCCTGTAGAATTATCTGCTCCTGAGTTTAGTAATGTTCCTATGATTGAAATAGCCACAGGCACTAATGCGCTCGTGGGGGAGCACAAAATTACAATTAATAAACTCTCACTACAAGGTTCATGGATTAAAGAAGAGACACTATTAAAATTTATTTTAGCGGTGTGGGTTGTGTTTGCCATTGTCTGGATTATTGTGGAATGGAAAAAATTACAATCGAGCGTACAGAGCAGCCAGAAGAGAGAGAAGCATCTTAAAAAGTTGAATAAAAGCCTGAAAGAACAAAGCCTAGAGTTTGCGGAGCTCGCTCACCGTGATGCGTTAACGGGGGCACGCAACCGAAATGCAGTACGAGATTGGTTGGATCGTATGGCACAGCAGGTACGCTGGGGGCAGCAATCTTTCTCTGTACTGTATTTGGATATTGATCATTTTAAGCAGGTCAATGACAACTATGGTCACCAGATGGGTGATGATATTTTAAGAGAGTTTGTCTTGGTCGTCTCGTCTGTTATTCCAAGTACTGACTTTTTGGTTCGTTGGGGGGGAGAAGAGTTTATTGTTTTTTGTCCAAATACGGATGTGGGGAGTGCGAAACAAAAAGCGGATACAATCAGAGCATGTGTCGAGCAGCATGATTGGTGTCATGAGCAGCGTTTAACATGCAGTATTGGTGTAACGGAATTAGGGAATGAGCGTGTTACAGAAGTGATTGCCCGGGCAGATGATGCATTGTATCGAGCGAAAAACAATGGCCGAAATCGAGTTGAAGTATTAGCTAAATTAATGAGTTCAAATGGTTTACGATCCCAAGGCTAAATACTAAACAGTTGCTAGATCGTTTGAAGAAAAGCCGCAGTTGTAATTGACGCTGCGGCTTTTTTGTTTCATTAAGCGATTAACTCAGAGAATCAATTTATTCTTGTTCTGCTTTTTGTTGGCAGTGAGTAATGGCTTTTTGCAGTAATTCCACTGCGGTTTGCTCACATGGCGGTAACTCGGCAGTTGAGGTTTCAATTGGTGTGACTCGACTGCCCCATTTAATACGTGCAGCACCCCAAGTTAAACCAGCACCAAAGGCAGCAGTTAATATCTCACTGTTTGGTTGAATGCGGCCAGATTCTACCGCTTCACATAATGCGATAGGCACAGTCGCGGCAGAGGTATTACCGTAGTTTTGAATGTTCACAAACGCCTTTTCTAGTGGAATACCAGAATGTTCACACAGGGCTTCAATAATACGTTTGTTTGCTTGGTGTGGTAGAACAAGATCAATCTTATCACTGCTGAGCTGTGCTCGTTCTAATACGGTGTGAGCCGCTGCACCCATCCCACGAACTGCACGACGGAAAATTTCACGGCCAACGAAGTTAAAGTCGAAATAGCCATTTTCCGGGTTAAAGCGATCCATTGCCGTCCCAAATTCAGGAATAGCCAGTACATCACGGCCTTCAGCATCACAACCAAGTTGAGCTTCAATTAAGCCTACTTTCTCTTCTGTACGGCTTAGTACAGCGGCACCAGCGCCATCACCAAATAAAACAGCGGTATCGCGTTTGCTCCAGTCTAGGTAGAAAGATAAGCGCTCAGCACCAATCACGATAGCATGGCGGTAGTTACCTGCTTGAATCATACGAGTGGCCATTTCAAGGCCATAGACAAAGCCAGTACACGCGGCGTTCATGTCAAAGGCAGCAGCTCGCTTTGCCCCAATATTAAGTTGAACTTTAGAGGCAATATTCGGTAATAAAGTATCTGGAGAGCAGCTTGCTACAATAATGAGATCGACATCATCACCCGTAATGCCTGCGGTCGCCATCGCGTGCTGAGCAGCAACAGTGGCAAGATCTGACGTGTTTACGTGACTAATACGACGAGATTGAATACCAGTACGGCTTTGAATCCATTCATCAGATGTTTCTATGAAGGTGCTTAAATCATCATTCGACAGTACAGCAGGTGGTAGGCACTTCCCCCAACCAGTTATTTCAGCGTAGAACATCTTTTCTCTCTTTTTATTATTTCGATTTGCTAACAATAATACGACAGATCGGATCTGTGAAGTGTTTAAAACTAAAAAAGGGCGACCGGAGTCGCCCAAGGTTAGAGAAGATGTTTTTTATTGAACAGCAGTGTTTACCAGAAAACCCATGCAAAAAAGGTTAGTGCGATGATGCACAGTAAATTTAGGAAGATACCAATACGCATCATCTCAGACTGCTGAATGTGACCAGAGCCAAATACAATGGCATTTGGAGGTGTAGCGACAGGTAGCATGAAGGCACATGATGCAGAGACAGCAATTAAAGCAGAAAGAACAACAGGTGATACCCCCAATGCTTCAGCGATGGTCGCAAACACAGGCACTAACAGCGCAGCACTTGCCGTGTTACTGGCAAACTCAGTTAAGAACACCACAAAAGCAACAACAGCCAGTAGAGTGAAGAACATGCCTGCTTGCTCAAGAAAACCACTTAGACTTTCGGCAAGGAAAACACTGGTGCCTGTTGCTTTAAGAACATTACTTAAACAAATACCACCACCGAATAGGATTAAAACACCCCAATCTGTTGATTTTTCGATGTCTTTCCATTCAACCACACGTGATACACCCAGTAGAACAATAGCGGTGATAGCCACTAAAGTATCGAATTTACTTAGGCCACCTAGCATGGCATTTACAGGTTTGCTGAAAATCCACATTGAAACGGTAAATAGGAAGATCGCCAGCGTAATTTTACGCGCGTTTGTCCATTCAACGGGTTTGTGGTCGAGTTCAAAAGTGTGTTTTAGGTTTGGCTTTGTTAAGAAATATAACAGAGCGATAGTAATCGGTAATAGCACAATGGTGATTGGTAGGCCAATTTTCATCCAGCCCATGAAATCTAAACCAACTTCTGCGGCTGCGATGGCGTTTGGCGGGCTACCGACTAAGGTTGCGATACCACCAATACTTGCACAGTAAGCAATGCCTAACAAAACAAATACGTAGGTGCTGCGATTACTTTGGCTGTTTACTTTGCTTAAAACGCCTAATACCAGTGGTAACATCATGGCGGTGGTAGCGGTATTTGAAATCCACATGGAAAGCCCAGCGGTTACACCAAACAACATTAATACTGCAACGGACATTTTGCCTTGAGCCAGTGTTAATACTTTATCTGCAATGGCTTGGTCTAGTTTCTGTTTGTGAAGCGCCGCAGCCAGAGCAAAACCACCAAGAAATAAAAAGATGATTGGGTTCGAAAAGTTGTTAAGGGCGGTAGGTGTATTAAAGACCCCGAGCCCTACGGCAAGGAGGGGCACTAACAAGGCGGTAATGCTGACATGAACGGCTTCTGTTAACCATAAAACCGCTACAAAAACCATGATACTTAAGCCTGTAGCAACTTTAGGATCAAGAGGGAGTGTGTTTAATAGCGTCACAAATAATAGGATATTACCAATAAAAATGAGGCTATTACGGGTAAGTAGCCAGTTTTTTAAAGTAACAACGAGTGCTGTCATAATCGCTTTCCTTACTTTATGTCCAGAGTATTAGTCCTATCGGAATTCACCGATGGTGTCTTTGTTATCGTTATAATCGGTCACTTGTTATGACCTGTTGAGCTAATGTTAAAGGGTTTTGATTTATAAAAAAGACGAATAACAAACCAGTTACAAAAAGTGTGAAAGTGGAAATTAAGAATGGGTAGAAACATACCCATGAATACGAAATAGGCTAACTTGTTGATATAAAATAAGTTAGATTTATTGAGGGGATTCTTGAATCGAAATGGGCTCTTTGGGGCCTAGAAATTTTGGTTGCACATTAAGAACATATAAGTCGAGAACGGCTTTGGTTCTCGCTAATATTTCACGCATTCTAATTTTCATGTTCGCAAGACCTTCAGGGGAAGGTACGGCTAAGCAAACAGAGTCAATATCGTAGTGATTAGCGATGAATAGGGCACGTTCACAGTGAAACTTTTGGCTGATGATCACGAAATGGTTCGCTTCAAATACTTCTTTAGCACGAACGATAGAATCAAGGGTTCGAAAACCAGCGTAGTCTAAGGTGATGTTCTTATCTTCGATTCCCGCTTTTAATAAGTCTCGTTTCATTGTCCAAGGCTCGTTGTAAGAACGATGGGCATTATCACCACTGAGTAAAAAGTTTTTCACTCTTTTTAGTTGGTGGAGCTTAATCGCAGCGTCAATACGGTATTGATAAAAAGGGTTAAGCTGTCGGCCAATGTACTTACTGGTACCAAGCACTAAGGCAACATCTCGTTCAGGTAAATCATCGATATTCTGAAAAACACGATCAGATCCTTGAAAGGAAATGGTGGTATCAATCAAAAGCATCCCTAAAAGCATACAAGTGAGTAGTGCAAGACAAAACAGTAATGCGCGCTTTAATACACGCAGTTTTTGCCATAAGTTTGGGAGTGCTGGAAATGTCATCTACGTTATACCTGCCGATGTCTTTGTGCCCAGCCACCAATAAACATAAACGCCGTTAAAACAAGACCAAGAGTTATACCAGGTTCTAATTGTTGCAATAGATCAGACAGTAACGGGGATACTTTAATGATGACTAGTCCATAGCCAAAGGCATTTAATGCAATAAAAGCAGTGGTGCGAACAAGAAAATGTTGGTCCTGTAAGCCAGCTCGCATTGCGCGATTGATATTGCTGCCAAACATCACTAAAAGGCAAGCAATAAGAGCTGTGGATACATCACTAAGGTAAGGAGTTAAATAAGCACCTAATTGATTCAGATAATTGAGTACGGGTTCTATATAATTCATACCATGTGTGGTTTAGTGATGATTTAAGTTGTTAAATGGCATTGTACCTTATTGTTAAAGTTAAAAAAATAGCCAGCATCGGCTGACTATTTTTAGTACGATTTTGAAGAAACGCTTAGAAAGAAGTACGCTTGTAACGACGGTACACTGGCTGCCAGAACTGGTTGTTAATGGCATTTTCTAGTGCTTCATCGGTGATTTCTAATGCGTGGCCTTGTTCAATGGCTTTTTTTGCCACCGCAAATGCGATTTTTTTAGAGACTAGGTGGATATCTTCTAGTGGTGGTAACAGTGCACCAGTGCCATCAATAGCAAGTGGGGAACATTCAGCTAGCGCTCGGCTTGACTCCATTAGCATTTCATCCGATACGCGAGATGCTGATACCGCTAAGACACCTAAGCCAATACCTGGGAAAATGTAGCTGTTGTTACACTGAGCAATTGGGTAAACAGAACCATTGTGATTTACTGGCTCAAACGGGCTACCTGTTGCCACTAAAGCTTGACCATCAGTCCAACGAATAATGTCAAATGGCGTTGCTTCAACACGGCTCGTTGGGTTAGACAGTGGGAAGACAATCGGGCGCTCACAATGTTTGTGCATTTCACGGATAACATCTTCGCTGAATAAACCAGGCGCGCCAGAAACACCAATTAGAACGGTTGGTTTTGCGTTACGCATAACATCCAGTAGAGAGAAGTTATTGTCTTCTACATCCCAATCCGCCGTGTTGGCATTTTTTTGCACAAGGCGCTGTTGGAAATCAAGCAGATTAGGCATACCTTCTTGCAGCAAGCCCCAGCGGTCAACCATAAATACACGTTGGCGTGCTTCTTCATCAGAAATACCTTCAGAGACCATTTGGGCGATGATGGCCTCAGCGATACCACAACCAGCAGATCCTGCTCCTAAGAAAGTCACACGTTGTTCAGACAGTCTGCTGCCTGCTGCTTTACATGCCGCAATCAGAGAACCAACAGTAACCGCTGCGGTGCCTTGAATATCATCGTTAAAACAACAGATGCGGTCTTTATAGCGCTCAAGTAACGGCATTGCATTTTTTTGTGCGAAATCTTCAAACTGAATAAGCGCATCAGGCCAACGGCGTTGAACAGCTTGAATGAACTCTTCTAAGAACTCATCGTATTCTGAACCTGTAATACGAGGGTGACGCCAGCCCATGTACATAGGATCAGCAAGACGTTGTTGGTTGTTGGTGCCCACATCAAGAACGATTGGCAGTGTATAAGCAGGGCTGATACCACCACACGCGGTATAAAGAGCCAGTTTACCAATTGGGATGCCCATACCACCGATACCTTGGTCACCAAGACCAAGAATACGTTCACCATCCGTAACTACAATAACTTTTACGTTTTGGCTTGATGCATTGTTTAGCACATCGTCAATGCGATCGCGATTCGGGTATGAGATGAATAGACCACGGCCACGGCGGTAAATGTTCGAGAAGTTCTCACACGCAGCACCAACCGTAGGGGTATAGATGATTGGCATCATTTCAGAAATGTGGTTCTGAACTAGGCGATAGAACAGAGTTTCATTGGTATCTTGGATGTTACGCAAGTAAATATGCTTATCCATGTCACTTTCGAAACTTTTGTATTGCAAATAAGCACGTTCGGCTTGTTCTTCAATGGTTTCAATTGCTTCAGGAAGCAGACCTTCTAGGTTGAAAAACATACGCTCTTCGACACTGAATGCGCCACCTTTATTTAGAAGTGGAGTACTGAGAAGAGCTGGTCCGGCATAGGGAATATAAAGAGGGCGTTTATCGTTATTCATTGATTGACTCTGTTCTTATTGTGATGATTGAACAAACTGTCCGATTACTAGCATTTGCTAGGGGGGTAATCCTAGTCGTAGTGATGATGGAATTCAAAGACAAACCACCAATAAAATGCGAATGCGGTCATGTTTTACTGAATACTTGCCGTTACTGCACAAGATTGAATCAGTTACGCTTACTGATAATAGTATGTTTGTGCTTGATAAGCTTCTTTGTCAAGATTTCGGGCATAAAGGGCACAGCAAAAATAAAAAGTGTGATCTTTCTGTAAAGATTAGGCTGTGCCCTACAATTTCCTAGTATTGTCGCACTTATTTTACATCAACCACTCGGCTAGCCTTCTTGTACTGAATTCGCCACCCTTTCCAAACAGGAAGTTCCCAGCGTTTCGGATCTTGTTTTCTTCCGCCGCTTTCATAAATGGCATACACACGCTTTTGTGCGACATTATAGTCGACCGATAAGTTGAGATCGGCAAGGTGAAGCTTTCGCGGAAACTCTTGATTGAAGCTTTCTTGCTCCCATTCCGGGATCCCTTCAAAAATAAAATCATCTTGAGAAAACATCAGTAAATCTTCAACTGATTCAATTCCTAAAGATTCAATTTGATCCGTTAGCCAGTCACGTAACTCGGCTGGTTCAGCGTGGTTGCATAGACCATGTTCATGACGGCCCAGTGTTAAATAGAGGTTCCATTGTTGGATTTGAAAAGCAAGGTGATCCGCAAGACCTGCCATTAACTGATTAGACAGGATCATGTCAACAATGGCACTGCTGGCAATTAGGCCGACAGGCTCTTGGTTGATTTTTTCTATGATGCGTCCAGCGTACTTGCGAGCCATTACTGAGATGCACAGTCCATCAATAACTTGGCTGTCGATGTGTTCTAATTCTCCCATATCCAGTTTAATGAGCTGTTGCAGAGAAACGGGGGCCAGACAGGTGCCAAGTGACAGGGTTTGTTTCACCCCTTTGCCAGGTAGGTTGTACTGATCGAAAATAATCGCGGCTTCTGCTTTTTCTGGGTAGTGGCTATCACGGCCAACGGTCGCTTCACTAAAGCCATTGCCTAGTGCTTGGCGTCGCTTTTCACGTCTGATGAAGACCAGCTCTGGGGCAGCCTGCATCACTGATTCAAGCCAAACATCCCGTTTTAATGATGTAGCGACTGAGAGTTGTGGGAGTTCCATCGCTTCACGTATTTGTGCTGACATTGTTTTTGCTTCTTGAAGCATGTCAGGATCAACGTTCAGGTATTCAGGAGCCTCTTCACGAAGCAGCTTAACGAGTACTGTGGCATCACAACCATGTTTTTCCCATTGTTGGAGTTGTTCTAAAGCTTCTTCATTTTTGGGCAGATGGTATAGGCGTTGAGGGACAGATAAGGCCGATGCCAAGTCAATCATGGCTTCTTTGCTGGCTTTATCTGGCATTGCTGTGATCAGGTGAGCGAACAACGAATCAATAGGGAGCGGATAAAGTAATTTGCCGTGTTCAGTCACATTGCCTTTTTGATCGATAGCCTGCATATTTTGCAGTTTATCTTTTGCTTGAATCAATGTTTTTTCAGGTAGGGAGTCAATAAACTGTAATTGATCCAAACGATGGCCACAGCACGCTGCTGCTAGCATTGGCTCGACTAACTCTTCTCGATGGAGTTCTGGCGGTGTGACTAACTCCAGCGGTGCTGCACTGCCGTACAGACGAATACACACACCAGCAGAAATACGACCGGCACGGCCTTTACGTTGTTCGGCACTGGCTCTTGATATGGCATGTAAGCTTAATACCGTTCGACCATTACGTTGATGTGTGCGTCGTTCTAAACCTGAGTCGACAATAATGGTGATCCCTGGAATGGTCAGTGATGTTTCTGCCACATTGGTTGCGAGTATCACTCGTCGGCGCTCGCTGGTGGTGAGAGCGTGATGCCTGTCAGTATCAGTAACGGACGCGTGCAAGGGAATGATATGAGCGTCTAAGTGCTTTAGTGCTCCCATACAAAGGCCAATTTCTTTGCGGCCAGGTAAAAAGACTAAAATATCACCGCTGTATTGCTCAAATGCTCCTTCAACTGCTTGTTGTACTTTATTTTCAAGGCCACGAATATCAGGGCTATGGCGAGAGTCCGTGGCTTGATGAAATACTTCTACCGGGAAGCAACGCCCCGAAGCAGCTATGCTCTTGCCATCTAAATATTCGATAAGGCGCTGACTATCTAATGTGGCGGATGTGGCAATGAGTCGATGCTGGTTGTGTTGTTTTAATAGAGCCAGCAGTAAATCGGTGTCCCAGCGGCGAAGGTGCATTTCATCAATGATGACAATATCGAAATGAGCCAATGTGGTTTCACTCATCCATCGTAACGCCACGCCCGGTGTTGCAAATACCACTTGGGTGCTGTCATCAAATCGAGAGTCAAATTTAATCGCGTAGCCAATAGATTGCCCAATTTTCTCGTTGGCTTGCTCTGCTAGGTATTCTGCTAAAGAGGTACACGCAATACGTCTTGGTTGCACGACCAGCACTCTACCTTGTGATTTTGCCCAAATAGGCAAGCGAGTTGATTTTCCTGAGCCTGTTTCAGCTTCTACAACTAAGTGGTGTTGAGTCAGCAGAGTAAGAAATTCAGATTTTATTCTATCAATAGGTAAAGACATGAAATGTTTCTGGTAGAGTGGTTCATGTCGCACAGTTTACCTGAAAAAAGAACAGAGAGATCAGGTGAGTACTTTAAATTGTTCGCTATTTATTAGGGGGCCTCTGCCGCTGTTGCAAAGTTAACTCAAGCTATAATTATCATGGGTGAATTAAAGGTAGAAAACCATGAGATCTAGCGATTATTGCATTCAATAACAAAAAAAGACTAGGCTAGGAGCTTGTCATGACAAGTCATCGGTTACTTCGAATTGTATTTTTGCTGACTTTAGCGTGTATGTTCAGTAGTGCTACAGCGGCGAAAACGATTTTAGTTATCGAAAGCTATCACTCAGAATATGAATGGGACGCAAGCTATTTACATGGGCTGAAAAGTAATTTGCCCGGACATGACTTTGTCGTGTTTCAAATGGACACGAAAAGAGTCCCACGCGCGCAGTTTCCAATAAGAGCGGCTTTGGCTTGGGAACAGTATTTAGAAGTTAAGCCAGATTTAGTAGTATTGGGTGACGATAATGCTGTGAAGCTATTAGCCTCAAAGTTTAAGAAAACAGAGACGCCGGTTGTATTTCTAGGAGTAAACAGTAACCCGAGGGCATTAGGCGTCGTTGGGGCTCCTAATATAACAGGAGTGTTAGAGCGGCCATTATTTAAACGCTCGATTGCTGAAATTGATTCTTTGTTTCAAGCAAAGTTAAAGCGGGCATTAATATTGTTTGATTCAGGCACAACATCACATGTAGCCATACAAGAAGAATTTCAGGGGAAGTTGTTTTCAACCATAGGTCGAACTGAGGTCGAGCTGCGTTTGATAGGGGAGAAGAGCTTGTGGCAACAAAGTATATTAAATGCCAAGCAAGAAGGATTTGATGCCATTATTATTGGCTTGTACCACACGATTGTTGATGAAGCGGGTAAGCACGTGGCAGCTGAAAAAATATTGAGTTGGTCTTCTGAGAATACGCCTATCCCTATTTTTTGCTTTTGGGACTTTTCTGTGGGGGAAAATAAAACTGCGGGTGGTTTAGTGCTATTCGGAGAAATTCAAGGGCGAGCAGCGGCAAAAATTATTAAAGCGATCTTCGAAGGTAAGCGGCCAAGTACATTAGGCCCATTAACAGCAGACCAAGGCAGATATTTATACAGTAAAAGCCAATTTAAAAAGTGGGGATTGGCTGTAACGGAAGAAATGAAAGAGCGGGTCGAGTTTGTTGATTAATTAGACATTATGAGCTTTTACTACTCAATGTGCTGGTGCTTTAAGCAAACGAATTAATTTTATTGATATAACGCTTTACAGTAAAAAAGAAACTGCTATTATTCTTCGCACTTACGGAGAGATGGCTGAGTGGTCGAAAGCACCGGTCTTGAAAACCGGCATACGTTTGTAGCGTATCTAGGGTTCAAATCCCTATCTCTCCGCC
>NZ_JAKRGH010000051.1 GCF_022347565.1 Vibrio sp. Of7-15
GGCCGGACTTGAACCGGCACAGCGCGAACGCCGAGGGATTTTAAATCCCTTGTGTCTACCAATTCCACCACCAGGGCACGCAATTCTTTATTGCGATGCACCAACCAATGTGCTTTATAAAAGCGGTTAGACACCATCTTAGATACCGCTTTCGCCATATCTTATTATTCTTGTCTCTTAAGCAATTATGCCTTGAGAACGAGGCTTACTTTAACCGATTTAAAAAAGGAGTCAATAAGAATATTATCCATTTAATTCAAATGGTTAAAAACCAAGCTAAGAAGCCTACTTTATACTCACTAATACCGTAGCTAATTGGAATTTAGCCCTTTATACAAGTGGTAAATCCGACTGAACACTAAGGGGAAAAGTTTATAGGTATGACGCGTAATTTATTCTATAGGTAAGAATAACCATTCCTGACTACATAAAATACTCATCATAGCCATTGAAAGCATTTACCCATGAGACGTCAAAGGAGTGATCTTCTTTAAAAACTACATTGACGACTCTGCATACTGCTCTTTAATTGCAAGTATCTGTGGCAACACTTTATGGAAAATAGGAACAAGATCAGGGTCAAAATGAGTACCTGTATTTTCATTGATCAAATTAACTGCATCTTCTACTGTCCATGCTTTTTTATAGGGACGCTCTGTCGTTAAGGCATCAAAAACATCCGCGATAGCAATAACTCGCCCAGAGATAGGTATTTCCTGGCCTTTTAATCCATTTGGATAACCTGAGCCATCCCATTTTTCATGGTGACTTAACGCAATTTCCTTAGACATCTGCAACAACCTAGAATCATGGTCACCGATAATATCCGCACCGAATTGTGGATGCTGTTGCATCAAATTCCATTCTTCTTTATCTAAAGGGCCTTGTTTTAATAGGATACAGTCAGGTATTCCTATTTTGCCAATATCATGCATAGGAGCTGCATTGAAAATAAGATTACTCCATTCAAATCCATAGCCTAACTCTTCTGCTATCAAACGAGAATAGTGGCTCATACGAATAACATGCAGACCTGTTTCGTTATCTTTAAATTCCGCCGCACGCCCTAAACGACGAATAATTTCTAACTGTACATCATTTAATTCTTGTGTGCGTTGATAAACTTTCGCTTCCAGTGCCAGATTCTGATCATATAAGGCCAACTGAGTTTGAACACGTTGTAATACAATGGATGGATTTATCGGTTTAGTAATATAATCTACAGCCCCAAGGGAGAGCCCCTTCTTCTCATCGTCGTCTTGACTTTTAGCGGTAATAAAAATGACTGGGATTTTTTCTGTAGCAGGGTTCTTTTTTAAACGGCGGCATACTTCATAGCCATCCATACCTGGCATCATAACATCTAATAAAATCATTACAGGTTTAGGATCAGATTCGGCAATTTTTAGAGCACGCTCTCCATTCAACGCCACTTTAACCTTATACTTACTGCGTAACACACCACTCAGCACATCAACATTTTCTGATGTATCATCTACAACAAGAATAGTCTGCTTCTCTTTGTTAGGTATCACTCAGCCCCCTATGCCAAAATTGGCTCAATAATCTTTTCCAGTTCAGCTAACTGAACAGGTTTTTGTAAATAACCTACCGCTCCGAGTGCCATCCCCTTATTCACGTCCTCTTGCATAATTTTTCCTGATACAAATACAACGGGGATTTGTTTGGTATTGTCATCTTTTTTCAGCGCTTCACATACTTGATAACCGTCCATGTGAGGCATGATCACATCAAGTAATATCAAACTTGGTTGAGGTGATTTATTCGCAATGGCTATCGCTTTTTCACCACTTGTTGAGGCTTTCACTTTGTATTGATTCTTTAATAACCCGCTAAGTAACTGAATATTATCAGCAGCATCATCAACCACTAAAATAATGGGTTTATCACCATTCATAGTATAGCCCTCACTGACTGAGATTTTTTATCAAGTCGGACAAAACACTTAAGGCAGTTTCAAAGTCATACTCATCGACTGATTTCGAAAGTTTTTTCAAAAGCACGTTATCTAATGTACCTGGAGGCAATTTTTCTAATTCATCGATAACATCTGCGGCATCTGTATCATCATCTTCTAACAAATCACGAAGCTGAGTGAGTAATTCATCTACTCTATCTGGATCAACAGTCTCAGCAGCCACATTCGACTCTGATAGATCATTCAAGGCAGACAAACTCACCATAATCGGTTCTAATTCTGCCGTCAGTGATTCCATTAGTTCATTAATTAGGTCTTGTTGACCATTTTCACAAGCAGCTTCTAGTTGACCTGCAATCTCTTGTATTTGAACTGCACCAATATTGCCCGATGTACCTTTCAGTGTGTGCGCGAGACGTATCTGCGTATCTTGCTCGGAATTTTGTTGGGCAGCTTTAAACTCTGACGCAAAGGATTGATTACCATGTAGATATTTCAATAATAATTTACGATAAAGCCCTTTATTTCCTTGAGTAATCGCCAGCCCAACATCTTGATCAATGCCAATAATCTCGGGGATATCCGCAATAGCTACATCGTCCGTTTGCTTCGTTGCAATTGGCTGTGGCTCACTGGGAGTGATCCACTTAGCCATAGTTTGAAACATGTTTTTCACATTGATCGGCTTGGATATATGATCGTTCATCCCAGCATCTAATACTTTATCTCGATCTCCTGACATGGCATTGGCTGTCATCGCAATAATGGGTAAACCTTCAAACTCAGGTGAAAGCCTGATACGACGTGTAGCCTCATAGCCGTCCATAATTGGCATTTGGCAATCCATGAGTACACCATCAAATTCATCCTTTTCTACTGCTTCAAGAGCTTGCTCACCATTTTCAGCCAGTGTCGCAACGATGCCATTACGTAATAGCAACTCTAACGCGAGTTCTTGGTTTAGTTCATTATCTTCAACTAGGAGAACTTTCGCTCCCCTTAGCTTATCCAACAGGTCCGTCATTTCCTCATGGCGGTCATACCCCTCATCAATAGAGCTCTCTACACCTCTTGCTTGCATTATGGTATTGAATAAGCTGGACGCAGTGACGGGTTTGGTCAGAAAACCTTTGATATCGATACCCGATGCTAGTGTCCGAGCTTCTTCTCTGTCATAGGCTGTAATTATGATAACAGTGGGTTTTTGGCTGACTTCTATACTATTTTGAATGGCTTCGGTCGCTTCGATACCATCCATACTTGGCATTTTCCAGTCCATGACTACGAGATCGTAAGGCTGGACACTATCAGCATCTTTAATCATAGCAAGCGCCGCTTCTCCCCCACTTGCTTGATCCACATTAAAGCCAAATGAAATCAACATATTAGTTAAGATTTCCCTAGCCGATAAGTTATCATCAACAACGAGAACTTTGAGCAATCCCAGCTCTTTTTTAGCACAAAGACGATCTGATATTACGCCCTGTTGTATATCCAAAGTTGCAGTAAAATGAAAGGTACTGCCCACACCTTCTTCGCTGTCGACCCAAATATCACCTTGCATCATTTCAATTAGATTTTTACTAATGATTAAACCTAAACCGGTACCGCCAAACTTTCTTGTGGTTGATGCATCAGCTTGAGAGAATGACTGAAACAACTTGCTCTGCTGTTCTTGGGTCATGCCAATACCAGAATCACGAATAGAGAAATGCAACTTAACGCTTTTTTCGGATTTTTCATGTATAGCCACTTTAAAAACGACTTCACCTTGTGCGGTGAACTTAATGGCATTGTTACCGAGATTAATAAGTACCTGCCCTAACCTAAGCGGATCACCAATAAGTGCCATTGGAATATCTGCAGGTATATCAAACATCACTTCTAGGCTTTTTTCTTCAGCTCTCAGACCAATGAGGTTAGCTAAGTTATCAAAGACATCTTCTAAGCGAAAATCGATTTTCTCCATATCCATCTTACCCGCTTCGATCTTGGAGAAATCTAAAATGTCATTAATAATACCCAACAGGCTTTCTGCTGAACGATTCACTTTCTGCACGTAGCCTCGTTGCTTGCGATCTAACTCGGTCTGTAATGCAAGGTAACTCATACCAATAATAGCGTTCATCGGTGTACGAATTTCATGGGACATGTTCGCCAGAAAATCTGATTTAGCTTGAGTTGCAGATTCCGCCTCTTCTTTTGCTTGCCTTAATTCTTCTTCAACCTGTTTTCTGTCAGTGATATCTCGAACTATTCCGGTATACAAATGCTCTGAGCCGATATAAAGCTCACTCACAGCCAAATCCATCATGAAGCATTCTCCATTTTTTCGAAGACCAACCACCTCCCTCTTGTTTCCAATGACACTTTTTTTCCCACTTTCCAGGTAATGTTCTAAGTAACCATCATGATTACTTCTGACAGGATCAGGCATTAACATTTTTATATTCTGGCCTTCAACTTCAGAGCTTCTATAGCCAAAGATCTCTTCTGCTGCCGGGCTAAAATTCTGCACAACTCCTCTGTTGCTTATCACAATAATACCGTCAGCAGCATTCTCTATAATGCTACGCAGCCTCAGCGTTCTCTCTTTAACCAGAATTTCCAATTCCTCATTGGAACGCCTTACAAAGCTGGTTGCTCTCTGCCCAATAGTCAGTGTCAGAATAACTGAGACTAAAATAAGTAACAAAGAAACGACGGCTATCAGAATTAAATAAAGCCGTAGTTGGTAGTAAGATTCTAATGCTTCAGATTTATCAATCTCTGTCGTAATACCAAGCCCGTGTTCATGACTCCACTGCCAAACACCTAAAACACTGACTCCTCTATAGTCTCTATACCCCTCCATATTGGCCCCCATCTTAGAGAACTTAAATTCACTGGAAGCTGAGGAGTTTTGAGACAATTTCAGTAAATTATCTGCCATATAGGTGTAAGGTAATTGAGACACATCTTTGGTAATACGATGCCCAGCGAGTAAGTTCCCTCCAGGATCTTTTAGCTGTACCAGCTCATTGTCTTTTGTGTCTTTCTTGAGCAGGCCGATATCAATCAACTGATCTAAAAATCGACTGGTGGTTAACATCTCCCCTTCTGTATTGATCAGATAACTTTCACCTGAACTACCAAGTCTGCCTTGATTCATTATCTGAGAAATACGGCCACCAGCTTTTAGACGTTGAGCCAAAACTGCCAATATCTTTCCATTTTCATCTTTAATGGGAGCCGCAAAAAACATACTAAATTGATGCAGGCTTGGCTGCGTTGCTTCGGATCCTTCTGATTCCAAACCAAAATCGATTGGGGGAATAAATTCAGGATTACCCTTAAATACCCTGTCCAATCTCTGTTGAGCAAAACGATCTATTAAGTTTCGACGACCAATATTTCCATCACTAGAAGAAGCGATATTCATTCGTTCAGGGCTGATAATGAAAAAAATCTTTTCGTCATCCTTTCCTCCATGTGAATGAATAAAGTGCCTTACTTTCCTTTCCAGTTCTGACGAGATAACTACATCATCAGAATCAGAGTTAAGTATTTGTTGTGTAAGTTGCACTAACTCTGGATGCTCCGCTAACTCGGATAAGTCTTGTTTACGATCGTTGATCCAAAGATCAAGCCGTTCCGATGTTCCTTTCAGCACAAAGCTCAGATCTTCTTTAACATTTTTCGCAATCGATTGCCTACTTTGCTCTAAGGTATACCAAACCAAAGAAAAGATAATAAGCATTATGATCCCAGTCAGAAACATAATGACATTGGTAAAAGCTTTAGAACTTACAAACTTGGCAAGCTGTTCATTGGTTAAATGACGAGGCAATAAATAAATACTTAACAGCACGCTGATAACCACAAATGCTGCGCACGCCAGAATTAAATACACCACATCTTCATCATGAGACTGAATTTTAATATCGGGATCCGCCACTGGTGATTGAGATAACTTTATGGCCTCCAACTCTTGTTCTGATAAATCAGCGTTGCTTATTGTGGCAAGACTATCTGATAAATGGGCTATCCACCTATCCCGAATATATTGATGCTCTTCTTTGGAAATGGAGGCAAGCGCCTTATCAAGAATTGACAAAAGCTCGGGCAGCTCTTTACGCACAGCATAACCAAATTCGCTGCTCTCTATTTCCGTTGCCTTATCCGTTCGCAGCGTTCCAAAACCATGCTTAACCATTAAATGATTTGCGACAGCAAAATTAACAATGGCCGCATCCGTATCCCCTTCGGAAACTGCTCTTAAAGCCGCTAAGGGAGAGTCCACAAAAGAAAGTTTTATTTCTGGATGGTCTTGCTGAATGTCATTTACGTAGAAAAAATCTGTTACAACAGCTAGCCTCAAGCCATAAAGATCGATAAGGCTAGTGACTGGCTCTTGATCTTTACGGCTAAGAATCACCATAGGAAAGCGAATATATGGCGCTGTAAAATTAAGGTGATCACGGCGTTCCTCCGTGTTCGCAATAGTCGCTATGGCATCGATTTCACCACGCTTAGTCTTCTCAAGCACCTCACTCCAGCTTAAACTTATCTGGGCTTTAAAGTCTGTTCCCAACTTTGCATTTATGAGCGCTAAATAATCTGCAGATATTCCGACAAATTGACCTCGGGAGCCAACAAACTCAAAAGGTGGATAATTACTATCTGTACCTATGTTAATTGTTGGATTATTTTGAAGCCACTCTTCCTCTTCTTTAGTTAAATTAATAGATTGCTCTTGCTTCAAGGCCGTTTTATGAAAAGAAGTCCATAGTTGCCCATAGATTTCATCATATGTTCCATTAAGCTTTAGTTGGTTAAAGCCTTGTTGAAAATCGTCTCTTAGTGTTTGGTCTGTAAACGCAGCTGAAAACCAAGTACGCCCTCCAAAAATATCATGTTGATGGTACTTCGTGGGATCATAGCCATGATGGTGCGCCCAATAGGAAAATATATTCCAATCAATCACTATCGTATCCAGCTTCTTTTGCAGAAAAAGGAGGACTTGCTCTTCTTGGTTTTCAAGCTCTCTGTATAACTCCATTTTAGGTAAGATCTTCTGAAAACCTATCCCTAAGTCATTTTTAGCACCCAACCAAGCCGTTACTTTTCTCCCCTTTAAATCATCAATAGAACTAATAGAACGAGGATCTTCTGGTTGAGTAATGGCGTAATTCCAGAAATAGATTATGTCTTTAGAATAATACAGAGAAGGATCCTGCCCATAAGGAACCGTTGTAGCAACATCAATATTACCTTTACGTAATTGTTCTTGGAGCTCGGTATTTAAAAAATAAGAAACTGCCACTGTGTGACCACGTAGTGCAAAAGCCTCACGCATAATTTCAATTTCAATACCATGGGGTTTAGCGGGGTCTTTTAGTGAGGTCGCAAAAACAAAAGGAGGTTTAGAATAACCAAAACCCACTTTAATCGTATCCGCATGGCTTGTCGTAGGTAACATAAAGAGTAAAAAAAGAGTTACTATCCACAGGTAGATGTTTGTCATCACTACGATCCCTTGCTCCTTGCTCTTTGAAAATCCAACCGAACATTTGCGTTATACAAAGTAAACATATAAACCAAGAATGGATAACTTGCGATATAGAATTGAATTAAGGTGAGAATAAAGTGCTGTTAGATAGGAAATTTTGGCAACAGAGTATATTTTAATTTACCAAAAACTTCGCATGGACAATTAGAGATAGGTAAGAGCAGATCTGAGTATTACTTTTATCAAACGTAAAAAAGCCCAATCATTTCTGATTGGGCTTTAAAACTTGGAGGCGCGTCCCGGAGTCGAACCGAGGTCCACGGATTTGCAATCCGCTGCATAGCCACTCTGCCAACGCGCCTTATTTTTACTCTCTTCAAAGAGAT
>NZ_JAKRGH010000052.1 GCF_022347565.1 Vibrio sp. Of7-15
AGTTCGTTCCTTGCCTCTGTCCTAGAGGTGTCCATTGTCTTCCTTGCTAGTAACCATCCTAGTTACTATTGAGTCCGTTCAATGTCCTGTTTGCTCTCCGTGCCGATAATTCATCCTGAATCACCGATGCCTCATCCTGAGACTAACCAAATCCGTGGTTAAGTTCCTGTTCCGTGTCAGCATCCTTCCGACACCAATAAGATTACGCGAATCGACATTTTCAGCAATAGGTGCCAGATCACAAAAACCAACTAGGAAAAGTTACATTAAATATTTTTATTTATTTTCAAATAGTTAAAATTAAACATGGTAAATGCAGGCAATATGAAACTATTTTATCTTACTGCCTTGTAAGAGATCTCTTACACGCTGGGTAGCACTTTCGATATCGTCGCCCATTATCTATGATGCAGATTGAGTATTCCAATCATATATACAGACATAAAGATTCCATAAGAATAAACCAATAGTGGGAAAGGAATGGGGTCATCTCGTGGATTATGTGCTCCCCCTTAACTGCAAATTAAAAGCTGAATTGCGTGTTCATCATAAGGCTTTTCTTATGAAATCATGTTCTTTTCTTCAGATCTCATTCTCAGATCCTCGCTTTTCATTCAACTCCCATCAGTCACTACTTTAAACAAGTAAAAATAAAGGTAACAACTGAATTTGACATGATTTTGGTATCACTCAGTGAATATTTAAGCTCAAAATATGAATCCATATTTAAAATGTTAATTATCATTTTTATTTGTGTTTTACGTCGAAAAGCCTTTTAAAACTCCTTACTTCATATATTAGCTTTTTGTTTTTTTTGATAACTCTCTGACTGATTACTTTTGTGATCATTACGTTAAACGTAGTTAAAAGTTAACTTTCAAGGAAGGAAACATGAATAAAAACAAACCATTTTTTAATAACTTTATTGAGTCTCAAGTTGAAGAGCTGACAACGGAAGAAGCGAATCAATGTGCTGGTGGTTTTAAATCTTGGCCTCCGGGCGACTTAGTCACCATGAAATCGCCTTCAGATGATGACGAAGGTATTGATTTCCCTCCGATGGTCACAATGAAGCACCCATCTGATGACGACGAAGGTGGCAACATCACACCAGTTGAATGGTAAGCCAGTTTACAATCTATAAGGAACATAGATATGAGTAAGAATACGCCTTTTTTCAATAACTTTATTGAATCTCAAGTTGATGTGTTAACGGAAGAAGAAGCAACACAATGCTCTGGTGGATTAGCAACATTCCCACCAGGCTTTGAAATTGAGCCTTTTCCACCCGTGGTAACCATGAAGGCACCTTCAGATGACGATGAGGGATGTTTTTATCCTCCGTTTGAAGACTTCAACATCAAATAAAAGCGTTACTTAGCTCTATTCACCCCTCCTCGGGGTGAATATTTCGAGGATTGAACTATGCCAACTTCTAACAACACCATTGTATGCGTGACACATTCTGCCGACTCCTACCCTGTTGAATGGGTAATGAATCACCTTCGTGAGCATGGCCACGCATGCGTTCGAATGAATAGTGATCAATACCCTTTGCATTTAAAAATGGGAGGTAATCTGAATCAAAAAGGGCAAGAAATTACCTTAGCAACCAACGAATGGAGCTTAAAAGGTTCACAAGTTAGTGCAATTTGGCATAGAAAAAACAGTATTTGTAACCTAACTGGCGCATTAGAAGGAGATACTCTTTCTCAAGCAACCCGAGAATCGGAATGCATAAAACAAACATTACTGCACGGAATAAAAAATGCCTTTTGGCTGGATCACCCAGCAATTCAACAGCAAGCTGAAGACAAGTGGCGGCAGCTGTGTGTTGCTCAGTCAATCGGATTACATATACCGAAAACCTTATTCAGCAATATCCCCGAACAAGTCGCCACTTTTTATGATGAATGTAATGGCGACATTATTGCCAAAATGCATACCCCTCTTACTGTTTCAATGGGGAAACCCTCATCCTTCGTGTATACCTCTACCGTAACGAAAGAACATTTGGCCGATCTAGACTCTCTAAAATATTCGCCCATGATCTTTCAGCAACGCATTAACAAACAGTCAGAGCTGCGCATTGCTTATGTGGATGGCCATTGTTTCCCTGCTGGAATAGAGGCCCATTCAAAAACAGAGAGCCACCTTACCGACTGGAGAAAAGCGGATCCGACGCTTTCCAAGTGGGTCAACTGCCAAATTCCGGATGAGCTTACCCAAAAAATACGCTCACTAATGAACGCTTTACACCTCAAATTCGGTGCTATTGACTTCATTCTTGATACCCATGGCCAATATCAATTCTTAGAGGTTAACCCTGCTGGAGAGTGGGGAATGCTGGAAGCGGAATTAGGATTGCCCATTTCAAAACAAATCGCACTTACTCTAATCAAGTACTGTCAATAAGTCATAATGTTGGAAGTCGTATGAACAAAAACAAAGTTATCCTGATAACCCATTCTAAAGACAACGGAAGTATCGAAGCCGTCAGCGAATATTTAAATGCTCGTGGTGTTGAGGCCATCCGATTAAACACCGATCTTTTTCCAACTGAAGTACAAGTGGAAACCCATCAAACCAACACAGGAAATACAAGCGTTCTGGTTACCGAAACAGGCCACACCGCCAATGCAGATGAGATCCATTCTGTGTGGTATCGCCGCTTTTACCCTGGAAAAGGGCTCCCTAAAGACATGGATCCTCAATTTAAAAATCCGTCGGTGGAAGAAAGCAAACGCACACTGCTTGGTTATCTCGACAGCTTACCCTGTTTTAAGCTGGATGATTACTGGCAAGTAAGACACGCATCGAATAAAGAATACCAGCTAATATTAGCCCGGCAGGTTGGGTTAAATTTACCCGCGACCTTAACCACAAACTCCCCGAGTGCCGTACGAGACTTTTTTCATCGATACAACGGAAACATCATCACCAAGATGCAAACGGCGTTTTCAATCTGGCAAGACGATGTAGAGCAAGTGGTATTTACCAATAAGGTTGAAGAATCGCACTTAGATAAATTAGAGCAACTAAACCTCTGCCCGATGGTGTTCCAACAGCATATAGAGAAAGAAGTGGAACTGCGTGCTACCGTTGTGGGTAATCAGGTCTTTTGTGCCTCCATCAACCCTGAAATCATGAAAGGTATGGAAACCGATTGGCGTAAAAAAGGAAGTCACACCTTACAACAATGGCAACCTTTCACCCTACCTGATGACATAACCCAAAAGCTCATCCAGCTCGCCACTAAGCTGAACCTTAACTACGGGGCCGCCGATCTCATTCTTACCCCTGAAGGTGAATTTAAGTTCTTAGAAATTAACCCATGTGGTGAGTTTTATTGGATGGATATATACCAACAACTAGGCATCAGCCAAGCTATCGCCAAAAATTTGCTGTCGCACGGCAGATAAACCAGCAAGAATGAACAAGGATAACTCTTGAGCCAACTATACCGTCAATCCGCTATAGATGCCCAAAAGCAAAGGCTACATGGGGAAGTGCTGCTCACTCAGCCCCTCTCTATGTACGCCATCATGTCTATTTTATTCGTCTCAATAACCTTATTAGGGCTTTATCTCTCTTATGCTGAGTTCAGCAGAAAAGAAACGGCTCAAGGGTACATCTTGCCTGATAAAGGCATCATAAAATCCTACTCTCAAAAAGAAGGTGTCATCGACAGTATTCATGTGAAAGAAGGCGAGTTTGTTCAAAAAGGCGATCCATTAGTCACAATAAGCTCGAAAAATAAGCTTGCCAATGGGTTGGATCTGAATCAAACCGTTGTAAAGGAATTTGAGCAACAATATCAATTTATTGAACAAGAGATCGCTTTTCAGCACACTCTTCACCAGCAACAAGTGGCCAAACAAAACCAGCTATTAGATGATCTAAGCGTACAAATTCGCGCTATTTCTTCACAAAAAAAACTCCTAGAAGAAAAGCACACACTGCAACTCGAAAGACAGGCTCAACATCAAACGTTATATCAAGAAGGGCATCTGCCAGCACTGGATTTACAAAAGCAAAAAGAAGCCTTGATTGAAGTAAAAAACCAACAAGAAAAACTGGTAGCAACCGAGCTGGAACTAAAAAAAAGCGCCAATACTCTGCAATCTGACTTAGCCATTTTGCCAGAGCAACACAGGCTAACCGTACTGGATTTAGAACAAAAAAAATCCTCTATTCGCCAACAACTTAGCCAAGCACAAAGTAATGCAAACCATATTATTACCGCCAATGAAAACGGGCAAGTCAGTGGTTTTAATGTGGTGGATGGCGAAACCGTTAACGATAATCAACTCTTGGTCAGCCTTATTCCCGAAAACGCGAAGCTCATTGCCGAGCTGCTTCTACCTACGCGATCGGCAGGTTTTGTTAAGCTTGGTGATGCGGTCAAACTGCGGTTAGATGCTTTTCCCTACCAAAAGTTTGGTTATTTAGATGGGCAAGTGTCTCATATAGATACCGTGCTCCTTCAAAAAATGAACCATCACCCTATCCCGATTAATGAACCCGTATATCGAATCCGAGTCGAGCTCTCTCAACATGAAATAGAGTTTGAGCAAACACGTATCCCACTGAAAAACGGCATGTTATTAGAAGCTGATATTTTACTAGAAAGCCGCAGTATTATGGGCTGGATACTAGAGCCTGTATATGGACTATTAGGAAGAATTTAGTATGGAGAACACGGCAACAGAACCGCATATTACCGAGCTTTTAGAATATTCAGGCAATCGAAGAGTAAAAACGATCTTACAAACTGAAGCCGCTGAATGTGGGTTAGCCTCTTTAGCCATGATCGCAAACTACCATGGCTACAAACTGGACATGCCATCCGCTAGAAAATTTTATAGTTCGGGCCTAAAGGGCATGAATGTGCACCAACTGATCCAAACAGCGGATAAAATGAATTTGGCCGCACGTGCACTTAAATGCCCCATTGAACACATCGGAAAAATAACACTACCTTGTATTCTCCACTGGGATTTAAATCACTTTGTGGTACTCACAGGCGTAAAGAAAAAGTGCATCACCATTAATGATCCCGCTTTTGGAACCAAAACCCTCACCCTAAATGAATTGAGTGATCATTACACCGGTGTCGCCATTGAACTTCTGCCCACCAAAGAGTTTGAAAAAAAAGATGCCCGCCAGTTAATGACTATTCGCCAATTATGGACTCGCGTTACAGGTTTAAAAACCGCTTTAGCCACATTAGTCAGCCTGTCTATTTTGCTGCAAGTATTCGTGCTCTTAAACCCATATTACATACAACTTGTTGTGGATGAGGTGCTAGTCAGTTTTGACGATGCTTTATTGGTGGTGCTTGCGCTTGGCTTTTCATTGTTGCTCCTTTTTAATATCACCACAAAAGCCATCCGAAGTTGGCTGATTCTCCGCCTTTCTAGCCAACTCAATTTACAAATGGGCGCGAACTTACTCAGACACCTTCTTCGATTGCCCATGAGTTACTTTGAAAGTCGGCATATTGGCGATCTTGTGTCTCGCTTTGGCTCTTTAAATCAGGTGAGAGAAAGAATGACCACAGGGTTAGTGGAAACCTTCGTCGACGGGGTAATGTCCATTGCTGTGTTGGCGGTCATGCTCGCTTATAGCCCTTTTTTAACAGGGATCGTGCTTATTATGGTACTGGCTTACTTAGTGGTACGACTGGCGCTTTATAACCAATTACAGCGTGCAACTGAAGCCTCTATTGAAGCCAAAGCAAAAGAACAAAGCCAATTTTTAGAAACCGCACGCAGCATTCAGACCATTCGACTCTTTAATGCCGAGCCCATCAGACAAAGTACATGGCAAAACCGCTACAGCAGTGTGATTAACGCCGACATAAAGCTCGGAAAACTAGGTATTAGCTTCGATGCCATTAATCAATTCTTATTTGGTTTAGAAAATATCATCATCATCTTCCTTGCTGCGACGGCGGTCATGGCTGGTGACATGACTATAGGAATGGTATTTGCGTTTATTGCATATAAAGATCAGTTTACCAATCGCTTATCGATGCTGATAGAGCAAGTCGTGCAATTTAAAATGCTAAGGCTGCATCTAGATCGCATTGCTGATATTGCCCTCCATGATCAAGAGCCTCATCGTGAGAAAAACAGAACACTGACTCAAATAAAAGGGGAAATCCGATTAGAAAATGTGTCATTTCGCTACTCCGAACAAGACGACTTTATTTTAAAAAATCTTAATCTCACTATTAATGCCAGAGAGTCTGTCGCTATTGTCGGCCCATCAGGGGGTGGAAAGTCTACGTTATTAAAACTGATGCTGGGGTTACAACAGCCCACTTCTGGGCGGATTTTAGTCGACGGGGAAGACATTAAAGACATAGGGTTAATCGCATACCGCAACCACATCTCTTCTGTGATGCAAAACGACACTCTGCTCTCAGGTAGCGTTGCCGATAACTTATCCTTTTTTGATCCCGAGCCAGATACTCAGCTCATGTATCACTGTGCTTACCTTGCTGGAATTCATGACGATATTGTAAAACTTCCGATGAACTACCACAGCTTAATCTCTGACATGGGATCTAATTTTTCAGGGGGGCAAACGCAGCGCTTATTGTTGGCACGTGCGCTTTATCAAAGGCCCGCGATTTTATTCTTAGACGAAGCAACCAGCCATTTAGACATTAAAAATGAAAGTAAGATCAGCGAGCAAATTCAACAGCTCCCTTTAACCCGCGTGATGATCGCTCACCGCCCAGAAACCATAAAAAGTGCCGATAGAGTTATTGATCTCACGCGGCTTCAAGGTGCATAAACAAACGAGCTACCGCCAAATAAACCAGCTAAGTGCGTTAGCTCTTTATCCCGAAAGTACTTCACAGCTTTAATAAAAAATCGCTAGCCACACGGTTTCCGTATCGGGCTTCGTCCAACTAACACGATGGCGGGCATGAGCAGGAATATTAATGTGATCCCCTGCTTTTAACGGTACTGTTTTCATTCCTTCCTCAAACAACAATGTGGCTTCGCCTTCAACAACTAAAACCCACTCATTGTCTTTTTGATCGTACCATTCGTTTTCTGGGGTAATGTGCCCTTTCGAAACAATTCGCTCCACACGAAAGCTGTCTGTTTTTAGGATGTCTTCAAAAAATTCTTGAGGTAATTCAGGGGGAATATCGGTAAATAAACTACGATGCTTCATATTAATCTCTGTACATATAAAATGAGTACACAGAGATTACCGTAATTTTTTCTATGAGTGCTATGAAAGACAAAATATGAGAAATAAAACGCATGAAAAAGAATGAGCCCGATACACTTTCGCATATCGGGCCCTTAGTCTTACTCGCAGCAATCCGGCTACTGAGGGTGCTCCCTGCATCATTCCATGATAGTTAGCTTTGATCCTTAAAGCTCAATCCTTTTTTCATCGCTGTCCTAGCGGTGTCCTTGGCCTTCCTGACCCG
>NZ_JAKRGH010000053.1 GCF_022347565.1 Vibrio sp. Of7-15
TTTAGCTTCACCACCGTATACTTTAGATAAAGTAGTACAGATTGCAGCAGTTAGAGTTGTTTTACCGTGGTCAACGTGGCCGATAGTACCAACGTTTACGTGCGGTTTCGTACGTTCAAATTTTTCTTTAGACATGGAGTGTCCCTCTAGGTACGGATAGGGTGGTATATAGACCACGCAACCAAAACTTTAGTGTTAAAGTATATATCAAAAGGGTAAATACTGAGAGCTGGTGCTGATACCCGGATTTGAACCGGGGACCTCACCCTTACCAAGGGTGCGCTCTACCGACTGAGCTATATCAGCACTCTAAAAGAGTGGAGCGGGCAGCGGGAATCGAACCCGCATCATCAGCTTGGAAGGCTGAGGTAATAGCCATTATACGATGCCCGCGCACGTAACTCTGAGAGCTATTTAACCTTAAAGAATATGGTGGAGGGGGACGGATTCGAACCATCGAAGGCAGTGCCGGCAGATTTACAGTCTGCTCCCTTTGGCCACTCGGGAACCCCTCCAGGGGTGTTGCTAAAAAATATGGTGCCGACTACCGGAATCGAACTGGTGACCTACTGATTACAAGTCAGTTGCTCTACCTACTGAGCTAAGTCGGCTAAGTGCTGCGCATTCTATTGAATCATTTATTCTCTTGCAATAGTTTATTGAAAAAAAATCACTTATCTTTCCAATACTATCCTTTTTGAATATAAAAACACCACAACAATAAGCACCATCGGCATATTTTGTTAGGAAAGAGGCTTTTACTAACCAGAGGGGATAGTGTATCGTCCTTGCTCACTAATAATGAAGAATCAAGCAACCTGATGAGTAATAACCTAACTCCTTACCTTTCATTTGACAGAAAGCAATGGGCCGAACTGCGTAATTCAGTTCCGATGACCCTTACCCAATCCGATCTTGAAAAACTTAAAGGGATTAATGAGCACTTATCAATGAGTGAAGCGACAGAAATCTATCTGCCGCTTACACGTCTACTGAACCTTCATGTTGAATCGAAACAAAGAAAAAACTATGTTCTAGAACAATTCTTAGCACGAAAAAAAGACAGTACACCTTATATCATCGGCATTGCAGGAAGTGTCGCCGTAGGAAAAAGCACCACAGCTCGTTTACTCAAAGAGCTGCTTTCCAATTGGGGGAAACACACTAAAGTTGAACTAATAACAACCGATGGTTTTTTGCACCCAAACAAGCTTTTAAACGAGCGAAACATCATGAAAAAGAAAGGTTTTCCTGAATCTTACGACATGAAAAAGCTGGTTCAATTTGTGTCGGATGTCAAATCAGGCAAACCAAGGGTAGAAGCGCCTGTTTACTCCCATTTAACCTATGACATCACAACAGAAACGAAAGTTGTGGAGCAACCTGATATTCTGATTATCGAAGGCTTAAACGTACTGCAAAGTGGCATGGATTACCCACATGATCCACATCGTGTCTTCATTTCTGATTTTCTTGATTTTTCTATTTTTGTTGATGCAGAACCCGAACTCATTGAGCGCTGGTACATTGAACGTTTTATGAAGTTCCGACAAGGAGCATTTCAACGCAGTGGTGCTTATTTTAACCACTACACTCGTTTAAGTGAAAGTGAAGCGACAGAGACCGCCCGTTCAATATGGAAAGAAATAAACGGGAAAAATTTAGAACAGAACATTTTACCAACAAAAGAACGAGCAAGCATGATCCTACAGAAAGGAGCGAATCATGCTGTAGAGACCATATTACTCAGAAAGTAGCTTAGTCTGCTTTTCTTAAAGAGATCTCGCCACCAATAAAAGGCTTGATACCGTCTTCCATTTCCAACATTAAGGCTCCCTGCTCATTAATCCCTCTAGCAACGCCTTTAATTTCATCGTTGCCTATAATTAAGCGGACTTCTCTTCCTTGAAAATTGTCTAACTGATTCCAACGTTCCAAAAAACCAGGAAGTCCGACTAACTCATACTCTTTTAACGTTGCCGTTAGCTTATCAATTAGGGAGGCAACCAACTGGTTACGATTCGGCATATCTTCGCAGGCATCGATCATATTTGCCCAAGGCTGATCAATTGAAAACTCGTCCCTATTTGACATAGAGATATTTAACCCCATACCAATAACAAGATGAGCCGCATCTCCTGTCTGGCCTGTTAACTCAACTAAAATACCGGCCAATTTTTTATCTTGGTAGTAAATATCGTTAGGCCATTTCACTTTAACGTCTGGACAACCAAATTCTTGCAAAGTTTCTGCGATAGCCACACCAACAACTAGGCTCAACCCCATTGCCGCTGCCATTCCCGCATCTAAACGCCAGTACATGGACAGATATAAATTAGAGCCGAAAGGAGACTCCCATTGACGCCCTCTTCGCCCTCTTCCCGCTTGTTGGTACTCAGCAATGCAAACAGCCCCACTATCTAAATCACCAACTTTGTTCAATAGATGCTGATTAGTAGAATCAATCACAGGGATCAATTCTAAGTTCGGAGCGGCACTATAGGTTCGAATTTTCTCAATATCTAGTAGCTCTATTGGTGACGATAAACAATAGCCTTTCCCTTGAACCCGAAATACGTCAAGTCCCCAAGACTGAATTGTTTTGATGTGTTTACTTATCGCAGCACGAGATATCCCTAGTAATTCTCCCAGCTGTTCTCCTGAGTGAAACTGACCATCTGCAAGTTGTTCTATTAAGGTAAGTTTGGCTTGATGATCTTTCATTTTAATAACCTATCTAAATTCGTCTCTTCATTTTTGGCCATAAAGCGCACTTCATGCTCCAAACTCACGCCATATTTGATCATCACTTGCTCTTTTACATACTGCGCCAAATTAACAATATCTCTAGCACTAGCATTCCCTAAATTAACAATCACGAGTGCCTGCTGTTTATGTACTTGAGCACCACCGATTTGATGACCTTTCAACCCAGCACGATCAATCAGCCACCCAGCAGCAAGCTTATAACCACTTTCTACCTTGTGACCTGATAAATCAGGAAAGTGCAATTGTAATTGTTCGTAGTATTCAGTGGATACAATAGGGTTTTTAAAAAAGCTACCAGCATTCCCCAACTTAGTAGGATCTGGTAATTTAGAGCTTCTAATATTACAAACCGCGTCATAAACCTGTTGCGATGTAACTGTTTGTCGTTCAAAAGAAGATAACGACCCATAACTCAGTTGAGGAGACCATGACTTTGCTAACTTCAACCCAATAGCAGTAATCACGACTCGATTATGCAGAGCCTTCTTAAAGACCGAATCACGGTAACCAAATTGACATTCAATTTTCGTAAGCCTACGTTCTGTCAGCGTTTCTAAATCCAAGACATCGACATAATCACATATATCTTTCAACTCAACGCCATAAGCACCAATATTTTGAATTGGCGCAGAACCAGCACAACCGGGGATCATAGCTAAATTTTCTAAACCACTGATCCCCTGTTCTAGACTCCAGCGAACCAGCGAAGGCCAATCTTCACCTGCACCAATATGAAGTCGATAGTATTCACCGGATTCAGTGACAGTTTTCCCAGTAATTTGATTTAAAATAACCACGCCATCATAGTTTTCACAAAAAAGGACATTACTGCCTTTCCCAAGAATCAATTTGGGCTCTTGCTGCCAATCTGGCGATTGATAAATATCGATTAAATCCTGACACGTTTCTGCCGAGATGATGCGTTTGGCGTCTACATCAATAGCAAACGTATGAAAAGCTTTTAGAGAGCAACTTGGTTGAATTTTCATGTTAAAATCATGTCTTAAATTACCTATTCACTCACATTCTATCGTATTCACTTAAAAAAGCGCCTTGTTTCCTATGCCTAAATTGACTTTCTTACAACTTGAACCTATCAAATTACCTATTGTTGCTAGGTTCTACAAAGAGTTCTACCCAGCGGGGAAGCCAAAAAGAGACGAAGCCATTTTTTTAACTTATCAAGAAAACACCCTCATTGGTTCTGTTCGCTTTAAAAGCATAGATAAGCATCAATTATTGACAGGCATGCTCATTCATCCCGATTACCGTCAACAAGGTATTGGCCATCAACTTATGGAATTTTGTAGGCAACGTATTAATCTCACAGGGTGCTATTGCTTTGCATTCGAGCACTTAGTACCTTTTTATTCCCAACATGGTTTTCAATCCTTAGAACCTCAAAAACTTCCCCCATCATTATTAGGGCGTTTCAATCGTTACAGTAATAGCGGAAAATCACTATGTGCAATGATATTCATTTCCAATCCGTGATATATAGCTAGCTTTAACTTCGACAAAAATAAAAACCCCAGCTAAGTTTGATAAAATTACTTAAAGAAAAGACCTAGTTGCGACACATACAATATTTAAGAGGCAAGAATGAATTCAGCGATTGCTATCAAGCATAAATTTGAGCAACTCCCTTGCATAGCTCATGATCCAGATAAACTAGAAACCTTGTTAGATGCGAATTCATTCCGAGATCGTCTTCACCATGAAATAGCCCATGCCAAATCACGAATTTACCTAGTAGCTTTATACTTAGAAGATGATGAAGCTGGACGTAACATTCTGACCGCTCTATATGAAGCGAAACAAGCCAACCCAGCATTAGACATAAAAGTACTGGTCGATTGGCATCGAGCTCAACGAGGACTCATTGGCGCAGCACAATCTGATGGTAACGCAGCGCTCTACCATGACTATGCTCAAAAATATGAACATCAAGTGGAAATCCTTGGCGTACCAGTTAGGAATCGAGAGGTATTTGGTGTTTTACACCTAAAAGGGTTCATTATTGACGATAAAGTGATCTACAGTGGCGCAAGCTTAAATGATGTTTACTTAGCTCAGAAGGATCGCTACCGTTATGACCGCTACCATGTTATTGAAAATAGCAGTCTAGCTCAAAGCATGGCTAACTTTATTGAAACTAACCTAGTAGAAAGTGATGCTGTCAACTGCCTTTCAGACTCCGACAGACCCAAGACAAAAACTCTAAAACCAGCTATTCGTCAGTTCCGAGCTAAGTTGATGCGCTCAAGCTACCAATACCAAGAAGAGCACGTTAATAACGACCAAATAGGCTTAACCCCCTTGGTCGGCCTTGGTAAGCGTGGAAATAAGTTAAATACGCATATACGTGATATGATTGCGGGAGCAAAAGATGAACTCACTATCTGTACTCCATATTTCAATTTCCCGCGAAGTATTTCAAGAGAAGTAAAACGCGCATTGCGCCGCGGAGTAAATATCACAATCATCGTTGGCGATAAAACGGCAAACGATTTCTACATATCTCCAGATAAGCCATTTAAAACCATTGCAGGTTTACCTTACCTTTATGAGATGAACTTACGTAACTTTGCAAGAGCAAACGAAAGCTCTATTGCTAGCCGTCAGCTTTCTATCCATATTTGGAGACACGATAACAACAGCTTCCACCTAAAAGGCTTATGGGTAGACCGTCGTTACATGCTTATTACGGGTAATAATCTAAACCCAAGAGCTTGGAAACTGGATCTGGAAAATGCCATTTTAGTTCATGATAAAAACCAGCTACTGGAAAAACAAAAACAACAGGAAATTGACTGTATCCTTTCCCATACTCGCCTAGTCGGAAGCTATAAGTTTATTGAAAAGCTAGAAGATTACCCAGCACCAGTAAGAAAGCTCTTAAAGCGTATAAAACGACTTAAAGCCGATCACATCCTAAATCAGATCCTATAAGCGATAAATAAGCCCCTAATTGCTGGTAGGGGCTTATTTCCCATAGACACTGCCTTCTACCTACCATACCTCTCGATATAACTACCATCGTGGTATTAAATCTGTCACGAACCTATAAACTCATCGAATAATAATGAAGTTCCCTACAACACATCATTTATGATGAAGTACTCACAGTGACAAAGAATTGAGAGGCAGAAAATAATGAAGAAGTTACAGTCACCGAACTGTAAGTATCATAGTCACAATATCCCAGCTAATATTTATTTTTTACAGACGTAAAAAAGCCCGACTCTTTCGAATCGGGCTTTTTTAATAAGTGGCGGAGTGGACGGGACTCGAACCCGCGACCCCCGGCGTGACAGGCCGGTATTCTAACCAACTGAACTACCACTCCGCAGTGGGCTACTTGTCGTTTCGGACAAGTGTTCATTATTTAAAGCCTGGCGATGTCCTACTCTCACATGGGGAAGCCCCACACTACCATCGGCGCTATTGCGTTTC
>NZ_JAKRGH010000054.1 GCF_022347565.1 Vibrio sp. Of7-15
GCGACACACGAGGTTCGAACTCGTGACCTCAACCTTGGCAAGGTTGCGCTCTACCAGCTGAGCTAGTGTCGCAATATTCTTTAAGAGCTTAACTCTTTAGAATGGAGGCGCGTCCCGGAGTCGAACCGAGGTCCACGGATTTGCAATCCGCTGCATAGCCACTCTGCCAACGCGCCATCTTTTTTTAATCTTTATTGAAGAAGTTTTGACGCCTTCCTCTTGGGTACGGGAGGCATTCTACGGATTAACCAAGATGAGTCAACACTATTTTGTTGTTTTTGTTTTGTTTGAACAAAATCCAGTCATAACGCTCAAAATTGCACCTCACCTAACGCTTTTATCACTCTCTAACCCATAAATGATAATAAATACCTGCTATTATGAATTTTCGAGAGTCAAATAATAAAAAACGAGCTCGATGGCTCGTTTTTTATATTCTTAAAGAAGAATCAATTAATGATGATTACTATCCAGTAAGTCATCTTTTGCAGCACGTAAATACTGCCACATAGACCAATAGGTTAAAATAGTTGCAATATATAATGAAGCGTAACCAATCCACTCCATCCATTGATTGTCATGCCAGATTAATAATAACAATGCGAACATCTGGAACATGGTTTTTACTTTACCCACCCAAGAAACCGCGACGCTAGAGCGTTTCCCGAGTTCCGCCATCCACTCACGCAATGCGGAAATAATCACTTCTCTAGCAATCATCGTAATAGCTGGAACTGTAATCCACACAGAATGATAATGCTCGGTGATCAATACAAGAGCTGTTGCCACCATGACTTTATCTGCGACAGGGTCAAGAAATGCACCAAATCGAGTCGTTTGCTGCAATTTACGCGCTAAATAACCATCAAACCAATCTGTAAAACCTGCGACAAAAAACACTATCGCGGCAGCAAAAGCTGACCATTCATAAGGAAGGTAAAAAGCAATGACAAAAACAGGAATTAGAAAAAGACGGAGTAGTGTTAAAATATTTGGTATTGTTAGTCGCATAATTGATTATTCTTAGTATTGGCTTCAGTATGTTGCGTTAATTTTACCCGTGTTGCAATGCATCATGGATCTTTTCTGCTAATGCTTGACTAATGCCCGGCACTTTGGCTATTTCTTCGACACCAGCACGTTTTAATTCTTGGATTCCTCCCATAAACTTCAGCAAAGACTGCCTTTTCTTTGGCCCAACCCCTTCGATGTCTTCTAAAACACTACGCTGACGAGCTTTACCACGCTGTGCCCTATGGCCACTAATGGCATGGTTATGGCTCTCATCACGAATATGCTGAATTAAATGCAATGCTGGTGAATCACTCGGCAAGGAAAACTCTTCCCCACAGGTTTTAATTAAGGTTTCTAACCCTGCCTTACGAGTTACCCCTTTGGCAATACCCAAAAGTAGTGGCTTTTTAGGCCAATCATTCCAGTGCTGGTTGATAATGTCATATGCCCGATTCAGTTGCCCTTTACCACCATCAATAAAAATAATGTCTGGGATTTTATCTATGTCGAGTTGTTTACTGTAGCGACGCTCTAGCACTTGCCCCATTGCAGCATAATCATCACCACCAGTAATGCCAGTGATATTATACCGTCTATACTCCGTTTTTACTGGTCCTTCCTGATTGAACACCACACAAGACGCAACGGTTTTTTCCCCCATCGTATGGCTAATATCAAAACACTCCATCCTTTGGATCGACTCTAACAACAATACCTCTGTCAGCTCTTTGAAACGCTGAGAGACCGTCATTTTATGATTAACCTTACTTGTTAATGCCGTTAACGCATTGGTATTAGCCAGCTTCAAGTAACGCGCCCGTATCCCTTTAGAATGACTTTGCAGAGCCACTTTCCGACCTGCGAGTTCACTTAAAGCAGCTTCAAACATCGTTCCATCCGTCACTAAACCATCTCCAACCAGAATACGATTAGGAATGGTTCGTCCTTCTGAATAACTCAGATAGTATTGACTTAAAAAGCTAGAAAAGATTTCATTTTGATCGGTATTAGCTGGGATTTTAGGGAAAAAGCTACGACTGCCAAGCACTTTACCTTGTCGAACCATCAGCATGTGAATACAAGCCAGCCCTTTTTCCAGCGCAAAACCCAATACATCAATATCATCAGAGCTGTCTTCGGCAACAAATTGTTGCTCTTGCACTCGGCGCATCGCTTGGATTTGATCACGATAACGAGCCGCAGCTTCAAAGTTCAGTACTTTACTGGCGGCTTCCATTTTCTCAACCAGCTGGGCAATGACTTGGCGATCTTTACCCTGCAAAAACAAGCGAATGTAATTAACTTGCTCTGCATAATCATCATCACTAATGATGCCTTCCACACAAGGTGCTACACAGCGCCCAATTTGATGCATCAAACAAGGCCGATGACGATTAGCGTACACCGAGTCTTCACATTGACGCACCGGAAAGAGTTTCTGCATTAGATGTAAACTTTCCCTTACCGCCCCTGAGTCAGGATAAGGGCCAAAGTATTCACCTTTACGCTTTTTGGCACCACGATGAATAGAGATTCTCGGGTGACGATGCGAACTAATAAAGATATAGGGGTAAGATTTATCGTCCCGAAGTAGGACATTATATTTAGGAAGATATTGCTTAATGTAATTGTGCTCAAGAATCAAAGCTTCTGTTTCTGTATGAGTTACAGTTACATCTACTTTGGCTATATTACTAACAAGCGCACGTGTTTTTTCATTAGGCAGGTTAGACCTAAAGTAGCTGGATAAACGCTTCTTTAAATCTTTGGCTTTTCCGACATAAATCACATCAGACTCGGCGTTATACATTCTGTAAACGCCGGGCTGATGAGTCACATTTTTTAGGAAATCTTTCGAATCAAAATCAGGAGACGACACTACAAGGTCTCTGCATCCAACATTCCATGGCGAATCGCTAAATGGGTCAGTTCAACATCACCATTAATATCTAATTTACTAAAAAGTCGGTAGCGATAACTATTCACTGTTTTCGGGCTCAGATTCAACTGCTCTGAGATATCAGTCACCTTTTGCCCTTTAGTAATCATCATCATGATTTGTAACTCACGCTCAGAAAGGTCTTTAAAAGGATTTTCTGCATCAGGGGTGAATTGACTTAACGCCATTTGCTGAGCGATTTCAGGGGAAATATAACGTTGCCCGCTATTTACCATACGAATGGCATTCACCATTTCATCAGGACCAGCGCCTTTTGTCAGATAACCCGCTGCGCCCGCCTGCATCACTTTTGTTGGGAATGGGTTTTCGGTATGAATGGTTAAAACGATAATCTTCACATCCGGGTTAAAGCGTAAGATCTTTCTCGTTGCTTCTAAACCGCCAATACCAGGCATGTTCATATCCATAAGAACAATGTCAGCTTGCTCAGCACGACACCATTTTACGGCTTCTTCACCACTGTCAGCTTCCCCTACTACTTTCATTCCACGGACGTCTTCGAGAATACGTCTTATCCCTGTGCGAACCAGTTCGTGATCATCTACAAGGAATACTTTAATCAAGCTTGTATCTCCACACTTGAGGTTTGCTCTTTCACCCACCTACTTAAAGGAAGGACTGATATATACGGTTTAAGTGTAACTCAACTCAGTTCAAAAACTGATACTGTTTATGAGTTATGGCGCAAGTTTTCTGTCAATAATTCCTGTTGACATTCTTCCTTGAGCTCAAGAAACCTCTATGTTTCTTTTTCAAGATTTAAGAATATACATCTCTATACTAATAGAAACAATAGTTAAAATTTTATACTTATAAAACATTGAATTATAAATATAACCTTGCACTATTGAAGTCACTAAATCCCACTTAAACACTAAGTAAAATTCATATTTTGTTACTTGGTGACCCAGATTTATTTAACTGCCTTATTTATTGAGTGCTTAATAAAAAAATCTTTTTTATCATAATGATAGCAACATAATATAAGAACAATTCACAATACAAAAACCATAAGCAACCAGTCACACTGCATGGTAACAGTATACATTAGATAAAATCCATAACAGTTTCTGTTTTTTACCGTATTCCCTTTCTATTTGCCTAAAAATCAAACTAATATTAAAAATCAAAAGCTAAGGAATAGCGTATGCCTGCACTCAATCAGTACCTTACTACTCAAAATGATAAAATCAGTTATATGGAACGTGGAACTGGTACCCCAATTGTCTTATTACATAGTTCAATGAGCTCAAATGCTCAATGGTATTCGCTTATCGACAGCTTAACTTCCCACTATCACGTTATTTCCATTGATCTCTTTGGTTATGGTCAAACAGCAATGCCAAGCAACCACGATACTTTTTCTTTGCAAGATGAAATCAATCTGGTTGAGGCTGTTTTGGAGCAGCTAAAAATCTCATACAACCAGCCAATGCACTTCGTTGGGCATTCATATGGTGGAGCAACAGCACTCAAGTTATGCCAGCAATCTTCTCGCCCAGTCCTGAGCCTGACCTTATTCGAGCCAGTATGCTTCTACTTATTACCCAAGAAATCCCCTGCATTAATAGAAATTAAACATATTATTGAAACCCTTAATGAAAAATTAAAAGAGGAGAAAGATCAGGAAGCAACTGAAATCTTTATTAATTACTGGAATGGTTCTGGGGCTTTTCAGTCTCTTTCACAACGAAAGCAACGCGCTTTTATCTCCGATATTAAGAAAGTTGCTCTTGATTTTCAGGCTTTAATTAATGAACCTACGACGCTAAACGACCTACAGAAATTTCCAATCAAAACTTGTTTATTAGCAGGTTCGCAAAGCCCTTTATCAACAAAAACAATCATAGAGCTACTTAAACAATCGCTTCCCTACAATACGACCTACTACATTAATGGCGGGCATATGGCCCCCATTTCTCAAGCCGAGACGGTAAATAGCCTTATCATTCCATTTATTAAGAAAAATGATAAATACACTTAGGTTTCCTGGTTATTCTATAATATGTAGCCATACTAAATCGTACTCTTATGGGAGGCGATATGAGTATTTTTCACAAGATATGGATGGTCACTTTTCTTAGTTTTCTAGCCTGTCTTCCAACTCAGGCGACAGAAAGAATTAACGTTGGTTATATTGAGTTTCCACCCGCTTATTACACAGACACCAATGGAAAAGCTCGTGGCTATTTAATGGAAAAAGTGGAAAAAATACTTAAAGAGTCAGAGCTCAACTGGCATAGCCAATCGTATCCGACCAAGAGAATGGTATCATTGCTGATCGAAGGGAAAATTGATTTATGGGTAGGGCTATCAACCTTACCAAAATTCAAAAATGCAACTCTGGTCGGTGAAACCTTAATAGATAATATCGAATTAAGAGCGTACCGGCTCAACGAACAATCTGACATCAGAACCCAGTCCGATCTAATCAATACAAGGCTCGCCATTATTCGTGGTCATAGCTATGGTGGCTGGGTAAAATTTATTAAAAATAAAGTTAATAATATCAATTATATCGAGACTAATTCTTCTAAGTCTGCGTTTAAACTACTCGAAAAAGGGAGAGTAGATTATGTGCTAGAATACAAGGGCCCTTCTGTTCAGTTTTTACAAACACACACCATACCAAACTTGGCATACAACACTGTCTCATCTTTTGCCGTCAAATTGGTAGTTTCGAAGAAATCACAAAATGCTAGTGAGTTACTGCATGCCCTTGAATCCGCTTACCACCGCCTTGCATCTCAGGGATCTTTTGAATCCTCAAACCAATAATTTCTTAAAATCCAGATACAAAAAAGCCCCGTCATTTCTGACGAGACTTCATTGTTGTGGCGGGTCTGCCGGGCTTGCGCTCAAGCGGGACTCGCCCCGGTGTACTCATAACCAGTAAAATATTAAATTCCAGATACAAAAAAGCCTCAGCATTTCTGCTAAGGCTTTGATGTAGTGGCGGAGCGGACGGGACTCGAACCCGCGACCCCCGGCGTGACAGGCCGGTATTCTAACCAACTGAACTACCGCTCCAATTCTGTCTTAATTTGAACTTAATCAAACTAAGTAAATGTGGCGGAGAGATAGGGATTTGAACCCTAGATACGCTACAAACGTATGCCGGTTTTCAAGACCGGTGCTTTCGACCACTCAGCCATCTCTCCGTAA
>NZ_JAKRGH010000055.1 GCF_022347565.1 Vibrio sp. Of7-15
GGCTGGTCAATTAGAATTGGTTTTTAGATTATTTTGGCCAATCAGTTCTTTGCCAAGTGGCGGTAGCGTTCAAAAGGTACGCATAACAAACTGCTTAAACGGACGCAGGAACATTCGGCGGTTTTGGTTGTGAGCGTGGTAGGCTTTGAAAGTTAAGTGAAAGCGCCATTTAGCAGAGCGTTAGGTTTTCGGTTAACTTTGTAGGAAATAAAAATGAAACATTGGACTGAACCGAATGGGATTTTATTAATTCACATCCCTATCGAATGGCAGTATCTAAATCCAGCTATCGAGGGAGAAAAAGAAGCTTCACCATATAGTTTTCAACCTTACGAGGATTCATTAGGATGTTTTCAGCTAAGTTGTTATCCTCTTGAAGAACAAGCTCCAAGCCTAGCTAAAGCGAACCCTAACGGAGTGAAAAAATTAGCTTGGAATAGATCTAGAATGGATGATGCAGAGTTTTGTGCACACATGTTCTTTGGGGCATTGGGTGATCAAGCACTTATTGGAAAATACATCTACGATGTTAGTTTAAAAAATGATGTTCGTATAAAAGAACAGCTAGCACTTGTTGAGGATGTTTTAAATTCTGTAGTAATCGTTCCGGGAAGTGATCGTAAGTTGGCTTCTGATCTAGATAAATTCGACCGCTTTAATGCGTCCTTGGCTGCATCTCACGATCTTTTAAACTCCGCTATAGAGTCCGAGTCTTATATTGAAATTATTGCTATCACAGCAAGCCAAATTGATGCATACCTCAGACTTTGCATAGTCATCGCAAAACAGTTAGGCGAGCGTACGAACGATATAGATATCAAATACCTTTTCCAAGCCGATAATGAGAGGGGGATTATGGAGCGAAAAATATATGAACACTCTCTACAGTATAATGTTATCGACCAAGAAATATTTGATGAACTAAATACTCTATATCAACTAAGAAATAGAGTGATACATAGATATATCATATCTAATATTAAGACACGTGACTTAGTAAACATAGCTACACGGTACTTGGCTATATTGGAATCAGTGCGTTTAATCCTTCGCGGGTTTGAAGAGATGCAAGCCCAAGAGAAATATGGCCTATACGGAAAAATGTCTGATAAAGCTTCAGTTACAGATAATGCCGCAATTCAACGGCTTTATGCGGATACTAACGATAAACATTTACTCAAGAGGTTTAAAAGAGGCATCGAGATAAAAAAAACCTAACAAAAGCATCAAGGTGACGCGTTACACTCGGCGGTCTTGGTATTGAGTTCTGTGGGTTTTGTTAGTTAGTCGTGGCGCACCTTATGCCAAGTGTTATGTTACATCATTGCCCCCCAACTAGTGGTAATTAGGGGGGGACTTTATGGTAGTGTCTTAGATAAAAAATCAACCCATGCAGGTGCGTTTCCACTTGCGGAAGCTGCTGTTACAAAAACAAATTCCTTTATCTTTGTGATTACACTTGGTTTCTCATCTAGAATTTTATTCGCAAATTCTTCGACTTTTTCTGTATCTTTGTTTTCTGCGGATGAGACTAACTTGCTGATAAGGTTTTGTATATTACTATCCTGTTCCTTTAGCATGCTCATAAGCGTAATAAAGCAATCCTTGTTTTGTATGGTTAATAGGTTATTCGTTTGAAGCACCTCGCCAAACTTCTCTTTGAAGTAAGTTAGATCCTGCACTTGTTTTGCGATAATTGAATCCTGTCTAGCAACAATGCCCTCAATCATCATCTTCTTTTCGTTTGCCCACTCAAGTTCACTTTTGTATTGTATTATTTGGCGTTTGAGGTCCATTATTTCTACTGGGTCATGGGTATACTGCTCTGGTGTGATTTTCTCGAAAACAACTAAACCATAATTAGTCAAATACTCCTCGACAACCTCTTTATCTCCTTCAGGGTGTTCGATCGTCATGACAATTTTTGTTCCGATTTGTTGAATCGAAAATGCGACGCCACCATTCGGGTATTTTTTGTTAAGGACGTTTCCAAAATTTTGAAGTATCGATAGGCCAGCTACATGATGTTCTGGAGCAAAAGAAATAGACTTTACTATTCGGTCTTTATGTTCATTAGCTTGCAGAGACTTCTCTGCGTAACGTAGCTTGCGCCAAGCCTCAGAATTTGTTTTGCTGCGCCTTACTAGTTCTTCGTAGATTGGTATCGATTTGTAGAAATCTCCTTGTGCTTCATAAATATCCGCCAGCTTAAACATTGTTTTTGTTGTTCCGCTTTCTTCTGCTTGGCTAATGAGCAATTGTTTCGCTTCATCTAGTTTCTCATTTTTAATAAGAAAATTAATGTAGCAGTCTTTAATGCGATGGTTGACCATCTTTGAAACATGTCTTACTGATATTAGCTGCTCGAAAATTTCCGCACCTTCAGCATAATTAAGGTATCTAGACACAAACAGAGCATAGTGCTCGGCCAGTTTTACCTTTCTGTCAAAAGCATTAGATGCAAATGCTTCAAGGAAAATCGAATGCGCCTTTTCTATATCGCCGTTATCTGCCAAGGTCTCTGCATAATTAATCCAAGATGTAGCTTTGTCAGGGTTATGTTGCCAGTATTCCTCTGCTGTTGGCTTAGTTTCTTCTTCAGGTAGCTCAGGGATCTCAATTTCGACTATCATTACTTTCCTACGATATGCGTTGTCATTTACACCTCTATGCTACAGCATTAACATGTTACATAACAAATGCTTAAAGACGGACTGCCAACCTATGGCATTTTTGGTTCGAATTGGCTTATGTGATTACGGTGGTCTGTTTGGGTGTAGTGCATTGGCAGCCGCTTAAGCAGGCGTTATATGTATGGGAGGTTTCAGTGATAAACTTTCTTAAAGGGATTGTCATCTATATTGTAGGGATATTGGCAGTTCTATTTGTCTTACGGGCTTCATTTGACTATTTCTCAGTGATTCCTTTGGTAGATTTCATAGCCTATAGTGGTGTTTTTCTGGTTGTACTTGCAGGGATTACATTTGAGAGAAGCAGCCCAGCAGATAGGGGCTTTTTGTCTCTAATGGTACATCGTGAGTTAGTATCTCGAACGGAAGATTCGGAATATGAAAATAAGGCAAGTTTTTCAATTAGTGTTGGCCTAGTTGGTATGGTTTTACTCATTGCAAGCGGTGTCCTAGCCTGGCTTGGTGGGAAATAATACATATAACAATAAATTTAAGCAGATTCGCAACGCTTGGCGTTTTTGGTTTGAATCAACTTTAGTGTTTACGGCACAATGCTTTAGGTAGGTGGCAGCGTTGCTCACTACTTAATTTGGCGTTATGCGTCCTAAGTCAGAATTCTTTCTCTCGGTTCAGCGATAGAAACGAAGCATTTTTACTTGTAGAAATAAGAGGCTCTCTTTTGGAGTTTATCGAAGATCATCTTAGTTTTCGCTTCTTAATGGTGTTTTTAATTTCATGACTTTTAGGTGCTGGTTTATCCCGCAACCGCTCGTAGATTACAGCTGTGAAATTCGTATTTTTAAATGGCGTTTTTTCAGCTTCAACTATTGGCAGTCTTTTGTTTTTGTTCACAAAGTGTGTTGTTTGTGGGTTATTTGGTTCGCTTAATTTAAGCGGGTCAATTAGAATAGGTTCCTGGATTATTTTGGCCAATCAGTTCTTTGCCAAGTGGCTGTAGCGTTTAAAAGGTACGTATAACAAACTGCTTAAACGGACGCAGGAACATTCGGCGGTTTTGGTTCTGAGTGTGATTGGCTTTGAAAGTTAAGTGAAAGCGCCATTTAGCAGAGCGTTAAGTGGTAGGAGAAAGTAAGTATGTCGAAAGCTTTAGAATCATTTAATTTGGCAATCACAGATGCTGAAGAATTGTTAAATTGTTATGATCAAATTAATCAAAATAACGCTCAAGATTATCAACCTCCAGAAGCATTAAAAAGAGCGTCCTTAATATTAGTTTTAACCGCATGGGAAACATATGTTGAGGATATTGCTACAGAGTTATTTGAATTAAAGTTTGGTGTGCTAAAGGGCAGTCAAATTGGTAATTTCATGGAACAGCAATTTTCTACAAGATTGAAAATGTTCCATAATCCTGATTCAGTTAAAACTAAACAAATTTTCCAAGAGTTTTTTGGCGTTGATGTTACGGAAAGCTGGGTTTGGAATAATTACAGTACTCCCAAAGAAGTTCGAACAGTATTAAACCAATGGATAAGTAAGCGGGGTGATGCAGTTCACCGAGCAAATACTGATAAACAAGCAACTCACATCGTAAAGCGTAATGAATTAGATAAGTGTATATTTTTCTTTAAGAGCTTAGTAAGAGTTACTGATGAAGGCTTGTCATACGCTTGAACTACTACCACTTAACAAAGGTGTAATGGTTTTTGTAAGTATGGCGTAAGCGCACCTTATGCCGAGCGTTATAAGTCATGGATTATTCAACAAAGAATGGAAGCTAATTGTGTTCGATAAAGAAAAAGATATGCAGAAATGGTTGAGTGAAGAGTTGAGTGAAATTGGTGGCTTAGGCGATATCATTGACGACTTTGAAGAATCAACAAAGGGAAAATCCAGTTCTGAATCTCGGATTATAGAGGCGTACAATCACTGTTTAGAATCACTTAATATTAATGAAGTAATTTCTGAGGATGAAAATATATCTCTTAAAGAGGGAGATAGCTTAAGGCCTGATTTCCTTTTATATGCCCCTGAAACTGAATCGCTTGTTATATTAGAGCTTAAAAATATTGCTAATCCGACTAGGCAAGTTGGAACCGAATTAGGGGCATATGCAAGTGAGTTAAAGAGTTATCTTCCATTTATTTCAGACGGCGATATTGTTCATGTTGTTATATCTCGTGATTGGCCTACATTACTGCGCCACTTTTTATTTAACGAAATTTTTTGGATGCAAAGAAACATACTTTGTTTGGAGCCATACACCTCAACTCAAAAAGATATAAAGCTTAGAGTTCTGTCCCCAGCTAAGCTAGTGGAAGATGATGTATCACTTATGATTTGTGATCGTCACTTAGGGGGATATCAACTTTGTTTATACGATAACGCTCTCTATTCAGGTGGCAGCAGGGATAGACTGGATCAACATATTGAACAATTAAGAACATCTATTTATGCTATGGCAGCTAAAGGCAACTCACAGAACAATCATGGGTTTGCGTTTCTTTGGAAAGGTTTTTTCAGGGTCAAAGCACAAATGATATTGAAATACCAGAAATGACCACTCGATTCATAAATATCGTTAGTGAATTTAGCCCTATAGGGCATGGGCAATCATTAGAGCAAATAGTGAATTATGGAGAAAGGTACCTAAAAAATATTTGTTCTCCACACCCTGAAGGGTTTATGCATTGGAATAATTTACGAGATATCATGTTAGAGAGTTCAACTTTAATTGAATTTCATGCTTGGGGAGTATTTTCAGAGTTACTAGCTGATAAACTTGCAATAGAGTATGAGTCTGGAAATCATTCGATAAAGTTAACGGACCCTAATTTTGGGCTAGATATGATAAATGAACTAGTTGATGATGAATATCAATTTATTGACCTTTCATATTTTAATTACAACCCGGATATAGACTTATAACAAAGCATTTAAGAGTGATTCTCAACGCTTGGCATTTTTCATTCCATTGTTGAATTCAGTGTTTACGGTGGTATGGCTAAGTTTCGTGGTAGCGTTGCTCACATATATGGTCTCCCCTAGTTTTGCAAGTCAGTAGTGTGATAAAAAGCGCAGGTTAACTACCATATATACGGCCTGTTTGAACGGCTAATGCCTTGGCCAAGATGAGGCAGTCGAA
>NZ_JAKRGH010000056.1 GCF_022347565.1 Vibrio sp. Of7-15
ATGGGATAGAGCCATGCTCTCGAAGCGCTTTATCATTGAGACAATTAACGATCAGTTAAAGAATATCTCTCAGATAGAGCACTCGCGCCATCGAAGTCTACATGGGTTCAGGCTCAATCTACTTGCTGGCTTGCTCGCTTACTGTTTAAGCCAGGAAAGCCATCGTTGAATATTACGCCTGTTGAGAAAGCAGGCCTAGTGACAATGGCTTAAACCGATCTTCAGGTTACTTAGATTTTTAACGAGTGTCTTTCTTGCTCTAATCAGTTGTGCGATTCCGATAGAGGAAATCAACCGGCATTAGAATTACTTAAATTAGGAAGGGTAGTATTTGAAAGTAAGCAGCGATAATCTCACCATCTCAACAATTGCATTCAGGTCAGGGAAAGGCATTGTTACTTCTGAATATAGCTAAATAGCGACTACCCAATTTCACCTTTGATGATGCGTTTTAGTTCTTAGGGGTTATTAACTTGTTCTGAGTTTCAGGCTTAAAATTTTGAGTTTGTAGCTAGCTGCTATTGTCATCGGAAGGATCCATGCTGAGTAGATGCTGTACTTAAGGGTATACCTGTTGTGACATCATTTTTTGATTTTTAATCGCTCTTTTTTATGCTTTATGGTTTTGATGTTAGAACTAGGTTCTCTGAACTTATTTTACGCTTGGCTTACCTCGCTTCGGGTGGGTGTTGTCGCGGACAACAGCTTTGAGTGAGAACCGTTTATTCTAATTCCGAAAATTAGTGTTTACTGTTTATTGCTTTGTATTTACGGTATATGCAGACTGCACAAAGCAAGCCAGTGACAGCCATTGCGATTTTTAAGTTGTTTATTTCTACCCGTTTTAGATTTTAATTGTTGTCTATGCCGCAATTAAAACCGTTGTCGTAGACAACACTTTTTAGTTTCTGCATTCTCATCTCTTATCGTTAATAGTGTTGTCGAGGACAACAGTTTAATGCCTGTTTTGGTTGTTTACTCTACAAGTGGGTAGATGTGTTGTCCCCGACAACAGTTCTAAAGCAAAGTTGCTGGCTATAACGAGTGTTTAAATAAAAAATTGAGTAACTGATAATAGGAAAGGGAACGCATGGAAGAGCTCAAAGGGGGGCGAGAAGGGGCTGTTTATCGGGACGGTAATAAGCTGTATCGACCGAAAGGAAAATGGTCTGGTGCGGTTCATGCGCTACTTAGCCATTTAAGAGTTGTTGGCTTTTATGCGGCACCACAGCCATTCGGTTTTGAAAAAGAACAAGAGGTTCTATCCTTTGTACAAGGCAATGTTTTTAACTACCCATTAAATGGCGATATAGCGACAGTAGATACTTTGATAAGTGCTGCCCAATTACTACGTCGATATCATGATGCGACACAATCGTTTTTAGTCCACCTAAATCAGTTTGAAAACCAATGGATGTTACCTGCAAGAGAACCGCAGGAGGTAGTCTGTCATGGTGATTTTGCGCCTTACAACGTCGCTTTGAAGAATAAAAAGGTGGTAGGGGTATTTGACTTTGATACTGCACATCCCGCTCCAAGAGTGTGGGATATTGCTTATGCGTTGTATTGCTGGGCTCCTTTTAAAACCGATAAGATAGACGCATACGGTGATTTGGATCAGCAGTTATCACGTGCAAAATTATTCTGCGATTCTTATGGGGTTAGTGATGATGAACGAGCACAATTGCCCTATGTGATGGTTGAAAGGATCCGAGCCTTGGTACAGTTTGTGGAGAAAGAAGCACGGAATGGCAACGAGGCATTTCAAAGCAACATGAATGATGGTCACCACTTCGCTTATTTGAATGACATTTGTTACCTCATTGAACATCAACAGAAAATAACAGCGGCATTGTGTCATACAAGATAAAGGAATTTAGCGTGGATTTTGATATTACGTTTTTACATACATCGGAAGTTCACATTATAACGTTTGATGCATTAATAGAAGAGTTAGATCCAAACTTAGCCATTAAGCATATCGTGAAACCGGAATACTTAGAGATGGTAATCACTCAAGGTGTCAGCAAAGAGCTGGAGCAAAGTATCCAACAAACGCTCTGTACACTGAGTCAAAATACACGTGTTGTCGTATGTACGTGTTCCACTATTGGTTCAATTGCTGAATCTGTCAAACTAGAGCAAGGGTGCGTACAACGGGTTGACCGTGCAATGGCAGATTGGGCGGTACAACATGGCAAGACTATTTTAATTATCGCTGCGCTAACGAGTACGTTAACACCGACGTACAACTTGCTTAGAAGTTCAGCATTAATACATGGACTTGAAGTACACATAGATCAACACTGTGTAGATAGTGCCTGGCCTTTATTTGAGTCTGGTAGATATTCTGAGTATTTAAAACGCATTGCTGTTGAAATTAAAAATAAGAGTGAAGGTTATGATGTGATAGTACTGGCACAAGCTTCCATGGTAGGCGTAATGGATATTACTGACAACATCACTCCGATAGTAAGTAGCCCAAGGTTAGGTGTTTTATCTGCCATCAAAGCAGTAAATGAACATTTGAATAAAGGGTGAAGTAGTGATGTTAACGAAGAACATGAAAGTAAAAAGTGTCAATCAACACTGTCCTGATTACCGTCAATTAATGGATGCATGTTTTCAGCCTATGAGGGAAATTTACAGGGTAGAAAAGGCAGAATTCGACACTGGGAAAAAAGAATTGCAGGCTTGGTCATGCTTTGGTATCGAGCAAAAAAATAAGTTAGTAGCTGGGGTTGAAGCTCGCGTAATCGATGATGTTCTTCACGTAAAAAGTTTAGCGGTGGCTAAATCAGCGAGAGGGGAGCGCTTATCCTTACATTTAATTAGTTCGGTTATTGCTCACTTTCCTAATCGGGCTATGAATAAGCTGTCGCTATGGTGTGTTGCTGAAACGGGCAATGTGGCTCTGTTCGAAAAATTAGGATTTAAAGAGCATAAGCGTGAGCAATCTAGATTGTTGCGTTTGGCTAATGGCTACTTTGCGACAGAGGTTAATATGATTAAGCCGATTTATCGAGTCCAAAATAATGTCTGAAAATAACCATAACTTTGAGCAAAGGCGTCTACGAAGGGAAATAAAAGTATGTCCTGTGGTCATTCGTAGCCAAAGCAATAAAACTGAAATCTTGCTGTTTAGGCATCCACTAGCGGGAGTTCAATTGGTAAAAGGGACGTTAGAGCTCAATGAGACTACCATTAGTGCTGCATTAAGAGAGTTGCATGAAGAGTCGGGAGTTAACAATGTTCACAGCGTGGATGCGTTAGGAGAGTGGGAATCTGGATACCAGACTCAACAGTGGCACTTTTTTGTTTGTCATACGGGAAGCTTACCGGAAAGATGGAGCCATTATACAAACGATGATGGTGGCCATACATTTGAGTTCTTTTGGTGTGCACTCGACGAAGTTTATTCTCTTCCTATGCACACTGTATTTCAATTGGCCATTAAAGAATTACAGCGGCGTCTTGCTAACGAGATCTAATCACAATCAGTACAACACTGACTACGGGAAAGATAAGGTTTGTGTATTCTTTACCTTTGAATAAGAGCATGTTTTAAAAACGAGTAAAGTTCTCCATTTTTGTATTCAATGGCAGAGTGAATGTTGATGTTCTTATTTGCTATAACTGAAAACTGATAATGGTTTGTGTGCTTTTTAATACGAACATTCATTATTCCATCACTTATATCACATATACCTACCGTCTTCAGTCGTTCAAAAAGCATAAATTCTTCCAGCGTGCCATCAGCATGGAAAATTACTTCCGTGAAATAACCTCCAGTACAGGTTTTTATCCAGTGAGATCCCTGATCGCTTTGCTGTCTATTCTGTCTAAGGGAAGGAGTGGTGAACCAACATGCTCACGATGATACAGTTGGTACGCTTTAGTTGAGTTAAACATTCAAAGTCATCATAAATCTGGAAAATAATCCATCATTGTCGTGTACTTTTTACGAGTAAATAGTTTGATGGTTATTTTGTGAAATACATCAAATTTGTTATAAGTTTAGTGACGTTGTAACTGTCTGTTGGTGCTTTAGTCATTGATACCCAGTATCTTTAAAATTAACACAATTAGAAATTACGTATAACTATTTGATTTTATGTGTTTTAATTTAATCATTTAGTCACCGTGACGACTTGAATTGTGAGAGGGCAATGAAATTATCATTAATGTTATTTTCATTGTATTTTAGTACCTGGCACAAGCCACAAGCCACAAGCCACAAGCCACAAGCCGCGAGCGAAGGATAAATAATGAAAATGCGTGGAATATGTTTAGTGTTGGCTGGTTTATTACTGGCTGGCTGTGAGCCCTCTGCTCCCCCTGCACAAAAGACCAAGGTAGAGGCTGCCCCTGAATGGAGTACATGGCCAACCTTATCAAGTGGCCCTAGGCGTGGCTATGAACTACGTTACAATGAACGTGCGATCCCTCAGCGTCGAGTCATGGTGGGAGAGCATAATAGCATTGTGTATTACAAGCATGGCCTTGTTTCTTACGATATTCCTAAAGCCGCTGAATGGCCACGGGAAGATTTGAATGATAAAAGTGCATACGAGCAGCCACGCATCGCTTTTGTTTGGGCAAACCGTGAAAATGGTGACGACTATGAAACCAAAACCAAAGTGTGGAGTAAAAAGCTGGATGGCACGGATTTACGCTTGGTGTACGACAAAGGCGTCAGTTTCGGTCGTGATGTGGTTATCTCACCTAATGGCAAATATTTAGCGGCGATTTCTGAGGATAACGAAGATTTTTTATTGATCGATATTGCAACCGGGGAAGAGCGTAAGCTGAATGACTTCCCTGGAAAAACCTATTTTTCTTGGACATCCGACAGTCGTTATCTGTTTTTTGGCGATTTTAATGCCTACAAACGCTTTGATGTAGAAACCAATACGATTGAAGATTTCTCTGATTTAAAGCGTGGCATGTACATGCAGTTTATCGGTGATAAACGAGTGGTGGTGAATGCCTTTGGTTATCAAATACTCTGGTTGGCAATTTAAAAACCACGGTCAATGGTGGTGAACAATTTATTGTTGATTTAAAGACGGGGAATATAAATAAATACTCAGATAAATCGCGTTGCTTAAATAAGAAAGTGCTGATTAATGAGGATGAAGATTACGCCGTAGGGCTAATGATTGATTATGATTTGCTTTATTGTAAAAAGGCGAAGGTGCATTGGGGGATTGCTGAAAATAGCCGTCCTGCTTATGGCCGTCCGATGCTGTATAACTTTCAGGGGGCTGAGTTATGATTGCACTGCAACAGAAACATTGTGTACTAATCGGTTCTTCCCTCGTGTACCTGTCTGCCATTTTTTGAACTTGTGCCAAATTATCAGTTAATTTGAATGTATTGATAGGCATAATGTTCGTTTTTGCGGTAACCTCTTGTTAAAATGAAAATTTGAAATATCATAGGCTTGTAAAAGCCATTCAAAACGTTATCGTGAGTCTAATCAGCTCAAATCATTGCGAACTTATTTTATAGTTCGGAGTGTCTATGCAAAAGTTAACATTTAAATCCGGTCGCTCCCTAATCAAGAGCGACCTTGATTTTCTTATTACCCCACAAGAATTAAGAGTGCAGCTGCAACGTGCCAGACACTCTACAGACATCATTAATCAGTTACCGAGTTCGGTGGTATCTCGGCTAGGTAAATACGATCACAAAGTCACTGCATCCTTTATTCAACAGGTGGTTCAAACACTAAACTTGGGCCAATTTGTTGCGTTAGGCTTACGAAAAAGAACCTCCCCAATCCCAGAAGGGGCACTAAAGCAGCTGCCATTTATTGAAGGTGTGATTGGCTCTTTGTTAGAGGCTCCAGATCGTTTAGTGAAGGCGAATTATGCGCCAGTAACCAATGATTATGTCTTACCTCCTGTTTATGAACATACGCCTGTTGAGCCATCCCCTGAGCATAAAATTGTTGTTGAGTTTGCAGGTCAGTGGCCCGCTAATAGCGCCTCTTTGTTATTAGAAAAAACAGACCAACAGCCAAGTAAAATTACAAAACCACGTAAAGACATTGATTTTACCCATCGTAGCCTCGCTATTTTTAAAGATCTAGAAAGTGAGCCTAAGAACCTGTATCTCACGGTTCCGCTGGATGGAGCCCCAAACCCGCTGAAATTACTGCTGGCAGAAAACATAGAGCCAGTAGAAAAAGAGACAGAGAAAGACGAGTGGGATAACGTATTAGTGCCTGTACTGCCTTCTGCTTTTGTTGATGACACGAAAGATCCCCAATCGACGGCAATGTACACCAGTGGTTTTTTTTATGTTCTTTGGAATAACAAAGTTTGGCGCGAGCTAGAGGTGAAAAGTAACAGTTATTACTCAGACATCGACATAGAATATTATCGTCAGTTAGATGAAGAACCCAAAACTCAAACCGTAACAGATCGGTATGTCGACTTATGTCTGTATTGCCAAGACACTGAGTTTCCTCTCCCAGAACAACCCTTTGAATTAACCTGTGAAAATGGGGCTGTTATTAAAGGGAAACTGGATCATAATGCATGGGCGCACGTCAGCGGTTTGTCTGGCACTCAGGCAACAGTAATCTTCCCGGATTATTGCCCTGAAGAGACGCCGCATACGATCACGGTAGATCTCGAAAAAGGAGAAACTACGTTAATAAAAGGTCGTAACCGTATTGCCGAAGGATTCCCTAAGCCCCATATTTGGTTGCCATATAAAATATTGGGGGAAGTGCAAACGGAGTTAGCGTTAGCTTACAGTGACACCCCATTAAGCTTAAGTGAAATTAACGCATTAGAGTCGAACCCAGAAGAGGTGGATGTAATTTATACGCCAATAACAGGGCTAGAAGCGTACAGCGACAACCAGACTTTTGTTGGCGACAGTGAATCGGTATTCAGTGTGGATGAATGCAAGCTATCCGATGAATTGGCCCATGATTTATTAACGAACAACTCCGCACTGTACGCAAAAAGTCAGGAAACAGGTGTAGCACAAGTCACAACGGAGCCACCGACACCATCTGCATGTGTGTTGTATTACTTTGATCCCGAATACGATCGCTCTGATGATTTTATTGAAATCTCACAAATTGAGGGTGAATGGTCTCAGCGTAAAACGTTTGGTGAGGTAAAAAATAGTGACGAACCGATAGTAATGACCTTTTCGGGTTGGCCTGATGATATGGATAAAGTCAACGTTGTTATGGGGCGGGTAACCAGCCCAGATGAAACAACCCCTATTTTTACTGATATTTCTATTTTAGATTTAGTACCGCAAGCCGCGAGCGAAGGATAAATAATGAAAATGCGTGGAATATGTTTAGTTTTGGCAGGTTTATTGCTGGCTGGCTGTGAACCCTCTGCTTCCCCTGCGCCAAAACCCAAGGTAGAGGTTGTTCCTGAATGGAGTACATGGCCAACCTTATCAAGTGGCCCTAAGCGAGGCTATGAGCGACGATATAACGAGCCTGCGATCCCTCAGAACCGAGTTATGGTGGGAGAGCATAATAGTATTGTGTATTATAAGCATGGCCTTGTTTCTTACGATATTCCTAAAGCCGCTGAGTGGCCACGGGAAGATTTGAGTGATAAAAGTGCATACGATCAGCCACGTATCGCCTTTGTCTGGGCAAACCGTGAAAGTGGTGATGATTATGAAACTAGACGTAAGGTTTGGAGTAAAAAACTGGATGGAACAGATTTACGACTTGTATATGACAAAGGAATAAGTGCTGCGCAAGAGATCGCTGTGTCTCCTAACGGCCAATATGTAGCGGTTGTCTCTACTGATAGAGAAGATTTTTTACTGGTCGATATTGCAACCGGGGAAGAGCGTAAGCTGAATGACTTCCCAGGAAAAACTTATTTTTCTTGGACGGCAGACAGTCGTTACCTGTTTTTTGGCGATTTTAATGCCTACAAACGCTTTGATGTAGAGACCAATACGATTGAAGATTTCTCTGATTTAAAGCGTGGCATGTACATGCAGTTTATCGGTGATAAACGAGTGGTGGTGAATGCCTTTGGTTATCAAATA
>NZ_JAKRGH010000057.1 GCF_022347565.1 Vibrio sp. Of7-15
AACAGATAAATGGTGCCGACTACCGGAATCGAACTGGTGACCTACTGATTACAAGTCAGTTGCTCTACCTACTGAGCTAAGTCGGCACACTTAATTTTTATATTCAGACTTTATCTAAATATGAACATGATATTGTTTAACAGCACCATGTTGTCAAATATGGTGCCCAGAGGCGGAATCGAACCACCGACACGAGGATTTTCAATCCTCTGCTCTACCGACTGAGCTATCTGGGCGACGGGGTGTATTAAAAGGCTTTTGCCGTTTTAGGTCAACAAAAAAATACAAAAAAATGTTCGTTTGCTGAATTAATGTTCGATGCGCTGTTTTTTATACACTTATCGGCGGTGATTTGAACAAAAAAGAGAGGCTAAAATGAAATGGTCTTAGTGTTTTTTGCTGAAAGGTAGGAATGCATTGGAAGAAAATAGCCGTTTTTACTGCTTTGGGTAGGGAAGTAGACTGATAATAAAGAAACGCCCTCAAGCCTGAGAGCGCTTTTTTTCATCGTAAAGTCGAAAATTAGCGTTGAATGGTGAATTTATTCAGCCAGTTTTCAAGATCGTCTGCGAGCTGAGCTAAGCTTTCTGTGCTTTGTTGGCTTTGCGTAGCCAGTGAAGTGAGTTTGAAGCCGCTTTCTTCAATTAAGTTGATGCGCTCGGAAATATCTTCACCCACTTGGGTTTGCTCTCCGGCTGCGCCTGCAATTTGGTGGCTCATATCGGTGATCACGGTTAAAGCAGATACAATTTGTTGCAACGCTTCTGCTGCGTTCTTTGATTCCAGTACCGTGCTTTGGCTGGTTTCTTCACAGACTTCCATGCTGGAAATCGCGTTATGAGAACCTGTTTGTAGGTTACTGATCATCTGCTGGATTTCTTTGGTACTGCCTTGAGTGCGTCCTGCTAAGTTACGAACTTCGTCGGCAACGACCGCAAAACCACGTCCTTGCTCCCCAGCTCGTGCTGCTTCAATGGCGGCATTGAGTGCGAGTAAATTGGTTTGCTCGGCAATATCGCCAATCACATCCAGTACTTTAACAATGTTGTTTACTTCGCTATCTAGCTGGCCTACGGCTTCGGTGGCCGTATTTAATTGCTGTGCTAAGCCTTCAATGTTGTGAACTGTGGTTTGGATTAATTGCTGAGATAACTGACTTTGTTTGTCTGCTTCATCGGTATTTAAAGCCGTTTCTCTTGCTGATTCGGCAACGCTATGAGCAGAAGAAGACATCTCTGTCATGGCTGTGGCGATCATTTCGGTTTCTTGCTGTTGGCCTTGAGTCAATCTGTCTACTTCATTGGCTCGAACCTGTACTGATTCCAACTCTTGGCGTAAGTTAAACATGGAAGTCGTTAGGTGATTGACCATATCGGCCAGAGAGCGGCTCATGGTTTGAATTGCGTGGTAGACGCTGCCTTCTTGGGCTTCTCGATCGTAGTTGGTTAACAGGTTACCTTTTGCGACGGTTTGCACGGCATTGAGTACTTCTGCTGGTTCACCACCAAGCAGGTTTAACATGCGTTTCATAGCGGTAAGCAAGAGTGCGAAAATGACTCCAGCAATAAGAAGGCATAAAACCAGCTGCCATTGAGCGGTAGACCAAAAGCGTGCGTTTACTTCATTAAAGCCAATACCTGTACCAACAACCCAGCCCCAGCGAGGAGTTTTTTCTGCAATAGAGAGCTTTTCTTCAATAGTGCCATCCGCGAGCTTTTGGGTCCAAGTGTACTCCGCGATGCGGCCGGGGTTACTGTTCACAGCAGTCAGCAGTATTTGGCCTACGCTGTTACCAGAGCCGTCACGAAAGTCGTGAAAGCTGGTGCCATGTAACTGAGGGTCTAGCGGTGTGGCAATGAAGTTAAGTTTTTCATCTGCTACGTAGACGTATTCACTGTCACTGTAGATATTGTTACGTAATAAGCGAGTGGCAACGTCTTTAGCTTCTTCATCAGACAATTGGCCTTGTGCTGCCATTTGCTCAAGCTCAGTTAGGATACTGTAAGTACTTTTAAAAAGTTGGGTAACTCGAGCTTGGTTATCATTGCTACTTGCAACACGAAGGGTCCAGAGGCCAGTGACAGTCATTGCTACAAGGGCAATGAGTATAATGCTCGCGAGTAAATAAGATTGGGTTTTTAACTTCATGATATCCCCGTTGAATTAGTTCATTGCTCATATCGTAAATGAATGGTGTTGACTGCTCGTGTGCGACAGTTTGATCAAGTGATGTATTCCGCTAGCCAAGTAAAAATATTTATTTATTAGGTCGAAATAAATAAGTCACAACTTATAAGGCATATGGATGACTTGGAGTAGGAATTCTTTTTTATTTTTTGACGTGAAATAACATTTTAATGTGAAATTGTGAGCTTTGTTCTCAAAAGTGGGATCTAAAATTGGTTGGAATGGGATCTTGTTAAAGTTTTACTCTTGAACAGGATTTGGACCAGACGGTATAGAGGCTCATTCTTTATGTAATTAAAGAGAATGCTTAGGTGGAAGAAATTTTTAGGAAGGGGCTCGAAAGCCTTTGAGCATATGGTCTTATTAAGCCAAACCGGGAATGAAGCCTAGCCGTTTTATGAAGAACTTTCTGCCTCAACTTTAATTTTACTAAGCAAAATAACTTGGTGTGCAACCTCGATAAATAGGTCACCACTTTTAGTTAATTAATGGTGTAGCTGAAGTGTAAGGTAAAGGTATTAGATCAGTGATGTCATCGAGATAGTTGTAGGCCCAGGCTAGACGTTATGATGAGTGCTTAGCCTAGGCAGCAATTGTTTGATGAAAGGTTAAGTAAATAGTTGATACAGCTGGTGGGCGGAGATACCAGCAACAAGGCCGCCTGCCGTGTGAGCTATGATGGCTCGTGAGGTCAGTGCACGGTAGCCCAGTGCATCTAACATTGCAGTATGAGTACTTAAAAAACCACTCCAGCACATGCCCATCGCAGTAAAGACCGCAATTTCATTACCGCCTACAAAGCCTTTGGCAATAAATGGGGGAACCAGCGACATTGCCGCTCCTACTGCACCGAGGGAGGTTGCCAGAAAAGCAACCAGTTCAGGGTGGTTGAACCCAAATAATAACTCAAATAACCAGTCTACTTTGGCAGCAAGTACAGGTAGCAGGGCCACGCCTTCAAAAGCTGCCCCTGTATAGCCTTGTTCACTTGGGCCAAAGGTAAGCAGCATGACAAAAGTACTGATAATAAGCACACCAGGGATCACCGCGATGCCTAGCTCGACCCCGGCTTTACCACCATCCAGTAACGAGTTAAGAACACGAAGCCAAGCCGGTTGATGCTCGGTTTCTGTTGATTCCGTTGGGCTATCAGTTGCATCATTATTTGAAGCCTTTGCTGGCTCATCTAATAGCTCATCCCCCACAATGGGTTTGATCATGTATTGCATGAAGCGCGTGGAGACCATGCTACCGATGATAGCCCCTAATAAACCGATCATGGCGGCTTTGAGGGTATTTTCTCCACTATCAATTTGTAAAGTAGCCATAAAGGTAACCACGATCAGCCCCATACCAAAGGCCGTGCCAAAGTTCGTAAGGGAGATCAGTTGCCATGGAGTAAAGCCTTGGCGAAATTGTTTATCTTTAGCAAGGCTGATCACCGCTGGGTTGTCTGAAAAAAACGTCATCAGAGCGGCGAGGGCGGTTCTACCGGGTAAACGGAAAATAGGTTTCATTAAGGGAGACAGCAGCACTTCAAGTAATCGAATTACCCCAAACTCGCTTAAGAGCTGACTGAGGGCTCCTGATAGGACCGTAATGCCCATAATGAAGAGAACTGTATTGAGCAGCAGTTGGTGTGCTGTGTTAAATAGGGTATTGACCATCGCAGAGAGCCCCATTTGATGGCCTAGATAGCCAAAGAGGGAACCTAGGACTAAAAGGACAATAATCGGTTCTAGCCATTGTTTTAAAGAAGCGGGCTGTGTTTGTGTTCGAGATGTCATAGGGAACTTAGTGTGGAAGGGAGTCACACGGTATTAAAAATGGGAAGGCCAGTATTATACCTTAGCTCCTTCAAGATGCCATCTGCACCTTGAAGCAGTGAGAAAGTAGCAGAGAGGCTAGCTGTGTGATTGCTCTTTTTCGAGTGCTTTTTTCATGGCAGAGCGCGCGCTCATGGTTTGTCGGTAAGTCTCAAGATTTTCAGGTAATACCTGCTCAAATTTAACAGCCCAGTTGAGTGTGTGACACAATAAGACATCCGCAACTTGTGGCGATTCACCAAAGAGATACGTTGATGATGGTAGCCTTCCCGAAGCAGTTGTCGCTGCTTTGTTAAATTCCCATTGAGCGGTGGCAAGCATTTCGGGAATACGTTGTTCTTTAGGAAGTGCAAATTTATGTTTACCAATGCTCCATAAGGCTTGCTCTAACTCGGAAATAATAAAACTGACCCACTGGTGGTGGCGCGCAGAGTCTGCACTACCTGAAGCTGGTAGCCATTTTCCTTGTCCGTACTTCTCCGCTAAATATAAACAGATAGCCGCTGATTCGTTTAGGTGGAGATCTCCATCTTGCAGAGCGGGTACTTTACCTTCGGGACTGATTGCTAAAAAATCAGGGGCACGATTCTCGCCTTGGCTAAAATTGATGAACTTGTAACTCCAATCAAGCTGAAGTTCTTCCAGTAACCAAGAGACACGTAGTGAGCGTGAGCGGGGGATGCCATATAAAGTGATCATGTTTGCCTATTCCATTAGTGAATGTGCAAAAAGAATAGCAATAAACAAGAATAGAGAAGTAAGAGGAGATCACGCTGCAAGCGTTAGGTATAAAAAAAGCCTCATCGTGAGATGAGGCTTTTAGTATGGCTCCCTGTGCTGGACTTGAACCAGCGACATACGGATTAACAGTCCGCCGTTCTACCGACTGAACTAACAGGGAATTGTATGGTGCCCAGAGGCG
>NZ_JAKRGH010000058.1 GCF_022347565.1 Vibrio sp. Of7-15
GTCGCATCATTCATCACCGATTGGCGGATCGCTTCATATTGTTCTTTTCGTTTTAAATCCATTCTTATTTTCTAGTTATTGAGAAAAGAAAGCAGCAAGGTTTCCTTACTGCTTTATATATTACTGCATACTATACAAACTACCTGTCGAATAGCCGCCACTGTAGAATGGCAGTTCCAATTTTCTTCTTTCTATTGCTTCATGAAATTCATCACTACAATAATCATCATTTTCTTCTTCAGTATATAAAACACCTTCACGCATTTTAGATTGAATCACGCCTTTGACTCTCTCATAGTCATTTGTTGAACATCGAACGTCCATATAGTAAATAAAAAATTACGATACTAGTCCCCCGTACTTTGCCGACCGAGTACGGTATCAGCTTCCCAGCCTCCAATACATTCGCGTGTATCAACAATAGAAGGCCTTTCATCAATTGATACTGCGTTAGCGATTGGTTTCCAAGCGGTGCTTTTTCCACGTCGATAGCGTTTATGCCCTTGACGAAGATATTTATATAGCTGGCCACCTTGTTCTTTGTTATTCGCAACCTACTGATAAATACATTCTGGACTCACTGGTAAATTAATACGCTTTGCCACAGCGCTGATTTGATCTGCACTCCCAAGATAGCACCATTTCAACAAACCAGACTGTATCCCTTGGGATACGTTACTTTGCTGCTTGAGTACACTATTTTCTCGGCTATTTTTACTTGTGAATAACCTCCTGAAAAAGCACTGGAATTGGATATCTTGACCTTTGTTCAGCTACTGATAACTCATGCTGATTCTGCTTTGATTTTGGCGATAAAAAGCCTACCACTATCAGCGGTAGGCCTTCTTTCACAATTTAACCATGAGTGTTGCACTTATTATCTGAATTCAGGATCTAAACGGTGTATTTTGTGGGTGAAAGGCCCAAATAAAATCAATTTCTTTTTTTGAAGAGTCTTTCATATCCTGAAAGGCCTGAGAATCTTTGTCTTCAGAGCCTTGCCTAACATATAAAGTCTGTTCCATTTTATACTTATTTAAAATATCTCTAACTTCTGAAAAATTATTTACATCACAAACTAGATCCATCTGAAATTGAACGAAGAAGATCTTCTTTTTTCTAAAAAGTCCGTTCTGTTCATCCATTTCTATAGCAAAAATAGCTTCCCACGGAAGCGCAAGCTCTTTTGGTGGCTTGTCTTTCGCCATTGCTGCTAATGACAATAGCCCTAAAGTACCAGCCCCAGCACCCGCAAAAGCCATGGGGCCTAAAATAAACAATAAGACTACTGCAGCTATACCACCGACAACTAATAAACCCTTTACCAACTTTTCTCGGTATTCTTTTCCCCGTTTGTAGCTGTATACATAAATCCCTGTTGATGTGATTTTATGATAATAACGTTCAGGAGAAAGGGACATTGCTATTAAGAAAGCAAGCGTCAACATGACAAAAACACCTAAATTTCTGTTAGTCTCTTGCACTACCGTATTATCAGAAAAAATATACCCTGAAACGGTAAAAAAGAATAAACCACAGTAAACGAAAACAAATATCTCCCGAGTATACCTTTCCCACAGGTTCATCTCCCATTCTATGATTGCTGGCTCATTCTTTATATGTTCTATATAGTGCTCCATAAAAGCCACCAATTGAGACGGTCTATCAGTTAAATTAGAGTCGCTAAGTACTGATTTTCTAATAGTGTCGTACCGCTGTTTATTCACAAACGAATTCCCCATTGACTTAGTATCCTACATTCAATAAATTTGGAGCAATTATACTTCGTGCTAACGATACTGCCTTATTGTAGGCATCAAAACCGTCTTTATCTGTAATTTTCATAATATCCACCTGTTTTAAAGATTTACTCAATTCAGTATCCCCAAACACATCTGTATCTAGTGACAAATCCAACGTAAACGCATGGGGCACAGCACCCTCTTTTGGCTTGCCCGTACTCTTATCTAAATGATATTCATACCATACCAGCATAATGGCGGGGCACGTTTCGAACATCCAAGTCCCTGTTGGTCCCCATGGCCTTGGCAACCACAAATTTAAAAGCTGAGTATCACCAGTCGGTTGCCAAGTTTGTAAGCTTTTCCCTTGCGATGGCGTAAGCACTTTTGTTTCAGGCAGCTGTGGTATTATTTCCTGCCACATTTCATTTTTATGCGGCTGAGGCCGATACCCTTTAACCCATTCAGCTTGCCATTGGCGAGAACCGTCCAAACCTAATGTGTCAATATGGAAAAATTGATAATCTTTACCAGGAGTAATTAATTTGTCTCTATCGGGGTAGACCAACACATCAACACGGAGCTTCTGGCCATCGAGTTCACTTGGCAGTTCAAGCATTAGCCATGCACCATCTGCGTTTTCTTCACTCACCTCCCCCGGAGTTTTCAACGTCGGTTGTGTATACAGTTTGGGTTGATTTCGAATAACGCTCAATTCATCAAATGCCTTTTCATGCCCTTTTAGGGTATTACCCCAAACTTGAGCCCCTTCCCATTTGTTTTTGTCTCCCCAGTAGGTTTTTTTCAACCACTCACTAATGTCATCGTCTTGCACATAATTAAGATAAGCGGTTCCAATTGAATAAATGATACCACCAAAAATCTGGAGCCCAATACTAGCAATGGATAAAGCTGATGCAACGGTAAACTTGAATAGAACTGCCAGCAACCCTAAAACTCCAGAAATGGTCATAGATACAGTACCAGCTAACTTCAAGCCATGTGCAATCTTCGCTTTTCCTGAGGAGGGCATAAAATCGTAAACATAAATTTGGTATGACTCTATGGCACCAGCAACCACTAAGGTTAACTCCGCCGCGACACCAAAAATAAGTAACTTGGTTAATGTCTTTGATAAAGCTACATCTTTGCCTTTTATTGCATGGAAAATAGTACTAGTATTTATAACATTATCGATATCTTTGCTGGCTGATGAGATAAGCGAAAATGCTTCTCTCACTTGAGCTTGATAATAGCCTTGAGAAACCCTAACTACCGATTCCATTAACCATAATGGCCGATAAACTAAGGTTAATGTATCACTGTCAGACGGGTTTTGACTGGTTAAAATCCGTTCATAATCTTGCTGCAACGCCAGGAAGTTGAGCACAATCACCACACCCGTCAACGCATTCCCCGTGGCAAAATCAATACCTTTTTGAGCCATGGGCTGCCATATGTTTTCAACACGAATCGCTTTTTTGGCGGCATCCGTAAAGGTGATGTGTTTACCCATTGAGCCAGAGATTTTCTTAGCTTCTTTTTCCAACACTTCAATCTGTGTGCTCAGTGTTGCTCTATCTTGCGGTAGTCGGCTCTTCTCTAGCTCTTTGGAGACAGCTGCAATGCCCGCCATGGCTTCATCATACTGACCACCTAGTTTTAATAACTGACGTTTATTCTCGGGGGTTAGCGTCACTTCCCTACCTGAAAGTTGGTTGTTAAGCACCATGGGCATGATCACATCCATTTTAAATCGGGATTGATGTTTCCAACCTTCAGTGATTTCTTTTAATACGACATCTGTCGACCAACTGTTAAAAGAGAACACATTAATATTTTCTACTTTCCCAGCCACCGCATTCAAAAAAGAATTTTGAACGTTAGTGTAAGGCACCTGAACGTATTTTTTAAAGAAGGTAAAGTTAGCTAACTCGTCATTGGTGAAGGCATCAAACATAGCACCCAATGCACCAACGTGCGCCGACTGATCGGCACGCCCACTTTGTAAGTTAATTGCATTCGCTTTATCCAACCAGTCACTTAACGCTTCTTCCGATTCCACTTGGCTGGCTAATTGATGGAAGCTCTCATTAGGGTAAGAAGAGAGCACCACGTCCATTAACTTCGCCAAAAACGACTTAAACTCGGGCACCCCTGCAAACATGGCACTGCCCATCACATTGTTTAAAGCAAGTTGGCTACGCAGCTGAGCGTTGTATTTATTGCGATCTTGTTCATTTAAGGCTGGTGACAAATAAGTGTGCCACTCGGTAACTGTGTCAATATATTGTGAAGCGTGGTCCTCTTCATATAAGTCGAAGAATAAGCAAGAAGGATCTGGCCCAACAGTATCAAGCAACGCCAATGTAAAGTTGCTAGCCCAATTAAGCCGAGTGCGTAAAAACGTCTCTTGCACGGTAGAGCTGAGGTAATACTCGTTCATCTCCTTCATGCGGACGCGGCCACGCCACTTTCGTTTCTGCTTCATTTGATTGAAATAAGCAAGATCTGCTGGCAGTGACTGTACTATCCCTTCTTTTTTCATTGCTTGATTAATATTATTCAAGCTTTCCATCCAGAAAGTCTGGCCCGAGGGAGATTCTAAATTAACAGCATCCAAGCTGGATGACGAAATAATCACATGGGCTTTTGCGTGTTTGACCGGATCTTTTGCCAGCTCTTGCGCCAGCGGATCGCTTTGCTTTAATTGCAAATGGCAAAAACCAGCGGTGGCTTGAGTTAGACCCTGTAAGTTCTGGTTTTGGTTTTGCCAGTTGACAAGATCTGCCATGTGTTTTCCGCTTACCACTAGCGTGTCTTCCACCAACGCAATCGGATCGTCTAATATCAAAATATCGGCACGCACGGGGGCGCATTCATCAATGGTGTCGAGCAAACTTTGGTTGCTGATGACGGGTTGATGGGCCTTGTCACTTTGTGTGGGGGTCACGCTGCCTGCAAAGCGACCGTCTTGCACAGCGGTGCCTTCATCCATGTCGGCGACTAAATTTGCAAAATCGATGAAGGTGTCTTGCTCGGTGCGGTTGTAGTTCACCAAATCCAAAAATGAGTAGACTTGCCCCGAGGTTTTGGTGGCTCGTTCACGAAAATCGGGTTCATCGGTAAATTGTGTTTTTTGACGC
>NZ_JAKRGH010000059.1 GCF_022347565.1 Vibrio sp. Of7-15
ACAAACTGCTTAAACGGACGCCAGAACATTCGGCGGTTTTGGTTCTGAGTGTGGTTGGCTTTGGAAGTTAGGTGACAGCGCCATTTAGCAGAGCGTTAGCTGATTGAGAATAATGAAGATTAAACACTTAGAAATAGACGGATTTGAAGATTTCATAGAACTTATGAAAGGTAAGGTATTTCATACTACTACTCAGGAAAGCTTTGAATCTATTGTTACTGACGGCGGGTTAATTGCCAATATTAGCGGAGATAGACCTTCTGTATTTGGCAATTCAAATGGCTTTTTCCGTTTGAGAGGTTGCATATCATTTTTTGATTATAGAGAGTTGTCTGACGCTAGGGTTAGCGAACATTTGTATAAGTGCGTACCTACTCGTATTGCAGATGACCATAAAATTATGGTTGTTTTGGTGTTGTCTCATGAGGCTTATCCAGATCTTGAGTCATGGATAAGCTGGAGTGAGGAAGGTGCTTATTCTCTGAAAGTAGTGCCTCGGATTGAAATCGGGTATCCCAACTTTGTACCCTTAGGCATGATATCAGAGGTGCTCACGGTGAGTATCATCAGCTAACAATCGCTTCAACCTGACTGCCAACCTGTGGCATTTTTGGTTCGGTTTGGCATTTGTGATTACGGTGGTCTGTTTGAGTTCGGTGCAGTTGGCAGCAAGTTAAGCGGGCGTTATGTGTTTATGGAGTTACGATGAAACTAGCAACATATGAAATAGATTCTTATGAATTGGATGATGGAGAAGCCATTCATAAAGAATATAGTGATACCTTTTGGATTCCTGAAAAAGAAAAAAGAGAATCACTACAATCAGGTGATCTCGTTAAACTCATTTTTAGAATGGAAGAACGTAATAATAAAGATAATGTATCGGTTGAAAGAATGTGGGTAGAAGTTACAGGGATCTCAGGTCAGTTTTATACTGGCATTCTTGATAATGATCCTTCCGGTGATGTTAGCGTCGCATGTGGTCAAAAGGTTTATTTTAATTCTTGTCATGTAATCGATATCTACGAAGAAAACACATAACAAAGCAATCAAGGTGATGCATTTACACTCGGCGGTTTTGGTATGAAGCTCGTGTGCTTGGCTGGTTCAGCGTTGGCACACCTTATTGCAGGCGTTATGTATTTTGAGGAACAATTGTATGTTGCTGTTTTCAAAAGTAGATTGCCTTGATCTTAAAATCGCTGAACTGAGCGATTTATTAGCTTTACTCGATTCTCGATTAGAACAGTTAATGAAACAAGCAGAATCAAGTATAGATGCTGACAGTTTAGGTGTTTTTGACAGAGCAGAATACTTTATAGGTGTTGGTTTTGTTGCTATGCAGCAATATATAAGCGATACCATGTATAAAAGTGAAGTTAGTAAGCGAGACGCATTAAACCTTGGAACGGTAACATTACTAGGATCCACTCATATCTCAGTTATCAATTCTGCTGCAAATTGGTGGAAACATGAGTCAGAGTGGAACTGGTATAGTGAAAGTGGAATTAGCAATAAAACCTACCTTAGTATTTCCAATGTTGTAGACCCAGAAAATTACCCATTATCTAATGTGTTGGCTTTTCTTATTGGTGAGCGAAACTTCTGCTTATCGTCTGCTATTCCATTACTTGAACAATGGCGCGATCAATTCTCTGCGCTATCTCAGGAACATACATAACAAGCAATTCAACAGTGATTCGCAACGCTTGGCGCTTTCACTTCGGGTTGAGTTTAGTGTCGACGGCGCAATGTTTAAGTTCAGTGTATGCGCTGCTCACGCGTTAATTGGGCGTTATATGCTTAGGAGTAGGAATTGAAATATTTGGAAGAATTCGAGTTGGCAATTGAGCGTTCAAGGCGTCTCAAATTGTCCGATACGCACTTTAAGCCTTTAGAAGCAAAATATTGTAGTGAGAAAAACCTTGAAAGTTGTTTGGAATTTTTAAATTATAAATATAACCCTCTGAAAGTTAGTGATCTTGTAGGGCAGTGCCTAAACATTCACACTCAACTAATGAAAGCTGTAGAACATTTTTACGGAGTGCCACCAATCTTCACCATTGGTTCTATAACATTTGGTGGAAATACATATTTTGAGTTAACTGAAGATGATATCACGTCATTAATTTCAGATAGGTCTCCTTCCGTTAAGGCTAACATTCACGCATGGTTGACGTTGCCTTCTTTGGAAATACTAGATTTTACGTTTATTTCAACATACGAGAGTCAAACTGGAGAGAGCGATCTTCCAAAAGTTGTCAGTCAATTTGCTGAAGATCTAAAGCCGCACATTCAATATCACCCTGTGTTAACAGGGGAAGAGAGTCTTGAAAAGTTAGGCTTTTATCAAGCACGCATATAACAAAGCATTTAAGAGTGATTCTCAACGCTTGGCATTTTTCATTCCATCGTTGAGTCTTGTGTTTACGGTGGTAAGGTTAAGTTTCGTGGCTGCGTTGTTCACACCTTAATGCGGCGTTATATTTTTTAAGGTAAATAATGAGTTCTGAATTAATTGATAGAATTGAATCTATAAGAGCTTCTAGGTTGAGTTCGATCAGAAGAAATAAATATGGAAACCTAGAATTATCGAACCCGCCACTAACAAACTCCTCAGGTATGTATTGGATTTATACAAATTATGATATTGATTTGATGAAAAAAAGTTCATGCACTTCTGATAAAGGAGCAATTAATATTGCAAATCTAACTTCACAACATGATGGCTTACCTGATGTTTGTACGATCAGTCATGACTCTGGCACTGATGGAGAGTTTAGGTTGGTTTACAATGGAATAGCGGGTAAATCTCTAGGTGTTCGTGGACGTATTCATCAGCATTTTAATGGTGGTAAAGGGACTGGTTGCCTTTCCATTCTTAAGTCATCCATGTGCGATCTCGACAGATGGCGAGTGTCATATGTAACGTTTGAACATAAAACATCACCTACAGATATCAATGTAAGTTATAGCGATGAAGCTAAGAATCTTGAGCGTATATGGCGTCTAAAGTTTGGATGGCCGCTTTTATGTAAAATATAACAAGGCAATCAAGGTGATGCGTTACACTCGGCGGTTTTGGTACGAAGTTCGGTGCGCTTTGCTGGTTAAGTGGGGCACACCTTATTGCAAGCGTTATATTGCTCTTGGAGTTCAGTGATGAAAATAGATGATTTAATCGATTCTATCCGTGAAATGATCTCAAATGTTGCAATTGAGACGGATAGTGATCAAGAGCTTTATCCAATCGTTTCTGTCAAAACTAGTGGCGATTACAACTCGGTTATCGATAGTTTGTATATGCTTGAGGATACTCAATTAGCCAAGCATGCTTTTAACTCTCGTCAGAAATCACTTTCCTTTGGCGAACTGTATCTATATTTCTACGGCGTCCTTAATGCTATCTACATGCAACAGCAAGCTATGCTTGTCATACTTCGCAAGATGGGGTTGGACTTCAATGCCAAAGAACTACGCTGCTGCAAAATCTTTGATATTCGCAATAGTTTTGCTGCTCACGGAGCTAATCGTGGCGGAAGAGACGTAAAAGAGCACAGTTTTATCCTTGACCGTCATGCTCTTCAAGTAGGTAAAGTTAGTGGGTATTCTGCAAATCACGAAAGTGGCTTCGCTTCACATGACACTGACATTGTAGACCTGGTTTCAGAGTGGGATGATGTGTTCTTTAAGCACTTATATTTGGTGCACTCAAAAGTAAGTAGTAACTACGAATCAGCAATATAACAAGGCAATCAAGGTGACCCGTTACACTCGGCAGTTTTGGTATGAAGTTCGGTGTGTTTTGTTAGTTTAATGCGGGGCACCTTATTGCAGGCGTTATGTTTTACAGAGGGTTCAGTATTGAAATATTGGGGATATTTGACCAGAGAGCAGCACTTGGAGATGTTGAATAAAGAGTTTCCTCCTTTGACTTGCCCGAAGACTGATATGTTTTTCTCAGTTTCAAGAGCCGATATTACAAGACGGATAATTGAAGAAAATATACCTGTTGGTGCATTAGATGCGAGTAAGGCAAGTCTTAACGCTATATGCGATGAGTATATGACAGTCAGCACAGAGGGAATGGCTTGGTTATTACCCGCAGTGTGTAAATATGTACTTCAGAGAAAGCCTGACCATGAAACATTCTCTGAGATGATCCCCTTGTATATAGAGTTAGGAGAAATTGGGTACAGCTTTAATCTGAGCTTTTTGAACGAGCGACAAAAAGTATTACTTTACAATCTCTTAGAATATTTAGCTGAAACGTATTCGTTACATGTATGTGATGCTCAAATTAAACTGGAAAATAAAACATAACAATCTGTTTAAGAGTGATTCGCAACGCGTGGCATTTTTACTATGCGTTGCGTTTAGTGTTTAAGGTGGTATGCAGCAACTTCGGTATAGCGTTGCTCACACCTTAACAGGGCGTTATGCGTCCTAAGTCAGAATTCTTTCTCTCTGCTCAACGATAGAAACGAAGCATTTTTACTTGTAGAAATAAGAGGCTCTCTTTTGGGGTTTATCGA
>NZ_JAKRGH010000060.1 GCF_022347565.1 Vibrio sp. Of7-15
CTCGGCCAATATAATATCTTTGTAAATATTAGAGAATTTCTGTAAACGTGCTGTATCATCTGTTAACGCAGGATCGTTCATCACCGAGTGGCGGATCGCTTCATATTGTTCTTTTCGTTTTAAATCCATTCTTATTTTCTAGTTATTGAGAAAAGAAAGCAGCAAGATTATCTTGCTGCTTTCTATTACTTAACGCTATTAAAACTACCTGTCGAACAACCTACCATCGTAGAATGGAAGTTCCAACTCCCTTCTTTTTATTGCTTCATGAAATTCATCACTACAATAATCATCATTTTCTTCTTCAGTATATAAAACATCTTCACGCATTTTAGATTTAATCACACCTTTGACTCTCTCATAGTCATTTACTGAACATCGAACGTCCATATAGTGAATAAAAAAATTACGATCTTTTCTTAAAAAGGAATTCTTAGAATAATCGGAGACCAAAAACATCCCTTGCCAAGGAATTGCCGCTTCTTTCACTTTGTCTTGTTTTTGTATTAAGGCATAAAAAGTAAAGATCCCCAGCATACCCGCACCTGCCCCGGCGAAGGCCATTAAGCCCATGTAAAAGGTTAAAACAATGCCAGCGATGACGGTAATAAGAAGTAAAAAACCAGCTAAAAACTGCCTGATTTTTTTACCTCGTTTGTATCGATAAACATAAACGCCACTTTCCGTTAATTTATGTTTAAAGCGAATTGGGTACATCAGCATCGAATTGATGAAGATAATAATTCCGGCAAGAGGCCCCGTAAACATGTACCAATTCTCTGACATAGCGTATACAGAGAAAATGGCAGCAAAAATAATAAACGTAATCGCCGAATTGAATTCACTGACCGTTTGTTTCTCCCAATGATCAAACTCCCATTCCATAATGGCAGGTTCGGCCAGTACTATATCTTTATAAGTATTTGAGAATTGTTGTAAACGTGCTTTATCATCTTTCAATTCTGGATCATTCATCACCGATTGAAGGATCGCCTCATATTGCTCTTTTGTTTGTTGCTTTAAACTCATTGTATTAACTTCCTATACTCAATAGCTTAGGGGTTTGGTACGTACGGGCCAATTCAAGTGCTTTTTCATAAGCTTGAAACCCTTCGCGATCTGAATCTTTCATGCTCGATACACTTTTGAATGAGTCTGCTATTGCATCTTCACCAATGATGTTGCTGGCTAATGATAAATCCAGTGCAAACCCATGTGGAACCGCATTCTCTTTTGGCTTTCCGGTAGTAAGGTCGAGATCAGATTCATACCACACCAACACTATGGCAGGGCAAGTACGATAGCCAATAACCCCTGTGGGCATCCAAGGCCTTGGTAACCATAATTTTAAGATTTGGTTATCCTCTTCCATGATTTTCCAACTTTCTAAGCTTTTAATGCTCTCTTCATCTTGCTCTTTTGTTACCGACAGTTCAGGGGTTACTAAATGGCCATTCGCACTTTTACTCGGCAGTGGCCTAACACCTTGAACCCACTCTCCGAGCCACTCTGTATTTTTACCTTGAACTTCAGAAACATGAAAGTATTTATGATCTTTGTAAGTGGATGTTGTTTCCGTATCATGCTTACCACGCAGTGTTGTAAAGGGCGCAGGTCCACGATTGTAAATCATAACGTCTACCCGCGCTTTTTTTTGAAATAAGGCGGATGGGAAATCAATCATTAAGTGGAAACCATCAACGGATTCTTCCGAAACGGAATGTTCACATTTCAAGGTGGGTTGAGTATACACGCTCGGTTTATTTTTAAGTTCACCCAACGCATCCATGGTGTCTTTATAGCCTTTTGGCGTATCTTCCCAGATACGGGCTCCATTCCAATGATCGTCTCCCCACATCGTATTTTTAAGCCACTCACTGATGTCATCGTCTTTAGCAAGATTAAGATAAAGGGTTGCCAGTGCGTAAATTAGGCCTCCAACTGCCCCGAAGACAAATGCACCCACAGCGAAAGAGGCAAAACCTAAATAAAGTGCTTTTAACCCCAAATATCCAGAGAAAGCCATAGAACCCGTTCCAGCTGCTTTTATTGCTGTCGCAATATAAGTATTTCCAGATGCATTTGATAGATCATAAAAAATAATTTGATAAGTCTCTAGGGCCCCAGCGGCCATAAGTGTTAACTCTGCTGTCACCCCAAATATCAGTAATTTTGATAAAGATTTGGCAACGGCCTTACTGGCTTCTTTATGGTGTATGGCTCGATGAAGAGGTAGTGAGGTTACTTTGTTATACAATTCACCTTTTAACGAGCTAAGAGTGCTAATGGCCTGTGAATGCACAATGTCTTTCACAATTCTTAACACGGATTCAGACAGCCATAATGCCCGGTACACTAAGGTAAACGCATCGGTCTCTTTTGCGTTTGGGCTGGTGAGTATTCGGTGATAATCCTCTGTTAAAGCCAGAAAGTTCAAATGAATAATCTTCACTGAAATGGCCATCGAAATCACTTTGGAGGCCGTACCTGAGATCAAATCTTTCGCTATTTTATGCTTTTCAGCATCGGTAAACGTAATGTACCCCGGCAGACCGTCGGCCAGCTTTTTGCTCTGGCTTTTGAGCATGAACATCTCGGTACGGTATTTAGCACGAACCACTAAGTTTTTGCTTTTTCGGTAATTCTTACGAGCTTTAGCCAGTGCTTTAAAGTTCTCCCTTAACTGCATTTTATCTGCTAAGTACTTGGCTTTGTTTTCAGGAGTTAAAGTAACATCATGACCTGATAATTGGCTAACGACCCCAACCGGGATCATATCCACTATTTTGACTTTTTTATTTAAACTCCAGTTCGATTGAATTTTACTGGTCGCCCCCCGAATGGCCCAGTTGTTAACGCTCAGTACGTCTGAGTCGACTAAATAATCTAGCCCTTTACCAATTGTTTTAGCTTTAAAATTATCGACTGGGATATACACATAGTCTTGATAAAACTTAAATTGTGCGAGCTCTTCACTATTGAGCAGATCCCACAGGGCGACGGTTCCGGCAAGGTAAGCGGATTTGTCGGCAGAACCACTCTGAAGACTGATTTCGTTCGCTTTATCTAAAAAGTCACTCAATACTTCGGGTGAATGGCCTTCTTCAAGTAAAGCGTGATAGGTATCGTTCGGAGTCAGAGACAACACCTTATCTATCAGGTTAACTAAATAAGGCTTAAATGCGGGTACGCCAGAATACACTGCGCTGCCCACAACATTAATTAACGGTGCGGATGAGTCTGACACTTGCTCAATGTGTGTGAGTGCGTCTTCTTCAGTCAGTGCGGTATTTAACTGGGATTGCCAAGCGTTCACCTGAACAATAAATTGTTGAACATGCTCCTTATCATGCATATCGAAGAAGAGGAAACTTGGATCTGGGCCAATAGCGTTTAATAAGCTAAATACACAATGGCCAGAAAATTGTAAGCTTCCTTTAAGCAGCTCTTCCTGCCCGATACATTCAAATAAATACGCTTCTGCTTCTTTTAAGCGAACTCGGCTCCGCCACTTTTCCTTTGCCCCCATTTGACGACCATAAGCCGAATCGAATGAGCCTTGATGTGGCGGGTGGTTAAAGCCTTCTTCTCTAATATATTTATTAAACCGCTCGGAGTTTGTTGACATTAATAAAGCATTGGCTTCCATTGATGCTGTCGGATTATGGGTCATAATGACACTCAACCCATTTTCAGATGCAAAATAGTCAGACGTTTCTGCTAGCACTCGGGCTCTCTGAGGGGCATCGACTTTCTCCAATTCCTGAGCGAATGAATCGCTTGGGTCTAGTTGAAGTTGGCAGAAGCTTGTTACTGCTCTGGCAACATCGTATTTTTTTTGATTTTTTTCTTGCCAGTCCACCCACGACAGTAGTTGTCTGCCTGTTACTGCAAATATGTCTTCCACCAACGCAATCGGATCGTCTAACACCAAAATATCGGCACGTACGGGGGCGCATTCATCAATGGTGTCGAGCAAACTTTGGTTGCTGATGACGGGTTGATGGGCCTCATCACTTTGTGTGGGGGTCACGCTGCCTGCAAAGCGACCGTCTTGCACGGCGGTGCCTTCATCCATGTCGGCGACTAAATTTGCAAAATCGATGAAGGTGTCTTGCTCGGTGCGATTGTAGTTCACCAAATCCAAAAATGAGTAGACTTGCCCCGAGGTTTTGGTGGCTCGTTCACGAAAATCGGGTTCATCGGTAAATTGTGTTTTTTGACGC
>NZ_JAKRGH010000007.1 GCF_022347565.1 Vibrio sp. Of7-15
CTTTATGTTGCCATCAAGAAAGTTCTGCCAGTAATCGGGGTTACGAATAAGCTGGTTATTCACCACCAAATACAGTTGTTCGTTGTCAATCATGATGGTACCTGCGTTATGTTGTGTGCAGGTCACAGGGTCGATGGTGTTGGCGTGGCTCCACGAAGAAGAAAGGAGCAGGGAAGTGAATAAAATAGATTTAAGTTTCATAATTCAACGGCTTATTAATAAACCATATGCATTATATTGATATTCAACTTAAGGGGAATGCAAAGTTTATAGATTGGGCTTTAATTATCCATTTATTCAATCTGAGTCACATAAATTCGATTATTTAGTCTATAAATCAATCGTTTGTGGCTAGTGATGAAGTCGAGATAGTGAAGGGCTTGTGAAACATAAAGGCAGCTCTTCTAAAAGTTGCCTTTATTATGTGGTTTTCTTATGTCTTACTTATTGATTGTTTTTTCATTTATTACTCTTTGACTGAGTTGCCCCTTAGTAAAAACCGCCATTTTTCATGTGGCTGAAGAGCAATACGCCTGCAATCACGAGTTCTAACACTAAAGGTGGAACAACGGCTTTATCAAACCCATCGAAAATCAGCCCTACAACTCGGCCAACAGCCACGGCGATCATTAGAATGGCCACGAAGAAATACCCTTCGGTGTTGCCTGACGTCAGCCCCAGTACCAGAATGGCAACGCTGGCTAAAAACAAGCCTCCCATGACTGAGCGAATGGTATTCAGCCCTGCTTTGCCAATGGGTTCTAGCGAGAAATTCGTGACCATTTTTTGTGGTGCAAACATCGACATGATGCCAAGCCCGCTTAGCATTACAGTAACAAGGCCAACAAGAATTTGTAGTGTAGTGTCCATTATGGTTTCCTTTTATATTTATATTTATATTTATATTTATATTTATATTTATATTTATATTTATATTTATATGACTATTTGATGTCTGAGTTACGAAAATTGTTGAATCGCTTGGCGGGCGTTGTCTTGTGCGGTGGTATTGCCAAACGAAGGTTCAATCGTGAGCTGATCCACCACCGGGCCTGTGGGTGAACCAGCGTGGCTTGCGTAGAAATGGCCACTCTCGAACCTTGGATCAAACAGTCCTTCTAAGTAACGTTTGGCCCCTTTTTCTACGCTGTGCATCATGCCGAACATGGGCATAACAAGGCCGCCGACGTATTTAAAGAACAGTTTTTTGAGGAAGGGTAAATCGTCCATGCCGTTGGTGCCTGTTGTGCCGCCCGGGCTCATGGTGACAAAGCGAAGATGCGGATGTTGCCTTGCCATGGATGCCATCCATAACGTGCCTGTCAGTTTTATGGTGCCATAGACATCGAGTGGATCGGCTTTTGAGCCAAATTTGCTGCCATTGGCGATGGAAGCGAATTCTTCGATGGAGGAGCTGCTTAGCTCGGGTTTCGCCACGCCCATTTTGGGTATTCCTCTGGCGGTTTCTGAGCCAGCGTAAAGAATGGTGGAGGTAACAAGCTGACGTTTTATTAGCTCTTCAACCAGCACCACATGGCCTAATACGTTAGAAGCAAAGATGTTGGTGACGCCGTCACTGGTGAGTGCGTGTGGCGTTCGCCCACCAGTGCCGCCCGCATTTAATACTACGGCATCAACAGGGGATGTCATTGCGGCTACTGCATTGCGAACGGATGTTGAATCTGACACATCAAGGATGATGATTTCAAAAATATCTTTTCCTGTGGCTGCGACGAGTTGGCTTTTGGCATCGTTGGCTTTGTCTATATTTCGACAGCCCAAGTAAATTTTGTTAATGCCTTCTTGTGAGGCTAATTGGCGAGCCGCTTCGAAACCAATCCCAGCGTTCGCGCCAGTAATTAGAACGGTTTTAATCGTATTCATGTTTGTTCCCATTAGTGTGATTGTTGGCATGGGATTAAGTTATCACCATTGAAAAATGAACTGTATACGGGTAAAAGTGGACACAGTGTTTCAAAAATGAACCATAGGTGACTCAGTGCTAAACAATGAAAGTTTTGCCTTCAATTGGGATGATCTGAAATTTTTTCTCGCTGTTGTTCGAGCCGGAACCTTACGCGGTGGAGCCGAGAGCATTCAGGTGAACCATACCACCCTCACTCGCCGTCTTTCGATCATGGAGGAGCGGATTGGAAGCCGTCTTTTTGATCGCTCTAAGCAAGGGTTAGTCCTCACTCAGATAGGGGAAGAGTTATTGCCTTATGCAGAGAGAGTGGAAGAAGAGATGACATCGGCCTCCCGTATGATCATCGGTCGAGATGCCGATCCGGTCGGAACCGTTTATGTTTCTATGCCTCATGGTATGGCAATGACGTCTATCATGGATGATCTCGCCCTTTTTTCTGAGCGTTACCCTGATATTACCCTTAACTTACAGTTTGGGAATGAGATTGCTAATCTGCATCGCCGTGAAGCTGATGTGTCTATTCGAGTAGCTAATGATGTGTATGACGATGCGGTTGGCCGCAGGCTTGTGCAGATGTCTCAAGCGGCTTATTGCACCCGTGAATACGCCGAACGAGTGAAAGACAACGGCGGAGAAGGGCTGCACTTTATTGGTTGGCATGAGCCGGAAGGGGATCTGACCGCAAAGTGGCTAAAAGAGAGCTTCTACCCTAAAGCGACCCTGAAACACCGAGTTTCGGAGCTGGTTCCTTTACTTTCCTTGGCAGCTTCTGGGCTTGGTATGGCTTATTTAGCGTGTAACCTCGGCGATAGACACCCCAACCTTGTTCGAGCACCTTTTCAAAAGCCGTTGCCTTATCGCAGCATTTGGTTGTTACTTCATCGCGATTTGCGTCGAACTGCGCGAATACGCTGTTTGGTTGATTTTTTAGCAGAGCAAATCCAGTCGCGGGAAAATGAGTTTTGGGTGACAGGAACCGTCCCACATGCGATGAAGGATAATGGTTAAGTGTAAACAGTCGTTACGATGTGATGGTGGCGGGTAGGTCATTCTGCGTATTGTTAGATAACATCGGCAAAAAGTATATCAATTTTGCCATGAGGTATATCAATGTATGTTTTGGTTAAAAATATCACTTATTTAGGGTGATTTTCGGTTTTGTAATGCATTCATATCCCCTAAAGTGAGCCCATAACCGCTTAGGAGAGGCTTCTAAGTGTGAAACCAGTGAATAGATAACTCTGCACAAGGAGAGAAAGATGAAAGTTAGTTTTATCGGTTTAGGTACGATGGGTTTCCCAATGGCAGGTCACCTTGTGAAAGCAGGGTTTGACGTGACTGTGTTTAATCGTACTCATGAAAAGGCCTTAGCGTGGCAGGAGCAGTATCAAGGCTCAGTGGCGACATCGGTGCAAGAGTGTGCTGAAGGCGCTGATGTGGTGATCACCTGTGTAGGCAATGACGATGATGTACGAGAAATGATCACTGGGCCAAATGGCGCATTAGCGGTGATGGCGGAAAACACCATTGTGGTTGATCACACAACAACGTCAGCGACTTTAGCAGAAGAGCTTGCAGCAGCCTGTAGCGAAAAGAAGGTCGATTTTATTGATGCGCCTGTATCTGGTGGTCAAGCGGGTGCTGAAAATGGCTGTTTAACCATTATGTGTGGTGGCGAGCAAGCGGTATTCGATAAGTTAGATTCAGTATTTAACGCTTACGGAAAATCGTACATTTTGATGGGCGAAGTGGGCCAAGGTCAGCGCAGCAAAATGGTGAACCAAGTCTGTATTGCTGGTGTTCTGCAAGGGTTATCAGAAGGCTTATTACTGGCTGAAAAATCGGGCTTAGATATTGCGAAGTTAGTAGACGTGCTAAAAAATGGCGCGGCAGGCTCTTGGCAAATGGAAAACCGCGCAGTGACCATGGCGGAAGATAAGTTTGATTTTGGCTTTGCGATTGATTGGATGATCAAAGATTTAGGGATTTGTTTAGATGAATCTCAACGTAAGGGGCTGGAGCTACCATTGGCGGAAAAAACCAATAATGCGTACAAAGCGTTATCAGAAGAAGGCTTTGGCAGAATGGATACCTCTGTGCTGATTAAATCGCTTAAAAAATAATGTGTCTATCTTCACGTGCTTGCGCCCAGTAATTAGCCTAGTCATTAAGAGCGAATAAATAAAAACCGCAGCTTCTTTTGAGGCTGCGGTTTTTCACTTTTCTATGGAAGAGATTTGAGTTACTTAGATAGCGTTACACTTTAAATTTGGACATTTCTTCATTTAAATCAATGACCTTATTTTTTACATTCTGAGACGTTTCATTAGCGTCTTTACAGTTGTTGGCCACGCCATCTGCGGAATAAGAGAGCTGGTGGATCAAATCGGCTAAAGATTGAGTCACGCTGGATTGTTGCTCGGTTGCCACTGCTACGTCACTGACTTTCTGTGTTGCGCCTTGAATATGTTGCATGCTGTCGAGTAACACGGAATTGGTGGTGGTGGTTTGTTCAATGCCTGATTGCACTAAGGTTTGGCTGCGGTTGATGGTATTAACCACTTGCCCTGTGGAGTTCTGGATGGCATTCACAATGGTGTTGATCTCAGAGGTGGATGAGGTGGTATGCTGAGCCAACAAGCGAACTTCATCGGCAACAACGGCAAAACCACGGCCTTGCTCTCCGGCGCGAGCGGCTTCAATGGCGGCATTGAGCGCCAGTAAATTGGTTTGTTCGGCTAATTGCTCAATCACTTCCGTCACTCGCTCGATTTTGTCACTTTCATCATTCAGCTTTTGTACCATGTCGTTCGCGTGATTGATGGCGTGGTGAAGCTGTTCTACCGTTGCTTTATTGTCTGTGAGTGCTTGCTCGCCTTTAGCCAATAAACTTTCTGAAGTTTGTAAATCTTGAGAGGCTTCTTGGGTGTTATTGGCGGTTTCGTTCGCCGTGACCGACAGCTCTTCAATGGCAGTGGCAATGGAGCTGATTTTCTGAGTTTGTGCCACGACCTCGTTACTGGTTTTGTTATTGGTTTCGAGTAAAACAAGCATGCTGCTGTCTACGTCATCGGCTCTGTCTGTGACGCCTTTCACCAGCGAGGAGAGAGACAAGCTCATGCGGTTCATGGCGGCGACCAAAGTGGTTATTTCATCAGCGCCTTTGTCGGCCAGAGGTTGGCCAGCCACGTCACCATGAGAAATGTCTTCGGCACGTTTAGCGACCAAATTTAAGCGTCGTCCTATGTTGCTGCCTAACAGTTTGGCAATAACCATAGAAGCTAATGTGGCTAATAACGCTGTAACAAATAGCGTCCAGACCACCGAAGTGACGCTGGTGCCAATGGCATTGCCGCTGTGCTCAGCATGGGTTTGTTGTTTGCTGACGATATTCTCTAACGTGGCAGCTAACTGATTAGCCGCAGGAATGGTGTTTTGAGCCATGTGGTAATTGGCTTGGTTCCAATCAGGGGCTTGGCGTAAACTGATCACTTGATCGGCCAACGGAAAATAGAGCTGCTGCATCTCTTTGAAAAGCTGCCATAAGGTGAGATCACTGCCTGCTAACAAGCTTTGTTTACTTTCAATTTCAGCCACAGATTTATGATGATTCGCAATCAGTTCTTGGTATTTCGCTAGGTATTCCTCTCGGCCATAAAAAAGGTAGTCGCGCAGGGCAGAAAGGGCATTGGCTAATGAGTTGTAGCTATCGGCATACAGTTTAATTAAGCGTTTTCGCTCGCCCCCTGTTTGATTCCTTTCTTCATCATTGAGTAAGCCTTGCAGTTGATCTAAAGCCACCTCAGCAATTGGGGCCGCTTCATTTAAGAGCAAAGCGTGCGCAGGCAGGTTTTCTTCACTGTGGGCAATCTCGGCCACTTGGTTCTGGCTGGCTACCAGCGTTTGCCATTGGGTTTTTACTTGGGAAAAATCATCGTGGCTTAAATTGCTTTGTAGCGTTGGCAGTACTTGATCTACGTATTGAGTGGTTTGGGTTAGCTCTGTTTTTAGGTTGTCGGCAAGGGTTTCATCGGATCCCAGTAACATATAAGCACGCAGTGATGACATGGATGCCTGTACTGATTGCTGCAATGAACGGCTGGCATCGACCGTGGGTAAATCGACAGAAAGAAGGGAGTTTGCATTCTCTTCAACTTGGTTAATGATGTTATACACCGCGACCGAGGCGCATAAATACAGTGACGCAACCAGCATAAAACTGAGCGTAAGCTTCCTTGCTATCGGTAATTTCATTTTTTATCACTTTTGATACAACATAGTTTGGTTAACATAATGTTAAAAAATGATTCGGTAAATAATTAACGTATTTTGCGACTCATATTTTCTTCTTAGTGTTGGACAGATCAAGATTTGAGAGGTGTGAATAAGCAACGAAATGCTCAGAAAAAAGCCCCCACTCAGAGGTATGGACGAGAAGATTGAGTGGGGGGAGAAATGGGATTACAGCTTAGAGCACGTTTCCGTCTGCATCGGTGCCGATTAAGACGTTATTATCTGGGTTGTCGGTGACTTCGTCGGCAATCCAAGGAGCAAGGCAGGCTCTAGAGGTTGCACATTCATCGGTCAGTGCGTGGAGGAAAGCCACTAGCTCACCCACTTCGCGATCATTCAGGTTCGCTCGTTGCAGTAACGAAGTATTGTTCTGTTGCTCTGCTCTGAGTTTATTCAAAGCTAATTCAGAATTGGCAAAAGAATCGGGGTAGAGGGCATCACAGTCGGCGATATTTTTAAACTGAGGGAGCTGACACCAACGTGCGTTTTCAAAGAAGTTTTCCACACTGCGGCTTGGGTTACGGTAATGTCGCACCACTTGCTCAAGGCTTTTGTAAGTGCCTGCGTGGCCATAAGGGGCGGTGAGCGCTATATTCAGTAAGCTTGGGGTTCTGAAACGGTAGCGATCGTCGGTATTGCCTGTGACTCGCTCTCGGCCAAAGTCATCGTTATTTCCGTCTCCATTACCTGGACCAAATTGAGGGAAAGCAACAGCGTGATGGCGACCATCACTAAACAATGTACCGTTATGACAAGCAGCACAGCCAGCGCCCCTTTCGTTGTTTGGGCGGAAGAATAACAGCGCACCACGTTTTTGCTGATCGCTTAATGCGGTTTGATCGCCATTTAAATACTGCTGCCAAGGCGAATCGATAAACAGCATAGAACGTTCGTATTCGCCAATAGCATGGGCAATGTTTTCATAGGTAATGAGGGTTTCAGCGTCATCGGCGCTGCTAAAAGCGGTCTGAAACTCTTGTAGCCATTGATTCAAGCTCAGCTCGCCTTGTCTAATGCCATAATCACCAATCCGAGCAGCCAAATGAGCACGGATTAAATCGTTACTGCTGCCATTTTCAAAGCCGTCTGTTTTCATTTCATCCGTTGACGTTACTGGGAATCTGGCTTGAGCGGTGGCCAAATTGGCTCCTGCATTGGCATCACCAATACCAAAACCTGAATCTGGCGTACTGATGCCAGAAGCGGCCCCATTTTCTCCGGTTTCTTTGCCTAAACTTTCAATACGAGAATCCCAAAATAATCCTGTGTCCCACAAAACAGTATTAAAGATGGTTGGGCTGTTGCGGGGTACAGAGGGTAAACCACTGCGGTTTACGCGTCCGTTTCCCAACACTTCTGGTTGAATCGCTTCAACCCCGATAGGCAGCGCTAGTTCATCGGCACCGCCTAAAGTCGGGTGGTGGCAACTGGCACAGGCGGTATCTAGCCCTCCTCCTAAACTTTTACTGAAAAACAATTTTTTACCCAGTTGAGCGGCTGGAGACGTGATGTCTGGCACGCTTCTTCCTGCCAGCGGTTCGGCATCCAGATTCAGGGCAGTGATCAGTTCTGCAAGGGCTTCATCCAATACTTCATCGCTATTATTTGGTGGGTTTGCCCCTGGAGGAGTGGCGGCAGGTGTATCCAGTACCGCTGCGTTTGCATCAGACGTCTGCGTGTCGTTATTGGAGCCACCGCCATTACAGCCTGCCAACATCACGACAGAGAAAGCCAAAGTTAAAGCCAGCTTAGGTGGGGGAGTTAGTATTGTGGTTATCATGGTCACCTCCTGTAACGTTTTTGACAGTTTAGGAAGTAAATGGGCAGGCTTTGCACAAACAATAAGGAATAAATGTGCAAATTAGGCAGATGGTTAGCTTTTTCCAGTCGGCTAAAAGTGGCGTAAATATAGCGGTAACCCTATCTTTATACATATCAACAGCGCATTAGGCTGCGGGCGAGAGTATTAGGAATGGTGAAAAAAACGGGGAAAGTGTTGGTCTTCTTAATGATGGCTTTTTTGTGCGTTTTTTCGGTTAAAGCCAGCGAAAAACCTGTCATTGTTTTAGCTGGTATTGAAGATTATGCGCCTTACAGTTTTACGGTGAATGATCAACATACAGGGATTTATGTTGATCTCATGACAGAGTTATTTTCACGTATTTCGTACCCTATTCATATCAAACTAATGCCGTTTAATCGTGTTTTACATGAAACGAGAACAGGCACGGTATCGGCTGTGTTCGGAGCCTATTGGACATCAGATAGAACCACGTACGCTACGTATGTTGAAGAACCTCACCTTGCCACTATTTCTGTTGCGCTTTTTGTGCCGAAAGGAAGCTGGATTAAGCAGGCCACTATTGAAAATGTAACCGGTGCCGTTATTGGTTATAAAATGGGTTTTGCCATGCCCGTGGAGTACGATGCCGCCGTAGAAAATGATTTGTTTATTAAAACAGAAGTGCGCACGGCAGAGCGATTAGTGAAAATGCTGCTTGCTAAACGTTTAGATGGTTTTATGCATACCATAGGGCAAAGCCAATATTACATTGAGCAATTAGATAAAAAGCAAGAAATACAACAAGTTTCTCCTCTTGTTTTTGATGAAAGGTTTACTTATTTAGCCTTTTCTAATGAGGCGCTAAAAACGTTACCAGAAGAGCTTTTACCTTTAATCACTCAAGCGTTATCTACGATGGTGCAAGATGGCACATTTGCTTCTGTCTATCGTAAATACAACTTGTCATATGTCGCCGAAAAATAGTTACAGATTTGGCTTAGGGTTCTGTACCGGTAATGGCAGAAAAGAGATATTGGATTCTACAGGGCTGCAATGACGGAAGTGATACAGAGAACGCTGGCGTATTACACAAAAGCGCTTAGTCAACTCAATAGAGGAACTGGCGATACAGGCGTGGTTTTTAGGTAAAGGCAGTTTGATGATTTCATTGGGTTGGTTTTTTAGGCTGACATTAATGAAGTGACGCTTTTCTGGAAAATAGTACACCGATGAAAAAGAGACAATATTGCCATAGGCGGTTTCTGCGTTTGGTGCGCACAGAAAAATCACTAACCAAAGTAGTCCCCCTGAGAATAAAGGAATGAGTGCCAGTTTAAACATCGTTACTTTCACACTTAAATACTCAATAAGTTGCACTTAAGTTAATTATGATAAATAAATGAGAACTTACAATGCGTATTACATAGGTGGGAAGATAATGAAAACGGTTTTAATTACTGGCGGTAGTAAAGGAATCGGTTTGTCGGCAGTGCTTAGATATCAAAAACAAGGGCATAAGGTGATCACGTGTTCTCGAAACACACAAACTTGGAATGAGGCGGTTACTCGGTTTCCTGAATTAGCCAATGTTGATTTTCAATCAGTGGACTTAGCAGATAACACGCAAGTCGAGCATTTTTTCGATCACATTCGTGAGCAGTACTCTGTGCTCGATATTGCCATTAATAACGCCTCGCCTAAATTGGCGTCAGGCGGGGTATTTAGTGAAGTGCCTGTGGATGCGCTTTTTAGCACGTTGCAATGTGATTTTTGGGCTCATGCGCTGTGCTTAAAATATGAGTTACAACTGATGAAACAAGGCAGTACGGTGGTGAATGTAAGTTCGGTGAATGGTTTTCGGCCCACACCAAATGCGGCCATGTACAGTGCGTCTAAGCATGCCATTGAAGGGCTAACTCATTCTGTAGCCTTAGAAGCCATTAAACAAGGTATTCGAATTAATGCGGTTTCTCCAGGTGTTACATGGACACCTCGTTGGCAAGATAGAGTGACGCAGAGTCAGCCAGGGCTAAAAGAAGAGGTCGAAGCGGCTGTGCCATTGGCGCGTTTTGCTAATACTGATGAGATAGTGAATGCCATTGAATGGTTGTGCTCAGATCAATCAAGTTATGTGGTGGGTCATACTTTAGTGGTCGACGGTGGATTATCTCTCGCGTAATCGCGACAATAAGCGCATTATCAACACACTTTTCATTTTTTAGTTTTAGAGAAAGGATGCCTGTTCATGCAGTTGGATTTTTCAGCATTATCACCAACCGAAATTTATCATTTAGTTACCCAAACCGTGATTCCTCGTCCTATCGCTTGGGTACTGACCGAATCGGCAGAAAAGTCTTATAACCTCGCGCCATTTTCTTACTTTACGCCTGTTTCTAGTAACCCGCCGTTGCTGATGTTTTCGGTAGGAAAAAAGCCAAATGGTGAGCTGAAAGACACGGCGAAAAATGCCATTGAGAAAGAAAAAATGGTGATCCACATTGCTTCAGAAGCGCAAGCGGAAGCCGTAACAAAAACGGCGGCAACCCTTGAACACGGTGAATCTGAAGTGGTGCAAGCCGATCTTAAAACCGTGGAATTTGACGGTTTTCCATTACCGCGTTTAGCCGATTGCAGTGTGGCCTTTGGTTGTACCTTATACGAAGTGAAAGAAATTGGTGGGGTACCACAAACGCTAGTGTTTGCCCAAGTAGAAACCGTGTATTTAGCAGAGTCTGTAGTGGGTGAAGACGCTAAAGGGCGCTTGTCGTTAGATGCTACTAAGATTGCACCACTTGCTCGGTTAGGTGGTGGCGAGTACGCCCCTATTGGTACGCCGTTTGCGATTCAACGCCCGAAATAAGCGTGGTTTGAGGTAAATCTTAATATGGCCTTTGCAGTTCAATTTGCAAAGGCTTTGTTTTTTGGGGTCAAAAGAAATTAGTTATTATGTATTAGCTTGGTATAACCGATTTGTTATTGTGAATTATGAAAGGTAAACGGCAGAGGCAGAGAATAGGTGATATTTATAAAATTGTTTATATGTCTCATAATGTTGGCGACATAATGTCATTCTTTTTGTTAATATGAAACATTATGTAACTAGATGTAATGAGCAGTAGTGAGTATTATTAATCGTCAACTACCAAGTATTAAGCAATTACAGTGTTTTTTAGCTGTTGCGGAAGAACTAAGTTTTAGAAAAGCCGCTGAACGACTCCGAATGACTCAGCCACCTCTTACACGACATATAAAATGTTTAGAAGATATATTAGGGTGTGAGCTGTTATCGAGAAATACTCATAAAGTGCATCTTACTGATGCTGGAGCCAAATTAGAACGTAAAGCTTCTGCTTTGATAGAAGAACTTTCACTGCTAACGAATGAATTAGCAGAGGTCAAAACGAGCTTACGTATAGGGTTAACGAAAACCCTTAACTTTAATAATATTCCTATCTTATATAATAAAATTTCTGAGCTTCTGAGTGACGATGAACTAGCGATTCAAAGGTTAAACTCAGAGCAGTTATTACGATCACTTTCTAAAGGTCAAATGGATATTGTGATAACAGGAGAGAAAAGTCTATGTAGTACATATAATTATGATTTTCATTGGTTATACCGAGAACCGTTGTTGTTGGCTATGCCATCTTCTTATGTCGACCCTTTGAAAGCAAAAGTGTCATTAAAAGAAGTGGGTGATCTGCCTTTGTTTTGGTTTTCACGCAAAGAAAACCCTGTTTTTTATGATAAATGTGAAGGATATTTTTCAAAACTTCCTTACTCTATTAAAAGGGTAAAAGAGCCAGAAGATTCACTTGTTATGCTTTCTGCGATAGCCTTAGGGAAAGGTATGGCATTAATGCCCGCATCCATGTGCACTTTTACTCAGGAAGGTTTAACGTATAAACCTCTTATAGATGAGGCTCAAAAAGTATTGAATATTGATGTTTATGCTGTTGTCTCTAAATCAGAAGAAAGAGAACATGTTTTAGAAGGCTTGAACAGCCTAATAGATAAAGTTTAATAGGACGTCTTGTGACTGCTTCTAATCGCCTTGATCCTAGCTTGATCTAATTGTTCACCAAATTCGAAATAGGGCTCATTTTTTATCAGGTATGAGGTTGTGCTCCCTAGAGCTTTTTTGCTATTTCAAATTTGGCTTTTAATGAAAATTTAATTAATAGAGAAGGGCTAAACGTTAACCCCTTTCATTCCTTCTTTATTGTATCTACTACCCTTTATTATTACGTCTTTGTGAATATTATCTAATATTGATACGTCAGCAGGCTCTAATATGATGTTCGATGCATTAGAATTTTCAATTAAATATTTTTCAGTCTTTGTTCCTGGAATAGGTACAAGCTTATTGTATTTGGCTAATAACCAAGCAAGAGCGATTTGCCCAAGTGTGGCGTCGTATTTACTTGCTAAGGGTTTGATTTTTTCTAGGAGCTGACTATTGTGGTCTAAGTTTTTTTGTAAAAATCTTTCATTTGTTTTCCTAAAATCGCCATCAGAAAAACTGTCGTTATTTTTATAGGCTCCAGTTAAAAAACCACGCCCTAGTGGAGAATAGGGAACCAATCCTATATCTAAAGACTTAACGACAGGAAGGATTTCATCTTCAATATTTCGTGTCCATAGAGAGTACTCTGTTTGTAACGCCGAAATGGGGAAAACAGAGTGGGCTTGTTTGAGTGTTTCTGCTGATACTTCGCATAAACCTATATGTTTTATTTTACCTTGCTGAACTAGCCCAGAAAGACATTCCATACTTTGTTCGATAGGTAATTCTTTATCTATTCGATGCAAATAAAATAGATCAATTTGCTCTACACCTAGGCGCTTTAGTGATTCATTACAGCATTTAGTAATGTACTCTGGTGTGTTGTTAATACGCCTTGCATACGCAGCATCAGCAGAGCGCTCAATACCACATTTAGTCGCTATTTTAAATTGATGTCTGGTATTCAGATCTAGGCTTGAAAGGAAGCGGCCAATGAGTTTTTCATTATGACCACGGCCATAAAAATCAGCGGTATCGATGAAATTTATCCCTAAGTCTATTAACTGATTAAGTACTTTTAAGGACTCTTTTTCATTAGTGTTACCATAAAATTCACTTAGTCCCATAGCGCCATAGCCAATAGAACTTGTTTGTAGACCTTCTGCAATATACCTACTATTCATATATCCTCCTTCTATAGTGAAAATATTATTTCATCATTTTTTTTGAGGCTGAATTGCTATGTAAGCAATACCAATTCGGTATTACTGGGAATTATGTTGTAGTGATAAATTGGCTTTGTTTCCTAAATCGTATTCGGTTTAAAGTGTTACCGTTCGGGAGGAAATTTAAGCAACAAGCTATTGATCATGTATCTACACTATAAGAGGTGTTAGAAGCATTGGTGCTGCGGAATATGAAGTTTTATCTATTCACTGTTTTCATTTCTTTATCCCTTATTTCTGTTTGTCGTGCCGACACGATCACGATCACTGCCGATGAATGGTATCCCTATAATGGGGCACCGAATTCAACTTTACCTGGCTATGGTATTGAAATTGCAGAGCATATTTTTAGTCGACATGGCCATTCAGTTATGTACACGGTGCGCCCTTGGGAGCGAGCCATTTCCAGTACTCGGCAAGGAAGGTTCAACGCCATCATAGGCGCCTTTTTAGAAGATGCACCAGATTTTGTTTTTCCATCGCAAGAGTTTGGGCGGGCCCAAAACGCTTTTTTCATCAACAAAGAGAGTGCTATTGAAACGATCTCTGGCATACACGATTTGAAAAATTTACGGATTGGGGTAATTAAGGGATATAGCTATGGTGATGAGTTAGATGCGTTTTTAGTCCGTAATCCAAAGAGTGTTTATTATTCACATGGGGCAAGCCCTCTAGAACCATTGATTAAGTTACTGCAACAAGGCCGGTTAGACGTTGTTATTGAGGATCAAAATGTATTCTGGCAACAGACAAAATTAATGGAAATCAATGGCGCTTTTCGTGCTGTTGGTTTGCTAAATGATGGAAATCGAGTTTATATCGCTTTTTCTCCTAATCACGCTAAATCTAAAGAATATGCAGATATTTTTACACGTGGTTTGATTAAAATGCGGGAAACAGGCGAGCTGCACAAAATTCTTAGTAAGTATGGTCTTAGTGATTGGCAGTAGCATACCCCTTTTTGAGTATTGAACTCATCTATAATAATAGAAAATGGCTTGGTTAGGTGAGGCTGTTATGGACGTTAAAGGTTATAAAAAAACTGACATACCTCCTAAAATCCTCAATGATTGGCAGGAGTTATTGAACCATATTGCTTTAGAAGCGGGCATTCCTGCGGCTTTGATTATGCGGGTGTCTGATGAAAATATTTCCGTGTGTGTGAGCAGCAATACAGAAGGTAACCCCTATAAAGTTGGAGACAGCGAGTCCTTAAAAGGGGAGTTGTATTGCGAAACGGTGATTGCCAATCAGCAAGAGTTGTTAGTACCTAATGCTTTAAAAGATGTGGATTGGGACACTAACCCGGACATCGCTCTGGGGATGATTTCTTATTGCGGTTTGCCTGTTAACTGGCCGACAGGGGAAGCTTTTGGCACCATATGTATACTGGATAACAAAGAAAACCATTATTCAGATAAACAAAGAAACTTACTCAGTTTATTCAGAAAGATGGTTGAAAGTAATCTCGATGTTTTTTATCAAAATCAGACGCTAGAAAGTAAGATTTTACAGCGTACTACCCAGCTAGAGTATGTGAATAAAAAACTGGCTCAAACGATAGATCAATACGCCGCAGAGAAAGAGATTTCGAACCTACAAAAATACCGAGACTCGTTTACTTGGTTGCCAAACTTATCCCAGCTAGAGAAGTTTTTTAATGATCATTTGAAGCAGTCGGAGCCAAAGCTGTCGGTTATCTCTTTACGAATCAACAATTATGCGCAGCTTAGAGAGGAGCTCGGCTTAATAGATAGCCAAAAAGTGACCATTTATGTCAGTAAGCAGCTGACGTTTATTTTGCCGAGCACCGTGTATTTAGCATCAGTATCAGATGAAGAAATATGCATTCTCTTTTTATGCGATAACCAAGAGTACGTAGAAGAGACTATTGAAATCGCAGAGAAGTTGTCTAAAAAGTTGAATAAAGAAGTAAGCATACAAGACAAAAAAGTAGTGCTATCGGTTAGTCTTGGCGTTTCTATATACCCGCAAGACTCTGAAGACTTTATGCCTTTGGTTAGAAAGGCCAATTCTGCCTCGATTCACTGTCACATTGATAATAAAGGATACCAATTCTTCAATAGAAGGATGACCTCTGACTTAAGCCAAAAACACCAAATTGAGATCCAGTTGTCCAGCGCGCTGCGTAATAATGAGTTGTCACTTTACTATCAACCACTGGTTGATGTCGAAAGCAATAGGGTGATGGGGGCAGAAGTTCTCCTTCGTTGGTATAGCCCGATGTTCAGCTTACTTCTTCCTGAGTCTTTTTTATCTGTTGCAGAAGACTCGAAGCAAATTATTGAAATCGGGTATTACTCATTACGGGAGTCGGTTCAGCAACTTTCTAAATGGCAAGCTTTGTATGGAAAAGAGTTTTATCTTTCTATTAATTTATCACCTGTTCAATTATTAGATGAAAGTTTGCTAAGTAAAATTAAATACTTGCTGGAACTGTATGAAGTGAATGCGTCATCCATTGAAGTCGAGTTCCAAGAAAGTATTCTTTATCAGAACGAGGAGCGGTTTCTACAAACGTTAAGTAACATTCAGGGCCTAGGTATTAACATCTCTTTGGATAACTTTGGTTCAGAGTCGTCGTCACTCAAATATCTACATGCATTACCTATTTCCACTTTAAAAATAGAAAGACAGTTGATCAGTAGCCTTTTTAGCCCTCAAAACACCCAGAAAATCACGTCGGCGATCATCTCTATGGCTAATAATCTAGAAATCAACGTTGTTGCGAAGGGCATTGAAACGAAAGAGCAGGCCGACTTTGTGAAAAAATGCGGCGGTAATATTTATCAAGGGTTCTATTTTGGAAAGCCCGTGAATTCCAATGACTTCTATGCAAACTACCTTTCTGCGAACGATAAGCTTGAATAAGACGTGCAAAGATAGGAATACAAGGGCTTTGTTAGGAATGTTTAGATGTTTTTATTTATGAGTGCTTTACAACTTATATTCGAGAATTTCACCCTCTAATGCCATTGGTATGAGAAGTGTATTTTTCTTTTGGGAATAAAGCAGATCGCCAGCACCACGAGGAACATCGAGGATCTGTTGTGATTCACCATTGGTTGTTACTGAATACACCGCACCTTGTTTCCAGTCAGATACGATTAAATTGCCTTGCTTGTCGACTTGTAAGCCATCTAAATTGCCCAGTGGCTTTTGGGTAATGGCGGTGATCGTTTTAGTATTTGGGTTTACTTTTAGAATTCGCCCAAATGGTGCTTCAAGAGGGTTGGCATCATTAAAGTAGCCCCATGCCGCAATGTAGAGCTTGTTATCAATAAATTGTAGGCCGTTTGGGTTTTCGATGGCAGGAGTGTCTAGCCAAGTGGTGATCTGACCGTTTGTTAACTTGTAGATGGTGGAAGTGAACATGTCTGAAACGTAAACATCACCATTACCATCAATCGCGACATCGTTTAGAAATTCGGCATTTTTAGGTTGGTATTTGGTTACTTGCCCTGAAGCAAGATTGATGTCGACTAAATACTCCATATCGCTAACAAAGAGGTGCTCCCCTTTAATCGCGATGCCTTTTGGGTTCTCCAACCCTTTTGCGATGGTTGCAATCAGTTGATAATCGGTGTTTAAAGCAACGATAGAGCCGTCTCCCGGTTTGTCACCAGCTTGAAGAGACACAAAGTACACCCCTTTGCTTTCATCAAAGACAATCGACTCTGCTCCAGGTAGGTTTGGCACGGTATTGATCAATTGTGGGGCCGCTGCTGCTTGCGTGGACAGAAGAATGGATGTCGTAATGGCCATGGCTAATTTTTTCATTATATTCTCTTAGTTATTTTGTTGGCTTAATTGCTGGGGGAATAATAAGAGAATGACAATTGTTGATATATGCGGCATTAATCAAATATCTGTTTCCATATTACAACAATGATAGGGTGGGTAAGAGAGCCGTTAGTGAGGATAACGGGCTCTCTAAGGGAATGATGAAGATGCAAACGTGAAGTTTAGGGTACGAGACAAGGTGTAAAGTTATAATCTGATGGAATGATAACCACGCCTTTGTCTGAAATTTTAAAACGCATAGCATCAAGCTTTGGATCTACGCCAATTTCTATTCCAGCGGGTATCGTAACGTGTTTATCGATAATGCAGTTTTGTACGTAGGCATTGTCTTCTATGATGACGCCTTCAAAAAGAATGCTATTTACTACCACGGCGGCATTTTTAATGGTCACTTTAGGGAATAAAATGGAATTCTGAACTGATCCTCCTGTGCTCACGACACCGTTAGCAATAATGGAGTTAATAAAAATGCCTTCATTGCCTGTAACAGATGATACGGTGCGAGCAGGGGGGAGCTGTGGTTCATAGGTGCGAATCGCCCAATCTTGTTGGTACAAATCCATCGGCGGTGTGGGTTGCAGCAAATCCATATTGGCTTGGTAATAGGAATCAAGGGTGCCCACATCTCGCCAGTAAGCATCTTGGCTTACTCGGCCCTCTTTTCCACCAAATTGGTGTGCGTAGACGTGGCCTTGATCGATCAGTCTAGGGATGATGTCTTTACCGAAATCGTGGTTGGAGTTGAGTTGAAGGTTATCGTGCTCTAATGCGTTGATGAGTGCTTTGGTGGTAAACACATAAATGCCCATTGAAGCCAAACTCTTAGTCGGATCTTCGATTAAAGGGGTTGGGTTTTCGGGTTTTTCACAAAACGTGAGAACTCGCTGGTTCTCATCTATTTGCATTACACCAAATTGTTTGGCTTCCTCTCTATCGACTCTCATGCTGGCAATGGTGACATCTGCCCCTGTTTCTTTGTGGCGTTTTATCATTGGTACATAGTCCATACGATAAATATGATCACCAGAAAGCACCACCACGTATTTGGCCTCGCTGCGTTTAAGTAGGTAAAGATTTTGGTAAATGGCATCGGCAGTGCCTGTATACCAGCTGTCACCGTTGCGCATCTGTGGTGGAACGTTCGTGACATATTCTCCAAGCTCTGGGTTGAAAATAGACCAACCGTCGCGCAAGTGCTTTTGAAGTGAATGTGACTTATATTGAGTTAAGACTAGAATACGTCGAAGGCCAGAATGCAGGCAGTTTGTTAAAGTAAAATCGATGATGCGGTATTTACCACCAAAAGGAACAGCGGGCTTGGTTCTATGATCGGTGAGTGGGGATAGTCGAGATCCTATTCCACCAGCTAAAATTACGGTTAATGCATCGTGCATCATCAAAAACCTCCTTAACAACAAAAACAAAATAGGAGCACTACAAGTTTTACGCCAATGTGCAATCACTTGATAACTATAGCCGCTTGGGCGAAATAAGCGGGCATTTGCACTAATATGGTGAAAATAAAATGGTTATTGCACTAAATTGGAATGGCAGAAGCAGAAAGGGAAGCAAGGGAAAGAAACAGGCCGCCCATGAATCCATCATGATGCATCGACGGCCGATTTTAGTGTTTGTGATTAATGGCTAGAAGTTACCCACCATGTGCCATTGTTGGGATTAAAGTTGGCAATATCATCTTTACCATTACCAGTGAAATCCCCTGCGACTTGGGTAGTCCAGCCTGAGTTATTGTTGTAATCACTGAGCACATAGGTGGAAAAGTCATCTTGCTGCGGCAGAGATTCACACATTCCCCATTTACCTGTTGTGGTCCGGTAGTTGGCAATATCACTTTCGCCATCACCGTTAAAATCGCCGACGATGTGAGTCTTCCAACCATCTTCATGATGGTAATCCACCCATTTGGTTGTGGTAAATTGACTGCCATTGGAAAGAGAAACCCACCACGTAGCATCGTCGGAATTAAAGTTAGCGATGTCATCTTTGCCATCAGCGTTAAAGTCGCCGACTAAGCGTGCGGTTAAGCCACTGAAATCAGAAAAGTTATCCCATCGCGTGGCAGAAAAAGAAGATCCACTGCTGACACTGACATACCAGCCGCCTTGCTCATTATCAAAATGCGCCACATCATCTTTGCCGTCGCCAGTAAAATCACCCGCTAAGTGATATGTCCAACGAGTAAGATCGCTGGTTCGTCCCCACTTTGTCATGTCAAACGTATTGCCATTTGAAAGGGTTACCCACCAATCACCGTCTTCTAAGCTCATGTGAGCAAAATCATCTTTGCCATCGCCATTAAAGTCGCCCAGTAGCGACGTTTGCCAGCCAGATCCTCCTTGTGAACCTAAGTTTTTCCATAACGTGGTTTCGAAGCTGCTGCCCGTAGACAGGCCAACCCAAATGTTATAGTTGGTGCTTTCGACATAAGCGATGTCATCTTTACCATCGCCATTAAAATCGCCGACATGGAAAGAAGTGATGTCGTGGCTAGTGTCGTTCGTTTCCCAATGAGTGGTAGTAAAGGCATTTCCCGTAGAGCGAGACACCCACCATTTGGCATAGAGTGGATCAAAATTGGCAAGGTCGTCTTTACCGTCACCATCAAAGTCCCCCACAAGTTGGGCATCCCAGCGATCATTGTTACCAAAATCATCCCACTTTGTCGTGGTGGATGGGTAATCGATAAGCACATCCGTAAACAGAAGCTTGTTGGGGGAGCCGGAGCCAGTACTCGATAGCTCACCTAGAGTGGCGGCATCCACTAATGAATTTCGAGCAACAGAAGGCGACACGGTTGGTTTTGTTTGCAAACCCAGAGCTAAAGTGCCAGAAACAAAGGCGGCAGACATGGAGGTGCCACTCATAATCGAATGAGAGCTATTTGAGTTCTTCCAAGCCGATTTAATATCCGTTCCAGGGGCAAAAATATCTAAACATGAACCTTTATTAGAAAAGCCGGAACGAACATCGCTGCTGGTGGTTGAACCAACGGTAATGGCATTAGGTACTCTGGCTGGCGTTTCGTTGCAGGCGTCTGAGTTATTATTGCCTGCGGCGGCGACAGCGGAGATATTGTTCTGGATTAACGCATTAACGGCATTATCAATCGCGAGATCTGAGGTTACGCCGCCAAAACTCATGTTGACGATGGCAGGAGAGGTAGCGTTGTTCAAAACCCACTCTAGCCCTGAAACGATAAGATCTGAGCTTGTTGCACCATCACAGTTAATGATTCTAACGCCGACAAGGTTAACATTCTTTGCGACTCCACCAATGATCCCCGCCACGTGTGTGCCATGGCCGTGACAGTCAGAGGCATTGGCATCATTGCCAACAAAATCCCAGCCGCTGGTTGCTCGGCTGTTAAATTCCGAGTGAGACATACGAATGCCTGTATCCAGAACATACACGGTGACACCTGTGCCATCTCGATCTGAGGTGTAGCTATTATCGGTAGGTAAAAAGCGCTCGTCGATCCTATCTAACCCCCACTCTGGATTTACTTGGGTGCTGGACATGGATATCACGGGGGAAAGGGCAAAAGTTTGGTTCTGCTGGATGTACTGAATATGCTCACTTTGTGCTAGCTGTTGTGCCTGCTTTGGTGTGGCTTCAATCAAAACACCATTAAGAGATTGTGGATAGCGTTTTAATACACTGAGTTGATGTGAATCAATTAACGAATCTAGGTATTCTGATTCTGTCCCCGCGTAACTTAACGGCCTTGGTTGAAAGGCGACTAAATATTGATGAGTTATAGCCTTGGTTGGGGCAGCTAGGTTTAGCTTATTGGGGATTTCGGCGGCAAGTAAAGATGAGCTGAACCCAAGGCAGCATGAGAGTATCAGTGGGCTACCGCTGTGTTTGAATGACCACATAATAGAACTCCTTTCAGTGAACGTGGTTTATAGCGTGTGCCATTCAATATATTGACTTTGCACTCTGTTGTACATCTCTTATTTAGTAGAAATATCTTTTTCTTTCAGTGATTTGCTTTATGAATGGGTTGTGGTTAAATAAATCTAGTTGCGTCAAAATTAAGATAAATAAATTATAAATATGATTTTTAGTCGTTATAATTTAACGGTGTTTTATTTTTTGTGACTAAAAAACGAATGTTAAAGATTGAGCTGTATAAACTAAGAAAACAGTCAGGATTTACCCTAATCGAACTTATCGTTGTTATTGTGATTCTTGGCATAGTGTCTGCTGTGGCCGCCCCGTATTTTTTGAATGTTCAGTCTAATGCCAGAGTAGCAACATTGAATGGCTTTATTGGCTCGTTTAATGCCGCGGACAGCTTAGTGATGGAAAAAGCGATGATTGCGGGTGTAGACAACAGGCCCGGAGAAGTCACGATTCCTCATACGGATATAAAGCTTCAAGATGGTTATTTGAGTATTGCGCCTGAAAATATTAACAATGTTATGAATGTGGATGGTTTGATGATGTCGGCATCCGAAAAAAGTGATATTCCGAGTACTTATGTCTATTTTGGGGATAAGGAGTTGACCTTTAAAGAAATCGCATCACAGCGTTGCTTCGTGCATTTATCTCGATCGTTAACCGTCACATCAGAGGGTAAGAAAGCCGTCGGCCCAATTGTTATTCGACGTTTCTTTGAAGGTTGTTAGTAGGGTAACGAATAAAAAATATATATTACTAATATTTGAAGTTATAATTTCAAAAATTGTTGTAATGCCATGAATAATATAAGAATATTGTTTTTATATGGTATTCTTATATTAATTTTTTAGTAGGCAATAATGAAGTACTTGTCTTTAATCCCTGTTTTGTTAGGTCTGTCTAGTAGCGTATATGCTGGGTGGTTTTCTGGTCCTCCTCCTAAGGTAACATCATTTTCTATTGTAAATAGTGATGTGCTTGAGCTCTGTTTTGATAAGCCATACTACAAAGAGTTGTTACTTTATTCTTTAACTTTAACTAGGGATGACGGGAGCAAGTTACACATCCCTAAAAGGTATAAAGAGGTTTATGGTTCTGACGAGAGAGCTGAAGATGTATGCTATGGAATCTCAGTATCCAGATTTTTCAGTAGCCTGCACTCTCATCGAACAACGCTGGATCTCAATCTTTACTCGTATGCCTCTGTGGAGGTATCTGTTGCAGTAGCTAAAGGCCGACACCGGAGCCAAAGGAGTACGGTTGATGAAGAAATCTTTAATAAGACTTACCGTTTGCCTCATGAGTCTCCATTCGATAGGCTGACTGATTGCGAGTTTGCAAATCATATTATCGTGCGAGCCAAGGTGTTAATGGATACTGTTGTTCAGTTTTATGAAAGACGGGCATCATACGATGAAATAGCACATTGGCATACTTACGTCTATAAAAAGGAGATCAGGAATTTATACATGGATTTAGATGTGAATAGAGAATTACAAAAAAAGCAGGGGCGGGAGTTATCAAATAAAATGTATGAAGGTTTTGTTAAGAACCTTTATCCTGTAATCAGAGAAATTAAGTATTCTGCACAAGTTCAACTGTTCCCATTGCCGGCACTTCAAGAAGCGTATCAGCCTATAAACAACACCTTGTCTTACTTTTTAGAGCAATGTAGTGAACCATTAAACATTCCTTTATCTGGCACTAAATAGCAAGATTAAAACAGACGAGGCTTGGTGACTTTTATTCAAAATCACCAAGCCTTTTTTGTATTATGCCAGACGGTACTTATTGGCTAACCAACAAAACGCCATAGTCAGCTCTGGTGATGGTTTGGGCGTACACATCACCATTGTCTGCGTCAAAGCTCATTACTCGGCTCTCACTTCCCACTGGTGTTGCACTCCAAAGAACGGTCGTAGTATTACCAAGTTCGTAAGTAAAAGCACCAGGGAAGGCTTTTTCATTGACTGCCGGGTGGTAACAAGCGGCTTCTTTTAAACTAACCAGTTCTTTAATGTTTGGTAAGCGCCATTCCTCTTTACCACCAAATTTATGCAGCGGGTGAACTGTGCTTTTATTAATTGCTTGAACGTCGTTCAGGGCAGATTGCCAATACATACCTGTTGCCGTGCCATCGCAAGTCATTTTGTCTTGGTTCCACTCCTTGCCAAGTGGGCAACGCATCCAAGTTAAGTTGGTTTTTAGGTCAAGGATTGTGCCGTTATTATTATCGATAAAGCGGGTATTAGGTGCGGTAGAAGTAAAATCTGTTGAGCACTCTTGAGCAATCACGGCTGTGGCTGGCAATACAGATAAAGCAGAAATTAACAGTAAACGTTTCATTATTTTTTACCTTCTACAGAAACTAAACGAGCAGGAAATAGGTACGAGTAATCATTGTCTTGTGGTGTTTTATCTGAATAAACTTGAATGCTGGTGATCTCCCCACGTACCGCTCCACGGGCTTTCACGTAATTAAAGGCTTTTTCTCCTTCAACGTATTCACCGTATTCTGGGTAATAAAGGCCAGAGCTCCATAGCTCACCTTCTTGCTCACCAATATCAGGGCTGCCAGTAGGTTGATTCGGGAAGTACTTCAGTGTGAACCCATATACTTTACCGTTACTGTCTTTCTCTGTTTCACCAAAGTCGAGTAAGTTATAAATATTGAAGTTGGTTGGTAGCTTCCAGTTGGTTTTACCACAGTAGGCATTTGTTCTTAGATAATCGATGTAATCTTGAGTCGTACAAACGTTATCGCCTGCGGTTTTACAGGTGGCTTCTGCGATGTCTTTAGAAAATGGTGTATGTACACCTGGGATTTCTAATGTAAAAGCACGATCTTTATATTGGATCGAGTTTGCATCGCTGCTTTTCACTTCCCAGACTAGGCCAGTACGCTCATCTCTTACGCATGACCATTCGGTGGCATCATCAGCAACTGGGGTACCTTTGGCGTCTAACTTGGTAAATTTAAAACCGTTGTTGGTGTTTGGGTTTACCTCGGTTTTATCTAAGCCGTATTCCGCGTCTTGCCCTGGGTAGTCTGCTTGTGGTGTTGCTTGTTCTTCTCCTGCATCACTGAAATAGCGTGTTACCCCTGTGTCATTAAGAGTCACGTTGTATAGCGCTGATTTGGTATCCGTGATCATTTGTGAGATTTCAGCTTCACTTGGTGATTGAGCTGTTAACACCGCTTTGTTGTCAATAATGGTGCTGCTGATAGCCGCTAAAGTTAAGTACGCTTCGTTAGCGGGGATCTGGTTCGAAATACTTACCATGTTCGCTTCGATAGTGGCTAAGCTACTGTCAGTTGTATTGCTAAGCAGATCGTTTGGCGGTGTAATACCGATGACAGTAAGGTTATCTTTTAGCTTGGTTTCAGCCTCGGCTAAGGTTAAACCATTTTCCATGGAGCCCGCTAAAAGAGTCGTTACACCATTAATGATGTTGCCTGTGGTTTTTTTCTGGCCCGGTGCCGCTAGGGTGGCAGTATTTTGGCTTTCAGCACTGTTGGCTGCCTGTACTGAGCGGTGGCTTGCAGCTTGTACACCTGTGTTGGCATTGGTGACTAATGGCGCGGTTAAAATATTCTTATTTAAACTGGTGATGGTAAAACGGCCATTTTGTGCGGTTGCGCTTGGATCGCTACTGTCACAAATAAAGTTATGGTTTAAGTCGGCACACACCGTGCTGTCTTTTGCTACTGCTGAGGTAATTTCGCCACTTACTGAGTAGGTTAGATCCGCGGTGTTGTTACCAGAGCCAGAATCTGAGCCATTACAGCCTGTGAGTGCCAGCGCGACGGCTAGGGAAGTTAATTTATATTTCATAGGATTATTTCTTCTTTTTAAGGTTAACTAAACGAGTACAAGCACATGCCAGTAAGGCAAATAAGCCAAATAGAGAGCTGCTTCCACCACTGGTGGTGCCGTTATCTGGGGTTACTTTGCTATCGATAGTTGGGATTGGGCCACAGGCAAATTTGGTTAAGTTACCCACACCCCAGCTCAGTAATTTCCCGCTATTCTCTTGGCTGTGATCGGAAATTTCTAAACGCCATGCCCCTGTGATTGGGCTGCCTTTCAGAGCGGCTAACTCAGGCATATGGCTCAGTAAATAAGTGGTATTGATGGTGTCGGAATACACTTGCTGATGTTTTACTAAGCTAATGCGCTCACCATTTGGCGACACAAGAGTGATATCCAGATCCGTAATTTGGCTGTGTGTTAAATGCAGTTGCACCGCGAAGTTGTCATCAATAACGGGTAGGTTGTCATTGATATAGAAATTAAAGGTTTTGAAACCAATTTGTGCTCGGCCGCTGCTGTCTGTTTGCGCATCAGGAATGATGGAATCAAATATACTCGGTTCATGAGATAAAATCGGCGTGCCATAAATGTAGTCTTTTGACAGTTTGGTGCTTTTTTCTAGTAAATTGTCATTAAACTGATAGTTAATATTGGCAGAAACGGTGACTTCTTGACCACATGTCATTTCTTGGTTGGGAAGATAAGTAATATCTAGCTTATCAAAGGCCGCATTTTGAATGGTTTGTGTCCCTGTTAAGTTGCTGCTTAATTCAGCGTTAATACTCGCTTTTCGTTTGGTCGGCACTAAGCTGAAAGCAGGATTAGTGCCTTCCGGAATGAACACACTTTGCGTTACCATTTCAAAAGGATCACGCAGTAAACCATGAAAGTAAAAATGCGCTTTAAACAAGCGTTGGTAGTCTCGGTTAGGGTACAGCTCGCCTGCGACGTACAAAATGTTTTCAGCGAGATCATCCATTTTTACGCCACGACCTAAGCCGTAGAAGCTTTCTAAAATAATGGTGTTTACTTCATTGAAAGCATCAGCGCCATATAGAGCAACGCCTTGTTTTAAGGTTTGGAACAGAGGGGTAGACCACAGCTCATCACCCAGCTCACCGCCAACACTTTCATGAGCGCGATATTCAGCTGTTGGGTAATAGCGTGCTTTTTGATTGTTTAAGCTGCGTGTATGACGCTGGTGGCCAAAGTAGCCATCCCAGTTAAATACAGTGTCTAGCTCAAAGCTTGTACCTTGCTCATATTGTAATTGGTAGCCATACGCGCCAGCCCAGTAGTCACCGAAGCCTTCACCAATGGTGTCACTGTGGCCATACGCCCAATCTGGGGTAATGTGGTGGTTAATGGCGTGGCCTAGCTCATGTAAAATGATGTCTGCATCCAGAGCATCTGGTGAACCACCGATACCAAAAGCTAAGGTTTTCGCACCAATATAATAAGATGAGTTATTTGTGCTTAATGCTTTCGCATCGAACAGAAGTGGCCCTTGAAATACATCAAAGTTCAAACTTTTTAAGTAGTCGATGGATTTATCTAAGTGATAAAACGCCATCAGCTGCAGGAAGTTTGCTTCATCGTTAAGATCCACTTGAGCCAGTTGTGCGGCATTAGTGAATGTGCTCAACCCTTCAGGTGGTAAAAAAGAAGTACCGGGATCGACAGCCTGATTACCTTGCTCATCGGCAGGTAATAGCAGCTGTTTAATATCAATTTGCTTAACATTATTGTTCGATAAATACAGCTTGCCTTCAGATTCAAGAAACTTAGCCTGTTTGGTGAAGTAATGAATACTGCCAGGGTAGTCACTCACGTTAAGGTAGTTACTCTCTGGTGGTGGAGTTTGGTTCATGGTGCGAAGATCGGGTGAGATCACATTGATCGAGTGATCAACCAATGAACCAGAGCCGATCGAAGGCGCAAGATCTGCATCAACAGTACGTGGTGCTTCGAGTTCAGCTGCTTTAGTCGCAACACCATTACGCACAATGGTGTCTTCTAAGCTTTTGTAAACGCGCGATACCATGTTGGATTTATCGGTGCTTAATACCAAAGTACGCTGCTGCTTATACTCACCATTTAGTGTGATATTAAAGTTGTAATGTGTGCCTAAAGCGCTATTGGAGGTGTAGCGCAGCGTCAGCTCTCCCGCTTCTGGGTAGTGCTGATTCAAGTAGGTTTTGGCTTGCGCGGCATCGGTGATTTGAACGGCTTGAGCTGGGTAATCCCACTCGCCAGCCTGAACCGATGCGCTGCCTAACGCCGCTGACACCAAAGAGGCCAGCGTTAAAGTAAGAGGTTTCTTCATTTCTTCTTTCCTTAGAAGCGGTATTTCACATGAGCGGTGAAGTAGCGACCCGGCTCGGTTGAGTATTTGGTTTGAGCTTCGCTAATGCCTGCCACATCTTGATAGCGCGTGTATTCTTTATCTAGAACGTTCACGACATTTAAGCTGATATCCAGATCACTGATCAGCTCGTAACTTAAGCCGAGATCCGCCGTTGCCCAGCTGCCTGTTTCTGCGCATTTCTCGATCATGTTTAAGTCGTTCAGACACCTTGATGTCTTATCCATCGCCGCAGCCCAGTTAATACGCAGGTAAGAGTTGAATTTGTTGGCCTGATAATCTAGCGTTAGGTTGCCTTCTAGCGGTGTCATGGCAGTGATGTAGTTGTTATCGCCATCTTTACCCTCGGTGATCCCTGCGCTGGTTGAAATCTGCCATTGATCCGTCATGCGGTAGCTCGCGGTTAATTCAGCACCGTATGTTTTTACGTTATTTAGGTTCTTATATTGGAAGTACCAAAAGCCATCTTTTGAGTTGAAAGACTCGCGTTTCGCATCGATAAAGTTTTTGAACTTGGAGTAGTGCAGGGCAGCATACAGCGTCCATTTTTGATCATGGTACTTGGTACCTATCTCGTATTTATCGCTGGTTTCGGCTTCAAGATCCATGTTTGGAATGATGATGAAAGGATCGAAAGCGTTGAACAGGTGTGGGTTATAACCATATATCTTATCGTAGCTTGGTGCGCGATAACCGTGGTTATAACTAACGTAGCTGTTTAGCTCAGGTGTAAACTGATAAGCCAATGACAGACTTGGTGACAGCTCTTGGCTGGTTTGGGAAGAGACTGCAATTCCACCAATGCTGTTTTCAGACTCTGGTTTGATTTGATGATGATCGAAACGCAGAGATGGAACTAATGACCAGTTATTCCACGTAATCACATCGCTCACGTAAACGCCAAAAGTATTGGTACGGGCTTCAACAAAAGGCACGTACTGTTGAGGCTGTATGCCATTAGAATCAATCAGGGTTTTTGTGATTGGCCTTGCGTGGCGGTTAGACTCTAACGTCAGCCCATACACTAGGTTATGTTCTGTGTTTTGAGTGTGCAGTTGCTTTTTTGCCGTCGCAGATAACCCGATTAACTCATCTTCAAAATCGCGTGATTCAATTTGACGTCGTTTTTCATGGATGCCATTTTTCATGCGAGACATGAGTACGTTGGTGTCTGCTTGGTTGTTGGTATTGCGCCAATAAACGTTCGAATCTAAAGTGTCGAATAAAAAGTGTTCAGAATCTAACTCAACCCCAACTTTTGCTTCGATGGTGGTGGTGGTTTTGTCTTCGTTGAATTTATCGGCTTCCCATTTTCCATCAGTTTGGACCAAGGCAGAACCTTCATTGCGCTCTGCTCTTGATTGGTAGTATTTTACTTGGCCTTTGAGCAAGGTGGTATCAGTAGCAAAGTGTTCTACTGTGTAGCCTAAACTGTTTCCTTCAACAGTACGTTCGTATAAGTCCTGCTTGTGGTTACGAGTTTCTTCACCCGTCCAGTAGCTGGCTCTGAGTAGGCTATCGGTGTCTCCAGCTCTAAAAGCAAGGGTACTTGATCCTTTGTATTTGTTACTGATGCCTGTGTACGTCGCGTCAGCATCCATGTAGAAATCATCACCTTGCAAGTAGTCTTGTGGTGCCTTAGACGTTAGCACCACAACGCCACCAATAGCGCCAGAACCATGAATGGATGAGCCTGCGCCTTTCACGACCTCCACGGTTTTTACATCGTTTAAGTCAAAAGAATCTCTGCCTGCTTTGTCATTTAAGGCATTAGCACCGTAGCCATCGGAGACTTTTACGCCATCTTTGATGATTGCAATGCGATTCCCCGTCATGCCGCGAATGGTAATGTTTTGTGGTCTGCCTGCACCACCCGTGACACTGACGCCAGGTTCATGGTTAAGGGCATCGTACAGCTCTGTTGCCCCTTGCTTTTCAATTTCATCACTTTGAATAACAGCGACAGAGCCCGGAGTTTTAGAAATTGGTTGTTCGATTTTATTGGCGGTGACTAACACTTCTTCAATGTAGGTCAGCTCTTCTTGCGCGCATACGGCTTGTACCGCCAGTACGTTCAGTACAGCGATGGCAACGGGTGCTAACTTCATTGGTTTACTCCGTAATTTGAGACTTGTTATTTAGTAGATTTAAAAGAAAAGCGTATTCTTGAGCTTGTTTCTTCAGTGCTTTTCGTCGATCAGAAAAATGGCCTGATTCAAAATCAGTATGCAAAAGGTATGGGCCATGGCTAGTGCTGGTTTGGCGAAGCTTAGCGACGTATTTTGCGCCTTCCCAAAAGGGTACGCGTGAATCGTGTAGGCCAACTCGTACTAGCATTGGTGGGTATTGTTTTTTAGTAATGTTTTGGTATGGATCGTAATCTTCCATTGCCGCAAGTTCAGAAGATGTGTTTGGGTTACCCCATTCACCATATTGCTGAGCGGTTAGAGGAAGTGTGCTGTCAGACATGCTGGCGACAACATCCACAAAAGGAACTTGCAGTACGGCCCCTGAAAAGAGTTCTGGCTTTTGGTTGAGTGCAGCTGCGACTAAAGTACCGCCTGCGCTGCTGCCAATGGCATACAACGGACGTTTTTTATTTTCGAAACGAGCCATAACACGAGCTGCGGCAATAAAATCGTTAATACCGTTTTGTTTTTTAATGCCTTTGCCTTCTGCATGCCAGTTTTCACCTAAGTAGCCACCACCACGTACATGAGCAATTGCATAAATGGCTCCTTGATCTAACAGGCTAACAATTTGTGGCATAAAGTAGGGGCGCATTGTGACGCCATACGCACCGTAACCATATAAAATCACAGGTGAATTCGATTTCAGAGCTTCTTTTTTGTAGGCCAATGTTACTGGGACAGACACGCCGTTGTTATCCACTTGGAGCTGGGTTGAGCGGTACTGATCAGGGTTAAAATCAGGGTACTGATCTTGGGACAGCGTACTTAGCTGGTGGGATTGTACATTGAACTCTTGCCATGTTGGTGGCGTTGTCATGGACATGCTGCGAATTCGAATCACATTGCTGGCATAGTCACCATTACGAGAAATCCATGCCGCTTTGCCTTGTCCGCTGAGTGGAATTTGTGGAGCCGTTGTTTGCTGTTCACCTTTGGCAAGAACAGTTAGGTAGCTGCTTTGTGATTGCTCTATCTTAAGGGCTACACCCGCTTCAAACAGGTAAAAATCTTCCAAAGTTTGATCGGATTTAGGGGTGTAGATCGGCGTTAACTCAGCAGGACTTGAGTTTTCTTGAGCTGAACTCAGTTGTTTTCGATACAGAGCAAACTTACCGCTTTGGTTGTTCATCATGAACAGTTGGTTATCGGCAATGTCTGAGTAATATTCGAGGCCATCTTGGCGTGAAATGATAGGCTCAGAAAGCTCACCAGTGGCTAAGTCTAAGTAGCGTTGTTCACTGGCATTTTCATTGTTGGTTTGTACTAACGCGTATTGTCGATCGCTGGCTTGGTAGGCCGAGACTAACCAAGCAGAATTTGGTTCTTCATACACAGTGGTGATGGCATTTTTATTGTCCAGATCGATCTTTAACACGGCATTAGAGCGAAGCGTTTTTTCTTCTTGGCCAATAACATACAGAGCGTTGCTGTCGGCTGACCAAATTAGGCTCGATTCCACATTGTTGGCAACCGTGGTTTCGGCACCTGATGTTAAGTTGATTACCTGTACACGGTATTGCCCAGAGCCACGTAGATCTTCTGCCACAGCAAGGTAGTTGTGGTTTGCGTCTATCGCCCAGTTGGCTAGAGAATAGTAATCATGTGCTTTGCCACGCTGTGCCAAGTTAAGTAAAACGCGTCTCTCATTGTTATCTTGGCTGGCTTGAATAAGCGTGCGCTCACCATCAATGGTTTCAATACGAAACTGTGCGTTGCCCTGGATTAACCAAGGTTTGTTGGCTTTGTGAGGAGACATACCCTGCCACTTTGCCAAAAGAGCATCCGTCGTTTTTTGTAAAGGCTGCATGTATTGGGCTGTTTGGGCGTTATGACCTTCAAGAAACTGGATAACATCTGGGTTACTGCGGCTGTCGTCACGTAACCAGTTGTTATCTGTGTTTGCCATCAGGGCTGGGCTAACAAGTGCGCCAAGAAGTATTATTGTATTTTTTATTCGCATAGTAGTGACTAAAACATGCAGTGGTTCTATAAATTTGCGCGCATTCTGCATGAGATTAATAATGAGATCAATTATCATTTTCATGCTCATGTGATCTAAGTCAATTTATTTGTATTATTTTTGGCTGTGAAAGTAGGGTTGGGCAGTGAAATATGATGAATTTGCACGCACTTAAGAAAGTGTAGTAAGACAGATGGCGGTTATTTTTCATGGATATCATTTAGGCAGGATGCAATGAGCATACAAATTAGTGTAGCGAACCAGTTATCATCAAAAGACATTAAAGAGCTCTCTTTGGGGTTGCTAAGCGCGGTGCAATCGGGGGCGTCAGTAGGTTTTTTAGCGGATTTCTCACTGACAAAAGCAGAGCAATACTGGCAGGAAGTAGAAAAAGAAATTAATGATAAATTATTGTTATTATTAGCAAAAGAAGGAAATGAAATTGTAGGGGCAGTGCAGTTAGAACAATGCCAGAAAGACAATGGCTCTCATCGAGCAGAAGTGCAAAAATTGTTTGTGAATCCAGCTCATCAGCGTAAACAGATTGCATCAAAATTGATGGCTCAAGTTGAGTTATTAGCGCGCGATAATCAGGTAAGTTTATTGGTATTGGACACGCAATCTGGTTCTGGTGCTGAGCCATTTTATCAGCAACTTGGCTGGGTGAAATCAGGGGAGATCCCTAACTTTGCGCTCTCGCCAGAAGGGCAGTTATGTGCGACGTCTTATTATTACAAAGTGTTACATTAATTTTAATTAGCCTTGGTACTAATGCCGACAATTTACACTGTAAAGTGCACCTGTTTTCAAGCTACTAAGAAGCCTTAAGGTGTCAATTAAGGCTTTTAGCAATCCTTTCCTTGAGCTATTGCTTATAGAGTTTACTAAAGTCTCGTTGGTATCTAAGGGGGCTACAACAGTCGAATTTAAAGCTGAGAAAAACCGATACATTCGATGTCATACTTTGCAAGCCAGTTGCTTAGCTCTACGGAGGTTAAAATCTGGGTTTCTTTACAGCGCTGTGTTGTGTAGCTGGAAATGGCGTTGATGCTGGTGTCGTTAAAGCTACCTGGGTGGCACATGACTTCTAATATTCCATGAGGGAAGTCGGCTTGGTGCTGTAATAACAAAGTCTGTAAGTGCACGAAAGTTGCGCCATTATCATAAAAAGTAATGTCTAGAGCGTCAGGCGTGGGTACGTGTAGATCAGATTGGCCGGGCTCGAAAACATCAGCACGCCGTGAAGGAAGGCCAACGTTGTTTGCAAAATCAATGTAGGCGGGTTTTATTTGTGGCAGCGTAGCAGCAAAATGGTGGCAGTCTAAGTGACTGAGTTTAACGCCTGACTCAATCGCATGTTGGTATTGGGCAGACAGTTCGTTATAGACTTGCTCTAAATTAATCGTTTTTTTCTTCGTAAGTACTGGGTTAGATAAAAAATAACCATCTTCATCCACTAAATCGGGTACCGCGTGCGCGGGTAAAATAGGGCGACCAGAGGTTAGGGTGAGGTGCAACCCAACATCACCGCAGACTTTGCCTTGTTTTATCAGGTTAATGGCATCGGCTGTGCCGGGTTGGTTAACCATTAAGGTAGTGGCTTTCACCACACCGTGCTCCATACATTTTATAATGGCACGGTTCACTTCAGTTGTGAGTCCGAAATCATCGGCATTCATAATCAGTTTCATCACGAAATCCTTATAATTTAGGGAGTACTAAGTTCGTTGTATTAAGAACAGTTACCCAGTAGCATGAATTGATTAAATTCATGAATCTATCTCTGGCGTTGGTATTAAATATCAATGATCAACATGCTTTTCCTGTAATTTACTTCGGAAAAATCAGAGCGGGAAATCTTATTAATCGCTCATAAAATCTTATGTTTACTGGCGTTTTAGTTGCTCCAATAACGCCATTTAATCTTTTTTTTTGAAAGCGAACAAACGAAAGATTAGATAGTATGGATTAAATTTATTAATGCATAGAATGTAATGGATAAAAGACAACAGCTTTTGGCAAATATGCACACATTTAGTGTGGCGGCGCGTTATTTAAGCTTTACTCAAGCGGGTTGTGAATTGAACTTAACGCAAAGTGCGGTGAGTCATCGGATCAAAAATTTAGAAATGTCACTTGGGTTTAAGTTGTTTGTTCGTTTAACAAGAAGAATGGAGCTAACCCCTGAAGGTGAACGGCTACTATCAACATTAAACCGATCTTTCGAAAGTATTTTTTCAGAACTAGAAGATATTCGTAGTAATGAATTAAGTGGTGAGTTGTGTGTTGGTACTTCATTGTGTTTTGCCTCTTTGTGGTTATTGCCACGATTAGCCAGTTTTCGAGAACAATACCCCAGCCTAAATATTCGCTTGATCACAAAAGAAAGGCAGTTAGATTTTGAATATGAGCCTGTGGATGCGGCTATTTTTTACAGTGATGGTCACTTCCCGGGTTTTCACTGCCAGCATTTATTCCTCGAAAAAAGGGCTCCTATCTGCTCTCCAGAATACGCGGAGCGTTATGGTTTGCTAGAGAAAGGGATAGAGGGGCTAAGAGAGGTGACTTTTATTCATAGCTCGCACTCAAAAATATGGCGGCTTTGGCTCAGTGAAATGGGAGCTGATATTGACTGCCAGAAAAAACGTTTGGTGCTTAATTACAGTGATCTCGATGTTATGGCGGCACGCCAGTCTCTTGGGGTTGCGATAGGACGACAGCGCTTTACTCGGCAATACATTGAAAGCGGTGAGCTTATTTCTCCTTTCCCTGCGATTGATACCGATATGGGGTACGACTTGGTGTGCCCGGAAGGCATGCAGTATCGCCCTAAATTTGTTGCGTTTTCTCGTTGGGTAGCTGCTCAGGTGGAGCATGAAAATAAAACAATTTAAGAATTTTAACAGGTAGTTCATAAATTAATTGCATGATGTACTATTTTATAATAAGTTGTCCTTTTAAATAATTGTACGATGTATAATTAAGGGTCTGAACAATGAGTTAATTATGTTATAAAACGAATATTAACCCATAGATTTAGATTATAAATTAATGCTTTATTTTAATAATAGTTATGAGTGGGTAGGTTTAGAGTAGAAATATAAGCCAACCTTCTATTCTAAACTAGAATCAATACTTAGATAGAGATACCTTATGAAACCAGCCTTTAAGTATTTCATTAGCTATATGCTTGTGTATTTTATAGTCGGAATCTTAGCCGCAGGTGTTCCATTTTCATTTGCTGGGGTGGCTTTTGGTGGAATATCGGTGACTATCGCCTCTATAGCTCTTGCTATTCTTAAAACAATAGAGGGCAAAGAGTATGGCTACCCTAAATTAAAGTGGAAACTGTGGCTTAATGCATTTGTTATTTTAATGGTTATCAACGTATTGGTTTTTGTGTCTTTAGAATTTCTTTAATGATGAAGTTCTAATAAACAGTATCAAAGTATTTTCGTTATAACGACTTTAATTCTTATAAAAATCACGATGATTATGTAAGTAATCAACATCCGGGGGGATTTATCGTGCTACCTGCAATTAGTGAACATCTTAAAAATATTATTACTAAATCTTTTATTCATAAGGATCACCTTTCTGCTATAGCCGCAGCATCGCAAAAAGGAAGGTTTACTGTAACATTTCGAGAGGCGGGCGAGCATACTATTTCTTGTGTGGGAAAAGGCGCTCCTATGAAAGGCCATGATATTCTAGAAAAAACCATTAAAGAGTCGTCCCTTAAAAAAGCTTATCCTGACGCGGTAGTAAGACAATCTGTGGCGAGAAAGCTAAAAGACGCAGGGTTGTTTGGTTGTGTAGGGCATTGGGATAAGAGTTTAGGTCTTGTGGGGCTGTATATTGTTGGTGTTAATGGTGGCAAAGAAATTATTCCTCTTGATGTAGATAATTTAGCGCCAACATTACTTAAAATACAACAGTATCAAAATGCGGTTGCTTATACTGGTGATTACGATACACATGACATGCTTACTCACCGAGGAGCTGGCCGCCCTAGAACGGTGATTTCTGATTCTTTGGAAGAGCGCCAGATTATTGATGCAATTAATAGCAGTATTTCAGCGGTGCAGCCTTACAGAGGGGTAAGTGAACAATACAATCCAATCCGCCATGGTGCGCAAGTTAACTTCGTGACACACATGATAAGAGAAGAAAAAGAATCGGTTATTGAACATAATGGCGTAATACGAGCGGTTGCAGAAGCTGGTGAGTTCCCATTAGCTGCTGTGAGTCTTGGTAAGTGGAGTATTATTAAGAATGTTTATGAGCTTGAAGCTTTTTATACTTCTATTGGTGCCGTTTTAAAAGAAACGTGGAAACCAAATGGCGCGAGAAAGTTCCATGGCAGTGGGGATTTTGTATCGTTGAAACAAGAGAGTAGACTTTCAAAAGAGATTGGGGTTAAGAGAGCTGTTGGCAGTAACAGCTAAACAATGAAGATAATAACAAATAACCTTGATGTATATATATCATCAAATTTATTTCTTAATCTATTGTTATCTTGGAAGTCTTTCCAAGGTAACAATATGGTTATTCATTAAGTTGCTTGATATAGCCTACTCTTATTAATATCGATAAATATCCATATTAAGGAAACTAGAAAGAGTCCAACTGCCTTCGGATATTTTTAAGTTCACAATGGCTTCTTTTATTTCTTGTTTACCATTTTTAATATTTGGATTTAGCTCAATATCAGAAAGTAACTCATTATCTTTTTTTATGATGATCGAATTCACTTGTGGCAGAGCATAAGATAGCCATTCATGTAGTGATAATTGGGTATTGCTTGAATTCGTGTTGTAGTTGGGTTTGGGTTCTTCTTTCTTTAAGTTTATGGAGAAAGGTGATTGTGCTTTACTGTGGTTTATTATGTGCTCTGCATTACAACTATATGTAACAGAAAGCAATGAAAGCAGAATAATACAATTGTTTGAAAGGTATGTCTTACACATCAAAGAACCTTACATAAATAAAATTAAGTAAGCTTTTTGAGCAAAAGAAATACCATATTTATGAGCTCGGTTATAAGCCTATGATTTTTACATAGACTATTTATTTATTAAATAAAACAGCCAAAGAATCAGTAGATAATATACAGGAAATTGTAAAGTTATCTGACATTAAGTGTCTGAATTGCAATGATGTTTTGTCCTTTTCCCTTTGCATTTCTTTTGTGAATGTAGTTCAGGTTTGTAGTGGTTTAAGCTATGAAGTAAAACGTTGTCTACAACTCTTAGTGAGATATAATTTTCAAAATGAGAAGCAAAATAATAAACATAAGGATAAGTGACAATGAACTCACTCCCAATGCCACCTTCTATGGGGCTATTAGGGCATGTTAAAGCACTAAAAAAAACGAATGTTCATCAACAAATGCTTCAATGGATAAAGGAATATGGCACGAGCTTTAATTTACGGTTAGGCGCTAAAAAAGTACTGGTTATTTCAGATGCGAAAGACGTAAAACAAGCATTGAAAAGCCGGCCGGATGTTTTTCGCCGTTTAAAAAATATTGAATCGGTGTTTGAAGAAGCGGGTGTGAATGGCGTTTTTTCAGCAGAAGGAGAACGTTGGAAAAAGAATCGTCTATTAACCGATCCTGCCTTCCAGCCTCGCCATCTGCGCTCTTTTTTGCCTGCGTTAAAAAAACATTCCATTCGTTTAGAAAACCGCTTCTCTTTACTGGCAAAGAACCAAGAGAAGGTCGACTTACTGCAAGAGTTCAAACGTTTTACCTTAGATGTGACTATTGAGCTGGCGTTTGGTACGGATGTGAACTCCATTGAAAAAGGGGAGTCGGATCTGGAAAAAGCCATTCGTGTTATTTTCCCTATGATCAATAAACGTATTACTTCACCGATCCCGTTATGGCGTTTTGTACCTACTGCGAAAGATAAAGAGTTCGATGCCTCATTAGCTTATGTACGTAAAGAAGTGTCTTCGTTTATTGAAGTTCAAAAAGCACGAATGGCTGACAATCCGGCGCTGTTTGAAGTGCCTGAAAATATTTTGCAGGCCATGTTAGCGGCCAAACAGTCTGAAGCGCATTTATCGGATGATGATATTTTTGCTAATGCCATCACGTTGTTATTAGCAGGAGAAGACACCACAGCCAACACGTTAGCCTGGATGTCATTTTTACTAACGGAAAAACCACAATGGCAGCAAACATTGTGTGATGAAATGGGGGCAGAGTTAGAAACGTTAGAGTGGCCCCTACCAAAAGCCCCTGCATTAACCGCCGTTATGTACGAGACCATGCGTTTAAAACCTGTTGCGCCGCAACTGTATTTAGAAGCAATTGTGGATACGAAAATTGGTGATCATAATATTGCTAAAGGGACGCCTGTTTTTGTGATGCTGCATGCTAATGGACATAACGAAGAGTTGTTTAAAGCGCCCGAAGAATTTAGCCCAGAGCGTTGGTTGGATGAGGGAGGTGCTTCTTTTTCTCATTTGCAGCCTTTTGGTGGGGGCGTGCGCTTGTGCCCTGGTCGTGCGTTGGCGATGTTGGAAATCAAATTGGCTATGACGGCGTTATTAAAGCAATTTGAAGTAGAGCCATTACAGCCGAGTTCAGAAGTGATTGAAGAGTTTGCGTTTACTCTTTCTCCAAAAGGTTTTTATTGCCAGCTAAAAGCTAAAAGCTAAAAGCTAAAAGCTAAAAGCTAAAAGTGAATAAATAAGAACAGAATCAATAGACATCAAAAAGAGGTGAAGCCGTGTGGTTCACCTCTTTTTTGTTTCGAAGGCGTGGGATTGCTAAAACAAGATCGAATAGCTGTATCCGGCCAGTACCGCCATGCTGAGAATCACAGTCAGAAACGCGATGATCATTTTATTTTTAAAGATAGATTTTAATAAAATTACTTCCGTTAAGCTTGCCCCTGCACTACCAATGATTAGCGCCATGACTGAACCTAACCCCATGCCTTTGGCTGCGAGTGCTGCACTGAGTGGGATCACCGCTTCTGCGCGAATATACAGTGGAATACCAATCACTGCTGCAACCGGGATAGCAAATGGGTTTGTGTCACTGGCAACGGCTGCCACAAAATCCGTTGGCATGAAGCCATAAATGAACGAGCCTAGTGCGATACCGCCAAACAAATACGGCAAAACTTTCTTAAAATCTTTCCATGTAGAGTGCCACAGTGTGATCCATTTGCTCTCAACTTTTTTATTACCAGAGCAGCTCGACTGGCAACCAGAAGGTGCTGGAGCTTGATAGGCTTCTGGTTTTACTTCTTTTTCAAAACCTAATTTTTCAAGAGCGTAGCCAGCAACAATGGACACTCCCATGGCAATAATAAAGTAAAACAGAGTGACTTTAAGCCCAAACGTAACGGCAAATAGACCAATAATAATCGGGTTGAGTAATGGGCTTGCAAATAAAAAGACCATCATGGTGCCAAAGCCAGCGTTTGCTCTTAATAAACCTTTTAAAAATGGAATGGTTGAACAAGAGCAAAACGGTGTAATCGCACCTAAGAAGGCGGCAACAACGTACCCTTTACCGTTTTTCGAGCTTAGGATTGACTGGATCCGTGCCGGTGAAATGTACATTTGCAGTACACCGACAAAATAACTGATCACGAGGAACAGAATGGTCAGTTCAACCGCAAGGAAAGCGAACATACCTAGGGCTTCTTCAAGCATTGTCATGGTTTCAGGAGTCATAATTAAACACTTCTATATTTCTGGAATATTCGAAATATAAGATGAGACGCTTTATTGTGTCAATATATTTCTGCTATTATCGAAATATAAAAACAGATGAGGATTTCACATGGATTTAGAAAGTGTCGCTAAGGCTCTGAAAGAATTGGGCCACCCAACCAGATTATTCATTTATAAGCATTTGGTGAAGTCGGGTCATCAAGGGGTGCCTGTTGGTCAGTTGCAACAAGAGCTCTCTATTCCTAATTCAACGCTTTCGCATCACATTTCCAGTTTAGTGTCGGCGGGGCTTGTGGTTCAGCACCGAGATGGGCGCACACTTTACTGTGTGGCCCAATACGAAATACTGGAGGGCGTGATCGGATTTTTACAAGATGAGTGCTGCGTGCTAGAAGGTGACAACGCACCTTAAAGAGGGCCTAGCGCAGGCTACCTATCTTGGGCTCCCCGCGATAAATGACGCGATCGTTACCACGATAGATCCCAAAGGTAGCCACCATAGATGGGTCTTCATCTCCTTCTCCACGCCAATTGAACAGTAGCCAAGGCTGATGCTCATTATTACTGCTGCTTGGTCGGTTAGCGCACTCTTTGGCTGTATTTTCAGAGTTGATGAGTAGCCACATTCTCATTTGTGCCCTGAGCCCTTCAATGTCATGCTTGGCTTGAACAAGATGATTTTCTCCTAGTGAAGCTTGGCCTCCCGTTGAACCATCGCTTGCCATGTAGCTCAGCTGAGGAGCGGAGTTTGCGGGTAAGCTGTTAGGCCAAATGAGTTCTTGGCATTGATAAACCGTATCTAAATAAGAGACGCTGTCTTGTGTGTTAATTTCAAATTGAGAACCAGTCCAATGCTCGATGCTAAGTGGAGTACTAAGCTGATCCTGAGTGCCGCCGACTGAGGTAAGCGTCATTCTGCCATAACGAACGTTGGGTTGAGTCAGATAGGCTTGACCTTGGTTCGTGTTTAAGCCGGAGTCATCATGGCGAATGGTAATGGTTGGGCGAAGTGGATCGCTAGGGGACAGTTGGAAATTTACCTCATCCACAACGTGTGAAGCGTACAGGCCAAATTGTGTGTTCTCTGACGTATAAGGGCCATCTGGCTCTGTGGTTCTAGGTGATGCGCTAGTTTCTTTGCGCAGGAAGGTAAAATCGGACAGGGTTTTGCTCATTTGTGATGTGTTTTTCGTAGAGTTCCATTCGGCGCCGCCCCAAGAGTATTGCTTTGCGTCTTTAATTCTTGAGGACAAATCATTGGTACCACTTGCCTTTTGGCTTTCAATACTCATTAGACTGATGTGGGTTTTAAAATTGTCACCAAACAGGCCGTAATTTTGAGTCGCGGTATTACTGCTGTTTTGTGCTTCCACCACGAATGAGTGCGGAAATGGCTGATCCATATAAGCAAAGTCATTTTGTCCTGTAGGGTACGACCATTGGCTGCTGGTGATGGCTAAATGACTGGGGACAAAGCGGCCCATAACAAACTGTGTTGCAGGAATATTTAAACCTGAAACAAGATAGTTCTCTTTATAGGGTGAAAGGGCTAGGCTGCCAACGTCATTCCATGTAATGGTGCTGGTGTATCCTTGGGCATTGGCTAATTGAGGCAATGTGAGGTGACTAAAATTCGAATTGTCCCAAGTCGCATTACTGGGTGAATGTAGGCTGGCATTGAGGCTAAAAGTCCCATCAAAGGCTTTTAACCCACTTTTGCTGCATAGGGCTTTAGCGTAACTGACGTAGTTAGGCGTAGCTGTGCCATTCGCAATGCTGGGCTGTTTTATGCTGCCATCATTATTGGCGTATTGAGAAACCCAAGGGACCGCTTTGATATAAACGTCAGCACCTTGTCCTGCTATCGCTAATTTATCACCACTGTTTGAGGTTCCGTAGCTTATAGGTAAGGTGTGATTGTTTGGTGAACAAACAGATAGCGCAAAAGGCCGATGATATAAAGGTAAAGTATTGGAAGACATTGTGGCGTTGTTACATCCGCTGCTTGTGCAAGATGATGGCCCAGTAACAGATAAAGATATTTGTTGTGCTTCTGAATATACACCTGTTAATGGTGTGCCTAAATTTGTGTTGCTGATGACTGCAACGCCAGATTTAAAGGTAAGTGACACAGGAGTGTTGGTTTCTATGGTGTGGCGCTGGGTGGAATCACTTAAGGTATAGTTACCTAACGGTGTTTCTCCAGCAGGGCTAGAGCGGCTGAACAGTAAGGGGACTTGGTTGTTGGTGTAATTTTCAAGTGGCTGACATTGCAATGAATTGTTGTTGGAAGAAACGGCTTGTATAGTCAGCGAATAAGGTCGCACCGCGATTTGCCCACCATTAATAGAATCCACATCGTTACCGCTGTCCAATAAAAAACCATTGGCTAAAAAAGAGTATGGGCCAACGTTTGCTAAATCCATTTCGCTGGTATTTTGTACCTGAGCATTAATGTAGACTTCCCCTGCTTGTTTACTAAAAATAGAAAAGCGTCGAGATGTTGGATAGGCCACAGTAAGTTGTCGGTGGCTATCTTCTTCTCCGCAGTTGGTTGGTGGAGAGTTTCCTTCTAAAACAAAGCAGGCATCTATGTTTGAATCATTATTTAAGCTAATATCGATAGATCCCGTAAAATCCGCTTCTTGGGTGGTGCCTTTTTCAACGACAGATAAGTTGAAATCAACTCCTGTACAAGAGAGTCCGCTTGATGTTGTCGGTGAGAGTTTTAACTCAGTATTCTGGGGAATACCAAAGCAGTTACCACCACCAATAATTTGGTTTCCGGCTCCATGAAGGCGAAGATTGGCGGCAGTCACAGCCCCTTCAATGGTGGAAGCATTACTTAAATCAACGTCTTTTTCGCTGTACAGCAATCCAGTGAACTTGGCCCCATTGGCTAAATCAACTCTGTTGTGTATGGAGTTCTGAAAGCTAAAGGGGAGGTCATGAACAATAACCACCAATTCAGAACTGAGGTTGCTGTTTATTTGTGCGCTTTGGCTTAGAGACAGTCCCTTAGTGTGTATGGTGACTTGCTCGTTATTTGGGATATTAATGGTGCCGCCAATTAGGTTAAGGCTGTCAATCCAATACACCCCAGCTTTGAACGTTGCGGTTACATTGTTATTAATGGTTAAAGCGCCAATGTGTTCATCGTTTTGGAACGTTTGGTTACTGACAAGATTGATGTAATACAGCGCGGGATCGGTTGGTGCCTGAAAATCTTCTAGGTTAGCCTTGGGAACCATTAGCCCTGTATCCCCTTGACAGACTGAGCCGTTACACCCAGCAGAAGCAACATCATTCACTTTGTTGGCAGAAAAACCAACAAAACGTTGGCCTGCGATGGTTGAGGCACCATTGATTTTCGACAAATTATCAATAAGAAGTTCCCCATTAGTATTGGTTTCCCATGTTTGAGCTGGGCTAGGGAATATTTCACAAACAGGTCGAATTTTCTGGGCTTCAAAGAAGAAGAAGCCCACTTTTTCCCAATGGTGTTTCCTTTCTTTATCTGAATCCATGTCTTCTTCGATAACAAAGCTGACTTCATCGGGTTTCATAAAGCAGCGGCGTAACCACCCACCATTACTACCATGGCGGGAATTTTTGGCCGCTACCAAAATAGGTGGGGCTGAAAAAGAGGCCGGAATAGGAGTGTATGCTTCACATTCTTCTTCTACAGGTCGATAAACTTCTTCTCCATCGCCTAATGTGTCTTTGGTTTCACCACTACCCCACCAAAACTTTTTGCCCGTAACAAAGCCTGTACCTAACCCTGCTACAAAGCCGACGGTTTCCGCTTGAGTGATGTTGGCATCACGAGTTTCAGACAGTTCAATGGCAAACTTAAAAGAGCTGAATGTGACGTCTTTCGATACCGAAGTCATCCATTGAGGTTGGTTGGCGGCATAATGGCCGTTGGGTTCGTTAGTAGAATACCGATTATTAATGGACTGAATTTGAGTCATGACCCCTGGTGGTAAATTGGTATCTCCATGCCATGGATCAAAGCTGGGTAATCCGAAGGTGTTGAACATAATAGTCTCATAGCCACCCACTATCTGGGCTGGTTTTGTCGACTTATCATTTCGGATCGTTTGAGTTGTGGTAAAGCTTCCTACCAACAGCTGTGCCCCGGAAGATAGCTTTAGTATACCGGGCTCTGCCACTAAGTAATCAATGTCTGTCATCGGGGTTGGTTTAAATGGGATCCCAGCTTTGGCTTTTCTGGCTGGCGCGACAATCTGTCGAAATTGAGCTTGGGTATTTGTTACGCTCATTAACCGAAGGCTAGAGGGTTGGTCTTCACCATTTTTGGTAATTGTGGGCATTAAAAAAACTAAGGGAGGTTGAGCGTAGCTTTTGCTAAAGGTGATAGTACACCGATCAGTGTCGGCAGTCTGAATGCAGTCATCTACACGTAGACGACCAAACTCGAATTCCATGGCAATTGCTGTGTTATCTACACATATAAAAAGGAGCAGCGTGATTAAACCCCAATATGGCTTACTGTTTATTGTTTTCATACTACTCCTTTATGATTAGGTTTAACTCAAGGCTAATATGAAATTGGATTTATATAAACAATAAAATGTCTATGGAGATGCATCGTTACTGCTGCTAGTTAGAGAACAATTTGATTTACGAATTGTTTTATAAGATTTGATTACCGATTTACTCCAAGGTGTGAACTCATACGCAAAACCAATCAATTGTTGATCTAATATATTGTATTTAAAAAATAAAACCGTGATTTAAATCGAATAAATTACATAAATAAATAAGCATTGCTGCACATATTCCACACTTGCACTACGTTTAACTAGGAGGGATAAGTTTCATATTTTTTTGAAGCGATATTGGATAGTTAAATGAGGTTATTAACTGCTATGCTTGCTCGTTGGCCGTTTCTGTTTTTTGTATTTCTTTTCTTATTTAGTCCGCTTTCTTGGGCTGTAAATCAATGTACGCCGTTTTTTTCTGAAGCTGTTCAAACTTGGCTACCACAGGCTGATGTGACAGGGGATAATGGCAGCTTAATAATGACCCATCGTAGTAATATTAGCGGCTCTGATTCTGATAGTTTCAGGTTCTCAAACATTCCTTCAACTTCTACACATTCTCGTAGCTGTGCAAATGGGGCATGTACAGCTAACGGGCAGAATGTAGATTTATTAACTTACCCGACTTTTCTTACCAGCAGCTCAAATACCACGATTAACGCAAACTCCAATACGACGATCGGAAGTGGGGCGCACTCAGGGAATGAATTTAAAGAAATCAATGGCCACTCCGGAGATGTGATTCGATTTGTTGCCTCTTCAACTCCGTATCGAGTGAAAAGCATGAAGCTTGAAGGGATAGCAAAACTTTACCTACCCCCAGGTAACTACTTTTTTGAAAACTTGATCATAGAAAACAACACATCGATTGAGACCGATGGCAGTGCTGGCACAGTAGCTATCTGGGTTAAAGAGGCTTTAATCATTGGGAACTCCACAGAGATCAAACCTACATTGGCATCTCGAATCGCAATACTCGGTTGGGACAACATAACAGTCGAAAATAACAGTAAAGTTGTCGGGCTGGTTTATTCCAAGAAAACAATTGAAGTGAAAAATCACGCTAAAATTGAGGGTGCGGTGGTGGCTCTTAAATTAAAAATGGAAAATAACACCGAGATTGCATGGAAAGATGATATGGAAGATGTGGACTTAGGTGATGCATGTAATGTCACTCCACCTCCATCAGACCTGCACCAATGTGACGCTATCTTTAATGGGGCTGTTCATGCACTCACTTCTGAAACGTTAGCTATTCCAATATTCTCACCGACGGTAGATTACATTCGTACTCAGTCTGATCCTGACGAAACCTTTAACTCTAATCAGGATTACTACTATATTTCTGGGGGAATTTCGGCTAACTCCAGTTCATTTAATTTAAATAGTACGGCTTCTACTGTTAGAAAGCTGTTTGCCAGTACTTTTACGACTTCTGGTAGCAGCGGTAGTATCAATTTGAACCCTCGCCAAGCAGGGGAAACCAGCGACAAACCTGAGCGGCTATTAATCAGTTCAAATGGCTCTTTAGTTATTGATGCCAATACCGTTGTTAACGGGTTTATTTACTCAAAAGGGTCGATCCAAATTAATGCTGGTGCGGTAATTAATGGTGCGGTGGCTGCTGAAGGCAATATCGCTAATTATGGTACGGTGAATTACATGCCCAATGCCATTGCGCGTACCGATTTTAACGGCATGTGTGAAAACACCAGCGTGATCACAACTACGATTGAGATTACCTCTGGTGTGAATGCCTTAACGTGTGATGCACATTCAGTCACCATACAAGTGCTTGCGAATGGGGTGCCTGATACGACGTATTCTGGTTTGATTACACTAAACACATCCAGCTCTAAAGGTGATTGGACATTGGTGTCTGGGGCTGGGAATTTAAATAATGGATCGGGTGATGATGGGGTTGCTACCTACCAGTTTACACCGAATGATTTAGGCAGTGTGGTACTGAGCTTAAATCATAAATATGGTGGTGATGTCAGAATTAATGCTTCAGATTCTACAGCAAGTGATACCCAAACAGTGACTTATCGACCTTCTGGCTTAAAAGCAACTTACACGGCGAGTAGCCCCCATATTGCAAATAGACCATTGGGGATGACTTTAACGGCTGTAGGGATGAATAGTTCAAATTCAGGGTGTGATGTTATTAAAGAATACACAGGTACGAAAACCATTAAGTTTTGGACAGACTACATAACCCCTTTGGCTCCTTCGGGTAATAAAAGCTTGGAAGTGAATAATGGGGCGGTTGGGAAAAGTGAATCTAATGCGACTTCAGTGAATATAGAGTTCAGTAAAGGGGTCTCTATTGCAAATGCACTTTCTATCCGTTATCCCGATGCAGGTAAGATTGAGGTGTCTTTAAAGGATGATACTGGTATTGGAGCACCACCGGGAGATGGAGGCAATGAATTGGAAGGGGGAGGCACTTTATTGTTTAACCCTTACTCACTGGTTATCAGTAATATCGTTCAAACTGGAAGTTCAAACACTAATCCTGCCACCCAAAATAGCGGCAGTGGCTTCATCAGAGCTGCCAACCCATCTAATGCCAATGAATTAGCAAGTTCGGATAGTTTTGATGTTACGGTGAAAGCGTTGCTTGATTGTGTGACTGATCCGAGTCGCCACTGCTCAGGAAGCGAGCCAGTTGCAGAAAGCTTTCAAAATACATTAACGTTTGAACACAGCCAAACTTTCCCATCTCCTCTTATTGTGCCTGCGCCAGCGACTGGCCAGTTGAAGCTTGCCGCTCAGTCAGGAATGACACATACAATGACGGGCAGTGGTAGTGAGCTTGTATCTAAGTTTACTTACAGTGAAGCCGGGACATTAAGCTTGTCAGTTCGCAGTAATGGTTATCTTGAAAATGGTAACAATATTGCGCTTTCTTCTGCTGTCGATATTGGTCGATTTTATCCGGCTTATTTAGCTTGGGATAATTATCTTGCGGGTTCTTCTTGTAGTGATTTTACTTATCTTGATCAACAAGCTCTTGCTATTAGTTATCGATTAAGGGCGTTTAACCAGGCAGGGGAAATCACCCAAAACTATGATAATGATCGACTAGGGTACGTAACGGCAGGTGCTGCGAGTAGTGCCAGTGAATTTACTTATGCTGCTTTTGATAATAGCCAAACCGATCAAAGTGCGCGCTTATTGAATAATGATGAAAATCGAGTATGGGTGAATGGCGTGTACGAATTGAGTGCACCAACATCGCCGATCACAAATCCGTTAGATGCTCGTTTAGTGGCGTTCACAAAAACCGATTCTGCCACACCTGATGGGCCATTTTTAGACTCTGATGGCACACAAATGATGTTTGCTTTGCGGGTTATTGGTATTGATGGTGAAAAGCTGCAAGACACATCTGGTGCTAGCCCTCAAGCTTGTGTGGCAAATACTCATCCAGCGACGGATATGTGCAGTTTAGGCAGTATGAAAGACTTGCTGTACGGTCGCCTAGAAGCGGGGAGTGAGTTCGGTTCGGAATCGACATCGGTTAATGTCGCTCTTGATGTTCAATATTATGATGGCAGCCAGTTTGTAACAAATGAACGCGATAACTGTACAAGTTTAAATTACGATGTGAGTGAAAGTAACCCGGTGAAGCAGCACTCGTTTCTTCACGGTGATCCGATGGCCGTAACGCCGGAGCAAAATACACCAATTCCCGTTGGATCTAAAACGTCTGAGTTGACGATGTCGAGTGCCCAAGCTGTGAAAGGGCGAATGCAGCTGAATTATTCAGCGCCTGAAGATCGTGGCCAGTTTCATTATTTTATCGATTTGAATGACTCCAGCTCATCGTTGTGCTGGTTGCGTTCTGATCGTAATGGTGATGGTGGTATCACGAATGTATGTGGTCAAGGAGTAACCAGCTATTGCGCTAATGACAGCTCTCGACCAGATGACTGTGTTCAGGGCACGGTAACTTTTGGAGGCTACCGCGGTAATGACAGAGTAGTGTACCGCGGTGAACCCTATTCGATAATCCGTTGATAGCTGGTGGCGAAAGCACGTCGCCCGTTTAGGTAAGTATATGCTGGCGGTTAGTATGCTGCACTCGTCCTGTTTTTATGGCGTGTGCCATGTGAGCAATGCATGGACTGACGGTTGTTCCATCATTGGTTTCAATGAAATAACTGTGCCCTTTGGGTTTATCAAATGTATTGTTAAAGTTGTCGCAATCGACTTCGATGACATTTTTGGGTGTTTTCTCTAAGCATTCAGTTCCTGTCATACCGAGTCTACGAGAAATTGTTAGATTCTTTAAATTGGCGATTTTAGAAGCAGGCATAGCTAAATCATCGTTGGCGTAGTACACCACTACATTTCTAGCCGATTCAGGAATGCATTGGCCTGTTTCCCCTTTTTCTAAGGTTTGGTTTTCTACATCGGCGGCGATCATAAAAATGTTTCTAAAGAGCTGAGGCATTGCTTTGCCATGGGATTCTGCATATTCAGCAATGGCGTGTTGTAGTACGTTGTTTCCCATTGAATGAGCGAGAACATTGATTCTTTTCAGGCAAGGGGCAGACAATTGCTCATCCTTATTTCGCCATGCTTCGAATTTGTTAAGTAACCGAGAATAGAGCATTCCTGCGACTTTTGAGGCTCTTTGATCGTCCCAGTAATCGTCAACAAAAGCGGCAAGGGAATCATCGTCACAAGGCCAAATAATCGGTATTACCTTTACTAGTTTGTTGGAATAAACCGCATTTAATCGGGCTTCTAGTTTTTCTGCGCGAGGGAAAATGTCTTTTTCTGGGAGATTATTAAAGCCATGGATATAAAAAAGAAGTTGGGTTTCTTCATCCAATTCTTTGAGCTCTTTGAAAAAGTTTTGTGATCCTATTTCAATGTAGTGTTTCTTTTTATTCCGTTTACAAAAATACTCATGAATAGAGACATCGGTATTTTGTACGTCGAAAGTTAATGATCGGCCAAACTCTAAAGTAGGTTTTTCGTTAGGAGTACGTGCGGTAATAAATAACATCTCACACCCTTACTATTTATTGTATCAATAAGATGTTGTGAGTATAGCGACTTGTTTCTTATTTTATAAGGTCAGAGATAAATAATAGGCGGAGGTTATAAAAATTGAGCTAATCAACCATCGAGAATTCAACATACCAATATGTTCTATGTGAACTTTTATATTGTTAAATATTCATTCTTCCTCAGCAGAAATTCAAATTCTCTAAAAATGTGAACATTTTCTTTAGAAATGGCGTTAGTGCGTCAAGCTGACCAAGATTCACTGTGTAAATAAAGGGTACATTTATACTCATTTCATTGTTTTGGAAGAATTAAATTATTGTGCTGGAAGGGTATGAGTTCTTTAGGGCAGATCTGGAAAACTTCAACGGCAGAAACCATAAAGTTTCTGCCGACGGGTTAGAAGTTACTGAGAAATTGGTGTAAAAGGCACGTATAGTGGATCAACGAGTTAGTGTTGACTGTATTGGTGGTAAGTTATCTAGCATTTTTATATATTGCATTATTGTATTGCTCTGCTCTATTCCAGACACTTTCCACTCATCATTATCTAATGTAAAGCTCCACACAGTTCTTACCGTTTTATACTCTTCGCTACCTTCGACTATTTCACCCGTTTTTATGTCCTTTAAATAATCATTCATTTTCGCACTGACTATAACCACAACAGATGAATCACGATGGCCATCGTCATGATTACGATGAACAAGCATAAGTGGTCTGATTGAACCAACACTTTGTACATCACATATGTTAACTAACCCTTGTTCCTTCCATTTATCCAAAAAAACTTGTTGTTGATTAGTCCAATACCACTCGGTCATCCACTCAGATGTATCCGTGAGGTCTCCTCCTTGCCACCCTTGATGAACTCGTAAAAAGCAACTTTTAACTCTTTGTTGTAATTTAAACCAATCAAAATGGTCACTATGTACTGCCATAAAGGCTAGATCTTTGCTAGCTCGCTTTTCAGCAATTTTTGTCTTAATTGAGTTCATAACAATAAGTGGTAAAAACAATATGAATAAGACAACGAGTAAAACTTTTCCCCATGTAGAGTCAAATATAGCAGACGCAATCTGGCCTCCAGGCCCAGCTAACACTGGTTCAGCTATAAAAGCCATTGATAAAAACATGACACAAGCTGTAAACAACGTATATTTTTTCACTTATCATTTTCCTTATTTTTCAATAATATTTCATTTTTTATTAGTACAGTTTACAACTGAGCAACTTGTTAAAGCGCGACCAATGAGATAGAACCGCACTAATAAACTTTAATATTCTACTTGTAAGGTAAACCGCAGAGTTATTACTAGAGAAATCATTCACTCAATCTAGTTTACCGTTCACCTTACGTGCATATAAGCCAATATCACCACTATCAAAACATTAATATCAAACGTGATTTATTTATCACTGTGGTATTTCCAGAGAAAACCTAAGCTTGGTATCAAAGAACTCAACCTGAAGAGTAGCTTTGTATATCTTGTGTTCTAGTGTGTACATTTTGAGGAGTAAAATCTGATTCAATGCAACCGTTTAAATCTACCACCACAAAAGTCGATAGAACTAACTGATGTACAAACTATCTTTGCTTTCTTTTTGGAAGGCTGCATTCTACACATCTATAGATATTTTATATATATAAATCTCATTACCATCGAGCTTTAGCTGGTTTAAGTAGCCTCTGTAGCCTTGATGCTGTTTACCTTTTTTCGTACGGTGACCTTTAATATTTCGTTTCACGTTTCATGCTTCCCGCTCAGATATCATTCAGCAGACGTGATCATTCCAATGTAGAAATACCGCTCTTTCTTTTTTAACAGGTAAATGGATAAAAACTATATTTCAATAGTAACTTTATTGATGAAAAGGAGGTGCCAGCGGTTAGTGAAGCTTGATAGGGGAAGTTATGGCATTAATAGAGTGAGGGCGTAACTTTAACTGTCTAAATGTGTATAGAAAACAATCGCTGTTGGCATTAAATCTCAATACCATTTATTGGATTTAGTGTATGGGAGCTGAGGTTTAGCGATAATCAGATAAAATATAGCTCAAATTAAAAGCCCCCTTCACTACGAAATATTAAAGCAGTGTAGGGGGCTTTGGTTTAGTTCTTTGTTGATATAAGCTAAGTTAGCTTCCTTGAGTAGCTAATTGTGGTGCTTGCTTTTTCTTTAGTGCCAGCAGGCCAAACGCACATACCATACCAAACGCAGAAACCGTTAAACCAATACCAAAAATCATTTGATATGCTTGTACCGCTGGGTAAGTATCAATGATCCAACCGTTTAGTGCATAAGCCCAGAATACAGAAGCGTATGCTGCAAAAGAGCCAACACTCATCGCAGCACCACTGAACTCTTTTGGCACACCAGCTTCAGCTACTGGCGCAAGAATAATCCCTTTCGCTAGGAAAATGCTGAATGAGAAACACATCAGCAGAATCATGTTCATGATAAGCATGTCGGCAGATTTTGGCAGCGCAATAGTCACACCCAAACATACAACCGTTAGGCCTAATGCAAACAGCATCATTTTTGTTGAAGATTTGAAAATGAAATCGGAGATAGAGCCAGCAACTAAACCTGCTACCACACCCATTGCTCCAGTATTAATAATACCGAAGACTGCCGCTTGAGCTGTACTTAGATCAAATACTGCTTGTAGGTATGGCACAGTGTAGATCAGAGTAATGTACGTCCAGTAAACCGTTAGAGAAGTAATCGCCGCTAGCCATACTGTTGGCATTTTTAGAACGTGGATCAAACCTTGTAGAGCCGCTTTGTTTTTGCTCTCGCCTTGTTTCACTTCTAGGCTGTTGTCTGGTACAAATTTCCAAACGCAGAACACCATAGGTAAAATTAACAATGTGTAGAAAACAATCGCGCCTTGGAATACCAAAATAGAACCACCCACAAGCGCCATAATACCTACAATAATGGCGTTCATGCTCATTTCAGTGGCACGTCGGATAGATTCTAATAAACCAAAAGCCATGCCTTTGTTGTGATCGCCCGACATTAAGTTAACGCCGTTGACCACCGCAGGCCAGAAAATAGCATCAGTGATACCCCAGATGGCAGCAATGACGATTAAGACCGTGAAATCTGGCTGCAAGGTAATGATGGTCATCATACTGACAAATCGAACCAGCAGACTGGTGATCAAAATAGATTTCACTGAAAAACGGTTATTCACCCAGCCTGCCGGAATGTAGAAGAACATGGCAGATCCAATTAAGGTAAATAAGATACCCATTTGGGTGTTGTCGATTTTCAATACTTCAAGAAGAAGGTTATAAAATGTTCCTTTGAAGGCTTCAAAAGCGGAGTAGATAATTTGCCCTGACATAACCACAGACAAAAAACCATAAAATTGTTTATTGGTATCGAAGCCGACTTTAGCTAATAAATTCATTTTGTTCTATCTCATTATTTTTGTTTGTATTTAGATGGGAATTTATGAGCGATATCGGTACAAATGCCATCGACGCCCCAGTTAAACAATTGGTTAGCTCGAGCTAAATCGTTTACTGTCCACACGTTGACTTTAACGCCAGCATCTTTGAACTTTTGTACCATTTCACGTGTTAGGCCCTTGTCTTCAGGGTGAATGTAATCGGCTTGGCACCATTCGATGGTGGCATTCCAGTCGTCCCATAAAGTGTGGCTTTCAAATAAGCAGGCAACAGAGGTTTGCGGGCTACGACGTTTAAATTCAGACAGAACCAAGTGGTTAAAGCTAGAAACAATAAGCTCACGCTCTGGGTTAAGATCTTCCAGCGCAACAATTAGATTTTCAATTAATTGGTAGCTTAAGGCTGCACTTGCAGCGCATGATTTGATTTCGATGTTTAGATTTAGTTCTTGTTCATTAGCGAGTTTAATTAGCTGTTGGATTGTCGGTAAGCGCTCACCAATGAACTCATCAGCAAACCAGCTACCTGCATCAATATCGGCTAAGTCTTCTTTACTAATGCGACACAGCTTGCCACTTTTATCAGTACAGCGATCCAGTGTGTCATCATGGGACACAATCACTGTTCCATCTTCTAAAATATCAACATCACATTCAAACCATGTAATGCCGTGCTCTTTACATAAAGAAAAAGCGGCGAGGGTATTTTCAGGAGCTAGGGAAGACATCCCGCGATGAGCAATTAATCTTTTCACGTTTTACCTTTTGTTTTTAGGCTTATTATGGGGGCAGGATGCTACAGAAAAATGAGCGTTTGAAATGTGATATGGATAGAATTATCAGCGTTCGAGCATAAATATGTTGTATTTTGCGTGTTGAATCGTCCCTAATAAAGAAAAATACGGACAATTTATGAACATAAACCTCGAAGTGAATAGGGTTAATAGTACATATTTATCAATATGATAGGATGATATGTGCTAGTTGTTTAATAAGTAAGTCTGGCGCTTTTATATGGTTTCGAATGAATTGATTTCATGATTTAGATGGTGCTGAAATAAGAAGTAAGTTTCTTATTGTAAAATGCCATTTCTTTGTTACGGTATTCTGTGTTGCTTGTTTCTATAGGCCGGGTGTATTTGTGACGATGCTATTTTCGAATAAAAATATATGGATTGTGTATTGGGTAGTGTTTTTTATAAATGGTGCTCTACTTTGTTTTATTTCGTATTCAATGTGGTGCAGTAATAAAGAACAATTGCTTCAAAAGCAGCGGAATGAAGTTGAATTATTCTCAAGTTCCGTGGGATCACTTTTTCATGCCCATGGCACGTTACTGGATATCTTAGGAAACCAAATACAGAGCGATAAAGAAATAGATAAAAATAAGCTTCAAAGCACATTTGACCGAATTCTTTTGTCTCAGCCTGAACTGGGTGGGATGATTTTATTTGATCTAAATGGCGACATGATTTTTGGTAGTTCTAATATAGCACCAGAGAAAGTGGTTAATTTACTCGAATCTGAAAACACGAAAGCCAGTTTTAAGCTAACTTTGAGTAGCCAGCATTTTGTGTTGGGCAGAACGTATTTTTCCCAATCTCTGCACTCCAAAATCATTCCGGTGCGAAAAGCCATCAGAGATAAAAATGGTGTTCCTTTTGCCGTATTAGGGGCGGCAGTAGAACTGAATAAATCGAATGTTTTTCAAAATATCTCTTACGGCAGTGAAAGCCATGAAATCGGTTTAATTCGAGGGGATCGCTATCGGCAGTTTTTTTCGTCGGCTACATTTGAATATAACGATTACTACACACCTGTGGACTTGAAATACTTTATACAAATCAAACAGAAGCTGTATCGATTGGGCAGTGATCGTTTACGTAAAATTAGAGAATCGGGGGAGGTATTTACCACGTCATTAGACAAGGCTGGCAGTGTGTTTCAAGGGGCGATTAAATACGATTCACAATTGGACCTTTGGGCTGTGTCGGGTATTGCAGAGAGAGCCATTATCGAGAAGTTTATTCCTAAGTTTCTGAGTGGCTTGCTCATTTTTGTTTGTATACAGACGTTTTTGTTTGTTTTGATGAGAGTCATGTCTTTGCGTGAGTACCAAAGACGTGAGCAGCTGCTTCATCAAATTTGTCATGATGATCTCACAGGTTTACCCAATCAAAAGCATTTAAAAGACAACTTCCATCAGTGGTGCATGCCAGCGAGTGAAACAACATTTGCTGTTTTGTTCATTGACCTTGATGATTTCCATCATGTGAATGACAGTCATGGTTATGAATTTGGTGATGGGGTGTTAATTCAAGTTTCTGAACGATTAGGCGCTCTTCTACCTAAAGGTGGTTTACTGGCCCGTAAAGCGAGCGATGAGTTTCTGTTATTGGCTAAATATAAGGATAAATACGTTATTGAAGCCCTTTCTGATCAAATTTTGTGTGAAATATCGAAACCATACCAGATCAACCAACGTCAATTTTCCTTAACATGCAGTATTGGTATTGCCTACTACCCTGAGCAGAGCGAATTGTTTGATGAACTGCTGTCGTTTGCTGGCTTAGCTTTGTTTCAAGCCAAAGAGCAGAAAAACAGAGCAAAACTGTTCACGATTGAAATGCAGCGATCGTATTTAAGAAAAATTACCATTGAACAGCGGTTAAGGCGCGCTATTGAAATACAAGATACCTTTATGGTTTACCAGCCGCAGTTCGACAAGTATGGCCAGTTGTATGGTGTTGAAGCGTTGGTGCGGTGGGTTGATAATGTGCTTGGTTTTGTTCCTCCTGATGAGTTCATTACAATTGCAGAATCAAGTGGTTTAATGGCGAGACTTGGACATATTATTTTTCAACAATCCATTCGTGATGTGTCGTTACTTCATAAAAAGTTAGGCATTAATTTTCAGTTGGCAGTGAATATTTCGATAAAACAGCTTATAAAAAGTGATTTTGAGTTTAGGCTGCTGGATCTGATTAATAAATATGACTTTGATATTCATTATCTCACACTAGAAATAACCGAAAGCCTATTTATTGAAGACATGAACAAAGTAAAACCCAAATGCCAATCTTTAAATAAGCTAGGAGCTAAAATTTCATTGGATGATTTTGGAACTGGGTATTCTTCATTAAGTATGTTGCGGTCATTACCTATTGATGAATTAAAAATTGATAAAAGTTTTATTGATAATATAGAGTCAAATCCTCAGTCTTTACAAATGGTACAAAATATTATCGCTATCGGGAAAATATTCAGCCTCGATGTATTAGCCGAAGGGGTTGAAGAGAAAGATCAAGTGCGTATTTTATCTGGCTGCCAATGTGATTTTATTCAAGGTTATTTCTATGCTAAACCGATGTCACTTAATGCGTTAGAAAACTACCTTAATACTCACTTTGTTGATTATTATGAAAATGAAATAACCGCGATGGCGAAATAAGACATGGTCAATAAATGAACATTATTGTTTCTTAAAGTTACATAATAAACTTTGTCAGGTAAGTGCTTTCTAAATATAAGGTATTTATTTATAAGAAAATATTGATTATTACCCATTTCGAATACTGTTTTGACAGACTGTATTTTGACGCTAATTGAATACTGTTAAGTATCGACTTTTTATAAAATTATCCCTATTATTCAACTGGTCAATATATCTGTGTTGATCGTTGTTAGGGTTAATCATGAAACACAATTAAATATTTATTACTCCTATCATATCAACAAGCTGCAAATGGATAGCAGTCAGTTTTAGCAATGGATGCCCGTCTATTTCAAGCATATAAGAAATGTTGGAGACTAAGTGTTTAAATTTAGTGATTTGAAAGTAGGCACCAAGCTTGGTGTTGGTTTTGGTGGTGTTTTGGTGTTAACTTCATTAGTGGCAATGAATGGCATTAATGGCACCACAACCATTAGTGAGGATGTGGAAAAAGCGGATGATGTTAACCGTATGGTTAAATACATTAAAGAAGCTCGCATCAGTGAAAAAAACTACGTAATACGAGAAACAGACAGCTCGGTTCAATCACTGGATGAAATGGTCGCTAAAATCACCTCTTTAGCGTTACAAACAAAACACTCTCTATCTGAAGCCTCTCACCAACAACAGATGGATCGAGTGATTGCTTCAACGAATGATTACCATCAAGAATTTAAGCACTTCATGAAACTGAAGCAGCAAGCTAATTCTGCTGCGTTAGACATGCGTGAGCAAGCTCGTGTTGTCGATCAGCTATTGTCTGATATTCGCCAAGATCAAAAAGTGGCGTTTGAGCAGTTGGTTCAAAATCAAGGCAGTTATGTTGATATTCAAGATGCGATTGAAAAAGCCGATGACGCTAACCGCATGATCAAATGGATGCTTGAAACTCGTCGAGCTGAGAAAAACTACATTCAGTCTTTAGACAGTAAATATGCAGACAATGTAGCCAATCATGTTAAGAGCATGAACCAGTTGATGACCAGCTTAAAACAACGTTATCTTCAGGAACGTCATATTGAAATGGCCAAAACAGTACTAGCGAGCATTAAGCAGTATCAAGTGTCTTTTAATAATTACCTCTCTATTCAGCAGCAAATGGAACGCGCGAATGAAGTAATGTTAGACAAAGCTCGTGAAGCTGAAAGTTTGATTAACGATACACGTCAATACCAGAAAAACCATTTAGGTGAGCAGATTGACACGGTCGAAAACGTGAGTATTGCGTTAGCGCTGGCATCTATTCTATTGGGCTTGCTCATTAGTGTTGTTATTACTCGCTTAATTGTTCGTCCACTTCAGGAAGCGGTACAGATTACTCGTTCTGTCGCCGATGGCGATCTCAGTATTACAGTGACTACCGATCGCAAAGATGAAATTGGTGATTTGTTTGTAGCCATGGGTACGATGACTACAGGCTTACGCCAAGTCATGACACGCCTATCTGACAGTATTTGTCATATTGCTACTGCATCGGAAGAACTTTCCGCGGTAACGAAGCAGACAAGCGTTGGTATTAATGCTCAACGTGGTGATATCGAACAAGTCGCCACAGCCATGACAGAAATGAATGCCACAGCTTCAGAAGTGGCGAATCGTGCTGATTTAACGTCTCAGGCAGCCCAGCAAGCGAACGATCAAACTAAAACAGGTAATGATCTTGTTGTTAGTACAGTACAAGGTATGGGAACACTGGCCCAAGAGGTTGAACAATCTGCTGAGATTATTCAGCAAGTGAAAGCGGATAGCGAAAACATTGTTTCGGTACTGGACGTGATTAAGAACATTGCCGATCAAACGAACCTACTTGCGTTAAATGCAGCTATTGAAGCAGCTCGCGCTGGTGAGCATGGTCGTGGTTTTGCGGTTGTCGCTGACGAAGTGCGCTCTTTGGCTCAAAAAACTCAAGACTCGACCATTGAAGTTGAGAAGCTGATTGATGCCTTAAAAACGGGAACAGACACGGCAGTAGGTGCAATGGAAAATAGCCAAGGCCAAGTACAACAAATGGTGAATATGTCTGAGCAAGTAAATAATGCCCTGACGTCCATTACACAAGAAGTGTCTACTATTACAGAAATGAACATCCAGATCGCAACAGCGGCTCAGGAGCAAAGTGCCGTTGCCGAAGATGTGAGTGTTCGCGTGAATGCCATTCAAGGGGTATCAGATCAATCTGCTGCGGCTTCTGAACAAACATCATCAGCCAGTGCTGAGCTTGCTCAATTAGGTGAGGAACTTCAAAGTCTGATTGTGAGATTTAAGCTGTAGTTTAACAAAATCTCTAATAGCAAATAAAACGCCATGCATTGTCATGGCGTTTTTTCTTTGTGAGAAATAAATATAAAACACAGTGATTATAATGAAGAGTATGTTGTAAGCATAGTTTGTAATAATGGCGAATTTTAAATAATATTTAGCATAAAGGCTGTTTATTTTTGGTTTGATATTACATAGTCGTTCGGCTTGTTTTATAGCACCAATTTAATATATTTTTACTAACTATTTAAAAGTAAGGCTTAATACTATTATCCTTTAAAAACATAAGGACTAATATCGTTCTATTTTAAAATGAATAAGTATACGGAACGATTGGTGGAATATAGTTGTAGACATGGCGGCTATTGATTAATAGGAAGGTGGTTGGATAAATATGGTATATAAAGTCCATCATAATCAATAACCTAAGTGAATGTTAATGTCTTAATTATATCTTTTTATATTAATTGTAAGAAAAAGTTATTTATAAATTCGACAATAAATAATTTCGATCATAGAATACGCCCCGCAAAATATCTTGCCTCTTAATCTTCTTAATAAGTTAAATAAAAACAAAAGAAATTAAGTGTTTGGTTATTCCAACCAGAATAAAAGCTGCAGATGGAAAGCAGTCCCGATAGCAATGGATGCTCCTCTATTTAAGCTTGCGTAAAAGATGTTGGAGACTAAGTGTTTAAGTTTAGTGATTTGAAAGTAGGTAAAAAGCTAGCCATTGGCTTTGTCAGTGTATTGGTTTTAACTACCTTGGTTGCTGTTAACGGCATTATGGGTTTAAACAAAGTCAGCGATAATGTTGATCTTGCCGATGACGTTAATCGTATGGTTAAGCTAATAAAAGAAGCGCGAGTCAGCGAAAAAAATTACGTTATCCGAGGGGCTGATAAATACGTTCAGTCCATGAATCAAGTAATGGATAACATCTCGGCTTTGATCCCTGATATTCAGCACCGTATTACTGAACCTGAGCAGCAGGGTCGAATGGAGCAAGTCTCTTCGGCAACAAGTGAATATTATCAAGAGTTTAAGCACTTTATTGAGCTTAAGCAGCGAGCGAATAACGCAGCAATAAATATGCGTGAACAAGCACGTGTTGTTGACGATTTATTAACGGGCATTCGTCAAGATCAAAAAAAGGTTTTTGAGCAGTTAATTGAATCTAAAGGCAACCACCGATCCATTAAAGAAGGTAAAGAAAGAGCAGACGATACCAACCGTATGCTTAAATGGATGCTGGAAAGTCGCCGTGCTGAGAAAAACTACATTCAGTATGCAGATGAAAAATACGCACGATACGTTGATAAACACATTGAGAATATGACTCAATTGATGAAAGACTTAAAGCAACGTTATACGAATCTCTCACATAAAAGCATGGCAGATAACGTGCTTGGGAGCATTCGCAAGTACCAGGCGTCTTTTAATAATTACCAATCAATCCAACAAGAAATGCTTGTTGCTAATGACATCTTGCTGAGCAAAGCTCGTGAAGCGGAAAGCTTGATCAACGACATGCGCAAAGTACAAAAAGCGCATTTGGCTGAGCAGGTTAACAGCATTGAAATGGTCAGCATTGGTTTGTCTTTGGTGGCGATCTTTGTTGGCTTAGTCATCAGTGTTGTGATTACACGTATGATTGTAACTCCTTTGCAAGAAGCCGTTCGTATTACCCGTTCAGTTGCAGAAGGAGACTTAACCGTAGAAGTGAACACCGAGCGTAAAGATGAAATCGGTGATTTATTTGTGGGAATGGCCTCCATGACCACTGATTTACGCCAAGTGATCAGCCACCTATCGGTCAGCATTAGCCAAATTGCAGCATCTTCTGAAGAGCTTTCAGCGGTAACGGTGCAAACCAGTGCCGGTGTAAACAGCCAGCGTGGCGACATTGATCAAGTGGCGACGGCCATGACAGAAATGAATGCAACAGCCTCAGAGGTCGCGAGCAGGGCTGATTTAACCTCTCAGGCGGCACTACAAGCGAATGAGCAAACCAAAGTGGGTAATGAACTTGTAGTAAGCACGGTGCAAGGCATGGGGGCCTTGGCTCAAGAAGTAGAGCAGTCGGCAGAAGTGATCCAACAGGTGAAAGCTGACAGCGAAAATATTGTTTCAGTATTGGATGTGATTAAAAATATCGCAGATCAGACCAACCTTTTGGCCTTGAATGCAGCCATTGAAGCAGCGCGTGCTGGTGAATATGGTCGTGGTTTTGCTGTCGTGGCGGATGAGGTTCGCTCATTGGCTCAAAAAACCCAAGACTCTACCATTGAAGTGGAGCAACTGATTGATACATTAAAATCAGGAACAGATACAGCGGTAGGCGCAATGGAGAATAGCCAGCAGCAGGTTCAACAGATGGTGAACATGTCTGAGCAAGTGAATGATGCCTTGACGTCGATCACCGAAGAGGTCTCAACCATTACGGAAATGAACATTCAGATCGCGACGGCAGCTCAAGAGCAGAGCGCAGTCTCAGAAGATGTGAATATACGTGTGAATGCCATTCAGGGTGTGTCTGATCAAACGGCGGCGGCCTCTGAGCAAACTTCTGCGGCAAGTGCGGAATTAGCGAAGTTAGGTGAAGAGCTTCAAAGCTTGATCATACGATTTAAGCTGTAACTTTCTTATCAGTCCCTATAAACACGTAAAACGCCATGCACTGCCATGGCGTTTTTTATTGAGTTCATTTAGCGCTTAGGTAATAGAACAAACTCTACATCTTCCTCAGGCATTGGCTGCGCAAACATCGTTAAGATGAATAAGCTTGAATAGCCTACCGTACATGCTGTTCCACACTCTGGTTCGTAGTTATATAAAGTATCTTCTTTATCAGCAGCTTGAAAAGAGCTAGCGTCCGATTGGTTTAGTGCTATTTTTTGCTCTTTGTATTGATAAGTATTTTGTGCTTTCGGGCTGCTGACATAATTTTCATTATATAAAAATAGTGTGTTGTCAGCTGAGGCAGCGGCGGTAATAGAATAAAAGGCAAGTAGCAGTGTTAGTAAGCGCATATTAATATTCCTAAGTGTTTGTTAAATCGTAGCAACCATTTGTACGTTGTTCAATTGTTTTTTATAAATCTTATAAGGAGCAAATAAAATTATTGAACGGTGTTTTTATTGTGTGTAATCTATCACTTCTTCAGTAATAATTATCCGATGTAATGATGAAAAAAGACAAAGCAATCGACAATAAAGGGTCCGAAGTGGGTGTGTTTATTGGGCACCATGGTGTCAGTTTATCTAACCCTTTACCTCTTCTAATGGCATTTGAGCAGTATGAATGGGCGTATTTAAATTCGACTCATGAGGAAAGTACATTAGGCTTTGCAACGGCTGAAGGCTTCACACTGCACATCCAAAGCCCAGAGCCAAGCGTATTTGACGTAAGCATGGGAATAGAGGCTCCAGATCTTGATGAACTACGTATTTCAGCTAAATGGAAATCAGTAAATCATACGAAGGTAAGAGAACTGATTAATCTGTACAGCCAAGCGGAAGAAAAAGTGATTCGAGATCGCTTAATGGAGCAGCGTTCTTCATAGTATTGAAACGCATTGTTGAAGTTAGCTACATCTGTAAATGATAACCTCATTTGAAAGACTGAAGGATTAAAAGGGCGAGTATCGGATCACTGCCCCGACTTTGAAAAGTGGTATGTTGTCTATGAGCGTATCGCTGAGGTTATCATTTAAATACATGTTACTTTTATTTTCTCTATTTCCTATCATTTTGTTGAATTAGCAGGTGGCTCTTTGCCTTGATGCTTTTTGGCCATATTTTCGGGCTGACCCCTTTTCTATATAGCACAGATACAAGGTTCTTTTTAGCAGGATAAACTTCATTATCTTTTCATTTTTATGGTAGGTAGTGGTAATAATTATCATTTAACTATTTTTGTTAACCTGTATAATTAACAAAAACATTAATTTCCCCCTCACTCTCTTTTTATTCTTGGTGGAAACCCTTAGAGCTGGCTGCACAGCAGACATTCAGCCTGAGTTATGCATTTAATATTCTGTTGTAACATGATTGAGATAAGGTGATGACTGATAGTCAATATAATGCTTGGCTAAAAACCAAAGCAAAAGGAATACGACGTTATTTGGTGACGAATGCCTGTATATTAGGTGGTGTCTATTTTGCCTTTATGCACTTATTTTTAGATTCTGATAGAGCGGCATTCTTTAGCGCACCAATAGAGGCTCAAGTGATAAAAACACTAGCTTGTTTTATGTTTGGTGTGATGGCGGCGTGGACATTTTGGTTACAGAATAAGAAATTTGAAAAAGCTTATTTACAGAAAAAGGGTGAGTCAGCGTAGAATATTTAAACGATTACAGCGAGTGCTTTTTAGCCATGAAGGGCTTTTATATTTACGGTGTCCTATTTTAGGTTAATGAGCGCTGGGTTGGCACTTTGGTCGGTTTTATTCGGCAGGAAAAGATTAAGGTTAAAATATGATTCCAATTAATACATCCATTGTTTCTGGTGTTGCGATATCAGAAATCGATGGTGAAATGAAAATGTTATTGATGAAACGTGTCAAAGGCGGTTTCTGGTGCCATGTGGCGGGCTCAATGGAAGAGGGAGAATCAGGCCCGGAAGCTATTGTTCGAGAGTTCTTAGAAGAAACTCAAATAAAAGTTTCACATTTATATAATGCACAGTTTCTTGAGCAGTTTTATGAAGCAAATGTGAATGTAATCGAGCTTATTCCGGTATTTGTGGTGTTATGCTCTCCTAATCAGGAGGTTGAACTAAACCATGAACATACCGAATACAAGTGGTGCAGTTTAGAAGAAGCATTAGAGCTTTCGCCATTTCCAAATCAGCATGCGGTGTTTAAGCACGTATGGTCCTATTTTGTCGAGCAGCCAATCAACAAGTTATATAGAGTCAAAACCAGCTAGCAAAGCGTATTTTTGCCTTAGGCTGTGTCCCTTAGTGATGCAGCTTAATACCTCACGTTGGAAATATGTACATCAATAATCTAAACAAGATGTTATTGTTTGGTGTGATTTACATTGAATGTTAGGTATTAAGGAGCTCTCAGATATGAAAAAACTTCTCATCTTTTCTGTGTTACTTTTCCTTTCTGGCTGCCTTGGTATGCCCAATGGCGTTAGCCCTATTTCAGACTTTAAACTTGAAAATTATTTAGGGCGTTGGTACGAAGTCGCAAGGCTTGATCACTCTTTTGAGGCGGGTTTAAGCAGCGTTACCGCCGATTATACATTGAGAAGTGACGGCGGTATTTCGGTTATTAATCGTGGCTTTTCTCAAGAAAAAAACGAGTGGAAGGAAGCAGAAGGTAAAGCATATTTTGTGAATGAAGCTGATGAAGGGTATCTGAAAGTCTCTTTTTTCGGCCCGTTTTACGGTTCATATGTTATTTTCGAATTAGAGAAAGAAAACTACGATTATGCGTTTGTTTCTGGCCCTAATAATGATTACCTCTGGTTACTTTCTAGAACGCCAGAAGTCGAACCTAGTGTATTGGAAAAATTTAAAAAAATGTCGGCAGAGCGTGGTTTTGAAACAGAAAACTTGATTCTCGTTGAGCATGATTGATTATGTTGTTGATACTCTAAATTACAGTGATTCTTTATAGGTTTCAGGGCGTTAATTTAGTATTAAGATCAGACGATTAAAGGGGAGTGATGCTTATGATTACGTGTTATGTTCGGTATGTCATTGATCCTAAAAAGGTCAAAGAATTTGAAGAATATGCGAAAATGTGGATACCATTGGTTAAAAAATTTGGTGGCCAACATAATGGCTATTTTCTTCCTTCTGAAGGTGCAAACAATATTGCTTTAGCGTTGTTCACGTTCGAGAGTTTGTCTGCCTACGAAGAATATCGAGTTAAGTCTTTAAATGATCCTGAGTGTAAAAAAGCCTTTGAGTTTGCAGATAGTGTCGATTGCATTATTAGCTACGAGCGTAGTTTTTTTAGGCCTGTATTAGGATAAAACGATGGAATTAATAAGTACGTTAGAAGATCTGTATCAGAACATTAATGAATTAGAGAAAGGCTTAAATCAAGGCCTGAATGACGCTTTCGATTTGGTAAAAAGAGGGCGCTGTTTTGTCGTTAGTGAGAGTAATGGAATATTACAGTTTTCTCCATCAAGGTTTATTGGTTATAGAAATAATAATTTAGATAAGCACTTAGCACCGGATGCAATCCGTGACGGAAAACAAACGGACCCGCAAATTACTCGCGTTATAAAAATGGTTAAGCGAGAAAATGAAGCAGCTGAAAAAGCTTATCAAAAATTGTGCAGAAATTTAGGAATAACTCCGCCCAACAATAAAAGAACATATTGGGTATTTCCGGAGGCAGAGGCAGCCCTTAGAGATGGTATTGTTGCAGAGTTTGATAACGAGAATATTCCAGAAACAGAGAAAACGAATCTCATTAAATCTCGAATCGGCCAAGGTAAATTTCGCTTATCACTTCTAAATAAATGGGAGAAATGCTGCCTTACAGGTGCCACTCTTAAAACCGCGCTGAAAGCGTCACATATCAAGCCTTGGAGCCAGTGTAATAACCAGGAGCGGTTAGACTCCAATAATGGCTTACTTCTTGTTGCTAATGCAGATAGCCTTTTTGATTCAGGTTTAATTTCGTTTGATACAAAAGGTCAGTTAGTGAGATCTAGATTCTTATCAAAAGAAGAGCTTGTATTACTTTTAGGTAGTAATGAGTTTTCTTTATCATTAAACGAGATGCAATCTGAATATATGACTTATCATCGGGAGTTCGTTTTTCAAAAGTAGAAACTCAACTGTTTGTGAACGTCCACCAACATTTGGATGTTCGAGCTGTAAATTGGTGAGCGTGAATAAAGTATTAAGGGCCTGTTTTGTGGTGAGCCTTACGATTTTTTATTGCGTTATTAGTTGTGCCGGAAAGTAATTTTGACGAAAAAATCTAAAACCAAGAAAAGAAAACACACCAACGGATATCGGAATCCTTGGGACTATGCTCATTTAAGTAGTAATGCTCAGCATCGGCTTTTGTACACGAAGCGGAAAACCAACAATGCTAAAGAAGAAAAAATACTAAAAAGAGTGCAGAAAGTAGGAGGCTATAAGCTGCTGTTTGGTTATTACATTATTGGGGTTTCCTCTTTTATGACGTGGGCTGCATTCGGTCGGCTTTCTCTTATATTGGGTTTGGTTGGTATGGCATATGTGTTTTATCGTTATATACGTATGACTTGGTCTATAGAAGAACGGCTAACTTATGAAAGAGAGTACCCTGTGAAAACGGTGACTGAAGTTTATGAAGAGCTGGTCAGAGATGGTGTTTTGACGAGTTCATGCTCTGTAGCATTGACGCTATTGATGTTTTTCGTGATGAAGGTCGTTGGTTTGTAGGCGTAACAAGTTTCACTGTATGAAAAGGTAAAAAGACATGTGGCTATTTTGCTTCATTGTTTTATTAATTTTTACCATAGAGCAAAGTGTGAGTATTTAGGGAATAGCAAATGGAATTGGTTAAAGCCACGGTAGAAGAGCATTGGAAATTGGCCTCCGATTTTCTTATTGAAACCGTGGAGCGGTGTAATAGGAATAATGTCCCTCTTTGGACTTATGAGCAAGTTAGTATAGCTTTACTTAAGCAGCAATATTGTTTAGAAGGGTTGTATCTTCTGAAATATGACAATGTGTTTGTAGGGTGTGTGTTCATTAGTTTTGATAGTGATGTTTTTTGGCAAGACCGAGACACTACGGGAAGTCTATTTTTTCACAAATTGGCCATTAGCAGTCAATACAATGCAAAAGGTTTAGGGAAAAAAACTCTGGCTGCAATATTGACTTTGGCTAAAAGTAATCATTGTGTTTGGTTGCGCTGTGATTGCCATGGGGCTAGGCCACGATTAAGGGCTTTTTACGAGCAATTCGGCTTCCAGCTAGTGGATAGAAAAGAAAGACTTGGGTTTGACGTTGCTCGCTATCAAACTAAATGCTGAAAAATTGAGTATATGGTTAAGGGGGTATTCAGCCTACTGAGCACGTGAGTATAAAAAAAGCGTAAGTGAACCATTTTGCTATTTTTCGTATTAGTTTCTTTGAGAGTACAAAAGGTGTTGGGAGTTTATTGTGGTTGAAAAATATACCCGTGAAGTGTCGAAACATTATGCTGCCTACCGACCACCTATTCATAAAATGATCCTTGAATGTGTGTTACCGGCAGAGAGTCGTTACCAGTGTGGTGTTGATATTGGTTGTGGAACAGGTGTTTCGACTATTGCGTTAAGTGATCATTGCCAGTTTGTTTATGGTGTAGAACCGAGCAAAGATATGCTGAATAATGTGGTTTCTTCAGAAAATGTTTGTTATCTACAAGGCACAGGAGAAGCTACGGGGCTAGAGGCAAGCAGTGCTGATATTGTGACTTTTGCAGGCTCGCTATTTTATGCGAAGTCAGATTTATTAGTCGATGAAATAACGCGGATATGCAGGCCGGAAGCTAACGTTTTGGTGTATGATTTTGAAGTTGTCCTTTCTGATGTCATGTTAGAGTTAGGAATAAACATGAGTTCCAGTTCATCAGGATACGATCATGCTATTAATTTTAGTGATTATGATAAGTTTGAAGCATTAAATATTCATAAAACCTCATTGAGTATGAATGTAAATTCCGAACAGCTAGCTCATATTTTATTTTCCTCTTTAAGGCGCTATACCCGTTTTATTGAATATTTTGGTAGTAAGAATACATTTTCATTAGTGGTAAATTTATTAAATAAAGCCAGTAAGCAGCATGCTATGTCAGTGGATGTGTATTACTCTATGTATCGAGTTAATCAGGCTTAGATAGCGATACCAAGATAAAAGCGTATTACCAAGGTATTTCTGTGCCATCATAGCTAAAGAATTTTCCGGAATCTTCAGACGTTCTGTTGTTTAAGATCTCCAGTAAACAACTGGCTACATAGTGAGGTGTGAAAATCTTCTGTGGTGGAATACTTTTTTGAAATGGCTTAGAGAGCTTGGTATCTGTTGTTCCTGGGTGGAAGGCGAGCACACAGCAATTGGGTAATTTATATTTCCATTCAATGCTAATGGTCTTGATGGCCATATTTAGAGCGGCTTTAGAGCATCGATAGCTAATCCAACCACCGGTTCTATTATCTTCTATGCTCCCTATTCGTGCGGAAATTGAAATGAAGTACGCATTGTTTTTTGACTTTAAGTGCTTTGAAAAATGCTTAGCAAGGTAGATAGTAGGGAATACGTTCGTGTTCAGATTATGCTGAAAAAAATCAGGATTGAATTCATTCACTGATTTTTCAGGTTTATGGTTTGGTTGGTGAAGTGCACCTGCCGCATTAATTAATATATCTAGACTCGAAATGTGATTAGCCAGCGAAATAATCTCTTGTTCAGAAGAGATATCGACTTTGAACCAGCTGATCTGAGGGTGCTCGATAGCAGGCGGTGTCGTCTGGTAAGTCGCATAGATAAACGCCTCAGGGTGTGAGGTGATGAATAGGTTGATTAGAGCTGAGCCAATCCCCCCTGAACCACCAATGATGAGTATATTCAATGATTTACCCTTTTAACATAGTCAGTGTGTAATAAGCATAGAACATTGGCTTTGGTATATTGAAAATATAGCGGCTATTTAAAAGTAAGTGAGAGCTTCATAATTTTTTATAAAAAGGTTTTTGTTCGATCAGGCCCAGCAAGACCTTCAATAATTCAATATATTAGGCTCGCTAACTCTAGAAAGAGCGATTACTATACGGGGAAAATTAATTCAAAGAAGTGGTACTGTATGTCTTTTCCTCCTTGTCCAAATTGTCAATCTGAATACGTTTACCAAGATCAGAGTCACCTTATTTGCCCAGAGTGTGCCTATGAATGGAACCCTGCGGAAGTTCTGGCTGAAGAAACATTAACTATCAAAGACGCGAACGGAACGTTGCTGGAAGAAGGTGATAAGGTCACACTCGCTAAAGATCTGAAAGTAAAAGGCAGCTCTTTAGTGCTTAAAATCGGAACCAAAGCAGTCATCAGACGCATCGTTGAAGGAAAAGATCATCAGCTGGACTGCAAAGTAGATGGGGCTGGTGAAATGATGGTGACCGCTAAATTTGTGAAAAAAGCATAAATGGAGAATGTAATGAGAAAAGCCATCGCCAAAACCGTTTTTACATGTATGTGCCTATTTTCGATACCATCTCATGCATGGACTTATGAAGACATAACCTCCACTGTTGAAACCCTTCAAGTATATCCTGATTATTCAAGTGGAACGGTGTTGTTTACGCTTAAAGATAAAGGCCAGGTATGCAAAGGCTATTGGTTTGAGCAAGAGACGCTAGCGGATCAAACGACGTTTAATTTTTTACTCGATGCATTTAAAACAAACACACCAGTCAATATTTCTGCCGTTTCTGATCAGCAGCGGAAATGGAGTGATTCTGAGGCTCATTTCTGTGCTCTTTCTTTTGTTCAATACCAAAAGTAGTTAGAGGTATAAAGCCTATCGAGCGATTTGCTTTTATAGGTCATATTTTAGGTGGTATAACAGAGCTGGCTTAAACTGTAACTAATTGTTAGTAAAAACGCTGACAGAGTGTTAAAACAAGAGTTATGAGGATTTTTTATAAGCTGTTATTGGCTCTGTTGGCCACCATGCTGATCATCTTTGGCTCTTTATACTGGTTGATGCAGTGGAGCTTTGATCGCGGCATGCTTAATTACGTTAATCAGAGAGATCAGCAGGAGCTGCAATTTTTAGCAAAAAACTTAGCTGAATTCTATCGTTTAGAGCAAAGCTGGCAAGGCTTTCGTCATTTCCCTCACCTATGGATGGAAATCCAAGATATTTCTCAAAAGAAGCAAATGCTAGATAGTGAATTGCTTGATGACATGTATTTTTTTCCTCCTAGGGAGCCAAGAAGAGGTCATCCGCCACCTCCGCGTGGTAAACGAGATAGAGAAAAGGGAGGGCAGCCAGTTGAAAGAAAAAGGCCACCGCCAGATCATCGATTTGAGCGTCCTCCTCCTCCAGAAAACCGGCCGGAGTCTTCTCCCTTTAACCGTCGACCTACTTTATTAGATGAAGAAAAACAAAGTGTGGTGGGTCGGTATAAGGCGAATTTTCAGTTATTAGCGATTCGGTCTTTACAAGATAATAGTGTGGTGGGGTGGTTAGCCTGGCCACCGCAAAAAAAACTGACTGATAGTTATGATTTAGCGTTTTCAGAACGTCAAAACGAAGCTTTTTTGATTATCGTCGCCATGATGTTTGTATTAGCTGTGATTGCTGCGGTGCTATTGTCTCGCCAACTTGTTGGGCCGATTGTGCGCCTTGAAAAAGCGACCAGTCAGCTAACCAAAGGCGATTTTTCGGTGGCGTTACCATCAAAAGGTAAAGATGAGCTGGCGAAGTTAAGTCGGGATGTGAATGAGTTGGCTGCAACGTTACAGCAAAATGAAGAGTCCCGTAAGCAGTGGTTGGCTGATGTATCTCATGATCTACGCACACCATTGGCCATTGTAAAAGGCGAGCTTGAAGCCATTATTGATGGTATTAGGCCAATGAATCAGGAAAGCTTGCATTCATTAGAGGAAGAAGTCTTGCACTTACAGAGTTTAGTGCAAGATTTGTATGAGCTTTCCAATGCAGAAATAGGCGCACTTCGATATCAAAAAGCCTCGATTGATTTAGTGAAACTGACGGGTCAAGCAGCAGATCGTTACCGACATCAACTGGAAACTGAAGAATTACGGTTATGTACCGACATTGGTATCGAGTCCGCTATGATCTGGGGAGACGAGACACGATTGCATCAGCTGTTTGATAATTTATTGAGTAACTCACTGAAATATACTGATGGCCCAGGCTTAATTAACGTGAGCCTGAGGCAAAAAAGAGATGTGTTTATACTTACCATTGAGGACTCAGCCCCCGCTGTACCGGAATCGGCATTACCGCATCTATTTGAACATTTATTCCGAGTAGAAAGTTCACGTAATCGTCAAACCGGAGGTTCTGGATTAGGGCTAGCCATAGCCAAAAAAATCGTGGATGCTCACCAAGGAACAATCTTAGCGAAGGGCTCGCCATTAGGCGGATTAGCCATTGAGGTGAGTTTTAATCAATACCGCAACATCGAGTAAAAGGAAGTACGATATGATGGCGACAGTGTTAGTTGTTGAAGATGAACCCAAATTGGCTCAGTTATTGGCAGATTATTTAGCCCAAGCCAGTTATGACTCTCATATTATTTCGGAAGGGGGTGGCGTGATTGAGTGGGTAAAGCAAAACCAGCCTGATCTAGTTTTACTCGATTTAATGTTACCCGGTGTGGATGGCTTAACGCTGTGCCGTGAAATCCGGATTTTTTCTGAAGTCCCTATTATTATGGTGACCGCACGAGTAGAGGAAATTGATCGTTTACTGGGCCTAGAGTTAGGCGCAGATGATTATATTTGTAAGCCTTTTTCTCCAAGAGAAGTTGTTGCTCGAGTGAAAACCGTGCTGCGCCGTACTTATCATCAGTCAGATTACCGTTCTTCATCGCTTCAAGTTACACCAAGTACCGAGCACACTTTTCAGCTGGATGAAGAGAAGCACCAAGTACACATTAACGGGGTTCCTTTGTCTTTGACGGCCATTGAATTTAACCTGTTGAAAGTGATGGCTAAAGAGCCAGGCCGTATTTTCTCACGGGCTCAGTTGATTGATAGGATTTATCGCGATCACCGTATTGTGAGTGAGCGAACGGTAGACAGCCATATTAAAAAATTACGTAGAAAGCTGTCGGAGGCAGTCCCTGGCAGCGATTATGTTCAATCTGTTTATAGTGTTGGTTATAAATTAGATTTTAACTGAGTGAGTAATTCATATTTAAATCAATCCATTAGAAAGTAGTTTCTTTTCTTTCGCATACCTAACCGAAAATCGTTCTCATTTTATTCTTGACTAAATAAGTCGGGAATTATAAGTTGTATATAAAATACATGTTTAAGTTTGTACTGCTGAGTGAGGCGATTATGAATCTATATAAAACCATTTCTTCTTTCGGTCTGGTGGTGATGTTTTCAAGCTTATTTGTAATGACATGTACATTACTGATTAGTTTTCCATTTGCTTCTTCATTTTCGATTGTTGAGCAGGCAGTTGCACATGTAACAACGATTGTTATTGCAGCCTTTTTTAAAATTGGCTATGTGGTTTACATTGTCGGCCGTTATGAACGTGGTTTGGCAGTTTAGTAAATCATGACTATGATTAAGCTGTAATTTGAGTGAATTGGTTATGATTAAATGCGTTTTTTGATACACCATTTCTATCTGAAATAATAATAAGGTAAGCGTTTGATATAGTTTTATTATTTGCTGTTTTCAAAAGAAATGCCTGAATTTAGTGTCAGCTTTTTTTACATAATAGATAGATAAAATAGTGCGGCTATTTTGTCTATCTTGGCATGGTATTGTCTGCTTTTCTTTAGTTATCAGATGACTAAAGCATATAAAGCAGACTATTCTGCATTCGTTATTTTTTACACTAAATTTAAACTTTAATATCATACAGAGCAAAAGTTATTTTAAATCAGTATGTTGTATTAATGGTATGGCTTTTGCCCTGTATATAGAGATGATACGGATGTTTCATTGGCTGGATAGCCAACTATATAGGGATGTAAGTTATGAATATTTCAATTCTACGGATTTACCGTCTTCCTATTTTTCTTTCATTTATTCTTAGCGTATTGCCGTTTAGTGTCTCGAATGCGGGCCCGATTGTAACGGAGTGGGATTTTAGTACTAATGCGACTTTTTCCGATGCAGTTTTTAGCGGTACATCAGGTACTACCATTGCGACGGACAGTGAACTTTCTTGGGGCCATGCAGGTGCAGACTTTCAAAATTCAACCAATCATTTTACGGTGGCTCGCAGTGCATTAACGATTGGGAGTGGCTCGGAAGATCCACATCGAGTCGGCGGAGGCCCAGTAACAGGCTCTGTGAGTACAGTGCTTGGTGGACTGGATGACGTCACACTGGATAAAATTGGACTAGGGGTAAGCTTTACACACTGGAACAATCCAATTAGCAGCTGGTTCAGCACCTTACTAAGAGCCATGGTGAACGACACATTAACGCTCACACCGCAGGGCTCAGGTACTTCGATTGATGCACCGGATTTGGCGTTTGATTTTGAGTTCAGGGAAACACCGAATGCGGGCCCATGTGCAGGGGGAACGGTAGCACCTTGTGGAGATTTATTCGGCTTTACAGGTACACCAAATTTGAATATAGGCTTTGCTTATGATGATGTGGATTATTTCGCACATATCTTTATCCTTGGGCAAGATCTTAACCCTTCTATTTCTCCTATTGCGTTTTTAAATGATGGCCAGTGTGCTGCATTAGGTTTTCTTGATGGACCTTCAGGTCAGCGCTGCCAAGGTTTTATAACCACAGAAGCGGCTTGGACTACCGTTCAGTTTGGTTTTGCTGTTTCAACAGAGGCGTTTGCCGTTGCGGCCGCTTCCGTTCCTGTTGATGAGCCGGAATCATTAAGCTTACTGCTATTAGCATTTGTTATGGTTGCATTACCGTTTTATCGACATCATCGTGCCAATAAAGTTAAGGTTTAGGGGCACTTGGAGGTACAAAAAATGGCTCAAAAATAAAGGCATCATCAAAGTGCCTTTCGCCAATAAAAGCCGTGGCATGATGGCCCGTAATACGCATGGTTCCTGGTGAGGGAACACCAAATGGCCATAGAAACCAGCGCTCTGCACGGGCGCTCGCCATTAACATGCCATTAGAATCGAAGAAGCTTTTGGTTTTGTTGTCTGTATTCTCTTTGTGAACAGGTAAGCGCTTTAGTTGATGATACGGGGCTAAAGTAATGGGTTTAGCATTAACTACGGGTAGCCAAGAGACTTGGGTGATCATGTGTTCTTTCGCACTGAGAGTGATGGTTGGTGCTAATGGCTTTTTGTCAGGGAAAGCCGTTAGGGTTAGCGGTGGTTCGGGATCTGGCGGTAATTCTGAAAATTTCAGACTGGGATCAAGGTTGAATACCATATGGTAGCAACCACAACTATGGATGCTATCTAAAATATAGGGCTCTCCGTTGCGGTTGAGTGTTAGGCGAACTAAAACGGCATCAAATTCTCCAGCGTATGGATCGAAATGAGATTTGGCGGAGCGCCGAGGAAACCACACATTGTAATTGAGCTGAACTAAGATCTCTCCGTAAAATCGTGTATAGCTAAGGTAACTGTACATAGTAGGGCTAGTGGTATCGATAATAGGCTTTACTCTTTTGTTAAGCGTTACATGGCCGATGTTATCGTCTTGGCTTAGGGTTTCTACTTGCCAGCTTGGTGCAAAGTGATTTAATAGCTGTTTAGTTTGTGTGGAATTTAATAAGGGCCAGTGTATTGGTGGCGTCATCTTTCCTGTATTTAAGTTTTCTGGTTCTAACCATTTCTTGAGCTCTCGTGCGAACTCAAGTGGGTCTGAAGAGTGTGATTGTGGTGATGGTACGTACTGAATTATTGGGTTGTCATGTTCTTCTTTCATTCCTTGCAGTAAGCGTTGTTTTTCAGCATCAATGCTTGATTGGGCAAAGATCTTGGCAATGGGGTAAACACCAACGATCTTTTGCCATAGTTGGTAATCGGATGGAAAGTCGGGGGGCGTTTCCAGAAGGCGCTGCCAGAAAATCGGATCCGCTTGGCTAAATGAACTTAGTTTCTGAGCACAGTCATCGAGCCTATCTAGGTTGAACTGGCTACTGGATAAATTGCTAAACTCAACGGATCTTTGTTCTGTGGCTTTTTGGGTCGTGTATTCAAGCCATTTAGCACGGTTTTGAGGTTCAGAAAGGGTGTCTACTAACGATAGGCTAAAGCGATCGAAAGCCAAATGAGGGTATTTCTCAAGCCACATATATTGGGCATCAGTGACATTTTCTTGTTTTACCTGATTCTTAAAATTAATGAGTTCTTGGGTACAGTGGTGTAAATGCTCGGGATAATAAGACGTTGGCTCAGGAACTGAAGAGCAGGCCGTGAGCAACAGACAACCCATTGCCACAAATGCCCCGCGCCAGCTATGGCAGATGTTTAGCCCGATGGCAGTAAAGTTTGTTTGAGTTTTTGCCATTGTTGTTTTGTATCCTGCAAGCCGCTGCGATCTTCTTTTATGACATCGTTAATGGTGAGAGGTGTTAGTTTTTGACCGAAGGAAGGGGGGCCATTAGAAGACGCTAGCATGGTAGTCAGTATGATGTCTCCTAGCTCTTGTTTATAGTGGGCTGGTTCCCAATACCAATCCATCGGTTGATGTATTTTTTCAAAGGGTAAACGTTCATTAGTGAAATGATTGAAGCCGCTAAAATCCCACACGGTAGGGGGAGTGTCACGGTCAGAAAAAAAGGTCGTGATGAGCTGTTTCCAATCGTTAAAATGGGCCCAATAGCCAGCTTCATCCAATATATGAAGATAACTATAATGGTAAGGGTTAATAAAGAACTGCACGTCAATATTACGTTTGTTTGTTTCCTGTAAAAGCTGAGTAAGTGCTGCTAATTGAGGGGATTTATTTACTTCTTTTTCAATATAATAGTTTTGTTTGTGTAGTTGGTTTACCAGTTGGTTATATTTTTGCTGAAATAACACGACAATACCTTCATATTTCATAATATTGATGTAGCCAGCTGCGGTATTGAAGCCTTGAGCATTAATGGAATTTGCATTCTGACCTTGTTTCGTAATGGTGTGTAAACTACTTATGAAGGTATCTAATGAAAATAATAAGGGAGCAATGTTGTGCATTTCTTCATACCACTCTTGTGAGCTGGTTTGAATGGATTGCGGTAATTTTCTATCGGTTCGATATGTTAAGAAAAAGTCGAGAATATCGAGCCCCATAATAATTTGTTTAAGATCTGGATTTTTTTCGATGACCTCAAGAGCGTATTTTACTTGATGAACAACACCTGCACCGGGCATGGCTTGGTTGTAGACGGTTTGTCCGGCAAAGATTGGGTGTTGTGGATTTAGCCCCATTTCAACCCGAGAATTACCCACAAGTAAGACTGTTGGGTTGACCATAGCAGGTCGGTAGGCTTTCACTAAGCGAACCCTTGTACCGGCTTCTGTCTTTTGCTGGTTGATGTTACTCACAGTAGGAGACCAATACATGCCAAATGGATCAATAAACCAGTTAATACCAGCAATCGTTGTGATGGCGAATAGAAAGGAGCTAAAAAAAATGACAGTGTATTTCATATGGCTACCTAGAACTGGAAATATAAAAATTCGCTAACTTGGGTTAAGGTTAAAACGCCAAGCGCAAAGCTCACGCCACTGACGACGGCCCATCGAGAAGAAGCTTGCCATGCCTGTTGTTGGAAATGCTTTCTAAAAGGCCAAAAAGTGTTGCTTTGAACATAATGCAGTGAACTTAGGGACCCTCGAACTGAGTAGAAAAGGTCTTGCACGGTAGGAAGAGTGACAACCATAACAAGTAAAATGATGTTCCAGAACCACATTAAGATAAAGCTCTGCCCGCCCGCTTGGTTCTCCACAATACCGATGGCAGCAAGGTAGTGGCTGATGCCACCTAAGCGCGCCATTAAGGCATTGGGGATTTCAAATCCGTTTAATCCGGCCATGCCACTCAGTATATTTATCGCACCATCAAAACTGACTGCTCTGAAAAATACCCACCCAACAACAACGGCACAAAATGTAATTAACCAAGATAAAAAGACATACCAGCCTTGAGCACTGATACGTTGGCTTAGTGGCTCGGTTATGTGTCTCCAAGCATGGTTAATGGTTAAGTAACCGCCATGTAATGCCCCCCAGATTAGGAAGTTCCACCCAGCACCATGCCACATTCCGCCTAACAGCATGGTTGTGATTAAATTGACATAGCGTCTTGAAGGCCCTTTTGCATTGCCCCCTAATGGAATGTAGATATAGTCACGCAGGAAGCGAGAGAGCGTCATATGCCAACGTCGCCAGAACTCCGTGATACTGGTGGCTTTGTAAGGAGAGTAGAAATTTAGTGGTAAAACAATGCCAAAGATCCTCGCTAAACCAATAGCCATGTCTGAATAGCCAGAGAAATCAAAATACAATTGAAAAGTGTAAGCGAGCGCGCCTCCCCATGCTAAAAAGAAGTCGATACTCTCTCCTGTTTCTGCTAATTGGAATACAGGGGTTGCATAGCGTGCGATACCATCGGCAAGCACTGTTTTTTTGATTAAACCAATAGCAAAAATGGATAAGCCAATGGCGACATCTGAAGGGTTTAGCTTGAATCTGTTTTTGCGCTCGAACTGCGGCAGCATTTCTTTATGGTGGACAATGGGGCCCGCGATGAGTTGAGGGAAAAAGGACACAAAAAGTGCGTAGTGTCTAAAGCTGTATTCTTTGGTAATACCTTGGTAAGAATCAACCAAATAAGCGATTTGCTGAAAAGTAAAAAACGAGATAGCCAAAGGAAGGATAATGGTGCTTAGGTGAATGGGTTCATCTAAGGCTAAGTTTATATTATCGATAAAGAAATTGGCGTATTTATAATAAATGAGTAAGGATAAATTAATAGCAATGCTAATAACCAACAATGGCTTATTTTTACTGTCTGCTATTTTTCTTCCCATATAAAAGTTAAATAAGATCGAAAATATGAGTAGAGGCAAATAGTAAGGGTTCCACCATCCATAAAAAAACAGCGAGCAAAGCACCAATACCCATAGTGCACTACCATTGCCCCATAACCTGGCTGCGCCTAATACCAGCGCTAAGCAAATAGGGAGAAAAAAGAAGATAAATTCGGCAGTATTAAATAACAAAATAATTCATCCATGAATAATCTTTAATATTAAGCGTAGTTGCAAATGAGAGGTTGATAAAAAATATCATGGTTCAGCACAGCGATTACTTTTGACAGCTTTGTTATTTTCCCAGCAAATGATTTTATTTCACTAATACTTAAAGAAGGTTTTTGCTCGGAGGCTTGGGAATGAAACAGCGGCATTACCCATTGAGTGTTCACATTGCTAGCTTGTTTTTAGCCATGGCAACCTTGCTTGGTACTGTCATTATCGGGGTGAGTTATCGTCATTCTGAAATTCTTCTTGAGGGAACCGCTCAGAACCTTAGCCGAGAAAACAGCCGTAAATTACAATCTGCCTTTAAAGAACATGTCGGCCCTGTGTTAGCGACGTTAGATCTGATGGCAACCACGCCTTTTATTGAACAGCAAGACAGTCAGAGTATGTCTTGGATGGCCGGGTTTCGGCTTATCTTTCAACGCAATCGGAGCTTGGTGGCGTTATTTTATGGTTCCAATAATGGTGACTTTACTGTTATTCGCCCTTTGCTAACAGAAAAATCTCGCGAGCATTTTTCTGCTCCTCCCCAAAGTGACTTACTGATTAATTACACCAATACGACAGGTTTAGATATGAAGGTATATCTGGATGAAAATCAAAATAATATTGGTCATACAATGAACAAAAATAGTCAGTTTGATCCTAGAGTTCGCCCCTGGTTTACATCGGTAAAAAGCAACGGTGAAATTACGTTAACCAAACCTTATTTTTTTTACTTCTTAAAAACCAACGGGGTGACATTGTCACGAGTCTCAGCCAGTGGTGAGCATGTCGTGGCGGCGGATTTTACCTTAGAATCGCTGTCTGAAAAGTTGGAGTTTTTAGCGTATTCGCCACGTTCCCAGTTGGTGCTTTTAGATAGTGATGGCCAATTGCTGGCGGGTCATAATTTGGTTGGGGTGGATGTATCACAAGGAGGGCTGATAAGTACTTTAAATGCTTCTATTTTTTCTGATGTGCTTGACTCTTTTGAAGCTGGAAAGCTAACAAAGGGCGTGCATTATCAAGGTGAAGAATGGGCCATGAGCGTAACTCCAGTTCAAATTAGTCCGAATATTCAGTTTTGGCTAGCGGAAGCCATACCGAGAGATGAGCTTTTAAAGAGCCTAATTACAACCCGAAATCAGCTGATCATTACAGCCGGTTTACTCCTGATTTTTTGTATTACCATTGTATGGTACATGGCGAGTCGAATCTCTAGGCCGTTACAAAATTTAAGTTATTCCACGAACAGCATACGTCGTTTTAATTTTAAAAAAGTACATTACCCCAAAAGCATGATCAAAGAAGTGAACGACTTAACCATCTCACTGGAATTGATGGAGCATACTTTGCACGATCTCTTGCTTTTGCTTCGAGATACGGCTGGAAATCAAGAGTTTAGTGTATTAGCAAAAAACATAACGCATCAGAGCTTTAAAATTACAAAAGCGGATACGATTGTGCTGTACACGCAAGATACGTTTTCAAAGCAACTTATCACGACAGCTAATCACGCCATTATTCCTTTTAAGATCAATATTAATGAATTGCTTTACGATAACAGAGAAATAGAACGAGATTTACAGCAAGGTCATATTCATCACTTAGAGCATGGTTGTGATGCGTTAGCCCCTCATAAAGAACAACTCTATAATCATGAACTGTTTTTATTTCCTTTGCTGAATCGAGATGACCAGTTAGTAGGGATATTATTGGTGGGGTATGAGCGTGAGTGTACAGATTTACAGCGTGACAAACATGAATACCTAAGAGAGTTTTTGAGTTTTGCTGAAATAGCCAAAGACAATATCGATAAAATCCAGCAACAAAAAGAGATGCTGAATGCCTTTATTAGTTTGATTGCATCTGCCATTGATACCAAATCCCCTTACACTGGGGGGCATTGTCAGCGAGTGCCTGAATTAACGGAGTTGCTCACTAAAGCCGCTGAACAAGATCAGAAATATTTCCCTGAGTTTTCTTTAACGGAAAAAGAGTGGGAAGAGCTGCACCTTGCTTCTTGGTTACATGATTGCGGTAAAGTGACCACCCCAGAATACGTGGTTGATAAAGCGACAAAGTTGGAAACCATTTATGATCGTATCCACGAAGTACGTATGCGGTTTGAAGTGCTGAAACTGCAAGCGGAAATCGAGTACTGGCAAGGGATCAGCAGAGGTGAAGCTCCAGATACTTTAAAGCAAGATCTTGAGAAAAAGCATGAGCAGCTTGATAGTGACTTTGCTTTTATTGCTGAGTGCAATATTGGCGGAGAGTACATGGATAAAGACAAACGTGAGCGATTAAAAGCACTCAGCCAGATAACGTGGAAAAGAACCATAGATGATCGATTAGGGACTTCTTGGGTTGAGCAGGAGCGATACGGAGAGCCTGCCGCTTCTTTGCCTGTGATGGAAAAGTTGTTGGCAGACAAGCAAGTGCATAAAGAGCCATGGCCTAATGGTATCAGCCCTAAAATGATGCTGGATCCCAAATTCACCTTACCGATTCCGGAGTTGCACTATAATCGCGGGGAGTTATATAACTTACAAGTGACCCGAGGAACATTAAACGAGGAAGAACGGTTTGTGATTAATAATCATATTATCCAAACCATCGTGATGTTAGAAAAGTTACCTTACCCTGAACATTTAAAAAACATACCTAAGATTGCTGGTGGGCATCATGAAAAAATGGACGGCACTGGTTATCCACTTGGGTTAGTGGGCAGTGAGCAGACTTTGCCTGCTCGTGTGATGGTGATTGCGGATATTTTTGAAGCCCTGACGGCGAGCGATAGGCCTTATAAAAAGGCGAAAAACTTAGAGCAGTCGTTAAAAATAATGACTTCTATGGCGGAAACTTCTCATATCGACCCTAAGTTATACCTGATTTTCTTAGAGCAAAAAGTGCATGAGATTTATGCGGATCGTTTTTTAAATGACGATCAGAAAGTTGATGTTGATATTGAACATCACATTAAACGGATTAAGGTTGTGATACATAACTCTCCAAATGTGGAACTAGGGTAGAAGGGGATAAAGGCGGAAGTGTTGATGTGAAAGGATAAACAGCTCCTACCAGATCATCATTTCACTAAAACCATGGCAAAAAAAGCACGCTCGTGCTAAAAATGACCATATATGTTGTTAGAGTTGTTAAGAAGCGATGAGTAAAGGCAAAGTTACCCGTGAACATATTTTAAAAAATGCTTTCACTATTGCCAGTGAATCTGGGTTAGAAAGCCTGACTATTGGTTTACTAGCAAAAGCATGTGGTATGTCGAAAAGCGGTTTGTTCTCGCATTTTAATTCAAAGGAAAACCTTCAGGTAGCCGTACTGGAGTATTCCGGGCTCTGTTTTCGCCAGCGGGTTATTGAGCCTGCTCGTGATCAGTTTCCAGAGAACATGGAAGCGAAGTTAAAGCTTTTGCTCACTAACTGGTTGCAATGGAATCACTCATTTCAAGGCAGCTGTATGTTCTTAGATGCGTGGAAAGATTCCACGGACTCGAATGACAGCGTGCAAAAAGAGTTGAAAAAAATCATCCAAATTTGGGTGAATTATTTGCAGATCCAAATTGAAAAAGGGCAATCATTGGGTGTATTTAGCGCTGATATTGACTCAAAACAAGCTGTATTTCAGTTATATGGTGTGTATTTAAGTAGCCATTTGTTTTATTCCATTGAGGTTGAAAACCAATCTCGGGATATGTTCTGGCAAGGTGTGGAGCAGCTATTCAGCCAGTGGCGTGTAGAGCCTTAAGCACATATTAATAACCTGAACTAGGGATAATTTAAGAAGCTTTGTATGGCTTCTTTATTAATACTAATAAAAAGCACGAGCGTTCTATTTTTCGGGCGTTAGGAGAAAGGCATGAGCCAAAAAATCTATTTTAATACTGCCAGTTCATTTAGCTTGAGACGTAAGCTTATTAATTTAGGCACACGCTTGCATCATACGATGGCACCATCACACGCAAGACGCACAGCACGTAAGCTATTTCTGACGCCTGTACGCAGCAAACCTAAAAACGTAGAGCCAGCTGGGTTAATCAAAGATAGTGTTGCGACATCTGAAGGTATCATCAAAACGTACCGTCTTGGTGTTGGACCAACTTGGGTGCTGAGCCATGGTTGGTCAGGTACGGCGAGTCAGTTTTTTCCATTAATGGAGCATATTGCTAAACAAGGCTACACGGCGCTTGCTTATGATCACCCTGCACACGGGGAAAGTGAAGGGCAATATGGTCATCTTCCCTCATTTATTCATGGTTTTGATGAGTTATTAGACACTGTGGATTCCGTTGTTGGTGTGGTGGCACACAGCATGGGAACGGCGTCGGTATTGGAAAGCCGTCATGCTAAAGTACAATCGGTGCCATTTCTCTTGATTGCTCCAGTACTTAACTATACTGAAAATTTATTTAACAGTGTGATTAAGTCTGGCTATTCGCTTAAGCTTTTTCAGGAAGTGGTCGGGGAAGTGGAGCAGCGCTACCAGCATCCAATCAGCAGTATTAACCCATACCAGCGTTTACAGAACCGCGAAGCGCCAACAATCATAGTGCATGATAAACAAGATAGGTTTACTCATTTTGATATCTCACAAAAAGCGGCTAATGAAAGTGAGAGAGTCGAACTCGTTGCTACAGAAGGGCAAGGACATGGTCGAGTGATGCAGTGTGCACAAACCATGTCAGGCTTTGATTCATTGATAAAGGCATAATAACGCAAAGTAGCTGCCGCTGATTCTCACGATAGGTTGCAGCTATATCGTTATCTTTACTGGTAATTTCACCGTGTTGATAAAATCATTTTAAATTGTAGGGTTTTGTGGTTTATTTTATATAAGTCGGTCAAAAGAAATGTCTTATTTATAAAGGCCGCATGTTATCAGTAACTTATGAGTATGCTGTACCAATGTATCTCCCTGCCTTTTTGTCTTTAATATCTCTTCCTTTTCTCAAAATATCTTCTCTTTTGTGGTTGTAAATCAATATTCATCTACTAGCATAATTATATGGGCAACCATGGAGGGAGTTCTCAATGATATTTCTGCAAGTAGCTGTAATTCTTAGTTCTATTGTATTTTCAGTGCAAAGTTCTGCCGAAGAGGTAAAGCTTACTGTTTTGAACTGGAGTGAATACATGGATCCAGCACTGGTTCAGGCATTTGAACAGGAATATCAAGTAAATGTCGTAGAAGTTAACTTTAATTCAGATGAAGAACGAACCGATCTTTTATTACAAAATGATGGCGAAGGGTATGATCTTATCTTAAGTTCTGGCATTGAATTAGAAAATTATGTGCGAAGAGGCTGGATAGAAAAGCTGGACCCTGAAAAATTAGATTTCTTGGATGATCTTTATCCTAAATGGCGCACCGCGTTTCCACAAACGAAGGATTATGCTGTTCCGTACTTTTGGGGCACAGTGGGGATTGTATATCGCCAAGATCTAATCAAAGTCCCTATTACAAGCTGGAAACAATTGTATGAGCCGAATGCTCAATTAGTGGGCAAAATAGGAATGTTGGAAGACTCACGAGATCTGGTCGGAATGGCTCTTAAATCGTTAGGGTATTCTGCTAATAGTGAAGATTGGCAGCAGCTTAACCAAGCTGAAGTATTGTTGCACGCACAAAAACCAAGTGTCCGAAGTTATGAATACCCTTCTCTTGATCAAGATGCGCCTATTGTTCAAGGTGATGTATGGGTTGCCATGATGTACAGCGGTGATGCATTAATGGTGAAAGAGTTTAATGACAACCTTAAGTTTGTGTTACCTGATGAAGGTGGTTCAATATGGGTCGATTATTGGACGATTGCCGCTAAATCTCAGTACCCAGAATTAGCTTATCAATTTTTAAACTACATCAATAAGCCTGCTTCTGCTGCTCAGCTGGCTGAATATGTGTATTACCCCTCTCCGAATAAGAGTGCAGAAGCCTATCTTTCTGAGGAATTTTTAAAGGATTCCACCATTTATCCAACGAAGAAAAGTTTATCAAAATCTGAATTTTTCTATGCGTTGCCTGATAGAGCGCAGAGAAGAAGAAATAACATAACGATTAACTTGTATCGGTAGGTGCTTATGAAGCTGCATACGAAATTACCGATTTTCTTGATTCCTTTATTGTGTTTGCCTCTGATTTTATTGGGAACCATTGCGTATATTGAGCTTAAAAAGAGCTCGGAGCAAAACAGTATTGATCAGCTTGATAAATTGTTTGAGCAAATCACGTTTCAGAGTAATAGCTTAATTAAAACGGCACAGGCAAATGCGGAACTGATTGCGAGCGATCCATTAGTAGAAAACTACTTACTGGCTAAAGAAGAGCGTTATACCTTAATGCAGCGGCCGTTGCTGCGTAAAATACAGCAAGTGATGTCAGTTTTTCCACAATACTATGAAGTGCGAATTTTATTGCCTGATGGTTATGAAGATTTGCGCCTTACCAACCATTTCATTCCAAATTTGCGAGAAGATGAGTTTTCAACACCATTGTTTACTAACATGATGGAAAATCAGCTGTCGTCGTACACTCAGCTACTACTAAACAGCGATAATAATATGTTTAGTTTGTACGTTTCTCAGCGTTTGGACATTAAAAATAGCCTCACCTCGAAACCTGAAGATAAGGTGCTAGGGGGGTATTTGGTGATCACGGTGGATTTAACTGAGCTCAAGAAGTCACTAGCACAAGTACCATGGGAAGGAGGACATCTAGTTCTCACTGATCGCCGTGGTCAAGTGGTGTTAGCTGCGAGTGATGAGGCAGTTACAGAGCGGATAAAAAGCCATATTTCCAGTGCTCCGTGGAGCTCTGAAGGTCAACATTTTGAGCTTCATGATATGGACGATACCAACCGCTTTTATCATGGTCGGGTGAAAATTCAAGATAATTTATGGTTACATGGCCTGATCCCTGAAGCCATTTTGTTGCAGTCGAGCCGTAATATTTCGTCGCTAGTGGCGAACGTCACCATGTTATCCATTATCTTGTCGATTCCATTATTATTGGCGTTAAATCATTACCAAATTTCACGCCCACTCCAGCAATTTCATAAAGCGTTTTCTCGGTTAGGAAGCGGTAAAGAGCTGGTTCAAATTGATACTCATGGGGACGATGAGTTGAATGAACTTGGCCGAGAATTTAATCGAATGAGTAAAAGTTTGCATCGTTCTCATGAAAAAATACGAGAATTGGCTTTTAGTGATAGCTTAACGGGGTTGCCTAATCGATTCATGTTTACTAAGCAGCTGCATTCCTCTATTAAAAAAGCAGAAACAGCCAGTGAAAACTTAACGGTGATGTTCCTTGACCTTGATAATTTCAAGATGATTAATGACAGTTTGGGTCATCATGCGGGAGACAGTTTATTACAGCAGGTTGCAGATAGGTTGAATGATAACTTGCGGTGTAACGACACCATTTCGAGTAACATGGTCGCGCGGTTAGGAGGAGACGAGTTTACCGTTTTATTAAAAGGTTTGAAAACGCCAGAAGTGGTGGAGCGGGTGGCTCAGCGAATTATTGATATTATTGCTTTGCCTATTGAATTGGAAGGAAGTGACTATTACCTCAGTGCCAGTGTTGGGGTTGCGTCTTACCCGGAAAATGGACGTACGACACAAGAGTTGATTAAAAATGCCGATATTGCGATGTATCAGGCAAAGAAGGTGGGGAAAGGTAATTTTCAAAATTATACCGATACATTGAGCAAGCAAAATGAGCAAATGGCGTTTGTAGAACAAAGGTTACATAGAGCCATTGAAGAACAGGCATTTGATCTTTATTACCAACCTATTATTGATAGTGACACTCAAAAAATAGCGTCGTTGGAAGCGCTTATTCGTTGGAGTGATCCCGAAAAAGGCTTTATCTCCCCCGATATCTTTATTCCTATTGCAGAACGTAATGGCATGATCACCATCATTGGCGATTGGGTGATAAGTACTGCGATTAAACAGTTACAAATTTGGCAACAGAAAGGGCATCACGATATTCAGGTTGCGGTGAATGTGTCAGCGGTACAGTTGGGGGCTCCTAATTTTGCCCAAAAGTTGAGTGATGCCATCCATAAAGCCAAATTAATTCCAGGTTCGCTGTATATTGAATTGACGGAAACGGCGGTGTTAAGTGGTGAAAAAAATGTACTGACCGCCTTAAATGAGCTAAGAGATCGAAATATAAAAATAGCCCTAGATGATTTTGGTACTGGTTACTCATCACTTAGTTATTTACGTGATTTGCCCATTGATATTCTTAAAATAGATCGCAGTTTTACCACTGAGTTAAGCAACCGAAATAACAATATTATTTTATCGGCGATTATCATGATGGCTCACGCTCTTGGGCATAAGATTGTGGCCGAAGGAGTTGAAGATGAATCTCATCGCGACTTCTTGATTCAAGAAGGGTGTGATTTGCTACAAGGTTACTTATTTAGCCGACCGAGACCTGCTACAGAAGTCTCTGAGTTGTTTAACACAGAGTATGATACATGTAAGGTAGCGAATCGTTTTTAGCCCCTTTTCCAGCCTTACCTCCTCTATATTCCTACCCTAATATGTTGCTATTAGGCTTTTTGTCAGGATTTACCGAATAGTACGTGATGCTCAGTTAGAGCTGTGGCATAGTTGCGAAAACGGTTCTAACGAGATGTAATCATGACAGAAAAACAAGATGATTTTGTGACTGAAGAAACACTAATTGAAACCATTGAAAATCAATTAGAAGATGGTCAACCAAAGAAAGTAAAAGAAACACTCATGCGTTTGATGATGACGGGAACTTCTCGTGAAGATGCTATCTCTGCTATGGCATGTGCCTTGGCACTAGAGGTGTATGATGTCATGAAAAATGATGTGCCATTTAATGAAAAACGTTACAGCGAACATTTGGATGCGTTACCAGACATGAGCTGGATGGAAGAATAAAGAAAACGGCCAATATATTCGCTTAAGCCCTTGTGTTCTTTGCATAAGGGCTTAAATGAAATGGTGGTTGGAAAGAGATTAAAAGGAAGAAAAATGAGCAGTATCATCGATTGTATTCGCACCGTAGGAAGAGGGGAGCGAAGCCGTAAGCCACTTAATCATTCACAAGCATACTTGGTGATGAAAGAGTATTTACGAGGTGACGTCGGAGAAGATCAGATGGCAATGCTGATGATGTTGATCCGAGTACAAAATGAAACCGTAGAAGAAGTGTCTGGTTTTGCTAAAGCATTACGTGAGTATCTTAGAGAAGATTCAAAACCAGAACTGTCACACCTGAGTGCAGATATTGATTGGCCATGCTTTGCTGGTAAACGTCAGTTACAGGGGCAACCTTGGCATTTATATTCTGCTCACGCGTTAGCGAAAGCAGGGTATAAAGTGTTACTGCACGGCCATGTTGAAGCGGAAAGTAAACGCCACCACGCTGAACATTATCTCGATAAGCTGAATATTGTACGTTGTGGTTCCATAGAACAAGCCCAGCACGAACTCGAAACGAATAATATTGCCTACTTACCGCTTGCTGTGTATGCCCCGCAAGTTGTGGATATGCTCCGCTGGCAACAAAAGTTTGGTCTGCGTACACCAACCAACACCGCTGCACGTATGTTGAACCCCGCTAATGCTGCGATTTCATTACGTGGTAGCTTCCACCCTGGTTTCCCGCAGTTACATGGTGAAGCAGAAGGCTTTCTATTAGAAGAGTCGGGTGATACGTCATCATGCACGGTTTCTTTTAAAGGGGTTGGCGGTGAAACAGAATACAACCCTAAAGTGAGCCAAACCATTTGGCGGGCAACTCACCAAGGCACCGAAGAACTGTATTGGGATGAGCAGCTTATTGAAAGCTTACCGCAACCTGAAAAGTGCGTTTTGGGTACGTCAGATGACAACATGGCACTGATGATTAATACCGCAGTAAGTGGCATTGCGTTAGCGTTGTGGGCAAAAGGGCACGATAGCCAGTTAAGCCGAGATCAAGCTATTGAGCAGGCCATTGAATTGTGGAGACAGTACTGCCAGTAACTGGGCTTATTCATGTTTAGGTTACGGTGGCCGTAAAAGGATTTTAGAATGAAAAACAATCACTATTGGGGTATTGATTTAGGCGGTACTAAGGTTGAATGTGTGGTGATGGATGCAGATTATCGCCCGTTATTCCGAGAGCGTTTAGCCACCGAACGTACAAAAGGCTATCAGCATATTTTGCAACGTATTAAGCAGTTGATTGATCAAGCTGCGTTAGAATTAAATTATTACCCCGATGTGATTGGGTTTGGCACTCCCGGTACGAGTGATCCTTACACTGGTAACATGAAAAATTGCAACAGCACAGAGTTAAATGGAATGCCTTTGAAAACCGATTTAGCCAAGTTGTTGCAAGTTGAAGTTGTGATGAGCAACGATGCGAACTGTTTTGCTTTATCAGAAAGTCGAATGGGGGTTGTAGCTGAGGCATTTCCAAAAGCGGAAGTGGTGTTTGCTGTGATAATGGGCACCGGCTGTGGCGCAGGTATTACAGTCAACGGTAAGGTGTTGAATGGCTTACACAACATTGCCGGAGAATGGGGCCACAATGTGTTAATACCTGGTGGTGAAGCGTGTTATTGCGGGAAAAGTGGCTGTGTGGAAACGGTGATTGCAGGGCCAAGTGTTGAACGCTACTACCAGCAGCTAACAGATCAGTTCCGTCCTTTGGTGGAAATTGTTGAGCTGTCTCGAATGGAAATTACATCTGTTGATTCCGAGGTAGAGGCTGCTCGTCAAACAATTGAGCATTTGTTAGATCACTTTTCACAAGCCATTGCTCAAATTATTAATGTGCTGGATCCTGATGTTGTGGTAATTGGTGGCGGGGTAGGAAATATTGATGAGCTATACACTCAAACCTCAAAACGAATTTTACCTTGGCTATTTAATGATCGGTTAGAAACGAAATTTGTGAAGCCTAAATTGGGTGATAGCTCTGGTGTTTTTGGTGCCGCATTATTGTGTGAATCGATTTAAGAGTTTATTTTTTATACTTAACTTTTATAATTTATCTTTAATAACTTGTCTTTAACAACTTAGTAATAACCCGGTTTCGGCTAGCATCAGTAACAGTAAGATCAAAGATAAGGACTTCCAAAAAAATATCGGGTTTCGCTCTAGTAACGGTGCTTGTTGGTGTTTTTCGATCATTTGCTTATTTGGGGTGGATAGATCTTGATGAAACTCCGACATCGCTTGATAGCGCTGAGCAGGTGATGGGTGGCAGGCTTTTTTTAATGTGTGATCAAGCCATTGCGGGAGATCATTTCGGTGGTTTTGGGCGGGTTGATAGATAAAATTATGGTGACGAGTATGGGTTATTGTATGTGAGCCATAAGGTTTATAAGGTAACTTCCCTGTGAGCATTTCATAGATGATTACACCAAGAGAAAAAATATCTGAATAGTGCTGGGCTCTTTCTCCTGCAAGGTATTCAGGCGCGATGTAGTCGGCAGCTCCCACCGGAGCTTCTTCTAATAGAGGTGAGGCAATTTCATCAAGGCCGTCTACTTGTACGGTGCCAAAATCAATTAAAACCACTTTGCTTTTGCCTGTGATGATGATGTTTTCAGGCTTTAGGTCTCTGTGTACCATCCCCATTCGCTGAAAGGCGCGCACGGCTTTAAAGAGCCCTTCAGCAATATCTCTAACAAGATTAAGGTTAGGGGCTGGATTGTCGTGAATCCATTGGCGTAGGGTTTGTCCTTCAATATATTCGCATAAATGGTAGAGAAAAGGTGAGCAGGTAGGCCTGTCTTCTATTTTCATAATATTGGGGTGGTGTAGACGTCTGCCTATCCATTGTTCTCTAATAAACCCTTCAAGATAAATAAGATCTTCTGAAAAGTGTGGGGAAGGTGCTTTTAAGATATACCGTTGTTTATTGTTTTTACTCTGAACTAGATACACATGGCTACGAGTCCTACTATGAATGACTTTTTGTACGATGAAGTCATCAATGGTATTACCGATCTTCATGACAGGTGGGATCACCAGTTGTGTTAATTTTCGATGAACTTCATCGACATTTTCGTGGGGAAGCTGCTCAATTTTAATGAGTAAGCAGCTGATGTTGTCATTACTGCCATTATTCTTGGCTTGAGCCACTAGTTGTTGCCCGGTTCGTTCTAAATCGTATTGCTGTGGAGCTAATTTTTTTTCAATGTCGTGGTGGGGTAGCCATTCGTGTAAACCATCGGTGGAGAGTAAAAAAATGTCATTGAGTTCTAAATCGTAGCATTGAAAATCCATTTCAAGGTGGGAGTCCATGCCAAGAGCACGAGTTAAAAAACTATTGCGGCCACTTTGTTTATGGCAATGATCTTGGGTGAGTTGTTTCAGTTTACCTTGGCGGTAACGATAAATTCGACTGTCACCTGCATGAACGAGGTGGGCGGTGTTTGATTTAAAGATAATGCTACTGAAAGTAGTCACCAGCCCATTATGACGTAAGTCGCTTTGTTGGCCATGATGATAGAGCCAATTATTGAGAGAGCTTAGTACTCGTTGGGCTGATTTTTTTACATGCCAGCTATCAGGGGTGCAATAATAGTCTTCAATAAATTGCGTGACACTGGTTTGGCTGGCCTGTTGTGCGTGTTCGCTGCAACTGACACCATCGGCCATGCAAGCGACGATACCTTTATATGTCACGACGTTGTTTTGGCTTGGTAATTTAACAGCAAACGCATCTTGATTGATGTCTCGTATACCTGCACTAGAGCAACCACCTACGGTAACCTGTAACAAGTCGGTTGAAGTATTGGAGCAGTTAGTCACGGCTGTCATGACTTATCCTCATTTTGCTGGTTTTGGATAATATTGATGTAAAGCGGGCTGGTTAGGCTGCTTTACATCACGCAGTACTAGTGATTCGCAACATCGATCAATGTTACGCTGCCATCTTCATTTACTTCAGCAATCTTTCCGGTGGGTTCTTCCATAAATAACAAGGTCGCAAACCCTAAAATGGCGGTCGCGGCGATCACATAGAAGAATGTGCTGTAGTCCACAAACGAAAGAATGGTTAGGTAGCATACGGCACCAACGTTACCATACGCACCAGTCATGCCGGCTATTTGTCCTGTCATGCGACGTTTGATTAATGGTACTGTTGCAAATACGGCCCCTTCCCCCGCTTGTACGAAGAAAGAACAGGCCATTGCGGCTGCAACCGCCAGCCAAATTGCCCACTCATTGTTGACTTGTCCCATCAAGAAATAGCCCGCGGCCAAACCTGCGGTTAAGATCAATAGTGTTGATTTTCGGCCAAACTTGTCTGAGAGCCAGCCACCACCTGGTCGAGACATTAAGTTCATGAACGCATAAGCAGACGCCACCATCCCTGCAACAACAGGGGTTAACTCGAAAGTTTCTGAGAAAAATAAGGGTAACATAGAAACCACAGCGAGCTCTGAGCCAAAAGTGGCGAAGTAAAGAACGTTTAATATAGCGACTTGTTTAAATTTATAACGGTGGAGTTCGGGTACGGGCTCTGAGAAAATCTTTTTATTTACTTTCCAAACCTGAGTGGTTTCGTAGCAATATAAAGCCAGTAATCCAACATAGATGAACTGGGTGGTGGTTTGAGAAAAAATAGCCACTCCATCAGGAGATAGCTTCCATGCCAGTAGGCCAAGTGCGGCATACATTGGAATTTTCATGATTAGCAGCAGGGCAAGATCCCCTTTGGAGGTGACTTCCATCGCTCCCATGTTTTGAGGCTTGAAGTAGGTAGAGCCTTTTGGGGTATCGGTAACATTGGTATAAAACACGAATGCAAACCCTAAACTCATTAAGCCTGTTAGGCCCATAGCATAACGCCAACCGTCTTCACCTCCCGACATTACGGCAATGGTTGGTAAGGTAAATGCGGCGGCGGCTGAGCCGAAGTTCCCCCACCCACCATAAATTCCTTCGGCGGTGCCTAGCTCATTGTGAGGGAACCACTCTGAGACTAAACGAATGCCAATGACAAAACCGGCTCCAATAAAGCCTAATGCAAAGCGAGCGATAGCTGCCTGAATGAAGTTGTCTGCCATCGCGAACATAAAGCAAGGTATGGAGCACACAACCAATAAGCTGGAAAACACCAAGCGAGGACCATATCTATCAGTTAGCATGCCAATAATGACACGGGCAGGGATGGTCAGAGCGACGTTAAGAATTAATAAGGTTTTTATCTGCTCTGTTGTCAGCCCTAGTGAGCTTTTTACTGCTTGCAGCAAGGGGGCAAAGTTAAACCAAACCATAAAGGTAATAAAAAATGCAAACCAGCTAAGGTGCAGTATTTTCATTTTTCCACTGAATGAAAAAAGATTAAATTTTCCAGTATCACTCATTTAAACACTCCTAGAATACGTTTTACTCACACTTAAATAGCAGCTCCTGTGCCATTTTTATTTGTGTTTAAATTCAGCTGCTTACTGGATTTTTTTGTTTTTTTATTGTTGGGGATGAACGATCTTAGTGATTCTGCACCAAGATGATTCAATAAGATAGAGAAGAAAACAAGGCATGGATACCTTGTTTTCTTAGTTGAGGTAAGGTTTGAAACTTTCTGGTGAAATAGCGTGATAATCGAGAAGCTGAGCCTCCAGTTCTTCCGCTGGGATCGGTTTTGCAAAGTAGTAACCTTGAATGCGATCAATTTGTAACTTCTTACAGCATGTTTTTTGAATCTCGGTTTCAACCCCTTCTGCAACCACTTGTAAGCCTAACTTCTGAGAAAAGGCATTAATGGCTTCTAAAAAGGAGGCATCTTCTTTTTCTATAATGGACTGAATGAAGGTTTTATCAATTTTTAGAACTTGGAATGGGTATTTTTGCAACTGAGACATTGAAGAATAGCCAGTGCCAAAATCATCGAGCGCTAATTTTATGCCCATGTCAGAAAGATCACGCAGTAATTGAGTAGCTTCGGTGTTTTTGTTTAAGGTACTTTCTGTTAATTCTAGTTCTAAACGATGAGGAGCAATGTGGTATTTACTGAGCGTTTGCTTTACGTTTTGGAGAAAGTCGCATTGGCAAAGTTGTAGCGCCGATAGGTTAATGGCTAGGGAAAGTTTATCGTCAATGTGTTGCCAACCATGAAAGGTTTCGCACGCTTTTTCAAGTACCCATGCACCGACTTTATCAATGACTTTCATTTCTTCGGCAATAGGAATAAATTCGTCGGGGTAAATTAAGCCACGGGTTGGGTGATTCCAGCGAATTAACGCTTCAATGCCTGTGTATCGTTCTGTTTTTGAGTCAACTTGTAACTGGTAATGTAAAACGAACTGATTATGTTCAATGGCATTGTGTAAATCTCGCTCTAGCCCGACTCGTTTCATGATTTGCTTATGCAGTTCTTCTGAGTAAAAGTGGGATTGGTTACGACCACTTTCTTTTGAGCGGTACATGGCAATGTCGGCATACCTCATTAATAAGCTTGGATCTGAGGCACATTCTGGGTAGCTGGCAATACCAATACTGGCAGAAACAATGGTTTTGCAGCCATCTAGGTAGAAAGGGTCTTTTAAGCTATCAAAAATTCGTTGGGTTAGGCGTCGAATTAAGGAGATCTCTCGCAGGCCGTGTACCAGAATAGCGAACTCATCGCCTCCTAGCCGGCAAAGAAGGTCGCCTTCTCGTAACGGTTGTTGAAGCCGTTTAGCGACTAATTTTAACAGCTGATCACCCGCAGCGTGGCCTAAAGTGTCGTTGATGTTTTTGAACTTATCTAGGTCAAGAATGATTAATGCAAGGCTTCTTCCTTGTCGTCCTGATAATGGTAGGGCATTTTTTAAACTGAGCTCAAACATGTAGCGATTTGCAAGCCCCGTAAGTACATCTACTTCGGCTAAGCTACGGAGCTTCTCACGACTATCTCGGAGCTGTTGTTCAATTTTATTACGTTCTTTGGCATGTAAAATAGCGCGAATTAATCGAGAGGCCGTCACCTCACTTTTGGGGACAAAATCTTGAGCTCCTGCTTCGATACATTTAATAGCAAGGTCTTCATCTTCACTATGGCTTAGCATCACTACCGCAGGGGGCTGGGGAGTGGAATTACGCAGTACTTTAAGCACTTCTAACCCAGTCATGCCCGGTAATCGGTAATCGAGTAAAATAAGATCGAATGCCTGTTTTTTAGCCAGCGTTAAGCCTTCTTTTGCCTGGCTAGTTTCTATTACTTCGACAGTGTGCCCCGATTGTTTTAATGCCCGTTTGGTATTTATTCGATCTATTGCGTCGTCATCAATTAGCAGCAAGTTCATAGCGTCGTCCTTGAGCGTGATTAATTACACTGGCTTCTGGTTGGAAATTCAACTAAACGCCAGTAATGATCGAGCAGCTCAAAGAGCTCGGTAAAGTCGGGGTTGAGTTGGGACTTTACGATATATCCGGAAATGTGCTCTTTGTAGGCAGCCATGATGTCTTCATCGTCTTTCGAAGTGGTAAGCACAAAAACAATACTGTCGGTGAGCTGTGGATCGGCCCTTAACTCTTCAAGCATTTCGAGGCCACTCATTCTTGGCATATTGAGATCGAGTAGAATGAGGTAAGGATGCTGAATTTTCTCCTCTCGTAATATGCTTAAGGCTTCAATACCATCACATGCTCGATGTAAAGGGTTGGCAACACGCAGCTTATTGAGTGCACGCTTTATGCCCATGGCATCGACATCATCATCTTCAACTAACAATATGGAGACGGTATTGTATTGGCTACTGGTCATTGATTAGTTCCCTTAATTTGATTTCTGTTGGCCAAGTAAAGCACATCCGAGTGCCTCTTTTTCCATCTGATTCGATGCGGATTTGGCATTGGTAGTTATCTAATAGTTTTTTCACAATGGCTAGCCCCATGCCACTGCCTTCTACTTCATCACGAGATTTTAGAGTTTGGAAAATACCAAATACTCTGTCGTGTTGTTCCGGTGGAATACCGGGACCATCATCACTGACGACAAATTGGAAGCCTTGAGTATCTATGGTGGCAGAAATGTGAATAGTGCCTTCTGCTTGGTCATGGTGCTTAATGGCATTACTGATTAAGTTTCGTAGTAATTGTTCAAATGGCACTGATAACGTGACAAAGGTGGGTAAGCAGTTCTGGCAGGTCAGTGTAAAGCCTGCTGGTGGATCTAATAGCTGAAAAATATCGTGAGCTAATTGGGTAGTGTCTACGGTTTTAAAATTTCCTTGTTTACGGCCAACACGAGAATAAGAAAGTAGATCATCCAGTAGGCGTTCTAGTCTGGAGACTCGGTTTTGCATTAATGTTAAAAACTCTTTACTTTGCTCTTCCAGCTGATCTTTGCTGTCTTCTTCAATCCAGTTAGCTAGCTGCATTATGCCCCTGAGAGGTGCTTTTAAATCGTGCGAAGCAACGTACGCGAAGTCATTGAGCTCTTTATTACTGCGTTCTAGCTCTTTCATGTATTGGGCAAGGGCGACCTCATTTTGTTTGCGTTTGGTTACTTCTTCTTGAAGTAAGCGGGTTTTTTGTTGATCACGCTGGCGTAAGTAATAAAAGTAGTGCAAAAGAGCAATGCTGATTAAGCCTCCGAATAACACGAAGTAGGGGATTGGGGACCAAATTTTATTGGTATAAGAGGAAATCGGGGTTAATTCTGCTTGCCAGTAAATGTCGCCTAACCTGATGTTGCTGCCCACTTTGTATTTATCTTGATCAGGTTCATAGGGGTGAGAGTCGGCAGATATTACTTGGTTTTTTTCAATAATCTGTAGTCGAAAATTCTGATTGAACTGGTCTTGTCCTGTTAGTAATGAAAGTACGTTATCCAATCGAAAAACGCCGATAATAAAGCCGTCAAATTTCTGATTGATATAAAGAGGTACATAGATCAGAAAGCCGCGCTCGCCTTGTACGAGTGTGATCGAGTGACTTACGGTTGTGTCTCTCTTATCACGGGCTTTGATAAGGGCTTCTTGGCGGCGTGATTCGAAATCAAGGTTCAAACCTTTTGCTGCTTCATTGCCCTCTAACGGTACAATCCAGCGAACGTGCAATGAGTTATCTACCCATTCTATGGCCTGAAAGAAGGGTAAATATTGGATATAATTTTGAATATCTAATTCCCACTCATGACGTGGAATACCACCTCGATACGCCCATTGTTGTGCCATCCTTTCTAGTGTGTGAATTTGAGTTTGCATGCTAATTTCAAATTTTTCTTGAAAACGATGCAGTTGGTGTTCGGTGTCTTTACGGATTTGGCGGTGTTCCCATGCCACTAATGCTTGCCATAAGGTAAGTACAAGTACCGTTAAGGTAACGCCCACTAAAGTGATTGCCCAGTGATTCCTAATCTCCGTGATTTTAGGCATAATCGATATCCCCCATAAGGTGATAGCGCTACCTAAAAAAATAAAGCCCACAGCGGTATGGATTGCCATACGAGTAAGGTGACCCCAGCCAAATGAGGTTTCTAACCCTATTAAATACCCAAGAAAGACAATAAGTCCAAGGCCTGTGACAATTGCTCCAACAAGGACTAATTGATAGGTCCGTTGTGTCAAATAAGAGGCAAGTAATGCACTGCCGCTAAGCAAAAAACATAAAGCGGTATTGGGAGCCATACGGCCTGGGTGAGAGGTTTTGGTGGTGATGTAGTGCTCCATTAACAGCTGATCAATACCTAGACTTATGTGGAAGGTGTATTCAATTAAAGTTAAGCCACCAATTAATGCCACGATAAGACTTAGCAGAAGTGATAATGTCTTTTTGTTAAAAATGGAGGATAACAGGGCGCACCCAGCAAGAAGAAAGCCCAGCGCGGTGTTGTATTGCATAGGCACAAATGAAGAGTGAACTTGAATCAAAGAAATCTGATTTAAATACCAACCTAATAGAACACTGATGCCTAGACTAGATACCATTAACGCAAGAACGGAGCTAATGCAGGTAGGGGAAAAGTAGCTGCGTGGTGCATAAACAGTTTCGTTAATCATCTATAGTGAGTACCCATATGATCGTGATTGGTAAGAAAATTTCGACATTGGTATTAACATTTTTAGACGCATTCTCAAAAACTGTAGTAGAGCATTCTAAAGGGATCAAATATGCATTGGTGTTAATATAGTTATCTTTAAATATAAGAAATCAAAAAGGAGGAAGTGGTGACCTCCTCCTTTTTGTTTTTTGTTGGATTTTTAGGCGGCTTGTAGTTGTACTTCACCGTTGATTAAGCGAATAGGATAGGTTTTTAGCTTGTATTGGGGGTCTTCTAAACACTCCCCTGTTTTTAGATTGAAATGCTGCTTGTAAAGAGGAGAGGCGACGACGATATCGCCTTTAATGGAACCCATAATGCCCCGTGAAAGCACATTAGCCTGTCCGATAGGATCGTAGTTAGATAAAGCGTACAGTTGGTTATTACGGCTACAGTAAAAAATAGCCACTTGCTCTTTATTAATGCGAGCGCATAGGCCAGTGTTTGGTATGAGATCACTTTGTTTACAGATGGTAGTCCAGTTAGTCATGGTGTGCTCCTATTCCGTAATATCGACAATAGAAATGGCGCTTTTTTGGCGGCGTTCTTGGCTGGTTATGGGGCGGCGCTGCTCACGTTCAATAACATAAGTGAGTTGATCATCGGGTGCTTCACTATTGATAAAGTGTTGGAAGCGTTTTAGTTTCTCAGGATCTTCAATGGTGGTTTTCCACTCACATTGGTAGTTATTAATATTATTCGCCATTTCAAGTTCTAACTCTTGGGCGATGCCGAGCTTATCCTGAAGAATGACGTCTTTAAGATACTCTATGCCGCCTTCTAAGTTTTCTAGCCATACTGACGTTCGCTGTAGTCTGTCGGCGGTTCGAATGTAAAACATGAGGAAACGGTCGACGTATTTAATTAACGTTTCGTCATCGAGATCCGATGCGAATAGATCCGCGTGTCGTGGTCGCATACCGCCATTACCACATACATATAGGTTCCAGCCATTTTCAGTAGCAATCACTCCGATGTCTTTAGATTGGGCTTCTGCGCATTCACGGGTGCACCCTGAAACGGCAAATTTGAGTTTATGAGGGGCTCGCAGACCTTTGTAGCGGTTCTCTATGGCTATGGCAAAACCAGCACTGTCGTTCACTCCATATCGACACCATGTACTGCCTACACAAGATTTTACGGTTCTAACTGATTTTCCGTAGGCATGACCTGTTTCAAATCCCGCGTTAATCAGCTTTTTCCAAATGATGGGTAATTCGTGCAACTGAGCACCAAAAAGATCAACCCGTTGGCCTCCGGTGATTTTGGTGTATAAATTATATTCTTTGGCAATTTCGCCTAATGTGATGAGTTTGTCTGGGGTTATTTCGCCACCCGCAATGCGCGGTACAATAGAGTAGCTACCATCTTTTTGCATGTTACCAAGGAAAATATCGTTGGTGTCTTGAAGCTCCATGTGCTTGCTTTCAAGGACATAGTCATTCCAAAAAGAAGCTAAAATAGAGCCTATTGCGGGTTTACAAACATCACAGCCGAGCCCTGAGCCGTGGCTGGTGAGTAGCTCATCAAATGATTTAATCTTTTTAATACGTATAATGTCGGCAAGTTCTTGGCGAGAATAGGAAAAATGCTCACAAATATCGTGGCTGACTTCAAAACCTAGAACGGCAAGTTCGGCATCAAGCACTTGTTTGGTGAGTGCAGAACAGCCACCACAACCTGTAGAAGCCTTCGTGATGCTTTTTATGGCTCCCATTTCGGTACAGCCATTGGCCACTGCCGCTTTTATTTGTCCTTTAGTGACATCAAAACATGAGCATATCTGAGCATTGTCTGGCAGGGCCTCGATACCTAGTCCGGCAGTTTCCCCGCCACTGTTTGGTAGGATCAGAGTTGCGGGGTTTTCAGGCAAATCCATATCGTTCAACATGATCTGTAATAGATTGCCATAAGCCCCTACATCGCCGACTAGGACTGCCCCTACGAGCTTTTTACCATCTTTCGAGACAATGAGGCGTTTATAAACTTGTTCTATGTCGTCATTGAAGGTGTAAGATTGTGCCCCAAAGGTGTTACCGTGTGCATCCCCAATACTGGCAACATCAATACCAAGCAGTTTTAGTTTGGTACTCATATTGGCACCAGTAAATGTTTCGCTTCCGCCTAAAATATGTGAAACCGCAACTTTAGCCATGGCGTACCCGGGGGCAACTAAGCCAAATATTTTTCCTTCCCATAATGCACATTCACCAATCGCATAGATGTTGTCTATGCTGGTTTGGCAGTGATCATTGATGATAATTCCACCACGTTCACCAATGTTTATATCAAATTGGCGCGCTAATTCGTCTTGTGGGCGAATGCCAGCGGAGAAGACAATCATATCGGTTTCTAGGTAACTACCATCTGCAAAGTTCATGCGGTAGCGGCTTGTTTTTCCCGCTACTATTTCCGTGGTGGCTTTTTCGGTATGAACTTGCACACCAAGCTGCTCTATTTTTCGTCGTAATAATTTGCCTCCACCATCATCAAGCTGAACGGCCATCAGGCGTGGAGCAAATTCAACAACGTGGGTTTCAACACCTAAATTTTTTAGAGCATTGGCCGCTTCTAGCCCAAGAAGGCCACCACCAACAATGACACCTACTTTGCTTTGCTTTCCAGATTCAGTAATGGATTCTAGGTCTTCAATGGTACGGTAAACCAAGCAATGAGGTTGATCGTTTCCAGAAATGGGGGGCACAAATGGGTACGATCCTGTTGCTAAGATCAGCTTATCGTAGGGCTCCTGACGTCCGTTAGCAGTCGTGACGACATTATTTCGGGTATCTAGTTCAACCACTTTATCATTAAGAACAAAGTGCACCCCATTTTCATGGTAATAATCTTCGTCGGTTAAGGCGAGATCATCCGCTGAAGCGCCAGTGAAATAGGAGCTTAGCTGGACCCTATCGTAGGCTAAGCGAGGCTCTTCGGAAAAAGTGATGATGTTGATATGATCGCTACGTTCGTCTTGAACAAGATTTTCGATAAATTTGTGTCCAACCATTCCATTCCCGACGACGACAATTCGTTCTTTATCCATGTTGTTTCCTTACTGTTCTTATTCTTTGATCAATACCGTGTAAGCTCATGAGCTGATTAGGCGGATAAGCGTTTTAGTTCTTGCTTGTTAATGGTTTGGAACCAGTGCAGTTGCTGAGAAAGATCAACAACGTGACCAATGATGATCAGTGCTGGAGACTTTACTTGCTCTGCTTGAACTAAGTGGGGGAGTTGCTCTAATGTTCCGGTGATGACTCGCTGCTTATTGGTGCAGCCATTTTCAACTAGTGCCGCTGGGGTATGAGCACAAAGACCTGATGCAATGAGATTTTCTGAAATGAATGCCGCTTTGGTTAAGCCCATGTAAACAACCAAAGTGTGTTTAAGACCTGCTAGGCTGTGCCAGTTCACATCCAGATTTTTTTCGGCATGTGCAGTTAAAAAAGTACAGCCTTGAGAAAGACCACGGTGAGTGAGAGGGATCCCTGCATAACTACTGCACCCTGAAGCGGCGGTAATGCCGGGAACCACTTCAACCTCAATATTGGCTTGTTTGAGTGGTAACATTTCTTCACCACCTCGGCCAAAAACAAAGGAATCTCCGCCTTTTAGACGACAAATATGTAAACCTTGCTTAGCTTTGGTGAGCAGAAGTTCATTAATTTGGCTTTGAGGTATGGAATGATGATTCTTGGCCTTTCCAACATAAATAGTCGGTGTGCTTGGTGGAAAAAGCTGACAAATCTCTTGGCTGACCAACCGATCAAATAAGATGATATCTGCGCATTGGATTGTTCTAAGAGCCTTGATGGTGAGTAAATCTGGATCGCCTGGACCAGCCCCTACCAATGACACTTTTCCTGAATTTGTTAATGATGCAGTTGGTTGTGGTGAAAAATGAGAAATCTCTGCAACGGACTCTTTAGACGGCATATTCAACTTCCTTATTGCATTTGTCCATGTACGCTATATTGGGATTCTGTTTATTAAGAAAGAGCAAAGAGAGTGCCAGCTAAAAAAGAAAATATATTGAAATAAAATAAATGTATTAATTATCAGTTGCTTGTATTTACTCTTCACTCTTAATATGGATATCGTACTTAATCTTGAGCATAAAATAGCCGCCTTCATAAGCTTTGTTGCACTTCATTGGTGCAGCTAAGCCCAGAATAAAGCGCTGTTTTGGTTGAATCTGGGGATCTCAAAAAATGTTAAGGTGGAACAGGGTGCTTTGGGATTGTCTTTTTTAGTTTAAGCGTTTGTATTTTAATGTTTTGTTGGCTTTTAGTTCAGTGGGTAAAAAGACAGAATCGGCTGGCTTGGTTATTGCTCCCAGTAAAAACAAAGGAATGTTTAATTTGAGGGAGAAAATTGATGACAACATCCAAAGTGAGTTCTTGGGTTAAAAGTACGTGTGCTTATTGTGGTGTCGGATGTGGTATTGAAACAAAACTGACTGCGCAAGGGGAGGTTAAGGTACGTGGGGATGAATCTCACCCTGCGAATTTAGGGCGATTGTGCTCTAAAGGTTTGGCATTAGGGGAAACGGTGAGCCATGAAGGCCGATTACTCCACCCGATGATTGATGGTGAGCAAAAAGATTGGCCCCAAGCTTTGGAGCATGTAGCAACGTACTTTTCGAAAATCATTGCTGAGCATGGTCCGGACTCTGTTGCTTTTTATGTCTCAGGACAACTGCTTACGGAAGATTATTATGTGGCCAATAAACTGATGAAAGGCTTTATTGGTAGCGGAAATATAGATACTAATTCGCGTTTGTGTATGTCATCGACTGTGGCTGGACATAAACGAGCGTTTGGTTCCGATACCGTACCGGGCTGTTATCAAGATTTAGAGCTTGCAGATATGATTGTGATCACTGGATCCAACTTAGCTTGGTGTCATCCAGTATTGTACCAACGAATTAAGGCAGAGAAGGAGCGTCGTCCATCGTTGAATGTGGTGGTGATTGATCCGAGAACAACGAACACATGCGATATTGCAGATATGCATTTAGCCATAACACCAGACCGCGACATCACTTTGTTTAATGGATTGCTCAGTTATCTCGCTTATAGCAATCATATTGACCATACCTATATTCAAGAGCATACCGAAGGCTTAGATGCGGCCCTTGCTGCTGCTATTGGTGATTCAGGAAGTATTCCTGAGTTAGCGCAAGAGTTAGGGATCGAGGTGCAGGTATTGGATTCTTTTTATCGCGATTTTGCGGCAACCGAGAAAGTCGTGACGATCTATTCTCAAGGGATCAATCAATCCACGCAAGGCACAGATAAAGTAAATAGCATTTTAAACTGCCATTTGGTGACAGGTCGTATTGGTAAACCGGGCAGCAGTCCTTTTTCGGTTACTGGCCAGCCGAATGCTATGGGGGGAAGAGAAGTCGGTGGTTTAGCTAATACATTAGCAGCGCACATGGAGTTTGGTAACGAAAGGCACCACCAGTTAATTAGTGAGTACTGGCAAACTTCGAACCTGGCGACAAAGGCTGGCTTGAAAGCGGTGGAATTATTTGATGCGATTGAGAGTGGAAAAGTCAAAGCGGTATGGATCATGGCGACAAACCCAGTCGTTAGCTTGCCAAATTCCGATAAAATAAAACGAGCGTTAGAGCAATGCCCTTTAGTGGTTGTGTCGGACTGTATTGAAGATACTGATACCACTCGATGTGCCAATGTATTGCTTCCTGCTCAAGGTTGGAGTGAAAAGTCAGGAACCGTCACCAATTCAGAGCGACGGATTTCACGTCAACGTCGTTTATTACCAACTCCTGGAGAAGGAAAACCAGATTGGTGGATCATCTCAGAGGTGGCTAAAAAAATGGGTTTTTGTGATGGGTTTAATTATTTACATGAAGCCGACATTTTTTCTGAGTACGCCACAATGACGGGGCTGGGTAATGAAGTGAGCAGTAATGATGCTGGTGAAACTAGATTAACACGAGATTTAAATATCACGGGGTTGGCGCATTTAAGCCCTGAAGAGTATGCCAATATGACACCTCAGCAATGGCCTGTGCTTACCCAGCAAACCGAAGGAGTTGTCCATCAACGCCTTTTTTCGGATGGGAAATTCTTTACTCCGTCAGGGAAAGCACAGTTTATCGCGGTGAGGCAGAACAAATTATTAAATCAAAGCGGTGAACCATTTTCTTTAAACAGTGGACGTATTCGAGATCAGTGGCACACCATGACTCGAAGTGGCTTGTCAGCACGGCTTGGGGCACATTTACCTGAGCCTTTTGTTTCTATTCATCCTGACGACGCAAAAGCCAATGGGCTCTGTAAGGGGGATATTGCGACGATTTCCAGTGAAAGTGGCACAACTCAAGCTAGAGTCCATATCTCTTCACGTATGCGCTTAGGGCAGCTATTTATGCCTATTCATTGGAGCCAAACCACCTCAAGCAATGGGAAAGTGTGTCGTTTAGTTAATTCTGTAACCGATCCTATTTCAGGGCAGCCTGCATTTAAGTTGACCCAAGTGAAGATAAAACCATGGCGTTGTGCCAGTGAAGCAATGTTATTCAGTATACAGGCACTTGATTTGTCTAAAGTGGATTATTGGGTAAAGCAGAAGGTAAAAGGTGGGTATTTGTATCGCGTAGCCAGTTTGCTATCTCCTTTGCAATTACACGAGCAGCTTAAAGAGTATGACGAGTTTAATGGTGGCTGTGAGTTGGCTTTTTACAATGAAACGGAAGGCGAATACCGATGTCTCTATACTGACAAACAGCGTGTCCTCGGTGGATATATTATCGCGAAGAGCTTGCAACAACATGAGTTTGAATGGCTGCAAGAGCTGCTTGCGTCTGTGGTCGACTCTGCGATTGAATTATCTGTTTTTTCAGGGAAGGCCGAAAGCCGATTAGCCACGGGGAAAGTAGTTTGTGCGTGTAAACAGATTGGCGCAAATATTATAAAAGATGTGATCAGAGAGCAAAGTGTAGAAACCGTGGAAGATATTAAGCGCTGTACATCAGCAGGAACGGGTTGTGGCAGTTGTGTGTCAGAGTTGGAGCGTCTTTTAGAAGAGAGTCGTATTCCGGTATTGCTTTTTGGGTGATTTGAAAACAGGGGGGAATAAAAATAGTCTGCAAAAGCCAATGCAGACTATTTTTTTCAACATTACAAATTCATGAGATCCTGTAGTAAAGGTTCCACGTTTTGATAGTTGTACACTTCATTATTAACGGTAACAATTTCTGCTGATTGGAACTCTGTAGACTGTTTTAGCAGTTGTTCAGATACGTAACCAATCGCTTCTTCTGTACTTTCAAATAAGTTTAGTGTTGTGCCATCCTGCACAGTGCATTGCTTTAACAACATTAATGCTCCTTTATTCCTAGCCATAGAAATTAGATATTTTATTTTTTACTCAAGATAACAAATCTGAGCCGTTAGTATGTCAGCGTTTTGTTAGATTATTGTCAAGACTCCAACATGAGACAGATTATAGATCTAAAATCACCAATACGCCATACCATTTATTTGTACACTTTAATTGATTATAGTGTAACTAAATGTTTCTTTGTAGGTATGTGTTTGTGGGGACAGTAGCAAAAAGGGATGATACAAGTGCAAACAAAGGTGATTTAAGCCTAAAAGATCTGCTTTAGGCTTAATTCTTTAGATGAGGTAGATTGATTTTTGAATCTTAAAAAGAAATTAATTCTACATCAAAAATAAGTACAGACCTTGGTGTGATCGCTCCTGTAGAACTGTTGCCATACGCTAGATCACTTGGGATGAAGAAGCGTGTCTTTTCACCTTCAACCATTAATTGTAGCCCTTCTTGCCACCCTTTAATCACTTGGTTTAACTTAAATTCAATTGGTTGGCCGCGTTCGACAGAGCTATCGAAGACTGTACCGTCAATAAGTGTGCCATGATAATGCACTTTTACTTTTGTGGTTGCTGTTGGGTGTGAAGTGCCTGTTCCCGGCGTTAATACTTTGTATTGAAGTCCTGATTTTGTGACTTGGACCCCTTCTTTTTCTAAGTTTTGAGCCAGAAATTCTGTACCCAGTCGAATGTTTTCTTCGCCTACTTTCTTATTATTAAGAGTTGTGCGGATAAGAAAAAAAGCCAAAACAGCAATAATGAGTGGAAAGATAAATTTAGACACAGGGATCATCCATTAAATTAACAATGGGCGGAGTTTACTTGAAATATGCTTTAAGCGGTATCACCCATGTCTCTGCGTTGTTAAATAGGCAAAGAAAAATGATGGAAATGACCTTTGAAATAGATGGAGCAAATGGCCTACTGGGAAAGGAGTAGGCCAATAGGGAATTAATAATGTGACGTCATTACTGCTTATTTAGTAAATAGGTAATGGTGTTGGCAATATCTTGTGGGTTTTCATGAGCACTAACCTGGACTTGATATTTACCATTCACAATAAACGTTGGTACTGAACTGATGTTTGCGGCAACCGATGTTGCTTCAGCCTGCTTAAGCATCTCAAATAGGGCTTTTTGCTGAATTTCATCGAATTGATATGGGCTTAGTAATTTGCGATCGTTGAACGCTTTTTCTAGTATTGCACGTTGCTCTTTCGGTGTTTTGTCACCGTGATCTTGCACGACAGAAAATAAATCTTCCATGAACGTCGCATCAGGGTTGTGATTTAATTGCATGACAGCAGAGTAATAAATGAGCGCTGAAATTTGTGCGCTTTCATTGAATGTCACGTGTAATTTGTCGATGTCAGTGTTGGTGAAAGCTTTAATGTCTGGAATGAAGTCTTCCATGGAACGGCAGTGACCACACGAAAGAGAGAACACTTCAGTGACGGGTTGAATTGTACTTTGTGTGAGAGGTGCTGGGAGAGTGGTGTACTTACCACCTTCTTGAGGTTGCGTATTTTCACTGCATCCAACCAGAAGTAAAGCAGCAAAAAAAGTGGAACAAACAGTTTTAAAAATTAATTTCATGAATTGACTCACAGTAAGAAACAATTGCCCCTTTCCGTTATCAAAAATAGAAGTGCAATAACAGAAAGGTCTTTTAAGTTAGTAATGTATTGGAGCTTAGCTTGTAGTAAGAGTTCCTTCGGTACTTGAAAAACTTACTACGAAATAGAATGGTATAGTGAAAATGAGAGCTTGCCTACGATATGAATCAATATTATGTCATATCGAGCCAGCCTATTGCTTCGATAGGATTTCGATCAACTGATCGGCAGGCTGCGGGCGACAAAAGTAGTATCCTTGCATTTTGTGGCAGCCTAATTCAGATAGTTTGATCAGTTCTTCTTCCGTTTCGACCCCTTCTGCGACCAGAGTCACTCCCAGCTGCTGCGCGAGCTTAATAACTAAGACTATGATTCTTTCTGATGTTTTATTACTCAGCATATTTTGGACAAAAGTAGAGTCAATCTTAATACAGTCAATTTCATATTTATGGATGTAGTTTAAGCTTGAGTAGCCAGTTCCGAAATCATCTAGGGCGATCTTAAACCCTAAATGACGTAATTCAGACAAAGAGCCTTGTATGTCTTGGTTATCAGAAAGTAGAGTGCTTTCCGTGATTTCAATGATGAACTCTGAGGGATCAAAGCCGTAGCGGTAAATTTTTTCAAGGAGCTGACTTTGGTAGCTTTCAGGATCATTGAGCTCGTATGCAGAGCAGTTTACGTTTAGGTTAATAATATAGCCGAGTTTCTCTTCCATTTTCTTCTTGGCTTGAAATGCAAGTTCAACAATCAGCTCGCCTAATTCAATGACAAGGTTGTGTTCTTCAGCGGCAGCAATAAATTCGACAGGGCTGACAAAACCGAGAGTTTCATGGTTCCAACGGGTGAGCACTTCAAACTGTTGCCAGCGCTTTTCATGCATCCTGACAATGGGTTGTAGATAAACTTGAATGCCTGTTGGGTCTTTCAATTCATTACGTAAGTACTCTGCCACCAGAACATTACGATGATAAATTTTGTCCAGCCTATCGTCGTATACTTGAAAGGTGACTTGGGTATCTTGTTTACAATGTTTTAAGGCAATGTCTGCTTGTAAAATAAGCGTGTCAGGACCTTCTTGCTGGGTATTGTATTCCACTACTCCAGCACTGATAGCAAGATTAATGTGACGATTAGGATCTTGGAATCCTTGCTGAATATCACGTGAAATGTCGTGAAATAATTGCTCTGGGTTTGGGTGGCGAGTCAAAATGGCAAATTCATCTCCTCCAATCCGAAACGCCAGATCCGATGGTAACAAGTGATCTAGAATTTTGTCGGCGGTATAACAAATGACTTGATCGCCCACTAAGCTGCCATAGACGTTGTTGATCTCTTTGAACTTATCAAGATCGGCGAAGATCAAGGTAAAAGGCTGACTGTGGGCATTATTAATATAGTGCTGTAAATAGATGGAGAGGGAAGTGCGATTAAACAGCCCGGTTAAGGTGTCATGTTCCGCTTGAAAGCTCAATTGCTCTAATAAAGAGTGAGTTTGAGCCGTTAGCCATTTGCAACGCAGCTCGTGGATAATCACATTGGCCAGTACTTGGTGAAATTCAATCAGCTTATCCGTTTGTTTTGGCGGAGACTTAAAAGTAGAGATCAAAATGCCAAGGGTTTCATTTTTTTGGTTTTTTAGTGGAACGCCTAGGTATGTTTCTAGGTGGGAGTCTACGAGGAAAGCGTCATTAGGGAACTGGTTAAAGGCTTCTGTGGCATAAAAACAGTAGGCTGAATTCGTATCTAGGGCTTGTTTGCAGGGAGTATTATCGATGTCGTAGCAAATCGGCTCTTGAACTTGGCCGTCGGAAACGTAAGCAAGCGTACTGGCTAAGTTAGTCTCTTTATCAACCTCAACAATACAGGTACAAAAGCTTTGGAAATGATGGTGCAAAACCAGAGAGGTTTGCTCTAGTAATGGTGTGCCTGTTAGCTTAAGCAGCGAACTGAGCACGTCCAAAGATAGTGTTGAGTCTGGTTGTTGTACCACTTCCATAACATCCGGTTGTTCTTGGATTAATGTTAAATAAGTGTAATCCCAATTGCGTGTTTTAAGCAATAACTACTGGCTTTTTATTGAGTTAAATGTCTACTAGCACAGAAGAAATTTGGAATTACTTGCCAAGTGTCGGTTTACCTGTGTATAAGCTAAGATAATGTATATGCGTAACTTTATGTCATGGATTGAGTGTGTAAGTTACATAAACAGCGTGTAAGTTACATAAATAGGTAGCTTCACTGCCGATTTAGTAAGAGTGGACAGGATGTTATGATTAAAACAGCAGGTTTATTGGTTACGGGTGTTGTGTCATTGTTATTATCAGCGCCAATTCAAGCTCAGAATGAGAGTGAGCCGATTGTTGCAGCTGAGGGAGAGGCCGTTGCCCAAATTGTTAATGGTTCGATTGCTTCATTAAGTAATTATCCGTTTATGGCACGTTTGCTTTCGGAACAAAGAATTTCGTCGGGTATTTTGACTTTCTCATGTGGGGCAAGCGTATTAAATGAGCAATATATTTTAACAGCTGCTCACTGTGTTGATAATCCATCTAATAACCAGTATCTCGCTGTTGGAGTGAACGCTTTAAAAGATCAAGATTTTTTTTCCAATGAACGCGTTGCAGCAAAAGAGATCTATATTCATCCGAGCTATGATGGTTCTAGCGCTTCATTTTTACCTAATGATATCGCCATTATTAAGCTCAAAAGTGCATTACAAACAGTACCGAGCAGCGCTTATGTACAACTGGCTGATTCAACCGATGAAACTAGCTACCGAGCAGGATCTGCGGCAATGACGGTGATTGGTTACGGTGATACGCAATCAGGTATTGATGCCTCGAAATTTTTATTACAGACTACAGTGAATCATGTCGATACAGCAACCTGTCAGACGGTATGGTCTGGTGTTACGGACAAGCAGATTTGTACATCAGGTGCAGTGGGCAGCTCTGGCTTAAGTAACTCGAGCTGCCAAGGTGACTCGGGCGGGCCGCTATTGTGGCATGATGGGACAAACTATAAGCAAGCGGGTATTGTGAGTTTTGGGCCATTAACATGTGGTGATTCTTCCTTAGTGGCTCAGGCTGCGTTTACAGAAGTAAATGATTATGAAGCTTGGATTGCCAGCGTATTGGCGGGGACGGTTGCACCGAGTCAAGTGGTGGCAGATTTCAACACTGAATCGAATAATAACGGCGGTTCAGGCAGCAGTATGAGTTGGTGGGGGATACTATTCCTTTCTGGCTTAGCGTGGTTGCGTAGGCGATCGGGCTAATACTTTAATTATGAAAAATCTGTTTCTTACTAGAAGTAAATAAGGCCCTCACCTTAGTGAAAGTGAGGGCTTTATTATTTGGGATATTGTTTTACTTGAAAGTCGTTATGCGACCTCTTCTGCTATTTCATCTTCTAAATCGAACGAAGCAGCAATGAGTTTTTTGGTGTAATCGTGTTGTGGAGCATGGAAGATTTGCTCTGGTGTGCCTTGTTCCATGACGGTGCCTTTTTGCATTACCATAACTCGATCGGACAATGCTTTCACAACACTCAAGTCGTGACTGATGAAAATAAAACCAATGTTACGTCGTTTTTGGATGTCCTTAAGAAGGTCAATGACGGTGAGCTGTACAGATCGATCTAAGGCCGATGTTGGTTCATCTAATAAAATGAACGAAGGCTCAAGGATCAGCGCGCGAGCAATCGCAATACGTTGTCTTTGACCACCAGAAAACTCATGTGGGTAACGGTTGATTGAGTTTGGTGGTAAGCAGACTTCTTCCAGTGCTTTTTTCGCTTTACGTAATCGCTCTGGTCTGGTCATTTTCGGGTAGTGAACGGTCAGCCCTTCCGTAATGATTTCTCCAACAGTCATTCTCGGCGATAAAGATCCGTATGGGTCTTGGAAGACCATTTGAATATTGCGTTTGAGTGCTTTTTGTTCGGTAGGAGGAAGGTCTCTCATTTCTTGGCCGTTGAAGCGAATACTGCCAGAGGATGGAAGTAACCCAATAAGCCCACGGCCTAGGGTTGATTTCCCTGAGCCTGACTCTCCCACAATACCTAGAGTTTCCCCTTGTTTTAAATGCAGACTGATCCCTTTTACGGCATCAAAGTATTCATGCTTATTACCAAAGAAGCTGCTCTTAATTAAGTAACGAACCCAAACATCATCCGCTTCTAAGAGCATTGGAGCCTGTTCAGAAACTTTTTCTTTGCTGCCTGATGGTACAGAGTTGATCAGCATTTTTGTGTAGGCATGCTGTGGAGAAGAGAAAAGCGGCTCGGCATCCCCAGTTTCGACAACATCTCCTTTACACATCACCAATACGCGGTCGGCAAGGTGTTTAACCACCCCAAGATCATGGGTAATGAATAAGATGGCCATGCCCATTTTCTGTTGTATTTCTTTAATGAGGTTTAACACTTCAGCTTGAACGGTAACATCCAGTGCTGTGGTTGGCTCATCGGCGATGAGAATTTCAGGTTCATTAATGAGCGCCATCGCAATCATAATGCGCTGTAACTGGCCACCTGAAAATTCATGAGGGAATTTATTAAAGGATTGCTCAGGGTTTGGTAAATGCACTAACTCAAAAAGTTCAATAACCTTCTTCTTAGCATCAGAAGCATTGATTGTTCGATGGCAAGTTAAGGCTTCTGTTACCTGTCCGCCAACTCGCATGTATGGGTTTAAGGAGGTCATTGGCTCTTGGAAAATCATACCAATGCGATCACCACGAATATCTTGCATTTGCTTTTCTGAAAGCGACAGGATTTCTTTATCTTCAAAAATTACTTTGGAGTTGTCATGAATGATGGCATTAGGTGGAAGAAGCTGCATAACCGCGTTTGTTGAAACGGATTTACCTGAACCAGACTCACCAACAATGGCGAGGGTTTCCCCTTTATTAAGTGAGAAATTTACATTTTTAACTGCGTCAACAATACCGTCATTGGTTTTAAAACTAACGCTTAGGTTTTCTACTTTTAGTAGGGGCGTAGTTGTCATTTTTATATATCCTTTCAATAAATTAGCTAACTAGTCGAGAAGTGCTCATTTGGTATGGTGTTGCTTTTAAAGAACCAAAGTTATGGTGAGCTCGTTGTAGCATCTCTAAATGTTGTAGCCATTCTGGTTCGTCTTTTTTTGATTTGAAGAAAGCAATTAAATGGCTATAAAGCGAATCAATGCACTCTTCTAATGTGTTGGTTACGTTGGAAATGATCTCGCTGTCGTCCATCGCCCAAAATTGGTATTGGCCGTATACGGTGTTTAGGGTCTCATATGCTTGGTGGTGATAGCCAAGTTTATTCAATATTTCAGATTGGAAAACAGAAGCGTCTTTGAGCCCGCGGAGTAAGCAGCTAAATTGGCAAGGTTTTACATCTTCATCCTTCAGAGCGGTTTCGAGATGTGAAGGTAGATCCGTTAATACTTCTTTGAGCAAATATTGAGCATGAGACCAATGACCTTGTTGCATGAATTGTTCAGCTTGTAAGAATTTTGTCCAGCACTGTTGTAGATCCATCTCTGTACTCCTAACGCCACTTTGATTTATTGATGCTTCAATCAGTTGGACGAATTGTTAAATGTCTGTGTGATGCTTCTGTATGAATGGTTGTATTTAAATGAAACTTATTATCAATTGCAAATAATTATTGATTTTATTTGTTGTTAAGACAGAAAAGCAGCAGATTTATTGGCAACCTGAATTCTTTATTTATTAATTAATTCTTTCAATATAGCTGATGGTTATAATCAATTGGATTCATTTAACTTTGATTTGTACACTGGGATAGTTGAAATAAAATAAGGCGCATATGGCATGGCACTCACTATTTCGAATTTACGTTCGGGGTTGGAAGACCCTCGTAGCCAGTCTTTAAATCATGTTCTGCATACAGGAGAACATTTAACGTTATCTGGGCGATCAGGGTGTGGGAAATCGAGTTTATTATTGGTATTAGCGGGTTTGCTTCCGATTGAAAGTGGTTCTTTTCAATGGCAGAACAGAGAAATCACCGTAAGTAATTTAGTGTGGTGGCGGCAGCAGTTTTGTTATTTGCCTCAAACGCCAGTCATGGGAATTGAATCTGAAACCATACAAGATGCATTGTGGTTACCATGGACAATGAACGCGATACATAGCGCATCGCCAACTGCATCGGCATGTCTAGAGGCATTGGACCGTGTGGGCTTGGCTATGTCGCTAAATCATAGTGTTGATGCGCTTTCTGGTGGTGAAAAGCAAAGAGTAGCCATTGCACGAGCTTTATTAATGAACCGTCCGTTATGGCTGTTGGATGAGCCAACGTCTGCACTTGATCCTCAGAGTCGTGATCACATTATGATGCTACTGCATCGTTTAAAAGTGACTTGTGTGTCGGTATCACACGATCCTGTCTGGCTAGCCGACAGTGACTATCAGCACATCATTGAGGCCATTGATGAATAGTTCTCTGGAGATCAGCGCTTTTGCTTTAGTTGGCTTTTATCTACTCTTGTTGTTACCTGTTGGGCTTTTTGCTCGTTGGCAGTTAGGACTAAATCGACACTTAGTTTCATCGGTACTACGGATGACACTGCAACTGGCGGTGGTTGGCTTTTATCTTCAGGTATTATTTAACTATCAGAATCCTATATTAAATGGCAGTTGGTTGTTTGTGATGGTGCTGGTAGCCAGTTACAGTATTTGTCAGCGTGCTAAGCTACCCGCTAAAAAGGTATTGCTTGCAACATTCTCAGGGCAGTTACTGGGTGTACTTGTCGTTGTGCCCCTTTTACTTATTGTTGTGGTGCAAGCTCAGCCGTGGTGGCAAGCACAATATTTGATCCCCATCACAGGTATGTTGCTAGGCAATTGCTTGACTGTGAATATTCTTGCACTGGAACGCTGGTACAGCACGCTGAAACAGCAAAAGAATGAGCATGAGTTTTACGTTTCTCTTGGAGCAGTAAATCCAAGCTTACCGTTCATTAAATCTTCAGTGCGTGCAGCATTAACGCCTCAGTTGGCTTCTATGGCCACACTAGGGATCGTTAGCTTACCTGGGATGATGACAGGGCAAATCCTTGGCGGCACAGAACCTCTTTTGGCTGTGAAATATCAGTTACTTATCATGGTGGCCATTTTTATTGCAGGGTCTGTCTCAGTTATCAGTAGTCTAGCTATAATTAAATGTATGGCATTTGATGCTTATGGGCGTCTAATTATTTGATTTATATATGTGCGCATATTGCATATATATGATATTAACCACATAAAATAAAATGTTTAAATGGTATAAAGGTCGATAATTAGTGATGAACAAAGTTTGAACAAGGAGCAACTTTTTTCATGGTTTCGGCATGGATGCGATTTAGAGCAATCTTTCATTCTCTTACGATTAGAACTCAGCTTTCCACTTTTATCTTTCTGCCCTTATTGGCTATTTTAGCATTTGGAGGCATGCAGATTGGTCATAACTATGAGCAGTGGGATGCTGCTCGTTCTAATCAGAAATCAGTTCATGCTATGGAAGTACTGAGCCAGCTTCTTGATCAGTTACAAGTAGAAAGAGCCTTATCTGCTGGGTATGTGGCATCAAAAGGTGGGTTCTTTGCTTTGGACCTGCCAACTCAAAGGGTGCGCACGGATGATGCTATTCATGAGTTTACTGCTTTGCAAAAGCAGCTGACGTTAGATTTTGTGCCTCGTTTACCGCAATCCGCTTCCATTGGTATTGAGCAGACTCGCTATCGCATTGATGCGTCTATTTCAGCGTTAAAAACCCAAAGAGAAGACATTGATTTATTAAAAGACATGGACTTCTTTTCCTATTATTCCCAATTGAATAATGATTTGCTCTTATTGGTTGAGCAATTACAAGTTCAATCCGAAGATATTGTCTTACCAGAATACCACCGTGATTTATTGAATTTATTATGGGTTCAAGAGCATGCGGCTCAAGAGAAAGGCAAAATTAATGGGGTGTTTTCAGCTGAAGCGTTCAACATTACGGATTTTCAAGAAATTGGTCGTTATATCGCAGGGCAGGAATCCCTCATAATTACTTTTTTCAGCTCAGCCAATAAAGATCATCAAACGCTGTTGGCTGAATTACTCGATGATCCTGTAGTAGCACAAGTTGACAGTATTCGTAGCCAAGCGAAGAAGAAACTTCATCAATATGAATTGCTCAATGCCATTCGAAAGCAAATTGGTTACGGCGGTCTGATCCATAACTTTAAAAACTATGTAATTCGTGGTGAGCAGAAGTACGCCGATAACTTTCAGCAGCAGTTAGGTGTTGTATTTAATATTATCGAGAAGTTTGAAAATACACATCGTGATAACGCTATTAACCAGAAAGCCCTATACGCCATTAAACAAACGTTTATCGAATACCAAGAAAAAATGGCAATGGCGATTGAATTAAAAAAGCAGAATCAAGATGTAGAAAGCATTGATCGTTTAGTTAGGATCACGGATGACCAGGCGCTATCCGCCATTGTGCATTTAGAAGGGGAAAGTGCTCAGCTTAACACCGAACAATGGTGGGAGGCGGCTTCTCAGCGCATTGCAATCTTTAAGCGTGTTAGTTTTCATATCCTTGAAACCATGCAGCATAAAGCCAATGAACTTGAAGCCAGTAATGCAAATAAGCTTATGCTGACCTTCTTTTTTTTCCTTATTACGTTATTAATTACTGTATTTGTTGGCTTTTTACTGTGGCAGCGAATTGTTGGGAAAATCAAAGCCATTGCCACGGCGATGAAAAACATGCAAAAAACCCGTGATTTTGATAAGTACCTAGAAGTGTCGGGGAATGACGAAATTGCTCAAATGGCCTCAGCTTACAACAGCATGTTAGATGAAAGAAAAGAATCTAATCGATTGTTTGTATTGTCTGCTGCCGTTTTTGAACATGCTACCGAAGCCATTATGATCACTAATAATAGTAATGTGATTGAAGTGGTTAATCCCGCTTTTACGAAAATTTCGGGATATTCCGCAGAAGAGGTGATGGGTAAAACCCCAGCGGTGTTAAAGTCAGGCCGCCAAGACAGCGCTTTTTATAAGAGAATGTGGGATACCCTAGTTGAGAAAGATTGCTGGGAAGGAGAAATTTGGAATAAGCGTAAAAATGGTGATATTTACCCGGAATACTTGTCGATAAGTGTAGTGAAAGACTCGGAGGGTCAAATCACTCAATTTATTAGCATGTTCAGTGACATTACTAAGCGTAAAAAGTATGAACAGAACATCTGGTATCAGGCCAATTTTGATCAATTAACTGGGTTACCTAACCGAAAGTATTGTATGGAGCGTCTGTTTGAAGAGATCCAAGATGCAGCCAGAAATGAAGCGCAAGTTGGATTGATGTTCCTAGACTTGGATCGTTTTAAATTAATTAATGACACTCTAGGGCACACGGCTGGCGATGAATTATTACAGTTAGTTGCTACGAGACTACGTTTGTGTTTGCGTGAAGATGACATTGTGGCTCGAATTGGTGGTGATGAATTTGTGGCGATTTTGCCAAACATTAAAAATCGATTAGAAGTGGAACGTGTGGCTCAAAAGGTGATTGCTTTACTTTCTAATTCTTTCACTTTAGGGCAGCACTACGAATCCGTTGTTTCGACCAGTATTGGCATGACCTTGTTTCCTCAAGATGGCACATGTGTAGAAACCTTATTGCGCAATGCAGATACAGCCATGTATCAAGCGAAAGATGAAGGTCGTAATACCTACCGATTTTACAGTGAACAAATGAACATTGATGTGGTTAACCGTATGCAGCTTGAACAAGATTTACGGCGGGCCATTACAAATCATGAATTTCAATTGTATTACCAGCCTATCGTGTCATTAAAAACGGGGGCGATCGTCGGAGCTGAAGCCTTGATCCGCTGGCTTCACCCTGATAAAGGTTTAATATTTCCAGATACATTTATTGGTATTAGTGAAGAGACTGGCTTGATTGAACCCATTGGTGAGTGGGTTATTCATCAGGCATTAGAAGACTTAAGACGTTGGCATGATATGGGGCATGTGATTTCGGTATCGGTGAATGTATCTAGTCGTCAGTGCACTCACAATCGTGATAAAAAATTAGATGAAATTGTCACAAGTAAACTCCAAAATACCAACATCAATCCAGATTATTTTCACATCGAAATGACGGAAAGTGTATTACTCGGTGAAGATAAAGCCGGAGTGGATATGATCAAATGTTTACGTGATATGGGCGTTGCTATTCACATGGATGATTTTGGTACGGGTTATTCTTCGTTGAGCTATTTAAAACGTTTCCCGCTTGATGTTATTAAAATTGATCGAAGTTTTGTTGATGGAGTGCTCAATGACCAATCCGATGCGAGTTTAGTTGAAGCAGTTATCACCTTAGGGCATAACTTAAATTTACGTATCGTCGGTGAGGGAATCGAATCTAAAGAGCATTATGACTATTTAAAACAGCTTGGATGTGATTTTGGCCAAGGTTATTATATGGCTAAGCCCTTGCCATTTAAGCAGTTTGTTGCCTTGTTGGAAGAGTCCCCTCATGCATTTGTCCCCGCTATTGAGTTTGGTTAATCCTCTTTTTAATGGGGGTATTGTGAGTTAGTGGTTTTTTTCTTTCGGCAGTTCTGATACAAAGCCTGCCTGCTGATGAAAAGAGCCTGATAATGAGAATATTCCAACAAGATGCAACCGAATGGTTAGCTTCCCTTCCTGATGCAAGCGTGGATTTGTTAATTACAGATCCACCTTACGAATCTTTAGAAAAACATCGCTCAGTCGGAACGACGACTCGTCTTAAGCAAAGCAAGGGCTCTAGCAATCAGTGGTTTGATATTTTTCCAAACCAACGCTTTGATGAGTTTTTTGAGCAAGTCTATCGAGTGATGAAAAAGAACACGCATTTTTACTTGTTCTGCGATCAAGAAACCATGTTTGAGATTAAGCCTATGGCGGAAAAGGCTGGTTTTAAATTTTGGAAGCCAATCGTGTGGGATAAAGTGGCCATTGGAATGGGTTACCACTACCGCGCTCGTTATGAATTTATTCTCTTTTTTGAAAAAGGGAAACGTAAACTTAATAACTTAGGCATTCCTGACGTATTGCAACAAAAGCGTGTTTGGCGCGGGTATCCAACGGAAAAACCAGTGCCATTGTTAGAAATACTGATTGAGCAAAGTAGTGAGCCAGGTGAGTTAGTTATTGATCCCTTTTTTGGTTCTGGCTCCACGCTGGTGGCAGCAGAGATGCTGGAAAGAAAGGCGATGGGATCAGACATTTCTGATGGTGCTCACCAGCATTTGATTAGTCGGTTAAATAAATAGAGAAAGTGATGGCAAAACCCAATAAAAAAGGCCCGACGTCGACCGTAGATGTGTATTGCGCTAAGTGTCGTACTCAATTATTTAAGTATCGTAAAGGGGGTAAGGGATCGTTGGTTAAATGCTTTAAAGAAAGGATCACGGTTGATTTTACGACTGAGCCTTGTCAGTGTCCTAATTGCAATACTGTGTTTGCGCGAGATACTTTAGTAAGAGGCACACCCGCGTTTAAAATGATTGGTGGTAAAGTTACATCCAAATAGCATTAAAATGATGTAGGAAACCCCTTAGGCTTTTCATGAAAGATTACTCTTCGGATTCAACCTAGGTTAGAGCAACTATAATCAACATTACAAATACAGACGGTTTGTTTTGTTTGGCTTAGTTAGCTGTTCTAGGTTGAAGAAGGAATAAAAACAATGAAGCTGATTGTTTTTTTGGTTGTGTTCTATTCCGTGGCATCATCAGTGCACGCAAAAACGCTGATACTCGCGTATGAATCGAAACCTAACCCCCCTTATTATTATGGCGATGGCCCTCATTTAGAATCAGACACTCCAGGGGTAACCATTGAAGTTCTTCATCGGGTTGCTGAGCGGTTTGACATTGAATTTAAGTTTAAACGAATGACATGGGTTCGGGTATTGGATGCGGTTCGAGCAAACCAAGTCGATGGCATTTTTCATGGTAGCTTCAAGCCTGAACGTATGAAAATAGGGGTGTACCCTATGCTGGATAGTCAGCCGGATCCTACCCGCCAAATCATGAGCCAATCCTATTATCTTTATAAGAGAAAAGGTGCCCCAATTGAATGGGATGGGAGCAAGTTTCATCAAATAACGGGACCGATTGGGATCACTCGTGGCTATTCGATTACCTATGATTTAACCGCAATGGGTATCGAATACGAAGAAAGTGTTTCACAATATGTTGGTTTGAAAAAATTACAGGTCGATCGAGTTGCTGGTATGGTGGATTTAGAAGGGATCACTGATCCAAAGCTGCAATTATATCAAGACGAATTTACTGACGTTATCAAAGTTAGCCCGCCAGTAAAAAGCAAACCTTATTATCTGATTTTTTCACACCAGTTTTATTCCGAAAATACAGAGTTAGCTGAAGCTATCTGGCAGGAAATTAAAGCCATTCGATCGTCAGAGGAATATGGCAATATATCTAAGAAATACTTACGCGACTGAAAATAGAGGCATTAAAAGAAGAAAATTATTTTAAGAATTGGAGTAACGCGCCGATACTTATATAAATAATTAATCTTAATCAGGAAAACCTAATGCATAAACAGATGGCCCTAATGGGTGTTTTATTGCTATCCGGCTGCAGTACCAGCTCATCTATGCTTGATGTCGCCCCCGCATACCCACCAATTCCTGGTTTTGAGTTCTCTTCAGCGTCAGGAGTTCCTCAGACTAGAATGATGGCTTCCAACACGGTTGTTGAAGAGCCCGAACCCAAAGTACTTGGTCCTTATGGCCAGCTACGTAATCAAAGTATGATCGATTTAGCGGCTGAGCTAAGAAGGCAGGGGATTCCTTTTCGTTATGATGGCGATAACGAACAAGTGTTAATGATATTAGAAAAAATTCGGTTTAATACCAGTTCCTCTAAGCTTGGTATGGACGGAAAAGCGACGTTAAATCAGTTAGCGAATATTATTCGCCCTTTAAATGATCTCGTGGTGGTCATTGATGGTCATACGGATGATATTGGTAATGAAATGATGAATTTTCCATTGTCTGAAAAGCGAGCCAGTACCGTTCGGTATCATTTGCTGCAGCAGCACCTAGACCCTGAAAACATTTATTCGCGAGGTTTTGGTGAACACACACCAGCTTGTGACAATGGTAGTTCTGTTGGCCGTCAATGTAATCGACGTGTAGAAATTACTTTCATTGGTCAGGATTAACATGGATAACATTAAAAATCAGTCACTGCTGTCTTGCTTGGTTAATAAGAATCATCAGGATGCCATCGCTGTGGTCAACCCTGCGACCGGAGAAATACTTGGGTACGTTGCATCAGACACCAGCAGCGATATTCAGCAAGTGATTGATAATGCTCATCAGGCACAAAAAGAGTGGCGAACGTTACCTGCCAAAGAACGTTCTGAACGTTTGCAGCACTGGTATCAACTTTTACTGGAAAACAAAGAAGATCTCGCGTTATTAATGACCTTGGAGCAAGGTAAACCGTTAGCCGAATCAATAGGTGAAGTGAAGTACGGGGCTTCGTTTGTACAGTGGTTCGCTGAAGAAGCAAAGCGAGCTTACGGGGAAACCATTCCTGCTCCAAGTGGTGATAAACGCATTATGACCATGAAGCAGCCCGTTGGGGTTGCCGCTGCGATTACGCCTTGGAATTTTCCTCTTGCCATGATCACTCGTAAGGCAGCACCAGCTTTAGCGGCGGGGTGTGCTTTTATTGTTAAGCCAGCCGTTCAAACGCCTTTATCTGCGTATGCAGCTGTTGAGCTGGCCTATCAAGCTGGGATCCCACGTGAGTTGTTAAGTGTGGTTAATAGCTCTGACGCAGCCATGGTAGGGCAGCTGTTTTGTAGTCACCCTAAAGTGGCAAAGCTGTCTTTTACTGGCTCAACTCGGGTTGGAAAAATACTATTAAGCCAAAGTGCGCAAACTGTTCAAAAGGTATCGATGGAGCTTGGCGGTAATGCGCCATTCATTGTTTTTGATGATGCAGATATTGATAAAGCCGTACAAGGAGCCGTTGCATCTAAATTTCGTAATGCGGGCCAAACTTGTGTGTGTGCGAATCGTTTTTATGTTCAAGAACGAGTGTATGACGATTTTGTGACTAAGTTTGTTGCCGCTGTAGAGCAGCTCAATGTGGGGAATGGATTAGAATCCGATACCGATATTGGCCCTATTATTGATGATGTAGCTAAAAAGAACATTACAGAGATCGTTAATATTGCACGTTTACAGGGCGCAGTGCAGGCTTCAAAACCTCGCGAGCAGAGCGGGTTGTTTTTGGATCCAGTTGTACTAACGAATGTCACTCAGGGGATGGATATTGTTCAACAAGAAATTTTTGGCCCTGTGGCCCCTGTTATTAAGTTCAGTGAAGACGACGAGTTGATCAAATTAGCGAACGATACGGTGTATGGCCTCGCTTCTTATTTTTATAGCAACGATATTAATCGTGTGTGGAAAATTGCAGAGGCACTTGAATATGGCATGGTTGGGGTTAATGAAGGCATTATATCAACGGAAGTTGCGCCATTTGGTGGCGTGAAAGAATCTGGTATTGGCCGTGAAGGTGCTAAACAAGGTTTAGAAGAGTATTTAGAGACGAAATACCTTTGCTTTGGTGGTCTAAATTAACCGTTACCGTCGCTAAGGTTGAAGGGTAATTCTCTCCACTAGACTCCGTATTACCAACTGATTATCTATTCAATATGTTGATATAGCTATCTAATTCAAATTTTTATTTTGTAGGAATACGGGGTTAAGGCATTAAAGTGTTGCTGGTGTGTTAACTTTTCAGGCTGATGTACCAATACCCTCCTATTAGGGATAATACCTGTAATAACTCTATTTTTTAGTTAATATACATTATTTGTGGTGAATGTTAACTGCATTACAGGGAATAAATTGAAAGTCAAAAGTTAGAATTACCTCAATACAACAGGAAAGTTAAATAAATGTTGAGGTAATGCATGGCCAATGTAGCTTGCGATTTAGTTGAAATGCATAATGAATTAAAACCGCATACGGCATCCACCGTATTGATGGTTCCACCAGTGCATTTTAAGTTTAATGCTGAAACCAGCGCTGATAACGAATTTCAACACACCACGTCTTTAAGTGACGAGCAAGTACGCAAACAAGCTCTGGAAGAGTTTAATGCGATGGTGGCATCCCTACGTTCTAATGACGTAGAAGTAATCGTGATGGATTACCCAGAGTCAGATGTAGAAACACCAGATGCTGTTTTCCCTAATAACTGGTTTAGTACCACACCGGAAGGAGATTTGTTCTTCTTCCCTATGGCTTGCCCAAATCGTCGTAATGAAGTGCGAAGTGAGCTTATTCAGTCTTACTTTCAGCAAAGTGGTAAACATGTAAAGCAAGTTCGTACGTTAGCGGATGCTAATGATGGGGCATTTTTAGAAAGTACGGGTGTGATGATCATGGATCATCGCAACGACACGATTTATGCAGCACTTTCTACACGCTGCGATCGTGAACTGCTAGAAGAGTATGCTGAACTTAACAATGTTTCTCGGGTCATCAGTTTCCAAACGACTTTGCCATCAGGCAGCCCGATTTATCATACGAATGTCATGATGGCGATTGGTGAGTCTTTCTGTGTCGTTTGTGATGAAATCATTCCTGAGTTTGAACGTCGATATGTCTTGAAGCAGTTGGGTCGTACGAAAGAAGTTATTTCAATCAGCCTTGATCAAATGAACAAATTTTGTGGCAATCTACTACAAATTGAAAATAGCAAAGGCGAGAAGTTGATAGCCATGTCTCTTTCGGCATTCAATGCGTTTACCGATGAACAAAAAGAGGTTTTATCTCGTCACGGAAAACTTCTTCCGTTTGATGTTTCTACTATTGAGACCATCGGTGGTGGCAGTGTACGTTGTATGCTAGGTGAAGTTTTCCTACCAACTAAGTAATTCGTACAAATGCTGTCACTGAAGGGAGATGTATTTCAGTGACAGCTATTTTCTTGTCTTTGTATCATTTTTTCAGTAATCACTTAGTGTTAATTCAGGGTTACTTCATTTCCTCTCTCATCTTTATTAAATATTTTTAGTCTTGCAATTTGGTCTTGTAGCCAAATACTCGTAGCCATAAATAACAAGAAACTAACGGTGTAATAAAGTAGGGGCATCGAAAAGAAGCTCTGCAGTGGATCACCTTGCATCACAAAGTGGCTTAATAGCCAATCTAAACCACCATTTAAAGCAAAAGTTATCCAGAATGCTGATAATAGTAAAGCTGAAGTGATTGTTGAAGCCAGTGGTAACGAACGGTATTGAGGTTTTAATAACCAAGCCATTAACATATAACTGGATAAATGAACAAAGAGCGCTGAAGTGATAACGGAAGTGGACGATATATTAAAGAGATTTTCACCATCTGTTGTGCCAGATATAAAGAACACGATCCAATATGCACCACTGAATATAGCAAGGTATTGGAAACGTTGTATCACGCTTTTAGAGAGTAGGATGTAAAACGCTTTTCTTAACAGTAGGTAGAGAGCAATATTGATCGTTAACATCACCGGGACAACGAGCAGTTGCCAAGCTACGTTGTTTGAATGCTCCGCCATTTTTTCAGGAACCGTGTAATAACCGTGAAACCATAACAAAGCGCCATAAAAAGAGTGTACCACACCATGGTTTAAATATATTTCCCCACTGTGTGATCCTAATTTTGAGAAAAAGGTGGGTTGGTTACTGTTTTTCTTCGTTATCGCTACCATAAACAAAGCGACGGTGAGCAGTGGGGTGAATAAGTAATACTCTCCAATCGGCCCCTCTAGATCTAAGATAAGGTACAGCCCCTCCGCAGTCATGAGTGCTCCAGCTACAATCGCGATAGCTAACCAAACAAAACTATTTCGACTGATATTAAGCAATTTATCTAGCCATTTTTGATGCAGAAGCTGATAACCTAAAGTGACATAAAAGAGAGCGAAGAAAGCGGCATCACGAGCGTAAATGCTAGGAAACTGCGCGGATTCTGGCAGTAAGGGCTGATAAGATTGATTGGCCAATCCAATACTATGCAAAAGAGCGGCGATGACAAATAGCCAGCTTGTTTTATTAATGTGTACAGCGATGGCTAAAGCGACAATCGCATAAATTAAAGCAGGAAGAAACCATAATATTTCTGAGCCAACCGTTCCATAATATAAGGTGAGGCTTAGTTCTATTGGGCGCCATTGCCCCATGACTAACCCAAAAACAGCGTAATAAATAAGGCTCCACACGACATACATCATTAACAGTTTTGTTAGGTAGTTAACGGTATATCCAAAAATGGTTTTTTGTTTTATACGTTGGTGAAATAGAAATCCGGCGATGATAAAAAACACTGGGACGGCAAATCGTGAAATAATATTAAAACTCAAATAAAAGCGGTTAAATTCAACGCCTTGGTAATAATAAAAAATACCGTAGTGGATAACAAATACAGCAGCAATGGCTAATAGTTTTAAACTATCAAGTGAGTGCACCCGACTCATACACTTATCCTTATTTATTGTAAGGTTTTGGTGTGTGAAATATTACTATAATTAATCATGTGCATATCGACATCAATTTATAAAAAACGACTGAGTTCACTAATTCTTTTCCCCTTTTTCTACACTTTGTATTGCCGTACAGTTTAAGTTTCACTAACTATTACATTTAATTGTGATATAGTTCACGATAATGTCTTTGTAATTGATAGAACTCATGGTAATAACTCTGACTGTTTAGTCTATTTTTGGTCAGAGAATCATCTCATCAGTAGTCGTTAACTACTGAAATCTGCACCTGCTCTGGTCATGGACACCGGCTTCGGTGATTTTCGTGAACATAGAGTCATCAACTAAGACTTAGGTAGAAGTATTTGGCCTAGTGCCTTCGTCGCTTATTGGCGTGATTATTCCTGCCTGTACCTATTGTAAACCGTTTAAAAACCTTAGATTTCAAGGCGATTTTTCGATCGTGCTATTTAGCATTCAGCTAACGCGTATTGATAGCTATGGAGTTTTTAAGCCAATGTTGTTTCGCAATCAGCTTTTTAAGTGTTTGCTGAAGTTTAATGAGGATTCAATATGACAACAACGGTATCTAACACCGTCCCTGAAACTGCGCCAGAAAAAGAGGTAAATCATCCGTTTTTATCTTTAGTTATCATGGTGATTATTGCAGCAGTAGCAAGCTATTTTATTCCTGCTGGCCAGTTTGAACGTGTGGTACTTGATGGTCGAACTGTTATAGACCCAGATAGCTATTCTCGTTTGGCAAGTAACCCGACAACCTTAATGTCTTTTTTCGAATCATTTTTTAAAGGTTTTAAGTCGGCTGCTGGAGTAATGGGAGTGGTGCTGTTCGTTGGTGGTGCGTTTGGCATTATTAAGCGAATGGGCATTTTAGATGCGGCAGTGTACACATTAACAAGCAAGTTAAAAAAGCAAGGCTTGTACGTTATTGCACCGGTGATCATGGTTGCGATCTTTTTTAATGTGACTTTCACGGGCATGCGTGAGCTTGACGTTATTTTCATCTCTTTGATGATCCCGATTTGTATTAAGCTAGGCTACGATGCCATTACGGCATTAGGTGTGGTTTTGCTTGCCAGTTGTGCGGGCTTTGCCGCGGCGTTAGCAAATCCATTCTTTACGGGTATTGCTCATACTATTGCTGAGTTACCGTTGTACTCAGGTATGTGGTATCGCTTTATTTGCGGCATGCTGATGCTGTTAACGGGGGCTATTTTTGTTCTGCGTTATGCTAATAAGGTAAAAGCAGATCCAACCAAAAGTTTGCTGCATGGCACGGGCTATCACTACGATGTGAACTTGGAAGTAAAAACCTTAAACACAAGAGAAAAGCTAGCGGGCTTATCTTTCTTAGTGATTTTTGGCTACATGATTTTTGGTACGTTAACTCAAGGTTTCGGCTTTACTGAGATCGCAGGTTGCTTTATGGCCATGGCGATTATCCCTGGTTTAGTCGGTGGTTTATCGCCAAATAAAATCTGTGATTACTGGACCAAAGGGTGTAACGACGTTTTAGTTGCAGTGTTGATTATTTTCTTTGCTCGCTCTGTTCTGACGATCATGGAAGAAGCACACATTGTTGACTCCATTATCTACTACTTAGCGCAAATTATTTCAGGTAGCTCTCAGTTAGTTGCTGCTGCTGGAATTTACCTGTCTCAGGCTGCAATCAACCTGTTTATCCCTTCGGGCAGTGGCCAGGCGGTGATCACCATGCCAATCATTATTCCTTTGGCGGATGTGGGTGATGTGACGCGTCAAGTGGCGGCTTTAGCTTCTCAGCTTGGTGATGGTATCTCTAACTACATTTACCCTACGAACGGTGGGTTACTGGCGGTGTTAGCGATTGCGAAAGTGCCTTATACCAAGTGGGTGAGGTTTTTCTTGCCGCTGTTCTTGTTCTGGTCGGTAGGTGCGTTAATTGCAGTTGTTATCGCCCAGCTAATTCAGTTAGGCCCTTTCTAAGCTGTTAATCTGCTTCATCGTTGTATTTTTGCCAGCCAAGTAATTATTCCGATTTTAGGTTAAGTAATTACGGCTGGCTTTTTCATAAATAAAATCAGTGCTTTTTCATTATCATCCGAAGATGAACTGAATATGAAAACCCTCCTCAGCATCAATTCAGCGTCATAAATTTAAGATAACTTCATTATCAACGAGCTCATAAAGAGCCGTCACCGAAATGGAGCTTATTATGACCAGTCCAATCAGCGTTGTTGTTATTGCTTTAAATGAAGAAGAAACCATTGGACATTTATTGAATGATTTAAAAGCTCAGACTTATACAGAGTTTGAGGTGCTACTAGTAGACAGTAACAGTGATGATAAAACCGTAGAGATAGCCACAGAGATTGGCTCAGAACTGCCCGCTTTTAAAGTGATAGAAATGGAAGAGCGTGGAGCCAGCTTGGGTCGCAATGTCGGGGCTGAACATGCTACTCACGAAAGACTGGTTTTCCTTGATTCTGATGTGCGCATCGGTCCGGATTTTTTAGCGCAAGCGATTTCAGCGTTAGATAAAACAGGGCTTAAAGTCGCGGGAGGGCGGATGAATTCGACGGCGCCTGAATCTAAAATCCGCTGGGGTATTAAGTCTTTTGATATGGGAATGATGGCAAGTCAGTTTGTTTTCCCAACTGCGGTTGGCGCGTGCATCTTTAGTACGAAAACAGTGCACCAAGACATTGGTGGGTTTAATACAGCGATTAAATTATGTGAAGATTGTGATTATGTAAAACGAGCGAGTCGTAGCTATCGTTTCCGCATGATCCCAGTCTTTTTTGAATTTGATGCTCGTCGCTTACGCCAAGATGGTGTTGTCAAAACAGGGTTTACGTACCTAAAAGCAAACACCTTTCGCTTGTTTTTTGGAGAATTAGAAAGTGATCAAATTCGTTATGAATTCGGCCACTATAAAAAGGCGTAATCATGAATATTGAAGCTTGGCTATCATTCTTGCATTCTCCGTGGCTTTTGGCCCTATTGTTTGGTGGGGCCATGGCAGATGCAATCATTGGTGTCGGCTTCTTTATTTATGGTGAAGTATTTTTCTTATTGGGAGGCTATGCCATCGCATCAGGACACGGTTATTGGATCGTGCTTTTGCTTTGGAGTGGTGCATGGGCGGGTGATTTACTCAGTTACTGGCTTGGGCACAAGTACGGGAAGTCGTTATTGTATGGGCGGCTTAAAAAATCTAAGCGCTTGAGAGCGAATTATCGTAAAGCCCGTTCCCAGCTACATCAACGTCAAAAGTTCGCTATTTTTTCAGCCCGGTTATTAGGACCACTATCTTGGGTGATGCCTTTTATTGCAGGCGTGGCCAAAGTTCAGCCGAGAACGTTCATTCTTTATAGCGGTATTGGCGTGTTAATTGGCACAACCCAATTTATTGTTGCCGGGTATTTGTTACACCAAGGGATTTCCATGTTTGATAATATTCTTTTGATTGTGCGTGAGTATCAGTATGTTGTTATCGCAAGCCTGATTGCGGTGATCGTAAGTGGGTGGTTGATTAAGAACCACCTAAGGACTCAAAGGAAAGAAGGGAAAATTAAACTTGCCTCTAAAGTTACCACAGTTTGGCTAGTGTCATTTATTACGATGAACTACAGCTACTTTTTTGTGAGTAATGCTCATGCTACAAGCCCTAAACAGCAAATACAGCCACTTCAATTAGATGCTATATCAGAGCTTGACTTTCAGGTGTATGCAGGTTCACCTAAGCTAAATCACCCGCAGCCAATTAATTTAGTGTTGGTGACTGATAAAGGTTTAAAGCAGCTTCATGATCAGCTTGGCTGGATTGAGAATAAAACTTTTTCTTCTGATAAATTAAGCTTTCGCCAGTATGTGGGGTTATTAAAACAGGGTACGCCACCCGTCTCAGATTTGTACCATCAAGGCTACCCACAGCATTATGCGTTTCAGCCTGTGCAAAAGAGTGATTTAATTAATAGAGAGCATGTTCGCTGGTGGCGTGTAGGCAAAACAGAGCAGGGTAAAGACATCTATTTAGGCTCGGTGAGCCGTGATAATGAGGTAGAGATTAAGCCATACAAAGGTGTGATCACCCTATTACACGATATCGATCCTAATGTAGACAGTAGCCGAGTGGGGTTTAATTCGGCTTTAAAAAACGCTTACCCGTCGGCAGTGATGGCGGATGAGGCGTTAGCACCCAAAATATCTAAACATCAACCTCAGCAAGATTATTGGACTGATGGTTTAGTGACTGTCATTGAGCTATGAGCCGATTTAGACAAATAGGTCTTTAGGATTACTGAATTTTGGTCCACAGAACTAACATAAACCTGATTTTTTCCTTCATTTTTAGCATGGTAAAGTGCCTCATCAGCTAAAGATACCACCTGATCAAAGTCACTGTTCACTTGGCATATACCTGCGCTGATGGTGAAATGAAAAGAGTGCCCCTGTGTACTAATAGCTCGTTTTGAAATATCCCGGCGCAACGAATCTATGTATTGATAGGCTTCTTCTTCAGAGTAGGCAGTAAAGATAATACAAAATTCTTCACCACCATAACGAGATAAGGTACTGGTGGGGGCAGGAAAGTGCTGTTTCATTAATATTGCCGTTTGAAAAATAACGTCATCACCGCATAAATGACCATACTTATCATTGATTTTTTTGAAGTTATCTAAATCTAGAATGGCAAAGTAATATGGATTTAGTGATACTTGTGCTTTATGAAAAGCTAAGCGCAAATAGTTTTTATTTTTTAGCTTAGTCGCGGGATCAGTATAGCGTAGCTCTTCTTTTAATAGCAGGTTAGAAAGCGATATTTGTACATAGCTTCGAATGACACGTAGCAGTGAACGGTAAGTAGGGTGTGATACTTGAATATGTACAACGCCGAGTAAAGCTCCATCATTCATGAGTGGGATACGGTAATAGCGACCTTGAAGCCCAAGAGCCTTAACGAGAGGATCACTCTTTGAAACTTTTAAATAGGAAATCGTATGGTGTGAATAGAGGTTTGGGTTTATTTTCTCATTAAGCGTTCTTTGCCCTGTTGTTAATAACTCAATGAACGATTGCTGATTCGCATCATAGATGCATAAAGAAGTGCTCTTGCAATAGCAGAACTCCCGTAATAATTCTTCGGTTACCACCTTAAATTCATCAAATGTATGGATCTTATTCAGTTTATTAAGTTGCTGGTTTAAGCGAAAACTAATGAAGTTGATGAATAATACAAAACTCAAAATTGCAGCAATAATGAACGTGGTTAAACCGAATTCGGAAAAATGCGAGATAATATCGTAGGCGTTAGTGCCAGAAAGGATCACCCAGTTGTAGGGGTTATCAGCATCAAAAACCGCCATCTTTTGTCGCCCTAAGTAAACGTATTCGCTTTTCCCAAATAACGTACCTTGATTGATAGTTGCTTGTAATTGTTGATGAAAACTCACAGAGGGTGTAGCAATTCTATTGTTATCAGGGTGAATGAGTACTTGTTTTGTTTCACGATCAATGACGAATAAGTAGCCATCAGAGAGGGTTTTTAAATTAGTAAACTGCTGAGAAAAATATAATGGATCAAATTCAATAATTAATGCAGCTTTATACCTTTTCTTGGCTTTTATGGTCTTTTTTAAAGCAAAAACCCACTTATTATTGTGATTTTTGTACAATGATGAAATGCCATAAGCATGAGTGCCAATTCGGTTGATATGCCAAATAGGTTTGAATTCAGCCCGTTTTTGATGGTAGGGGTGAGTGCTCCCATCTGTGGTGACATAGCTATAATTATCTAAGTACAAGATACCAATATCATGATAACCACCATCGCCGTTCACTTCACGTTTTGCTAGAGCAAAAAAGTCATTTTCACCATCAGAAATTAATGTGGCTTCTAAGGCATACAGTAAACCAATACTTGATTTAACTTTTCCATCTAATAAGGCTTTTGCCATTTGAATGTTATTTTGAGATTGAGAAAGAGCGCTCTCTTCAACGTCTTTATATTGATTAAAAGCAATGAACCCTAAGCTTGCTAATACTACGAGCAAAACGGGCCTAAATGTTTTAATCAGTAATTTTGGTCTAAGCATTAAAAGTACAGTGTGTCATTTTATAAATGTAAGTTTATTAAATCTTAATAAGTGCGGCTAGGTACGAAACTTTGCCCCAAGATACACAGGTTACATGTTCGATTAACCGAGCTTTTATGTGAGTATTTATTCGCTGTTCCCATGACGATTACCAACATTTTTATGAGTGATTTTGTTTTATAGTTTCTATATCTAAAATACTGCTAAGCCATAAAATTTTAACATGAATATTATTAATATATGGCGTTATAAATCTCCTCAACCTCTCACTTTTTAGTGAATCTCACTGAATTAATTTTCGATGGGAAATAAGTATTAAAAAAAGCCTTAAATTTTAGAAGAATTTTTGAATCTCGTCCCATTGTTAATCTCTTGTTAATGCTTGTGGGGTGGGGTACGATAAATATAATTTGTTAAAGGAAATTATTAATCTAATTATGCTTATAAATGAGGGATGTTATTAATTATCAGCTATAACAATACTTTATTGGTTTGTTTTGTTGTTTGGGTTCCTGGTTTTTTCGATAAGATTTAATGGGAATTATAAATTCAACCCCCTACCTGAAACTTTTTTGTTATATAAAAGAAATAAATCTTGACTATGCAGTTAGTACGGTATTAATTAGGTAGCGTATGTAGTTAGTTTACTATGCGCAGAATAATAAAAACTACCCTTGTAAATAAGTTGTAAACAAACAAATGGAGATCGTTATGGCTGGTGTTTTAGGAATGATTTTGGCAGGTGGTGAGGGTTCTCGTTTACGTCCGTTAACGGAGTCGAGAAGTAAGCCCGCAGTACCATTCGGGGGTAGTTATCGCTTAATTGATTTTGCCCTTAATAATTTTGTTAATGCAGATTTAATGCGTATTTATGTTCTTACCCAATTTAAATCGCAGTCTTTGTTTGATCACATGAAAAAGGGTTGGAATATTACAGGGATCACCGACCGTTTCATTGATCCTGTGCCAGCCCAAATGCGTACGGGTAAGCGTTGGTATGAAGGTACTGCTGATGCCATCTACCAAAACATTCGTTTTATTGAACTAGCTGACCCAGAGCACGTCTGTATCTTCGGCTCTGATCATATTTACAAAATGGATGTTCGTCAGATGCTTGATTTCCACAAGCGAAAAGAAGCATCTTTGACGGTATCTGCTTTACGTATGCCTTTACACGAAGCCACCGAATTTGGTGTTATTGAAGTGGATGAAGAAGGGCGTATGATTGGTTTCCAAGAAAAACCAGCAAATCCTAAATCGATTCCTGGCGATCCTGAACATGCACTTGTTTCTATGGGCAACTACATCTTTGAAGCGAAAAAATTATGCGCAGAGCTGGAAAGTGATGCTGAAAATGAAGCATCAAGCCATGACTTTGGTAAAGACATTATTCCGAAAATGGTGCCAGAAGGTAATGTGTTTGTTTACGACTTCAGCACCAATAAAATTACAGGTGAGAAAGAAGAAGTCTATTGGCGTGATGTAGGTACGATTGATGCGTACTGGCAGGCTCACATGGATTTGTTGAAAAAAGACGCCCCATTTTCTTTGTATAATCGTCAGTGGCCGCTACATACTTATTACCCTCCTTTACCCCCTGCTACGTTTACCGACTCAGAAAACGAAAAAGTAAAAATGACGGATAGCCTGATTTCTGGTGGTAGCTATGTGCAGGGGGCAAGTATTTACAAATCGGTACTTGGTTATCGCAGTAATATTGGCCGTAACACCTTGGTTAGTGAGAGTGTGTTACTAGGGGATGTGAAGATTGGTGAAAATTGCTCAATTCGTCGTGCCATCATTGATAAAAACGTAGAAATTGCACCTGGTACGATTATTGGAGAGAATTTAGAACAAGATCGTCAAAATTATCATGTGTCGGATGACGGTATCGTTGTGATTCCAAAAGGAGCAAAAATTGGCTACTAATCCTCTTAATATTCTTTATGTCGCCTCTGAAGTTGAAGGGTTGATTAAAAGTGGTGGTTTAGCCGATGTGGCTAAGGCATTATCAAAAGCACTGCAAGAGAAAGGGCAGCATGTAAAAATTACCTTGCCCGCTTACAGTGCAATTGCTGACCGTGATGAAGCAGAAGTGATTCTTGATACTCAGTTAGAGCATTGGCCTCATACGCCTTATAAAGTACGTTCTCTATCGATCGATGGGGTTGAAGCCTTGGGGATTGAGTGCCCTCAGTATTTCGACCGAGACTCTCTGTATGCTGAGAATAACCAAGCTTATGCGGATAATGGGGAGCGTTTTGCTTTCTTTAGCGCTGCTTGTCTCGATATGTTGGAAAAACTGAATTACCAACCAGATATCATTCATGCTAATGACTGGCACACTGGTTTAGTGCCGTTTTTGTTGAAAGTTCGTTACGGTCAAGATGCCTTTTTTGCTGATACTCATAGCGTGATTTCAATTCATAATGCGGTATTTAAAGGGATCTTTAGTTACCACGAATTAGAGTGCATTACTGAATTATATCAGCATCGTTTTTTAAATATTGAAGTTAGCCATGATCACGTGAGTATGTTAAAAGCAGGCGTTGCGTATGCAGATAAGATTAATGGTGTAAGCCCTAACTATGCTGCTGAACTGCTTACTGAGCTAGGTGCACACGGCATGGCGGCGGATTTCCAACACCGTCAGGCGGATTTATGCGGTATTGTCAATGGCTGTGACTACAGTGAATGGGATCCTGAAACAGATAAGTACATTCCTCAAAACTACAAAGCTAACCGTAACAGCATGGTTCGAGGTAAAAAAGCTTGTAAACGTGCGTTGCAAGACGAAGTAGGTTTACCGCAAAAAGATGTAGCGGTGTATGGCATGGTTTGCCGCCTAACGAACCAAAAAGGCTTACATTACTTAACGCCGATCTTAGATAAGTTTTTACGTAGTGATGTGCAAGTTGTGATTGTTGGAACGGGCGACCCGGTAATTGCTGCAGAGCTTCATGCTATTGCAGAGGCAAACCCAGAGAAGTTTGCGTTTGTGGAAGCGTACAGTAATAAATTAGCGCACTGGGTAGAAGCGGCTTCTGATTTCTTCCTTATGCCATCAGAATTTGAGCCATGTGGATTAAATCAAATCTATAGTATGGCTTATGGTACGCTTCCGATTGTTCGTGCTGTTGGTGGATTAAAAGATACCGTTATTGACTATGAAGAAACACCGCAGGTGGCAACCGGATTCTCATTCCAAGAGCCATGTGCTTTCCAACTGTTGATCACACTTCAGCAAACGTTACTGCTTTACACTCAACAGCCGAATGAGATTAAGCGTTTACAGCTTAATGCCATGGCGTGTGATTTTAATTGGCTAGAGTCTGCTGAGCAGTACCTTGAAATGTACCAAAGCGCAGTCACCTCTGAGGTATCGGAACAAACACACAGCCACTAATATTTTGGCAGAAAAGAGAAGAGCTCCTAGTATAGGGGCTCTTTTTTTTATCTGATTCTTTTTATTAAATTAGCTGGCAATGAAGAAGGTTTACTAATCAAGTAGTATTATAGTTGAACTGTTTATTGTTCAAATGGTTAGAAAGGTTATGGCTACCAAAGTGGGCTCATCGATTGATAATCCAGTAAAAGTAATACAAAAAGCCACATGGGTGGGTGCGATTGGTAACGTCGTGTTGGCTGTACTGAAAATTGTGGTGGGGAAAATAACAGGCAGCCAAGCACTGGTTGCCGATGGTGTACACAGTTTCTCTGATTTAGTAACAGACACCGCGATTTTAATTGGCTCACGTTACTGGACTGCGCCAGCAGATAAAGGGCACCCTTATGGTCACGGTCGGTTTGAAACGTTAACCAATATCTTTATTGGTGTTTTATTAGGTATTGTCGGAATTGGTATTGGTTGGGATTCGATTAATTCCATTGGTAATGAAGCTAGTAACAATCCGAGCATGTTGGCTTTTGGTGCGGCTATCGCGTCGATTGTGGTGAAAGAAGGTTTGTATCGCTGGACGCTTATTCAAGCTAAACACATTAATAGCCGAGCTCTGCATGCAAATGCTTGGCATCACAGAACCGATGCATTGAGTTCTTTACCTGTTGCGGTAGCAGTTATCGCCAACTTTTTTGTTCCTGATTTGCATTATCTTGATCAAATTGCTGCTTTGTTGGTTACCGCCATGATTTTAAAAGCGGCGTTTGAAATATTATGGCCCGCGATTTTAGAGATCACGGAAGCAGAAGCCGATAACGAGATCGAAAGTAAAATTCAGGCTTATGCTTCAGAAAATGAGGATATTGCAGAAGTGCATGCAATACGCAGTCGTCGTACTGGAAGCACGATTTTATTGGATTTCCATTTATTGGTTGATCCTGAAATGAACGTAGAAAAAGCGCACACGATCAGTGAAGAGTTTAAGGCTCACATTTTAGAACAGCTTGATGAAGTGGTGGATGTGATCATTCATATTGAGCCTGATACGTGTGAAGAGAGGGTTGTGAATCCGTGTTGTGATCCTTGTACTGGAAGTAAACCGATGGATTAATTTTACAGGAATATTCAATAAATAAAGAAGCCGCCTTTTTAAGGGCGGCTTTTCGATGAACCATGGTATGTGGCTATGTTTGATGCCATCGATTAGGGTAGGCGTTGGAATAATCTGGCTCTTCAATAAACTTATCTACTTCTGCATCCCGCTTCAAAGGGCCAACAACGGTTTTGTAAGGTAACACTCCTGCCCATACAGGAAGATCCATATCTTGTTTATCATCACTTACTGGGTTGTTACTTATTTTTACTGATGCTTCAGTAAGGGGAATCACCAGCAGCTCTGTTGCGCTTAACTCTTTTTCATTACCTGGTCGTGCTTGTTTACTTCGCCCTGGTGCAATCTGCTCTAGGAAATGATCCAATAGTAAGGATTTTTCCGTGTTGTTATCCACTACGCTAAATTGCCCCAATACAACAGCAGAGCGGTAATGTGCGCTGTGATGAAAAGCGGATCTGGCAAGTACCCAACCATCAAATAATGTGAAAGTCAGGCAAGTTTCTTCAGCTTGCTTGAGGTTTTTGAGTAAGCGACTGTTTTTTGCTCCATGAATGTAGACGTGGTTATCTATTCGCCATGCCAACATAGGAATGACCATTGGAGCCCCATCTTGAAGAATGGCAATGTGAGCAATTTTACTTTCATCAATAATGTCATAAAGGCTCTTTTCATCGAAGCTTGCTTTGTGGCGCGCCTTCTTAAGTTCTGTTCTTTTTGTTTTTGATAACATTACACTTCCTCATTTATCTAGGCCCTTATTTTTGGGCGTGTTGGTACCTTATTGCTTTTCTGGTACTTTATTTAGGGCCAGTTTTGAAAAGTGGATGGATCCAGTAGTGGCTCAAATAGATATAGGTGATTTACAGTTAGACGTTGTTCAAAAGGGCGTAACCCGACAGCAGGCTCTTTTTAACCTGATTAGAAACAAAATTTTTCGGCGGCTATGGAGCTCAGGAGGGCAATTACCGTCCACAAGGAAGCTAGCGGAAGCGTTGGGCGTGAGCCGTAATACGGTGATAGGTGCTTATGATCAGTTAGTGGCAGAAGGCTATATAGAAAGCCGTATTGGTGCTGGGTACTACGTTACTGTGACAGTACCAGATGATTATGTTCAAACTTGTTTGCCTACTCCTATTGTGGATAGAGATCCTGCTGTTAAGGAGACTTTCAATCGGCCTTTCGCACCTGGTGTACCTGATCTACAGCATTTCCCTTATCAAAAATGGCAGCGCTTGCTGTGCCAGCATGTATCTCGTCCTATTCTTGCTGGGCAAAATGATATTCAGGGGTTATACGACTTACGTTGTGCTTTATCTGAGTATCTCGCTTCCAGTCGTTCTGTTGATTGTGACGCATCACGGATCATTATTACTTCTGGTGCCCAGCAGGGGCTTTTTATTGCCGCTCAGGCGTTATTAACAAAACAAAGTACCATTTTGGTTGAAAATCCTGGCTATAAGCAAATGGAAAAAGTCTTAGCACGTTCGGCTGCTAAGGTACGGCTGATGTCGGTAGAGCCGGAGCTGGGCCTTGATATTGACAGTATGGTAGAACAGCAGGCAACAGCCATCTACATCACCCCCAGTAATCAATACCCACTTGGAACAACATTAAATACAAGCCAGCGTTTGCAGCTTATTCATTGGGCAAAAGAAAATGAAGGTTGGATCATTGAAGATGATTACGACAGTGAATTTCAATTTGCGCACCGTCCATACACATCCTTACAGGGCTTGGCTTCACAGCAGAAAGATCAAGCGAATGTGGTTTATATTGGTACGCTCAGTAAGGTGATGCTTCCTTCACTACGGCTTGGTTATATGGTTGTGCCTACCTCACTGGTAGAAGAGTGCCTGCTTATCAAAGACGCCATGAGTGGTGACACACCAATTCATACTCAGGCAGCTCTGGCCGATTTTATCTCTGGCGGTGATTTACTTCGGCACATTAGAAAAATGAGGCGTTTATATCAGCAAAAATATCAATGGGTATGTGAGTGTGTGGAGCGTAACTTAGGAGAGAGCTGGAAAGTGATCAGCCAAGCTGCGGGTTTGCACGTGACGCTTATGAACACTCAAAAAATAGTTGAAACAGAGTTGGTTGAGCGAGTTGCAGAGAAAGGTGTGACAATAAGGCCATTGAGTCAATATGAATACGCAGAGTCCCCCATACGAGAGTATTCTGCGATTGTTCTGGGTTTTGGTAATGCTTCTTTAGAGCAAATAGAGCAAGGGGTTGCTGTAATTGCTGAATGTTATGCTCAACTAGAAGCTCGTTGAAGGAAATGAGACACGGTGGCTTTGGGCTGTTTAGAAATTTTTTGCATGAGTGAAAAAGAAGGTGCAGAGATCCGGTATTGATTATCGATATCTTGCAACATAAGTAGCCAGAGCTTGGCGGTCATCTCTGAATCGGCTAAAGCGCGGTGAAATACTCCATCATGGGGGATGTTTTTGTACTCAACCAGCCCACCAAGTTTGTGGTTTGGCGCTTCTTGATACAACCGACGAGCAATAAGCATGGAGCAAGCAAAGTCCCCAGTGTAAGAGTGTTGGATTTGATCTAATTCTGCATCTAAAAAACGTTTGTCAAAGGAAGCGTTGTGGGCTACTAAATTATGCCCTTGAATAAACTCAGCAAACTGGCCCATGACTTCGGAGCTGGGTGGTGCTGTTTTTAGCATTTGGTTGGTGATGCCTGTGTAGCTTTCAATAAAACCACTGACACGAAATCCCGGGTTCATAAGTTGTTGAAAGCGATCAACCACTCTTCCTTTTTCAAGTAACACAGCACCAATTTCAATAGCACGATCACCTTGAGTAGGAGAAAGACCTGTTGTTTCAAAGTCGAGTACAACGACAGTGCTTGCTATTGAAGATGAATTCATAATAAGAGCCTAATTGGGAATGTAGGTGTAAATATGCAGATACAAAAAAGCCCCGTCAAATGACGAGGCTTTTTTATGTGGCTCCCTGTGCTGGACTTGAACCAGCGACATACGGATTAACAGTCCGCCGTTCTACCGACTGAACTAACAGGGAATTGTATGGTGCCTCGAGGCGGAATCGAACCACCGACACGAGGATTTTCAATCCTCTGCTCTACCGACTGAGCTATCGAGGCACTGTTGCTTTATTTAGCACTAAAGCAAAGTGCGAATATGGCGGAGAGATAGGGATTTGAACCCTAGATACGCTACAAACGTATGCCGGTTTTCAAGACCGGTGCTTTCGACCACTCAGCCATCTCTCCGTAGTGCGGCGAATATTACGAGATACATTTGGAGCTGTAAAGGGCTTTTTTGAATAAAAAAACTGTTTGGACGATATGTGAACACTTGTTCAGTATTTATCATCAAGTTATCAGGCCGTGTTATTTAATTGTTTGAATCAAATTCAATAGGACAAAATTTGGAGTAACAAGCAAAATGTTGCAGGAGAAAAGCGGTTCTCTTTAAAGTCTCTTCATTGTTATAGAGTTACCTTAGGTGAATTTTATGGTCCTTTTCTTACAATTCTATTAGATGCTATAAGAAGGAGCGAGGCCTAGTTTTTATGTATGAAGAGGTGAGCTAAAGAGAATGGTGGTCTATTTTTAACCATCGTTTGGGGTGTTTTAGGGGAGAAAGGAGCAACATTCGTATTGCTGATTTACTAAATTTGAAAAAAAATTCGCCTTTTAGCACTATTTTGGCTTTTTTCTCACCGATTGAGAAAGATAAAGCTACAATACTAATTGATTTTAAGCGATAATCCGCCGCCTAGAATAAAGAGCGATTAAACCCGTAGTGCGAGACACTATGAGATGTGGTTTATAGCTAGCTGAATTCCTCCCCAAACCAGATGACTGAATGTCTACATGGGAAATCAGCTTCTATACTCTAGATGCTGTCTTACTCATAGAGTAGGCCAGTAGTGGTTTGGTGGAAAAATTGACTACAAGTCAAAAAGTGAGGCGAGTAAGCAATTCAATATTAACTGAATTGTAAAAAAATATTTTTATTTTGCTGTGTGCTGTTTAATGTCAGTAGTGGTACACTCGCCTTGCATACTCATTTGCATTTGAATTATTTAAACAGAGTAAAACGATGACTGATTTATCTAAATACAGAAATATTGGTATTTTCGCGCACGTTGATGCGGGTAAAACTACCACAACTGAGCGTATCCTAAAGCTAACTGGCCAAATCCATAAGACTGGTGAAGTACATGATGGTGAGTCTACTACTGACTTCATGGAACAGGAAGCTGAGCGCGGTATTACTATCCAGTCAGCAGCTGTAAGTTGTTTCTGGAACAATCATCGTTTCAACGTTATCGATACTCCTGGACACGTTGACTTCACAGTTGAAGTTTACCGTTCTCTTAAAGTTCTTGATGGTGGTATCGGTGTATTCTGTGGTTCTGGTGGTGTTGAGCCTCAGTCTGAGACTAACTGGCGTTACGCGAACGAATCAGAAGTATCTCGTCTGATCTTCGTTAACAAACTAGACCGTATGGGTGCTAACTTCTACAACGTTGTTGACCAAGTTAAAAACGTTCTAGGTGCTACTCCTCTAATCATGGTTCTACCTATCGGTATCGAAGATGATTTCGTAGGTGTTGTAGACCTACTAAGCAAAAAAGCTTACGTATGGGATGATTCTGGTCTTCCAGAAAACTACGAAATCCAAGATATCCCTGCGGATATGGTTGATGACGTTGAAGCTTACCGTGAAGAGCTAATCGAAACTGCTGTTGAGCAAGACGATGACCTAATGGAAGCGTACATGGAAGGTGAAGAGCCTTCAATTGAAGACCTTAAGCGTTGTATCCGTAAAGGTACTCGTGACCTAGCGTTCTTCCCTACGTTCTGTGGTTCTGCATTTAAGAACAAAGGTGTTCAACTTGTACTAGACGCAGTTGTAGACTACCTACCTTCTCCAACAGAAGTTGATCCACAGCCTCTAACAGATAAAGAAACTGGTGAGCCAACTGGTGAAGTTGCTACAGTATCTGCTGATGAGCCACTACGTGCTCTTGCGTTCAAAATCATGGACGACCGTTTCGGTGCACTAACGTTCATCCGTATCTACTCTGGTGTATTGAAGAAAGGTGATACAGTTCTTAACTCTGCTACAGGTAAAACTGAGCGTATCGGCCGTATGGTTGAGATGCAAGCAGATGAGCGTAACGAACTAACTTCTGCACAAGCTGGTGACATCATCGCTGTTGTAGGTATGAAGAACGTTCAAACTGGTCACACTCTATGTGATGTTAAGCACGAGTGTACTCTTGAGCCAATGATCTTCCCAGAACCAGTAATCTCTATTGCTGTTACACCTAAAGATAAAGGTGGTTCTGAGAAAATGGGTATCGCGATCGGTAAAATGGTTGCAGAAGATCCATCTTTCCAAGTTGAGACTGACGAAGATTCAGGCGAAACTATCCTTAAGGGTATGGGTGAACTTCACCTAGACATCAAAGTTGATATCCTTAAGCGTACATACGGTGTAGACCTAATCGTTGGTCAACCACAAGTTGCTTACCGTGAAACTATCACTCAACCTGTTGAAGATAGCTACACGCATAAGAAACAGTCTGGTGGTTCTGGTCAGTTCGGTAAGATCGACTACCGTATCAAGCCAGGCGAGCCTAACTCTGGTTTCACGTTCTCATCTTCTGTTGTTGGTGGTAACGTACCTAAAGAATTCTGGCCTGCAATCGAGAAAGGTTTTGCTGGCATGATGGAGCAAGGTGTTCTAGCTGGTTTCCCTGTTCTTGACGTTGAAATCGAACTATTCGACGGTGGCTTCCACGCAGTGGATTCATCTGCAGTAGCATTCGAAATCGCAGCGAAAGGTGCATTCCGTCAGTCTATGCCTAAAGCTGGTGCTCAACTTCTTGAGCCAATCATGCACGTTGACGTGTTCACTCCAGAAGATCACGTTGGTGACGTAATCGGTGACCTTAACCGTCGTCGTGGTATGATCAAAGACCAACAAGCTGGTACTACTGGCGTTCGTATCAAAGCTGACGTTCCTCTATCAGAAATGTTCGGTTACATCGGTACACTACGTACAATGACTTCTGGTCGTGGTCAGTTCTCTATGGAGTTCTCACACTACGCAGCATGTCCAATGAACGTTGCTGAAGAAGTAATCGCTAAAGTTAAAGAAGAAAAAGAAAGCAAGTAATTTCTTAATCACCTTTGATTGATAAAAGCCCCGATAGTGAAAGCTATCGGGGCTTTTTTATGTTGGAAGTTTTTTGAGAATAAAAAGAGGAGTGTTTGTTAATCTTCCAAAATCGCTACAGCTCTCGTCCAGCCAGCAGAAGCGCCTCGAATTTTTACGGGGAAGCAAGAGATGGTGAATCCAGTTGCGGGTAGTGCTTCTAAGTTATGTAGCTTTTCAAGGTGGCAGTATTCCATTTCTAGGCCTGCTTTATGCCCCTCCCAAATGAGTGAGGCGTCTTGGGTTTCTGCGTATTTTTGGGCAGTATGCACAAAAGGGGCATCCCAGCTCCAAGCATCCGTACCTGTTAATTTGATTCCTCGCTCTAACAAGTACAGGGTTGCTTCTAAGCCCATGCCACACCCAGATGCTACGTAGTCGTCGTGACCATAACGGCTGCCAGCACGTGTATTTACGATAACAATATCCAGTGGTTGCAATTCGTGGCCAATTCTAGCGAGTTCTTGTTCTACATCGTTTGCTGTCACGATATAACCATCTTCAAAGTGGCGGAAATCGAGTTTTACTCCTCGCTGAAAGCACCATTCTAGTGGCACTTCATCGATTGTGATGGCGCGTTGGCCTTGATTCATGGTGGAATGGAAGTGGTAAGGTGCATCTAAGTGGGTGCCGTTATGAGTAATAAGTTCGACTTTTTCTATGGCCCAAGCTTCCCCGTCCGGTAAGTCATCTTTTTGTAGGCCAGGGAAAAAGGGTTCAATCTGCGAAAAGGTCTGCTGGTGATTTAAATATTCTATTTTAGGGCGGTATCCAGGAGGATCAGAGATTACATCGTTTTCTAAATAGATGGATAAGTCGATGATCTTTCGTGACAAAGCGATATCCTAGTTATTATTGAGTATTGTGTACTTTACTTAATAGCACACCCATTCACAATCTGCACCTGTCTGTAATAACTTTAATATTTTTTGGTATGAGCACCCCTTTTGTTTTCTCATGGTAGACTACACTCTCGGTTAATTTTGTGAGTGAGTCATGTCCAATCCATTATTATTTCATAAAACGTACCTCCACCCTGATAGTCAGGATTGGGTCGTATTTGTGCATGGTGCTGGTGGAAGTTCATCAATCTGGTTTAAACAAATTAAGGCGTATAAAAAGCATTTTAATCTTTTACTTTTGGATTTAAGAGGACATGGTAAATCGAACCAAGTACTTAAAGAGATTTTGTCTAACCCTTATACTTTTAAAGTTGTGACAACGGATATATTAAAAGTCTTGGATCATTTGAAGATTCAATCGGCTCATTTTGTCGGGATCTCTCTTGGTACTATTTTGATTCGTAATTTAGCTGAATTGGCACCAGAGCGTGTTAAATCCATGGTATTGGGTGGTGCTGTTACTCGGCTGGATGTTCGCTCTCAGGTTCTTGTGAAGCTTGGAGATTGGTGTAAGCACATTATTCCTTATATGTGGCTATACCGATTGTTTGCTTACATCATGATGCCAAAAAAAGCACAGCGCGAATCCCGTCACCTTTTTATTCGTGAAGCCAAAAAGCTATGTCAGAAAGAGTTCAAGCGCTGGTTTAAATTGGCTGCTGACGTTAATCCGTTGATGAAGTACTTTAAAGAGCGTGAAGTCTCAATTCCTACTTTGTATCTGATGGGTGAAAATGACTATATGTTCATAAAGCCTGTTAAAGATATGGTGGCATTACATCAGAAAAGTTATTTAACGGAATTTCGAGATTGTGGGCATGTGTGCAATGTTGAAAAACCAGATGAATTTAATCATCACTCCATTGAATTTATTAAGCAACATCGTGATTGAATGGATGCTGTGATAATATTAGCGTTAAGAAACATAGTAGATAGCTGCTCATCACGGAGTAAAAATGGCAAAGTTAAGCTTACAAGAGCAAATGCTCAAAGCAGGTTTAGTAAATCAGAAGAAGTTAAAAAAAGCGGCAAAAGGTTCTAAGAAATCAAGAACACAAGCTAAAGAAGCAAAGGCGGCGGTTGAAGCTAATCGCGCTGCACAATTAGAGCGAGATCAAGAGCTTAACCGTAAGCGTGATGAAGAAGCTCAACAGAAAGCACTGGCTTCACAAGTTAAGCAGCTGATTGAGATGAATATTGTTGACCGTAAAGATGGTGAAATCGGTTATAACTTTACCGATGGTTCACTGGTTAAGAAAATTTACGTAGATAAGCAGTTACAAGATCAATTGGTAAACGGGCGTTTGGCTATTGTTCGTGTCGGTGAAGGCTACGAGCTTATTCCTGCTGTGGTGGCGGATAAAATTGCTCAACGTGATGAGTCAGTGATTGTTATGAATAACGATGTGGCTGAAACTGAAATCGATGAAGATGATCCATACGCAGACTTCCAGATCCCTGATGATCTGATGTGGTAAGTGCTTCATAGCCTTATAGTATAATGAAAAGCTGCTCTATTTTTTGTGTATAGGCAGCTTTCTACTTTTCACTGATCACTTTCACCACTTCTGATAACTCCGCTGGAAAAGTTCCTAATCCCACAATAGTAATAATCACGATCATATTGATGATGTTGTGATAAGTCGTTGTATTGATGTCATCCATGCTGTCGTTATTTGCAGGCTGTTTGATCATCACCATGATCACCCTTAAATAATAAAATAAACCAATGACACTGCCTATCACCAAAGCACTTAATAGCCACCACAGCTGTTCATTGACTGCGGCTATTACGACGTAAAACTTTCCCATAAAGCCTACGGTCAATGGGATCCCTGCGAGTGACAGCATGGTTAAACCTAATGTAATTGCCATTAATGGGTGGTGCCAGAATATCCCAGTCAGTTGATTGACTGTCGTAATGTTGGGTAATTGCATCAGAACAGTAAAGCTGCCGACAAGAGTAAATAGGTAGGCGATGAGGTAGAACATCATTGCTTCTGAACGAAATGACTCGGTTGATAATTCGGTGGTAAGGGAGGCTGATGACTCAGGTGTATTTAGTATTAAGGTAATGATAAGTAGATAGCCAAAGTGCGCGATGGATGAGAAGGCGAGCAGGCGTAATAAATTCTTTTGCAATACCCCTAATAAGTTGCCTATGAGCATGGATGCAATAGCAACACCACTGACTATCGCACTGAGATAGGCAGTGTTCGCCCAATCATTAATCAAATATAACCGCCAAAGAATCACAAAGGCAGCGAGCTTGGAAAGTGTCGCTAGCATAACAGTGGTTGGTAGAGGCGAGCCTTCAAATACATCCGCGATCCATAAGTGGCATGGCACCAGTGATAGTTTAAAAAATAAGCCAGAAATAATGAAAAGGGCACTGGTCGTGGTAAGCCACGAAATGGTGGTCAGCGATAAACTTTTTTGTTCTAAGTCGCTAAATAATAAGGTTCCGTATTGAAGGTAAATGAGGCCTATCCCCATCAAAATAAGCGCAGAAGCAACTGCGGATAAAATTAAATATTTAACGGCAGCTTCCTGTCCATTGTGGTTGCTGCAATAAGCAATTAAACCTGTGAGAGAAAGGCTAACAAGTTCTAAGCCAATAAAAAAACTGGCAAAATGGTTACTGGCGATAATGGTCAGTGCGCCTAAGTTAGCCAGTGTGAGTAAGATGTAATATTCATCTTTGTGTTCCGATAATCGATCTACCCATTGATAAAGCTGAAGGGAAAAGAAGCTCATTAATAGTAATAAAGTGCAGGAAAAGAAAGCGCTAGTGGAATTAAAATAAAAAAGAGTTGTGTACAACGATGATGCTGAGATTTGTGCATTTAACGTAAATAAACAAGTAATTAGACCGATGAAGAAGATGGAGAATGAGACTTTATGGCTGCGGTTGAGGGCTATAAGCAGCAGTAAAATTAATGATGTTGCAATAAGTATAATGGCAGGGATGTAATGATTATTCATGACCAACTCCCTATTGTTTGTGCGAATTGCGCTTGCACCATATCAAGTAAAGGCTGTGGGTGTAGCCCCATCATAATCAGTAGAACAGACATCGCGAATAATGTGGTTGCTTCACGGGCATTCAGATCTTGTACTGACGGTGTTGGGGCGGTGGTGAGAGGGCCGAAAAAGGTTCTGTAAATGATCAGCAATGAATAAACGGCGGCCAAGATTAAACCGAATGTGGCAGCGAGGGTGAAGTAAGGGTATTTTTGGAATCCACCTAATAAAACGAGAAATTCAGCAACAAAATTGCCTAATCCTGGCATTCCAAGGGAAGCAACTGCAAAGAATAACCCAATGGCGCTCAACTTAGGTAATAGCTGCCAGATCCCTCCTAGCTGATTTAAATCTCGGGTATGGAAGCGGTGCTGGATCATGCCGACCAACATAAATAGGGCGGATGTGCTGATCCCATGAGCGAGCATTTGCATCATTGCACCTTGCAAGGCGTACATATTAAATGCAAAACAGCCAAGTAATACAAAACCCATGTGGCTTACGCTTGAGTAGGCCACTAGCCGCTTTAAATCGGTTTGTACAAAAGCAAGCATGGCGCCATAAATGACTCCAACCCCTGCTAACGTTAACATCAGAGGGGCGAGCTCTACACTGGCTTGGGGAAACAAAGGGAGGACGAAACGGATAAGACCATAGCCCCCGGTTTTTAAAAGTACAGCGGCTAAAATAACACTGGCCGGTGTCGGTGCTTGGGTATGTGCATCAGGCAGCCAACTATGGAATGGGAAAGCTGGGAGTTTTACGATAAATGCTAAGGTAAAACCAAGGGCAATCCAATAGCTTAATTCTGATTGAATAGGCGATTGCAATAATATCTTATAGTTGAACGTCAGAATGCCTGTTTGTTGGTAATGTAATAAAACAAGTGCAGCAATACTCAATAGCAATAATAGGCCACCAGCTTGAGTAAACAGAAAAAACTTATAGGCGGCGTACTGTTTTTGTTCATACCCCCAAATGGCAATCAAGAAATACATGGGAACTAACATAACTTCCCAAAAAACAAAAAAGAGAAATAGATCCATGGCTAGAAAAACGCCCATTACACCAGCCAATGTCCACAATAAGTTAAAGTAAAAAAAGCCTACTCTCTGCTTTATTTCATGCCAAGCGGAAGATAAAGCGACGAGTCCCATCAATAGAGTGAGTACAATCAGTAATAAACTCATACCGTCCATGGCTAAATGGGCTTGAATACCTAGTCGTGGTATCCATTGGTAGTTTACTTCTACTAACCATAAAGGAAGTGCATTAACTTCAACAAATGGGAAGAAAGCCAATAAAGGTAGCCAGCTAAGTAACAAACTGGCTAAAGCTATTTTTCTGGGCCATGTTGGATCAAGTCGTTCGCTATACCAAGCCAGCATGCCACCAATTAAAGGGATGAAGAGCAGTGAAAACAGCGTCATTGCAGTAGTACCCAGCCGAGCGTAACCGTGAAAAATACCACAATACTGGCACTGTAAGTGCGAAGCTGACCTGATTGAAATCGTGAAACTACTTGGTGAGAAAGCGTGGTTGCCCACTCAATGCGACGGTAAATCAGATCCACACCATCTTTTTTATTGAAAGCACACACCCAATTAAATGGACGAATGATTAGCGCGTGATATAAACAGTCAAACCCCCAGCCAGATTTAAGTAATGCGTGTATTCTGCTCAATCCTCTTGAGCTTAGTTCTTGGCCAAAAAGAGTATTTTTAAATAGAACGCCTCCAAGAAGTACGGCCAGTAACGGCGTGATTATTGGTAAGAAAAAGTAGAACGTAGAGGCATGCTCAGTGTTTGATGTTGGATCGATTGAGTACATGAATTGCAGCCCCTCAGGTTGGATACCACCAAAAATAGAGAGCAAAATTAAGATCACAAGTACTACCTGCATTAGGCGAGGAACAGGCTTAGAAGCGCTTTGGTGTGAAGGGCCGAAAAAAACCACTAAAAACAGTCGAGCGCTATAGAGTGCGGTAATGAAGGCTCCTAAAACTGCGGCCCACCACAGACCTGAGTAGCCAGCATGAATCACGTTTTCTAGAATGAGTTCTTTGCTAAAAAAGCCAGAAGTGAGTGGAAGAGAAGCAAGGGCGGCACATCCTACGGCAAAAGAGGCCGTTAATAGCGGGAGCTTTTTATACAGCCCGCCCATACGGAAAATATTATGCTCATGATGTAAGACGTAAATGAGTGCTCCAGCGGCAAGAAACAGCAGTGCTTTAAAAAAGGCGTGTGTCATTAAATGGAAAACGGCGGAAGATACGGCACCAACTCCTAAAGCTAGAAACATATAACCTAGCTGACTAATGGTGGAGTAAGCAAGAATGCGCTTTAGGTCCGATTGTACTAGAGCTGCACTAGCGCCTAATAGCAGGGTAATGGTGCCTGTTAATGCGATGATGTAAAGCGCATCAGGAGCCATTTGGAATACACCGTAATTTCGGGCCACCAGATAAACACCAGCGGTTACCATGGTTGCCGCATGGATCAAGGCGCTTACCGGTGTTGGGCCTGCCATTGCATCAGGCAGCCAGTTTTGTAGTGGGAATTGAGCTGACTTTCCAATTGCCCCAGTAAATAAAAGTAAACAACATAACGTCGCCATGTTATCGCCAATTTGCCAAGTACTCGCTGCTTCAAGCTGTATTTGTTGAATATTTAATGTGCCGAGCTGGTAAAAAATAAGGAATAAGCCAATGGCCATGCCAGTATCACCAATGCGGGTGATGACAAACGCTTTGTTGGCAGCAAGGTTATTCTTACGCTCTTGATGCCAGAATCCAATCAGTAAATAACTGCACAGACCAACGCCTTCCCAGCCAAGGTAGAGCAATAATAGATTATCAGCTAAAACCAGAAAGAGCATGGCAGATACAAACAGGTTTAAGTATGCAAAGAAGCGACGAAAATCAGGATCTTCGTTCATAAATGCGCTGGAATAACAATGAATTAAAAAACCAACTCCTGTAATAATGGTGATCATCACTAATGATAAAGGGTCAAGGTACAAACCAAACTGTATTTGAAGTTGTTCTAGACTTATCCATTGGCCTAGGCTTGCTTGGACTACAAACTCTGATTGCTGCCACAACATCCCATTAAGAGCGAGGGATAGGGCTGCCGCGCTACCTATAGAGCTGACACCGAGTAGTGTAACAAGAGGCTTTTTCAGGTTTAACAAGATCAGAAGAACAGCGCTGAACAGAGGAATGAGAGGGATAAGTAATAGTATGATATCCATATCGTCCCCCTGTTAATTCCGTAAATTAGAGAGCTTATCGACATCGAGGCTTTGCTGTCGTCGATAGACTTGAATGGTTAGTGCTAACCCGATAGACACTTCACACGCCGCTAAAGTGACAATGAATAAATACATTATTTGGCCGTCGTTGTTACCGTGAAATTGAGCGGCACCAATAAACAGTAAGACAATGGCATTGAGCATGATTTCTAGCGAGAGAAGAATAAATAATAGGTTTCTGCGCGCTAATACGCCAAAAATACCAATGGTAAAAAGGATAAAACTGAGTAATACGATCCATTGAATATTAATCATAGGCGTTTACTCACTTTTTGTTGTTCATCAGGCATTGTTGTAGTAATTGAATGACGAGTGATGTGAATAGCGCTGATCAGGGCGGATAGCAGCATTAGTGCGGCAAGGACCACCAATAATTTATATGGGCCAAATAATTGCAGAGCCAGTTCTTTTACTGAAAGCGGGGCTGTTACGTTGATGGTCGAAGCGGTTTCAGGAATCGCACTAGGTAAGTTGTTGGTATAAACAATAGCAATAAACTCAATGAGTAAGAGTAATGACAGAATGAGTGGCCCAGCAGCACGTGAGTACATAAATAAATGTGCTTCTTGTTGAATGGTGTGCTTTCCCTGATGAAGCATCATAGTGACAAAGACGAACAGCACCATAATCGCCCCTGCGTAAATAATCACTTGCAGGGCGGCTGCAAACGAAGCGCCAAGTAAAAAAAACAGCACTGCAATCGCCAGCATCATGGTTACTAAGTACAACAGTGCATGAATGATGTTATGCGCTGAAATCGTGAGGATTGCACTTACAATCGCAATGCCAGCAGCGATTAAGAAAAAAGACTCAACTAGGCTTATCATGGCAGTAGGCTCCTGATATTAATGGGAGCTTGTTCATTCAGTGCTTCACCTTTTGTCTTGTTTTTTATGGCTTTTCCGCTAACTTTGTAGAAATTGTAATCGTGGTATTTCCCAGGCCCATCAATCAGTAAATGCTCTTTTTCATACACTAGGTTTTGTCTGTCATATTCTGCCATTTCAACATCTGGGGTCAGTTGAATGGCGTGTGTGGGGCAAGCTTCTTCACAAAAGCCACATAAGATACAGCGAGAAAAGTTAATTCGAAAAGTGCTTGCTATCCAGCGGCCATCTTCTGTTTCTGTTTTTTGTACTGCGATGCAGTCAACTGGGCAGGCAACCGAGCACAAGTTGCACGCGACACACCTTTCATCGCCATCTGGATCTTTGGTTAATACAATTCGGCCTCGGTAGCGAGGGGCTAAATATGGTTGTTGTTCTGGGTATTCAACCGTGTCAGAGCGAGTGAAAGAGTGTTTGAGCACTTTTTGTAATGTTTGCAGTTGGCTTTTCATCTAGGCTCCTTAATTTTTCATCACTACGATAGGGTTGGGTACAGTCGCCATGCGGCGGTGAGAAGTAGATTTAGCAAGGCCAGTGGCAGAAGCACACTCCAACCGTATGCCATTAACTGATCGTAGCGAGGGCGAGGTATTGCCGCTCGTAATAGAATAAAAAATAGTACAAAAAAGCCAGTTTTTAGAATAAACCACAATAATGGCGGGAGCCACGGCCCTTGCCAGCCTCCAAAATAGAGGGTGGTGATCAGTGATGAAATTAAGATCACACCTAAATATTCACCAATGAAAAACATGCCAAATTTCATGCTGGAATATTCGGTATGAAACCCCGCTACAATTTCTGTTTCGGCTTCCGGTAGATCGAAAGGAGCACGGTGGCTTTCGGCAACCCCTGCAACTAAAAAAAGAAGAAATCCAAGAGGTTGGCAGAGAATAAACCAACGATCCGATTGTGCGTGTACGATGTCATTTAAGCTAAAACTACCAGCAAGCACCACAACGCCCATTAGTGATAGCCCCATGAACACTTCATAGCTGATCATTTGGGCTGTGGTTCTCAATGCGCCGAGTAAGGCATATTTACTGTTGGAGGAGAAGCCAGCCAGCATCACGCTATAAACAGACAGAGAACTAATGGCTAATAGAAACAGCAAGCCATTATCAAACTCGACGATTTGTATTCCTGGCGCAAAGGGAATGATGGCAAAGCCGAGCAGCATCATGCTCATTAAAATCATGGGCGCAAGAATAAAAACAACTCTGTCTGCAAAGGGAGGAACCCAGTCTTCTTTGGTGAAAATCTTGATCATATCGGCGACAACTTGAAGCAGACCAAAGGGGCCGACCCGGTTTGGGCCTAGTCTATCTTGCCACCAAGCTAAAACGCGCCTTTCAAGCCACGTAGACCAAGCCCCAGCGAGGAGTAAAACCAGTAAAATGGCCAATGGCATCATCCACTCAATCATCCTTCGCCCCTTGCTCTGCTGCCTGACTTTTAGAGTTAAGAATTAGGATGCAACTTACTTGCCCAAGCTGTTGGTGGTGTTTGAAAGGAAGGATTAATGTGTTTTCTTTGGGTAGATGTGACGGTTGGCATCTCAGAGACAGTGACGTGTTGTTGCCATGTATTTCTACGGTGTCGCCTGCCGTAATTTTCAACGCTTTTGCTTGGTTAGTATTGATGAGTACAAAATCTAAGTTGGTTTGTTGTGCGAGTTCTTGTAATGGTTTTGAGTAAGCGGCCAGTTCATCGTCGGCGTAGATGTTCGCCTTGGATGCTACTTCAAATATGAGGCCTTCAGGATCTATTGGCTTTAGTTTTGGTAATGAGTCAGGCGACGGAAATACTCTGGTAGAAGCTGAAATATTTACGGTAAAGAGCTTTACGTCGGGAAAGGGCAGTTTATTGGTTTCTGATGTCTCAAGCTGTTTATTAATGGCTTGTCCGGAGTTCCATTTGGGTGACCAGACTCCTGTTGGGGCTGTTGCTAGCCCTTCTTGTTGTATTTGACGAATAGGTATGATGCCTTCCATGGAATAGACCAATGGAGACAATTCATCTTGGGCTGGTGGGTATTCTTTCACGTCTTTATCGGCATGAAGCGCGGTTCGGCCCGTAGAACGGAAAGAGTGACGAGCGATAGGAAAATCGGATTGCTTGAGCTGTTCTAACGCATCGATGAGTGTGACTAACGGCGAGAAATTACCGTTGTTCTCTGCCAACCATTCTAAAATCTGCTCAGGTTGATGCAGTTCTGTCAGTTCTTGTAACCATTGCCAACTCTGTTTCCTTTGTTGTATGGCTGGCATGGTCGAAAAAGCATACTGAACTCTGCCTTCGTTGTTCACCCATGTTCCAGAGCTTTCTGCAAAAGAGGGGGTCGGTAAGAGTAAATCCGCCATTTGAGCAGTAGTGGTAAGTATTTGGTCCAAAACAATAATATGCTGGACATTATCCAATAATGGATCGAGTTGCTGGAATGGAATATAGCGATACAGATCCGTTTCCATGACCAGCAGTGTTGTTGGGGGATCTGTTTTTAGCCTGTCGATGAATGCCGTTAAGCTTTGTATAGGGTCGGTGTTGTAAGTTATGCCGATTAAGGCCTGAGCCATACTATTTGCTTGAGATGTCGCACAGTAAAAACGGGTACTTTTTTTATGGTTTGTGAGCTGTAATGCGATTCGTAATCCGGCTTCTAAGAGTTCGGGGTGCTGATGGCTAGTGCCTGTGATGATAAGTGGTCGTTTAGCAAGTAGCAGTGTTTTGGCTATTTCCTTAGCTTGAGTGGAACTGCTTAGGGAGTGAGTATTGTTTTCGTCATTGTGTGTGAGGTCATTGGTAATCGTATTTTTTATGTAGTGTTTAAGGTAGTGTTCAATTTCTAATAAAAGCTTAAGCTGTTTTTTGGGCGGTAAGTTCAGGCTCTGAGTCGAAATATCTGCGAGATCGGTTGAGAAGGCACTAATAATATAAAGTGGTGAACGTAGATCTTGAGCGATGTTTCTTACGGCTTCATCTTGCCAGTGCTTAATACCAAAACCAGCGGCTTTATTCAGTGCTGCATTACGTACCATTTGCCGTATAGAAAGCGCAACTCGCGGAGCCGTGTGGGTAATATCTTCCCCTATAAGCAAAGTGGCATCACATGTTTCTATTTCAGATAAACTACAAGGTGTTAGCGGAGTGTGTTGATAATAGTGAACTAATTTTTGTAGCATGAGTAGCTCAGTCTCTGAGCATCCTACAAAAAAGTCATCAGGCCCCACCAATTTTAATAAAGCGCTGTTATTTTCAAGTAGGCTGCGTCCAGAGCCAACCGCGATAATGCCTTGAGGCTTGGCGGTTAACCAAAGATGTAAGAGCTTCTCGGCTTGCTCTGCGGATAGGACATCTGTGGTTTGTTTTTCATTATTTCGAAGAAGAGGCTTTTCCAGTCTTTGCTGGTGGTTTGCATGCTCATGACCAAAACGTCCTCGATCACACAAGAAATGGCCGTTAATGTCTGGGTTAAATCGGTTACTTATTTTTCGTAAAGAGCCATTACGTTCAGCAGGGTAGGTGTTACAGCCAACTGAGCAATGCGTACAAACAGAAGGTGCGCTTTGTAGATCCCATTTACGAGTGTATTGCTGGCTAAAGGGTTTGTCAGTAAAGACGCCAGTGGGGCACACTTCGGCAAGGTTACCACTAAATGGGTTTTCTAAGTCGCCAGATTCGATAGGTCCAAAGTAAACATGGCTTTTGGAAGCAAAAACATTGAGATCGGTGCCCCCGCAATAGTCGCGATAAAAACGAACACAACGATAACAGCCAATGCACCGATTCATCTCATGGTTTAATAAAGGCCCTAAATATTGATTGTGATGTGTCCGTTTTAATCCGTTATAACGACGATCAGTATGTCGACTAAGCAATGTCATATCTTGTAAATGGCAATCACCTCCTTCTTCACATACAGGGCAGTCGTGAGGGTGATTGGTCATTAGTGCCTCGATGTTAGTGCTTCGGAATGTTTCCGCTCGTTGAGTTTGTAAAGAGAGCAGCATGCCTTCGCTTACAGGGGTCATACAGGACATGATCAATGCGCCTGTTGTGTCTTCTTCGTTGCAGTAACGAACCACGGCGCACTGTCTGCATGCGCCGACTGAGCCTAAAGAGGGGTGCCAGCAGAAATAAGGCAAATCTAAACCAAGGGATAAGCAGGCTTGTAATACATTTTGGTTTTCGTCAACCAGATAGGTTTTCCCTTCAATCACGATGTGGATTTTTTTAGTCATCTTGCCCCCTTTGCTCTGGCTGTGCAGCATGATAAGGGCAGGCTTTTTGTGCTATGTGTGCTTCAAAATCGTCACGGAAGTATTTTAAGGCACTTTGTAATGGTTCTATGGCTCCAGGAGCAAGAGCGCAAAACGTCGTGCCGGGAGCAATAAATGTACATAAATCATCCAGTTGTTTAAGATCATCTGGCTCACCATTTCCTTGCTCTATTTTTTGCAGCAGTTGTTCAGCCCAAGGGAGGCCATCTCGGCATGGCGTGCACCAGCCGCACGATTCTTGTGCAAAAAAGCGCACTAAATTCAGAACCATCGCAATGGGACAAAAACGATCGTCTAATACAGTAATTGTGCCCGTTCCCATTCGGCTACCTTGCTTGGCTATTTCGTCGTAGTCCATGGGAGTATCAAGGTGCTGAGTCAGTAAAAAGTCGGTGGAGCCTCCACCGGGTAAGCAACCTTTAAATTGGAAGCCTTCGCACATTCCCCCTGCGTGAACTTCAATGATTTCTCCAAGTGGTGTACCCATTGGTAGTTCCCATAAGCCTGGCTTATTGACTCGTCCACTGACGCCAAAAATTTTGGTGCCTGCGTCTTCGCATAACCCGAGAGATCGATACCATTCGACACCAAAATTAATAATATGTGGTAAGTTACAGTAAGTTTCGACGTTGTTTACTACCGTTGGTTTACCCCACAATCCAACAACCTGAGGAAAAGGTGGCTTTGCTCTGGGTTTAGCGCGTTTTCCTTCTAAGGAGTTGATTAAGGCGGTTTCTTCACCGCAGATATAGCGTCCAGCGCTGGAATGAATGTGAATATCAAAGCTAAAGTCAGTACCGAGAATATTTTTTCCTAGTAGGTTACTGTCGTGGCACTCTTGCAGGGCATCTTGTAGCCTTTGCTCGGCTTGGTAATAATCGCAACGAAGAAAAATGTAGCCAATGTCGGCATCTAATGTAAATGCGGCGATGATCAACCCTTCTATGATTTGGTGAGGGGTTTGTTCAAGTAACCAGCGATCTTTGAATGCCCCAGGCTCCATTTCATCGCCATTAACGATTAAATATTTAGGGTGAGGAGCATCGTCACCTTGAGGAACAAAGCTCCACTTAAATCCAGTGGGAAACCCTGCGCCCCCTCGACCTCTTAGCTTAGATTGGGTGATTTGCTCTAGTAATACTTTTGGATCTTGCGTTAATGCTTTTTCAAGCCCCTCGTAACCACCATGCTCTTGGTAGTGAGCTAAGCGCCAACAGTTAGGGTCGTTGGTAATGAAGCGAGTTAGTGGTGTTGTTGGCAGTGGGGCAGTCATGATTTGTGCCCTTCTAACTCATTAAGGATTTGTACGGTGGCTTGATCATCGAGTTGCTCGTAGAGGTGCTGGTTGACCAGCATGACAGGGGCTTTGTCACATGCACCTAAGCAAGGTAATGGGATGAGAGTGACACGATGATCGGCGGTTGTTTCCCCTGGTTGGATGTGTAAGGTGCGACTAATACACTGCTGAATAGATTTACTGCCCATGATTTCACAGCTAATGCCATTACAGGGGTGCAGAATAGTGTTGCCGACTGGGGATCGAAAAATGAGGTTATAAAAAGTGGCGACAGAATCAATATCTGAATGAGGGATATTGGTGTATTGCGCTAGTGCATCTATGCAGCCATCACTGATCCAGCCACGGTGTTTTTGCATAATTTTGAGTGCATCAATGGTGATCCCAGACGGATAAGGTGTATGTTGAAGGAGCTTATCAATACTGTATTTTTCAATGTCACTGAGCTCAACCTTGCAGTTGGTTGGTATAAGCTGTGATTCATGAGGCGCTGTCATTGATTATTCTCCTTACTGCTATCTGTCGACATCGGCCATGACAAAGTCGATACTGGCGATGATCACAATTAAGTCCGCGACGAGTAATCCTCGCGCCATGGATGGGATCATTTGTAAATGTGCAAACGAAGGGGTTCGGATTCGAGTTCGATAACTGGAACTGGAACCATCGCTGAATAAGGTATAGCTGTTCATTCCTTTGGTTGCTTCGACAGCAAAGCAGGACTCTCCTCTTGGCATAACCGCTCCCCAACTGACATTAAGAAAATGCTGAATCAGTGTTTCTATATCGTGTTTACTATTGTGGTTTACAGGAGGGGTGGTCGCTGGATGATTGGCTTTATAGCTGCCTTCTGGCATGTTATTGATGCATTGTTGAATAATTCGCAGACTTTGACGCATTTCTTCGATGCGAAGCTTACAGCGGTCATAAGCGTCTCCGTTATTGGTCAGAGGGACTTCAAAATCGTAGTTGTCGTAACCACTGTAAGGGCGTACTTTTCTTAGATCCCAGTTCATGCCTGTTGCACGCAAACCAGCACCAGAAATACTCCATTTCATGGCTTCTTCGGTAGTATATTGACCGATCCCGACAGTGCGTTTTTTTAGGATTTTGTTGTTCATGACCATTACTTCATAGTCATCTAGCCGGCTAGGGAAGTAGTCCACGAATTCTTGCATCATTTTATCCCAGCCTTTTGGTAAGTCTTGAGCTAACCCACCAATACGGAACCAACTTGGGTGCATACGTGCCCCTGTGATGGCTTCGATGATGCTAAATAATTTCTCTCTATCAATGAACAGGTAAAAAATGGGGGATAACTGGCCGGCATCTTGCGCGAATGTGCCAAAAAAGAGCATGTGGCTGAGAATACGAAAGCATTCAGCCAACATGACACGAATGCATTCCACCCGCTCAGAGACTTTGATCCCCGCTAATCGCTCAATGGCCAAAATATACGGAAAGTTATTCATTACGCCACCAAGGTAATCAATACGATCGGTATAGGGAATAAAGCCATGCCAACTTTGGCGCTCTGCTATTTTTTCTGCGCCTCGGTGATGAAAGCCAATATCGGGTACAGCATCAACCACTCGCTCACCATCGAGTTGGAGGGCGATACGAAACACCCCATGAACACTGGGGTGGTTGGGGCCTAAATTGAGGAAAAGGTAATCATTATTTTTGCTGGTTTGCTTCATGCCCCATTGTTCAGGAGAAAAGCGCAGCGCCTGTTGTTCTTTTTGTAGCTTTTGCTCATCAATACTAAAAGGATCTTTTTCAGTGGCTCGGCAAGGAAACTCTTTTCTTAGTGGGTGACCTTCAAAAGTTGGAGGCAATAAAATACGAGTTAGGTTAGGGTGGCCATCGAAAATAATACCAAATAAATCCCATGCTTCACGTTCATACCAGTTTGCTGCTGGCCAAAAGTGGCAAATCGAAGTGATATGCAAGTAAGACTTATCAAGTGCTATTTTCAGTCGTATATCTTGATTGCGATCCATGGAAAGAAGCTGATAAACCACAGTGAAATCTTTAGTGGGTAACTCATCTTTATCCAGTCTTAATCGTTCATCGACGGCATATAAATCAAATAAAAAATTAAATGGTTGAGAAACGTCTTTCAGCAAAGACAAAATCGGAATTAAATCATCAGGTTCAATCCATAGGGTTAAAATTTGATCGCATGTTGGTTGATGAATAAAGCTTTTATCTTGCAGGTAACGTTTGAGTTCTGGTAAGCGGTCCCACGTCCGTTTAGTTTTAGGAGAGAGAGGGTGATTATCTTTTCTTATGGCCTCAGAAGTCATCCGCTACACCTCATCAGGAGGAGTCAATTTATTCTGTTTGGATCGTGATGGCGTTTTTTCATCCCGTAGGCTGCGGCAGGCAAAGGCGTCGATTTCTTCGGGAGTGACTTGCCGATTAAGCGGCCGCCGTTGTTTTGGGTAGCCTTCTTTGATGGCTTGTTGCAATAGGGTTAGGCCATACATTAAAGCTTCTGGTCTTGGTGGGCAGCCGGGAACGTAGACATCCACAGGTAGAAATCGATCGGCTCCTTGCACAACACTGTATACGTCGTACATGCCACCGGAATTAGCGCAAGAGCCCATGCTGATCACCCATTTGGGTTCTAACATCTGGTTATATAGGTGTTGAATAACGGGAGCCATTTTTAAAAAAACGGTGCCAGAGATCACAATCAGATCGGCTTCGCGTGGGGTTGCTCTAATGACTTCTGAACCAAATCGGGCGATGTCATGTCGACTGGTAAAAGAGGTGGCCATTTCAACATAACAGCAAGAAAGTCCGAAATTAAAAGGCCATAACGAATTACTTCGTCCCCATGCGATAAGATCTTCTAACCGAGCCATGAGAATGTTTTCTTCAATCACCTTCTCCATACTCTGAGGTTGGATGGCAATTTCGTCAGGTTTTGTTAATTGCCATCGCATCGTTTCAGGCTCCTTTTTCAGGCTTGCCCCAATGGAACGCGTTTTGTTTGATTTCGTAAAACAGCGCGATCAAAAGGGCAATAATAAAAAAGCTACTGGTAAGAAAACCGGGCCAACCAAGTTCGAGTACTGCTATTGTCCAGAGATATAAAAAAACGGCTTCTATATCAAAAATGATGAATGAAATTGCAACGAGAAAATAATTTACGTTCCAGCGGATATCAGTATTACCTGCTGAAACAATGCCAGATTCAAAAGGGAGCTGTTTTTTGCGATCTGGCACCTTAGGGTTAAGTAAGTGAGATATCCATAACATGGTGATCGTCAGTGCTATTACGGCAATGAAGTAAATCACAAACCCTGTAGAAATCATGGTAGTAAACCTAAACTAAACGGTCATGACCTTCTTCGTACATGGAGTGTAGCTGGATATCAATGGCTTTTAGAATATCGAGTCGGGTAATGATGCCGAGTAGGACATTATATTCATCCACTACTGGGTACAGTTTCGGCTTAGCTCCTGTCATTTGCTGAGCAAGATCCAGCACCGAGCCATCTGGGCTTACGGTGAGAGTCTCCGAACGCATGACATCTTCTACACGGGTGTGAGATTCGTTGAGGTAGGTCGCCTCAAGCATTTTGATTAGGCAGTCTTGCTGGGATAAAAAGCCGATAACATGTCTGTTTTCGTCAATGACTGGCCCACCAATTTGGTTTGATTGAATGAAACGTTCCGTCGCTTCAGCAATGGTCATACTGTATCTAAACGTAACAGGGCGCTTATTCATGTAATCAGAAATCTTAATGGATTTCATATGGCTCTCCTGTATCACAATTAGGGCGCATCCTAATTGGTAGCATAGGGTGTATTCGTTAAGGTTCTTAAGGTGTAATTGATCTTATTAGAATAAACTTAACGAGGTTTTTTCACTTTAAAATAGACGCTTTAATTACAAGGTTAGACCGAATTTCTATTTTTGTAGGAGAAAAATTGAAATTCGATCAAGATATTAAAGTGTTCACCACAAAAGAAGAGCGGTTAAAGGGCGAATAAGAAATTAGGTGAGTTGCATGGCAGTCATGATTTCATCTGGAATGGGTTGTAGTCGCTTTTGTTTATCCATACAGACCATTTCAATATCACCAATAACAGCAGCGCGACTTGAATTTGGTCTCCAGACCTCTTGTCGCCAGAGGGTTTTGTATTTGCCATCTAAGGTCACGGTGGTTCGAATGTCGCACACTTCAGCAAACTCTACACCATCTTGAAAGGTCATGTTGGCTTTATATACGGCAAAGCCAAGACCTTGTTCATTCCACAGCTTAGCAAGACGATCACTGTCAATTACGTGTTCACGGGCACGCTCAAAATATTTTAGAAAGTTAGGGTGGTATACCACTCCAGAATGATCGGTATCTTCGTAATAAATTTGAACTGGGTGGTGGTATATCTTACTCATTGTGTATGCGATCCCTTCGAAAACAAAGCATTAATCATATCTCTCAGGCTAAGGCCGCAACAAGGTGAAACTCACTACTAAGACCACTGTAAATATGGCAGTAGCACTAGGGGGGTAACTCTATGGTGGTGAAGTGTGACATTAAATAAAATGGTTTCTCTCTGAGTATTCACATGGTGAATTTTTATTCTGCTGTTTTAAATATTTTTAAATTATTATTCGATTCATATTTTGAGGTGGTGAGTGCCAATTTTTGCATTATGCCAGTATAAAAAACCACCAATAAATACTCATGTGATTGAATAGGCTTTAATGTTAATGATTTGTTTATTATTTGTGCTTTGAGTCACGTTGAGAGAAAGTCAGTGATAAAGTGCTTAACATTCTCCTTACATTGAGATTATTATTTTGCTCAAGCATTGAACGATCATATATAAAAAGGGAGATTTTAATGCAGTCGTTTGTAGATTTTCTTAATGGGATCATATGGAGCCCAGTACTGATTTACTTGTGTCTAGGCGCAGGGTTGTTCTATTCCATTACAACCCGTTTTGTGCAAGTGAGACAATTTAAAGAAATGCTGAGATTATTATTCTCAGGTAAAAGTTCAGCTAAAGGTATTTCCTCTTTTCAAGCGTTAGCCGTTTCTTTATCAGGACGTGTAGGTACGGGTAACATTGCTGGTGTTGCTGCCGCGATTGGCTTTGGTGGCCCTGGTGCCGTTTTTTGGATGTGGGTTGTTGCATTCTTAGGTGCAGCAACGGCATACACTGAATCTGCATTAGCTCAAATTTATAAAGAAGAAGATGAAGATGGTCAGTTCCGTGGTGGCCCTGCTTATTACATTGAAAAAGCAATGGGGCAAAAATGGTACGCGTGGATTTTTGCTATCGCGACTATCTTTGCTTGTGGTGTGTTACTGCCAGGTGTTCAATCAAACAGTATTGGTAATGCGGTGGAAGCGGCATTTGGCCCAGGAGAAATGATTGAAACGGCTGTTGGTACTTTTAGCTTTGCGAAGATTGCCACAGGCACAATGATTTCTATCATTCTTGGTTTCATCATTTTTGGTGGTGTTAAGCGTATTGCTAACTTCACTCAAGTTGTGGTGCCATTCATGGCATTGGCTTACATCATTATCGCGTTTGTGATTATCCTACTTAATATTGGTCAAGTTCCAGCTATCTTTGCGCTTATTGTTGGCGATGCATTCTCTCCTATGGCGGGTGTCGGTGCAGCAATTGGCTGGGGTGTTAAACGCGGTGTTTACTCTAACGAAGCTGGCCAAGGTACAGGTCCACACGCAGCGGCGGCGGCAGATGTAAAACATCCTGCTCAGCAAGGTTTAGTGCAATCTTTCTCGATTTACATCGATACTTTATTGGTATGTTCTGCGACGGCTTTCATGATTTTAATCACCGGTGCTTATAATGTTCACGGTGGTGGTGAAGGTGTTTTCCTTGTCCAAAATATAGCCGCTGAAATTGGTGCAAATGGCCCTATGTTCACGCAGATGGCGATTGAAAGCACAATGCCGGGCATTGGTAAGCCGTTCATTGCCTTTGCTTTGTTCTTCTTTGCCTTTACTACGATTCTTGCGTATTACTACATTGCCGAAACTAACATCGCGTATATTCGCCGTACGGTGAAGCTACCTGCATTAATGTTTGCTCTGAAAGTCGTGCTAATGGTTTCTGTGTTCTACGGTACAGTGAAAGCCGCTAATTTAGCATGGGCATTGGGCGATGTAGGTGTAGGTCTGATGGCATGGCTGAATATAGTGGGCATCCTGATTATTTTCTTCTTATCTAAACCAGCTTTGAAGGCGCTAAAAGATTATGAAGAGCAACAAAAAGCGGGTGTGACAGAGTATACGTTTGATCCGGTGAAGTTAGGCATTAAAAATGCGGACTTCTGGGAGAAGAAACTGAAAGCCAGTGGTAAACCACATTCTGGTGAAGTGCCTAAAGGTGAGCCTGTAAAACCAGTTGCGTAGATCCCTAGTCAGTTAATATTTATCTAGATGATACAAGCAGCTATATTCTTCATGGGTATAGCTGCTTTTTTACCCTCTTTTTAATGTTCTATTTAAGCTTGTCTTATAAATAGAACATTCTTCTTATGAACTATTGACTCTATCAATAAAACCCTCTAAGACTTAAATCATGATTCTATATATAAACACGATTAATTTACTGATAATATTGTAAATTAGTGTGGGGATTTTTTTACAGGGGTGTTGTACTTTGAGAGTTGTTTTTGCGGTATTGTCGGTGTTGTTTTTTTCTGCTCCTGTGTTTTCTGAGGAGCCTAAGCCTGTCCACCTTATGACTCAAATTTGGCCACCATATCATTACTATGAGCCCGTAAATGGTAAATTGGTTGGGCAAAGCATCGAAGTAGTCGAGTGTGTATTTGAAAAGCTGGCTATTCCGTACGAGATCACGGTATTACCTTGGAAGCGTGCGGAGCGCATGGTAAAGGTAGGTGGCGCTGATGGCTTTTTCTCTGCATCTCAAAGTGATGAAAGGGATCAGTTTGCCCAGCGTTCGGTAGATATTGCTCCTCAAAATTGGGTTTGGTATACGTTGGTTGATTCAGAGATGTATCCTGAAAGAGAAGATTTTAAAGAAAAAGCGAAGGTGGCAGGGGCGCTAGGATCAAATATTCTTTCTTGGTTATATGCTGAAAACTACCAAGTAACCGCGGAAGTGAAAACAACAGAGTCACTTATCAAAATGTTAAAGCTGCATCGAATTGATGCTTTCATGGGAAATGATTTGGTTGTGGATCAAATGCTAGATGAGTATATCGATGAAGGAGAGGTTGTCACTCATTCTGCCATTAGTATGCCTTTAGGGGTTTATTTCTCACACCAATTCCTTGAATCTCGTCCTGACTTTTTGGAACAGTTTAATCAGTTTGCGCAAGAATGCCGTTAGTCGGAGTTGACTAATTTTTGGTATTTTTATTATTTCGTATCTATGATGACAATTAGTTGAATAGAAGGTGGTTGCATTAGGGGTGAAATAAATGGACATTAATAATCAAGATTTGGTTTTTGGGAAAAGTAATCAAATTATTGTTTTTAATGGAAAGAAAGATTTTATTCCTTTAAGTAAGCCATCTGATTCTATCAAAATCTACTTTTGTGGCACTCTATTAGGTGAAAATATTAAAACAATTCATCAAAATACTAAATTTGGTGAATTGTTTGGTCATTTTATTATTTTAATTCATGATGTTAATAACGATGAATTGAAAGTAATCAATGATAGGTATGGAATGCTACCATTCTATTACCATGTTAATCGCGAAAAGATTATTTTCTCACGAACATTAATGGGAATATTTCGTCATGGGGTCACTGCTTATTTAGATGACAGCGCATTAAGCGACGTTGCAGCTTATAACGTTCCATTCTTGGAGAAAACTTTATATAAGAAAGTATCTTCTTTATCAGGAGCTACTCAATTTATTATTGATATTCCGTCTCTTAATATAAAAAAGAGAAAAACATGGGAGCCTGCAAAGCTTTTATATGATGCAGACGTACCATTAGAGGAAGTGAAAGAAGAGTTGCTCGAATTACTACTGGAAGGGGTACAAAAGGCGACGTCAGCGGAGAAAAACAAGGTTGGTGTAACGCTGTCTGGTGGGATTGATTCAAGGGTGTTATTGGCTGCTGGGCTGCATTTAGAGTTAGATGTTGAAGCCTATACCACAGGAATCGAAGGAAGCCGGAGTCTCGCTTACGCCAAAGAGATGTCAAGCCTGTGCGGTGTAAAGCATTTCTCTTATCCTTTAGGTCATCAATTTCACCTATTGTATGGTGATTTAGTTAAAGACAACATGTCAGTCACTGAAGGTATGACGTTCAGTTCGGAAGCGGAGGCTCATTGGCTACGGGACCATATTGAACCTGATAGAGTGATGATGCATGGTGCGTTTGCTGAGCTTTATAAAGTAGGCCACATGCACAATTATCCGCTTCAAAGTCAATTTATACATAACGATCCATATGAAGTGGCACAAAAAATATGGGAACGGTTTTCGAATCGTTATCAATACCGAAAAAAAATATTCTCACAATATCTTCAAACGAATTTAGCAGAACAAGCAAAAGACAATTTGGCTAATATTATATTATCTTACCCTCAAGATATTAAAGCATCGGGTTGGTTACAAAATCTATATATTGATGAACATTTAAGTAAAGTTGCGAGTACATCAGCCCAAATATGGAATGAGCATTTACCCACCTACTTTCCATTTAGTTACCCCCCATTTGTGGATTTACTTCTCCGAGTCAGAGCCGAAGACAAAGTGAAACTTGATTTCCCTAAATATGTTTTGAAAAAGTTGAACCCAATATTGGCTCAGTACCCCGATGCGAATACCGGAACTAAAATTGGAGCACCTTGGTTAATAATTGAAATGATACATATTTATAACGGTATATTTCATCGGTTATTTGGTAATAAGAAAAGGTATGACCATATGGATGTGGTCAGCTGGTTGCAAAATATGTCTCCTTCATTATCAAGTAGACTTAGCCATTTGAATAACTCTCTTTATGATATTCAGTATATTAATCAGTTAGAAGGTGACTTATTTACGAAGAAAAGTCAGCAGAAAGCCGATTGTTTATTATTGCTTTTGATGTTTGATATGTGGCTTAAACAGGGAAAAGTATTGTGTAAAAACGGTTAAGATAATGCCAGTCAGTCGCTGACTGGCATTGTTTAAGCTTGAACTTACGAATTAATGAAGTTTATGCCATTTTTTCTGTTGGCTTCCAGCGTGCTAATTCTGTTGGTAGCTTCACCCCTTGAGAAGAAAGCAGGTTAATTCGAGCTAAGTAAGCTGCACCGTGCATTAAATGTTTCGCCACATCAACCGCATGACGTTGTTGGTAGTCATCCAAGTAGCTGCCTTTTGCCCATTGATTAAAGGCACCCAGAGCAGGCCCAGCCCATACTTGGTAGTCCATTTCTCGGCCTGATTCACCTGTGTTCGACCAACGGCTTGAAAGACCAAGATACCAGCGGAAAATCAGCGCCATTTTACGTTTAGGGTTGCCTTCTGCGCGTTGGATCTGTTTTGGATCGCGTTCATTAAAGTGCGCTACTGTTCCTGCCCAAATGTCATCCAGTGTTGAGCGGAACACTTGAGTTTCCAGCTTATGGCGCTCATCGGCAGGGATGGCTTCAATAGAGTCGTATCGAGTATAAATATCGTACAGTTTGTTGGCACGCATTGGGAATAGCGTACCGCGTTTAACTACTTGCAGTTTCACGCCCATCTCAAACATGTCAGCAGCCGGAGCCATAGTCACGTCTGCCATTTCTGTTGTGGCTAGCAGCTTACGAGTGTGTTCACTGGCGCCTGCTTCCACACACGCTTGGTTGACTGAACCCGTTACAATGTATGCTGCCCCCATGTTAAATGCAGCAAGAGCCGCATCTGGAGTACCTACGCCACCGCCAGCACCAACTCGTAGTGGTGTTTTGAACTGGTACTTTGCTTGAATTTCCTCTTTGAGCGCCAGAATGGTTGGCAGCAATGTAACCAAAGGGCGATTGTCGGTATGGCCACCAGAGTCGGCTTCAGCTGTGATGTCATCGGCCATAGGAACTAATTGTGCCAGCTCCATTTGCTCTGGCGTAATTCGCCCTTCATCAACTAAGGCTTGTAGTATTTTAGCTGGTGCCGGTTCCATAAATTTTTGTGCAACTTCGGTACGACTTACTTTGGCAATGACTTTGTTAGCAATGATGATGTTGCCATGAGCATCGCGACTCAGACCTGCGGCGCGGTAGTGAACAATTTGTGGCGTCAAGCCAAGAAACGCGGAAGCTTCCACAGTATGAACACCATGTTTTAGGAACAGCTCAACACTGCCTCGCTCTAAAGCGGGTTCACTTGGGCTGTGAATTAAGTTAAAAGCATAGGGACCATTTGGCAGCGCCGTTTGAATGCGATTAATGGCTTGTTCAACACGAGATGGAATTAAACCTGCTGCGCCAAAAGAGCATAAGATACCTGCTTGGCCTAAAGCAATGACCAATTCTTCAGAAGAAATACCGTTGGCCATGGCTCCGGCGTAATAAGCGTACTTCACGCCATGAACGCGGCGAAAATCACTGTCGCCTAAGCTTTGAGTCCCTAACGCGGGTGCAAAAGCGCCTACTGGTTGCGCGGTTGAAGCACTGGCATTGTCCCCAGAGGCCAGATCCGCTTGCTGGCTAATGCCTAAGCCTCGCTCCGGGTGATTGATTAAATAGCACGCAAGGCTAAGATCTTTCAGCACTTTTGCCATTGAACTTACATCAAAATGGGTGGTGTTTTCTTCAACTTGCCAAGGCCAAGGCGTCAGTTTCTCGTTGTTTGTGGTGATTTGTGTTGTCATGTTTTTATTCATCCTTGCCTTAAGCTTCTTCAATACAAATAGCGATGTCTTTTACTTCGTAAATGCGAAGGCCATCTTTACTTAGGTTGGCATCACCAATAATGACTTTTTTGCCATTTTCATCTTTCACCTCAGTAATGTGCACATCCAGCGACATTTGTTTGTTGAGTGGGTTGATTTGACCACGGTATTTCCATTTCACTTCCGATTGGATTTGACCAAATTTTGGTGAGCGGAAACCTGCGCCTAGGTCTTTATTTAACGCGTAGGTTTGCATTAGCTCGATAATGGCTTCCACGCCCAGTGAGCCTGGCATTACAGGATCTTGATGGAAGTGGAATTGGAAGAACCAGTCACTCGGATCAATCGTACGTTCAGCGTATAAGTAACCTAAGCCCGATTTACCGCCATCATCAACAATTTCTACTTTATCAATGAAGTTCAAACGGCCACCAGCAAGCTGGTAATGAGGCTGTGCTTCACCTGTCGCAGAAACTGGCGCGTTAAAGTAACGGCTGGTTTTATCAAGTAGGTTAATGGTGTGATCGGCAGAGCGGTTGTGTTCTACGTGCCATGGTTGGGTAACTTTACCGTTGTCTAGGCCAAGTTGATCTTTTAATGCCTCGCCTTTGAAGTAACCAAATACAGCGGTACCTTCATAGAAAGGAACACCATCGGTACTTAGTTCAAAACTGAAGCTTTGAATAATGTTCGTGCCAGCCATAACCGTTGACAGTAGGCGAGAATCGTTAACGATGGTTTTACCGCGTAAGTCCACATTACGAAGCATTTTTCCGCTGCCATCCAGATTACGGAAAAACAGCTCTTGGCCTGGGAAGCCTAACGTTGTGCCCATGTAACCCGAAATAAAGCCATTGGGTTGCAGGGATATTTCCATTAATACCGAATAAGGCATTAAGGTATGGTGGCTATTTTCATCAAAGTACCATGCGTTCTCTGGTACTTCGTATTCAGCAATACACGATGACGGTGTTTTAAAGTCACCACGGGTACCGTTTACTTCAATAACACGAGTCGTTAGCTGCAGATCGCCACATGGAGTGCGTGGTGGGATCATACCGCGATAAATTGCAAAGTCAGGGCCGAAGCAGTTTTCGATATCACCCGTAGCAAATTCAAACATGTGATAAGGCGTGAAAGGAACCGTATCTGGAGTTCTATTTGGGTAATCTGGTGTGTGTGGCGCTTCAACGTGCTGTAGCGGGATCACACCTTTGTTGGTTGGGGTGTTTAAATCTGGGATCTGCGCCATGAGCGGGGCATTAGCCGACGCTGATTTATCCACGATCTGGGCTGTCGGTGCCGTTTGTTGAGACTGTTCAAGAAGCGGGTAGCGAGTACATTCGTCTTCTTCTTTGATCATCACACCTAAATTTTGGAAATCCACCACGACTTTACCGTTAAGTAAGATATCAATGTTGGCTTTAGCGTAAGGGCGTGGGCTAAAGCCAATTTCCGTTACTTCCATGCGATAAGTTAAGGTTGCTGATTGTGGAATAACTTGACCACGGCACCGAACTTTTTGTGGTGCGTTTTCTAATGGTTGGAAGCGACCATTTTGTACTTGTGTGTGCATGCCAAGGTGCAGCATGAAAAATTGCAGTAACTGACCACACCCTTCTGCCATGAGTGAGCCTGCCATTACAGAGTCATCTTTGAAGTGACATGGGAAGTACCAATGTTCAGGCTCTAGTTGTTTATGGCCTTCAACAAAGCCAAGTCCCCAAGCTCCGCCATGTGGATCTAGTTGGCTGACTTGCTCAATCATCATGAATTTTTCAGAGCTGAAACACAATGATGGTTGATTGTTGCTGACTTGGTGGCTTTCGCCAAAACAGCCTGCAATATCAGCGTGCAATAAGTGATGGATCTCTGGGTAGCTAAATTGCGTTTTCGGGCAATGAAGTAGTGGTTCGAAGCGTTGTTTAACGGCAGCATTTCGGGCATCGATTTCATCGTCAGTGCGGATAACACCTTTGCCGTCTGCCAGCTCTTCATCAGTGAAGAAACCCGCACAGCCGTTGTCCATTTTCAGGATCATTTTATCGCCGACGAAACATTCGTACGAGAAGAAGAACAGCAGTGTGTCACCATTACGGGCGAAGTTATTAATCGAAATATCGTAACGAAGCGTATCGCCACCACGTGGCAAATCACCAAGGAAAGTCAGTGTACAATCCAGTAGGCGATAAACGCGCTCACCTTTGTTTTCAAAGTCGATGCCTAAGTAGCTGATCAGCATTAAATCACACTGACCGGACTCAACGGCTACCGCCCAAGGGATTTGACCATCAACAAGGTATGGCGCATCCACAGGGATGTCGTACTCAGTGGTCATTGTGCTTGGTTTGTATTCCAGCATGGTGGCATCAAGTTTGGTTACGCGAGATACCAATAGGTAATCGGTAGTTGGCAACCTTACGCGGCGAGAGTAATTATCAATGATGGCGTAATCTGGGCCAAATACGTTGGCAATGTCGCCTTCTGCGTATTCGACTAAATCATGATAGTCCCAAATGCATGGTTTTTGCTCTGGCACTGGCGGCGTGTAACCAGATACGGCTGTATGGTTTGGAGCCACAGGAGCAGCCATGCTTGCGGTTGCTTGAGCGACGGCAGATTGCACAGAAAGTTGAGGGCTTTGAGGCTGTACTTGGAAAGTGAGTGGTTCAGATTGACCTGTTAGGGCACTTAATTGCGATTTTAGCAGCGCATCGGCCACTTTTAGCCCCTGTTCGCGACTTTCTAAAAAGGCTTTATGAGCTTGTTGAGCCAGAAGTTGATTATGTTGGAATGCACTCATGGTTGTGCCTTTTGGTAATGTTATGGATGCGGTGGCCGGTTCAACTACGGATTCGTGAGTTGTTGGCGCACTATTATTCGGTAAGACTGTATTGGATAAGGCTTTGGTCATGTCCGTTTGAATACCTGTCGTTAACGCTTTTTGAGGAGCGACTTGCTTAACTTGCGGCGCATAGGAGATTTTGGTTGCTTGTGCGCTGGCCGCTTTTTTAATGATGCTGTTTATTTCTGGTAATTCAGCAGTCACGATGTGTTGGTAAATATCACGCCCGCCAAGTGTTACTTGCTTAACCAGCTGGCGTTTAGAGTCCGCTTTTAGTTCTGCCGAAAGGCGTGCAGAGAGCGCTTGTTTCTCTGTTGGGTTTTGGGTCAATAGCAGTTGCGAGCACTGATTTTCACTGATATTAGCAACAACAGCCGCCTGAGTTTCTTGGGATTGACGGTTCGTGTTATTCAGACCAAGCAGAGCGTGCAGGGTACTTGCCATGCCGGAGGCAGAAAAACAGTGACCGAGGCGTTGATTGGCTTCGCGCTTAACGGCGTTGGCAAAAGGAAGTGCTAATGCGTTGTTTTGATTTTCTGGAGCTTGGTTTAATTCTAATAAGCTGATTGCGCTGGCTGCTAACCCGGATTGAGTCAGAAGCTTATCCGCGACACGGTTGGCCTGTGTGATGGAGCCAAACTCAATGGCTGATAGTTCACCATAACTGGTGTTCAGTGCAGGAAAGGCTTTATCTTGCAGAACCATAGCACCAGCACCTTCGCCGACTTTCCAGCCGTTATCTGAGACTTTAGAAGCAACAGGGTTTATGCTGTTTTTCAAGATCACTTGTTCAGCACTGCCGCTGAGATCGACGGCAGCAATGACTACGGCATCGAGTGATTCTTGGCTCATTAAGTTTTGGGCAACGTCCACACAGCGAGTAACAGATTGTTCGGCTGCTGAAATGGTGAAAGCGGGGCCATTAAAGTCCCACAGTGAAGCAATACGCGATGCCATGATGTTGCCAATGAAGCTGGTGTACTGGTTGAGCTTGGCAGCATCGAGCACACTGTCCATGGCGATGGCTTCCAGTGCTTGGTATTCACTGTCGCTCAGCTCCACACCCATGTTTTTTAGACTATCAGCCAGCTGGGTATGTAAGTTTACGCGTCCACGGAATTGATGCAGTTCGAGCTCGGTTTCCATCGCAACCAGAACGGCTACTTTGCTGCCTGCTTGCAGTTTGGCGTCACGAATGGCTTCATCTGCCACTTTCATTAATAAAAGTTGCTGGGAAATGAGGCGATCATCTTCGTTTGGCGGCACTTTAAAGCGCAGGAAATCCAGTTCAAATTGGTCAATATAGGCACCGTGAGGAACCGTATTCAGGCCAAATTTACGGAGTAATTCAGGGTGCTGGTCTAGGCCTTTCCAGCGTTTTGGCGGCAGTGTACCAAAAGCGTTCTGATCGTGCTTAATCGCGTTATTTAGTGCATTAATGCTGTTTAATGAACCAAAGTGTGAGGCTAAACCAGTCACTTTTAGTTGTGGTAATGCGATATTAAGTTCTGCTGGTGGCGTACCTGCACGCTGGGTTTGATAAGATTCCAACAGCAAATGCGCATTACAACCACCAAAACCAAATACAGACACACCAGCGTGGCGTTTATCGTTCCCCGCCTTTACTGGCCACGGCTGAACTTCGGTTGGTAACGTATGGCGGCCAAACAGCTCATTTGGAGAGCTAAGTGGGGTAGAAAGGTTGATACTTGGTGGTAATCGACCTTCTTTCATAGCAAAGATCATCTTCATGATCCCCGGCATGCCCGCCGCTGTTAGCAAGTGACCTAGGTTTGATTTGGCCGAACCAATAAGAGGGGCTGCTGTGCCATTGAGTTTATCGGCAAAGAAGTTCTCCATGGATGTCAGTTCGACTTTATCACCTAAAGGCGTTCCTGTTGCGTGACATTCAATCACTTCAATACTGTCTGGAGTAATGTCAGTGGCTTCGTATGCTCGCTCAAACGCTTGAACTTGCCCTTTGCTGTTTGGGCTTAGAACAAATTGGCCACGGCCATCGTTAGATAAGCCAATACCGCTGACTACCGCATAAATATGGTCGCCATCACGTTCGGCATCTTCTAGACGTTTTAGCACCAATACGCCAGCACCTTCACCAGCAAATAAGCCTTTACTGTTGTTATCAAATGGAACCGATACACCGTGATCTGGGTAGGCGTGGAAGATAGAAAAGCCCATATTGATGAAGAACGGATCCGCACCGGATACGGCACCTGCCAGCATCATGTCTGCTTTGCCCGTATTTAAATAATCACAAGCCAGTTTTAATGAGTAGACAGAGCTTGCACAAGCCGCATCTAGGCTGATTTGAGCGCTGCCAAGGCCAAGTGCATCGGCCACTACTTTTGAGCTGTTGTGAGCGGCAGCTCCATTTGCGGTAGTGGTTTGAGTAAATGTATGTGCAGGGTCTTGGTTTTGTGGGTAGTTAAACGGGCGTAGGCTGAAATTTTGGTTTTCCAGCTTTGTTTGCAATGCTTTTTCAACTGCAGAGTGATACAGCGGCAAAAATAAGTCATTTGAACGCGCGGTTGGGAATGAGAGTGTTCCCATGATCACACCAGTACGTTCAAGTCGCTCTGAATCCAGAGCAACACCTGCATCAGCTAAGGCTTTACGGCTGGTATCTAGCGCCCAAAGGAAACTGTCATCAAGCCCTTCAAGTCTTTCTGCTGGTAAACGGTAGCCGCTAGCATCGAACTGAAAGTTTTTAATATAGCCGCCTTTATCGCAGTAAAAACGGTCGGACTCACCTTGTTTGCCTTGATATGCTTCTGGATTTTCAGCCAGTTTCTCAGGGCTAAGTGTTGAGCGTGAATCTTTTTTATCCAGCAGGTTTTGCCAGAAGCCTTGCGGTGTATCTGCATCAGGGTACTGATTTGCAAGGCCAACAATGGCTATTTTTGTCCGGTTACGAGAACTCATACCGGCTCTCCTTTTAAAATAGGTTCTGGTGATGTCGTTGGCTGAACAGAGGATTGCGCTAATCCTGATAACAACGGTTCAATAGACAGCGGTACACGGTGGCTGATTAATTGGCCAATACATTTGAGTAGGGCGGTGACATCGTCTGAGCCTTTGGCATTGACGGCTACAGTACAGTTTTGGTTGCTGACGTTGTCGGCACGATTGATTTTGTCGATGAGCGTACTGGTTTGTCGGTCGGCACCCACTTCCACAAACAAGTTTGCACCCTGGCTACGGGCATTTTGAATGAGAGCGGTGAAATCCAGCGTGGCGCAAAACGTATCGGCAATGGAATCTGCAATGCTTTGGCTATCTAGCTTAATTGGGCTATTAGGGTTTTTTGGCAAATTGCTGGCCGCGCTGATGAACGAGATATGCTCAGGCAGAATGTCGCACAGGGGCTGGTGGTAAAACTCCACTACTTCTGCGTGCTGACTGTGAGCAGGTTCCGTGTGCATGGCTGTCACTCGGTTGGCTGCAATACCGCGTTTGCCAAGGACTTTTAATAATGCACGACACTCGTTTTCACAGCCTGCGATAACACAGGTGTCCCCTTGAATGATAGCCAAATACACATGAGAAAAATCAGGAAGCAATGCTTCAATGGCTTGTGAATCACTACGAACCACAAAGCTGTTCCACTGAATATCTTCATCATCTTTTAGCTGCCACACTTCACGTACCGCGGTGAGTTCACCAGAGATAGCGGTGGTGAAGATAGGACTGGTTTGCGTCGCTTTAATTAGTGCGTGCGGGTCTTGCCATACGCCTAGGCTTGCCCACATAGAGGCTTCCCCTTTTGAATACCCTAAAGCAAAATTCGGTTGAACTTTAAACTCTTCACACAAAAGTTTTGTGAGTAAATAGCTGCTGCCTACCCCAGCAATTGCTAGTTGGCTTAAGCTCATGCTGGCAGCGTCTTCACCGTAAATATGTTCTGCTTGTAATACCGTTTTTAGGCTTCCTTGGCGTTCAAGTCGTGCGTATAGATCAGGGAAGTATTGATGAAGCTGATTAAGCATGCCGCCATAAACGGTCCCCACGCCTGGGTAAACAAACGTGAGTCCTGTTTTTCCTAATGCTGCTTTATTGTTGAGCACAGGAGAGAAACAGCTACCCGCTGGGGTTTTATAGTGAGTACCTTCAGCAAATACTTTCGGTAATGCAGTACTGATGGCGGAGATCTCTTGTTTCAGTGCCTCTACAGAAGCGGCTTGCAGCACGATAGCTTGCTTGGCTTCTGGATTGTAGTTACTCAGGTTTTTAGCCATTAGAGTAACCGGGCATTGGTTTTCTAATGTTTTGGTGAGTTCTGACAGTTGGCTCTGTAGCTGAACGTCATCATTACCTGAGATGATGAAAAACAAGCGATCGTTTGAAAGCAGTGATTTAGGGGCTGGTGATCCTGTGCCTTGGGTTAAGATCAAGCTGTTCGGCTGATGATCTTTGCCAGTAAAGCTTAGACTCGCGACTCGTGCTTGATGGGGTTCAGTAAACCAGTAGTGGCTTTTTTCTACTGGGTTACCCTTAGAGTCAACGTTGCTTTGTTTAAAAGTACGACGAGAAAGATCATCAACCAGCTCACATAGATCAACAAACTTTTGCGATGGTGTTAATGAGTCTACGCTTTTTTTGACACTGAGATCGGAGCCTTTTCTTCTGGCTTGAGAAAGCGCACGTTTACCACTTTCTTCAATAGTGGCGTCTTCCTGATAGGAGAATCCCGCTAAGTAACCGTGTGGATGTAACTTGTGTTGAGCTGCCGTTAAACCCGCTAATAGAATCAGCGTTGGGGAAGATGAAAATTGTTCGCTGTGCGCATTATGTGCCGTTAAGCGAACAATTTTTCCTTGGTTAACTTCTTCAATGGCAGTGGCAAGGGCTGTTTCAAAGTTATCGTTAATGGATATATCTGCACTAGGCAAAGCCTGAAGCGTTGCGGGTAGCAAATCCGTAGAAAGCCCGGTTGAGTGGGCTAGAAGAGCGATGCGCAATGGCATCGCTTTATTAGAAGAGTCCGTCACTACGACACAGGCTCCTTTGTTGGTTCAGGCTTTACTAAGAAAGCGTCGTTAAGGCTTTTACTAATGGTGACTTTCGCCCCTTTCATTACTGCACTTAAACGACCATCTTGATGGTAAAGCGAGATATTGGCTTGCAGTGAACGCGCTGTGCTTTTAATAACTTCAAGCTCTAGCCAGCCTTTGTCACCGGTGGTAAATGGTTCATAGGAAATGAACTCATTGATCGCCGATGGTAGGCTTGCCGCCCCGTATTTTAAGCGTGCCCAAACGAGCATGGCTTGCAATAGGTAGTCTTCCGCAAATGGTTGACAGCCACCCGTGTGCTCTGTGGCAGCAAAAGTGCCGCAGTCTTCACTGTTAATGGCTGGCAACTGGCATTGGGCCAATAGTCCTTGATCATCAAAGCGCTGGACGTTTTGAATCCCTTGTAAGCGTGGACCATGGAACAAGGTGCCGTTGCTATAAAGTTCACTGCTTGTCGTTACAATGTCACTCTTATTTGCAGAAACAAACGTTTTTTCTGGTTCAGCAGTAGCAAGTTCATTGATCAGAGCTGCTTGATACTGAGGGCGGCCTTGGCAGCTAATAAGGGCTTTAATGTTGCCTTTATTATCTGGCGTTAAGGTTAAGCTCAGCGCTTGCACTGCATCGGTTTCAAAAATCACGCCTTTGAATAGCTTGTAGTTGCGAACGATAACGCTCGCACCTACTAACTGCTCTGCGGTTTCACGCATCCACTGTAGCGCACAGACTGTCGGTAACACTGGGTTACCGGCAATGCAGTGATCTGCTAAGAATGGCAGCGTTTTTGGGTCAAGATTACGAGTAACAGTAACAGCGTTTACCAGCGGACTCTGTGCACCATGCATAGACTCCGCATTAGGCTTTTTTATAGCGCTCTCCTCGTTGTTCTGACCTTGCATCGATGTGCCGATCAGAAGCTGAATGCCTGTTTCACCCAATAGTTGAGTGCTGAACAGCTCTGCACCCGCTTGTAGAGGGATCACATACACGCCACGCTCAGTGAACATTTTTTTAAGGGCAGGGTTAACCATACCGCCATCCCAAGGGCCCCAGTTAAAGCTCATGACTTTTGCTTGTGGGTAACGAGCTGAAAATTGCAATGCCGCTTTGTTCAAGATCTCGTTAGACATTGAGTAGTCACTTTGGCCTGTGTTGCCGTAAAAACCCGCTGCCGACGAGAACATAGCGACCAGTTTCAGTTTGCTGCAATCAAGGCCAGTCAGTACCGCTTCTAAACCGCCGACTTTAGTGCCATAAACCAGGTTTAACTCATCTAAGGTTTTATCTTGAATGTGTTTATCGGCAAGAACGCCAGCACCGTGAATCAGGCCTGTGATGTTGCCAATAGCATTCAGCTCTTTTGCTACAGATTCTGTGCCTGTCACGTCTAAGCTAATGTATTCAGCACTTGCACCAACTGTTGCAAATGCAGCCAGAGCGGTATTAATTTCAATGCTGCTTAGTACTGGTTTTAGTAAGGCGTCCACTTTCTTTGGTGTTGGCTTGTCGCCTGTTGCTTGAAGATGAGCGATTGCTGCTGGTTTTAGCTGGTTCTCTTCTTTACCTTGTGCCCACTGTGGCAGCTCGTTGGCTGTGATGTGTTTGCTACGGCCAGCAAGAATGAAGTGTGATTGGCACTGTTTTGCTAGTGTTAAGGCACATTCAAATGTTACGCCTTTTGCGCCACCAGTAACCAAAATCTTATCTTCTTTTGCTAGGTTAGCGGCTTTGTGTTTCGTTGATGCTTCGCCAGCAATCAATGTTGCACGGCCAGCTTCGCTGATACCGACTTCTGTGTATTGAGTGTCAATATCAAACAGTTCAGCGGTAATAGCTTCTGCTAGGTGACGAGCATCGACAGCAGGTGCAATGTCAAGGGCGCGACAGTACACATTTGCCCACTCGTGGCTTAATGTTTTTGTCAGGCCTGATAGTGCTGCTTGGTTTAGCTCTGCGTTTAATAGCTGTGAAGATTCAAGGTAACCAAAACCACCATCGATACGGCTTACTGTTAGGTAGCAGTGACGATTAGTGTGTTTGTTGGCGGTGTTAGTTAGCTGCGACTTAAGTAGCTTCGCCCATAAGAAGGCTTGTTCTAGGCTTTCTTTGGCTTCTGAACTTAGCACTACGCCATTGTCATTTTGAGCGGCATGTTGAGGCTGAAGGTGGATAAAACCATTGATCTCGCCATGTTGCTTTTCAATGTCAGTGATTAGAGTTTGAACACTGTCTTGATCGGTTTTTGCCAATTGGTAGCTAGCAATATCACTGCTTAGCGGTGATTGTGCTTGCTCAAGAGTTGCTGGGCTGCGAACAACCGCCACTTTAAGGCCGTGAGTGGTCAGTTTTTCTGCTAATACACCCGCGTTATGGCCATCATCAGTAATTACGATACAAGCATTTTTTGCAAAGCAGTCGGCCAGCTTATCTGCCGCTGGTAACTTTTTTAGCGCTACCTCACTGTGAGGAGGAAGTTCTACATTCGCTTTAGCTGTTACTGCTGGTATTTCATTAACGGCTGTTGACGTGTTCTGTGCTGCTGAGCTTGAAAGCTTGCTTTGCATGTAAGTGACGATTTCACCCAGTGTGCGACACTCTGCTAAATCTTCTGGGTTTAGCTCAGGAAGCGCAGGCAGTTGGGCTTGCACTGTTCCTAAAATCTCAACACGTTTAATGGAGTCGATACCTAAATCGGCTTCCATGTCCATAGCGAGATCAAGCATTTCTGCTGGGTAACCTGTTTTGTCTGCTACTACATCAAGCATGGTGCTTTGAACGTGCGCGGCATTTAACCCGCTGTCGTTTGATGTCGCCGGGGCTGCTTCAGAAACTGCGGTAGCAGGAGCAACCACGGCTGCTTGTGCTGGCAATTTACTGTTCATGTAATCAACGATTTCGCCAAGAGTACGGCACTCAGCTAAATCTTCAGGGTTTAGGTCTGGAAGGGTAGGCAGTTGGTCTTGCACTGTTCCTAAAATCTCAACACGCTTGATAGAGTCGATACCTAAATCGGCTTCCATGTCCATGGCAAGATCCAACATTTCTGTTGGGTAGCCCGTTTTGTCTGCGACTACATCCAGCATAGTGAGTTGAACTTGTGCGGCGTCTAGACCGCCAGTGCTTTCTGCTGCTGTTGTCGTTACTGCTGTTGTTACAGGAGCAGCAACGGCTGTTTGAGCGGGCAGCTTGCTATTCATGTAATCAACGATTTCGCCAAGAGTACGACACTCAGCTAAATCTTCAGGGTTTAGTTCAGGAAGCGTTGGCAGTTGGTCTTGCACTGTTCCTAAGATTTCAACACGTTTAATCGAGTCGATACCTAAATCGGCTTCCATGTCCATGGCAAGATCCAGCATTTCTGTTGGGTAGCCTGTTTTGTCTGCAACTACATCAAGCATGGTGCTTTGAACTTGTGCTGCATCTAGACCGCCAGTTGCAACTGGAGCAGCAGCAGGGCTTGCTGTTACCGCGCCTTGTGCTGGCAATTTACTGTTCATGTAAGCAACGATTTCACCAAGAGTACGACACTCAGCGAGATCTTCAGGGTTCAGTTCAGGCAGGGTTGGGAGTTGGTCTTGAACTGTTCCTAAAATCTCAACACGCTTGATAGAATCGATACCTAAATCCGCTTCCATGTCCATCTCAAGATCTAACATCTCGGTAGGGTAGCCCGTTTTATCAGCGACAACTTCAAGCATGGTGTTTTGAACTTGTGCTGCGTCTAGACCGCCAGTTGGTGCTGGAGCTGCGGCAACCTGTGCTTCAGCAGAAGCTTGAGTTGGTTGTTGGCTACCTAGCTGATTGTTCATGTAAGTCACGATTTCGCCAAGTGTACGACACTCCGCCAAATCTTCAGGGCTAAGCTCTGGTAGGTTCGGCAATTGCTCTTGTACGCTACCTAGGATCTCAACACGCTTGATAGAATCGATGCCTAGATCGGCTTCCATGTCCATCTCAAGATCTAACATCTCAGTTGGGTAGCCCGTTTTGTCTGCAACCACCTCAAGCATGACTTTCTCAGCACTTTCAGTTTGAACTGCCACTTGAGCACTAGGTTGTGCAACTGGTGCTGTCGTCACTGATGTTGTGGCCACAGGGGCTGGTGTTTGTACTGGTGCAGCTTGTTGAGCGACTTCTTTAACAGGAGTCGGTGCTTTTACTGGCGCTGGTGCTTTAACCGCAATTGGTGTTGCCGTCGCCTGAACGATCGGTGCTGAAATCGCCACTGGCGCAGATGACAGCATGCCTAATGCCGATTGATTGTTTACGGTCTGCTGTTCAAGGTAAGACGTGTGCGCTTTTAGAGTTTCAGACTGGTGTTGGTGGAACATGTCCATTGAGCGTTGAAGGCTCTCTGGAATAGCAACACCTGCGTTAGCCATTTTCGCTTGTTCTGCCATTAATGCCGAGAACGTTTCACCGTATTGTTGCGGAATCGCAAGGAACTGTTGGTGAACTTCCGCTGCGTGTTGTTGTGCAGCAAAGAAAGCCGTTAATGAATCTTCACTGACAGAAGCTTGCACTGTCGGTTGAGTTATGGTGTTTTGAACGGGTGCGTCTACCATAGCTGGTGCTTGAGCGGTTGCTGTTTGGGTAGCTTCTGGCGTAGCAACAGCGACAGGTACTTCGCGGATTTCGGTTTTAATCACTTCTTTTTCCACTTCGACAATTTTTTCAACGACGGTTTCAACAATTTCAGTCTGCTTGCTTACCGTGCCCGCTTCTAACGACTTGGCCATTTTGGTACGAGTTGCAGGGCTGATGTAGTTGGTAGCATGCAGCTTAATGTTCATTGGTGAACTTGGCGCTGGTGGCGCAATTTCAGCTTGGTATGGGTCAATTGAATCCAGTGTGATGCCAGCAACGGCCAGTTGAACCGATGCTAAGCGAAGCTGTTGGTCGGCACAGCCTTTAGGGCTTGGATTCAGGCTGATGGTGAGCAGTTCATCTGCCTTATCTGTGAGTGTTTTTTCAACCAGTTTTTGTAGGATGTTTTTAGGGCCAAATTCTACAAAGACACGTGCACCTGCGTTGTACATGGCTTCCAGTTGGTCGCTAAAACGAACCGACTGTAACATGTGCTGCTTGAATGCTTTTTTGATGGCTTTGCCGTCGTTCTTGTAAAGCTCACCTGTTGCGTTTGAGTACAGTGGGTACTTAGGTGCACTGAATGAGGCTTTATCAATGGCTGTCGCAAATGGTTTTTGCGCGTGAGCAACCAACGGTGTGTGGAATGCGCCAGAAACAGGCAGAGCAATGGCTTTAAAGCCTTGAGCTTCTAGTGCTTTCGCTGCTTTTTGGGCATTGTCAGTTGGACCAGCAATGACCAGTTGAGTTGGTGAGTTATAGTTGGCAACTAACACCCCTTCAAATTGGCTAATGCCTTCTTCTACTTTTTTAACATCATCGCCAGATTGGGTGATCACCGCGTACATGGTGCCGCTGTCGCCTTGTTCTGGTTTAGTTGCCATGGCATGGCCACGCTCAAACGCTAATCTGTAGTAATCATCTTGTGAGATCACGCCAGAGGCATACAGTGCGCTCAGTTCACCAAAGCTGTGACCTGCCACCATATCTGGTGTGAAACCAGCGTTGGTTAATAGTGCGTATTGACTCATGGAAAGAGCACCGATGGCACTTTGTGCATTGGCGGTATTAGTGAGTTGAGCTTCTTGAGCGCTGATGTGTTCTTTATTGAATGCAGGGATTGGGAACAAGACTTGAGATAATGGTGTTTTATTATTTTCACCAAATACCTTATCGGCCTTGATCAGTTGCTCACGAGCTTCTGGGTAATGACACGCTAATTCACGGCCCATGTTCAAATATTGTGAACCTTGGCCTGCAAATAGAGCGGCGACTTTTGTCTCACCGTTTACTAGCCCTGAGTCACGGTAGCTAATGCCATTTGGTAGCTGCCAGCTTGTTTTATTGTTGCTCTCAAGGGTTGAAATAGCTTGAGAGAGCTGAGTTTTTAACTCGCCTAATGATGTCGCGACTAAGCCAAGACGCGCATGGCCACTATCAAGGTCGCGTAAGCCGTGAGCATCTGCCAGAGCCGTTAGGTCGGTTGCGTTAGCCGCAATGTCTTTTAGGTTTGCAATGAGTTCACTGCGAGATGTTGCGCTAAATAACAGTGTTTGTGGGACTTGGCGTTGGCGGTATTTATCACCACGTTGGTGCTCTGGTTTGTATTCTTCTAAAACGACGTGGAAGTTTGTGCCGCCAAAACCGAATGAGCTGATACCAGCACGGCGTGGTGTGCCATCTACACGAGGCATCCATGGGCGAGTTTCAGTATTCAAATAGAAAGGTGAATTTTCAATATCCAGCTTTGGATTTGGCTCAGACACATTAATGGTTGGTGGTAGCACTTTATGGTGCAGTGCTAAAGCCGCTTTGATTAGGCCAGCAGTACCAGCGGTGGATTTAGTATGGCCCACCTGAGATTTCACAGAGCCAAGTGCAATGTGTTGTTTTTCATCGTTGTTTTGGCTAAATACGGAATTTAGGCCTTTAAACTCAGCAACGTCACCCGCAGCTGTTCCCGTGCCGTGTGCTTCTAATAATCCTAGTGTGTGCGGAGCAAAACCTGCGTCGTCATAGGCGCGCTCTAACGCTTTAGCTTGGCCTTCAGGGCGCGGAGCATAAATACTCTTAAACTTACCGTCTGAGGATGCACCCACACCTTTGATTACTGAGTAGATACGGTCGCCATCGCGCTCGGCATCTTCAAGGCGCTTTAGCATCACCATGCCAATGCCTTCACCGATCATCATGCCTTTTGAATCAATATCAAATGGCTGGATGGTTTCATTGGTGGTAAACGCCGGTGTTTTAGAGAAACTCATGTACATGGTTGGTGAGTTATCCGTACACACGCCACCTGTGATCATCATTTCGCTGCGACCTTCCACCAGCTCGCTAAGGGCCATGCGTAGGGCGGCTAAAGAGCCAGCACACGCCGCATCAACCACACAGTTAATTCCGCCTAAATCAAAACGGTTAGCAATACGGCCAGCAATCACGTTGCCCAATGAGCCTGGGAATGAGTTTTCTTCCCAGTGAATGTATTGATCTTGAAATTTTTTGATCAGCATTTCGCTGTCTTCGTCGTTAATGCCACTGTTTTTAAATACTTTTTTAAGCACAGGGTATTGAAGACGAGAGTTTAGGCTTTGGCTGATTTTTTGTCCGCCACCCACACCTAGTGTGATACCAATTTTATCTTTGTCGTAACCTTCAGGTAAGTTCGCGTCGGCCAGTACTTCTTTCGCCACGATCAAAGACAACAGCTGTGAAGTATCGGTTAACTCAAGAATGTTCGGCGGCAGGCCAAACTCCATTGGGTTAAAGTCTACTTCAGGCATAAACCCGCCACGCTTACAGTAAGACTTATCCGCAGCACTTTTGTCTGCATCGTAATAATCTTCTGTTTTCCAATGCGTATCGGGAATGTCGGTAATGGCATCAATTTTTTCACTGATCAGATCCCAAAACTTATTTAAGTAACGGGAGTTAGCAAAAATACTGGCCATACCAACAATGGCGATAGGCATATCTTTAAGGCGTTTGTTTAGTCGCTTATCTTCCTGCGACTCTGGGGTTGGTTTTGGGTTTTGGCTCATCATGAGTCTCCACTGGACGCCCGCACATCGGGTGTCTTAATTTCGGGTAAGGCTTTTTCTTGATTGGAGCGATGACTTGAGCCTGCTCCGGGAAAACGCTGTAGAAAAGTTTGGTAGTTACGGGCAAGTAACTTTCGTAAATGAAAGGGCCCGTATTTGAGTACATAAGTCATGTAGCGGTTGGCTGCGTGTGTGTCGCCATCTTGGTAAATATCTACATAGACCCAGCCGCTACTTGGGTCCATACCAATCAGAACAGAGCTAGATGCGTTTTCATCCAGCTTTGGTGGAATAGAAACAGATTCAACTTGCACTACGGTGGTATTGTCTTGATTAGGCAGAGCTAGAGTCGCGGCGAGCGTTTCTGTATTTAGGGTATAAGTGGCTGCGTCACTGTCATGTGAAATAAGCAGTTGGTTAAAGTGTTTTTCATCGTGGCTGCTGCTGCCACGAATGCCATCTAACCGTGACACTCCATAGCGTTTTAAGCAGCGTGCTAAACCCGATCGAGAAACATTCGGATTAATGAATGTTTGGGTGACATGAAGTAATCGGTCTAAGGGGATTTTTAATTGATCCCGTAAACCAACCACCACGTACTCTTCAATGGGAGACAGAGTCGTATTTAGGTGATGCGGGGTATTAGACGCATCGGTAATGGAGTTTCGTTTACGCCATTTTCGAACCGTAGATTCACTGATCTTTAACTGTTTAGCCAATTGGCTGACACTCAGAGTTGAGTTTTGAATTAACCGTCTCATTTCTGGTGTTGTTGTGGCATTCCTGTGCCTTTTATTCAAAGGAATACTCCCTTCCCATTGACTACTAATATACAACCAATTTGTGTAATGGCTGAGCAGACTACCTGAGGTATTTAGTCGATACAATCACCTGGGACAGGGGTAAAAGCTCATCAGAACAGTTATTTTTATAAAATGAAAAACTAATGTTGAAAACAAGAGAGCTAAGTTGATGATTTGCATGTAAATCACTGATTTTATTAGAATATTTACTCTATTTTTTATTTCTGTGTGAGGTGGCGCACACTTTTTGAATTTACTTCATATGGGGGGATGTCACTCAGGTGGGCTGAGCACTTTATTAATGAAATTAAGGTTGTTTTTTAAAACATAAAAGCCCCACAATAGCCGCCATTAATCACTGCTATTTAGAGTTATTTTGAACATGAATTCGGTTCAACTTTGGTTTGCTTCTTTATTGTTTACTGAAAGGGATTTAGCACAATTAGAAAGCCGTCGTTGGTGGCTATCTGATGATGAATTAGTCAAAGTTGAGCGTTATCGTAAAGCTGAGGATCGACAGAAAGCGCTGTTTGTTCGATGTTGTTTAAGAGCTGTTTTGTCACATTACTTTCCATTGCCGCCTAATGAATGGAAATTTGAATATGGTGATAAAGGCAAGCCACGGTTGTGCCATACACAGAGATTGAGTTCGGGGATTGAATTTAATATCAGCCACAGTGGGGAGCATTTGGTCATTGCAGTGATGAAAAAAAATCATGCGGATGATGTGATTGAATTAGGCGTTGATATTGAAAGAAGCCGCTCAGATATTCAAATTGCTTCTATTCTTCCTCATCATTTTACTTTATTTGAGCACTCAGAATTACAGGCCTTACCGAGCGAGCAACAACGGCAACGCTTTTTCGATTTATGGGTACTAAAAGAGTCTTATATCAAAGCGAAAGGGCTGGGTTTAGCTTTGTCCTTAAAGTCGTTTGGTTTTGATTTGGTGTCGATGGTTCCAGAGCACTTATTAGTTGAAGGATCAGACATTTATTTAGAGTGCTACAGAGGAATTCAGTTACAGTTACTCGCTCCTTCGCAAGATGGATCTGAGTGGAATGTGTTTTTTGGCCGAATAGATGATCACTACCGATTTGCCGTGAGCCTTAATGGTGTTGGTGGGATAATTTCAATGGAAGCGAGATTATTTGAGTTGTGGTCATCACCTTTTGGGTGAGTACTTTCAGTTATGGCTATGTCTATTTTTGTGATCTTTGTGGAGAGCTTTTCGCTGAATCGCGGTTATTGAGTGATATATTAAATGCGAACTGTATGACACATAAAATGGAAAGGTAGTTAAACCATGCCAACAAAAGATCCTAATTCATTGGATAGAATAGATATAGAGATTCTGCGGGTACTGCAAAAACAGGGACGAATGCCCATTGTTGAATTGGCCAAATTAGTGAATTTAACCACAACGCCATGTTCTGATCGGGTAAAGCGATTGGAAAAAGAGGGCTTTATTGCGGGTTACCATGCGGAGCTATGCCCTGATAAGTTAGGCTTTGAAGTTCAGGTTTTCATTCATATTCGCCTCGATCAATCGAATTTTTCCATCTTTGATAAGTTTGCCAAAGCGGCAGAGCTGATGCCTGAAATTGAAGAATGCTATTCTCTTTCTGGTGATTTTGACACCATGATCAAAGTACGAGTTAAAAACATGCGTGAATACCAAAAATTCATGTCTGCTAAGTTAGGCTCGTTACCTGGAATTATTCAAACTCGCAGTGAAGTAGTGATTGCGGAACATAAAAAATCGACAGGGCTTGATCCGGACTTAATTGCGTTACCATAATTGAGAGCCCGCGAAATTAGCCATTAGTGAGGTAAATAGCTCTTACTAATTAACATCAGAGTCAGTAGAATGAGCGGTCATTCTGTTTTTTGGATCTGACTCTATGAGTGCCTCCACATCTTCATCTGTTGCTGAACATCGTCGTTTATCGCGTCAACTCTTTTCTATGACTTGGCCGATGATGTTTGGCATCTTATCGTTAATGAGCTTTCAACTGGTAGACAGTGCTTTTATTGGTCAGCTTGGGGTATTACCGCTTGCTGCACAAGGATTTACCCTGCCAATGCAAATGGTGGTAATCGGTCTGCAAGTTGGGCTTGGCATTGCCACCACCTCTTTGATTTCACGCGTGCTTGGCTCCGGTGAAATACAGCGAGCTCAGCAATTAGGAGGGCTTGTGGTGATCACCGGAGCTGTGGCGATTTTTATTTTGTCATGGTTGATTTGGTTACTAAGAGGGCCAATTTTATTGCTGCTTGGCGCGCCTGAGAATGTAGCCCCTGTGATTGATGACTATTGGCCTGTGTGGTTGGCAAGTGCGTGGACAGGAGCAATGTTGTATTTCGCTTATAGCCTGTGCCGTGCCAATGGTAATACCATGTTACCCGGTAGCATGATGGTGGTTACGAGTCTTCTTAATATGGCGTTTGATCCGCTATTTATTTTTACCTTAGATATGGGGTTACAAGGTGCTGCTTGGGCAACTATTGCTGCGTTTGGTATTGGCATGTTGGTGGTGTATCCCTTAGTCCTGAAAAGGCAGTGGATGACACTAAACTGGCAAGGTTTAGATATTGTCCCCTCCATTAAAGAGCTTGGTCATATTATGGCACCTGCTATGTTGAGCCAGCTGCTTCCGCCAATTTCTTCTATGCTTGCGACAAAGCTGGTGGCGGGGTTTGGTGCCACTGCTGTAGCAGCTTGGGCATTAGGCTCGCGAGTGGAGTTCTTTTCGATTGTGGTTGTGTTGGCGATGACCATGTCGATGCCACCCATGATCGGCCGTATGTTAGGTGCAAAAGAGATCGGCAGTATTCGTACATTGGTGAATATTGCGGTGAAATTTATTTTGTTATTTCAGTTAACTATTGCGGCGATTTTGTTTGTGTTAGCCAACCCTATTGCCAATTTACTGAGCAGTGAAGCCTCTGTGAGTGAAGTATTTTCCATGCATTTAGTTTGGATTCCATTTAGCTTAGGGCCATTAGGTGTGTGTATGCTAATGGTGTCGGTATGTAATGCATTGGCATTGCCGATGAGGGCGCTGTGGATCTCCAGTTTGCGCTTATTTGTGTGCTTTTTACCGATGATTTGGTTAGGAACACAGCTGTTTGGTTTGCAAGGCATTTTTATTGGTGCGACGTTAGGAAATATTGCCGCCGGCATTATGGCTTGGCTGCTGTATCAAAAGGCCATGCAGGCCACTCAAACTTCAGCTATGGTGACAGAGAAATAGCCAACTCTTCATAAGTTGAGTATGCTTCTGCGCAGTTATGGTTTAAAAATGCCTTGTTTAGTGATCTAAATAAGGCATTTTTTATTGCCTGAATTACACCTTGTTACTCAAGAAAAACACATATAATGGCATGATCAGCTGAGTTTTATTCGTTTCAGTTGTTGCGCAATTTAGTTGTGCGCTATATAGTGGCAATTAAAATACTATCAAGGAACGAATAAGATGAGCGAATTTCACCAATTTTCCATGACTACCCTACAAAATAAACCGCTAAATTTTTCTGACTTTGAAGGAAAAGTCGTTTTGGTGGTGAATACAGCCAGTAAATGTGGCTTTACCCCACAATACGAAGGCTTACAACAACTGCATAAAAAATATGCCGACCAAGGGCTGGTGATTGTAGGGTGCCCTTGTAATCAGTTTGGTAATCAAGAGCCGGGCAGTGCCAGTGATATTCAGGGAGAATGTTTGATCAATTATGGTGTCGATTTCACCATAAGCGAAAAAATAGAAGTGAATGGGGAAGGCAGTCATCCTGTATTTGCTTACTTAAAGCAGCAGTTACCCGGTATGCTAGGTAATCGTATTAAATGGAATTTTACCAAATTTTTAGTGGGCAAAGATGGTAGTCCAATTAAGCGTTTTGCACCAATGACCAAACCTGAGGCATTGGAAAAACACATTCAGAAAGCGTTAGGGCAATAAGACGGTTTTAAAGTGACGAGCGGGTTTATTCATCGTTGCCAAAAATATCGCGAGAGTAAACCTTATCTAGGACATCATGCAGCTCTGTGGTAATGCGGTTAGATACAATGACATCAACGTGCGATTTAAACTGGGCTAAATCTGTTGTAACGCTTGAGCCATAAAACGTATCGTTATTGAGTAATGGTTCATAGACTAGGATCTCAATCCCTTTGGCTTTAAGCCTTCTCATGATGCCCTGAATGGAAGAGGCTCGGAAGTTATCTGAGTCCGCTTTCATTATTAATCGATAGATGCCAACTGTGTTTGGTTTACGTTTTAGGATTGAGTTTGTGACGAAGTCTTTACGCGTTTTATTTGTATCCACAATGGCTTGGATTAAATTATTTGGCACATCTTGGTAGTTTGCTAATATCTGTTTTGTGTCTTTGGGTAAGCAATATCCGCCATAACCAAACGAGGGATTGTTGTAATGCGTTCCGATACGTGGGTCTAAACATACCCCGGAAATAATTTGCTTGGTATCGAGGTTATGGCTTTCGGCGTAGGAATCGAGCTCATTGAAAAAGGCAACACGCATAGCAAGGTAGGTGTTCGAGAACAGTTTCACCGCTTCGGCTTCAGTTGAATCGGTTAGAATTACTTCAATATCCTGCTTTATCGCCGCAGATTGCATTATCTCGGCAAATTCATGGGCTCTTTGACTACGCTCACCCACAATAATTCTTGAAGGGTATAAGTTATCGTACAGTGCTTTCCCTTCACGTAAAAACTCAGGTGAGAACATGAGACTATGGCAATTGAATTCTTGTTTGGTTTGATGGGTAAATCCAACGGGAACGGTTGATTTAATGACGATATGAGCTGTAGGGTTTATTGCTAGTACATCTTGAATGACGGATGTGACACTTGAGGTATCAAAACAATTGGTGTCGGTATCGTAGTTGGTTGGCGTGGCAACAATGACATAATCCGCGTCTTGATAAGCGTGTTGTTTGTTGGTGGTGGCTTGTAGTGTCAGTGGCTTGTTTGCTAAATAGTGTTCAATATCGTTATCTTTTATTGGGCATAAGTCATTGGCCAATAGCTCGATACGGTCTTGAGCAATGTCGTATACTGTGACTTTGTTTTTCTGCGCCAAAAGTACAGCATTAGATAATCCAACATAACCTGTACCCACAATCGTTATATTCATGTTTTCTCACTCAGTTTTTATGACAGTGTTTGTATCACGACACAAACAGAAGTGCGTTTCATTTAAAGTTGTTTTTAAGGCGTTTATTTCTACTACCTTAACTGCTGTGATTAATGTTAATCGACTTATGTTGCAGAATTTTGTGAGTAAAAAAATCTGTGGTTTTCTCGGTCACTTTTAGTGGGAATGAAAAGTTGCGGGTTAACCTAGTTAAGGAGGTTTTGCTAACGAGAACGCAGTAGGGTGAAAAAGAGCATGTACTATGATTAATAGATAATAACAACAAACACAGTAGGCTAAAGCGAGTTTGAGAATATATTAACCATAGGGATGCGCTATGTGGCTAAATCTCATGAAGTTCGTACTTTGCGGGTGTTTTCTGTTTTGGACTACAGCTGGATCTTCTCGAGTATTGCAATTAGTTACTTTGGAATACCCGCCATATGAATACCAAGAAGATCAGAAAGTTAAAGGTATTGCGGTTGATATTATAAGAGAAGCATTTCGACGTTTATCCCAGCCTATTGAGATAAAAATTCTGCCTTGGCCTCGGGCAATCAGTTATATTGAAAATGGTAAAGCAGACGCGATTTTTACTGCATTCAAAAACCCTCACCGTGAAACCTTTGCCGATTATTCAAACGAAGTGCTGTTTCCTCAGACCATTTCTCTTTTTGTTCGCGCCAATTCAAGCATCGTGTATGACGGTCAGCTCAGCAGCTTACAGCCTTATTCTGTCAGTGTTACGAATCAAGTCAGTTATGGTCAGCGCTTTGATACGGCAGTCAAAGAAGGCGTATTAACGAAAATTAAAATTAATAATTCAGGTAAACAGAGTGCAAAAATGTTGTTGGCTCGACGAGTGGATATCTGGATCAGTAACAAATATGGCGCTTTACATATTGCGAATCAGTTAAATCAATTGGAAAAAATTCGAGTTTTAGAACCCGATATACAAAGTGTACCTAGTTACATTGCTTTTTCTAAAAAGCGAAATTTAACACACGTGAGAGATAAGCTTGATGTGGTGTTAAAAGCCATGAAGGAAGATGGTAGCTACGAGCGAATAATTAATAGCTATTTTTTAATAAAGCGGTAAGTTTCTTATTCGTTGTTTTAGATCAATGACTTACTAATATTACTGTGATCGTATTATTTGGTTATTAATTCTAATTTTAAATATTAAATAAGTCCTGTTAACTATTTATAAGTATAAAACTGGTATCAATATCTAATATTTTTTATATATTAGGTTTAATTAACTATTTAGAATTCTTTTTTCTACTTAGATCTCAGGTTGGTGAAATGATCGGTGTTATGGTGCGCGAGCATTAACTCTAATTCATTCATAAACAAAAGAGATTGGTTATGTGGAATAAACTGAATAAATCAATGATGTTCTGCCAGATGATGTTTGGCTTATCGTTTTATGGTGTGATGGTTATCTTGACCCGTTTCTTCTTAGAAGATCTGCAATACAGTGAAGCAGATACGATGATGGTTGTCGGGGCTTTTTCATCAATAGGGCCATTGTTTGCTATTGCGGGTGGCTTTATTGCTGATAAATTTTTGGGTGCATATCGTTCATTGACTATCAGTTACGCTGGTTTTACGAGTGGTTATGTTCTTTTAGTTCTGGGGGCATCCACAACGAATATTCCGCTCAGCCTTGTTGGTATTGCCTTAGCGAGTTATGCACGAGGATTAATGTCTCCATCTTATCCAAGCCTTTATAAACGCACCTTTGCAACAGAAGAAGATTTTGAAAATGGCTTTCCAGTTAACTATTCCGTTAACAATGTGGGGGCACTATTGGGACAGTACCTGTTCCCTATGTTTGTGCTTGTGATTGGCTTTAACGGTAGTTTTATGTTATCGATGGGCATGGCATGTGCTGCATTGATTGTTTTAATTTCGTTTCGTAAGCAATTACTGACGGTTGGGGCTGAGATTGATAAAAAGCCAGTGAGTGCGAAAAATTGGTCTATTTTCGTGGCGATCTCCATTGCCATGATTGGTTTGGTATTTTTCATGTTCTCGAATATGGAAATTGGTAAAAACATTGTTTATGCCATTGGTATTGCAGCGATTGGTTACTTCATCACATTGATGTTTAAGGCGAAAAAGTCAGATGCGTTGAAAATGGGTACTATCTTGATTATGACGGTACTCACCACGGCTTTTTTTGTTTATTACGGGCAGATGATGACGTCTATGACCATGGTGACCATAAATACCATGCGTGGTGATTTATTCGGCATTATTCCTATTGTTCCTGAAGCTTCAATGGCCATGAATCCACTGTGGTGTATTGTGGCAGGGCCTGTGATTGCTATGACATTTTCTTCATTAGAAAAACGAAACATTAATTTTTCTACGGCGACTAAAGTGGGTTTTGCGTTTATCTTTACCGCCATTGCATTTGGTATTTTGACTGCTGCCGTTATGATGATTGGTCCTGATGTGGTTATTCGTCCTGAAGTGTTTTTAGCGATTCATTTTTTCCAAGCGTTTGCAGAAGTGATTGTGGGCAGTTTGGTGGTGGCGTTCATTCTTTCAGTGGCACCTAAGCATATTGAGAATTTTTCCGTTAGCTTATTTTCGGTAGCGATAGCACTGAGCGGTATTGTTGGTGCGGTATTCTCGACTTCTATTGCCTTAGAGAAAGGACAGGAAATTACACAAGACATCGTGAAAACCGTTTATGGTGGCTATTTTAGTACGTTGACCATCTTGGCGGTTGTTATGGTTATAGTGGCATTTATTGCCTCGTTTGTTATTCGTAAAATGCTCGCGAGCAGTGAAGCATCGTCTGACATGGTGCTCTCGCAAGCGGAAAGCTAAATGGATGAGTCTTTTTTGAGGTGTCGCCACGTCTTTTCCACAGGGGTGCTATGTTTAAAGAAGGATTAGCCACGAGGGGAACTCGCATGGAATTGACAAACGAAAAAGGCGAAACCACCCGGTTAGCCGACGACCTTACTCTGAAAGAAATGGTCGATATGGGCTTTATGGTAGAGCTCACAGATAACGAGTCCGATAGCAACGAGCATTGGCAAACAAGGCAAGAAAAAGAATAGCTATAAACCCCGATATGTAAAATGTCGGGGTTTTTTTATGGCTTTATAAATGATTGTTTTCATTGTGTTATAGGTCACAAAATACATACTAATAATGCCGAGTCAGCTTGTTATTATCAGATAGCTTCTACACTAACTAAATATCAATAATAAGTAAGGAGAGGGAGCTTGAAAACTCAAGTGCTGACAGCAGAGCAAGCCGCAGAATGGGTTCAGGATGGGGCAGAAATTTTCTTAGGTGGGTTTATTGGTTCCGTTGTTGCTGAGTCGCTGGCTAGAGCGACGGCTGAACGCTTTATCGCAACCGGACACCCCAAAAACCTTAGTGTGGTTTTTGCAGCAGGGCAAGGGAATGGCACAGGAAAAGCCGCCAACCATTTTGCACACCCGGGAATGTTAAAGCGTGTGATTGGTGGCCATTGGGGGCTTGTTCCTGAATTACAAAAAATGGCATTGGCTAATCAAATTGAAGCTTATAACTTACCTCAAGGGGTGATTTCTCATCTGTTGCGTGATTCTGCAGCAGGTAAGCCGGGTACGCTCTCTCATGTGGGGTTAGGAACTTTTGTTGATCCTCGGTTCGAAGGCGGGAAAATCAATGAAGTGTCTCGTGAAGATATTGTCAGTGTGATGGAAATAGAGGGCACGGAATATCTGTTTTACAAAAAGCTGAATGTGGATGTGGCTTTTTTACGCGGCACAACTGCTGATGAAAATGGCAATATAACCATGGAAGATGAGTGTTTAATTGTTGAAAACTTAGCAGCAGCACAAGCCGTGAAAAACAATGGCGGTAAAGTGATTGTACAAGTTAAGCAGTTGGCAAAAAATGGTGAACTTGACCCACATGCTGTCAAAATTCCAGGGATTTTGGTAGATGCCGTGGTGATTGCTCACGGTTCTAAAGAGCACATGCAGACTTTCGGCGAGTCATATAACGAATCTTATGTTGGGATTGGCGATAGGGACGAACACCAGCATGTTCAACGTGAATTGGACGACAAAAAGGTGATTGCACGCCGAGCTGCCATGTTCTTACAAAAGGGGGCAATTCTAAACTTAGGTATTGGGGCTCCTGAAGTTATTTCTAACGTGGCAGAAGAAGAAGGTGTTTTGGATCAACTGGTATTAACGGTTGAACCTGGTGGTATTGGTGGGGCCCCTGCGGGTGGTCTGAGCTTTGGTGCATCAGCATTTCCTGAAGCAATAATCAGCCAAGATCAGCAGTTCGATTTTTATGATGGTGGTGGATTAGATCAAGCCTTCTTAGGGCTAGCTGAATGTGATGAAGCTGGGAATATTAATGTTTCTCGTTTTGGTGATAGCATTTGTGGCTGTGGTGGGTTTATTAATATTACTCAGAATGCCAAACAAGTTTTTTTCTGCGGCACTTTTACTGCGGGAGAACAAAACATTGAAGTCATTGATGGTCGATTAGTGATTCATAAAGATGGTGATAGATGTAAATTTATTGAGCAAGTACAACAAATTACATTCAGCGGAAAAGTTGCACTTGAGCGTAATAAGCCTGTTTTTTACATTACTGAACGAGCGGTTTTCAAGTTGACAGAAAAAGGACTCACATTGATTGAGATTGCGCCGGGGGTGGATTTAGAAAGAGATATTTTAGCAAAAATGTCGTTTACTCCTCAGTTTGAATTACCAATCCCAGTGATGGATGAGCGCATATTTTCTGAATGTACTATGGAATTAGAATTGCGAGCCGTAGAATAATGAAACACGCTTTTTGAGATTAGTACGTTTTAGAGCAGTAAGTAGGCCCGCAATAACAAGATCTTGTTTGTTAGCACGGGTCTTCTGTTTGTGCAAAAGTTAGGTTAAATAAGAGGTAAAGTAGAGCATGAAAAGTCGGTGTTGATTCGTTTACAGTTGATAGTATGTAACAAGCGTAATCAGCAGTGCCTGCATTAAAATGGCTTAGCCTGAATAAGTGTTATGGGGAATATTTTTTCAGAATACGTTCAAGACTTCCATTGTCTTGTATGGCTTTCAGCCCCTGATTAAAATGCATTATTAACATTTTAGATTGTTCCCCACCGACCTTACCTGACACCACATAGAATGCGCCATCAAAAAATAGGTGTGGATTGTATGTTAGCTGTTCTTCATACGCTTTAGGTAATCCGGCAAGTAAGTAATGGCCAACTTTTTTATCTATAGGAAAAGCATCGACTCTCCGGTAGAACACTTTGTGAATATTTAAGATATCGCTCGGTGCCGTTTCAATGGTAACGCCATGAGACTTTAATCGCTTGATGTGAGAATACCCTAAAGTTCCACCTAACCGATATTTTTTCAAGTCTTGGGCTATCGTCCACGAGAATGGGTTATCTTTACGGTGGATCAACGCTTCTTGTACGTCAACAAACGTATCAGAATACCAAAAGTCTGCAGCTTTTGCGGGAGTTTTCAACCATGGGAAAGTAATATCAACCACTCCAGCCCTTGCTTTTTCTAACGCTCTTTTCCATGGAGTGCGGTGAATTTTGAGCTGATAACCAGAAGCTTCAAAGGCGGCTATCACGATTTCTTCCGCTAATCTTGCATTGATGTCAGATTCTGAAGTGTAGGGCGGATAATCTCCAATAGCCGCTGTAATCGTCAAAGCGTGAAGTGGTGTGCTTAAAGCACCAATATAAAGGAATATGAAGTATTGTACCCATCGCTTCATCCCACTTCCTCATAACAACACTGATGCCTTACTTTAAAATTTAACACAATATGATCTTGGAGGTTGTTTAAATGGGTAAAAATCCCCTCACAGGTAAAGAAAGTAGCAATGTAATGGTCAATTAAACCAGCTTGGACGAGCTTCCTTTAACATCGTCACTAAAGCTTTCGAATGTGTGAGGTTGAGTTTGAGCCAACGCCTACCATGAGTACCTTTAAGAGAAATTAAGTGAGAATAGGCCTTCTATTAAGCTGATTTAATTGATTGAACTACGTATTTATTCATTGTTAAACAATCTAAAATTATCGATAAACGATATTTTATTGTTGATCTTCAATTTTTACTGTCTTAGTATTTACCCATCAACGAAATGGGGTGTTTACTTATGTCTAAGATTCAAAAACAGAGCCGTCGTGTCCGTCTATTTTTTCAATGTTTACTGGCACTGACGCCAATGATGGTGTGTTACTACTGGTTAACGGTTGAGACGTCGTATGATTTTTTAACGTCACTGGGTGTGATTCAGCTGAGCTATAATTTTGACAGCTATACACAGTTGCCGTTCACTATGACGACTCGTGTGTTATCTGCAATGGCGAGCTTATTGTTGTGTAGCATCATTATGTATGCGTTAACGCTATTAATTCGGTTATTCCGTAATTACGAAGGCAATGACATTTTTTCTCTCGATAATGCGGCTATCTTCCAGAAATTAGGTTACTGCTTATTTTTCTGGGTTGGTGGTTCTATTGTGTATGGGGCGTTGATGTCGGTGATTTTGTCATTTAATAACCCACCAGGTGAGCGTATTTTAACCGTGAGCTTTGTCGGGATGGACTTTTTAACTTTGGTGTTTGGGTTTATTGTTTTGATCATTTCATGGGTAATGAAGGAAGGGTACACTCTTGCCGATGAAAACAGCCACACCATTTAAGGGATCTCTATGACTATTCGTATTAACTTAGACGTGATGATGGCTAAGAGAAAAATGCGCTTAAAAACCTTGGCACAAGAGGTTGGGATCACTGAAGCTAATTTGTCTGTACTAAAAAATGGTAAAGCCAAAGCGGTGCGTTTTTCTACTCTTGATAAATTATGTGAAGTGCTTGAGTGCCAGCCTGGGGATATTCTTGAATTTGAAGCTAATACTGATGATAGTGTACTTGCCGAGTAACTTTTTATTGTTCAGTGTAAACCGCTTTTGATGGTATAAAAATAATGCAGGGAAAAGGAGAGTGGAGGCACTCTCCTTTGATCGGTTATCTTAAAACTTATATGAAACACTCATGTAGAATGAATCTAAAGTGAAATCATAAATCTTAGAAAGTGTGTAATCCGAGTAAATTCCGTGGTAGATGTATTCTTCATCTGCATAGAAAAAATCGGCTTCATAACCAACTCTAATGCTCAGGTTACGTAATGAGATAGGAGCATACTCTAAACCTAGCCCGTAACGCAGTCCAAGGTAGTTTTCTTTATCGAGTACTTTTGCCGATTGGTTTAAATCTAGGATGGATAGCCCAAGAATACCAAAAGGTCGCAGCCCATTATTAAATGTGTAACCCGCATTTGAAGATAATGACAGTGCTTGCGGTGACCAGTCATATACTGTTCTGTTTTGAAGTGAAGGAACTTGGAAATTCACGTCTCCATACTTCGTATATTGACCTTCAATAGCAAGAATTCGGTTCACTTGATAACCAGCGATTAGTTTATACGTATTACTATCTTCACTTATAGTCGCGATATCACTAAAAAAGTTGTCTTTATCATCAAGGCTGGTTGAACCAACACCTGCGCCGATATAAAAGCCTCGAGTTTCATCTGCCTGTGAAAGTGGAGTTATAAAAAAAGCAATTAGAATAGCAAGTAGTTTAATAGTTTTCATTGAATAGTATTAATTGTAATGATTAATAATTAAGAATGAAGAACAATAAAAATTGAACTATTAGTATTTTTATTCATATTTTCGATCTTTTATTAATTTAATGACTTTTAATAAGAACAATAAATTAACATATTTCATTCCGTTTTTTCTCGTTTGGTTTATTCTCATCAATTTAAAGTAAGCTCAGTTTATTTTTATTGGTTTAACTGAATCGTATTTGATGAAAAATCATTCACTATACAGTCATGTGCACTTTGTTGTTCAAAAATTTTAGAACTGAAATATACAGTTAAAACAATGAGTAATAATTAAATGTACAAAAAGGATAAGCGATATTATTTAACGAGATATTGGATAATAAACTTGTTATTATTGATAATATATATATTAAAACTCAAATCACTGTTACCTAATGAGCAACAATCTCTCTTTGTCAGACATAAAAACCTTTGTCACCATCGTATCACTTGGAAATTTAACCAAAGCCGCTGAGAGGCTTGGCTCTTCTCGTGCACACGTATCTAGGCAGCTTAGTCAATTAGAGAAAGATCTAGGGGTGCAGTTATTAATTCGAACCACGCGAACCCAGAAACTCACCGAAGAAGGGAAGGCGTTTTATCGTACTTGTTCTAATTCTCTAGAGGAAATTGATAAAATTGCGTCCGATATTGTTGATTATAATAGCTCTATGGTGGGCAATATTAATGTCAGCAGCTTAGGTGGTGTATTTGGTGAAGAGTATGTAGCTAAGGCATTAGCTGAATTTTCATTACTTTATCCAAAAATTAATGTCGTTTTGTCATTTGATAGCCGCCATGTGGATTTAATGAATGAGGAATATGATGTGGTTATTCGGGCTGGTGAGTTGGTTGATTCTCAATTAGTGGCACGCCCGTTAATGATGATGGAAATGGGGTTATTTGCTTCCCCAGAGTATTTGAATCGGTATGGTCTAGTAAATAGTCCTGATGAGTTGAATAAGCATCGCTGCATAACTGGCCCGATTTCTAAGTGGAAGTTTTATAATTCTGAAGGTGATACTAAAGAAGTATGTGTCGATTCGGTAATGAATTGTAATAATAGCCGAGTGTTACGCCAATATGCATTAGATGGTGTAGGGATAATTCGGTTACCTTATATATATATACAACAAGATGTTGAAGAAAAGAGGTTATTATCAGCAATAACTGGCTGGAAAATAAGCTCAAGCCCAATTAATTTACTCTACAATAAACACAGCTTTCAGCCAGAACGTTTAAGAGTATTCATCCAGTTTATATGTGATTGGTTTTCTAATTTATGATATCAAAATAACTACGAGCCTAATTCTAACTAATGATAAGTGGATTAGGCTTTTATATTCTCCACATAGTAATGTTCCAGCCCGTTAATGTTGCCACTGCATAATAGCGACATGGCCTTTTTTAAATGCTCTAAAGGCCAGTCCCACCATTGTATTGTTAGCAAAGTTTCTATGGATGGAGTGTCAAACCGCTGCTTTATTACGTGATTGTTACCGACCACGATAGCATAAGGAGCCACATTTTTTGTGATTACCGATCTTGCCCCAATAACGGCTCCGTCCCCAATGGTTACACCGGGCATGATCATCGCTTCGCTGCCAATCCAAACATCGTTCCCAATGATGGTGTCGCCAGCTCTCTGAAAGCCACTCTGAACATCTTCACCAAATATGTCGGCTGAAAATGGAAACGTGGAGATCCAATCCAGTCGATGACCTTGGTTTCCTGCCATCATAAATATCGCCCCTGATGCAATAGAGCAAAACTTACCAATACGCAGTTTATCCACCTCTCCATACAGACTACTTTGCCATGCATTCTTGGTGAACTTGTCACCCAATAAATAACGAACGGCCTGATCTTCAAACGACTTTGAATGATAAAAACCGGAATAGTAGCTATGGTCTCCGACTTCAATGTTCGGGTTGGTTATGTGATCTTTTAAGTTTTGTCCTTCAAGCCAGCTTTCAAATACCTTCATGTGGTTACTCTTTTTTGGTTACTGTTGCGATAGTGTAGGTAACCGTTATTATTTCCAGAAGTGTTCATTCAGATAATCAGAATTACCATATGGAAATAAAATGGCTTCATTATGTGCCTATTTATGTCGCACTTTGTGAAGAGAAAAGCATTGCAGGGGCAGCGCAAAGGCTAGGGTGTTCCAATGCACATGTCAGCAGGCAACTGAGGCAGCTGGAAGAGCTTGTGTCTGTGCAATTGATTCAAAGAACCACCAGGCAATTCAATTTAACTTACGATGGTGTTGAGTTTTATAAACAAGTGAAGCAGTTACTGGAAAGTGCAGAGAGCATTAATGACACCTTAAGATCTAAAGAGAAGGTTGCAGGCAAACTGCGTATCGCTGCTTCTGCGTCATTTGGGTCGCTGTTGTTAACTGAACATTTAGCTGAATTCAGCCAAGCGTATCCAGAATTAGACATCGAGATGATTTATACCGAAACACCGTTAGATCTGATCGAATCAGGTTTCGATGTGGCTTTCTTTCTTACTGACTCGCCACCGGAAGGCTATGTAGGCTATTATTTACGTTCTTTGCATTGTCGGCCATTTGCCCATCAGAGCTATGTTGAAAAGTGCGGCGAAATTGAACATCCAGTAGAGCTAGCACAATACAGGCATATTCTTTATAAAAACACGGAATTTACATTAGATCGTTGGCTGTTTGCCAATAAACAGACGAAAGAAGAGGTACATATAAAATTACGCGGCAACTTTAGTGTTAATTTGGTCTCATCCATGGTGGATGCAATGTTGAATGGTTGTGGTGTGGCCATGCTGGATGAACTTGCTTTGTCTAAGTTATCTGAAAACCAACGAGGTGAGGTAGTGGATTTGCTTCCCCACTGGGAGACGAATCGAATATTGCCTTTGTATATTCTTTACCCTAAAAGGTTGCATTTGCCGAAGCGTACTAAGTTGTTTGTGGAGTTTTTTCGTGATCGTCTGAGGTAGGGCGTGCTAGCCGAGATTAGCTAGCACGTTTTAGATCAGGCTGACAAAGCTCTATTCTTTGGCACTCAATGCTTTTTCTGTATTTTGTGAAGATATGGCCATTATTTTTTCAAATACTGCTGCCAACAGCTGCGAAATCATCACTAAGGTGAAAGGTATTGCTCCGGCAATGGCCACCTGTTTATTGAGATCGACATCGTTGATGGTGGCGAGTGCAATCCCCATGGTCACCACAATCACAGACCAGCTGATTTTACTTGAGGTGCGAACGTCGTCAGTCAGCATTCCTGCGGCGTAAATAGCAGAATCTGAGCTGGAGATGACAAAGGTAAGCAGCAGCAACAAAGCCACAACAGATAGCACTTCACTAAAAGGAAGGTGGGCAAAGAAGGTAAACAGCCCTTTGGTGTAATCGTCATTAACGGCTTTTATAACCTCATTCAGGTATGGGCTTTCAAATACTGCCCCAGCAAAGCCTGAAAACCAAAGAATAGAGGCGAAGGTTGGGATCAAAATAGTACAGATAAGAAATTGGCGCACGCTTCTACCACGGCTGATCCGTGCGATAAAAGGGCCGACAAACGGTGCCCAAGCTATCCACCAAATCAGATAAATGACTGACCACCCTTGGCTCCATTTTTCGCCACCTTCGATGGTGCTCAAAGAGACTTGCGGTAAGATCTCGACATAAGCGATAACAGAGCTCACCATGCGGGTGGCTACAGCGACCACATCGACATTAATCAGCACAAAGATAAACAGCCCCATCATCAGCCACATATTAAAGGTGCTTAATCGTTTAATCCCCTTGTGTACGCCAAGCGCACTGGAAATAGTGAACAAGATCCCAACAAGGGCAGTTAGGCCGATGCGTACAGCACTGAGATCTTTTTCTGTGCCAGTGACACTGCGAATACCTTGTTCAACAAGGGCCATGGTGTTTGCCAATACTCCGGCAATGCCAAATAAAATGGCTAACACCGCAATAAGATCCAGCCAACTTAACCAGCCAGGTTTCTCTGTTTTTGAAAATGAGGCACTCACGCGCATGGGTCTTTTTTTCACATACGCTAGCCATCCCATCAGTAACCCCGCTAAAGCGTATAAGCTCCAGGCATGGGCTCCCCAGTGAAAGTAAGTTAGGGCTAACGCGGTGTCTTTTTCATCACCGCGTAAGGAGACTGGGGGCATATTAGAAAGATGGAAAACAGGCTCTGCCACACCCCAGAAGATCAAACCTGAGCCCATGCCTGTGGTAAAAAGCATGATTATCCATGGCCAAAAACCAAATTCGGGTTTGCCATCACCCAGCTTTACTCTGCCGAAAGGCGTTACGCATAATACCGCACAGAGAACAAAGGCCAATGAAGAAAATAAAATGACCTCATCATCCATTTGGGTTATCACCACTTCAGTAAGAGAGGCGAGTTGATAAACGCTAATTTGTGGGAAAAATGTGAAAAGTGCGGCGATAATTGCGGCAACAAACATCAATAGTCGCGGCTGGTGATTAGTTGATTCCATTATTATTAACATGCAGTCAAAGAAATTAACGTTACTGTGCCTATCTGTGCATAGACCGTCCACTATTCAATGAAAAAGAGCAGTAGATTGAGCACTTAATCACACACCGCTCAGAAACCAACAGCCCCGCAGTTTGATAGCGGGGCTACGAATTCATTTTTTAGCAGTGACGGTTTATGGATTGGCTGCAAATACTCTGATTCGGTGCCCATCAGGATCAATGGCAACAAAGGTCAGCCCGAACACCAACTCAGTCGGAGTTTGAAGAAATTGAATGCCTTTGTTTTCCCATTGTTCGTAAAGTGTGCGTAAAGCTTGTTGGCTTTTGGCTACCAAGGAGAGCTCTGTTCCTCCTCCGGTTATATCGGCTGAAGGAGAAACGTTATCGAGCTGTTTTAACTGAACGGTAATGTTTGTATCCAATGAAAAAGAGACGAAGGTTGGAGATAAAACTTGCCCTTCACACTCAAAGATTTCGGAATAGAAGTTTTTACTGGCCTCAATATTTGCTACATAAAGGACAAACGAATCTAGCTTAAACATAGTATTTCCTAACGTAGAATGGTTAAGCAGGAAATATAACGGGTAGGAGTGACAGTTTTTGTCAGTAGTGAATCTCTTTGTCACCAATACCTTCCAACTGTCGCCATTCTTTAAGTAATTCACTGCGAAGAGGTTGGTACTTTTGTTCCAGTGTTTGCCAGTGCTGGATTCGATCAAGCCTGAAATTACGAAACGCCGATCTAGTTTCACACCAAGCCACCAGAAGATAGTGCTGCTGAAATAAACCAATCAGCATCGGCCATATAGTTCGTGAACTAACATTGCCTTGTGCATCTGTGTAGCCAATTTCAGCTTTATACTGCTGTTTGATGGCATGGCGAATTTCAGATAGCCCTGTTGTCACTTCAGGCACTTCAATAATAGAAGCCACGCGCATGAGATCTTCACGACGTTTCGCTACATGATCTGTGGGTAAGACCGCTGATATTTTAGCGATGGCGTTTTTTGCGGTGTCACTAAACTCCCCGTTGGCTTGCTTACTGACCCAATCAGCACCAAGCAGTAGAACTTCTAATTCCTCTGCTGAAAACATCAGCGGCGGTAAGGTAAACGTTGGTTTTAGTATGTAACCAAGCCCAGCTTCCCCTTCTATTTCTGCGCCTTGCGTTTGTAATGTCGCAATATCTCGGTAGATAGTCCGAACACTCACATTAAGTTGTTGTGCCAAGTGCTCAGCAGGTACTGGGTATTTATGGCAACGAAGTAATTGGAGTAAATCGAAGAGTCGTTGGCTTCTGGACATGGCAAGCACTGATCAGATGAAGAAGGGAGTTACTGTATCAATCTTTTTACGTAAGTCTAGGGCGTATCTCGACTTGTTGGAGTGTAAATAAAAGTAAATGATAATTGTTATCATTGTGTTGATCGGATGCTTGGCGATATACTGAAAGGTAAATTACTAAAGAGAAGTACTATGAAAAAACCAAACTCTATTTCGCTTGCTGTTCAATCAACGACTCTACTTACCCCAAATATGCAACGTATAGTGATGCACGGTGAAGGGCTGTCAGGTTTTCCTGCTGATTGTGCTGGTGGGTACATTAAATTGATGTTCAACGAACAAGGCGGAACAGATCTTAGTTTACTGGCAGAAAATGAACGCCCAGTAATGCGAACTTATACCATTCGTGAATTTGATGCTGAGAAGCATTTGATCACGGTGGATTTTGTTCGTCATGAAGTGAAAGACTGCGGCTGTGGGCACGCTGCTCGTTGGGCGATGAATGCCAAAGCGGGAGATGAAATTCATATTGCGGGGCCGGGGAGCATACAAAATATTAACTCAGAAGCGGATTGGTTCTTCCTTGTGGCAGACATGACCGCACTGCCAGCGTTATCGGTAAAGCTTAAATCCTTACCTGAATCTGCAAAAGGGTATGCTGTTATTGAAGTGCTGAGCCAAGAGGATATTCAATCACTTGATGCCCCTAAAAATATGGAAGTGATTTGGGTAGAAAAGCAGGCTGATGCAAATACCTTAGCCGATCAGGTTATGCAGCAAGCATGGATGGAAGGCACGGTTGCGGTTTGGTGTGCGTGCGAATTTGATTCAATGCGGGCGCTACGTCAGTATTTCCGTAACGAGAAAGACGTTGAACGAGACAACATTTACATCAGCAGTTATTGGAAAAACGGTGTGACTGAAGAAGGACACAAGGTAATAAAGAAGGAAGACGCCGCAAAAGCTTAGCCTTGAACTATATACCTTTGAGCAATATTGCTTCGAATAAGCGCTACGATATTGTTGCCGCTGAAGAAATGTCATAGCGATTTAGGTACTGGAATCCTCTCTGTCGTTATGACATGGCAATATATTCTGTCGAAGGTCGGCAGATTCAAGGTATAGAGGCAAGATTATTTCATAACAAAGAAGTTAATCACACATGTGACAATCTGCACTTGGTGAAAGTACACTGAATTTGATACGTTTAAATGACAGAGTGATTGGAAAGGTATCATTATATGAAAGTAAATGTTCAAACACAGCATGTATCAATTAATAGCGAATCACGTAAAGAAATTGAAGCGAAATTCGATAAAATATCTACTCACTTTCCACAACTAATCAGCTGCGACATTATCATTACCAAAGAGCATGGTAAGCATGAAGCGGAAATCTTCACGAACTATGAAGGTGTGCGCGTTTCAGCCAAATCCACAGACGATGTGATGTATCCTGCTATTGCATCGGCTTTGAAAAAACTAGAAGCTGGGCTGCGTAACCGCAAAGGGCAACTAAAAGCAGATCTTCATGCTAAGCCAACCAGTACGAAGCCAGAGATTGCTTCCGATATTATCCAAGAGATGAAGTTAGTTTAAGTTAAAAATAATTAATCAGATTCATAAAGCCAGCAGTGAAATGCTGGCTTTTTGCATATAAATTATTTTGAGCTTAGGTTCGTTCATTTTTTATAACCGTATGCGGCCATAGTTGTTACTTCTGTACGGTCAGCTTAGCGAGCGTCTTTTCAATAACGTCCATGACTTGCTGTACTTTTGCGTTATTCAAGGCATCCGAATGAGGATCGCTAAATCTTTTAATGTCATTGTCAAAGTACAGGCCCGAAGCTTTGCTAAATTCGTCTGATAAAGCGGCTCGACACAGAATGTCTGATCCAATACTCAAATCTCCTCCCGCAACACCAAATGCATCTTTGACCATTTTACTGCCCAACAAAGAGGCTGGGTTTACCGCGACAATGATCGGTTTTTCTTTATTGTCAGAATTATCTGAAAAGGTATGCGCTAAAGCCCGAGTCCACATGGTAATGGCCAGTTTGCTCTGGGCGTAAGCTTCGTTATCTGATAAAGAAACCTTCCCTGAAAGAGCCTCTAGATTAACGCTAGCCTGAGCCGCAGAAGAAAGATTAATGACTCGTCCATTTTCGTCTAGCAGTGGCAATAGTTCTTTGGTGAGAAGATAGGGAGCTAATGTATTAACGACAAAGCGTATGTCCAACCCATCAGGAGTAATTGGCTCAGGAGAGTTAAACACACCAGCATTATTAATTAGTACATCTAACTTGTCATGGCGTTGGGTAACCTCTTCTATTAACTGATAAACATCGGCTATGCGAGATAAGTCCGCCACATAGGTTTCTATTTCAGTAGTCGCAAATTGATTGGTGAGTTGTTGTTTTACTTTCGTGAGCTTTGTGGGGTTACGTCCGTGCAGCAATACGTGGTGGCCTTGAGAAATGAGTGCTTTTGCTGTTTCTAAACCAATGCCATCCGTTGCTCCTGTTATTAGTATGATTTTTTTCATGCCGTGCTCTCCCAAAGGTGGTTAACAGTGTCTATGAGCAAAATAATAGCTTGATTGTATGTCATGTACATCCACCTAAACGTGGAAACACTTTCAAGAAAAAATTGAAAATCGCAGTATTGTATGTGTGCTTGCCTCTCCCTGTGCAGTGCGAGAGAGGCCGCAGATCAGTTGCTATCTAATCAGAGAGGCAGGGTTAGCCACAGCATGAGTTTTCTGATGCTGTGCAGCAGTCTAGCTCGGAGCAATTGGCGTTAGCATCATCCATTAAACTGGCTAGGTACGTATTCTTCAAATAAAAATTACTGAATGTATTCACAAAGTCTTGCGGTACTGTTTTTTCAGTAAGGCCAGACTTAATAAGAGCGGCTTGCCATTTTTGGACTTTAGGGAACCCTTCAAGCATATCAAAGCAGGAACGCTGTTTGATGACAGCAGCACGGTGCAGCAGTGGCAGCCAAGCTATATCAACATTAGAGATATAATTACCTTTGAAAAAGACAGAATCGCCTAATTTTTTCTCTGCCTTTGCAAATGCTTTTGAAAGGTTCGCTAATCGAGCTTCGAAAGTCTCTTTATCTTTACTTCCCATCGTTCCACACTGAGGCATGTAATGTTTACTTGCTTGGTATGACCATGCACGATCAAGCGCTTTTTGTTCTGGAGATAGCTCTTCAATTGGCGCGTACTTATCATCTAAATATTCAACAATCGCATCCGATTCAAATAGCACGGCTTCATTTTCGGTTACTAATACCGGAACTTGGCCATTTGGGGAAATATCTAAAAACCACTGTGGCTTGTTACTTAGCTCGATATATTCAATCTCAAACGGTATGTTTTTTGTGACTAAGGCACCCATTACACGTTGTACGAATGGGCAGTTTTTAAAGCTAATCAATTTGATCATTCTACGACTCCAAAGTGGTCATCTGTTTTTAATTACACTTATAAGACGGAGGAGCTTTGAAAAAGACGAAAAATAAATGAAAAATTTTCGATTTTCTTTTTTATTGAGAAAATGATCTTGATCTAAACTCTGCAGCTTAGTTACTTTACCTAATCATTCAGTAAAAACGCATTTACCTTTTCGGTTAATATTGGAGACGTGGATCTAAATGAGAGGTTAGGCGGCTGTGCGAGAACAGGGTGAAGGGAAATATATTATTGATGAAGTAATTAACAAGCCCAAATCGAGGTGTATTAATGCATACTACCCGTGGAATGAAAATCTGGCAAAGAGTACTCAGCAAGATATTCTTCATTGTGAAATAGTGGAAGAAAAGCAAGAGCCTATTGCTGAATTTGAATACTCAATAGAGATTGCATGTGCATTAAGTGAATTAACTACTCATCAAGTAGGTGTTTTTTATCTTGGGAGTACTCAAGGTGAGTCACGGATTTCATCTTGGCAAAAATCGGAATCCACAGAAACAGGTTATTCTATTTTAACTGCTAGTGTTCAGGTTAAAGAACCAAAGGCGTTATATCGAGAATTTTTTGAATCAAGTGGAAAACCTTTATCCTTTAGTGATGTTCAGCCGCATAAAAAAGGTAGCGGAAAAATATCTGAGTCATTTGTGCCGATTAAACCGTCAGTTCAAGTTTATGAACGCCTCTCTTGGCCTAAGGTGGGATTCTTCTATCATTTCATCAGTGATGAATTGGTGAATGAGTACCAATTATCAGGAGGTAATAAATGGGCATTTAAAGTCACGCGCTCAGAAGAGGGGACTTTATCTAACGACATGCTTTCTGAACATGAGTATGGATTTATCTTATTGCCTTGGAAAATCAATAATATTGTTATTGCCCGCCAGCATCTGCTTTATACAAGAGAAAAAATTACTCAAGAGCAATTAAGTGAGATTGATCCTCAATGGCTTGATGATAATGCTTGTTTTCTAAACCCTGAGGAGATTGTAAAGGCTTGTTCTGAGCCGTTGTTAGAGCGAGAAAAAACAGAAGGTGGACTGACTACATATACTGTACAGTCAGGTGACTTGTTGAGTATTATTGCTAAAAAGCATGGTATAAAATATGAAGAAATTCTTGCATTAAATCCACAAATTAGTGACCCAGATGTAATCCGGCCTGGCGACGTTGTTGTTATAAAGAAAAGTGAAGAAGATATAAATGCAGTACGCATCCATATTTGTCAAATCAACCTCGCAACAGGAAAACGTGAGACTTGGGGAGAAGTTGCGGCACAATATGGTAAGAGTGCAAAAGAGTTATTTGATTTGAATGCGAATAACCCAGCACATAAAGATGGTGCATTAGCAGTTGGTGATGAAGTTATCGTTAATTCAGTTATGTTAGGTAATGAAGATAACAATTCATTTAGAAATACACTTAGCCCTGAGGATGTCACTTAAGATAAACCAGCGTTTCCTTTTGCGAATATTTGGAGTTTGATTGAAAAGCAATATTCAAAACTAGCGTATTTATATGTACAGGCAGACAAAGCAATAGGCAATAGTACAGCGATTGTGAAAGTAAGTGAGGTTCGTCTTCAATCTAAAGTATTATCAACTTCAGAAACTCTTGAGACTTTCGCTAAAGAAGGTGTTGATCCTTTTAAAAAAGGTTCGAAAGGAGATGAAGTTAAACTGATTCAAGAAGCTTTACTTATGCTTAATTTTGATTTAGGTAAGTATGGTGCTGATGGACATTTTGGTTCAGGAACACATAAAGTAATCGTATCTTTTCAGGAAAAATTCATACCAACACATGAAATTCACCCTAACTACAAAATAAAAGAAGCCAATGGTATTGTAGATAGCCAAACACTATTAGCCATAGATGAAGCTGTTGCTATTGGGTGGATAAAACCAATACCGCCATTTAAATGGTGTGAGCCATTATTAAACCCAATGAGTACGAATTATTATCAAAGTGGTGGTGGTGGCACTAAAAAGGCTCGAGCATGGGGGTTGTTTGGTAAAAAGATTCGAGGAACGAGTCGGCATGATGGCTTGGACTTATTTGCAAAAGCAGGTACTGATGTGTTTGCTTGTGTTGATGGAGAAATTGCTATGAATTATAAAATACCAGGACCAGGGTATGGGCATGTAGTTTTACTAAAAGTAGCAGAGTCTGAGTTAATGTGGGAAAATCGGAAAGAGTTTAGTGCTAGGAAAAATCTAACTGATGTTGAGTTAGAACAATATGATACATTTGAAAGTGAGTATAAAAAGAATAAACAACTTTATTTAATGTATGCTCATTTAAGTAGTGTTGAGAGTAAATTGAAAGTTGGGTCTAGTGTTAAGGTAGGTGAAATAATTGCTAAGACAGGGGTTTCAGGGATTAAAGAAACAGGAGTAATAAAAGCTGGCACATGTGCTCCTCATTTACATTTTGAAGTGAGAACGAAGGCATCAATACCTAAAAGTGATATGGGACGCTGTAACCCATCTCTTTTTGTGAACTTTAAAGACTATTCTCAGCAGTCGGAAGCAGAACGTAAGCAACAAAAAGATGAACGAGATAGACAATATAAAATTTTGAAAAAATAAAAGGAATGTTTGTGAGAAATATTAATATTATATTAATAGTTATTTTAATGTATTCAGGAACTTTATATGCAAAAAGTAGTTTTGAATTTAAATGTGAAATAGATTATTCACAAAGTGTTGTAACGGAGCAGGCTGAATATATACGAAATAAGTCTTATGATAGTCAATACGACTTTAGAGAGTTAGGTGTTATTGTTGCGTCTAAAGATCACTTTGAATACCCAGAAAGATTCTTGATTATAAATGAAGGATTGGTTAGAGAGTATAAGATCAATATCATTGATAATGAATTTTTATTTAAAAGTAATGATAAGGTTTTAATTCATACTGAATTAAGTGAAAAAAATAAAAAATCCACTTTAAGTTATGAAGTTATAGCAAATGATTCTACATGGATGTTAGTTAACTTTTCATTTTATAATCCTGAAACAATGAAAAATAAATTAAACTTTAAAATCAATGTAGGGAAAGGAGAAATAACAAAAGATCTAGTTGGAAGAACTTTGTTCTTTAATGATATATCTGGTCTTGAATGTAATAATAGCATTCAAAAAACTACATTTAAAGACTATAAGATGCAGTGGTTCTCACTTATGGATTATATCGACGAGTATAAATAATAATTTACTCTATATGTCATATATATCATCTTCATCATAAAGTTAAATGGTTTTTATTTATTAAAAAATATAACGGTTATGGATAGGTAAAATAAGTTAATTATTTACTTTAAATTTTTAATTATCAAGGTTTTTGTAATTAATTGGTATGTCAGGTAAGAGCGATTTATTATGAAAAATAGAATTATTACCACTATGGCACTTCTTTTGACTTCTCAGAATTCATACTCTAATGGCAGTTTTTCCTATATTTGTGAAGTGGATTACACCCAAGACATTATAAGTGAACAGGCCAATTATATAAGAAACTTATCCTATAAAACAGAGCATGATTTTGATGAGCTGGGTATTACTGTTGCTACAAATGATCATCATGAATATCCAGAGCGTTTTTTTATTTTAAGTGAACCACTTGTTAGAAGTTATAAAATTGAAACTGATGGAAGTAGAATAAAGTTTAAAAGTAATGAAAAATATTGGTTGATGTAGATCTAAAAAAAATACCAACAGATATAAAAGTAAAATCCAATATTCAATCCTATACAGATTTTTATTTGTTAGTAGACTTTACCTTCTACAATCCGAGCACGATGTCAAGAGGTTATACTTGGCAGGTTAACTTTGGGGATACTGAAATTAATCGTGAATATGTTGATCGAAGTTTAGGCTTTGAGGGAACGTATAATTATTTTGACTGCAAAAATGAGATTGAAGAAACAACGTTTAAAGAATATCAGAAATATTGGGTTAATTTAGTTGAAATTATAAATAATAATGAAGTTAATTACACTAATAGATGATTTTTTATAATATAAACCAGACTATTCTTGATTCGATAGCCTGGTTTTATTTATGGAGATTGGAGATCGTGAATAATTATGAGTTAATTCTTTAAGGGGTATCAATAACTTTCATGTTTTCTTTTTTCTCCACCATAATTACTTTTATAACCCATAGTTTTCATTATTATCAGCATCATAGCGCCGCATATGAGTAGGTTAACAGTTACATGAACAACGGCATTTTGAAGGTGGTATAGGAAAAGCTACGCACTTTCTTTAGGGAAGCCTAGCTGTGTTATTTTATAAAATTAAGCTACTTAATGTTCACTGAGTTCATGGCTAACCGTGTTTCATAACAGAGCTGTAAACTTTATTCCCGTTTTTTCATAACTTCCGCTTATTGTTAATTATTTGGCATTTATTCCTATATTCTGACTTATATCACAAAATAATAAACTGCTTAATCAATGGTAAGTCTTTAGATAATTCTATTGATTATGGTCAATATTCGTTTCATATGATCCTCTCACAATGACTTTAAATGGTTAGCAATGTTGTAACCGCCATTTTTTTTCATAATGATAAATAGAGGTATGTATGACTCAAGCGGCTGAAAAAGCTCGTAAAGTCACAATTGGCAGCTATATCGCGTTGGCTTTTGCGGTGGTGTTCTTTTCTGGTTTTATGAAATCTAACGAGTGGTATGGGGTACTGGATTTTACAACGCTGAATGGCTCTTTTGGTAAGGTGGCTTATTCTGTTTCTGAAACTGCAGAGGGAGTTGAAGCGGCGACCACATCCATGCGTGGTAAAGGGGGCAGTGGTGCACGTGATGGCTTCTTATTTGCGTTAACACTGATCCCTACCGTTATGTTTGCCTTAGGGATGATCAACGTATTAGAGCACTATGGCGCGCTGGATGCGGCTCGAAAATTATTAACGCCACTATTACGCCCATTGATGGGTATTCCCGGCAACTCAGGCTTAGCCTTGATCGCTTCTTTACAAAGCACGGATGCCGGTGCAGCAATGACAAGGCAATTAAAAGATGAAGGCCACTTAACCAAGCGTGAAACTGATGTGTTCACCATGTTCCAATTCACTGCTGGTGCCGCCATTGTTAACTTTTTCTCATCCGGCGCTGTGCTGTTCACGTTAACGAATTTGGATGGTTCTACGGCAGTTACTTCTTCCATTGGTTTGGCTGTGATCATTATGTTTGTTTTTAAATTTGTAGGGGCCAACTTATTCCGAATCTACCTAAATATAACCGAAGGGAAAGAAGACAAAAGTGGTGATTCTAAATCAGAAAACATGGTAGAGGAGAGAGCCTAATGAGTGATGTACAAGCGAAAAAACCAATGGTGACAGACATCTTTGTCGAAGGTGCAAAAAAAGGCTGGGTGATCGCCACAACGTCTACTGTACCGAACGTGTTAATGGCCTTTGTGATCATTAAGGCGCTTCAAATTACCGGTGCATTGGATCTTATGGGGTCAATTTTCTCTCCAATTATGGCGATTTTTGGTTTGCCTGGTGAAGCCGCTGCTGTGTTAATTGGAGCTTGGATGTCCATGGGCGGCGCAGTTGGTGTTGTGATCACCTTATTTGACCAAGGTATCTTGAATGGTACACACATTGCGATTTTGGCTCCGGCTATTTATTTAATGGGCTCACAAGTGCAATACATGGGGCGGATTATGGGGCCTATTGGTACAGAAGGGCGCTATATCCCAGTCATGATTGCAATCTCAGTGTTAAACGCATTTGGTGCCATGTTCGTAATGAACGTACTGCTGTAATAAGGATCTTTTATGAACTTTTCTCTACAAACTTATTTAGAAGAACTGCGCCCATTAATTGATGTGGATTGCGGCACGTATACGCGAGACGGCATTAATGTGGTTGCCGATCTGATGCAAGAGAAGTATCAGGCAATGGAAGGTTGGTCTGTAACACGTATCGATTGTGGTAAAGCTGGAGTTGGACTGGAAGTTCGAAATAAGCCAGAAGCAGAGCATATTGATGTGATGTTAATGGGGCATATGGATACGGTTTTCCCTGAAGGCACAGTGGCTGAGCGCCCGATGAGTGTAGACGCTGAAAAAGCTTATGGCCCAGGGGTGTCAGACATGAAATCAGGGCTACTTAATATTGTGTATGCCCTTAGAAACGTAGATAAAGCGGTATTAGATACGCTTTCTATTTGTATTTGCATGAACCCAGATGAAGAAACGGGATCGTTAGACTCGGTGGATTGGATTCAAGCGACGGCAAAAAAAGCCAAGCATGTGTTAGTGGCTGAAGCGGCCCGTGCTGATGGTGGTTTGGTGAAAGCACGTAAAGGCATGGCTCGCTATAAAATCACTTTCCATGGTAAGGCTGCGCATGCGGGGAATGAGCCAGAAAAAGGCCGCAGTGCCATTACTGAAATGTCTACTTGGGTATTGGCCATGAATGACATGACGAACTTCACTTCTGGTACGACGCTAAATGTCGGCGTAGTATCCGGCGGTTCTGGTGCGAACATAGTGCCGGATTCGGCGACGGCGATTGTGGATGTGCGTTTTTGGGATAACACTGAGTATGACGATGTGGATACAAGGCTCAATGGTTTAGCAATGAACCCATTTGTGAAAGGGGTGATTGTGGATCTAGAGCGAGAAGCGTATAAGCCATCGATGGTTCCTACCGCGCAAACAGAGCAGCTAATGGCGTTAGTGGAAGAATCCGCTAATGAGCTAGCCATTGATATTAACTGGAAAGAGGTTGGTGGTGGCTCTGATGCTAATAACACGGCTATTTTAGGTGTGCCTACATTAGATGGCCTAGGGCCTATTGGTGCTGGTTTCCATAGTGATAGTGAGTACCTGCTACTGGAGTCTATTGAGCCGCGTATCAAGCTCTTGATGACAGTATTAACTAAGTTGGCTCATTAGTTGGTAAATGGAGTAAAGTACTCCGAGAGCAGGTGAAGTAGATAAAGCAGCGAGCGTTATGGCTCGCTGTTTTTATGTGTACAGGCTTTTTGTTGTTAATGTTTGTTGCTTCAAAAGCATACATGAAACGCATATTTTTAGTGTGGTTTATAAAATTCTTGGTGTTTCCTGCTTCTTTGTAGATTAATAGAGGAAGTCCTAATTTATGAGGAAGATCAGATGGTAAGAAACGGCGGTTATTCACTAAAGGCAATGAAGAGCTGGCAAAAAGCCTGTTTACTTGTGTCTGTTGGTGTTATGTCATTTTCGGCAGCGGCTCACAGAGATTTTGATCAAGGAAAAATGAATCAGTATTTAGAGGCACTGGTAAAAAATAACAAAGCCATGTTAAGCGTTTCTATTTATGAAGAAGATAAGCTGGCTTATGAAAAATCAACGGGCTATGCCAATCTTTCTCAAGGATTAAAAAGCACTAATAAAACCAAATATAAAATTGGCTCCATAAGCAAAACGTTCACATCGGTCTTAGTCTTTCAGTTGATTGAACAAGGTAAACTCACGCTAACGACGCCCCTTAAAGACTTTTATCCCGACTTTCCTAACTCAGAGAAGATCACGATAGGAATGCTGCTTTCTCATCGTAGCGGGATTTTTAATTTTACAGAATCTCCTGAGATTGAAAGTTATTACACACAACATCAAACCAAACAGGCGATGTTAGATCGATTAGTTGCTTTTGAGCCTGTGTTTGAACCAGGGACGTCACAGCAGTACTCAAACTCAAATTATTTATTACTCAGCTATATTATTGAAGATGTTACCAAAAAATCGTACGGTGAAGTACTTTCGCAAAACATTACGGATCCACTTAAGTTAGAGAATACTATTTATTGCCCAAGTGCTCATGTATGTGGTGATGAAGCTCAATCGTACTTTTATCAGTACCCTCAATGGTCACCCTATTTATTAGGATCCAGCAGTGTGTCTCTAGGGGCTGGAGCTATTATCTCGACATCACACGATGTTAGTGTATTTATGCGAGCGTTATTTAATGGAGAGCTAGTGTCTGATTCTTCATTATCTTCCATGAAAGGTGCATCCAACGAGACGAGTAAGGGCCTATTTAAAGTGCCTTTCTACGAAAAAATGGCTTATAGCCACAACGGTCGTATTGAAGGCTTTAACTCAAACACCAGCCATTTCGAGCAAGATAACGTTACTTTTACCCTTACTTCGAATGCCATTAATTATACTTATAACGATATTTTAATCGGTATTATGAGTATTTATTTTGGCAAAGATTTTGAATTGCCTGATTTACATGTTGATTCTAAAGATCTGCCCATCGAGCTTTCGACTGATCAGCTGAAAAAATACGTAGGCGTGTATTCATCCGACTCTTTTGAGCTGGATATAACGGCGTTTATTGAGAACAATCGTTTGTTTGCGCAAGCGACAGGGCAAGCTGCATTGCCGCTTAATGCCTACAGTGAACAAGATTTTAAGTTTGAGCCTGCGGGGATCCATGCTGTTTTTAGTACTACAGAAGAGGGCGGTATTGATTATACGCAATTTATGCTCCATCAAGCAGGAACGATATTTTTCTTTGAGCGTAAATAGTATGTATTAGCTGTGCTTATGTATTGTTGATAAGCACAGCTTGAGTGAGCTTAAGCTGCCATTTTTAATAAATGAAAATGTTTCTTACCTCGTTTGAGTAGCCAGTAACGCTGATGTAAAGCTGGCTCATTGTTTATATCTTCATCTATATCTTCTTTATTACACACTTTACCATTGATCTGAATGGCCTTATTACCAATAAACTCTCGTGCTTGGCGGTTCGACGTTGCCAGTTTTGTTGCCACTAACGCTTGAGTGAGCGTCATTATCTCAGACACAGGGCTACAAGGAATACCATCTAGTTCTAGTTGCTTCAAATCTTCTAGAGAAAGCCGCTGAATATCATTGCTAAATAGCGCATCGGTAATTCGTTGGGCTGATAGTAATTGCTCTTTGCCGTGAACAAGTTCTGTTACCTGCTCGGCTAAAATACGTTGGGCTACTGGTTTTCCTTGGCTGCTTTTATCTTCATGTTCAATATGTTGGATCTCTTGCTCACTCAAAAAGGTGTAGAAGCGCAAAAAGTTGTACACATCGGCATCGGCAGTATTTAACCAAAACTGGTAAAAAGCGTAAGGGGAGGTCTTTTCTGAATCTAACCAGACTGTGCCACTTTCTGTTTTGCCGAACTTCGTCCCATCTGATTTTTTAATGAGTGGTAAAGTTAGCCCGTAAACCGTTTCATTATTTAATCGGCGGGTTAAATCAATGCCGCTGACAATATTGCCCCATTGATCGTTACCACCAATTTGTAAGCGGCAGCGGTGAATTTGATTGAGTTTAGCAAAATCAAACGATTGCAGCAGTGAGTAAGAAAACTCAGTAAACGAGATCCCTTGGTCGTGTCGGTTTAAACGTTGCTTTACGGATTCTCGGTTTAGCATCGCATTCACTGAAAAATGCTTACCTACGTCTCTTAGAAAGTCGATGGTATTTAAGTTGCGGATCCAATCAGCGTTATTAACAATTTGAAGCTGAGATTCACCGTCATGTAAAGATTGCATGATGGTTTGGATCTGCTCAGAAAGCTTATTTGCCCATGTATTGACGATATCGTCTGAATTTAGGGTTCTTTCCGTTGCTTTAAAACTTGGATCGCCAATTAACCCCGTAGCACCACCGATGAGTGCAATAGCGGTATGACCTGCTTTTTGGAGCCGAGCCAGCATTAATAAAGGCACTAAATGGCCAATGTGCAAACTGCCTGCGGTCGGATCAAAGCCACAATATACGAAAGTTGGTTGAGAAAGTAGCGATGTGATCGCCGCTGGATCGGAAGATTGAGCCACAAGCCCACGGTCAGTTAGTTCGGTAAAAATATCAGTGTTATTCATTACAGGGCTCCTTGGTACATAGGGGAGGTATCTTCAGGGACTTTCTGTATTGCGGCTATGTCCCTTTGGGGATATAAATGAGGATTAAAGGTGAAGTAATAAGAAAGTGGGCGAGACAAAGTGGCAGAATTAGATTTAATTACAAAGGTGGTAAAAGCCATTCAGACGCCAAGCTTTACCCGGGTTTTGAATCGGTTTATTACTGAAATTATTGATGTCGATAGCACGGTTATTGTGGGCTATCAAAGTGGTAAGCGCCCTGTCTATCTGTTTGATTCTTTAAGTCGTCAGCGTGAGCTTTTGTTTAATCAGTATTTGCCGCATCATTACACAGATGATCCTTTTTTTAATCTGATGAGCACTGAATGTGAGAGTGGTATTTACTGCTTAAAAGCACTTATTGCCAATCAAGGTTTTAATCAAAACTTTCAAGCGGATTTTTATCAATCGACTCATTGGAAAGATGAATTAGGAATCATCTGTAATCTGGGGAATGGACGTTATATCGCTATTTTCTTAGGCAGATTTGATCATCACTTTTCACAAGCCGATTCTGTGCTGTTAACTCTCTACCTTGAGCTGGTGGTTTCGCTGTGTGGTCAGCATTGGAAGTTCGAGGCATTTGATATGTCATCGCCCCCTAATTCAGAATTAAAAACCATGATTGAGCGAGCGTTAGACGGCTTTGGAGAAGGGTTACTTACGAATGCAGAGCACCGGGTGGCGAAGTTGCTGCTTCTTGGTTTAGACAGTGAGGGCATTGCTAAGCAGCATGGAGTGAAAGTAGGAACTGTGAAAAATCAGCGTAAGAAGATTTATAAGAAGATGAAAGTAGCCAGTTTGGGTGAGCTGTTTTCCTCTTTTCTCAACCATGCAATTAACAGTAATGAATAGCCCCTCATTTAAGTGAAGGCATGCGTCTGAATAAGGAGGTATGGGGTTGGGGGCTTATCGTCTATTGGGTATATAAGCCATTGTATCGTCGATATCCTAGCGCTATTACTGCTTGGGCTTCAAAATAACATATAGTATTAAATGACTGGCGGTTAATGATTGAGTCGTAATATGGTAAGAAGCCTCGCCTTCCTTTTATTTTTGTATGCAGTATCGAGCATGGCGTCTGAACATGAAAAATTCCCCTTATTGGATGTTCATCTCGGTACATTTGAATCTCCCCCTCTGTATTACACTTCAGTAAAAGGAAACTTTTCAGGTCCGTTAGGAGAAACAGTAAAAGCGCTGTGCCGAGCCAGCCGTTTAAATTGCAAAATCACGATCTTTCCTGTCGCCCGAGCTTATCGAAACATAGAAGTTGGGGAGACTCAGGTTTTACTGACGGGAAAATATGACAGGTTTAATGAATGCTGCGCAGCCACAGCATGGGAATACCCTTGGAAAGCTGGGCTTTTTTCCGCTTTACCTGCTGATCAAATCCCAGAGAATGAAGAAGAGTTGGTAGGGACCTCACTCATCATGGTGAGAGGTTGGCAGTCGATTTATCGTATTTTTCCTAATTTAGAGCGCCTTGCGACGGACAATTTAGTCACAGTTTACACTGCCCCTAGTGATGATCATGGCATTGAAATGCTTCACCACAAGCGTGCTACTTTTTTATGGGGAGGCGATTATTACTTATGGAAGATGAGTAACAAAGGGTTTAGAGATCAATTCCATTATCGTCCCTTATTAACCGTTCCTGTGGTGTTGTGGGTATCTAAAAAGGAGCCTGAGATCCTTAAACGTTTGGATTATGGGTATAAGCAGCTACTGGAGGCCAACCAGTTGGGAGAGAAACAATTGCTGCTTCCTGCTTTACTTACCCCAATCTTAGAAGATCCAATTGTAAAATAGCTATTCCTTATTTATATATTTAACACTTTCTTATCCTTTTGTTTTTGTTAGTTAAAATTAGTTTTTTCACGCCTTTATTATTAAGTTACTAAAAATTAAACCAAAAAAGATGAAATGAAATCTCGCTTATCTAGGTCATGTAAGAATATGTAACAAGAGGGAAGATAATGGCAGAAAATAACGTATTGATTTGGCTTACTGAACTGGGTTTTGGAAACGGACCCGCAGTGCTATTTCTTTCTATCATTTTACTTTCTTATTTACTTGAAGATTTAGCGATTGTTACCGCTGCAGTTTTGGCCGCTGACGGTAGCATGGGAGTAGGTTTAGCCCTGAGTGCCGTATTTGTTGGCATTGCAACGGGCGATTTAGGTTTGTATTACCTTGGAGCTTGGTCTGCTCGGTGGCGAAGCTTTCGCTATAAGTTGCTGACTAACCGAAGTATGCGATATGTGCGAAGCCGATTAAAAAATAATACGACAACGAATATTTTTATTATCCGGTTTATTCCAGGTCTTCGTACCCTTGGGTATTCATTATGTGGATTATTTAACATTGATGTGTGGCGTTTTATGGCCGCAGTTTTATTAGCGACAGGACTGTGGACGGGGCTGATTTTTGGCCTTGTTTATCAACTGGGTAGTAGTGATTGGCTACAAACGAGTGAGTATAAGTGGTGGTTAGTACCGATTGCGGTGGTACTTTTGTTCAGCACAAATCGTATTGCAAAACAAAAGGTTATTAAAGGAAGGGTTAAATAATGACGATCAAATCCAAGTTACAGAGTGCTCATCCTCTTCATTTATCCGTGATTGAATCTGTGAGTGATGTCAACGTGGGAATGCCACCTATGGAACCAGATACCGGTGACAGCGTGTCGCGTTATGAATTTTGGCCTACATGGTTTTTTTATACTCCCGTTGTGTTGCAAAGTTTGTGGCATGGCATTAAATACCGCAACTTAGCGCTACCATTAATTGCGAATCCGGGTATTAAGCTCAGCGGCATGGTGGGAGAGTCAAAAAATGACATTTTAGAGTTAGCGGGTTCGAAAGCAAAAGAGTGGATTTCTCCTTTTGTAACGCTGACAAAAACTGAGCAAAGTATTGTTGTGCAGCTGAACAATGCATTGCTTGCCATGGAAGATGAAGATCTGGATTTCCCCGTTGTGGCTAAGCCTGACTTAGGGTGCCGAGGGGTTGGAGTTAAACTCATTGAATCAAAAGAACAGTTATTTGAGTATATTAAAAGTTTCCCTTCTCAAGCACGATATCTGATCCAACAAAAAGCGCCGTATGAAGCTGAAGCGGGTGTTTTTTATATTCGCTACCCAGGTGAGAAAAAAGGGAAAATAGTCTCCATTACGTTGAAATATGCTCCATTTGTTGTGGGGGACGGCGTAAGTACGTTAAAAGAGCTGATTGAGAAAGATCCAAGAGCGGGTCAATTAAGCCATCTTTATTTTCCACGTCATGAAGAGAAATTGGATTGGGTTATATCGAAAGATCATAAATTCCGTTTAGCGTTTGCAGGTAGCCACAGTCGAGGCAGCATTTTTAGAAACGGCAATAAATACATTACAGAGCAACTTGCCGAAAGGTTAGATCATATTTTTGATGATTTGCCTGGTTTTCACTACGGTCGATTAGACATCAAATTCAAAAACATAGAAAAACTGATGAAAGGGGAAGAATTGACTATTCTTGAAATAAACGGAGCAAGTAGTGAGGCCGCACACATCTGGGATCGCAACACCCCCTTAACCGAGATCTTTAGTACGTTATTGTTTCAATATAGAACCCTATACAAAATAGGGGCAATGCAACGAAAGTCTGGCCACGCAGTTCCATCATTGTTATCGCTTTACAAAGCATGGCAAGAAGAAAAAAAACTCGTCGAACACTATCCGTCGACAGATTAAAAAGGCAGGGAATAACTATGACAGTTGCAACATCAATAGATCATCAAGTGGTAGAAGAATTAGACTCGTGTGTATTGGGGAATTTAGATGTGATTGAACAAGGCATCGAGTTGCTTGAAAGTTTGAATGATGAACAGTATCAATTTAAAGCAAAACCGTATGTTGAAAGTAGTATTGGCGAACATATGCGCCATAATTTAGATTTGTATTTTTCTCTGATAGAAGAAAAAACCAAAGGAATTATTGATTACGATTTTCGTCGTCGTGGAGCACCAGTAGAGCATTGTCGCCAAACTGCTATGGCAGAATTAAAGCAGATTAAGCAATGGCTACTAGAACTGAAGCTAGAAGACATTTATCGACAAGTCGAAGTAAAAACAGAAGTACGCTTGAATGTCAGTTGTTCTGAGCAATTAGGTTCGAGTATGGCCAGAGAGCTGATTTTTGTGGCTGCTCATGCCGTGCATCACTACGCATTAATTCGTGTTTCCGCTTTGTTTTGTAATGCAGAAGTCGATACTGGTTTTGGTTATGCGCCTGCAACAACGACGTACTTAAGGGGCTAGATTAATGTGTACAGCAACTTGGCTGTTAAAGCCAAATGGTTACCAATTATTTTTTAATCGTGATGAACAGAAAGGGCGTCCTGAAGCCTTACCTCCAGCGAGATTTGCTCAAGAAGGTGTTGAGTTTGTGATGCCTGTGGATCCCGTCGGCGGTGGAAGTTGGTTAGCAATGAATGAGCAAGGTTTATGTCTTTGTTTATTGAATTACTATCAAGGTCATATGCCTCAGCAACCATTGGTGAGTCGCGGGTTATTGATAAAAAAATTGGCGGTAGCGACATCGGCAGAACAAGCCTTGTTTATGTTGGGTGAGCTGAATTTAATTAATTATGCGCCATTTACATTAATGATATTTGAGCCAGGTTTAACGTCAACAAATGGTCATGTTGCAGGGGTATGCTGGAATGGTGTCAATCTTGCGGTGATTGAACCCAAAGCTCCAATGGTGTCGTCTGCGGTGGATGTGGATACCGTGACTAAACACCGTAAACATGAGTACCAACAAATTCTGAAATCGGCGAGTACAACAGAGCAAGCACTGCGACAGTTTCATGGTAGCCATAGTCCTGAAAAGGGCCATTTATCTGCGTGCATGCATCGTCATGATGCCCATACTGTTAGCTTTACACACATTGATGTGACTCCTCGTTATTTGTCCATGACATATCGACCTGGTGCGTTATGCAAAAAAATTAAAAAAAATGGAAATAAAAACGGCGAAACCTCGTTCTTATTAATTAGAAAACCGATGCATGAAAATCACGACATATTATTGAGTGAAAAATGTGGAATGTAGTGCTCTGAAAATACATTGAGCGCTGCCGTTAATATTAAATAAACTCTATTTCAGAAATAAGGAAGTAACATGAATAAACTCATGGGGTTGCTGCTGCTTGTAATTAGTCATTCATCAATTGCAGGTGATGCCATTTATACCAGTTTTTTTAGTAATAAAGCCGTAGGTGGATATGACACTGTCGCTTATTTTACAGAAGGTAAACCAGTAGAAGGTGTCAAATCGTTTAAAACGGAATACAAAGGGGCAGAATGGTACTTCTCTTCTCAAAAAAATTTAGACCTGTTCATTGCACAACCTGAAAAATACGAACCTCAATATGGCGGATTTTGTGCGTGGGCAGTGGCGGCTAAGAATGATCGTGCTCCGGGAGATCCAAAGCAATGGAAAATCGTAAATAACAAGCTGTATCTCAACTACGACAAAGATATAAAGCAATTGTGGGAAACAGATATTCCGGGCTTTATTAAAACAGCGGATCAAAATTGGCCTACATTATTAAACAAGTAATGTCATATCGGCGTGTAGATATAAAAATAATTATAAAGAGAGTGAAGGATTAGAATGATGAAAAAAATCAGCTTGAAGTGGGTATTATCTGGATTTATTGCTTTTGTGTTTATTCAGTCACTATTTTTTAAATTTACTGGCTCATATGAAACAGAGCATATTTTCGGCACGTTAGGGGAGTGGTCTGGGCTTGACTGGTTTGGTACTTACGGCGGCTATATGGTCGGTGGTGCTGAGCTGATTGCCTCTATTTTATTATTTACTTCATTACATGGCTTAGCAGCACTCATGTCGGTTGGTATTATGAGTGGGGCAATTTTTTTCCATCTATTTACTCCTTTAGGCATTCAAATGCCAGAATTTAACGCAGCGGGTGAAATCATCGGTTATGACGGTGGGTTACTGTTTGGCATGGCATGCTTAGTTTGGTTGTCAGGTGTGGTGTTGAGCTACCGAGATTTAAAAAATGAAGGTGGTCTTCTGTATGCGCTAACCAACCGCGGAGGTGCTTAATGGACAGTCCCTTTCGATTACCTCGGGTTACACCGTTTGGATTAGGTGAGTCGTTTGCAGAATGGGCGACAGGGTTAAACCAGCTTGATCAACTGTACCAACAGCGGCCAGCAGGGTTAGATTCTTTTGCGTTCATGCGCCATGCTTTAGATGCTCTTGGCATTGATTATCAGGTTGCTAAAGGCAGTTTAGATCAAGTACCTAAAACAGGCTCTGTGGTTGTTGTGGCGAATCACCCCTTGGGGGCCGTTGAAGGGGTGATTTTAGCGGAACTGTTAGGGCAAATTCGTTCAGATGTTAAAGTATTGGCCAATCATTACCTTAAGCGCCTGCCTGAGATCAGCGATTTATTTATTGGTGTTGATGTTTTTGAAGGTAAAGATGCGGTTAGAGCGAACGTTAAAGCCATGCGTGAGGCGTATCAGCACCTTGAAAATCAAGGGCTATTGCTGATTTTTCCTGCGGGAGAGGTATCTACTTATCAAGGAAAGAGTAAAGATTTAGCGGATAAGGAATGGAGTCGTTCAGTCGCTAAACTGGTTGCTAAAAGCCAAGCGACGACGGTACCTATGTTTATTGATGGCCAAAATAGCAAAGCTTTTTATTTAGCGGGTAAAGTGCACCCAATGCTGCGTACATTAATGCTGGGTCGGGAGCTGCTTAATAAACAATCGCAAACGATAAAAGTTTCTGTTGGTGAGGCCATTCCGTATTCTGAGCTAAAAGGCTTGGCTGATGATCGAAAAGTAGTGAATTACCTGCGTTTAAATACGTATCTTCTTGGAGCAAAAAAGCTGAGCGGTGTGACTTCGCCACCTGAGAGCAGCACTGCCCAAGAAATAAATCGTGCTGAGCCGATCATTGATGCCATTTCACCAACTCTTCTGCAATCTGAGTTAGCCAGTTTATCTGAAGATGAGCACCTACTATCTCAAGGTGATTTTGAAGTGTATTGCATTCGATCACACAAGATCCCGATGATGATGCAGGAAATTGGCCGGATCCGAGAGCTAAGCTTTAGAGCTGTGGGGGAGGGTACTGGTTTAGCCTGTGATTTAGATGAGTATGATCCACACTATCATCAGTTATTGGTGTGGCATAAAGAAAAAATGGAACTAGTGGGCGCATATCGACTTGGTTTGGTGGATGAGTTAATGGCGAAAAACGGCCTGGAAGGTTTGTATTCTCGTAGCTTATTTAATTATGACGAAGCGTTTGTGGAGCAGTTAGACCAATCCATTGAGTTGGGGCGTTCAGTGGTTGCAGAAAACTATCAGCGCAGTTTAAGTGCATTGTTACTGCTTTGGAAAGGCATTGCGACGTTTGTTTCTCGTCACCCTAAATACACCCATTTGTTTGGTCCGGTGAGCATCAGTAATGATTACAGTTTAGTGGCGCGGCAGCTTATGGCTTCCACATTAAGCATCCATCATTATGATCAAGGAAAGGCCGCCTTAGTGAGTGCGACCACACCATTACCAAAAGAGAAGCAGGCTTTTTGGCATACGGATATGTTGGCTGCGTTGGGCGATGTGCAGATGCTGTCTAAAGTACTTAGCCGTATTGAACAAGGGAAAGGTTTGCCAGTGTTGCTACGACAATATTTAGGTTTAAATGGCAAATTAGTGTGTTTTAACGTCGACCCAGCTTTTAATGATGCGTTAGATGGATTAATTGTGGTGAACTTGAAAAACGTGTCTGAACGGACACTGGGTAAATACATGGGTCGAGAAAAAGCGGCTAATTATTTATCTATTCATCAATAAGATGTGATCATGAATGGGATCTTGAATAAACTCTTTGAGTAGTAATGGTCAGCCTCCCATTCTTCATTGTAAGGTAGTCATATTTCTTAACTAATATAAAGTAATAGTGATATGACTTACCTTTCTTGTGTTGAAGTTGAACCTTCCGTTGAAGCAACCGCTTCTGTCATTTGGCTTCATGGCCTTGGATCTAATGGTCATGATTTTGAGGCAATTTTACCAGAATTGAAGTTGCCTAAAAGCGCACCTGTACGATTTATTTTTCCTCATTCACCCTCGATGCCTGTGACAGTAAACGGTGGAATGGTGATGCCTGCATGGTATGACATTATTGAAATGGGCGCAGGAAGAAAATTAAATACCGATCAGTTACTTGAATCTGCGAATGAAGTGGTGAAATTAATACAACGTGAGCAGCAGCGCGGAATACCAAGTGAGCGTATCGTTCTAGCAGGTTTTTCTCAGGGCGGGGCCGTTGCATACCAAGCTGCATTAAGTTTTCCTGAAAAGCTGGCAGGGTTGTTGGCACTATCTACTTATTTTCCTACCGAAGATACGATTCAGTATTCTGAAGTCAACAAAACCTTACCGATTGAAATAATGCATGGTCGCTTTGATCCGGTTGTATTTCCACCAATGGGAGAAGAAGCACACCGCTGTTTAGAGCAAGCGGGTTTTTGTCCTAATTGGCGCACCTATGCGATGGATCACAGTGTGTGCATGGAGCAGATTACTGATATTTCTACTTGGTTTAAGCGAATTCTTAAACTGTAAGTCACAGCCTTGTATTTTCATTGACTTGTAGCTTATTGATAAGAAGTCTAATAGCTATAATTAAAGACAGGCGTCGGTGAATGAAAGGGCAAGTGTATGCTGGGGATGAAGGATGATGATTGGAAAGGTATTTTAAACCAGTGTGATAATGGCATTGTGTTGTTTGACGATGCCTGCAACATAACATTTACCAATTGCCGATTTTCAACTTACCCAGCGTATGTACAACAAAAGTTGTTAAAAAAATACGCGTGCAAAAATGCGCTTTTAGAGCCACCAGGTTGTGTATCGGGTTATATGATTTCTTACGAAAAAGTGGCCCAAGGTTATGCCCTGATCGTTAAGCAAGATGATGAGCACCATACACACAGTGATGCGGTGTTAAGCACAATGCTGGCGAATATCAAAGAAGGCAGCAATATATATCAAGCTACCGTTGAAGCGATTCACCGTGCACTAGGGTGGAGATGGGTTTTAGTGACACGTTTCTTGCCAGAAGGGGTAGAAACACTGGCTTATTGGAATGGCGATGGTATTGATGAGAATTTTTCATTCGAACTTGCTGGTACCCCTTGTGAAGCAATGATAGCAAACGAGCGTTATACACTATTTACCGATGTTGCAAAGGCCTTTCCTCAAGATACAGATTTGCAGGAAATGGGAGCCAAGACCTATGCCGGTTTGATTTATCGTGACTCCAACCAAAAGCCCATTGGCCACATTATGGCAATGCATGATGCCCTTGGGGTTGATTACCACTATGCTGAAGATGTTATTACCCTGTCGTCTTTGGCTTTGTCTGCTAATTTACTGCTGGCTGATGCACAAAGCGAGTTGCGTAATGTGGAAGAAGAAGCCCGAACAGACAGTTTAACCAATCTCTATAACCGAAAAATGTTTGATGAGCATTGTCTGCTAGCGGGTGAAAACTACACTCAAAAAGGGCAAGACAGCTGTTTAGTCTTGATCGATCTGAACCGTTTTAAACAATATAACGACGAATATGGACATCAAGAGGGTGATGTATTATTGCAGCTGTTAGCGACGGAGCTCAATAAGATAGGCCGAGACAGCGATTTGGCATATCGTATCGGTGGTGATGAATTTACGATTATTCTTTCGAACTCCTCACCGAGTATTGTGCCTCGGGTTAATTCAAAATTCGAAACGGCTTGGCGTCGCCTTTCTTTGATCACTTCAAATCATATTCAAGGTAGTATTGGTTATGCTTTTTTAGATGAATGCCATGGTGATATAGAAACATGGATTCGATTGGCTGATGAGCGCATGTATGCACAAAAACGCTCACTAAACCAGTGTGCTGAATAGTCACGAGTTATTTGAAATACGGAAGAATGGGAAAGACACTCACCCATTGGATGAGTGTCGATAGGCTGTTAGTTTGGAAAAGTCGATTAAAAAATAAAATTAAGCATTAAGGTGATTATTTGAGCGTCTTTCTCTTCTTGAAGAAGCAAAGGTGAAGTAATGAATTGCCCTGTTTGCCCTTTCGCATAATCTTCGGCTTTCATCGTAATGTTTTGCCATTCAGCATTTACGGATACGGTATAAGTAATATCATATCTAAGACCAGCGGTGATGCTATGGGATTGGCGGCGGTGGTGACTTTCTCCATAAGTGATATAAGGTGTTAACTTATCAATATTGTAGGCACCACTGATATACCAATTTGCTTGGGTATTATCAGCTTCGGCTTCGGCCATAAACTGCCATTCGTCGTAGAAGTACTCGGCACCTAAGGTATAGATATTGATAATGGTGTCTTCAGTTGAAGGGAAGAGTTTAAACTTTGTATGCATGTAGCCGGCGTGTAAGCGATAGTTAAAACCTGAAATTTCCGTGGAAAGCCCAAAAATTCGGCTTGTATCGAATATCATCTTCGATTGTGCTAACTCGACAGTGAACTCCTCAGGGTACGCAACAAAAGGGGAGACCGATAATAAGGTTTCATCGGATAAGTGGTTCTCCCAGCGGACTGAAACACCATCATAAAAGGTAAACCCGAGAATACTGTCATACACTTCTTGGGGAGGGCGAGCCCATGTATAGGCTTGACTCACATAATAGTATTCAGAAGCTAAAAACATTGGCAGTCGGAGTCGGCCACCTTTAAAAGAAAAATCTTCATATTGGTAGGCAATATACGCCCATTCTATTTCAGGGTTAGACCACTCATCTTGTGGGCGCTTGACTAACTGCACCGAAGTGTTGAAATCTTGGTTGATGTTCCAGTCAGCCTGTAAACCAAATGTCGTATCACAGTCATAACATGTGTCTTCCGTGATTTCCCTATGAACAAAAATAGGTGTTTTATTATCCGATTTAGTAATAGAAGTTGAACCAAAGCCACTAACAGATAAAGAGTCAGAGATTTTAATTGCGCCTAGAGAGCTTAAAGGGAAAAGCAGAGCAAAAACATAAAGAGCGTAGGTTTTGTTCATGACTTACTCTCCTTGTAATACGGTAAAAAGAATATTGGCGTTTTCTGGCACAAGGTCAGAAGGAGCGTAGGCGATACCATCAGGATTGTTTTTCAGCCACTGAATCACGGTATCAATATTGTCATTGTTTATTTCTTCAGGGGGAACTCCTTTTCCGGAGAAGGATAAGCTGGCCCAATATCCATTCATTTGAGAAACTGACTTTCCTAGCAGACTTTTATAAAAAATCTTTCTTATTTTTGAGCTTTTAGGAAGATCAAGTAGTACAAAGTTATTATTTCCGCTGAGTTTTTTAACTTTACCTTTATAAAGCATTCGTGCCTTACTTTTGCTTAATGGTGAAAAATCAGAATTAAGTGAAAATATAGTGATCCCCTCAGGTGTATTTGTCGCGGTTGCATTTCCTAAAGGAAAAACACAAAACAGTACAACAATCCAGACTTTCATGAGGTAGAGTCGAATATATAGTCCATTATTCATTAACTCGGTTCCATTCGGTTAGAATTAGTTCTAATATAAAGGATAGAATACAGATATGTAACTAAAAATAGTCATATTTTTAGCTCTTACTCAAGGAGCCGACATGGAGTTGTTGAACCGGACATCCATTAAAACCAGAATATTGTTACTGGTTCTATTACCCCTTTCATTTGTAGGGGTATTTTCCGGGGTGGAAATAAATAAATTAATAAAAAATATAGATTCACTAAACGTATTGAACTCTAGAATTAGCTTACTTGAAGAAATATCGACATTTTCAGCATTATCTCATCATGCAAAAGTCAATAAATTAAGCGTTGCTAACGGTGAGTTTGATACCGGTCAACTCAGTACTTCATTAAATAAAACAAAGGGCTTTCTCAGCTTTTCTTTTTCTGGAGAAGAATTGGAAGAAATCTCTTCGCTAAGAGGGGAGCTTGTAGAAGCTAATGAAGAGTTTGGTATTCTGGAGGTGGATGAACTAAGTGATTGGTCAGAGTGGATAACTGATATTATAAAACAGGTGCTCACCCATCTTGAGAAAAGTTCATCTAATATAGAAAACCCTAATATAGAAAATGATGTTCGTGTTTTATATCAACTACAATGGTTGCTTATTTGGGCGCAAGATGAGAATTGGTATATAAATGAGATATTGAGGAATAATTCAAAAGAAAGCCGAAATCAGTTAATTTCAGTGATTGAAAGGCAGCAATTATATGTTGAACGTTTTACTTCGATTGAAGCGAGTCCAGCACAAATTAATTTATTATTGAAAGTGTTTTCAGACCCATCTTTTTCCCAAAGTTATAAGCTAAGGGAGGGCCTATTGAGTGATAATATAAATACAGGTGATGTAAAAAGTGGGCTTAATGCATTCGAAAAACGATTCGAACTTATAAATTTAGTGGTTTCAGAAGTCAGCAATCAACTCGTCGATAATATTCACAGAACCATTACTAATTCAAAATGGTTAATGGGAATTTATGTTTTTATAATCGTATTCCCTATTCTTGTTATGAGTTGGTTAGGTTCTAATTTGGCATTCCGTATCATCACGTATTTGAAGCGCGTTATTGATACAATGTCTCAAATTGAAGTGAAAAAAGGCGAATTACATAAAATAAAATTAGATGGTCACGATGAATTTACCGTGTTTACTCAGAAGTTAAATACTTTAATTGAAGATCGTTATATTAATGAAACAAAAATGATTCAAGCTAAAGAGGAGGCAGAGAGAGCGAATATTGCAAAAAGTACGTTTTTAGCCAATATGTCGCATGAAATACGAACGCCACTTAATGGCATTATAGGGATGTCAGGGGTGTTGGCTGATACTGAATTAAGCCCTTCTCAAACCGAGTACTTACAAACAATCGATACCTCTTCTCAAACCTTGTTGCTTCTGATTAACGATATTCTTGATTTATCTAAAATAGAATCGGGGAATTTGTCGTTAGCTCCTCATGAATCGAATGTGGTCGAGGTGGCTTATGACACGATGGCGATCGTTCAGGCTAAAGCCTCACAACAGGGGTTAGATCTTCAGGTAGAACTAGATACGCACCTTCCTCATACCGTTTTTATTGATGAGCATCGCTTACGGCAAGTTTTAATGAATTTGATGTCGAATGCCGTTAAGTTCACTTTAGAAGGCTCGGTAACATTATCAATAAAGAGTGAATATAACGAAGAGGGGAACGTGGCGCTTTCTTTTTCTGTCACTGATACAGGAATTGGGATAGAAGAGAGTAAACAGCAGCAGGTTTTTGCTCCGTTTGTACAAGAAGATGGATCCATTACTCGGCAATTTGGTGGTACTGGACTCGGTCTTGCGATATGTCGTCAGCTTGTTGAGCTTATGGGTGGAGAAATCAATCTTATTTCTGACAAGGGAAAAGGCAGTATTTTCTTTTTTACTATAAATGTTGGAGTGCACCAAAAACGTCCTGTTGTGGTTTCTGACATTAGTGGGAAAAAATGTTTGCTGGTGACAAATCATGTTTCCTTTGCGCCTTATTTACATCAAGAATGTAAAAGAACAGGCTTAGCGGTTACGCAGTTTACTGCTGATATAGAAAAGGTTTTACCTATTATTGAGAAATATGATCTTGTGCTGTACTGCCATGATGAGCTGAATCAAACCGTTTACGATGTTGAGCAATTCCGGGCTGTTTCTGATAACACTGCGGTGATTGTATGTTGTAGTTATCGAGACTCTTTATGTGAGTTTGGCAACAATATTGATGGGCTAATTACGTTACCGCTATTAGGGAAGCGTTTTACCAAAGCAATCAGTGCGGGGTTGTGTGATGCAGTGCATCGCCATGTTAAGGTTAAAGGTCAATTAAGTCCGGAAGTTTATGCTCAAGAAAGAGAAGAAACCGTATTAATTGTGGAAGACAACCGAGTTAATCAGCGAGTGGCGTCGTTAGTATTGGAAAAAGCAGGCTACTTAGTAGAAGTAGCGAATGACGGCAAAGAAGCACTAGAAGCGGTTAAAAAAGGTAAACAGTATAAAGCGATTTTAATGGATTGTATGATGCCAGTAATGGATGGCTTCACTTCTACTGTAGAAATTCGTAAATGGGAAGCGGGTTCGAATCATAGCCCGTTACCCATCATTGCATTAACAGCCAGTGTATTAGATGAAGATATTCAGCGATGCTATGAAGTGGGGATGAACGATTACATAGCAAAACCATTTAAGAAAGAACATTTGTTGAGTAAGTTAGAGAGCTTGTTACAAGAAGCGTAAATTTATACCAAGGTATAAAAATGACTGCTTTGGTGAATCGCTGGCATTAGCTCAAACGAGGTTTTCCTCGGTATATTCATAACCCATAAACTCTTATATTCTAGATACAAAAAAGCCCCGTCATTTCTGACGAGGCTTCGTTGTAGTGGCGGGTCGGCCGGGCTTACGCTCAATCGGGACTCGCTCCGGTGTATTCATAACCGATAAAATCTCAAATCACAGATACAAAAAAGCCCCGTCATTTCTGACGAGGCTTCGTTGTAGTGGCGGGTAGGCCGGGCTTGCGCTCAAGCGGGGCTCGCCCCGTTGTACTCATAACCAGTAAAATATTAAATTCTAGATACAAAAAAGCCCCGTCATTTTTGACGAGGCTTCATTGTTGTGGCGGAGCGGACGGGACTCGAACCCGCGACCCCCGGCGTGACAGGCCGGTATTCTAACCAACTGAACTACCGCTCCAATTCTTTCTCAATTTGAAAT
>NZ_JAKRGH010000061.1 GCF_022347565.1 Vibrio sp. Of7-15
ACAAACTGCTTAAACGGACGCCAGAACATTCGGCGGTTTTGGTTCTGAGTGTGGTTGGCTTTGGAAGTTAGGTGACAGCGCCATTTAGCAGAGCGTTAGGCATTAAAGAGTAACCGAAGCTAAGTTGATAACGATTATGTATAGGGACAGATGATAAAAATTGAATTCAGTATATGGCTTGCAAGTAAAACTCGTTGGGTTCATCTAACGAAAACGATAGAGATGCAAGCCGTTCCTCGAACCGGTGAGTTCTTGAAGTTTAGCAATGATGTTGTCGGAGACTATTTTTCATTTAAAGTCACTGAAGTGGTTTATCGCGAGACTGGCTCAAAGGTTGAAATTTCAACAGAGCTACTAGATAACATAAATAACCGTGGATATTCATTTGAAGATGAATCCGAATTTGATGAGTACTTGAGTTCCTATTTATCTGTTGGTTGGCTGAGCCCACATGGTGTAACTGAAAACAAGTACACTAGTTGAAAAATGCCTAACAAAGCAATCAAGGTGACCCGTTACACTCGGCAGTTTTGGTATGAAGTTCGGTGTGCTTTGTTAGTTCAATATGGGGCACCTTATCGCAGGCGTTATGTGGTTTTTGGAAAGAGTTGAGTAAAATAGTGATGCAAAAACTTTGTAAATACCGTTTTCATTGGTATGAATTAGATCAACCTTTGAAGGTTGGAGAGGTTGTTGAGCTGACTTGTGTTAAAGGCAGTGAGCCATTAGAGATCCATAGTGGTTTCACTTGTAGTGAATCTACGATATCTGTTCATTGTAAGATCGTATCGATTCATCACCCAGAACTCGGTTATATAAAGAATATTGATACTGAAGGGTTGGATTATTGCTTAACACTCGCGAATGGTAAGAGTTTAAGTGTAGAAGCAGAAGAAGACCCCGGAAATGTATATTCATTTCCGATAAAACCCAAGGCTTGGAACTTTCAGGTTTTAATAGAGATAACCACATAACAAACTGCTTAAACGGACGCTTGAACACTCGGTGTTTTTGGTTCTGAGTGTGGTTAGCTTTGAAAGTTAAGTGAAAGCGCCATTTAGCAGAGCGTTATATTTTCAAAGGATAGTTTAGTGAACAACAATGAAGTAAGTTTTGGTTTAGTGCAGTTTCCAGTGGTAAAAGGTTCGATTGAGCAGAATTTTCTAGAACACAAAAAGTGTGTTGAAGTCGCAGCACGAAATGGCGTTGATGTTGTGGTCTTTCCTGAACTTTCTTTAACTGGCTATGAACCAACATTAGCAAGCAATCTTGCAATTGATGTTGAATCAAATGTTGTTAAACAACTTTCAATTGTCGCAAAAGAAAATGGTGTGGTCGTTGTTAGTGGCTGTCCCTTAAAAAGTGCAGAATCACGCCCATTTATCGGAGCTATAATCTCATATCCATCTGGTAAAACTGACTTCTGTCGTAAGCAGCATCTTCATACCGGTGAATCAGAGTATTTTGTTGCTGGTAAAGGTAGTTACTTCTTCAATTACAAAGAGCAACGGATTGCTTTGGCTATTTGTGCTGATTTTAGTAATCCAATTCATGCCGCAGAAGCTAAGGCTGCAAATGCTGACGTGTACCTTTCAAGTGTATTAGTCTCAGATAATGGCTTTGACGTTGATAGTCAGCAATTACAGGGTTATGCCTCCGAACATAATTTTGCCGTTCTTATGGCCAACCATAATGCTGAAATTGGTGGTTGGAAAACATGTGGTAAAAGCAGAGCATGGGACAGTCAAGGTAAGCTTGCTGTTGCATCAGAAAATAATGCAAGTTCTCTTGTCATTTGCGCAGTCTCAGCTGGAAAAGTTAGTGGCAACGTATTGAAAATATAACAAAGCAATCAAGGTGATGCGTTACACTCGGCGGTTTTGGTATGGAGTTCAGTGTGCTTGGTTGGTTCAGTGGGGCACACCTTATCGCAGGCGTTATATTTCAAAGGTAATTTATGAGTTGTATTGAACAATTACAAGAAGATGCTAAGAGCAGTCTATTTGCATCGTTATTTAATGAAAACTATTTCCTTTGGATTGGATCAGGGTTTTCATACAATTTTGGTTTTGGTAGTTGGGAAGAAGTTCTGCATAAAATTAGCGAAACGATAGATTATCCATTAGATCTGGACGTTACAAACCCATTAAAGGCGGCTGAACTATTATGTTCTTATGCTGTTCACCACTTAGACTACGATGAATATAAGTTTAACTCTTTGGTTTCATCATCTCTGTTAGAGTTAAAGAAATCTGGTGTTAAACCTGATTGGGTTAGACGATTCAGGGCTTTTTCTCCTAACACCATTGTGACTACGAATTGGGACGATCAGCTTGAAAGTATTTTTGATGATCTGGTTAATGTTGTAGTGAGAAAGGATAAGTCTCCACAGGTTTCAAATACGGGGAGAAATATTTTTAAAATCCACGGTGATGTTGGAAGACCATCTAGTATTGTAGTGACTCAAAGTCAGTATTTCTCTTTTCAAAGGGAAGATACCTACTTAAATAGAAAGATCTACACACTTTTCTCGGAGGCATCGCCTGTATTCCTAGGATATAGTTTAACTGATCCTAATATTAGCTTTCTCTATGATGAGGTGTATGCTCATCTTGGTGAAAGTAAACCGCCTGCTTTTATGGTAGTTCACCCTAGTGTTAAAGACGAAGTACTAGAAGAGTCAAAGTTACTTTTTCAAAATAAGAATATACATATCATAAAAGCAGAAATTGGTGAGTTTTTAGAAGACTTGTCTATTGCGTACAGAGAGTACAAAAAATCAACAAAGAGGTTTTTTGTCGAACACATAAACATAAAGGAACGTCTAGTTGAGGTTATTGATTCAATAATCGAAAAGAAACCAGTTAAACACAAGGCAGTCCTTAAAATCTTCAATAATAAAGAATCTAGACACCAAGCTGTAAAAGCTCTGGTTGAGATCTTATCGAGTCAAAACATTTACAAAGAATTTGGTGGCGACCTGCTTTCTCCTGAAAATCGGATGTCATATAGAGAAATAGATCAGGTGGTTGAGACAATCATATGGATGACAAACAAGAATGGTTACCCTGATCCTGAAGTCAAAGAGCAGTTTTACGAATCTGTTATGGAACTGTGTGCAAAATCCGATGGGGTATGGGACTTTTATAGTGCAAGAAAACCATTCACTAATATATTAAGAATATCCCCTGGGGTTGAAAGTGAAATATTCGAAGAACGAATAGACCATATAGTATCTATCTTAAGGTGGTCTGGAAAAGGTCAATTAGGCAAATGTTGGGCTACTTGGGATGAATATTGCTCTAGATTGGATTGGTTTAATGACCATGACATTGATGAAATCTTGACTGAACTAGAGGATAGTGGAAGATTTCCTTATCGTGATTCAGACAAAAATTGGTTAGAAAAGCTTAAAAAAAGCAAAAACAGTACTAAAGCTCAACGTAAAAAGATTGATGCATTTATTGAAATATAACAAAGCATTTAAGAGTGATTCCCAACGCTTGGCATTTTTCATTCAATCGTTGAGTTTTGTGTTTACGGTGGTTTGGTTAAGCTTCGTGGTAGCGTTGCTCACACCTTAATGCGGCGTTATGCTTAAATCGAAAATTTGGAGTCAAATATGCCAATAAAAGAATTCGGAGATAGAAAGGAGTATGTTACTGCTCCTGAGCTACCTCATCATCTTGCGCCACACAGGAGATAAATGGACTCGTCAAGCAGAGGAGTTGCCTCTTCATCGTGTAATTGACTCAACAATTTTTCTCACAAAAGTGCTTCTAGATGAAAGTGATGATGTTATCGAAATTGAGCGTGATTTGTTTTTAGATCAGCATTCAGGTATTCAAATTGCCAAAGAAAAGTGTTCCGAATCTGATGCTTCAAGCTATGAGAACTACTTGTCTGACAATATGCCGATGCTTAAAAGCCGCCTTAAATCTTTATACCTCTTACTCGATGGATTGGAGAAAAAAGGTAAGTTTTAAGCATAACAAAGCGTTTAAGACAGATTCCCAACGCATGGCATTTTTCATTCCATCGTTGGGTTTTGTGTTTAAGGTGGTATGGTTAGGTTCAGTGGTGGCGTTGCTCACTACTTAACGCGGCGTTA
>NZ_JAKRGH010000062.1 GCF_022347565.1 Vibrio sp. Of7-15
TCCATCTTCATCTACTTTTTTTTCTAAAAGAGCTTCGTACACTTTTATATCGTAGCCAAGAAAATTATTCATATCTTTAAGAACATCTTGATGTACAACAAGCTTAGGTAAATGAAGAAGATCTAATAATATGTCAGGTTGTAAATCAGATATTATTTTTTCCGTTTTATTCTTGATAATATATTCATTAAGATTAGTAAACATTTATATTCCCTAGTTATCTTGTAGTACACCAGTAATCCCAAGTTGACACTGGAACAAACCTCACTCCACTTATACCTAATTCTTCTATTCTCTCAGAGATAGAATGATGAATAACGATTACCGGGCTATGGCCAACTCTAAAAATCAACCTTTCTTTTAGTGATATATTATTTAATTCCTCTAAAAATGAGAGCGCCTCTACACTCACAACTTTACCATTTTCTTCTTTTATCGATATAATCTATGTAATTAGCCACTCTTAGAGAATAATATTTACCCATATAACCTAAAATAGAAGATAAAGAAAAATCTAGATAATTAAGCTTTAAGTCTAGAAAAAAATTATATAACTTATCGCTGATTATCATGTTTGGTTGATATATAACATCAGGAAGTTTTTTAGTATCGTCACCATAGTTCAGATCAAATTTCAATAAGCTCTTATTTATTACTATACTTCGTTTAAGTAATACCTCTTCCGAGTACTCATCTAAAGCATCTAATAACCCATGATTATTTTCTGCAACCCAAATATAATATTCATCATTTATCATCAGTGGCCAACCTTAAGTTTTCCTTTTGAAATATCTTTCTATTTTTATCGTGAAGGTGAGTGAACTATTTTCCAATACTGTAAAGCGACACTCATAACAGGATGATTTAAAACAATCTTAATTAAAGAAATCAGTGATTACCTTATAGTTATTTTTATAAGCTACTTCTAATAAATTATCTGCCTCAAATACGCCATTAAGTTTCTTTAAATTATTTAATAACTCAACTAACTTATCTTCATCTATCGCACTTAATATTAACTCCCAATCATCAAAATCATTCAAGCAAGAAATTTCAATATTGTAATTTATAATTGAATCAAATAAGTACGGGTGATTAAATAAACATTCTAATATATGTGAATCAAACTCAGCGTTAATATATTCTAGTGATGGGTATTTCTTCAGTATATTATTAAAAATACTTAAGTTAAGTTCATTATTATTTTCATTGCTATGATAAACATAACTTAGCGCTTCACCGAGAACTTCATCATCGAAAGACAAACTGTCCAATAATAAATTTACTATTTTCTCTGCTCCATTTTCTGAAGCACGAAACAAAACTTCGTCGGAATGAAAACTTACATCATTATCAACAAAAAACTTAATTACTTTAAATGCCCCATCTCCAAATGTTAAGACCTGATAGAACTCCTCTTCCATATCATTTTCGAATTCACTTTCATCTAATAAATTTAGCTCATTTCCTAATGATAAAATTTTATAGCATTGCTTATCATCTATTTCATTTCCAGTAAATAAGTTAAATGGGTCAAATGTAAAGTTAAACCCAATATTACCGTCAAAGTAATCAACTAACTCTTTTACTAATTTATAGTCATTATAATTAAAAAGAAGAGACCAAAAATCATAGTCAGGAAATCTCCCATCATCTAAGATATCTTTCAGTTCATAAAAATCATTATTTTTAACTTTATTGAAAAGAGCTATTGAATTCATATTTTTGATTAATAATTTTAACTTAGCTTATGATTAACTATAAATGATAAAAAAGCATGAAAAAATTGCTCATGCTTTTTATTAAATATTATTTATTCCAACGATATAAAATATAATCCATTGGCAATTTATTTATTTCATTAATTAATTCTTCACTAAAAAATAAAGAGCTGTTTTCCTCATTCCTAAAAATATGAACATCATCAGAAACTGACTCCACGGTATTAGGCTCTATGACATACAAATAAGAATAATTGGCTCTTAAGTCTGAGTGCTTTAACTCGACTGCCCCATCTTGAAGCTCAACATTACTTTTTAGATATGGTGACAATTTATCGACCAGATCATTAATCACAAAAACTTTGGGGAACATATAAAAGTCAAAAACTAAATCAGGCTCAACAGGTAGCATGCCTTTCTTTTCTTTTATAGGAAAAGATTTTAGTGAATCTAAGCTTAACTCAATAAAATTTCGCATTAAAATAACTCCGGAACTTTACCATCTTCAGATATAGGCTTGATCATTAAGCTTGAGTTACTATTTTTAGATAAATATTCTAATAAATCTTTTCCAAGCTCTTTAGATACAATAACTCTGTCATGAGCTTCGCTAATGACAAACATTTGTCTCTTATATTTTGGTATACTAGCTAGTTTTTTAATATCAAGGTAAAGCTCCATTACCTTTACTTTATTCTGGCCTGGATAAAATGGATTTGATATAATTTCACTCTTATTTAAATCAGCACAAGATAACATATTACTCAGTGACAATATGTTATATCCTTTTCTATCATCTAGTTTAGATGGATACATACTTAGTCTATATGGGTTATATTTTGATAAAATCATGGCTATTTCATCATTACAGTATATCTCACCAAAAAAATGAAAATCTTTTGTATTTTTAATACTTTCTTCTTCATATGAAATTATTTCACTGGCAATACTTACTATAGGATTATCTATATCCTCAAAGTATTCAGATCGATCATCTATCACTATCGAGCTACTGTTATTCATGAAATTTTCAGTGATCATATAGTATTCTGACATTAATATATCCTTTAGCCATACATCTTTACACTACCTAACTTTAAATAGTCCATTACTGGATCATGAATAAATATTCTCTACGTTAATAACGATCATAGGGGTGAGTACTATCTTACCAGATATCTTCTTCTCCATAAGATTTAAGGTCTTTTAAAAAATCCAAATTAACATGAAAATTTTATTTACTATATTAGGAAGAAATAAGAATATTATTGTATTTTAATTGTGGCTGTGTTGATAACGAATCATGCCGTATCTCTAAATAATATCAATAACTGATAAAAGCCTAAAAAATAAAGAGACACAGCACTATACCTGTACTTTTAGAAAAAGTTACTATTTATCATATTCGAAAATAATATCCAAATCAGAATAATGTGAAAATATATTATCAACGATATCTGACTTTATATATATATTATCTTCTATAATGTAACCAATTACATCATCTTTTTTTTCAAACGGTAAATCAACAATATACATTGGAGAAAAAAACTCGACATCTCCATCTTCATCTACTTTTTTTTCTAAAAGAGCTTCGTACACTTTTATATCGTAGCCAAGAAAATTATTCATATCTTTAAGAACATCTTGATGT
>NZ_JAKRGH010000063.1 GCF_022347565.1 Vibrio sp. Of7-15
GCTGTACACGGTGGCCACCAATAACGTGGTGTCGCCTTGTTCAACCAACTTAAACCGTTTTACGGCTTGCTCTGAATCGGTTTGCCCTAAAGTAAAGAGCTTTTCTATTTATTGAAAAGAAAAAGCAGCAAAACTTCCTTACTGCTTTTTTAGAAAATTTTTATTAAGTTAGTCAGGAAAACCTGATAATAAAAAGTCAATTTCTTTTTCTATTTTGTCTTCGATCTTAAGAAAAGGAGGAGATTCCCATTCAGAAAGAAGATCTTTAATAATATATATATCATTTCTTAAATATGGTTCTATACAAGTCCTAACCTCTTGATAATTTTCAACACTACAAATTAAGTCAATATGGAGTTGTAAGTTAACCAGCCTTTCTTTTTCGAACCATCGGTCTTCTTCAAAATATTCCAAGTAATAGATTGCTTCCCAAGGTAATGCGAGTTCTTTTGGTGGTTTATCTTTGACCATTGCTGCTATTGTAAATAGACCTAAAATACCTGCACCTGCACCTGCACCCGCAAAGGCCATTGGCCCTAAAATAAACAATAAAACAACAGCGGCTATACTACCAACAATTAAAAAACCTTTTACCAAAACCTCTCTATACGCTTTTCCTCGTTTATAGCTGTATACATAAATCCCTGTTGATGTAATTCGATGATAACAGCGCTCAGGAGCAACATACATTTCTATAGTAAAAATGAATAAGGTCATAATACCTATACCAATATTTCTAAACAATTCCTGTCCTCTGACATCATCTAGGAATAAGTAGCCTGAAATAGAAAGAAAAAATGCAAATAAGATGAGAAAAAAAGCCCCCTCCCTACTTCTTCTTTCCCAAAGGTTAATTTCCCACTCCATTAATACAGGGTCATTTTTGATATGATTTTTATATTTACTCATAAAAGAAGCTAACCGAGAAGGGTTGTCCTTAAGCACTGGATCGTTCATCACCGATTGGCGGATCGCTTCATATTGTTCTTTTCGTTTTAAATCCATTCTTATTTTCTAGTTATTGAGAAAAGAAAAAGCAGCAAAATTTCCTTGCTGCTTTATATATTACTTCATGCTATTAAAACTACCTCTCGAACAACCTACCATCGTAGAATGGCAATTCCAATTTCCTTCTTTTTATTGAATTATCCATTTCATCAGTAAAGTAGTCATCATTTTCAGTATATAAAACGCCTTCACGCATTTTAGAGGTAATTATTTCGTTTACTCTTTCATAATCATTTACTGAGCATCGTACATCCATATAATGAATAAAAAAGTAACGATCTTTTCTTAGAAATGAATTTTTAGAATAAGCTGAAATCATAAACATTCCTTGCCAAGGCATTGCTATTTCTTTCACTTTGTCTTGTTTTTGTACCAAAGCATAAAAGGTAAAGATCCCCAACATACCCGCACCTGCTCCTGCGAAGGCCATCAAGCCCATGTAAAAGGTTAAAATAATACCCGCAACAACAGTAATGAGTAATAACAGACCAGCTAAAAGCTGCCTGATTTTTTTGCCTCGCTTGTATTGATAGACATAAACACCACTTTCTGTCAGTTTATGATTATATCGAATTGGATACATTAACATAGCATTAATAAAGAGTAGAATTACAGAAATACCACCAGTAAAAAAGAACCAATCATCAGGCATAGCAAAAATAGAAAAAGTAGCAGCAATAATAATACTGATCATCATTATATAAAAATCCCCTACCGTATTTTTATCCCAGTGATCAAACTTCCATTCCATAATAGCTGGTTCGGACAATATAATGTCTTTGTAAGTATCGGAGAATTTCTGTAAACGTGCAGTATCGTCTGTTAACGCTGGATCGTTCATCACCGATTGGCGAATCGCCTCATATTGCTCTTTTCGTTTTAAATCCATTCTTATTTTCTAGTTATTGAGAAAAGAAAGCAGCAAGATAACCTTGCTGCTTTTTATTACCTTATTTTCATTTAAATGAAGTAAAAGGAGGGACTATATTTATTCAATCATTCTCCATATCGATTACGTGGATGGAAGTACCATACAAATTCAATCTCTTTTTCTGACTCTTCCATTAACTTTTCAAACTCTGCTGTCTGTCTATTTTTTCGCCCAGGTTTAATATATTGGGTACATTCCATTTTATAATGATCCAAAATATTTCTAACCTCAGAATAGTTTTTTATATCGCAGACCATATCCACCTGAAGCTGGACAGAAAATATTTTTTTCTTTCTAAAAAGTCCATTATGCTCATCAACTTCTATAGCAAAAATAGCTTCCCACGGCAATGCAAACTCTTTTGGTAGCTTATCCTTCACCATCGCTGCCAGTTTAAATAAACCAAGTGTACCAGCCCCTGAGCCTGCAAATGCCATTGGACCTAGAATAAACAATAAAACAACGGCAGCTATACCACCGACAATTAAAAAACCTTTAACCAAAGCCTCTCTATATACTTTTCCTCGTTTATAGCTGTATACATACACCCCAGTAGGAGTAATTTTGTGATAATAACACTCAGGTGCAACGTACATGGCAGTAATAAAAACGAATAAAAGTATTAAACCTAACCCAATAATTATAAATAACTGCTGCGCACCGACATCATCAAAAAATAGGTAACCGGAAATAGAAATAAAGAACCCAAGCAGTATAAGAAAAATCGCCCCCTCTCGACTTCCACTTTCCCACAGGTTCATCTCCCACTCCATGACTGCTGGCTCATTCTTTATATGTTTTATATAGTGTTCCATAAAAGAAACCAACCGAGAAGGGTTGTCCTTAAGCGTCGCATCATTC
>NZ_JAKRGH010000064.1 GCF_022347565.1 Vibrio sp. Of7-15
TGCTGAGTCATGGTCTTCACCTTTCGCATTAGGGCCTTAACATTCCAAGCATGGCTCATGGCCATGTGAAGTGGTAGGGGGAGACCATCTCATCACCTTAATTGGGCGTTATGCGTACTAAGCCAGAATTCTTTCTCTCTGTTCAACGGTAGAAACGAAGCATTTTTACTTGTTGAAATGAGAAACTCTCTTTGGGGCTTATCTAACATTCATCTTAGTTCTCGTTGCTTAATGGTGTTTTTAATTTCATGGCTTTTAGGTGCGAGTTTATGGCGTCATTGTTCGTAGTTTTCAGCCGTGAAATTCGTATTTTTGAGTGGCGTGGTTTTCAGTTTTAACTATTGGCAGTGGTTTGTTTTTGTTAACAAAATTCGTCAGCTACTGGTTGTTTGATTCGCTTAATTCAGGCTGGTCAATTAGAATTGGTTTTTAGATTATTTTGGCCAATCAGTTCTTTGCCAAGTGGCGGTAGCGTTCAAAAGGTACGCATAAGGGTAACATGACAGAATTTGACTACGGTATATTAGTAGTAAAAAGTGGTAAGTATGCTGGTCGTATTTGTTATTATGATGACGATACATGGGATGATGATTTAGACATTGAAGTTGCGGTTGTTTATTTTGGGGAAATGTCGCAGTGTCGAAAGTACTTTTGTATTCCTTTTACTTGTCTTGCATACCCAACAACAGAAGATCTAAAAAATAGAAGAAATCTATTGCGTAATAGTATCGGTTTAATCGAACCTAAGCATCTACGCAACTATGAAATCACAGAGTTACATCTCATTGAGTCAACTCTGTATGAATGGCTATTATCAGCAAGGTATCAAGAAGTGGAGCAAGGAAAAAAAGTATTTATATCTCATTCATCAAAAGACAAAGACTTTGTTCGTTGGTTAAGTTCTGACTTATCCAATGCTGGACACACGCCATGGTTAGATGAATGGCAAATAAAGGTTGGTGATTCAATACCGGAGAAAATTGGGTCAGGTCTAGATGATGCAGATGCTATTATATTGGTGCTTTCTCAAAATGCTGTCGAATCAAAGTGGGTTGAACGAGAGTGGCACTCAATGTATTGGGACGAGATTGAGTCTGGCAATATTATGGTCTTACCAATATTGTATCAGGACTGTAAAATTCCTCGTCTACTTAAAATGAAGAAATATGCAAATTTCATTCAGGACTACAATTCAGGCTTAGAAGACGTCTTGCTTGCGTTGAAATAATACTCATAACAAGATGATTGGACTCCTCACCCCCAATCCGCCTATGTTTAAATAGGAAACAATACGGGAGTCTGATTATGAAAAATCTCATTATTGGCGTTGATCTAGCCGCTAAGGTTATCCAAGTCTGCGTTTATGCAGATAAAAAGGTGCAATCTAACCGAGAAATGACACCGAAACAGTTCAGCGGTTATCTCAGTAATCTTTCGCCCTCTCTGGTGGTGTTTGAAGCTTGTGCGAGTTCTAATTATTGGAACCAAATCGCCACATCTTTAGGTCATACTTCGAAGCTAATTTCCTCTCGTTTAGTCAAAGCGGTTCGTCAGAATCAAAAAACAGATAAAAATGACGCTTTAGCGATCATTCAAGCCTCACAGTTACCTGAAATAACTTTCGTTTCTGGTAAGACGAATAGCCAACAGCAAGCGCAGTCAATGCTTAAATTACGAGAGCAAGCCGTTAAACAGCGGACGGCATTAAAGAATCAGTTAATAGGATTGATGAGGGAGTTTAATCTTCCTGTTTCGAGAAATCAGCAAGGCTTTATTCAATCGATAGAGCTGATTTTGGAAGACGCGGACAATGAGTTAACAGCGGCTTTTAGACAAATGCTGAAAGTGTCACTCGACCTATATTTGGCTTTGTGTGAAGCCATTGATACTTATGACCATGCCCTTGAGCAATGGATGAGATCAATCCAAGAATGCCGAAAGTTAATGAAGATTGAAGGTATAGGGAAATTAAACGCTATTCATTTGTACATTGCTTTGGCGTCAGGAGAGTTAGGCCAGTTTAAAAAGGGAAAAGATGTTTCCGCTTGTATTGGCTTAACGCCACTCCAACATTCTTCTGGTGGTAAAGCGAAGTTGGGACATATTGATAAACGGAAAAACTCAACGTTGCGCAGTCTATTAATTACTGGTGCAATGTCTGTGGTTCAGCAAGTCGTAAAACGCGATGCTAAAACGAAGAAAGAGCAATGGTTACAAGCATTAGTGGTGCGTAGAGGTAAAAAATGTGCTGCGGTTGCCTTGGCAAATAAAACAGTCCGTACCGCTTTTGCTATGCTTAAATTTGATACGGAATATAGAGCATCTGTGCTCTGACAATTTGACAAAATGAAGCGTAAGATAAAAGTTAGGTGATACAGAATAGTCGAAAGAGGAAAAGCTCTCTAACAAGCTTTGTACCCTGACAGCCGAAATTATCATTGAGCAGAGGTAGCGCCTCAATAGTAGCTCGTATATAAGCACGCGAATATCTATCGCTCTTTTGTTGAAACGGGGAGTCCATATAAACGACTATGGCGTCAATAACTAATTTTTAGCTGTGCTTTCATCCCACATGACGCCATCTCGTAGCATTGAGTTTAGGATAACGACCATCTTACGAAC
>NZ_JAKRGH010000065.1 GCF_022347565.1 Vibrio sp. Of7-15
TACTAACTTACGCATAGCTGGTTCCTTTGTGATAAATCCTTCTTGGTCTAAAGATCTGATCGCAGAACCAGCTTTAGTTCCATTCAGTTTTTATCCCGAACTCAGGTTAACTAGTCAAAATATAGGGCTTACCTTAAGCCTATAGGCCGATTATCCTCCACTTTTAATAAAAACCACCTTTGAATATTGATAACCCATTGAAATTAAGAGTATAAGTTGGTAGTTTTGTTGGCTTTATAATTAGAGTAATAACCCTATGGCTAGTAAAAAAGTAACTATTCCTCTTTTGTTCCTTACGGCAATCAGTGGCTGTAATAGCGGCGGTTCAGATAATAGCCCTGCTGGTACAACCAACAATGCCTTTATCGGTGATACTAAAAATGCTGTCGCCTATTCCATTATGGAAAAAGACAATATTACCACTGCTGGTAGTTATATAAAAAATATCAGTACCAATCGTAACTTCTGTGACCAGCTAGTAAAAGTGGTAGAAGAGTCGGGGAGTAGTGATACAAGTGCACCGCGATATTCTACGCAAAAAATCTTCACACCCATTAATGATGGAAATTGTATGGTTGAAGATATGGTCAACACCAATAATTACTTGGTCCTGAATGGCTTTTTTTCGGGGCTGGTTGATAAAGATGGTAATGCCATTAAGGACTGTTCGGTTATTGCACTACCGCATAACAGTGAGCAAGCTACTCCTATGTGTATTCAAAGTACGGGAAGTACAAATGTTGCGATTAAACCCTCCTTTAGTGGGGAGCACATTGTAATCAACCACCGTAAGCCAGTGAATGATGAATTTACTTGGCAAGGTACTTCGCTTTGGTCTGAAAGTACTCCTGATGATCTTACAGGTATTTACGGTACAACTTTTATTGATGGATCCAATAGTTTCCCTATCAGGCCTAGGGTGAAAGATTCATGGACAAAAGATGGCAACTCCTTTGCTGTGATGACCATGGGCGGTGATGCTTTAACTGGTCAGAAAGGGGGAGCTTTTGAGAAAAATGGGTATACCAATGCGTATAACCTTTATCGAGTGCATGATAAAGTAATATCGGCAGGCGGTAGATACGATAGTTTATATTATTCGTACGATCTGGCTAATAATGCAACAGTAGGTAGATTTACTCCTTACAGCAGAGTTATTAACTATAATGTTGTAGAAATCGCACAAATCCAAAATGGTGCACATGCCATTATTTCTGCTGACATAGGTGAGCATCTCACCTCAGAACGCAAAGACGTGGGTATCTTCTTTATTGATAAAGATACTTTAGAGTTCCAATTGAGACAGCCACTAAGGTATGATGGCCTTGTTAGCACGAATGTTCTGGTTGTGACGGTTGGGGGCCATCCTTATGTTGTCAATTTTGATTTTAGTGATTTAGATAAGCCTTATTTAGCTTACTATGATTTGATTACTGCTGAAGAGCTAGGCTCTGATTTATTCCCAGATAGTGCCTTATTCCAAAACAGCACAAGTGTAAACGCGCTTAAATACATGGATGGTGTTAAGTTTTTGATAAACTACAACAATGGAACATCAAAACAAGTATTTTTTAATGTTCAAACAGGGACGTTCTCTGAAGAGGTCATTGATCCAAGGGAAGTGATTAAAACGATTCCGTTAAAAACATCAAATGACTAAGACATATTGTAAATTGAGTCTATGATATAAAAACAGCCCTCCACGAGGGTTGTTTTTCTTATTTAGGCATAGGGGTTCTAATTTTTTATAATGTCTATACCCGTGATCATTCATGAAACGACCGTTCTTCGTCACCGCACAATCTAAGAAACTGACACCAGAAAATGGCGGGGCATCAGGGTACTTAATCTGTCATTCAACAATGAGGCCGATAAAGCACCTGATCGAACAGATTTACCATCATACTAATCAACCTGAGATCGGTTTAAGCCATTGTCATTAGGCCTGCTTTTTCAACAGGCGTAATATTCAACGATGGCTTTTCTGGCTTTAAACAGTAAGCAATCAAGCCGCCAAGTAGATTTAGCATGAACCCATGCAGACTTCGATGGCGCGAGTGCTCTATCTGAAAGATATTCTTTAACTGATCGTTAATTGTCTCAATTATAAAGCGCTTCGAGAGCATAGCTCTATCCCATGCTGCAAGCTGCTTAGGCTTCATATTCTTACGCTGAGTCGTAATTAGGGTTA
>NZ_JAKRGH010000066.1 GCF_022347565.1 Vibrio sp. Of7-15
GTCTTTGAAGAGTTATAATCATTGGGTAGAATCTATCTTCTATCAGTTTTCAGAGCGACATCAACGTTATTTGTTAGCACGTTGTGGCGAGTATTGGAAGTCTAAAGCTGAACTTACTCTTCATGCTTTTAACAAGCAGCCTCTGGCTATTCAGTTTTTTGGGAAAAAGCTCAGTTTTAGCGCTGAACAATTAGAGTTTAATTCTCGAATTGGTTTTAGTTCGTGGCGTTTAGGGCTTGTTATATCTATTCTTGATCAAAATCAAAGTGCTTTGGACACTTTATTACGATGGCCCACTGGAGAATATAAAAATAAATCTTATGACTCAGGAGAGCGTGAATACGAGGTGGCGTTGAATCGTTTGTGCCGAGCATATTTTGAAAATGAGCAAGATCGGAATATCAGAGAGCAGTTAGCCAATGAAGCGAAACGCTGGCTTAAACCAGGAGAGGTGACAAGTTTATTTAACTCAGATGCAGAAAAGTTTTGTCTTACTCGGTATGCAGGCCCTGTATTGCTTATCTGTAATCTTTGGGGGTTAGATTCTCTGTCGTTAGATGAGCGGGTTAAATACGCCATTGAGCAGTACTATTTGTTCTTTTCTGAGTATTTACCCACTAATGCAGGACGGGAAACTGGGGATAATTCCCTTGATTTGTGTGATCCTGCAAGCTATTTAACCTTATTGCCGCTAGGTTTATTGGCTTTACATTATCAAAGAACAGGGGAAACACCGAGTTTTGACTCTCCTTATACATCGCTAAGGTTAATTCAAGGCGAAGGCCCAACACGAGAGGAAGTGCTGGCTAATCCACCACCGTTTACGTTAGAAGCCATCATGGGTACTTCGGTGTAACAATATGAATATTTTTAAACACCATAGAGATAAATTTCACCAAGGATTAGAAGAAGACTTGGAAATAAAAGAAGAGTTCTATCAAGATCGACTATATGATCTGGAAGACACTCAGCTTTCTTTAGAGAGAAGCCTTCGATTAGGCAAGTTTCAAAGTCATGTAGAAACATATTCATTGAATAGCTGTGAACATTGGGTAAATTCAATTTTTTATCAATTTTCAGAGCAGCATCAACGTTATTTGTTAGCACGCTGCGGTGAGTATTGGAAATCTCGAGCTGAACTTACTCTTTATGCTTTTAACAATCAGTCTCTGGCTATTCAGTTTTTTGGGAAACAACTCAACTTTAGCGCCGAACAATTAGAGTTTAATTCTCGAATTGGCTTTCGTTCGTGGCGTTTAGGGCTTGTTATATCTATTCTTGATCAAAATCAAAATGTTTTGGACACTTTACTAAACTGGCCTACTGGAGAGTATAAAAATAAACCTTACGATTCTGGAGGGCGCGAATATGAGGTGGCGTTGAATCGTTTGTTTCGAGCGTACTTTGAAAATGAGCAAGATCGGAATATCAGGGAGCAGTTAGCCAATGAAGCGAAACGTTGGCTTAAACTAGGTGAGGTGACAAGTGTCTTTAATTCAGATGCAGAAAAGTTTTTTCTTACTCGGAATGCAGGTCCTATACTGCTTATTTGTAATCTTTGGGGGCTAGATTCTCTGTCGTTAGATGAGCGAGTTAAATACGCCATTGAGCAGTACTATTTGTTCTTTTCTGAGTATTTGCCCACTAATGCAGAGCGGGAAACTGGGGATAATTCCCTTGATTTGTGTGATCCCGACAGCTATTTAACATTATTGCCGTTAGGTTTATTGGCTTTACATTATCAAAGAACAGGGGAAACACCGAGTTTTGACTCTCCTTATACACCGCTAAGGTTAATTAAAGGCGAAGGCCCGACACGAGAAGAAGTGTTGGCTAACCCACCACCGTTTACGTTAGAAGCGATCATGGGTACTTCGGTGCAATAATATGAATATTTTTAAACACCATAGAGATAAATTTCACCAAGGGTTAGAAGAAGATTTAGAAATAAAAGAGGAGTTCTATCAAGATCGATTATATGATCTGGAAGATGCTCAACTTTCTCTAGAAAGAAGCCTTCGACTAGGCAAGTTTCAAAGGCATGTAGGTGTGCAGTCTTTGAAGAGTTATAATCATTGGGTAGAATCTATCTTCTATCAGTTTTCAGAGCGACATCAACGTTATTTG
>NZ_JAKRGH010000067.1 GCF_022347565.1 Vibrio sp. Of7-15
CCCCCAAAAGCTGAAAATTCAAAAAAGAGTTCATCCTCAAAATCCTCCTTCGCTCAGTCTCGCTACGTCGTCATATTCAGATGAACCAGAGAGAGAATCCGTGGCGCTTTCGCTTGCCTCCCCGCTCTTCTCTCTCTTCTCTTAAATTAATGTATAACTGACGCGCGGATTTGATTAAGGGTGAATAAATCAAATGTATTTCCGCTTGTCTCCACAACCACAAAATAAAAAGGGGCCTTTCCCCGACGAAACGGGGCCCCTTTCCTTTTTATTCTGCGGGCGTGGCCGATTGAGCATGAAGCATAGAAGCATAACCATTAATAGATTGAATCAAATTAAATTGGTCTTCCTGCAATTGGCCATAGGCAGTTGCATCAATATGTTCGGGAACAGTAGTGAGTGTCAAAATACAGTTAGAAAGGTTTTCGAGATCGTTTAGTAGATCTTTTAACTCACTTATTGAATAATTTCTCTTAGTCATAATTAATCCTGTTATAGCTAGTTATGATTAGCCTTTAGTGAGTTTTTAAGCCGACTCACTAGAGGCACCTTCTTCATCAGGAACATAAATTTCATATCCCTGAGAAATAAGCATTTCAGCAATCAAGAGGGTTTGTTCCGAATCAATCCACTCAGAAACCCCCCGAACCTGAGATTTTTTAAAGTCATTACACTTCAACATTTTTCTGGCAGAAGAGATCCTTTTCTTAGCAGATAGCCATGCAGGATTAAAAATCATCCAACCATCACGATTAATAAACATCGGTGATTTTTTCAAGGCAGACCTGGCATCAGATAAACGCCACTTCTTAACAATTCTTCTCAACGCAAAATAAAATTCATTAGATGCATTAATGCGTACCGCCTCATTTGTTACCCAGTCACCACAATGACCCCAAACACGACCAGTTTTTATCCAACCTGAAGGAATCCCCGCTGAAGACCGCTGATAATGATCTGCCCCACGAGACGCATGCTTAGAAAGATATTTAAACCAACCTTTGATATCCGTAACTAATTTCAAGTCTTGACCACGTGCAGAAGCTCCATATTTACCAGCCACATCAATCCAATGGCCTTTAATAGTTGAAGACAAAGAAACGGGAAAACCGGACTCATCAAAAAGAGAGCAAGAATCATTAGAAAAGAAAACGATCCCATGAAGGTGAGGAACTCCGCGTTTTTGCCACTCAGTAACCCAATGAAGACGAAGCATCCCTAATCGACGTAGACGTTTAATAAAATTAGTTCTCACCTGATGCCAATCATCGGAAGTCTCTGGGCAATCCCGAATAGTAAAAGTGAAAGCAACACCAAACTCATCATCATTATCAAAACTTTCTGGAGAAACAGAACGAAGCCAAGCTGTGTTATTTCGTGCAGCAGATTTAGACCAACCCTGAACAACACCACGTTTAGTGCGTTCATGATTATTTTTTCGCGGAGGTATAGCAGCAGTCATACCGTGGTGATAGACTTTAATTACAGGCATAGAAGATCCTTTAAATTTTCTGTTGAGATGTCTGTCATGCCCTCGGAGTGTTGGCGCACTTGCGAGGGTTTATTTTTTTAAAAATTCAAATGCAAAAATACAAATAAATGCATGAAATATGAAACCAATATACACAAATATGAAACCGATATAAACGTTTTGAGATGGGCTAAAATGTGGTCGCGGTCAGATATGTAACTACTAATCAAGGAAGCCCCCCAAAAGCTGAAAATTCAAAAAAGAGTTCATCCTCAAAATCCTCCTTCGCTCAGTCTCGCTACGTCGTCATATTCAGATGAACCAGAGAGAGAATC
>NZ_JAKRGH010000068.1 GCF_022347565.1 Vibrio sp. Of7-15
CACCGGTCTTGAAAACCGGCATACGTTTGTAGCGTATCTAGGGTTCAAATCCCTATCTCTCCGCCACATTCACTTAGTTTGATTGATTTCAAATTGAGACAGAATTGGAGCGGTAGTTCAGTTGGTTAGAATACCGGCCTGTCACGCCGGGGGTCGCGGGTTCGAGTCCCGTCCGCTCCGCCACACAACAAAGCCTAGCAGAAATGCTGGGCTTTTTTGTATCTGGAATTTGAGATTTTATCGGTTATGAGTACACCGGGCGAGTCCCGCAGGAGTGCCTGCCCAGCCGACCCGCCACAACAACAAAGTCTAGTAGAAATGCTGAGGCTTTTTTGTATCTAGAATTTAATATTTTATTGGTTATGAATACACCGGAGCGAGTCCCGCTTGAGCGCAAGCCCGGCCGACCCGCCACTACAACGAAGCCTTAGCAGAAATGCTGAGGCTTTTTTGTATCTGGAATTTAATATTTTATTGGTTATGAATACATCGGGGCGAGCCCCGCAGGAGTGCTTGCCCGGCCGACTCGCCACACAATGAAGCCTTAGCAGAAATGCTGAGGCTTTTTTGTATCTGAAATCTATTCTTTATTTTCTTTTTTTGCTTTATCCCAGATACGCAGGTAAGTGTTATTGGTGCGTTTATCCCGATAGCGCAGCATATTGGCTTCATTAAAGTAGTATGGATCATTGGCACGAGATAGTTCCAACTCTTCTTCAGTGAGATGTTGTGCCACTTGGGTATTACTTGGATAGATAAATGGAGCAGCATGAACAAATGCGGTTTGATATTCTTCGCTGATTAAATAATTGATCAAAAGGTACGCTGCCTTGAGTTTGTCGGGTTGATTAGTGAGCTTTTTTGCAATCACAAGTGTATCAAGAGCCTGAATCCCTTTCGCTTCCGAAAATTGCCAGTTTTGGCCTGATGCACGCGCTTCAGACACCTCAATGCCCCAGCTGGTGGAATAGCTAATATCTTGCATTTTCTCAACGTCGTTCACTTGTTGCCAGTAGTATTGTTTATTACTGACAAGTTGCGTAGCGAGAGTTTGTAACTGAGGGACGCTAAGTCGGAAGTGGTGATAGTCTTGGGCTTCATAAGCAGTATATCCAAGGCCTAACAGTAAAGGGATTAGGCTGTTTTCAGCAATGGCAGAAGTAGCAACTTTGCCTTTGTTCTCCGGATCACTGAGTACTAAAAAGGAAGTAGGGGCAGTAGAAACTTTATCGGCATTATAAATGAGCCGCATTACTGCTGCGGTTTGAGGTACGGAATATTTTTTTTCTTGGTAGGTATCAAATTTGGCTTGGCTGAGGGCTGGTTGTAGGTATTGGTAATTTGGAATGCGATTGACATCTATGGGATGAAGCAGTTTAAAAAGACGTGCATTAAAATCGCCAAAAAAATGCGAGCCGGGCAATAATACGTCGGCGGCGTCTGCTCTTAACGCGTTAAATACGTCATCCGCCACTTCTATTACTGGCTTAACCATGGTGATGGTAACGTCGAGGTTATGTTCAGCGGCTATTTTTTTAAAGTTTTCTTCAAAAGGGGGCAGGTATCCCCAACCCAAGAAACGCAGTTCAACAGGTGTTGGCTCAGAAATCGCAGGTGGTGTAAATAGAATGCTGAGGCTGACCAGTAATAGACGGTGAAGCAGCATATAGCCTCCTACAAGACAT
>NZ_JAKRGH010000069.1 GCF_022347565.1 Vibrio sp. Of7-15
TGGCTCAGAAATCGCAGGTGGTGTAAATAGAATGCTGAGGCTGACCAGTAATAGACGGTGAAGCAGCATATAGCCTCCTACAAGACATAAAAACGGCATTGATGTCAGTGTAGGTTATATATGTTGTTTTGAGAAAATAGTGTTGGGTTCGTTAGCTAGGTTACTATTTATTCTTTATTGTCTTTTTGTGCTTTATCCCAGACCCGTAAGTAAGTGTTATTGGTGCGCTTATCCCGATAGCGTAGCATATTGGCTTCGTTAAAGTAGTATGGATCATTGGCACGAGATAGTTCTAACTCTTCTTCAGTGAGATGCTGTGCCACTTGGGTATTGCTCGGATAGATAAATGGAGCAGCATGAACGAACGCAGTTTGATATTCTTCGCTGATTAAATAATTTATTAAAAGGTACGCTGCTTTTAGCTTGTTGGGTTGATAGCTAAGTTTTTTTGCAATTGCAAGCGTATCAAGGGATTGAATCCCTCTTGCTTCAGAAAACTGCCAGTTTTGACCTGATGCACGCGCTTCAGATACCTCAATTCCCCAGCTCGTGGAATAACTTATATCTCGCATTTTCTCAACGTCGTTCACTTGTTGCCAGTAGTATTGTTTATTACTGATAAGCTGTGTAGCACGGGTTTGTAGCTGAGGGACACTAAGCCGGAAGTGGTGATAGTCTTGGGCTTCATAAGCGGTATACCCGAGGCCTAACAGCAATGGAATGATGCTGTTTTCAGCAATGGCAGAAGTAGCAACTTTCCCTTTATTTTCTGGTTCACTGAGCACTAAAAATGACGTGGGTGGGGTAGAAACTTTATCGGCATTATAAATGAGTCGCATTACTGCTCCATTGTGAGGTACAGCATATTTGTCTCCCTGGTAAGCATCAAATTTGGCTTGGCTTAGCGCTGGCTGTAGGAATTGGTAATTAGAAAGCTGATTGGTATCTATGGGATGAAGCAGTTTAAAAAGGCGTGCATTAAAATCGCCAAAAAAATGCGAGCCGGGCATTAATACATCAGCGGTGTCTGATCTTAATGCGTCAAATGCATCATTTGCCATTTCTATCACAGGCTGAACCATGGTGATGGTAACGTCGAGGTTATGTTCAGCGGCTATTTTTTTAAAGTTTTCTTCAAAAGGGGGGAGGTAGCCCCAACCAAGAAAACGAAGCTCAACAGGTGTTGGCTCAGAAATCGCAGGTGGTGTAAATAGAATGCTGAGGCTGACCAGTAATAGACGGTGAAGCAGCATATAGCCTCCTACAAGACAT
>NZ_JAKRGH010000008.1 GCF_022347565.1 Vibrio sp. Of7-15
CCCAACGCATGGCATTTTTCATTCCATCGTTGGGTTTTGTGTTTAAGGTGGTATGGTTAGGTTCAGTGGTGGCGTTGCTCACTACTTAACGCGGCGTTAGCTAACATGAGAGCAAGCTTGAATATGAGTAAGAAAAAGAACAACATTATGTCAGCGCATGTCATCTTTACAATTTTACAAACGAACAACAGAGAAAGACAGCGAGACAATTTAAAAAATGTCCACAAAAACGAGACGTAGTGATTAATTATTATGATATTTCTGAGCAAAAACATTCATGTAGAAGCATAAAAAATATCGCTACAGAATCGTATCTTTTTTCATATCTTCAAGATGATGGTAGCTATAATCACGATGTTGACAATGCGTTGGAGTCACTAGAAACAAAAGTAGCCAAGGCATTTGATTACCTGAATGAGCTGTATTTTGAAATCATAGATCAAAAGGCAAGCTCCATAGAAGTGATTGATGAGCATATTGATATTATTTTGGAGTTTGTTTCATGGCAGTGGAAGCGCGATCCTCTATTAGTAAATCGGCTCGTTGAGGACATATCTGATAGGCTTAATACTTCTCTTGGTGAAGCAAAAGCTCACGCTTTAGATGTCTTAGCTAAAGTTGAGAAAAATGATGATAGGCGTGTCATCGATTGGCTTAAAAAGAGAAACATAATGTTCATTATGTTGGGGAATGATGATGAATTTATTCTACCCGACAGACCTTTTGTAAGGTTTAACCCTAACAAGGGGGAATACGATGGGCTAGCTATAAACGGAACTGAAATCTATTTCCCTATATCTCCTAAAATTATGCTCACGTTACTTCATGATACGCCAAACAAGTTTATACATATGGTGTTTGATTCAAGCCTAGTATTAGAGCTAAATCAATGTTTAATATCAAAAGCAGAGAAGTATATCTTTTACTCAGATCGAAGAGATTTCGAGCAATCTTGGAAATGTTAGCTAACAAGTATTTAAGAGTGATTCCCAACTCTTGGTATTCTCCATTCCATCGTTGGGTTTTGTGCTTACGGTGGTTTGGTCAAGTTTTGTGGTAGCGTTGCTCACTACTTAACGCGGCGTTAGCCCTAAAGCATCATAGCTAACCTTGAATTTCTAGTAATGTGTCCTCATGTTCATATAAACAATTAAGAATGAAAGGAATTAAGAATGAAAGGAATTAAGAATGAAAGGAATTAAGAATGTATGAGCTAGGGCAAGTATTGAAAATCCAATATACAGGTTTTAAACATTACGGAATTTATGTTGGTAACAATACTGTTATCCATAATTCTAAAAAATATCATCGCGTCGAAGAGATAGCTCTAGATGCTTTTGCTGACAACAGAACCATACAGAAAAGCTCAATTAAGGCAGAAAACCCAGCTTTAGCAGTACAAATAGCACGAAAATACTTAGGTATTCCTTACAGTTTGTTTTCTGAAAATTGTGAGCATTTTGTTCGAACTGCATGTGGACTAGTAAAAGAGAGTACCCAAGTACAGAAATACTTAATTTCTGCTGTTGGAGTAGGTGCGTTGCTCAAGTCTGATAATACTGTAGTACAAGCGGCTGGGGGTGCAGCTGCGTTAGCTTCTATGCTTACACCAACAGAGCAAAGTCCAGTCAAAAATGTGGCTGTAGCTGCTTGTTTAGCCGCTGGTATTGCGTTCTTAGCGTCCAAATAGGGCTAAAAAACTGTTTAAGAGTGATTCGCAACGCGTAGCGTTTTTGCTATGCGTTGCGTTTAGTGTTTAAGGTGGTATGCGGTGGCTTCGGTATTGCGTTGCTCACACATATGGTCTCCCCCAGTTTTGCAAGTCCAGTAGTGTGATAAAAACGCAGGTTAACTACCATATATACGGCCTGTTTGAACGGCTATTGCCTTGGCTAAGATGAGGCAGTCGAACATGTCGTCTTAATCACCTTATCGACTTAAAAAGCCGGTGTGAGCAGAAGGTTTTCAACATGTAGGATTTATCCTGTTATTCATCTCACTATGTACTTTGCAAAGGGTGGGTGATAGTCGTTGTTTTATGTTGGTTGATACTCTTCATTTTTGGTGATGACTGCCCATGCTATTCGCATGAGTTTGTTTGCTAAGGCGACAGCAGCGCGGTTTGGGCCTCGTCGTTCTTGGAGGTCTAACATCCACTTACTGAGGCTATCGGATTTAAACTTAGCACGCCTTAATGCCGCTCTCGCCCCGTGTACAAGTAACGAACGGCTTCGTCTTCGGATTTTGGTACGTAGATAGGAGTGAGTTGCTCCGCTTTAAATAGCGTGGCCAAGACTAGTGAGTAAACGATATGTCCAGTACCCGCATGGCCCAGCTTCATAGACAAAATGGGACGATGCTTTCGGATACGTTGATTGAAGCTGTTGAGGGAGTTTTACCAACGCAGATTTATTGGATTTAATACGCCCACGGTGTTGAGGTTGTGCGCCTCTATGTTCTTTCAATACAGCGACTTGGATAAACGATTTATGCGTATCTAAGCCAATGAAAAGTATGCTATCGTTATTCATGCTAGCCTCCAAATTGGGTTGTTTGATCACACTAATTATGGCTCTGGCTTTAAGCTAACCCACGATATTGGAGGTTAGCACTTCGTGGGGACATTATGTCTATTCGCACCGAAAAATGAAGCTTCATAGGAGGAAGTATAAGTGGACGATTTTTACATAGATCCAAAAGGATTGGCGGCATACTATGAAGTTCAATGGCTTGATAAACTTCGCTCAAGTGGAGTATCTGAACAATTAGAGAGTAAATCTAAGTACGTACCTGACTCGTTTATCTCCTCAAACCACACACAAAATGTGGCCAAGTTTATTATTGATTCTCTAGAAGCGGAAAGTATTAATCCTATTAACGCATTAGAGGTTGGGGCCGCTTTGGGGCGAAATAGCTACGAGTTAGTTACTAACATACCAAGCATTAGTTCTGTCACAGTCGTTGAACCGTCTCACCGTTTGCTATCAAATTTCAAACAAATACTTATTGACGGGACTAAATGTGAATTTCCTTATATCAAGAGCTTGGAAGAGTTGGGGTATTTGGACTTTGATGTTTCAACAATAGCAAAATCGTGTGATCATGTATCATTTACTTTAGTTGAAACACCTTTCGAGCCTGGTGTGGTTACGAAAGAGTTTGATTTAACAGTTTGCCTCAATGTACTGGATCAATGTGAATCCCCTAAAATTTTAGTAAATGCATTAATAGATGCAACTGCTTTCAATGGAGTGTTAGTTTTATCATGTACTTATCAGTGGAACAAAAAGCATTTAAAAGAAGAAAGTGAAGCTGTAAATGATATAAACGACTATTTTGGAGACGGTTGGGAAAAGCTATCTGAAGATGAGCATGAATATAAGATAAGATTTAACGAAAGGTATTCATTACTATTTCTTTCCCATATAGTCGCTTACAAAAAAGTTAGTGGCTAATATTTGGTACAAGTAATGTCGTCGGTTTCAAGCTGATATACTACGTGGATTTCTCATCGTGATGAGCAGTGCCTACCTTACTTGTTTTGTCGTGACACCTGTTTTCCGTCTATGCTCGTGGTTCAATAAAGCGGATGCCTTATTACCATCCTAACGCCGTCGGTGTTTGTGCCACACTCGGTGCTTTATCTAATGCGATAACACTAATTATGGCTTTAAGTTAACCCACGATATTGGAGGCTAGCACTTCGTGGGGGCATTATGTTTATATTCTAGGAGAGATTGATGCAGCTTTATGAAAATAGACCAGACGTACTAGAGATGGTAGTTGATGAAGATCTTCTTTCTTCTCTCAAAGTACAGCAAGTCGAATATCCGTTTGGCCTCAGTAAAGAAAGGTTCTGCTATTTCGATGGAGTGCTAATTGGTTGTCTTTCTGCTAAGGCAACAGATTACAGTGGTTACTACAAGGGATTGAAAGTTGAACATATTGGTCGTTATGTTTTGACTCTGGCTCCTGTCATTGAAGTTAATGAGTATTTGGAGAAACCAACACTTTCATCGTTTATAAGTTCACTATCCAAACTACTGGCTACAACAAGGGGCTGGGATTTAATATGTGAAGCAAGTTGTGATCAAGACACGGTTGAAGAGGTTGAAAATGTAGGTGCTGAAATTGCTCCTGTGCTTCATGCGTTAGCGTGTTATTTCAACGGTGAAAAATATGAATGCCCAACTTTTATCATTCGTGCAAGGAATGTAAAAAGTAATTAAACAAACACGAATATTCGGCAGTTTAGATTTTAATTAGCTCCGTGATTAAGGTGTTAAAGATGGGTAAGTGAAGTACGCGCTGTTTATTGCAGGCGTTATACATTAAGAGGAAAGATCATGGAATTCATCAAGAAATTGTTCGAGAAGAAGGGGGATCAGGAAGATATAAATATCTTCGAAGGAGAGGAGCTTGGAATGAGGAACGCCATCCAAGAAGCTCAAAAGCACTTTCCTCAGTTTATTGAAGAGATTAAGCTCGAATCTCGACGCATAGTACCTGCATTTGAAGAATGTTTTATTAAGTATGCCTTTAAAGCGGAAAAGCAAGGATTAGCTTATGAGCATATGTTTGTAACAGAGCTGTATCACGATGGCTCCCAGCTGACGGGGGTATTAGCTAGCTCCCCTGAATATACCGATGCCGTAGTTGAAGGAGATAAAATCATCGTTAAGCCGGAAATGGTTTCTGATTGGTTATTTGTTCTTAATGGTGAGGCTAAAGGCGGCTTCACTTTTGTGTATATGTGGTATTGTTTTTCTAAAGAAGAAAGGCAAATGTATGTAAATGAAGCGCCTTTTTGCTATTTGGGTTTAACTGTATAACAAGGTACTCAACCTGACACCAAAAGCTCCTTCTACCTAAATAGACGCATGAACATTCGGCGTTTTTGATTCTAACAGGCGTTATGTGTAATAGGGATATTTATGTCAAAACTAATATTGAAAGGTTTTATTCTAGTTCCTGAATCGGATCTTGACGTTGTCAAAAGTGAGTTGGTATTGCATAAGCGCCTTACTCTCGAAGAGCCGGGTTGTATAACGTTTAGCGTCACTGAAAATTCAAATAATCCTCTTCGCTTTGATGTCTATGAGGAATTCACAGATAAATCAGCATTTGAATATCATCAAAAGAGAGTCAGAGCATCCCACTGGGGTAAAGTAACGGTGAATGTTAAACGTCACTATGAAATTCTTGAGTAAACGCATACAAGCCGCTTAAGATTCTCCCATAGTAACAGTATATGGCGGTTTATTGGCTATGCAGCTAAGTAATTTATTGCGCAGAAGTTTTTACGTTCAATGCTCCTTCCTTTATGATTGATGTCAAAAAGAAAGAAAATATGTTTTGCTAAATCGATGCCGATGACTTTCTGGTGAATCATGATCTTCTCCCTATGCTTTGGATCTTAACACTCCCAGCATGGCTGATGGTCATGTGAAGTGGTAGAGGAGACTATCTCATTACCTTAGTACGGCATTAATCACTGAATTCGCAACATTACACCTTTTCATTTTACGGAGTAATAAACATGGGATTTTTCGATAAGTTAAAGTCTATAAAAAATGTTATCACTGGTGGTGCAGCAGAGGTTTACATTGATTGTGAAAAAATGTCCTTCGATGAACCGTTTCGTGTTGTCATTAGAGCAACAACAGATGACGCACCAGTTAAAATTAGTCGCGTCTACCTAAAAGTGGTTGGTAACGAAGAAGTCAACGTTCCTGATGTGGATATTGAATTTGAAAACAATGGTCAAGTTCACAGAAAAGTAGAGAATGTACAAGCAGAGCAGCAGACAGTAAACCTGGAAATAACCGTCGCCGAAGAACAGGAGCTGGCAGCAAACCAAACCTTTGAGTGGGAAGTTGAAGTAGAACTTCCTTCAAATGCTCCACAAGTCTATAAAGGCCATTTTTGCCAGCACATATATGTCGCACAAGCAGGGTTAGACTGCTTCGGAAATGACCCTGACTCGGGGTGGGTTGAACTCAGCGCTTAACCCTACGTGATCAAGGTATTAATAGGAAAATATTACAAGCAGCTGTTGGTACTGCGAACTTTGCAATCCGTGTAATATTGGCGTCCGTCACCTGTAATATGTCCTATTCTCCCAAACGTAATGGGTTTGTCTCTAGAATAACAAGATGAGAGCTTTCCATGGAAAAGAGCGAAGAAAATATGAAAATCAGAACTTCTAAAGAAGTGGCTGAGCGTGCCTTGGGAATTATTGCTTCTATAGGAAAGGTGCACTTCCCTGAAGAAAATCAAAGATGGATCGAAGAGAATAGTATCAAACAATATTTATCTCCTTTGGAGCAAGAATTCATCGAAGACCCTAATCCAGAACATCAAGATCTAGTTAATTTTTCTTGGAAGGCGGAGGCTCTCGTATCTTTACTTTGGTGCTTAAAAGGCTTGGATGAAATTCCAGCTTTCGATGAGCAGTTCGATATTTGGAATAATGATTTAGTTATTAAAGCAGTAAAAAATACCAATGAGTTTCTTGCAAGATCCGAATTAAGAGCAGATCAAGATTTGGAGCAAATGGAATCATTCTTATACCATCAACATTGGCGAGTTAGAGATCGAGATCTGGGCTTTAATGTTGACCAACCAGATGAAAATGATCCAGATATTGATGAGCTTAACTCCGGTATCGTTTATGAACGACGTTATGGTATGAGTTGGGTATCAGGCTTTGGTAAGTCATGGGATGAGGTTCCAACAGACACATAATAAACGACGAGTTTCTTGGGTATTATCATTCTTACTTATCTAAAGGCTGGATTTAACCTTATGGTGTAACAGTCAACAAGCAATTCTTAAATAAGAAAGCCTAATAAGTTGCTTAAAGCGTACCCCTCTGTTTGGCATTAACCCAACGAATTCAATAGCTAAAAATTTTATAAGACCTTTGGGTTTGTTGAGGTGGGGATGGATGAACAACACGGTGATATGCTGCAGAAATAGGGTTATAAACCGAGTTTTAGATATTTTGACGTTCATTTAAGGTTGTTTTTCAAGCCGAGTCACTTTTATACTCGGCTTGATTGCTTGAAAAGTGTAAGTATTTAACCTAAATGAAAATTAACCATTGTAATAATGCTGCTACAGTACCGTAACATAAGCTTACCGATACTGCAGAACATAACTATATTAATCATGCCCTATGGTTTTAAATCGATCATCAACTAAAGTTTGTAAATATGAACAATATTCATCATTACATTGTTCATCTGTATCTATCCCTTTAATTATGAATATAGCTCTAGGCCCGTGAGCCCCTTCAATATCCGAGTAGGATAATTCATATGCGTTAACTAATATCTTTTGAGTGCTAAGTGGAAGTGTTTTTAATGCTTTAAGTTGAAGCATTAAATTATCTTTATCTAAAGTATTCCACATTGCTTGGGCTAATAATGGGTAATTGTCGATATCAAATAGTCCTGCGAGGTTTGATAAAGTGATCTGATACCATTGAATCGCATTTTCTTTTGAAAATAAGCTTTCCCAATGATTCATTATTTTTTCCATCTCATTTCTTGATACTGAGTATCGACCAGTGCAATATAAAGAGTCACCATTTTCTCTTTTTAGATAAGATGAGTGAAACATCCTATTGTAATGCTCATGGTTACTTGGAAATACCGCTATAAATTCTTCAAATGTAGCATTTCCACCTAATATCACTTCATCATTAACATAAGCTTCTAATGGAGGAGGGCAAGTTGAGTCACCAGAATTAATTATTGTAGAGTAATTGATTTGGGTATTAGCAAAAGTCAATGGAGTAAAAAATAGGCTACTTATTATAGTGACTTTTAATTTCTGTTTAATTTTTTTTATCATTTTAATGCCTTCGTATTTTGATTGGTGTCTGTAACTAATACGTACTTCTTATCATTATCATCGCTACCATACTCATAAGTGTCATTCATTTCGGTATCAGTGATTGAAATTTTCAGTTGAGGATAAAAATCAGTGTTATAAGTTGAATCTCCACCGTCGTAAGTGTTTAAATTTTTTTGAATAAGTAACTTTTGATGTACGCTTATTTCCTTTATAAAGTCATCAACAGTATCTTTGCTAGTACCAATAAATGGGTGTTCAAACTCGGAGTGAAGAGTTTTGGTACCATCTGCCTTTTTTTTAGCTTTATCTACAATAACAGTTGAGGTGCCTTTTTTTCCTAAAAGTATACAACCTTCGAGACTCCAAGGATAATTACCCCGATGAATGTTTATAGTTGTACGGGTTCCAAATGCATCTTTTGCTACTTTTTTATCGGTATGAACTAGTCTGTAGGGCATCCATTTGGCTCCAGGGTTTTTTATCATACGATAAGTTCCTATTGGTATATATGAGTCGGAGCCAGATTCTGTTGGTGTGTAATCGTCAGCTTCTAATGTGACCCCTTCAAGTAATACTTTATCGTCATTATATAAATCGATAAACTTGAACTCGCCTAAGGTACCGCCTTGCTTTGCTCGAACTGTTATATCTTTGTCTTTATTGCCTATAAAATCATTAATGCTACTGTGCCGACGATAGAGCTTTTTTCTTGAAATACGTAATTCATAGCGTATGCAACTCCAGCCGTCTTGTAACGCTTCATCTAGAGCCAATAAGGTGTTTTTACCTACAATACCATCGGCGCTTCCGATAGAATAGTCAGCATGAGTCTTATGGCTTGGTTTGTAAAGTTTCTGAAACAATGTAAGAGTTTGTTTTGTCATTGAGCCGAAATTTTCAGTTGCTTCAGTAACCCCTAATTCAAAACCTAGTGTTATCAAGGCTTTTTGAATTGCCTTTACTTCGGGTGCTTTGTTGCCTTCTTTAAGTAATATTCCTTTGCCTTTTGCAAGCATTTCTAATGCATCAGAATTGGATAGTAGCTCTGATGTTAAAACTACTTGGTTGGTTTTTATAACAGGTGTATTTTTATCTACTTGGGTAAAGCTAATGATCGGTAATACATTGAAATGTGTTTTGTCACTTGCAGTGCACTGTGCGTTTGAAAATGCATAAACTTTTTTGTCTGTAGTTACATCTTCTGCAGGTAGCGTGCTACGCTTTTTAAAAGTTTTAATGTCTTGGCTTTTTGTATTTACACTCAGTTTATCACCTACCGCTAACGTTGTTGGATCACGGTTGTAATGTTTGTTTAACTCTAATAATTCCTTAGGAGAAATACTGTATTTGGCTGCAATCTTTGACCAAGTTTCACGTTGGTTAGTTTCTGGGTCAATTTGACAAGTGTGAAACTTTAGCTGGGGAGTGTCTTCCAGCTTTGTCTCAATAATTATTTTTTCACCAATATTAATGGTGTTTGGATTTTTTTTATATTTTGGATTGAGCGAAATTAAATTACTAAGAGTCACGCCATGTCTATGGGCTATTTTTAAAAGTGTATCGCCTTCTTTTATAATATAAACTATGTTATCGCCATCTTGTTTTTCTTTATTAAGTATTGGTGCGGTGCGTGTTGAAGCAACTTCATTCATATCCAGTAAACAAGCGTGTTCATCTAACCAGAGAGGAGTGAACTCAGTATCTAAAAATGCCTTGGTTACTTTTTCTTTCTTAAACAACAGATGCTGGCGTTCAATTACTTGCCCATTAATTTTAAAAGGAAGCAAAATGGTCGTTAATTGAATAGACAATAGAGAGTCACTGAGTACTTCTTTTGTTGACTCTGTAGGAGAGAATGCCCATTTTCCATCGCCTTGAATTTTGTATTCACGGACAAATTCATCATCGATGAAATGGTAAAAGTATCCTTCCGTAGGCCAACCTAAACGCTCTCCAATTTGAACTGACGGTTTTACAGGGATAAAGGATTCAGAATGCGATAGATCCTCTTTTTTTACTGGTTTTACATTTTTGTAACTAAGGCCAGTACTTGTTGTTCCTGCAAACTGGTAGTGTAGTTCTTTGGGTTCATTAACATAAACAGCCGTGGAGAGTATTATGCTTGTTGAATCTTGGTTTGGTGACTCTGCCCAAGAAGTGTTGGCTGCCATTTCTTGGTCAGTAGAAGCTAAGAGGAAAGACTTTATTTTATAATATTTAATTTCAGAAGATGAGCAAACCAACTCAATGTTATATTGATACTTAGCCTCTTCTTCGTTTTTTACTTTAACTATTGAAGGTGACAGCTCTGTCGATTTAGTTTTAAAGCTACCTTCAGGATCTGTTAAAAACTCAGTATATTGTGGTTTGCTATGGTATCTCATTAACTTTTATATATCCGATAAAATAAAATGATTTTATAGTAAAGGATGGTTTCAGTGTGTTCGTTTGTTTAGGTAACTTTACGGAAATGATAGTTAATTTTCGTAAGCGGCTAATTAGTTTTATGTACTACGTGAGAGCATGATTTAATAGGGAGCCTGTAATAGATATCTTCGTTCAGCTACGTAAGAATATACTGACCATCCATGTAAGCGTTGATTCAGGTGTGTCATAGCTCAATGGAGCCTTTTCTACCATGTTATTGGATAGCTCGTACTTATAGCATTTGATAAGCGAACCAGTCCTTTTATAAAGACAAATTGACAACCGACCATATTTATATAAAAGTGGTTGTATGAAATTTAATCCATTGCCACTTAATAATCGAATTATCATCATTCCATAGGGATGGTGGGGTTCTGGTATGCTTTGGATAAATCGCCCCACCCTAGAAGGTGGGTTTTCTATTTCTACCTTTTGGGAATGAGTCTCTTGGAGGTATTTAAATGAAAAAGGTAGCCGTTTTTGGAAAGCCGGGTAGTGGAAAATCAACTGTAAGTAAAGCGTTGGCACGAGCAAATGCTTTACCGCTTCATCAATTAGACTCGATCGTTTACAAACCAAACGGTGAGTTCGTGGCACGAGAAAAATTTGATGCTGCCCATAGCGATATTTTGAGCTCTGAATCATGGGTTATTGATGGCCTCGGTCCAATCAGTTCCTTTAAGGAGCGTTTAGCAGCCGCAGATACTCTTGTGTACATAGATCTACCATACTCTGTTAGCTACTGGTTTGTGACCAAGCGTTTTCTGAAAGGCCTCTTTGTAAAACCTGAAGGTTGGCCTGATGGAAGCTCAATACTAAAGGGCACATTAAATAGCTACAAGACACTCAAGCTGTGCCCTAAGTTCTGGAATGAGGACTTCTCATCTAAGTTAATGGAATACTCTAGCTGTAAAAAAGTCTACATAATCAAAACAGTGTCTGAGTTAAATGACTTTTCGTTAGTGTGCGAGAAATGACACGTTATGTTTATGTATAAAGCAGTTAAGGGTAATGCGCTTTAATAGGACGTTATATTTAGTCAGCTATATACATAAGAAAAATTGCGGAATAGCTTCAAAGTGTTCGAAAATAGTAGATTCATTATTCAGGTGAGACCATTATACGCGGCTTTTTGGGTATGATTTGTTAGTGTGGAGAGATATACCTTATTGCAGACATCAGTTGAAAGGGGCATGTATGAATCTGTTTGACGTTATTGCTGGAATAGAGTCTTTCGATGAAGAAGCAACTATCTTTGTTGAAAATGAACCGAACAAAATATCAAGCCAATCGGAAGCCGAAGTCATTTACCTTTCGGATGGAGAGTTATATGAAGATCTTGCTGTGGTTGCAGAAAGGCGATGTAAAGGAAAAAGTTACTTCTTAGAAGTTTCTATCGTTCTTGAAATCAATGAAGACTGGGCTGCAAATCATTATGGTATTTTTCCCACTCGTGAGCAGTTAGTAGCGTGTGCTATTTATTATGCAGAATTTGATTCGTACCCGAGAGAGTTTTTTAATTAACCGTGAACCCAAAGGCCAAGAGGAAAAATGTTTTTTGGGAAAATTTAGTGAATGGATTAAAGGTTGTTCATGGAGATTACTTTAGCTCGCGAAGAGCATAAGGAAAAAATTTGGAATTTATTTGTTAATACGATGAAGCCGTATGTAGAGAATATTTGGGGCTGGGAAATCGATTGGCAAATCAATAACTTTCAAAGTAGCTATAAAACATTAAATACGTCTCGCCTGAGAATTGATGGGTTTGATGTTGGTTATATTCAGTATGAACTGCGAGAAAACGCCACATACTTAAAAATGCTGATTATTGCACCAGAGCATCAAAATAAAAATCTCGGCTCGCGTGTTTTGGATTTGGTTCAGAATTTTCAAATTGGTAAGCCTTTGGAGTTGAGGTGCTTTAAAATTAATACGCGGGCAATTAAGTTCTACTTATCTGAATCATTTGAACAAATAGCTGAGGAAGACAACTTTATCGTTTTTCGTCGTGAAGCTACTGCATAATATTCAAATGAGAGCGGAGCCTAAGGTAATGATTTGTGAGTATCTCAATCGAAACATTGCTTTATTGCTATTCATGTTAACGTTCGTTTGGTTGCTTATTCTGTGAATTGGGCTTTTGCTAACCCACGATATTAGCAATTTATCACTTCGTGGGGGCATTCTGCCTAGCAAAAATGATAGAGGTGAAAGATGAATAATGAAGAATTGGTTATGAGAAACAACATAGGTGAGACTCTCCTTATTACTTTGTATATGAAGTCAAGGGAGTCAAAGCTGGATAATCCAATTATCAGTGATTCAATGGCATGCGATTTGGTAGAGAAGCTGGATTATGATTTCGCAAAATTCAATAAGGCCATTGCAAGCTCTGTAGGAATAGCCATCCGTTCACGTTATTTTGACGACAAGCTGAAAGCTTTCATAAACAGCTCAGAGAACCCCGTGGTTGTGTTGTTGGGAGCTGGACTCGACAGCCGTTACGAGCGCATCGGTCCAATTGCACAAAAGGCGACTTTTTATCAGCTAGATATTCCAGAAGTCATTCAAGCAAGGGAGCAGCTGATACCACCTCATGAGAATGAAACTTTGATTGCTTCTTCCATGTTCGAAACTGAGTGGATGGATGACATCTCGAAAGCTCATCCAAAGGGAGAGTTTTTGTTCATCGTTGAAGGTGTGTTGATGTACTTTGAGCGAGATACAGTGAAGAAATGGTTTCAAGATATGGCGGCGCGTTTTCCACAAAGCGATATTTTGTTTGATGTTGTTAACGTTTGGCTAAGTAATAATTCACACAGACATGACTCGCTAAAGTTAATGAATGCCAAGTTTATTTATGGTTCTGACGACGATGGGGAAATAGCATCATGGGCGAGTAATCTAGAGCACGTTTCTACAAAACTGTATCTTGATTTCCCAGAATGGAAGCGCGTTGGCCGGATAAAAGTGTGGCTAATGAAATTGATCCCGACGCTGAAGTATTCAGGAAGAATGTTGCACTATAGAATCAAGTGAATGGCGTAAGTGCGTGATCCAAATTCAGCATATAGAATGTCGCACTTGGTAGTTGAATTCGTACAACAGTCGGTGTACTTAAGGTGGGTGAGCCTTCATATGCGGTTCAAATATAATCGCGCTGACATTTTCGGGTGGAACGAGAATAATGGATAAAATCCAATTGCAAAGTAAGACCAAAGCTTTAAAAGGTACAATTGAAGCCTATTGGTTCGAGAATACAAATATCGGTTTAAAGAACACTTTGTTCCACCGTATTACCATTCCTTTATCTGCTTTTGACTCAGGTTTAGATTATGAGGCTCAGCCTGTGAACACTTGTATCGTTTTAGACTGGTATGAATTGGGGTTGGCTGAACCTGAGCGACTTGATGGCTTGAGCTTAACTCATGAATCCTACCCCGGCTCAGAAGGGTCAATTTATGTTGGAAATGCACATAATTGGTGTGATGTTAAGAAGTTTAACTTAACTCAAAAAGGTGATGGCGATTATGTGGCTGCGGTTGAGCTAATCGTGGAATTTGAGAATGAGGGAGTTGCCGAGAATGAACCGTTTATTTTTGAAGTCTGTCTTGAATTAATAGAGGCTTAACAAATTCCTCTTTTTGAGTTACGGTGTCACCAACCATTTGTTGCTAATGAATTTATACTCTCTAGTGTTGAAATTTTGGGTTTCACAGTTACTTGGGGCTCATATTTTCATTTATTGAATACACCATTTAGTGGTTTTAGGCTCATTCTGTTTGGGGAGGTTAATTCGTATTTTCAGAACATTTGGCGTTTTTGGCTCTCAGAGATATTGGCGTTGGGAATTAAGTTAAAGCGCGGTTTTATAGAGCGTTAGGAGAGAGGTAGTTCGTGCAAAAGTTATTGGATATGGAAGAAAAAATAGTTTTATCAGTGAGAGACTTTGCCAGCTCGCTTAATGCGGGAGGTAAAGTGGTGGCTGATATGTCGGCACTAGTTAATGTCACTAATCAATTACCATTGGCAAATTTGGATTACTGGGAAAGGTTGATTCGATCTGAATTTTCCAGTGCGTCTGCATGCTCTGCTCAATCAAACTGGAAATTTTTCTCACAACCCCAGCAGTTATTGACTTGGTTGGATTTAATTAGTTGGGATGGGTATAAGCGAGAGAAAACCTTGAGAACACTTTCTGGTTCTGCACCTAATTCTTTTTTCTTTTCTATGGCTCTACGGAGACTCAATGATTGGGTACCTCAAGTTCGTTTGGCTGCAAGAGAGCAATTGCCTCTGATCGCACAAGAAACTGATCCTAAAGCGGTGGCTGATGCCATCAGTATTGCAGTTGTCAGTTGGAGTTCATGGGGACGAATTGAAGATGCAGATAAAGAGGCTTTTCTGCAAATAATGAATAGGGAGGAAGTTGCTGAATCACTCAAAACTAAATTGATCGTGTCTGCCTCGGGTCCTATGCCATTTGTATTCTCTCAGCTAGGCAGAACCAACATATTAGATGACAGTCTTTATGAAATAGCACGGAACGCCATTCAGCCTGCTTTAAGAGCAAAAGCTTATCGGAGTTTATTCGAAAAACGTTTAGTTTGGAGTGAAGGTCGAAAGTGGGAGTGGACCGATATCCGTTATTGCCAGGGCAGACAAAAAGCAGTCACCTCTGAGCGAAAAATAACCGTTTCTATCCCGTTTCTAGATTTATTGAGAGATTCTTCAGCAGATCCTTCCTCAGTGGTTCGAAAGGTTTCAGCTGAATTTCTAATACGAGAATTGGAAAGCCTTGGTCATGAATCCAAGGTTTATGCAGACAAATTTGCAACTGATAACGCTACATCTGTATCTGAAAGAGGCCATTTTGCATTGAAACAATTGGAAAATATGGCCAGTAACAATGCTTCTTCATAATTTTTAAAGGATCAAGCGATGAAAATACATGAATGCGTCTCTTTTATCTTGATGAGTGGTTCAAGGGTGCTGCTAGAAAAGCGCAGTAAGCACAAAGAAACGGATCCTGGTTTAATCACCATACCCGGTGGTCATATTGAGGACGACGAAACTCAGATTCAGGCACTGTTTCGTGAACTTGATGAAGAGCTCAATGTGATTCCTACTGAATATAAATATTTATGCTCACTTTATCACCCTACAAAAGAGTTACAGTTGATCCACTATTTTGTTGTAAGCGGTTGGAAAGGTGAAATTGTAGTTCAAGAAGCTGATGCGATTCAATGGCATTCATTAGGCTCTGCTCCCGTTGATATAGCAGCAGACAGTGTTGCTTTGAAGGAGGTCGAGCGGGTTAGTCACTATCTTTGAAATGGTTTTAACAACGCCATAGTGCCCGTCATTAATTATTGGTGTTGCTTTTATCATATTGTTTTTTGGTATCGAAAAACTAGGCATTGTAATTTAGAAAATACTTTACTGATCTGAGAGTTTGTCATCAATGGATACGTATTGTGGTAATATTCAACTCTCACCATAATGATAGAAGAATAGATAAATGAAACTGAGAAACTCTGCGATATCACTTTGTGTTCTTTTAACGGCTTGCTCTCCAAATGAAGAAATTGTTCAACAGTCAGACAAACAAACAGTAACCTGCCAAGATAAAGATATTAGCGATGTTTTTACCATCAATAAGCGTCAATATCTCGTTGTAGATAACGAGTCAATTCGAGATAAAGGCAACATGAATGCCTTGCTTAGTGGTGATATTCGTTTTTGTACTTCGAAGGTCACCGATATGGATAAGATCTTTTTTGAAGCTAAAACCTTTAATCAAGACATTGGCAATTGGGACACGTCGAATGTTACCACGATGAGTGAAATGTTTTACTGGGCTAGAGCTTTCAACCAAGCAATTGACCAGTGGGATACCTCGAAGGTGACAGCAATGCATAAAATGTTTGCTGGGGCTAAAGCTTTTAACCAAAACATCGGAAGTTGGGATACTTCAAATGTCACCACCATGAGTGAAATGTTTTATTTGGCTAGAGCTTTCAACCAAGACATTGGCGGTTGGGATACCTCGAAGGTAACTACAATGAATGAGATGTTTGCTGGAGCTAAAACCTTTAACCAAAACATCAGTAACTGGAATACTTCAAAAGTCGTCGAGATGTCTGGAATGTTTTATGATGCAAAAACGTTCAACCAAGCGATTGGCGAGTGGGATACCTCAAGTGTCACCGATATGTCTTGGGTATTTAATAAGGCTGACATTTTCAATCAACCCATTGGTCAGTGGAATACCTCGAATGTGATTAAGATGATTGGTATGTTTAGTGAAGCTAAAGCTTTCAATCAAGACATTGGCAATTGGGATACGTCGAAGGTCACTGATATTTCGAGGATGTTTTATGAGGCTAAGGCTTTTAATCAAGCGATTGGCAAATGGGATACCTCGAAGGTGATCAAAATGACGGAAGTATTTGCTGGGGCCGAAACTTTTAACCAAGCGATTGGCGAGTGGGATACGTCAAAGGTCAACAACATGAGTGCAATGTTTTGGGGAGCGAAAACGTTCAACCAACCACTTGCTGAGTGGAATACCTCAAAGCTCACTAAAATGTATGGCATGTTTTTTGGCGCTAAAGCGTTCAATCAGGCCATTGGTGAGTGGGATACGTCAAGCGTTACGGATATGAGCGGGGTGTTTTATGGGGCTAAATCTTTCAATCAAGCCATCGGTGAGTGGGATACGTCGAACGCTACGGATATGAGTGGGGTATTTCAATTTGCGACCGCCTTCAATCAAGCGATTGGTCAGTGGAATACGTCGAAGGTAACAGAAATGGATGCGATGTTTGAAGGGGCGAGTACTTTCAATCAGGACATTGGCCAGTGGGATACCTCGAATGTCACTGTTATGTCGGAGATGTTCAAAAAGGCCAGTGCTTTCAATCAAGATTTAACTAAGTGGGATGTAAGCCGAGTGGAGTCTCGTACTAGCTTCGAAGTGGAGAGTGCTCTAAAGCAAGAGCAACTACCACATTTTTCTAAATGATAGCCACTCAAAGCATAGTTAGTTTCAAGGTCGCGATAAAGCGGCCTTTTTTTGACAGAATAAAAAGGTAGAGGTTTGTGGGTGCCTATTTTCCAGAAAGCTATAACTTAATAACTTCTCAAATTAGTTGCCACCTACTGGTAATAAATCGATGATTTCTCCGTCTTTAATTACAAACATATCTAGCGTTATGCGGGCATTATTGTACTCGTTCCATGTTGCAATGTGTGTTTCTGCAAAATCAACAAATACTTCATCAGGAGCATCAAGTGCTATCGCACGTAAAACGCCCCTTGTCGGTACTGAGACTAGGAGTGTTTCCGCATCTAGAATTTCATGCAGTGCCCGCATATGCTTTTGAGATAGGATAGCTTCACTACTGAAAGACGTTGATATAGCCTCCGCTTGCTGGTTTCCAGTACCAACGAGTTGGAAATCAATGTCTATGGATTCTAAGTTTTTGTAAGCATTGCTAACGGCTTTATCAAAGTTAATTTTAGGCTTGTCTGAATGCATTAAAAAAATATATTGATCAGGGGTGTCAATGGCGAAAGCAATAACGAGTTCTGGTTCTTCATCACTTCCGATAAAGTTTTGATAAACGGCTCTTCCTGGTAAACCAGTCCAACTGCCCGGTTTAATAATTGGAAAATAGTTTTCTTCAGAGACAAGCTTTAAGCTTTCAAGTACGCTTTTTGGTGCTGGTGGTATTGTGTCAGGATTATTATTACTGGCTGTTTCAGAAAAAGCGAAACTAGCAAACCCAAAGCATAAAATAAAAAGCAGTTTATTCAATTGAGATATCCTTACAAATGACTTTTTTATAAATTAACCAAAAGTTAATCATACTATGAATGCTTGGCTTTGGGTACGTGGATGGTGGTTGACTATCTCTTGGCTGCTTCTTTAAGCGTTAGCCTGCTAAGTAACAGTGTAGTAACTGTTTATTTATACAGTCTATAAGGGTATGCTCCGTGTACCTAAAAGGAGTAATATAATGTCAATAAAATATGAAGAAACCGTTCCAAGCCCTGTTGAATTTTGCAATATGCGTATCAAGGCCAGCTTGTCACCAAAATCTTTAGAGGCAGCCACGATAGCATTGCCAAACAGCCTTTATGCTATTTCAATAAGAGACGGTGACACTCTAATTGCGATGGGGCGTGTAGTCGGCGATGGGGCATGTAACTTTGAAGTTGTGGATGTTGCTGTCGATCCAGATTATCAAGGGCAGGGGTTAGGGCGGCAGATAATGGAATATATCGATAATTATTTATCGTCAGCCGCTCTAGAAGGGTCCTATGTTTCCATGATTGCTGACGAACCAGCTTTTTATGAAAAATTGGGATATAAGCTTGTGTCTCCTTCGAGTCAAGGAATGACAAAAAAGTTTAAACCTCGTACATAACCAAGCTTTCAAGAGAGGCTATTACTTGGCATTTTAGATTAAACATGCCCATGTAAGTAATGGCGTTTGTCTTCGCTTTTTATGGCGTAAAACTATTAGTATTGAGTGTTAATATGGAAACAATTGAAGAATTTAAGAGCAATATTGTTAAAAAATACCAGTCATTGGGGTTACAAGCGCTAACTTCTTATCTTGATGATCAACGGACATTTTTTTCTGAACATGAGATCAGAGTAATTGATTTCGAATTTAATCCAGAGCATGACGGTGAGCTGATCATAAATTTTTTAGTGACAGGAGAGGAGGCGTGGGAAGAAAAAGTTAAGAAAAACAGTGAATACTTTACGGCAGACTGGGAATTTTACTTATTTAATGTCGACATTGTTCCTAGCGAAGAACTCTCTGAAGTATTACGTTTTGAACTCTCCCCATATATTGAGAATATGTCTTATGAAGACATACACAATTTTTATAGTGAGTTGTTCCTTGTGTTAGTGGATGTGCTGAAGGCAGACTCGGTAATGTCTGTGATAAAGACATATAACTTAGCTGAAGATTTTAGAGTGCAATTTATCGATTCGAGAGACGATGAGGATTACCTAGATTCAGCAAATTTTTGATTTTAGAACGCTCAGGCTGTATCCGTTATTTAATCATCTAAATCTTCATTTTTAGGGTGAAAAATAGTGTTTTTGAGAATATAAGATACTGACGGACGCAGCTCTATCCCATTTTTTAGGAAAGTATCACAGTCGAAAAAATTTTAAAAAATAAATTTCATTCATTAGCTTTGGTATTGTATCTCTTATTCTTCACTTCCATTCTCATTAAACGTGACCTCAATATCATTATCTTAGGTGGATCTCGATGACCACTTATTTAGGTGTTCCTGATTGAGTAAATACGTAAAGTTACCTTGATATATCTACTTTCGAGGGTTTTCAGGTGATCTTGCTAACTGTATTTTTACTCTTATTTTATACATGAAAGGATTGATTAGTTATATCCACTTCTTTAATTGTTATTATTATTTATAAATAGTTTCCACTTTAGCTGATTGGAAGATATCACTTTATTTGTAATGAAAAACATTACTTACGCGCATTGCAATTGATTTCATGCCGAGTATAATTCCGGACAACTGATTATTTTTATATAACTTATAACCATTTATTTATATAGTTTAAATTATATATCAGGTCGCGTTTTATGATGTTGTTAATGTTTTTAACACGAGGAGTGGAAGATTATCACCTGTTAAAAAGGTGAGTATTTTTGCTATTTAGCTTTCGAACGGTAATCGTTTAAAAAGTGCGATAATAAATTATCGGTCTTGGTTTTGTTAAATAAAAGTAATGTTTTTATTCTTTGTGTTATTTGTCATTTAAAAATCAGTCCAGGCAATAATTATAATTGCTTGTTCATTGTTGTTTTCTAAGGATAGGAAGGTGAAGATATGACCCCGGAGTTAATCATTAATGGTTTAACAACACAAGCGAACAATGAATCTGAACTACTTATCAGTATCCATGATTGGGTAAGAGACAATGTTGAATTTGGGTTTACTGTTGATTTTGAAAGTGTTACACCAAATAAAACAGTGCAGCATAAAATGGGGCATTGTAATGCGCAAGCTGACTTATTTAGATATTTATTAGTGCTGGCTGGTTTTGATGCACGTTTGTCTTTTGTTTTTATCAACAAGTCGATATTGAAGCAGGCAATTCCGAGAGAGGTTTACTTTTTTCTTCCAAATAATTTATTCCATGCCGTGACTCAAGTCAAAGTGTCTGATGAATGGATTTCGACTGACAGTTATATTTTCACTAAAGAGCAGTTTCAGTTACAGCAGAATAAACTAATTAAATCTGGAGCCAGTGAAGGGTTTGGTATTCACCAAAAGTCTGTATTTGAGTGGGATGGTAAAACTAATGCTTTTTCTCAAGCGGATGACTCATTACCGCTTTATGAAAATATATTTGCTGACTTAACAGAAGCTAATGCCAGTAAAAACAACAACAATAAATTGTTTGGTATTCATTTTAATCACCTTCTTAAACCGATCTCGTTATCTGGAAATCAATACTTTAAAAAATACATTAACCAGTATTTAAATTAAATAATAACGTTAATATTTATTAGATTACTCAAGGCTGTTTTAAAAGGCAGCCTTTTGAGATGTTACTTATTATTAAAAATTGTTGTTACTGTCCACGAAGTGGATAATTTTAGATACACACCTTATATAAAAATATGAATTAATTACTTTCAGTTGATAGCCCATTATCAGCTTTTTATTTGTCAATACAGTGACGAGAAAATGGAACATTCACGATGGAAAATAAAATAAAAAAAACACTGACCCATGCTTATAAGCGTTCATACTATCCAGAACACTGGAAAATGGATCTTGAAGATGCTATTAATTTAGTGCGCCAGGGACAATATTATAAGCTACCAGTGATACGAAAAAGCGATATCCGGGATCACTGGGACGAGTTGATTGAATACGGCGATTTTACCGATATTGTGAGCTCTTCGGGCACAACAGGTCGCCCTGTTGATATGCCTGTTCATCGCCTACAAGAGCAAGTATGGATCGATTCTATTTCGAGAGTGCTGACGGAGCTGGGGGCTGAATCGGGTGATCGTATGCTGCAATTACTCAGTAATAATGACATGTTCACATTGGGCCCCTTGGTATGGCAAGCCTCTAAGAAAGTCGGAGTTGGCACGTTCCGTTGTTCTCCACAGCGTTTAAGTCGTGTAAATAGTGTCATCAAATACCACAAGCCTAATTTTGTCGTAGGAAATCCTATGGTGATGCTAGAGATGGTGGAAACATTAGGGGATGATTTCCCTGCAAAAGAAGATCTGCCTGATTACGCTTATTTTGGGGCTTGCTCGTCATTCGATGCCAATAACCAGCCGACGCCCGTTGCACGAAAAGTCATGGATTTATGGGGGATAAAAGACGCCCTCAATGAATATGGGTGCAGTGAGGTTGGCTCTATTGGTCATGAATGTTTGAGTCATACTGGGTTTCATATTAATAGTGATTTTGTTCATGTTGAGTTGATTGATACGGAAACGGGCTTACCTGTACCAGAAGGACAGCCAGGTGAAGTGGTTGTTACGACGTTAACACAACCGAGAGGTTTCATCGCTGTTCGTTATGCTACGGGTGATATTGCGGCTTGGTTAGACAGTAAACCATGCAGCTGTGGGCGTCATGGTTTAAGAATGGGGGCCATCATTGGCCGCGTTGATCATCAGCTTAAAATTAAAGGGCAGACTTTGTTTCCTGACTTAGTGCTAGGCGTGACAGACAAAGCCCCGGAAGTTACCGATGCGGTGCTTGTTAGGTACCAAGATCACTTAAAAGCAGAGCAAGTCGAACTGTGGCTTGAATCAACACAAGACCATCAAGCGGTGTTAGACAAGGTGGAAGCTGAGCTGATCTCTCATGTCGCGGTGTGTCCACATATTAGAATGTTAGGCCAAGGTGCGATTAAAGGCATCAAAGAGCAACATATGGCTAAGTCTAACGGCGTTAAAATTCCACGATTAATCGATATTGAAGATCCTAATGAGTATGTCTAATAAAGCGTTTTCTCCGTTGATCTCCGGGCATGAAATCAGCGCAAATTTAAAGCTAAAACTGGAATATAAAAATCCGTCACTGTCGATGAAACATCGTTGCATTCCACAAGCGCTCACTGAAAAGTTTACTAATAACGCGTTAGATGGGTATAAGAATCTAGCTATTGTGAGTGCTGGTTGTGCGGGTATTAGTTTAGCGTGGATAGCCAAACGATTAGGTTTTACTGCCATGGTAATTGTACCTAAGGGTACGGTGGTGAGTGTGATCAATTACTGTAAATGGTTAGGGGCGGAAGTGATTGAGTCAGAGCCAGCTAAAATCCCGCATGTATTAGAAAGAATCATGCATGATGGAAGTACTTACTTTTTTGATCAGCTAAATGACACGAGTTTGCCAGATCACTATCGAGCTGTTGGTTCTGAATTACTTGAGCAACATAAAGAGATGGATGCCATAGTTGTTGCAGCCGGGACGGCGGCATCTGCGATGGGGATTGCTGATGCGGTAGCAGGTGCTGGTGTCAAAGTGTATGTGGTTGAGCCAGATGAATCGCGTGTGTTAGCTGGGCGCCCTTGGCAGCATCACTCGATTCCTGGCCTTGCTCCTCCAATTAAAACGACACTGTTTGATAAAAGTAAGGTCGCTGACTTAATCGGAGTGAAGTCTGAGCAAGCGTGGTCCATGAGTCAGCAAGTCCAGCAAAAAATCGGTGAGTCGGTAGGGCCTTCGTCGGGAGCGACGATACTTGCCGCTCAGCAACTACTTAATCAAGGAAAAGCACATCATGCTGTGGCTATCTGTGCCTCACATATTGCGATTTCCTTATAGAAAAATGAGTTCCTGCGCTTAAATGGAGTTGTGAGATGACACATTTAAGCGCCATATATTTTCAGTTGAATTTAAACACGTGGTCGAGATATGAATAATACCGATTTTAAGCTTGAAGTCATCGATGAGATCGAAGACTGCCCTTATTGTAAAAATATTCTCTGTCATCATGAGTTAATGACATTGAGGCTAAAGAAAAAATTTAATTCCGATATTTTAATTGAAAAAAAAGAGCAGTATGAAACCGCATCAGGGTGGATAAATCGTAAAGTAGTTTTGCACAACAATAAAAATAATCTTTTATATGCAAATATAGAAATCAATAAAAAAACATTAAGTAATAACATTGTAGAAAAACTGGTCAACTCTAATGTTCCATTTGGCTCTGTCATTTCTGATAACGATATTAATGTTAGATTTGTAAATAAAAAGATATTTAAAACCACATCATTAAAGCATTCCCCTAATAATGGCGTATGTCAACATGAATGTCTTTATGGTAGAGCCAATGATATTACCGATAATGAAAATAATACGTTAGCAAAGGTTTATGAATATGTCTTATAATAGCTCAAAGTTTGACGTGTTAGTGATGGTTATATTTTCATTGCTTTATTTTATGGTTAACATTGTTTTTCCATACTATGTGAAAGGAATAGTCACCATTTTGGTTTTCAATGTAATACTTATTTTCCTATCTATCCTTTATCATATATCAAGAAGTAATCAACAATGATTTATACGCTAATATTCTATTCAGCCGTGATCATAGCGGTTACGCTGTATTCAAAATTTAAATTCAAGTCTAATTTCTTTCATGCTGGTCATGATATCGGGCCAGTGGTTCTTTTGTTAACTCTATTTGCCACTAACATGACCGCGATATCGATCATTGGTGCTCCCGATAAGAGTTTTTCAGGTGGCTTTAATGTATTCATTACTTTAGGTTGTGCGACGGCGCTTATTGTTCCTTTTTTATTTAAAATATTGGGAACACAAGTCTGTGAGCAATCAAAATCGACGGGGTTTGTTACTCAACCTGAGTTGGTGTACTTGAAAACAGGTTCTTCACTGTGCCGTTATATTTTTATGATTTTGTGTTTGTGTTTTCTTGTTCCTTACATCATCGTCGGGTTAAAAGGTGGAGGAGAAATCGCTTCGGTATTCTTTGAAGAATATGGTATGACTGTTGATGCGAAAGTAACAACAGGACTGGTGGCATTACTTATTTATGTTTATGTGATTATTGGTGGAATAAGAGGTACGTCGTTAATTAACTCTGTTCAAGCATTTATCTTTATTTTTGGATCTATTTATATTTTTTCTTTTTTGATTCAAAAAAATGGAGGCATTACCGATACAATCAGCAAGCTTGTTTTGATAAAGCCGGACGTGTTTAATATAGAAAGCCGACCTGGAATAATGGAGATTGTTTCTTTTTATATTATCACTTTCTCTGTGGGTGCTTTTCCTCATATTTTTAATCATTGGTGTACCGCAAAGTCAGCCAAGACGTTTAATTCAACTCTCATCTTGTACCCAGTGTGCGTGGTTTTGCTTTGGATCTCTTGTGTGAGTATCGGGATTGTGGCGAATTTAGAATTATCGGAACAACCAGATAGCCCGATCATTATTGCTTTAATTTCTGTACTGGATCAAGAGTGGGTGAGTGGCATTATTGCTATTAGTATTTTAGCCGCGATTATGTCGTCGCTGGATTCGCAGTTAATCAGTGTTGGTGCTTTAGTCAGTAAAAATATGACGAGGTATTCTCTTTCTCATGAGTGGATCTTATTAATCTTTCTTGTGGCGTGTTATTTGATCTCCATTTTTTCTGATCAATCTATCTTTCAGTTAGGTATTTGGTCATTGATTGGTTTTTCTTCATTAACCCCCATATTGTACGTGTGTTTGACACAAGAGAAAGTGGAATCAAAGCTGATGACCATTGCATTATTATCACTGTTGTTTGCTTGGGTCACGCTCCTATTGTTGGATCAGGGGGTGGCGTCTGCCATCGTATTATTCGCGTTGTCTTTGACATTCAGTGGTTGGCTTAAATACAAACACAATCGAGTACTAAAACAGGGTATGGAGGTGTGCGCATGAATCACTATGACTGCCAATGTTTAGAGCACTTGCCGATCCCTAAAACCCTTTTTTCCGAAATACCCGTGTGTCCTGATGTGTCTGAGCATATTGAGAACAGCAGAAAAACGATTAAAGACATCATTACGGGTAAAGACAAACGATTATTGGTGATCATAGGGCCATGCTCTGTGCATGATGAAATCGCTTGTTTAGAGTATGCGGAGTTATTGCGCGGCATTAGTGAGCGTTATAGTGACTCTTTGTTCATTGTGATGAGAACCTATCTTGAAAAACCAAGAACCACATTAGGGTGGAAAGGGTTTATTTCTGATCCTGATCTAGATGGTTCTAATCATTACCTTGATGGTTTACATCGCTCACGTTCACTACTTTATAAAATTAACAAGATGGGATTACCCGTTGCCACCGAAATTCTTAATCCTTATTTGCTCCCTTATTACTCTGATCTGATCAGCTGGGCTGCGATAGGGGCGAGAACCACGGAGTCTCAGCCACATCGAGAAATGGCCTCGGCCCTACCTTATGCGGTAGGTTTTAAAAATGGCACCGATGGCAATACTCAGATAGCGATGGACGCGATTGGATCTGCCAACCATAGTCATACCACTTGTGGCCTGAATTCTTTTGGTCAGCTCTCGTTGTTGCGCTCTAAGGGCAATGCTTATGGGCATATGATCCTTCGTGGTGGTAAAGAGCCAAATTATCACAAATCTGACGTGAATGATGCTTATGCGAAGTTAAGCCAGCAGCGTATCAATACCCATATTATGGTGGATCTGAGCCACGGTAACAGCCAGAAAAACCACAAGCAACAGTTGGTGGTTGCTGAGTCGGTATGTCAGCAAATTGAGGCGGGGAGCATGGCTATATCCAGTGTCATGGCAGAAAGCTTTATTCAAGGCGGCAATCAAGATCTTCAGAAACCATTAGATTACGGCTTGTCGGTGACGGATGCTTGTTTGAGCTGGCAAGACACGCTTACTTTGCTTCAAAGGTTGAATAAAGCCATGTGTGTCAGACATCAACGGCCTCACCAGTGGCCGATTTCGACTGAACGTTTGGCTTCGTAGAGAGCGCTTATTGTTCATAATGAAACAAAGGAGCGCCTGATCACGGCGCTCTTTTTTGATCGTAAATTGGTTATATGCGTGTTGTTTGCCTTTAAAGGGCAAGTTGTTCGTTTGTATTAGAAGTCCTTTTCGTATTAACCCCCCTTCGACATAGCCTGTTATGACAGACTCATATTTCGAGTGGCAACACGTCAGCTCTTATATAAATAGTAAGAATACTTTGAGTGCTAAAATTGCTCCCCATGGTGCTGTTCCTTATATTCTAATGAGAATAATATTCATTTAGTATTTTGCTGGTTTTTTTACGAACTAAGCAATAGAGATTTATCTAATGAATAACCTCACAGTGGTAGGAGCCGCAATTGCTGGACTCCTGGGTACTTTGCCTGCTGTTGCAATCGAAAACGTTGATGAGACGATGATTGTACAGGCAGCCCGAGTAGAGAAAGATATTAAAGATATTCCGCAAAGCATGGATTTTCTAACGTCGGAAGACATGGAGACGCAGCGTTATCGAACCGTTGCGGATGCCATAAAATCGATTCCGAACATGACGCTATCGGATATTGCTGGAGATTACAACTATGTTCAAGTGCGCGGGTTACCACGTAACTTAGAGCAAGCCAACGTTCCTATTTATGTTGATGGAGTACCGCAAACGAGCCTGTATGGTCTGAACTTATCCTTGGTCGATGTGGAGTCCATAGAGTTCTTACGAGGGCCACAGGGAAACATATATGGCAGTAATGCCCGAGACGGTATTATCGTTATTACGACGAAAAAACCGGACAACGAACCCACTGCTCGTGTGAAGCTTGGTGTTGCTAATTACAATGAAAAGAGTGCTCAGCTCTTAGCGTCTACCGCCCTTATCGAAGATGAACTTAGTGCGAAAATCGCCGTGAGCCAGCTAGAACGCGATGGCTTTGTGGATAACACTCATCTAGGTAAATCGGTTGATGATAAAAAACAAAACAATGTCGCGATAAGTTTGTATTGGACCCCAAGCACAGATTGGTCCGCTACTTTGTATATGGATTATGGTGAAACCGATGGTGGCGCTTACCCATACGTACCTGAGACGTCAAAACCCAACCGAGGGGATGATCTTAAGACGGCGTTTGATGTAGAGGGATTATTTGACCAAACCTCCAAAGGGATGGCCTTAAACGTAGACTGGAATTTGACGCCTGAGTGGATGTTAAGTTCTGTTTCTGGCTATCGAAAGATTGATACTTTTGGCCGTTTTGACGCTGATCTGGCCGTTACAGCGGATGCCGCTTCAACTTTGGTCGACACTTGGATAAGAGAAAAAGATTATTTTCAAGAGTTCAGACTTGCCTCGACACCTAATGAACTGCCTATTGATTGGGTTGTCGGCGCAGCCTATTACAAAGTCACGGAAGACAACAATAACCAAGCGGCAATGAAAGTGTCTAATATGGCCTTGACGAAAACGGCAGGTGAATTTGAGCGAGACACTTATACCGCGTACGTTGATGCGATTTGGCGTTTTGCACCGACATGGTCATTAAACCTAGGTGGTCGCTATACAAAAGAGAATTATGAAATAGATTCTTCCTTCTACAATATGTTTTTAAGCCCAGCTCAAACTCAAGGTGACTATAAAACGGACTATTCTGAGTTCATGCCTAAAGTCGCCTTGTCAAAAGACTTCGGACGAGATCACACGGTTTATACCAGTTATGGGGAAGGGCTTTTGAGTGGTGGTGGCAGTTGGATGGCTGAGGAAACCACGGCTGCTGGAGCGCGCTTAGGCTACGGAAAAACGTATGATCCTGAAACCAGTAAAGTGGTAGAAATCGGTTACAAAAGTTATTGGCTTGATCGCACCATCATGACCAATATCAATTTGTTTGATGCTCGTGTAGAAAACTTCCAATACGCATACCCTGATGCTGGTGGTAATACACGCATTGCCAGCATCCAGGAAGTTCGATCTCGAGGCATTGAGGGTTCTATTTCAGCCTTACTTACGGATGTTTGGCAAGCGGCACTAAGGTTTGGTTTCAATAACGCGAAGATTGCTCAAGTGGATGGTTATACCGGTGCCAGCATGGCAGAAGGTAATCGAGTGCCGTATGCGCCTGAGCATAACGTCCATGTTGAAACAACCTACTTTGCTGACATTAACGATGATTGGAGCTTTACTCCCTCTATGAGCGTGGGCTATTTCGGCGATGTGGCTCAAGACGGACGAGGTGAAAAATTCCAAGACCCGTATTTTGTCGTCAATGCCAACTTTGATTTTTCATACCGTGACGATTATTCGATCCGTTTATGGGGAGCGAATTTAACCGATGAACGCTATCAAACCTACTCTGTCAATTGGGGCGGTACTAATAACAGCACCTATGGAGAGCCGCTCAGGTTTGGGTTGGATTTAGAAGCCAGATTCTAACCAAGCAATTTAATGAGTGTACATACGCTTATTTGATTTTCAGGCAGCATATCATGTGCTGCCTTTCTCGTGTTAAAAAGGATTTATTATGCAAAAAGGTAATTCTCATCCTCTGAAATGGTTGTTTCATCAATGTAAAACACAACAATGGATGCTTTGGTTCGCCATTTTATTTTCGCTTACCGCAGCCGTCCTTGCTCTCGGGCCTTATTATGTTGTTTATTTAATTGTCGATAAACTGATCGCGGGAGAAGGGTGGGATCAACTTTGGTCGTTGTCGATTATTGTGCTTTTTATCATGGTGGCACGTTATTTATCTCTATTGATATCCGTTTATTTGGCCCACCACTGTGCTTTCCATATTCAGTACAATATTAGGCACTCGGTTGTAAATCGTCTTTCAAAAACTAGGCTTGGTTTTTTTAGTCGAAAAAACAGTGGCGAGCTGAAAAAGAACCTGACGGAAGACATTGACCGTATCGAGGTTTTTATAGCACATCAACTTCCTGATTTGGTGTCTTCTTTTATTATTCCATTGGCGACGTTCATTTTATTAATGGTGATTGACGTCAGAATGGCGCTAATAGCGTTAGTCCCCATTCCGCTCGCGATCTTATGTCAGGCAGTACTGTTTAAAGATTATCAATCGAAGGCTGAGCAATATCATGAGTCCGTCGAAAAACTAAACAGTTCTGTGACAGAGTTTATTAGAGCCATGCCGGTTGTGCGTCTGTTTGGTATTGGTGAGCGGTCGTACAATCAGTTAGATAATGACATACAGCACCATAAGAACTACATCGAATCATGGACCAAAAGCGCGGGTTGGCCTTTTGCCTTATTTAAAATTGTTCTGAGCTCTGGGCTTGTTTTTCTTGTACCTTCGGGCTTGTATTTTTGGTTTCAGGGCTCGTTAAGTGTTTCCAGCTTTTTACTGTGTATTTTGCTCGGTGTGGGTATGTTAGAGCCGCTGTTTAACCTGACGTTATTGAGCACTTATCTTGGGCAAGTGTTTGAAGGTGTGGCGCGTTTAATAAAAATCGTCAATTTGCCTAGGATGGAAGACACAGCGAGTCAATCCGAAATGCGTCACCATGACATAGAATTTAACAGTGTCGACTTTTGCTATGAAGGGAAGCAACAAAAAGCAATCAATAATGTAAGCTTTACGGTACCTTCAGGAAGTCTAACTGCCATTGTGGGTCATTCCGGGGCGGGGAAAACCACCTTAGCTTCTCTTCTCGCGGGCTTCTGGCCTGTGGCTGGTGGCGAAATTTTGATTGGTGGGCAGTCACTATCAAAGATGTCTGAAGCGCAGCGCATGGATGCTATCGCGATGGTTGACCAAGATTCCTTTGTATTTACTCAGTCTGTATCGAGTAACCTTTCGATGGGTAAAGACTATTCAATGGAGGCCATTGTTGCGGCGGCAAAAGCAGCCAACGCCCACGATTTTATCTCTCAGCTTCCCAATGGGTATGACACGGTGATTGGCAAAGATACACGACTTAGTGGTGGTCAAAAACAAAGATTATCGATCGCTCGTGCGATATTGAAAGATGCACCCATCATCATTTTAGATGAGCCGACTTCACATTCCGATGCCACCAACCAAAAACTTATTCAAAGTGCATTGAGTAAATTGATGACAGGAAAAACAGTGATCATCATTGCTCATCGTTTAGCCACGATTCAGAGAGCGGATCAGATACTTGTTATGGACGATGGGAAGCTTATCGAACAAGGAAAACACGACCAGTTGGTCGCACTTAATGGTTTGTATGGCTCAATGTGGCGTAAGAGCCAAAAGACTCAAAACTGGTCCGTAACGAATAAAGCAAAGCATGAGGAGATGGGTTGTGCTTAATCAAATAATGCGTTTATCGGGTTGCTCGAGGGCAACGATTGGGAAAAATATCGCCGTCGCGATAGCCGATGCAGTCACTATGATTGTGCCAAACTTTTGCGTGTTCTTTATCCTCGCTGAAATGTTGGAGTCTACATCCTCTCTCAATCATCTCCTTTTTTACTGTGTTTTAATTGTGGTGTGCTTGGTGGCCCGATTAATTGCGGTGAAATTAACCTTCATTACGCACAGTGAATTTAGCAGTCGCTCGGGTTACGAAATGCGTAAAAATATGATGGAAAAACTCACCCGCATCCCTCTAGGTTCATTACTCTCAATGGACTTAGGCACACTTAATAATACGTTATTAAAAGACGTTGAATTTACCGAACATACCTTGTCACACGTTATTAGCTATGTGCTCGGTATTGTGTGTGTTCTTAGCTTGTTAATGGTGGGTCTATTCATCTTTGACTGGCGTTTAGCATTGAGCATGCTGGTTGGTTTTCCTATCGCCATCGTCATGTTTGTGCTTTTGTCTCGTTTAAGCCAAGAGGGTAAAGGCAAGCTGTTTCAAACCGCAGATAAATTGGGCAGTGCAATCTTTGAATACATTATGGGCATACGAGTACTTCGAGCGCATGGGCAAGCCGATGGAGAGTATCTCAAACTTGACGAAAAAATGAAAAACGCACGAGACGCCCACCTAAAATATGAAATGAAAGCCAGTTTGGCACCAGCTGCCTTCATTATTTTTTCCGAGGCAGGTTTTGCCAGCTTGATCATGTTTGGGCTTTATTCCATAGGGACAGAAACGCTCTCTGTTACTGTTTTTTTACTGTTTTTACTCGTTTCAATGCAATTTTATCGCCCACTTACTCAGCTTGCTATTTTACTGACTCAGTTTCAGTACTTTAAAGTTTCTATGTCTCGCATAGAAGGGGTATTGGAACAAAAAGAACTGATCGAAGAGACGGAGGTAGCATCAGACCGTTTAGGGCATGAGGTGAAATTCAAGAATGTGCATTTCAGTTATGAAGGCACGCCGCTTTTCAAGCAGATGAACGTTACTTTTCCTGAACAGTCTGTAACGGCGATCGTCGGACCGTCAGGATCTGGAAAATCAACAATGATGAGTTTGATTGCTCGTTTTTGGGACACGGACGAAGGCGTTATCACGATTGGTGGAAAGAACGTAAAAAGTATGAGTCAAACCGAGATCTCCGAACAGATAAGTATGGTTTTTCAAGAGGTTTACCTTTTCGACGATACCATCTATAACAACTTGGTCATGGGGCAGGAAGTTTCATCAACACAATTGGAGCAGGTTTGTCGCCAGGCTCAATGCTGGGACTTTATTCAGCGTCTCCCTGATGGGTTACAAACGGTTGTCGGGGAAGGGGGAATGAGATTATCGGGGGGCGAAAAACAACGAATTTCTATTGCAAGAGCATTGTTAAAAGACGCGCCTATTGTGTTGCTTGATGAGGCGACGGCGGCGTTAGATGTGGGGAATGAGGCATTGATACAACGCGCTATTTCTTCTTTGGTAAAAGATAAAACAGTCATACTGGTTGCGCATAATTTATTGAATGTGATCTATGCGGATCAAATTGTCGTCTTGGAGAATGGTGAAATAGAAGCGATTGGAGCCCATGAACAGTTGATAAAATCATCAAACGGGTATCAAACCTTGTGGAATGACCAGTTGGATTCGCAAGGGTGGGAAGTTTAATGTTTTGTTTTCATTGGATTATTCTGATTTTTTGCGATCTGTATAAATTTAGACTCAATTGATAATGCTTATCATTTATAGTATTTTCCTATGATTACTCAATAGAGAATAAACGCTAAGAGATATAATCATGGCCTATGTAAAAAGTAACGTTCAATCTGCCTTTAAAATGTGTGAAGGATTTGAAGGGGGGGGCGAAAATCGACTTGCTGATTATGCAACCACAAAAGTCGAACTTGATGAAAACATGTGTTTAGGCCATGGCTACATCGTTGAACTGGCCCCCGGGCTAAATATTACCTATAGCGATGTTACTTTTCATCACCCCACCAGCTTTAAAGAGGCAGCACAGGACTATTTTGGTGCTTGCCTCGCAATAGAAGGTGAGGTTGAGGTATTGGTTTCTGGAAAGTCGGAATCGATAATCATTGATAAAGACAAGGCACTGTTTTTTGTTTGTCATCAAGGGGAGCTGGAGTTTCGTTATGGCACTTCTCGAACAAAATTTATAAACTTTTGCGTCCCTAAGTCAATGATGCAGCTATTGTTTGAGGATGGTTCGGATGAACTTTCTGAAATTAATCGATTCGAGTCTGTTCAGGTGACTTCGGATATTGTGAAAAACGTGGAAGAAATTTTACGTTCTAAATTAGGGAAAGCGGCCAATACGCTTTATCTGCAAGGAAAAGTATTAGAGCTGCTTGCCCTTATTTATCACAATATGCACCGAGAAGTTAACGTATGTTGTGGAATGACACCACGAGACATGGACTGTATTCAATTAGCCGCTCGAATCATGGAAGAGCGTATGGATTCGCCTCCTTCATTAATTGAGTTGTCTCGCCAAATCGGTATTAACGATAACAAGCTCAAGAAAAACTTTAAGATGGTGTTCGGTGAGACTGTCTATGGATTTTTGTCTAATAAGCGAATGGCTAAGGCAGGAGAGCTTTTAGCAGTAGGGGATCTTTCTGTACAAGAAGTGGCGAATATTGTGGGGTTTAAACATGTAGGGCACTTTTCGAAAAAGTTCAAAGAACAGTACATGTGTAGCCCAAAACATTACCGACGAAAATCGGTTCACGTAGGATAAAAGAAGGCTCAAGCATTGCTTGAGCCTTTTTTCTAAGCGTTGGCTAGCTCAGGTTTGTGAGCAAGCTTTGTTAATTGAAGGTAGCTTTGAGTCCCTAATAAGAGCGCCGCAAAGGTAAGTCCACAGGTGAGCAGTAGCCAAATGTGTTCGATGTTAGGTTGCTCAACGAACCAACCTTTGACCCCAATGAAATAGCTGATAGGGATAATCACAATCCAATAGACAAATAATACGGTCACAAGGGGGCGAACAAATTCTTCAAGGCCTCGTAAGATACCGGCGGCCACCATTTGTATTGCGTCAACGAGCTGAAACATGGCAATGAAAATGATCAGGCTCGAAATGAGGGTTATCACTTCTGGGTCTTCGCTAAACCAAGGCGCAATTTGTTTACCAAACACCAAGATTAGCACCGTCATGATTCCACCATACAGCGTAGCCATGGTGAGCGCGGCGATACCAGAGCGTTTAGATTCAAACGGCAGAGACATTCCCCTGTATTTGGAGACCTGAATGGTCGCGGCACTGCTTATTGCTACCGGAATCATGAATACGACCATGGCAACATTAATGGCGACTTGATGCGCCGCGACCACTTTTGTGCCAAGTGCCGAAGCAAAGAAAGCTAATGCTGTCAGTGCCAAGACTTCTAAGATGAGTGCAATGCCAATGGGTAAGCCTTCTAGCATTAGGTTTTTCGCCTCTGAGCTCTCGACGCTTCGATTTTCAGTATTGATGGACTTAAGCGATTTTCTGGAAAGGGCGCATAAACAAAAAAGAGCACAATACGTTGTGATTGCTGTTGCAACCCCGCAGCCTAATCCTCCTAGTGCTGGTAATCCTAGGTGACCATTAACGAGCACAACATTGAGTGCACTATTGAGCACTAATAATAGAGCACCAGTGAGGGCGATTGGCAGCATTTTCCCTCGGCCTTCATTGAAAAATCGATAAAGGATCATGTAAGTCAGGCCCGGCACAGCAAAGGCGACAGCATGAAGATAGTTCTGACTTATTTTCGCAACTTCCTGATCCGAGATGATATAGGGTGCAGAGAAGGCAAAAAGCTGCAAAGCAAGGAACCCAAGTACAGAAAGCACAGCGGCATTACGCTTTCCCAGAGCTAACAGTGTCGCGCAAGCTTCATTATCTTGTTTGGCATCGGCCGCTGAAAATTTGGGCACCAAGGCGTACATAATGCCAGTGATGAGAATGGCGATCGGAGTCCAAATGTTACTCGCCAGTCCGACTGCTGCGAGATCCTTATAATGGTATTGCCCAGCGAGAAGGGTGTCGACGAGCCCGAGCGATGCTTGGCATATTTGGATAAACATTAGTGGCAAAGAGAGTTTAATGATCTCTTTATAAATCGGTGGCTTTTTGTTCATGTGTCAATCCATGGTTAAGTTATGTTACGAGATGTCGGTATTGTGGCATGCAAGGCACAATGTTTTTGTCATTATGCGGAGCAATATATTCACTGTACGGATTTGATAATGGATATCATTAGCATTTAAGTGATATTGGTTTAACCTGATGCTCCGTTTAAAACATTCTTGGGACATCTCACGTGTTAGTAGAACAAACTTCTCCGCTTGAAAGAGAGCAGGGTGCCCATTATTTCTTACTTCCTGTTGGGCGAGACGTATCGGATTTGTCGGCATTAGCCTCACGACCGATACAGGCTTTAGACAGCAGAAGTTCACAGGAATATGTTTCACACCTGCTTTCTGTTGGCGCTTCAATGACTGGGCAAGGGTACGTCGAATGCAACGTTTTGATGAATGAACAGTGGTATACCGGTTCAGTCGAATGGTCACTTCGTCAGCAGACAATAAAACAGTTTCGTTTTGAACCCATAGCTTCACCAAAGAAAACCGTTCGTACGGTAGTGAACTTTGATGCCGTAAACTCAAATGAGCTTCATGCGTTGCTAGGCTTTGATGCGGATGCATTGGTTGTGTCGTTAGGCAGTGATCACGGTATCCACTTCACGAATGGTTATGATGCGAAAGAGATAGAGTTGTTCATTCAGCATTGTGAGAATGAGGATCGACTTGGCGAAGTATTCATGGTGGGGGATACGAGAAAAAGCAACCTAGATCATTCGCTGTATTCAACTTTTCGTACCCAAGCGATCAACAATCCTAATAAATTGGCAATTACGTCAACCAAAGTAAAATGGACATACGCTGAACTGTTGGCTGAAACGGAAGCGTTGATGTCTCAGATCACGCCATGCCTTAAGTCTAACGCGCCAATTGCGCTTTATTTGGAAAGAGATGTCTATCAAATCGTAGCGACGTTAGCGTGCCACGCGTTGGGCTGTACCGTTGTTCCTATTTACTACGACACACCGCTTGAGCGCGTAACGCAGCAGTTATCATTCGTTGAGTGTCAAAGCATCATCACGTCTTTTGAAAAAGCGAGTGAGCTAAACAGTAAAGAAGACGTGCTTATTATCGAGCATTTACTTGAGGCGAAAAAGCAAGGCTCTAGTACTCATGCGAGCTCGATGCCATTACAGTCTCTAACGCTCGAAAAGCCGAACTATGTGTACTTTACTTCAGGCTCTGAGGGCATGCCCAAAGGGGTCTCGCTCCCTGGCCAAGCGATCGCTAGAATCATCGACCAACCTCGTTTTCTAGGTCCGATGACAGAGCAAGTATTTAGCTACATTGCTAACCCTGCCTTTGATGCGTCGGCTTTGGAGTTGTGGGGAGCGCTGTATAACGGTGCGACATTAGCGATCCTAGACAAAGATGAAGTATTGGATGTTGAACTTTTGTCTCGAAAATTGAGTGAGTTTAACGTCACAACCTCTTTTTTCACTTCTGGTTTGTTTAATCGTATTTCCGATGCGGATACGTCGATCTTCAACTCTTTATCTTACGTGATGTTTGGAGGAGAGAAGGTGTCAGTTTCTCATGTTCAACGAGCGTTGAGTCAAGCGCCAAAGACCCAGTTTATCCATTGTTACGGTCCCACTGAAAACGGCATCTTTACTACGACACATGTGGTGGAGCCTGACTCAACTCAATCTTTGAAAGACATCCCAATTGGAAAACCAGTCACAGGAACATACGTTGCTCTTTTAGATAATGATTTTAAGCCAGTACCACAAGGTAAAGTGGGTCAGCTGGTGTGCTTTGGCCAAGGCTTAGCAACGGAATATGTGGGGCTTAAGGAACAAACTGAAGAGAAGTTCATCGATTTCAAGGGACAGAGAGGCTATTTGACTGGCGATTATGCCCGTGTATCCGCATCGAAAAACATCGAGTTTGTTGGCCGTGTCGATTCTCAAATCAAGCTGAATGGTTTTCGTATTGAGTTGAGTGAAATTGAAAGTGCCATAAGGTGTCATGCAGAGGTATCGACTGCTTATGTTCGCATGAGTACGCAGAAACGCCAAATCCAAGCTTTTATTACCAGTGATTCTGAAGTGGACCTCGATGAGGTTCGCCACACGCTGTCAAACATGCCGCATTACATGCAGCCTTCTGATATTCGTCGTGTTTCGAGTATTCCTCTTAACCCAAATGGAAAAGTCGATCAAAAAGCGTTAGATGCCATTATTGATCAAAACATTATTGATCAAAAACGAGTGGTTGAGCTTATTGAAGCGGCATCGCCGACCATGCGCACCGTCTTATCCCTTTATGAAAAACTGCTCTGTGCGTCTGTCACTGATATTGACTCGTCATTGTTCGAACTCGGTGGTAACTCACTTCACCTAATGCAGCTCTTAACGGAACTGCGCGAGACGTTTTCTCACAACATTGAGCTGTCATTTTTAGCTGAAAACTCCTCACCTGCGGCAGTATGCGATTGGGTTGAGTTGCAACTGTGGAATCAAACACAAGACGACACGACGGAAGAATGGACGTTTTAACTATGAATCACAAAGATACCTTTTCTCTTTTAAAGCAGCTTAAAGCGAAGGGCATTAAGCTGAGGGCGTTGAATGGGCAGTTAAAAGTGTCTAGTCAAAGTGGCAAGTTAGATGCCGAAACGGTGAATTTGCTCAAAACCAATAAAGATCAATTGCTGAATTATTTAAGTGACAAAACATACAAGGGAGCGATCAGATCTTCTGTTGAGCAACGACTTGAGCCTTTTGATCTTAATGAAAACCAACAGGCTTACTGGTTAGGTCGTAGTGCGTCTGTTGAGGGCGGCGGTGTTGCTATCCATCTGTATTTTGAAATAGATGCGACGGAGCTGGATATTAATAGACTGCATAGTGCTTGGGAAACCATGGTACAACGCCATGACATGCTTCGCGCGGTGGTGACGTCCGATGGCCAGCAAAAGGTTCTCAAAGAAGTGACGGTTCCGCCTTTTCGCGTGATTGAGCCTGAGCCGAGTTTTGACGCAGCTTTGCTCGATACACGTAACCGCTTGTCTCACGCTAACTATGATCTCACGAAATGGCCTCAGAACACGTTTCAGGTTGTCACCTCTAGCGATAAGAAAACGTTATGTCTGAGTATTGATTGCTGGTGCATCGATGGGTGGAGCTATCAAATCCTCTTCCAAGAATGGTTGCAGTTATACCGGGATGAAGTGGCATTACCCGCGATTGAATTGAGCTTTAGAGATTATTGTACTCATCTAGACGGTGAGCAAAGTTCAATACAGCAGCAAGACTATATCGATAATATGGCGGGGAGTTTACCTCCAGCTCCGAGCTTACCTGAATGTTCACGCTCGCAGTCCATGCCGAGATTCCAGCGTTACGAACATTGGTTATCGGGTGAGAAGATGCAGCAGCTTAAGAATTGGTGTTCAAATAAAGACGTAACGCTAGCATCAACCTTGCTGACCTTGTATGCGGAAGTACTGCACTTATGGTCAAGTAATGATTGTTTTACCGTCAATGTTCCGCGCTTTAATCGCAACTCTGACGATTCAAGAGTCAATCATATTATTGGAGAGTTCGCGACATTTTCACTGGTTGGGTTCGACTTTAATGCTGAAATGGATCGCGTAAGCCGAATTAAGTGCGCTCAGAAAATGGTGTTAGAGAGTGTCGAAGCGGGCGTGTCTGGCGTCGATATTTTACGAAAAAGAAATGAGCGTTCGCAAAGTGTTCAAACCATGCCTTTTGTATTCACCAATGCTCCAGAATGGGTGACTCAAAGCGGCGAAAAGCAGTCATTCATTGATACTCTTCAACAATTAGGGCAATTGGAATACGCCATTTCTCAAACGCCTCAGGTCAAAATTGATTGTCAGTACCATGAGAGTCGCGAAGGGCTTTATTTGTTTTGGGATGTCAGAGAAGACCAATTCTATCCAGGCCAAATTGAGCAGATGTTTAATGTGTTTTTAAATGGCATTTTAGGTTTGGTTGAACAGCCAGACAAAGAGCAACGTCCTCAGGTAGACAATGTTGCTCTAATACATGAAGAACATTTATTGCAAGAGAATATCTGGGCCGATTTTTCAAACACCGTTTCACGTTACCCAGATAGCGTTGCGATTGTATGCGACGAAGGCGAAATGACCTGGGCGCAATTGAATGAGCGTGTGAATGCACTTTCTGGTCACATTGCGTCACTGGGTCTTGCCCCGAACCAACCGGTTTTGATCATGGCTGAAAAAGGCTGGAAGCAAGTTGCTGCCTTTTTATCACTGGTACACCAAGGCCACACTGCCGTTCCTATTGATTGCTCAAACCCCATCGAGCGCATTCAATTTATCTCTAGTGATACTAAAGCGCCGTTGGTTTTATGTACTGAGTTTTATAAAGAAAAGGCGGCGAACATTGGGTTGCCGACATTGGATATTGCGAAAATATCCACCAGTGATGCCGTGGCTCGACAACAATCTAGCGCAGAGAGCATGTTGATCATTTATACCTCGGGTTCAACAGGCCAGCCAAAGGGTGTAAAAATCGCTGAAGTAGCGATGAACAATGCCGTGAATGCAACCATTGAGCGATTCCAATTTGACCATCGAGACGTTTTCTTCGGGCTGACTCAGCTGCATCACGACATGGCATGGTTTGATTTGCTGGCTGCGGTTAAGACAGGTGGACAACTTGTTTACCCTGCGTCTAAGGATTATCGCGATCCGCTGGCGTGGATCCATCAGATTGAGCGTCATGGGGTAACGTGCTGGAACAGCGTGCCACAACTGATGCAAATGTTGCTGACGGCGCTCAAACAGCAGAATCCTCATGCTTTAAGCAGTGTTCGCATCGCCTTTTTAGGGGGAGACTGGATCCCACTTTCAACGTATTCGGACATGAAGGCTTCACTGCCTAGTGCTCGCTTGGTTTCTGTTGGTGGACCTACGGAAACGACCCTTTGGAATATCATGTATGAGGTGGAGACTTTTGATCAAACTTGGTCAAGCGTGCCCTATGGCAAACCTATTGCGAACAATCAGTATCGAATCTTAGATAGGCACGGAAGAGACTGCCCACCTTGGGTTGAGGGTGAGATGTGTTGCAGCGGAATTGGTGTAACGCAAGGGTATGTAAATCGCCCTGAGCTTGAGGGAGATAAGTTCTTTGAATCTGAGGATGGGGCCCGTTACTACCGTACTGGAGATATAGGCCGTTATCGCGCGGATGGTGAAATAGAGTTCATTGGGCGTAAAGATGATCAGATCATGGTGGGAGGCTACCGAATTGAATCTCAAGAGATCCATCGAGCCTTAGAGAGCCATCCAGCGGTAAATCAGGCCCAAGTGTTGGTTGAAAACGGTCAGTTGCAGGCATTTGTGGTGGGCGAACACGATCACACCATGTCCGCAGAGCAACTGGATTCTTTGCTGAGAAAGACCTTGCCTGAGCAGATGATCCCATCGGTCTATTTTGTTGTTGAGGCAATACCGTTAACGGCCAATGGCAAAATAGACAAAGCGGCTTTAGCTTCGTTAGATCGCCAGCTGCTAGTGTTTAGCCAAATTGACGCGACAGACATTCTTCTGCCTGAGCACAAGAGCGTCGCAGCGTTATGGGAGCAAGTGCTTGGTAGAACACCTCAAAAGACAAACGATGATTTCTTCTTGTTTGGCGGTCATTCACTTGCTGCCGTTGAGCTGTTTGCGCTTATGTTTCCACAAGGACACGAAGCGCATTCCGTCGTAAGTCTGTTCGAGTCGAGAACCGTGGCTCAGCAAGCGGAATTAATGGTAGAGAGTGCGGGCAGTCACGCCTTGGTTCTATCTGAAGAGCGACTGGATAAGGCTGAACTGTCTCAAAGCCAAAAGCGTATTTGTTTTGTTGAGCAAATGACGCAAAGAAAGAACCTATTCAATTTGCCGTTCAGAATTACGCTGAGTCGCGATTGTGAAGTGGAACGGCTGAAAAGTTCGTTAGAGCGAGCCTTGTCTCAATTCGATGTTTTTCAGTCTAGGTTGGAGAGTGGCCAATGGGTGAGAACGGAAAAGACCCCTTGCGTGATGTTGGAGGCTTTGCCGTTAACAGAGCGTGAAATTGATAAGCTCACCCGAGCACAAGCTTCTGAAATACTGGATCTGTCCAGTGGAAAAGGGTGGGTTGCTCAGCTCGTCAACCATGAAGAAGGACACTGTGAGTTGCTTTTGACAGTGCACCACGCGTTGTTCGATGGTTGGTCTTTGCAAATTCTGTTGAAGGCATGGCAAGACTGTTATCGTGATGAATGGTTGCACCTCGCTCAGCGTGCGGACTATTTTAACTATTGCCAGTGGGAATCTGAACAGAGTCGCTCTGACGAAGAACTCGATTTTTGGCGCTCGCAGTTAGAAGGCTTCCAAGACTCCGCGTTACTGCCTACACAGCTTGATCCTCAAAATAACGATCTGACAGCGCAGACTGAGGTGCTGTCACTGGATGCTTCGATGATTGACGCCTTAAAAGGCTTCTCAGAGCAGCATAACACCACGGAATTTGCTGTCATGATGGCTGCGTTTCAACTCTTAATTAGCCGATATCTCTCTCAGGATGATGTTGTCATTGGAACCCACGTTGCCAATAGACCCACTGTGCAAATGCAGGCCATTCCTGGTTTATTCCTGAATAACATCGCCATTCGTCAACGTGTCGATAGGGATTGGAGTGTTGAGCAGCTGGTTAGCGAGCAGACCAAAACCTTACTTTCCGCGATGAAGCATTCAAATGTTCCATTTGAACGTGTGGTCAGTGAAATGGCGGCGGGAGGCGATGGAAACCGTCATCCTCTTTATCAGATCAGCTTTGTGTTGGATAACTCACAAACTCTTGAAGGAGAGCTGGGGTGCGTGATTAAGCCAACGGCGCAGCCTGCCATTTCCACTGAACTAGAGATGAATGTGCAGTTAGGAAAAGACCAAGGTCGAGTTAATTTGGTATTTCGAAAGGGGCTGTTCACGGCGTCGAGTATGCGTCGACTATTGGAGCAATATCAGGGGATCTTGAAGCAAATGATTGCCCGTCCTTCATGCCAATTAAATGCACTTTGTTATAACTCAGACAACCAACATGGGGCATTGCAAGGGCCATTGACGCCAATCGTGAACAACAGCATCCACAAATTATGGCAACAAGTAGTTGAAACCACCCCGGAAGCACCAGCGTTGATTGGTGACGGTGTCACATGCACGTTTGAACAATTGAATGACAAAGCGGAGGCATTAGCGTGTCAGTTAGCGTTTGTCGGTGTTGGTTACCAATCACGAGTCGGTGTGCATCTTGATCTTGGAGAAGACTTGTTGGTGTCATTACTCGCCATCGTCAAGCTTTCCGCGTGTTACGTACCGTTGGCAACAAGCTTGCCTGAAGGTCGCTTAAAACACATGGTAGAAATTGCGCAATGCGAGTTGATCATTGGCCGTAATACATTTGACCAAAGTGCATTAGATTGCACTGCGTTTGACATGGCTGCACCGTACTTTGACTCAACGGATATTAAGAGCCAGCAAGGCTTGGTGATCACAGATCATTCTCAAACGGACAAACCTCTTCTGTATGTGACGTTTACGTCCGGCTCAACGGGGACACCTAAAGCGGTTCCAGCAACGGAAGTCGGTGCACTGAATAGATTCTTATGGACTTGGCAGAACATGCCTTACGCAGCAGGAGAAGTCTGCGCCCTGAAAACGTCGATCAGTTTTGTCGATTCGATCGCAGAGATATTCACTCCACTTCTAAAGGGGGTACCTCTTGCGGTGATTCCGACTCAGGCACAGTATTCGCCAGAAGCGTTTACTCATTGCCTTAAAAAATATCAAATCACACGTTTGGTTATGGTGCCATCACTGATGGAAACATTGGTTGAACACCGTCTGAATGATCCTGAATCTAACCAATGTTATCAGGCCCTTAAGCACTTGACCCTCAGCGGTGAAACCTTATCGCAGGCGTTGGCTGATCGGGTACTGTCCTTGTGGCCTCACATTGAACTATGGAACCTATATGGCAGTGCCGAAGTGGCCGCTGACGTGCTTGCGCGTCGTGTAGAGCTAGGTGGCGACTATGTAACGCTGGGTAAACCTTTATTAAATACCACGGTGTCTTTACGAGACAATTGGGGAACCCCAACACCTCATGGTGGTAAAGGCGAGGTATGGGTGACCGGCTGTCAGGTGATTTCTGGTTATCTCAATGACACCGCGTTTCCTGAAAATACGCTTGGGGAAGCAACGTTTGCAACTGGAGACATGGCTCAATTTCATTGCTGTGACGATAACCTTGAAACAACAGAAGTTGTGTTTGTTGGGCGTCAGCAGCAGTTAGTGAAAATTCGAGGTCAAAGGGTCTCCCTTGCCGAAATAAAGGAAACGCTTACTCAGCACGAGCACGTTACACAGCTGGCTGTGGTTATGGTGGACGATCATCGTATTGGTGTTATCTATACGCCTGAAACCGTCAGCGCAAAATCACTTCAGAGTATTGCTGAGCAATTTTTACCTCGATACATGCGCCCTCAAGTTTGGCATGGAGTGGCCCAAATGCCATTGTTAGCCACAGGAAAAGTTGATCTAAAGGCTGCGGGTGATTGTCTTAAGCAACAAGCCAACCAGCCGGTAGAAGCGCGAGCATTGACGGAGAGGGAGCGAGAAATTGCTCAACTCTGGCAGACGTTGACAGGTATCTATCCACACGATCCAAAAAATCATTTCTTTGACATGGGAGGTCACTCGCTGCTCGTGAACTCTCTAACAAATGTATTAAACAAATCCTTTGGTTTATCACTTCGCTTAGGTTTGGTTTATGACTCTCTGGTGCTCAGTGAAATGGCTCAATTAATTGAGACGCTTGTGACGACAAACCTCGCCAAATCAAGCATTAAAGAAACAGGTATTATCTAATGGGAATCGCGTTAAAACTATTGCAATCAATGCAAGCGGAAGGCATTTTTTTGCATCTTACTGACGATGGAAATCTGGGCTATGAAGCGCAGCGTTCGTTGACCAGTGAAGAAATCGATCGTTTGAAGGACAACAAATCGCAACTGGTGACTTTGTTAAAAGCGTCGGTGTCGAATGACGATATTTCACTTAAACCAACACCTCAATGCTCTATTTCACAAGAAAACATGTATTTGTTGTGTCAACAGAGTTCGATTAACGCGAGTTATAACTTGTGTTTTTCGCTGTGCTTTGAGCAACAACCGGACATTGAGCGCCTAAAGAACGCCTTGGCATTTATTCAGACGCAGCAACCTGCCTTGCGTAGTGGCTTTGAGCGTCAGGATGGTGATGTCGTGATGGTTCGTCGGGCTGTCGATGAGGTGCCGTTTGAATCGATTCAGCTGCCAGAAAAAGATTATGATTCTTGGCTAAACAAGGTGAGTCAAACGCCGTTTGATCTTAGCTCGCCGCCTCTATGGAAATTTGTCTTCGTTGAAACGGAACATACACGCAGGTTGGTTATTGTTGTTCATCATATTGTGTGGGATGGTTGGAGTTCAGCGTTATTTCGTGAAAAGTTAAGTCAGGCTTATGGGCAGAATTTAAGTGCCGCCGATGCGCAAGAACATTCCGGTTCTGATCGCTTTGCGCAACATCAACGTGACGCTAGCGAAAAGGGGGAATGGCAGCAAAGCCGCGAATATTGGAAAACTCTGCTTGCATCAGCCCCGATGCAGAATGAGTGGCTAACTCGGAAAACACCCAAGAACAGCCTTGCCGGCCATGTAGATCACCATATTGGTATGGATCTGCTTAATCACGTTCAGCCTCACCAACGATTTAACGCCTTGTTGTCAGCTTGGTTTTTGGCCTTAGGGCGTCAATATCGTTGTAATCGAATGGTATTAGGGGTAGCGGTCGCAAATCGTGATTGTCACAGCGAGCTGGAATCCAGTTTAGGTTACTTCAACAATGTTGTGCCCGTCATCCAAAATCACCTGTTAACAACGCCCGCTAAGCAGCTAATGGAGTCGGTTAAGGGGCAATGGCTAGAGAGTATTGCACATCAAGGTGTCCCTTTTGGTCATATTGTTAATTCAGCTCAGCGTGAGCGAAATAGCCATGAGAATCCGTTAACACAAGTTGTTATTGGGTATCAAAGTTTCGATTGGGATGAAGACTATGCGCAGCTTCCTCATACGCTAGAAGCCGCGAAGAACTCCCATGCCAAACTGCCACTATCAATACAAATGGCGACTATCAATGGCCAACTGACGATAAACGTGGAGTACGATCCACATTGGTATGAAGAAGCAGAAGTTCATACTTTACTTTCGCGCTTTGACCGTGCGTTACATGAGTTGTCTTTGGATTTTGAATCAAAGCCTGAACAAGCTTGGATGAAAGGGGCCGAGTTACCGCAGCCTCAGAACTTGCCGAGAAATCTAGCGAAAATGTTAGAAAAGACGGCTCAAAGGTATCCAGAAAAGTTACTTACTTTCGTTACTGTGGATGGGGTTCGGAGCACGTTGACGTATTCTCAGCTCTATCACGAAGCCAAAATTACAGCAGGGCGCTTACAGCAAGGAAAAAATTGGTCTCACGCGGGGCGTCCGGTGATTGTTCTTGCAGCAGATTTACACCAATACCTAGTGAATTTTTGGGGCGTTGTTATTGCAGGCGGGCAACCTGCCACGATCAATGCTCCGCAAGTGGAAACGCAGGAAGGTTTAACAAAAATCTACGATGCGTTTGTTCAACTCAATCAAGCGCTGATCGTTTGTTGTGAAGCTGGAAAAGAGGCGATTGCCAATTTGCAGCAACAAACGGATGATGTCGAGGTTGTGGTCCCGAGTCAGCTGCCCGCGCAGAACTACGTTCAGTGTGAGATTGATGAAAATAGCCCAGGGATCATTCAACTGTCGTCTGGCTCAACGGGCAAAAGTAAGTGTATTCAACAAAGCCATCACACGATTGTTGAGTATTGTGATTTGATCACCCAAAGCCGAGAGCAACGCTCAATCGATGTCTCTTTAAATTGGATGGGGTTTGATCATGTTGGCGGCTTACTGTTTACGCACCTACGTGATACCTATCTCGGATGCGAGCAAGTCCATGTTTCAACACCTTATGTGCTTCAGTCACCTTTAAGATGGCTTGCTTTAGTTGAAGAGTGCAAAGTAACCCACAGTTGGTGCCCTAACTTTGCTTACAAAATGATGATCAGTGAGGCGGAATCTTCAGAACTGCGTTATGACCTTTCATCGCTCAAGGAGTTAATCAATGGCGGTGAAATGGTGGTTGCTGAAACGGTGCGCCGATTCATTGAGGTATTTACGCCGTGGGGCTTGAAGCCAAACGTGTTAACGCCTGCTTTTGGTATGGCAGAGTCGTGCACTGTGATTTCGACGAAACCTGTTAGCCAAGGTGAGGCTTTTTCACTACATAGCTATGCGATAGATAGCCAAGATGAATATACCCAAATTGGGCACAGCGAATTTGTTTCATTAGGTCAGGCCGTTGCCAATACCGAAATACGTATTGCGAATGAACACAATGAAGTCGTTAAAGAGTTTGAAGTGGGAAAAATGCAGCTGCGTGGCCCTTCAATCACCATGGGGTACTTTGAATCCCCAGAGTTAAATCAAAACGCGTTTGTTGGAGATGGCTGGTTTGACACCGGGGATTGCGGTGTTATTGCCGAAGGGGAGCTGTACCTGACCGGAAGAATGCAAGAGAGCATTGTGCTTAATGGCATGAATTTCTTTAATCATGATATTGAAGCCTTGGTTGGTTCGGTTGATGGTGTTGATGAAACCAGTGTGGCCGCTGTTGGTTATCAGGATCGTGGTGATTCGGCGGTTGTCTTTTATGTGGCAACGTCTCAAAGCAGTTTGCATGAGCTAGAAGATCGCATTCGCAGGCTGTTGGGTGAAAAACTTCAATTTTACCCAACGGAACTCGTGAAACTGGAATCTGAAAGTTTCCTTAAAACCACCGCAGGAAAAATTCAGCGCCGAAAAATGGTTGAACGCTGGTTGAAAATAAAAGCGCTCAATGACAATCCGATAGAGATGGTTCGGCTGCTTCCTGCCCCTATTTCTCAGCAAAGTCTTGAGCGTGTATCGCCAATGTCCATGTCAGACTTGATTGGTGGACATGCCTGCCCGAATAGGGCCGTTGTGACTGTGATGGAGAGCGACATTGAACAGCTAATGCGTGGTAAGGGGGAGATCCAGAAAACTCTCCAGCATTGGAACACCAAACAGCTTGTTCTGTTAGTTGAAAAAGCGCTCGGACCGATTGTGGAACTTTGGGTGCAGGCATTTCAGACCATGGTAATAGGTACGTCAATTCAGGTAATCACCTGTCATTCACCTCAGCCTATTCAGTCGTTGCCGAAACATTCTGCGAGTAAGCGTCTTGATTTTGATGGCGTGAATGGGTTTGAAGATCGAGAGTTTATGGTGGATTGGCGACAGGCACATGCACCACAAATGTTAAAAACGGAATCTTATTCGGTGGTCACGGGGGCGTCGGGTGGCATCGCGCATCATCTTATTCAAGAACTTGTTAATCAAGGTGAATTCGTTGTTCTGCTTTCTCGCTCTAAGCCAGAGATCACTAACACATTACTTGCTGAACAGTATCTATGGATCCGTACCGATTTTACGGGTGAGTCATCACTTGGGGAAGATTGGCAGGATTGTCGAACTGATACGCCACAATTAAAGCAGGCACCTCGACGTGTTTATCATTTGGCCGCGCAATTTCATCGTGACTCCATCGATGATTTGGATTTGGGTACTCTTTCCAAGGTCAAAGCGGTAAATGAAGGAGGGCTGAATAAATTGGTCTCGTTGTTACGCGCTTACAGTCACTCTGACTCCATTCAATGGCTTGTATTTGGTTCGTTAAATGGTGTTCGCGGTGGGCCTCAAAGCCTTTCTTACAACTTGTCACAAGCGGCAACACGAAGCGCCGTTGACATGCTTAGGAAGCAGGGTTTGTCAGCCTCTTGGCTGGGTTGGAGTGCATGGGAAGAGACCGGAATGTCAGTCGGTGAGGTGGATACCACAGCCCTGAAGCAGGCGGGATTACAAAGTCTTCAGGCTAACGACTGCATGAACATGTTGCCTAATCTTCTCACGCTTCCTGCGGGTGATTACCTGATCGGAACCAAAGCGAAGAACGCTGAAGTTCAACCTACTGAGGAGCTAAGTGCTTCAGACATTGGGGAGATCAGTCAAGCGCATCTAGCACCGCTGCGTCAAGTTTGGCAGGAGCTACTGGGGCGTAATGATATTCCTGATAACCAAAGCTTTTTTGAACTAGGTGGGAGCTCCATTTTGCTCTACAAGCTTCAGCATCTTATCGAAAAGGAATTGGGATATAAAAATGTCACGATGGCGGATCTTTTCTCTGCCCCAACCTTGCAGTCAATGGCATTGATGTTGACTCGGCTTACCCCGCAAGAGGCAACGCCACCTTTGGTCAAGGAGTCACTCGATAAAGAAACTCGTAAGACGCGTAACGCGTCAGTCAAAGAGCGATTTAAGCGACGGATGAATAAGTAATGGAACAAATGAAAATGACTCAAACGGATATCAGTACCTTATCCGACTTGGGAGCGATTGCCGTTATCGGTATGTCTGGCGAGTTTTCTGGGTGCAAAAATATTGATGAGTTTTGGTCTCTCTTGCAGTCTGGAAAAAGTGCGGGGCGCTATACTTCCCCCGATGATGCTGAGCAATTGGGCATGTCCACACAGAAAACTCACGATGAAAATTATGTGCCGTGGTCAATGCCAATAGAGGATATTGACCAGTTTGACGCCCGTGCTTTTGAAATGACGGACATGCAGGCCGAGACCATGGATCCGCAATGTCGTCGATTCCTTCAAGCGTGTTGGAGTGGGGTAGAGCATGCGGGTTATAACCCAATGCAACTCAAAACGCTCAACGCCGGGATCATTGCTTGCAGTAACCCAAATGGTTATTTAGGAGAAACGGTTACCGCGCATTTAGATGCAAACCATCACGCCAAAGCGTTGCAGGTGTTAACTGGTAACAGTAATGATTTCTTAGCAACATGGGCTGCCTATAAGCTGAATTTAACGGGCCCCGCATTGACCGTTCAGACGGCATGTTCGAGCTCATTGGTTGCTATCGCGAATGCTTGTTTACAGCTTCAGACTTATCAAGCGGATTTGATGATTGCAGGGGGAGCAGCCCTGACTTTGCCTCAAGAAGTCGGTTACGTTCGACAGCAAGGCAGTATTTTGTCTCAGAACGGACAGTGCTCACCATTTAGCCAAGAAGCGTCTGGTACGTTGAATGGCAATGCGGTGGCGACGGTGGTGCTGAAGCGTGTGGAAGATGCCGTTGAAGATGGCGACCATATTTGGGCTGTGATTCGCGGTGCAGGTATCAACAATGATGGGCGAGCCAAGATGGACTTTATGGCCCCGGGCGTTGAAGGGCAATCAGCCGTCATGAACAAAGCGTTGCAGCTGGCGGATTTGTCGCCGGAGCACATCCAGTTCATTGAAACACATGGAACCGGGACTCAACTTGGGGATGAAATAGAAGTACGTGCGCTTAGCGAAGTCTATGGTGATTCAAACTCCATCAAATACCTTGGGGCGGTAAAAAGCAATATAGGCCACGCCAACGCAGGTGCGGGCATTGCTGGCTTTATTAAAACCGTGCTGTCTCTTTACCATGGAAAAATTGCACCTAATGCGGGCAATACCGATCCTAATCCGACTTTGAACCTTGACGCGTTTCATTTTGCGTTACCACAAAGTGTGCTGAAATGGCCTGAGTGCGATGTACGACGAGCCGCGATCAGCTCACTGGGTTTTGGTGGCACTAACGCACACCTTATTTTAGAGCAAGCTCCTTATTTGCCAGCTGATGAGCAGCCCCAACAAACGGAAGCTCAAGGTGCCAATCTATTAACCTTGAGTGGTACAAGTAAGGTGTCATTAATGGCGCAAATAGCTTCGTGGCAAGCTTGGCTCACTGAACATAAACCAAGCCAGTCCGAGTTGCGTGCTGCGAGCAACGCTTTATTGTGGAATCGTCATCATTTTAGTTATCGCACTGCCGCAGTCGGACAGAATTGGCAAGAGCTGACAGCGTCGTTAACTGATGGCGGCTTAAAGCAAGGTGCGAGTCAGTTAGTGCTTGCTTTTACGGGGCAGGGAGCACAGTGGAAAGGAATGGGGCGTTACCTGTACCAAAATTATCCGACGTTTAAATCCGTGACTGATCGATGTGATGAGTACCTTGATGCGACATTTGGAATTTATCCGGCGGCTTCGGTATGGGAAGGAGACGTGGATTTCGATCAGGCTTTTTCTAACGCTGGTGGCGCACATTATTACCAGTTCTGTTATCAATTTGCCTTAGCGAAAGCCATAACGGCTTCAGGCGTTCACTATGACACTGTGGTTGGCCACAGCCTTGGAGAATTCGCTGCAGCGGTAATCTGTGGTGTGGTTACTTTGCAAGAGGCGGTGTCTCTGGTATGCCAGCGTGGCTTGGCCATTGAAAAGCACTGTAAGGGTGACGTGGGAATGATGGCCGTACGTCTTGACCGAGAGACGCTGCTGACGCTTTTACCAGAATCGCTTGATCTTGCTGTTGTTAATGGTGAACAGCAATGTGTGGTTGCTGGTTTGAATTCTGATCTTCACGAGTTTGAGTCTGAGCTAAAGCGTCAGAGTCATCAGTCAAAGCGGCTTAAGACCACCCATGGCTTCCATTCCAGACAGATGATGTCGGCATGTGAAGATTTTCGCCTAGCGTGTGAAAAGGTTGAATTCCAACCGGTACAGGGGGACTGGATCAGCTCTCTAACCGGTCAAAAATTGGTTAGTGTGGATGCGGATTATTGGGTTAGGCATCTTACTCAGGAAGTACGCTTTGACTTAGTGATCGACAGCTTATTGGACAGCGATATTGGCATGATTGAATGCGGTGGCACTAGCGTGTTGGGTGATCTCGTTCAAGCCAAGCTCACCAAGCGTTCTGTCACCACGGTATTTACGCGGGATGAAGAGCATAAGTTGTTAGCTGAGTCGCACGCCATCGCTTTTTGTTGCGATCGTTTGAATGGCGAGTCAAAGCGTTACCCTCAAGCGAACATTCCTGGTTACTGCTTTGATACCACCCGTTTTTGGAGCGACCAAGCGCCACATACGGTTCGCTGGCAAAGTGAAATAAATAGCAAAGTGGTGGCACAAGATGAAGTGGAAGAGGTGGCCGACGATGAACTTACCGCTTGGCTTAAATCTTTGTGGTACGCCGAGTTAGGTGAAGGGGTCACGATTCACGATGACAGCGATTTTTATGCGCTGGGGGGAAATTCACTGGCTGCGATTCAAATTTGTGATCAGCTTGAGAAACAGCTCGACCTTTCATTTCCGATCAGTCGCTTTCTAAACCAACGCACCTTCGGCCAATTTATGAATACGTTAATGACATTAGCAGAAGAACAACCAGAAGAGATGGAGAACATCCAATGACGCAGGCATCAAGCCTTACCAAGGCGAAACTTCTTAACCGACTTAAGCACCACCAACCTAAGGTTGAGACGGTCACGCCAGACAGGGAGGCACGTTACGAACCGTTCGCCATGACTGACATGCAACAAGCGTATTGGTTAGGTAGGGGAAACCATCTCGACGGCGGCGATGTTGCCATGCATTTGTATTTGGAGTTTCAAAATGAGTCTTATGATCTCGAACGGATCGAGTGGGCTCTGAATGAAGTCATCGCTCGGCATGACATGCTGCATGCCGTGGTGCTTGATTCGGAACATCAGCAAGTTTTGCAAGACATTCCTCAGGTTAAGGTTGAGCTGTTAGATTTTAGTGTTGAGCCTGACCGTTTAGAAATGTTACGTAAAGAATTGGCTCATCGAAAATCAGATCTTACTCAGTGGCCACAAAACCAGGTTGTGGTCTCAAAGATTGCTGAAGACGAATACCGATTACACCTGAGCTTAGATTTATGGTGCATTGATGGTCGAAGCTATCAGATTCTTTTAAAAGAATTCGCCTTTTTGTATCAGCACGGAAGTAACGATGGTTTGGGTTCCTCGACACTGACGTTCAGAGATTATGTTGTGTATCAACAATCCCAGCGTGAAACGGACATGGCTCTGAAAGCGAAAGATTACTGGAAACAGCGTCTTGAGACGCTTCCGTCAGCACCGAGCCTGCCAGCTAAGCGTAATGGAAAAGAAGTTGGAGAGGGGTTTCAGCGTTTTCTTACTACGTTATCGCAGGCGCAGACTCAACAATTAAAAGCGTATGCCCAGCATCATGGAGTCACGTTAAGCAGTGTTTTGATGACGGTTTACAGTTTAGTGTTAGCCAAGTGGTCTGGTGACAATGGGTTTACATTGAATATTCCAAGATTTAATCGACCGAGTGTACACCCTGACATTAATCAGGTAATTGGTGAGTTTGCGACTTTTTCATTGCTTGAAGTTCGTTTGGATAGCGAGCTGACATTCGCCGAGCAAGTGAAAAAGCTTCAGAACCAGATGATGAAAGACATGGAACATTCATCAGTGAGTGGCATGGAGTTGCTGCGCGCTCTTACGCAAAAACATGGCAGTGTTGCGAATATGCCTGTGGTGTTCACGGCTTCGCCTGAGTTAGGCCAAGAACAAAAGCAATTTGAGGATGAGATTGCAATCTTCGGCTCTATCAAACATGCCATCTCTCAAACACCACAAGTCGATTTAGATTGCCAATACTTTATGTTGAAAGATCAACTCAATGTGAATTGGGATGCGCTGGTTCATAAGTTCGAATACGGTGTGATTTCGGCGATGTTTGATGAATTTGAGCGATTATTGTCTGTGATTTCATCGAACAATGCCAATTGGAATGCGTCGCTGAAAGCGTGTTTACCAGACGCTCAGCAGGCCATTTGGGATCAAGCGAACGATACGGTGACGCCTTATGAGCTTGTCGACTGGTGCGCTGTGCTCAAAGATCACGCACGTCGCCAACCGGAGAGCGTCGCATTGGTGTGTGGCCCAGATGAGATCACATGGTTGCAACTGTATACCAAAGTCAAGACCATGGCTGCTAACCTACAGGCAGACAATCCTCAATCTGGTTTGGTTGCGTTGTTTTTACCAAAGGGCCCAACCCAAATTATGGCGGCATACGCGTGTGTGATTGCAGGCTACGCCTACCTACCGATCGATGTTGAAGCCCCTAATGAACGAATTAGCTCGATTCTTTCAGAGTCTGGCGCTGATCTGCTTGTGCATCAAACAGAGTCAGGGTTTTCTGAGTTAGAGATACAAAAAATCCATGTGGATGCACTGGGTAAGAGCGCGGGTGAGCCACTATCTCGAAAAGACATCGGCGCTGACGATTTGGTTTATGTGATTTATACCTCAGGTTCGACCGGCACACCAAAAGGGGTTCCGATCAAGCAAAAAGGGTTAAGCAATTTTGCACGGTTTAATCAAAGAACCTTTGGTCTCGATCAGACTGATCGCATTATGGCGTTGAGTGCCATCCATCATGATATGTCCGTGTTTGATTTATTCAGTGGCTTGTTGGCTGGTGCGACGCTGATCGTTCCTGACGAAGCCCACCGCCGTTTGCCAGAAGAATGGCTGCAATTGGCGAATACACAGAAAGTGACGGTTTGGAATGGTGTTCCTGCGGCTGCCCAAAAGTTAATTACCGCCGCCAATACACAGGCGATCACGTTGGAGAGCTTAAAGTTCATGATTTTAGGTGGTGATTGGGTCCCTACCGACACACCAGATCTGCTTAGGTCTGTTGCACCAAACTGCCAACTGTACACTGTCGGTGGCCCTACTGAGATCTCCGTTTGGAATATCTTCGCTAAAGTATCTCATCATGATGGGGATTGGCCTTCTTTGCCTTATGGACGACCAGCTGATAACAGTGGTTACTTGATCCTCTCTAATGATGGCGAGCTTGCTCCGATGTGGGTGGCTGGTGAAATGTTGTGTACAGGTACGGGGGTGTTTGACGGTTATTTGCATCGTCCTGATCTTAATGAACACGCATTTATCTCACACCCTAAATATGGCCGTCTCTATCGCACGGGTGATATTGGCCGAATTCGACCTTGTGGAAATATTGAGTTCATTGGCCGAACGGACAATCGAGTAAAACTTAACGGGCACCGTATTGAGTTAAGCGAAATTGAGCAAATTGCCGCGAACGTTTCGGGTGTGATTCAAAGTGTCGCGCTTATTATCACAGGGGAGCATGGTGATCGACTTGCCTTATGTTATCTCACCGATAGTTCTTCAGATGATACCCTTGAAGCGCGCTTAAAACAGCGTATGTCAGCGTCATTACCAGTGGCACTGATGCCTCAGAGCTGGTTGGCCCTAAGTGAGTGGCCTCTTACGGCTAACAATAAAATCGACCGGCAGCAATTGTGTGATTGGTGCAGCAGTACAGGGCAAGACCAACAAGCGATTGAAGGTGCGCTGCCTGTACTTCTTGCCCAGCTATGGCAGCAATTGATTGATGAGAATGTGCAGTACATGAGCGATAACTTTTTCATGTTAGGGGCTGACTCTATTACAGCGACACGTTTGTCGAGTTTGGTTAACGATACCTTTGGTGTAGAAGTTTCACTCGCCGACATTTTTCTTTCCCCAACGATTCAACAACAATCGATTCTGATTGGTGAAAAACTCGTTCAAGCAACACGTCAAGGAGACGAGTAGCCATGTCCACTATCGATATACAACAACTTAATACTGAACAGCTTAATGCACTGATTAAAAAGGCAAAAGCCAAGTCCAGCTCAGTGAATAAGGCCCAATACACAGAGAAACAGCTTGGGGAAAGTTATCCGATAAGTCCTTCTCAACAAAGTGTTTGGTTAGTGTCTCAAGATGCAAAAGCCAGTGCCGCGTATAACATCATGATGCACTTGTTGGTGAAAGGCCCGCTCGATTTAAGCAAATTCAGTCATGCTCTTGAAGGTGTTGTTCAGCGTCATGCGACACTAAGAACGGGATATCGTTTCGACCCGAATTTGGGTCAAGCGGTCCAGTTTTTGTGTGAAACAGAACCGAAACCCTTAAAGGTGCAACGTTTCGATGATTTATCCGACTGGCTTGCTCGCGCGTCTTGCCAGGACAACCAACCACTGGATTTTCAACAAGGTGAGGTGTATCGCACCGCGGTCGCTCAACTGAACGAACAAGCGCATATCTTGAGCTTGGAGTTTCATCACATTGCGTTTGATGGCTGGTCTACGGGGATTTTACTTAACGAACTAAGAGCGTTTTACTTAGGCCAAGAAGCGCATCTCGATGTGATCACCAAAGATTACATTGACGTTGCTGGCATGAACCAAGAGGTTACGAGTAAAGCGGCACTTAATTATTGGCAACATAAACTTTCAAATGCCCCTGTTACTAGATTACCAGCGGATGTATTGCCTTCATCGGACACTAAAGCGTTTCAAGGTGCGGTGGTTCGGCACAATTTACCGGATAGCTTAGCGAGTGCTTTGTCGGCTCGCGGTCATGCGCTTGGTATGTCGAACTTTATGCTGTTTAGTGCAGCGTTGCAGTATCTGGTTGGGCGTTATAACGATACGCAAGAGTCTGTAATTGGATCCTACGTATCAGGGCGAGATAAGGCAGAAAGTCAGCCGTTAATAGGCTGTTTTGTCAACAATATCGTACTTCGTCAGGCGTGGAGTGAAACGGATAGTCTACAAGCTTTCTTGGATCTCTCTAAACGCACGGGTCTAGAAGCATTAGCGAATCAATCTGCCCCTTTTCCAGAAGTGGTGAAATCGGTTGGTTGGCAAAGTGAAGGGCATCCTATTTATCAGGTTGGTCTGGTCATGCAACCTGAGCAAGTGTCTCTGGATAACTGGGGGGAGTTGGAAATCAGTGCGTTAGAGGCTGAAAGCTCGTACGCTCATATGGATCTGGAAATTTACGTCTGGCCAAAAGGGGACGGGTTTGAATTGGTATTGAACTACGACAGTTCAAGATATACCAAGCAGCGAATGCAATGGTTAGCGGATCACTATGAGCAAGTATTGAACTCGTTTGCAACCGCGTCACTGGATCAACCGTTACAAGCTGTTGAGATTGTTACTTCACAAGAACAGGCAATACTGAATACGTTAGATCGCCGAAGCACAGATCATCCAGATATGTTGTCTGAGCTGACGGCATGCTTGGAATCTATTAGTGATAACCACCCAGCGATGGTGCTAGATGGGCAGGGGATCACCTATGGTTCACTCAAACAACGTATCTCATTGTGGTTGGAAACCTTTAGAAACCACCAGCTTCAAAGAGGGCAGCGTGTTGCCTTTTGGGGAGAGAGAAGCTTGGATCAGCAGGCCGTGCTTGTGGCTTGTTCTGTGTTTGGGGTGACGTATGTCCCGTTGGATCGCTCACTGCCTGAAGCTCGTTGTCAACAGATCATCAACGATGCTTGCCCAGCCTTACTGATTTTTGAAACAGGTAAACAGCCCACGGCCGCGTTTTCAACCCAAGCTGAGATCATCACGCATGACGCATTCACCGTACCTGTGTCGAATGTCACTGAGATGCTAACCACCATTTCGCCTAGAACATCACAGGAAGAGTTCGCTGTGTTGTACACCTCAGGTACGACGGGTGTACCGAAAGGCGTATCTATCTCCGTCGGTGCGGCGAACGCTAGGCTGAATTTTGCGTGTAAAAAGTTAACGACATTATCAAATGATCGTGTGTTACAGCGAACGCCTTTGGGCTTTGTCGACGCATTGTGGGAAGTGCTCGATACGATAATGGCTGGGGCGACGAGCATTGTGGCACAACAGCATGAGGTGGCATCTGGATCTGCTTTGGCTGAGCTGATCAACACCCAACACATCTCGAAATTATATGCTGTACCGAGCCTCTTGAGAATGTTGTGCATGGGGGAGCACTCTTTTCCGACCCTGAGGCACATCTATTCTACGGCGGAGCCTTTTTCTCTGACGTTGTTATCCGAGGTTAAGGCAGCTTTCCCTGAGGCTGAGATCTTTAATCTCTATGGCTCAACCGAAGTGAATGATATCGCTTGGCATAAAATCTGCGCCGATACGGTTCAACATGGGTACCTAGGGCAAGTGGTCGAAGGGGCTCGAATTGATGTTGTGGATCAGTTTGGTCGCCTTATGCCCATTGGTTGCCCTGGGGAAATTGTGCTTACTGGTCAGCAGAAACTGCTTGGCTATACCCATGATCCATTGCCAGCTGCTGAGTCTGATGATGGGCAGGTGGGAGCATTCCACATGCGTGATTTGGCGACTGTTTTGCCTTCAGGGCAAGTAAAGCTAATTGGGCGCAAAGATGGCATGGTGAAAATTCGTGGCAACCGAGTTGAGGTGCTCGAAGTTCAGATGAACTTGCGTGAATCGACAGAGGACAGTGGCGCTGTTGTGTTCTTTTCTCGTCAATATTCGACACTGATTGGCTGTTGGAGCGGATCTCATAGCCCACAATCTATCCGCGAACGATTATTGGACAAGCTGCCAGCTTATATGGTGCCGTCTCAACTCTACTGTTTAAGTCAGATCCCTTTACTGCCACATGGCAAAGTGAATATGCCAGCGTTAGAGCAACTGGTTGAAGCGGAGCGACATTTGATCGAGTCGCAAGCCCCAGCTGAAAAAACAGAACATGAAACAGCATTAGAAGATATTTACGCTCGTGTATTGCAAGTGAGCGCTTGTGACATTGATAAGAATGTCTTTGATCTTGGTTTTTCTTCCTTGGAACTGAATCAGGTTCAACATCAAGTAAATACCACATTAGGTAAGGAAGTCGACGTCGTGACATTACTGAAATATCCGACGATTCGCTCTCTTGCTCAGCATCTTTTTGGTTCAAAAGACCTATCAATTAATAAGCCCGCTAGACGCGGACAGCGCACGTCTAGAGTGCGTAGAAGAACAAAATAAACCTAAGGAATAACAAATGAATACCTACTCAAACCCACTTGCGGTCGAAAACAATTTAGACGTTGAAGGTTTATTTACTCAAGGGTTCGGTCAATTTGATAGCTGGATTGATGAAATGTGTCAGCAGTTCTTAAGCTCAACGGACAGCCGCGACCCGATGAAGGTCAGCGAGCTGAAATCTTTGTTTACAGACACGACAATTCCAGCCCAGCAACAGTCAATGGGAGCCTATTTAGAAGGGTTTCAAAATGATATTTTGCCGCATTGTTCGCACTTGGCATCTCCGACTTATGTCGGGCATATGACGTCGCCTCTGCCGAACTTTGTCAGCCAATTATCAAGGCTGGTGATGATTCTTAATCAAAACATGATGAAAATTGAGTCTTGTCGTGGACTTAATTTCTTGGAAAGGCAAGTACTGGCCATGCTTCACAAAGAAGTGTTCAATTTAAGTGAAGAGTCGTATTTAAAAAGTGTTCAAGATGCGAACGTGAACTTCGGTTGCTTTACCAGTGGTGGCACGGTCGCGAATATTACCGCCATGTGGGTGGCCAGAAATAAGCGTCAACAAGCCGATGGTACAAACACACAACGTGGCGTCATTATTGGCTCAGAGCTTATGCATTACTCATTTGACAAAGCAGCAGATTTGCTAGGGTTAGACTTAATTCGACTTCCTTTTGATGATGAATATCGTTTATCTCTTGCTCACCTTGAAGAGGCGTTGAACAAAGTAAAAGAAAAGAATCAGCCTGTAGTTTCTTTAGTGGCCATCGCAGGGACCACTGATTTTGGTAGCGTGGATCCAATAGCGGAGATGTCTGAACTGGCCAAAGACTGTGGAGCACACCTTCATGTGGATGGTGCTTGGGGAGGTGCGATGGTGCTATGTGAAGAAGGCAGGAAGATCCTCTCAGATATCCATCTTGCAGATTCCGTCACCATTGATGGGCACAAACAATTAATGACGCCAATCGGCTGTGGTCTTCTGTTAACACGTGAAGTGGAAACCTTAGGCCAAATTCGAAAAGAAGCGCCTTATGCGATCCGCAGTTCCTCTTTGGATCAAGGCCGCTTTACGTTAGAGGGCACTCGTCCTGCTATGGCGTTGTATTTGCACGCAGCTTTCCACCTTATCGGTAAATCTGGTTATGGTGAACTTCTGTCACAAAGTTTGTCCAGAGCCAAAGCGATGGCGCAGATACTCAATGACACTCAAGAGTTTGAACTGGTTCATCAGCCAACAATGAACCTGATGGTTTACCGTTATTTACCAGAGGGTTACCGTGATCGACACTTAAATGAACAAGAAAATGGATACGTTAATGCCTTTAATGTGGTGTTACAGAAACGCCAGAGAGCATTAGGCAATACGTTTGTTTCTCGCACCAAGCGCGTGACTAATTTGTACCCAGAACAATCTCTTGTGTTATTCCGAGCGGTGATGCTAAATCCACTGACAACCCGTAATCACCTGCAAACGGTCATTGCCGATCAGCTGGTGATTGCCGAGAACCTAGAAAAAGAAGTACGAGAGCAAGGTCTGGATCTAGAGGGAATCGCATGAGTGAAGAAGCGATTGCCATTGTTGGAATGGCGGGAGTGTTTCCAAAAGCGAAGAGCGTCGATGAACTTTGGCAGCGGTTGCTCCTAAAAGAAGAAACCATAGAGGACATCCCTCATGAGGCTTTGGTGGAAAAAGTGGATTCTTCATGGCTTGATGATCCTCACTATGTGTTGCGGGCTTCGTGCCTGCAAGACCCGAGTTTATTTGATGCCAGCTTTTTCAACATTACGCCCGCAGAAGCCGAGATGATGGACCCACAGCAGCGTTTGTTTTTACAAGTTTGTTGGCAATCTTTAGAAAACGCGGGCTACCCTGAGCCTGAAGCGGTGGGTTTAAAAACGGGCGTCTTTGGTGGTTGTTCTATTGGTACTTACTTTGCGAACAACATTCTTGGTAACCCTAAGTATGCTCACCGCGATCCCGTGAGCATCATGATGGCCAATGATAAGGATTTTCTCTGTACGCGTGTTGCTTATAAATTGAACCTGACAGGACCCGCAATGACAGTGCAAACTGCCTGTTCCACTTCGTTGGTGGCAGTGCATCAAGCTTGTCAGGCGTTATTGGCTGGCGAATGTGATCTTGCTTTGGCTGGTGGTGCTTCGGTGTCGGCTTATGGTCCAACTGGGTATCTCTATTCCCCACAAGGTATACGTTCGAAAGACGGTCGATGCCGCCCGTTTGATCACCAATCGTCTGGCACCTTGTTTGGCGATGGTGTCGGAGCGGTAACCTTAAAGCGTCTTGAAGATGCACACTCTGACAATGATTATATTTATGCGGTGATAAGAGGTTCTGCTGTGAATAACGACGGGGCGAGCAAGGCGGGGTTTACCGCCCCAAGCCTTGCAGGACAGACTGAAGTCATTCAAGAAGCTATGAATGTGGCGGGTATTGATCCTCAAGAGGTTCACTTTGTTGAAGCCCATGGCACGGCGACTGAGCTAGGCGATCCCATGGAGTTGTCTGCACTAAAAGGCGTTTATGGCGAATCTGGCTCGAAACATTGTGCCCTTGGCTCTATTAAATCAAATATTGGCCATTTAGATTGTGCGAGCGGTATTGCCGCTCTAATCAAAGCCGCAAAAACCATCGAACAGCGTGTGTTCCCGGCCACCTTACATTATGAAAAACCTAACCCTCACTTAGGGCTAGAGTCCAGTCCATTTTTTGTTAATTCAGATGCGCTTCCTTTATCGGCGTCAGACGACATTTTTGGGGCGGTCAGTTCATTTGGGTTTGGTGGCACCAATGCCCATGTTGTTTTATCTTCAGATCCCGAAGGGCTAGGGGAGGAGTTCTGTGTTTAGTCAACATCATCACGTTTTACAGTGGTCGACGCCAAGTTATCCTCAATCTTTAGAGACGGTACGTTTGTTTGAACAAGCGCAGCCATTTCAAACCCATGCATTAAGGGATATTGAATGGACTTTGCGACACACGCGAAAAGAATTTGCTCACCGTTGCGCGTGCGTGATTGAACCGAGGCAAGCAGTGTCGAACGCTCTTTCACAACCTATTTTTTCTCAAGCTACTGTTTCTAGAACCATAGTTTCGCAACGTCAATGCGATCAGCTTGTGTACGTCTTTACCGGTCAAGGCAGCCAGTTCTCAGGCATGGCTGCTGGTATTTATCACAGCTACCCCGTTGCACGGGCAGTGATTGATCAAGGTTGTGCGTACATTGAAAGACAATATGGCGTTCAGTTGCTGCCTTTGTTAACAGAGGCCAGTGACGATTTCGATGAAGCCTTGCAGAATACCGCACTGGCACAGCCTGCGTTGTTTATTCTCGCGATGAGCTATGTAGAACTCTTAAAAAGCACCAAGTTGTCACCCGACACCTTGGTAGGCCATAGTCTTGGTGAGTTTGTCGCCGCGTGTTATGCCGGCGTATGGAATTACGAAACGGCTTTAGATTTGGTTTTTCTTCGCGGACGCTTGATGGCGCGTGCTGAAAAAGGATCCATGATCGCTTGTCAGTTGTCCGAGCGTCAGCTGCACGAGGTGCTCGGAGAAGATTGGAATCAAAAAGTAGATTTGGCTGCAATCAACAGTGAAACGCAGTTGGTACTCAGTGTACAAAATGGTGAATTGGCTTGGTTGCTGAAAGTGTTGGCCGACCGTTCAGTGCGACATACTCAGTTAAATACGTCGCAGGCTTACCATAGCCGAGGGATGGAACCCATTTTACAAGAGTTTTTTGCTGTTGTTGAAAAGTCATGCCCTAATTTTCCTCGCCATACTTGGTACAGCAATGTCACCGGAAAGGAAGTGGACCTTCAGCAAGTCACCACCGCACAGTATTGGTGTGAACATTTGCGTAATACAGTGAAATTTGGGGAGGCGATTATCAATATTGATCGTGAATACCCAAATGCCCTTTATTTGGAAATTGGGGCCAAACCTCAACTCAGTCCGCTGATGAGTGAAGTAACGAATACGGTCACCAGTATTGCCAATAAACCTCACCATTCGGGCAAAGGACAGTGGCTGACTACACTCGCAACACTTTGGGTTCATGGTTTTGACATTGAATGGGGGGAGTGGTGCGCTGACGAGGGGCGTCGAGTTCCGCTACCGGGCATTGCTCTTGCGCCTCAACGTTATTGGGCGGAGGTTGAGAAAAAACCATTTTCCGGCCTAAAGGCGATCCAAAGTGAAGCAGTGCAAGAGAACGTTACTTCTAAACGAAGTGACACGGTGAGTATTAAGGCTATTTGGTCGAACATATTGGGCATTAACGCGTCAGAATTAGCCGATGATGACCACTTTTTTGCTTTAGGTGGCAGTTCGGTGGATCTGTTAGATTTGGTTCGACAAGTGTCGTTACAAGGTGGTCAGCTATCAGTTTCCGATGCGTATCAGTGCCTGCACTTAAAAGCGATGGAAGAGAAGGTGAATGGGGAAGGTAGACCGAACACCCAAGATCAGAGTCAACAGAGTGAGGCTATTGAGCCATTCGAATTAAGCACTCTTTCCCAAGAAGAGAAAACCGTCATTATTGAGCAGTGGAAAGCGCGAGGAGAAAATTGTGGATACTTGGAATAATGTTGTTTCGGATGCGTTTCCGTTGACTGCGATGCAATCCGCTATTCTCAATCAGTCATTGCGGTCAAATGATGGGCTCTATATTGAGCAACTGGCAGTTGAAATCACGGGCAGCTACGATGTTGAGCTTAATAAGCAGGCTTGGGAAGCCGTCACACGTGCTCACCCTGCTTTACGTACCCGTATCTATTTTTCAGGGTTGAAACAGCCACATCAAGTTGTGTTTAAGCCTTCTCACAGTGATGTCCCTTGGTCTTTTTCTGATCTGAATGACGATACCTTCAACATTCATGACTATGCGGAAAAAGAGAAGAACAAAGGCTTTGATTTAGAAAACGAAACCTTATTTCGTGTAAACATGCTGCGGGTGTCTGATAATAAGTGGTATATGTTATTGACGGTGCACCACGTGATCATTGATGGTTGGTCTTTTGGGGTTTTAGCCAAAGAACTTGGTGACGCTTATATTAGGCTATCGTCTAAAGAGTCGGGTGAGTTGCCACCAGCACCATCCCTTGCGCATCACATTAAACGAGTGTCATTGCTTGAACAACAAAACGCCGTCACCTTTTGGAAAGACAAGCTGCACGGCTATGATGTTGGTAAAGCGCCGGACCCACAAGTGGGGCACTCTGGAAAAGGTCAAGGCAGTGTTGACGTGCTGCGCTCCAAGGCGTGGCGTGATTCGATTCAAGCGGGTTGTCAGGCGTTATCCATTACCGAAAGCAGTTTATTTCAGAGTGCTTGTAGCTTAGTCATGGCTCGCTGGACCCATGAAGACAACACAGTGTTAGGCATGACGACGTTAATGAGGGAGCTGAGCCAGTATGATGAATCTAGGATTGTCGGTCCGCTACTGAACACGATCCCTCAAGCTTGGCGGTTTGATTGGTCACAATCATGCGGTGAGTATCTGACTCAGCGTCATCAAGAGCTGAGTGAAAGTTTTCGTCATAATCAGCTGCCTCTGAGTCACATCATGAAAGCAGCCGAGTGGGAAACGAGCTGTACGCCATTTCAGGTGTTGACGGTTTTTCAATACGAAGAACATACAGCGGAGTCGGATACGGGTTTGCCATTTAGTGTGACCCCCGTGCTTGCCAAAGAATCCGTTGGTTACCCAATGGCGATTTACGCATGGCCGGGGGAGCCGTTTAAGATCCAGGTACGATATGATGCGTCGCGTTGGAGCGAAGCGTTAATGAATGTGTTGGCGAATTCCATATGCGATGTGATGACATCGTTAGTGAATGAGTGTGAAAGGCCACTTAGTGGTTTGGCAACTTACTCGTTGATGGAACCTCAGGTGAATAACCCTATTGAAAACACACCGCCTCTTTTGTCGCAGCGATTACGTGAATTAGTTCAAGATCAACCAGAGTCCACATTCATTGAGGACAAAGTATTGAACGTTACGCTGAATTATTCGCAAGCATGGAAAAAGGTGGTCAACCTTATTACTTTACTGGAAGAGCAGGGAGTAGAAAAAGGTCAGGTTATTGCTTGTTTTAGTCGTAACGAGCATCAATCGATTCTCCATATGCTTGCGGTCATGGAAATGGGGGCTTGTTATTTAGGCATTGACGCACAATACCCAGAGCAGCGTATTACAGATATGTTGGCAGACAGCGGCTCAAAGCACCTTTTGTTTAATGAAAGCATGCCTGTTTGGCTAAATGAGCATTGTGAAGTCAACCACATTCAGCCTGTTGATGGTAACGCTGCACGTTCTGACCATAAAGAGCAGCACTCATACAGTACTACCCAAGGCGATGATGTGGCGTACCTGATTTATACTTCGGGGACAACGGGTACACCTAAAGCGTCTCTCAATACTCATGAAGGGCTAGCAAGTCGGATGGCTTTCTTGTCATCCACTATGGATCAGCCTCATCGTTTACTTCAGTGCTCAGGCATGAGTTTTGATGCCGTGGTACTGGAAGTGTTGATGTTGTTGTCGGGCGGAGGGACACTGGTCTTTGACGATATTGATCGGGTTCGCAATCCTCAAGAGATCACGACAATCATCCAATCACACCAGATTACAATGATTTTTCTTCCACCTGCGCTGCTGACTCATGTAGATGCAAACCACGTTGAGAAACTGTCGTGGGTTGGTGTCGGGGGAGATCGTTGTCCCCCCGCTTTGGCAAAACTATGGTCAGAAAGAGGGCAGTTATATAATTTATATGGCCCGTCAGAAGTAAGCATTTTCTGCGTGGCCAACCCCGTCCATGAAACGCGAAAATACGACAGTATTGGCATGGCGTTATCTGATGTTGATATTGAACTTGTCGACCAGTGTGGACATGCCTTGCCAAATGGGGTGTCTGGTGAACTTTATATCGGCGGCAAAGGCGTTGCAAAAGGGTATCACCAAAGAGACGAACTGACGTCTGAGCGTTTCGTTTCGTGCGGCCTGTCTTCAGTTTATCGAAGTGGCGATCAGTGCCAAAAAGATGATAATGGTTTTGTCTCTATTTTGGGCCGACTGGACACCCAAATTAAGATCCGTGGTGTACGGGTGGAGTTGTCAGAAATCGAGTACGCGTTATCCGAGTTTGCTTCTGTGAAAGAGGCAAGAGTCGTTCCCGCCTACAAGGATGGCCAAGTGGACGCCTTACACGCGTATTATTTAACGGAAGATGCTCGTCCACTCGCGGCCGAAGTGATTCGTCAGCATTTGGTGCGTCAACTTCCTAATTCTGTTATTCCGTCAACGTTCACGTTTTTACGGGCTTGGCCTCTAACGCCTAATAATAAAATTGATATGAAAGCGCTGACTCAGAAAAAAAATGGTCAGGGCAATCAGGGTGTCATTTATTCTGGGGTAGAACTTAAGCTCCTAAACTTACTCAACCAGTTACTCCAAGGCGAAGTGCTGTCTTTAGATCAAAGCTTCTTTGCAATGGGGGGAAGCTCTTTGCAGGTGGCGCAGTGTGTTAGCCAACTCAGAGATACGTTTGATGTTGATATTCCAATGAATGAATTCTATCAACTTCCCTCGATGCAGGTTCTGGCTGATTGGCTGAGTCTTACAAAAGATGGGCATAAAATGCCGCTGAGTCAAATTGTGACGCATTACGATCTTGGAGAAGAAGCGGTTCTCGATCCGGCTTTAGTACCAGAGGAATTGCCAAAAGCGGAGGATGGAGACTGGTTATTAACGGGAGTGACAGGGTTTGTCGGTGCTCATTTATGCGCAAGCATGTTAAGAAACACCAATAGACACGTCGTGTGTTTAGTTCGAGCTGATGATAAGAAAGAGGGATTTTCGCGGGTAAAAAGAAAGCTCACGGAATTGAAGATATGGTGCGATGATTATCAAGAACGAATTTCTATCGTGGTTGGGGATTTATCGCAACCTCAATTAGGTCTTGGTCAAGAACCTTGGCAACGCTTGGCGAAATCCGTCAGTCACATTGTACATTGCGGTGCTTTGGTGAACTTTGCTTATCCATATGGTTTGTTAAAGCAGGCCAACGTTGAGGCAACGCGCACTCTTCTAGAGTTGGCTTCCACATCAACACGTAAATCGTTCGACTTTGTGTCTACCATGAGTTTGATTTCAGCGGCTTCAGAGATTGACCGTATTTCTGAGTCGTCTGTAATGCCGAATTGGCAACACTTAATCGGAGGCTACAATCAAAGTAAATGGGTTGCCGAGCAGCTGTGTCTCCAAGCTCACTCACAAGGGTTGGATGTGGCCATTTATCGACTGGCCAGTATGGCGGGTGACAAACGGTCTGGTATCAACAATGAAAAAGACATCATTTGGCGATCAGTGCAGGCGTGTCATTTGTTAGATGCTTACCCTGAATCTGTGGCATTGGCTGATTTGACTATGACGGATGAAGTTGCCGATGTATTGGTTCGAGCCAAAGTTGATGAGGTTCGACGTCCTGTTTGGCACATGAATAACCCTGAGCCAATGCCTTGGTCAACCCTTTATAAAGAAGCACTGGTTAAAGGTAATACACTCAAACCGTTGTCGGCATCAAAGTGGCGTAAGGCCTTATTAGCTCGGTTGGAACAATACCCAGAGCTGAGTAACCTTGTGCCCTATACGGTTGAAGAAGATGATGTCACAACGCAGTTACCCATTGTGGCCGATAGCACACTCACTCAGACCTACATTGAGTCATTAGGCTTATCTTTGTCTGCGGTTAGCCCTGAGTTATTTGCGTTTTATACGGATGTACTGACGCCTCTTGCCCCTCAAACGTCAATGAAATAGGCATTGAAAACCCATTGAACAACAACGAGCGATACACCATCGCTCGTTTTTTTGCTCATAATGTAATTCAAAACCCTACCTTGAGTGACAAAACCCCTCCCGATTGTGAATGGTAATCATTATCGATTGGCGCGATAATCGCCGCAGAAAATTTATTATCAGCACAACACAATGATTCTCAATACAACAATTTTACTATCAGAAAAATAGGCGAGGGCGCACATCCATGAGTTCGCAATGGAAACTGGATGATCCATTGAATCAATCCAAACTTAATCTCCACTTCCAAAAGTGGGTTCGTTTTATTATCCGTTTTCGCTATTGGGTTATTTTGGCGACCGTGCTACTTGTTGTCGGTCTCTTTACCCGTTTGGAAACCTTAGAGTTTGACAACAGTAATGAGAGCTTCTTACCCGTCAACTCGTCACTTATTTCTGACATGGAGCGCTTTAAAGCGACCTTCGGAAATGAAGACACCTTAGTGTTTGCTATGCCTCTCTCTCAGGCAGATCCTGAGAAGACGATTTCGCAGCTCAACCAATTAACCCACGATTTAGAAACCTCAGTGCCTTATGTTCGGGCGGCGACAGGCATTAATAACCTTGAGAAAATGCGCTCAGTGGGTGAGGGGGCAATCGTTATCGACGCCTACCTGTCTGGTAAGGAGTCCAAAGCGCAGCTGTTAGAAAAAATTACTCAGCTGTCCAATGACGATCTCTATCAAGGTTTGTTTGTTTCAGGCGATGCCCAGTATTTAGGGGTGCTCGTAGAGCTATATGCTTACCCAGAAGGTGAAGTGGACCCACGTAAGCAGATAGCGCCCGCAGTGAATGCTTTGCTAGAAAAAGATACTTATAAAGATCTTGGTATTGTGGCTGTCGGAGACCCAATATTTGATGCCGAGATGGAACAGATCAGTAATGACGAAACCGGCACATTATGGTTAATCGCCTTGGTGCTTCAAATGTTGATCGTTGCCTATTTTACTCGTTCAGTAAGATTGACTTGGGTACCTATTTTAGTGATGGCCTTGGCGAATATTGCGGTCTTTGGTTTGATCAGCTTTATTGGCTGGAAACTGACCTTTTTTGTCACCATCGTACCAAGTCTTATTATGTGTATTGGTATGGCAGATTGTATCCATATCGGTTGTGCTTACCAAGATGAACTTGCGTCTGGCAAGTCGAAAAATGAAGCGCTGGTGTCTGGCAGTGCGAAGGTTGCCTTGCCTTGTTTCTTGACGACACTCACAACCGCCATTGGCTTTTTATCGTTCCAGGGCACTGAGATCATTCCTATTGGCCAGCTTGGGGTGTATTGCGCCATTGGTGTGTTCGTCGCGTTAATCTTTAGCTATTGCTTAGTGCCATCACTGCTTTCATTTGGAAACAAGCCTATTTCGGCCATGAATCGTCATAAAAAAGACTGGATTGATGTGAGCTTAGATAAACTGGCTGAAAGTGTGATTAAGTCTCCGAAAGCATGGGCTGTTGGCTTTTTAGCTTCCTCATTGGCAATGTCTGCTGGCATTTTCTTCGTGAGTTTAGATACCAGCCCGATAGAAAACTTGTCGACAAGAACAGAATTGCGCCAAAAAGCGGATTTCATTGATCAGAACATGGGCGGGGCGATGACACTGGATATCGTCTTAAGCAGCAATAACGATACGCCAATTTTGACCATTGATACGCTAAACCGAGTTGAACAGTTAGTCGCTGAACTGAAAAAGAACGAACATGTGGTGACCGCGCGTTCCATCGTCGACATCGTGAAAGAATCGAATCACGTCCTGATCCCGGAAAACGGAGCGGTTCTGCCTACAGAGCAGGGTACGTTGTCGGATTTTCTCTTTCTTTATGAAATGGGCGGAGGCGAGCTACTTGATCAGTTTGTCAGTTTCGATTCGAAACAAATTCGTATTGCGGTGCGCACACGAGCGGTGTCCACGGAACAAAGCTACGACATTATTAAACAGGTAGAGTTACAGGTTGCCAACACGTTCGATAGCCATATTGAGGCTTCAGTAACAGGCCCTATTGTTCACATTAAAGAAACGTCGGATTACCTTTCTAAGGGCCAGCTTCATAGTTTTGTTTGGGCATTCATTGCTATTTCACTTGTTTTGATAGTGGTGCTTAAATCGTGGTCATTAGGTGTGCTGTCTTTATTACCTAACGTCTTACCTATTTTGGTGTCTGTGGGGCTAATGGGGTGGTTAGATATGCCACTGAGCCAGTCATTAATTATTTTCTCGCCATTAATTCTTGGCGTAGCCGTTGATGACACGATTCATTTTCTGAGTCGATTTAAAGTGGCGTTCAATCAAGAGGGAAATTACGAAGACTCTATTCGTTACGCTGTCACCAAAGCGGGTCGACCTTTAGTCTTTACCACGACAATACTCAGCACCGGGTTCTCTGTTCTTACCTTATCGGTGCTTAATGAAAGCGTGATATTTGGTTATATGTCTGGCATGGCCTTCTCATGGGCGCTGCTGGCTGATCTGATTCTACTTCCGGCTTTACTGCTTATTTTTAAGCCGATGAAAGCAACACAAACGTTACACACTGCCCAAGCGAATAAATAAAGGAAAACACATGCACTTAAAATTGAATGCCTTGCTGCTCACCATGTTTGCACCTTTGGCCGTTGCTGCGCCAAGCGGGGAGGAGGTGATGACTTGGTTAGATACCGCAGAATCAAGCCGTGATGTCACGCAAGATATGGTCATGTTGATCAAACGAGATGAGCAAATGTTAAAACGCGTGCTCAAGAGTGAATCCATTCGAACTGATGAGGGGCGTAAATCCTTTATGGAGTTTACATTACCTGCTGAAGTTCAGGGCACGCGTTACCTAACTTGGTCTTACGATGATCCTAAAGTGGTCGATGACATGTGGCTATATCTGCCAAACGCCAATTTAACGCGAAGAATCTCAGGTTCTGCCAATAAAGGAACCTTCATGAGAAGTGATCTTATTAATGAAGATCTTCAAAGCCGTTCGGTGCAAGATGATAAGCATACTTTACTAAGGCAAGAAGCGTGTGGCGAAGTACAGTGTTATGTGGTGGAAAGCGTGCCATACGACGCGAACAGTTCGTCTTATCAAAAGCGCATTACTTGGGTAAGAGAAGACATTCACTTGGTTCACAAAATGGAGCGCTATTCCAAACAGGGTAACCTTCTGAAAACCACTTGGTATGGCGGGCACAAACAGTTTGGTGACTATTGGATGGCACAAAAAATGGTGACTAAGAGTGCCGTAAGTAACAGCGAAACCCTGATCCAATTCAACAATATTCAAGTCAATGTTGGATTGAATGAAGCTGAATTTTCTCAAAGCAGGTTATAGTGAAAAAGATTTTATTTTTATCTGTAATAAGTACGTTCGTGAACGCGGAAGACCCTTTCGCCAGCTTCGACGATGTGCCTGTTGAGACAAGTGCTTCAAGCATCGGTATGACTGGGTACGCCCAGTCATCCATGCAGTACTTATCACGATCCAGTGAATGGGGCAGCTTGAGGCAACGGTTGTGGTTTGAACCCTTTTACCGCCCAGAAAGTCAGATTTTTGCGATTGAAAGCGCGTTCTCTATCGACTGGGATCCAGCAGTGGGGGCCAGAGAGAGCGCAAAAGAGTGGGATGTCCAAATACGAGAGCTTTATGGTTCAATAACGCAACAAAGCAGGACTATCACAATTGGCAAGCAAATGATGATTTGGGGCTCGGGGAGTGCCTTGTCTCAGGGCAACTATTTCAACCCAACAGATAGTTCCGATCCTCTGGCTTCGGGGCTTGCCGTTAATTACCTTGCAACAACGGCAATACGCTGGAGAGAATTTTCAGGTGATGATGTGTTTGACTTCATTGTTACAGCAGAGCCCAGCATTAATCAGCTTGCTCAGCAAGGCTCAATGTGGGATCGCTCGCCACCAGCACTAAGAGAAGCACTTGACAATGAAAACCTCGATAATCCCATTGAATTAGGGGTTGGTTATCAAATCAACCGACCAGGGTTTGATCTATTTATGGGGGGAGCTTATGTTTACCAAGACGATCCTGCCATTGTTGCAAACGCTCAAGGGATAAACTTGCATCGAAACAGAACCTCCAGCGCCTTTTTACAATACAACGTGAATTATTGGGATGGGGTGGCGCAATTTCAGGCTCGTTACGATCATAACCTAGAGGTAGTGAATGATCGTAAAACAACGGAGGCGGGTGAACAATGGAGCCTTCTTGGGGGCTGGATTGGTTATCTTAAAGAAGTCAGTACAGAAATTGATTTTCTTTTGACCCAACAGACCAATGGAAAAGTGACTCCTCAGCTCAGTCAGAATTACCATTATGAATGGGGACAAGGCCTCTGGGCGGGGGACATTGGTGGCGTTTATAACTTCAACGACGATTCTAGTCTGCTAGAAATTAAACTCAGCTACAAACCATCTGACACCTTGGAATATTCGTTAGGTTACAATGGCTTTTATGGCGATGAGCAAAGTAACTATGGGATGTTTAAGGAAAACACCATGGTGTCGGCCCGTCTCAATGTCTATTTCTAGTCTTCACCTTGAATTTGTGAACAAAGTTACCAATGTAAATTAAATTAGACCAGAGCGCTGTAAATTAAGCGCTACTCGATGATGGATATTAATAAGAGGTATATGTGAATAATAAATGGCTGACGTGTTATAAGCCTAACCCACAGGCTAAAGTAAGATTGATCTGTTTTCCTTATGCGGGAGGAAGCGCATCGGTTTTTCATTCTTGGCTTCAGTGGTTACCTGAGTGGGTAGAACTTCATGCTGTTCAATTGCCGGGCCGAGCAGAAAGAATGGCCGAACCCAATATCAAAAATATGAAGGACTACATTCAAGGGATAAAGAGCGAATTGGTTGCTCTAACAGATAAGCCATACGCCCTGTTTGGCCATAGCATGGGGGCGTTAGCCGCTTTTGAAACGTCAGTCATGTTACATGAAGCGAAATTGCCTCAGCCAGAACACTGCCTATTTTCGGCTGCGCTGTCACCTCATCGTCAAAACCGAATGAAGCCTATTAGCGGTTTACTGCAGCAAGCGTTTGTTGAAGAGCTTAAAAAGCTAAATGGCACGCCAGAGCAAGTGTTTAATACTCCCGGTCTGCTTGATTTTTGCTTGCCTTACATTCGGGCTGATTTTTCGGTGGTGGAACAGTTCACCACCGAGTTTTCCGGGCAGCTGCCGTGTAAGTCGACGGTGATCTATGGCTCAGAAGACAAAATGAATGGTAAGGACATGCAAGAATGGCAGTCGTGCTTTACGCAAGAGATAGACATCAAGGTGTTCACGGGAGACCACTTCTTCATTCACCATAAAGACAACGTAATGAAAGTTATTGAGGAGCTATTGACAAGGTTGAAACATCTACCGAGTTGCTCAACGAAGGAGAATGCTGGTGTTACTTCCGATTGTTTCTTCCCGTAAATTGATGAGTCATCTCATCTTACAAAAAGAGAAACCATTTTCAGGCTTTATTGAATCTTTTCAAAAACATGAGTTTTCTGAGTATCACTCTGGGCTCTCCGTCTACATGTGTGAATACAACACAGAGATGTTCTCGAGTGATATTTATGACAAGCTGACGTTCCAAGAGCCTACCCACATTAGCAAAGCGGTGACAAAGCGCCGAGCCGAGTTTCTGGCGGGAAGAATCACGGCCATGGTGGCGTTAGAGTCTTTGAATGCAAGAGATGTCTCCGTTGCAGTCGGAATGCAAAGAAATCCCATTTGGCCGGAAGGGTACGTAGGATCCATCTCTCATACGAGCAAACGCGCGATCGCAGCTGTTTCTCCAAGTCATGCTGCGACCTTGGTTGGTATTGATTACGAAGAGATTATTCCCATCAACGTGGCAACAAAAATAGCGCCTCAGATACTCACAAGCGATGAATTGCATCTGTATTATCAGCTGAGCATGGGCTTTGCGCAATTCTTCACCATTGTTTTTTCGGCGAAAGAGAGCCTATTTAAAGCCATTTATCCAAAAGTGGAGATGTACATCAACTTTAGTGAGGCAAAGGTAACTGAAATTTGTACGGCAAAGAAAACATTTACCATTGAGCTTTGCTCGACTTTGTTGAGTGACGAGCTCGAAGTAGGGCAGGTGTTTAAAGGACATTTACTGTTGGATGAGACGTCAATAACCACGATGATTTGTACAAGCTAATCCACACATCATATTAACCCTCTCCTAAATGTCCGCGAATTCAACTTATCTATAGTAAACAAAAAATGGGGTAAAAGACCGAATATCCGATCAGAGTCATAACTTATTTATATAGACTGCCGTTTAAATTTTTCAAACGAAATATTTATGTTAGGATCATTTTATTGACTTTTATTGTAAATTAAATTCCTCGGCGTGTTATAAATATGGGCTCTTTTACTTGTTTGAAATTAGGCTTTTTTACCCCATTCATCTTACTCCTTCTTGATTTTATTTTTGGTTTTAATAACCCCTTATATGAGATTTCATTTGAATACCTTATTTCATTTTGGCCTCTCATTTTAGCTTTCGTGATCGTGTGTATTTTTGCGGATCAGAAGAGAAGCGTACTTGTAAAAATAGGATTTATTAAAAACTATGATACTGGCCGAAAAACTGCTGTTTATAAAGAAAAAATGAGAGATTGGGATGAAGTAAAAAGTGAACATGAAGAAAAGACAGCACACTCTTTAGGTATTTGGAATTTGAATACTTTCAATATGTTACTGGTTGGTTATACGTTATATTACTGGCATAGCGTAAACCCTGAAGCGGTCATTTCCTACTTACCTGATCAAATTACTCATTGGTATGTTGCTCTTGGGATAATAATGATATGTGCTTTTTGTGTGTTCAAATTAATTTGTCGCTATGTGTACTATAAAAAGCAGAACGGCACGAGTAATGTTGTTACCCATGGCTTATCAGCACTGATGTTGGCACCTTATTATGTTGCACTAACATGCTTTTTTGCTTCCCTAAGTTATGTATTGATCACACTGTTTCGAGTGGTAGTGGGCTAAATAAGGTTTATTTGTAGCGGCAATCATTGAGGGTTGTCAGAAATTATAAATAAAAAAGCCATCAATATAATAGATTACTTTTTAAGCCGAATTACTTTAATAACTCGGCTTTTTTATTGAAAAGCGCAGGTAATTATTATCTCATTCGGTAATGAACAGATGGCACTGCAAGTGATACAATTCTGCCGCAATAAACCTATCTATAATTAGTTGAGAGGCAACATGACTGAATTCGAAAAAATGCTTGCAGGTAAAGATTTTGATGGCGGCGCAGACTGTATTAACCATATCCGTCAAAATGCTTCGAACTTATTGCAGGCCATTAACCAAAATACAGATGACTCTCAACGCAGTGAGCTGTTTCAACAGTTAATGGGTAATATGCCTGCTTCCAGTATTATTCGATCTCCATTTTATTGCGAGTTCGGCAAGACCATCTCGATTGGTGAAAAGACCTTCATCAACATGAACGTCACCATGTTGGACGGCGCTAAAATTACCATTGGCAATAATGTGCTGATTGGCCCGAACACCCAGCTTTATTGTGCTAGCCACGATTTGAACTACCTAGAGCGCCGTAATTGGGAAACCATTTGTGCGCCGATTAATATTGAAGATGATGTGTGGATCGGCGGCAATGTGGTGATTAACCAAGGTGTGACGATTGGTGCGCGATCGGTGATTGCGGCTAATTCCGTCGTAAATACCGATGTGCCGCCAGATTCATTGTATGGCGGCACACCCGCTAAGTTGATCAGGAAGATTCATGAAAATGAACAGGGGCGTAAGAGCCAATAAGAAGGGAGGGTAGGCCCCTCAGAGTTTTATGCACTGCCCATAGTTACAAAGTAATGTCAGTGTGTCAGGAAAGCTGTTTCTGACACACAGTTGTACGAAGGCGAGTGATGGTAGCTAGCTCTAACAGTCAAAGCTTGGTTAGGTAACTATAACTGTCAGCTTTATTTACAACCAAAATCACCAGACTTTAGTAAATGACTGTTTATATGCGTGGTTTAAGCACGGAATGGTATTTGCTTGCTGAGTTTCAAACTCACAAATCCACGGTGAAAAGTGAATGTGCCGATTACTTGGTCTATTTGTTTTGCCCATCATGCTGTCATGGAGCGCCAGCGCGTCGTTCATTGTCTTTAATGGTTATACCCACGACACCAATACTGACATTGTCAAAGGTCAAGGCCTTGAGTGGCTTCAGTGGGATAGAACTGTGGGGGTATCAGCGAGTGACGCACAAAGCCTCAAAGACAGCATCGAGGGAGGTGGGTGGCGTATTGCCGACAATACTGACATTAGCAACCTGTTCAATGCATTCGGATTAGGGGGGCGCAATGATTGGGATAGTAACCCCCTTACGGGACAAACTGCCACGAACCTCTATAACTCGACCGAATTACTTACCGACCCTGAGTTTGTCTTTACATTGATGTTTGGTACTACCCGTTTTGGGATCTCCACTGATCCTGAGCCATCTCAAGTGTCTGGTGCCCGATTCAATCAGACGTTTAATTTATCTTCCGATACTTGGCTCCACAACATTGCAGACTCCGTTGATGATTACTCTCGAAACATTGGGATCAGTGTGATCGATTTTGACGGCTACTCAAGGATAAGCAGTCATTTTGAGGAGTTTACTGGCGTCGTTGAAAATACGGGCGTCGCGTATGTTCGAGCTATAATAGTCTCCGAGCCAAACTCTATGCTCATTTTCCTCGTCGGACTGGGACTGCTGTGGTCAGTAAGTTGTAGGCGTTTGATGATGCGTATCCCTATAGATGGATACGCCATAACTTCGCTCCTTAGCAAGCCTAAGAAGTATTAGAGTCCAGACGTTGGCAATGTATTGATGGCGAAACTCACTTTGGGTGAAACTGAGTTAATTAGACAACACAGCGATCTCTTTAATACCTGCTAGAGTACGATTTTCGGAGAGAGACCCTGATAACAGCGAGTCGACTTCACTGTTTACAAACTGATGACGACGTTCTTTGATTGCACCTAACAGGTCAGCCTTATCAAGTAAGTAAACTGCCAAACACGATGTTATTGCTACTAAGGCACCTGTCAAGATACCTGAGACGATACCAGAAATCGGTGTAAGAAATGGCAAGGTAGTTACAACCAACTTCTCGATAACTTCTTCAAGAATAATCCCCCCAGTAACAACCACACCTGAAGCTAAAATCTTTGATGCTTCATGCATGGCTTCTTGACGTGAAATATTGTCGGGTGGGAACATGGCGAACTTTAGTGCTTGTAGTAGAGAACGACCACCTTCACGAATGCAGGTAACAACACGCTTCGACGTAGTGAAGAACATGTTAAGTAAAATGGCGACCAATTCAGATAGAAACCCAGATATAGAGCCCACCATAAATGCTTCGGCAACCTTCTGCCAGTTCTGAGCTGATTTAGTCACCAAACGGTTAAGGCGAACTTTTAATTCGGCCATCATTGAATCGGTTTCTTTGCCTTTATGGTAACAATCTTGAATTTCATCGAATAAATCATTTAAGAATTTTGAAAGAAACTCAGCAAAGGCAGCACTAAGTCCCATCTTTAATGAAGCTTTACCCGCCGAAATGGCACTATTTTTAGCGAACTCTTTAGATTTGTAATAAGTGTCATCGACTTTTTTATTGATCGCATCACGGGCATCTTGGTCGAGATTTTTCATTTTCTCAACATCAACCTTTTCCGCTTGCTGGACATAGTTTTCAGCATTCTTTAATTCGTTTTGTTCTTGAATAGAAAGCGATGCTTTTGCTTTAAGTTCACTAATTCGGTCTTTCTTAGAAGAAATTCGACTCGGTAATACATCTAAGTACTCATCCATAGTCATGTCCGATTTCGATTTATTGACGGAGGAATTAATGAATTTTAAGTTCTCTTCAATGTTGGCTAAATCTGCAGTATTTAGGGCAGCTAAATTAGCACCACGATCATTATGTACTTTATGTGAAGAAACTACGTGGTCTAAATTTTTATCGGCTTTACCGCTACTGTTAACAGTGAATACCGAGCCATTAGATTCATCGACTAATGTACCTTTATTGACACGCTGTGAGCCTTCACGTTGCATGTCATTGTATGACGCATTGCCATGGTGATACTCTTTTGAAATGTACTCAGGACGTTCGTCATAACGAATTTTTGCTTCTGGGGTCGCATACACACCTTCACGTGCATTATGTGTGGTATCAACATTACCACCTAACTTATCTTGTTCTGCTAACTTCGAACCTAATCCAAGAGGAACAATAGAATTGATAGTTTGAGTGCGAGCGGTATTTAACAAATTCTGAAGGCTATTTTTGTGGAATTTTTCTTCTAACTCACTCAAAAGTAATTCAGCGTCTGCATAATTCGGAACTAGAATTTCGTGTTCGCTTAACAATGAGCCATCGGAATGGTTAACTTCAACGAACTCTACAGAAGGCATTAAATCAGTGGAACCTTGTAAACGAAGTTGACGACTTTTCTTACGATCTTTAAAACTCATAACCTACGCCTTTTCAATCCATTTTTTGCGAAATGCAACTTGATTTTTCGTTGGGTTACCATGGAATGTAATCATACAATCAATCATTTCCAAACATTCTTCTTCAGTGACATTGCCAGCACTTTTCACTAAAGAAATTGCTTGTTCTAGTGAAGGAGGATTAATAATGAATGACGCCATTTGCTTTTGAACTTCATTCGGGTATGACTCGGAACATAGCCCTCCAACGAACTCTAGGATTTCTCGGACTTGTTCTTTTTCGATACCGCCACCATTACACGTAGCAGCTGATGCCCCAAGAGCAACCAATGCGATGCCTTTGTTGAAGAAAAACTTGTATGAGTCATTCTCTTTCTTCATCTTTCTCATGTTTTCATTCGCAGCGTCCACATCAGCCTTATATTTGGCTTTAGATTCAGCCTCACCACGAGCCTGGCCATTCTTAAATGCTTGAGTATCTTCTTCGTCGTCAAACGCTCCACACATCCATGCTGTGACGCCAGAAATTGCAGAACCTGCGGCTAGGTAACCTAGAATTAGCAATGGTGCAGCCATGTTCCTCTCCAATGAATGATTGTTTAAGACGGAATTTATCAGAACGTCGTACTCTTGTCGATATATAGAAAGTTAAAACGCTTTTTACTTTAGATGAAATACGATACTCAAAGTTACCGCGTCTTAAAAATAAACAACACTATCAGTACATTACGTAAAGTTAACAATCCTATCATGAGACAGTTATGGTGAACTTACTAAAGTAGTTGGGTTCATGTTAACTAAGAGCCTTACTTTGGCGATACCGTATCTATGGCTATGGCAACAAAGAAAATCATAGGTAGTGTTTGAGGAAGCATTGGATTAAAGGTTCTACAATGCAATAGGCAGACAAACTTGTGGCTAGCTAGTCATGTTAATTAAATATTTAAAAAAGGAATTTTTTATGGCATTTCCAACGACAGTAAACGATCAAGTTACCGATTCGGTAACACAGGTTAACGAGAAAGTTCTGGGTGATGCGCCAGCAGTGGCAATGGGTAACCTGTTCCAAGTCACATCACAAGCGCTAGGTAACGCAGCGCATAATGCAACCATGGCGCAGCAACAAGCGGCCATTACCGCTCAAGCAGCGACGACCATGGGCGTGACAACCTTGTACTCCATTGATACCGCGCCCACGGCTATGGCAACGAAGAAATTCATGGGCAGTGCTTAACGAAGCATTGAACTAAAGGTTCTACAGTACAATAGCTGGATAAACTTGTGGCTAGCTAGTCATGTTAATTAAATATTTAAAAAAGGAATTTTTTATGGCATTTCCAACGGCAGTAAACAGTCAAATTACAGATTCAGTTTCACAAGTAAACACAAAAGTTCTGGGTGACGCGCCAGCAGTGGCAACAGGTAACTTTATGTTAGCGACAAGCCAGGCTCTATCGAATGCAGCGCATAATGCAACTACGGGCCAGCAGAACAATGGAATAACGGCACAAGCTGCATTGGTTCAAGGTGTAAACACCATGTTTGCTATGGATGTCGCATCAGCTGCTGTCGGCTCAGAGCGAATCTATCGCTAAGGCGGTTAGTTATGGTGATATTGGCTAATTCTGTTGTGAATACAGATGTGCTACCTGATTCGTAGTGTGGCGGAACTCGCTAAGTTAACTAAGATGATTCATGAGAATGAATAGGTAGGTAAAAGCCAATAAAGGGAGAGGGTAGGCTTCTTTTTCAGAATCTTACCCACTGCCCAAAACCACAAAAGAGGATGGATATGAGTGTGTCAGGAAAGATTTTTTTGACACACTGTTGGACATTGGTGAATGTCGGACTCTCAGATCAATTTTGCTAGGGCATAAATAAAGACCTGACCCCGAGCATTGTTAGCCTTTGTCTCAGTTAATTTTAAGGTCAAAATTTGCTATGATATTATATCAACTTTTGACCATTTGAAGACCATCTATATCTAACATACTGATCAAACTCAGGTTCATCTGCATGTTCTAAAACTATAATCTGTGGTTTAAATCCAATTTTTGGATCTCTTTCAAGTTCATTTAAGAACCGCTCAAAAACCTTGAATATATTTATTACTTGTTTAATATTCTCATCCACTTCATCGTCACCCAATAACTCTTGTTTATTATTAGAAGAAAATCTTCTAGTTACTTTTGGAAAGTATACCTGACTAGGTTGATCTAGAAATAATATTGCTGGTATTACAGAGTTAGAGCTTGAGGTTAGTTTTAAAATTGACAAGAAAACCGCTAGATGACAAGCTAACCAGTTCGCACCACTACCCATTTCTGATAGTAGTATTTCTTGTTTTTTAAAGTAATAAGCGAATGTGAAATCTTCTGTTTTGAATTTCATTTCACCATTTCGTAAATCATCTTCAAAATCTAAGTCTTTTTTAAGCTCATTCATTGTCTCATTGATAAGAGCATTAGCCTCGGAAAATTTATGTTCAATACCATAGCCTCGAATCAGTCCGATACAGGTTTCTAATTCCTCTTTCATAGTTGAAAGGCCGTGGTTAGATTTTTCTAACTTTTGCCCTTCAATAAAGAACTCTAAGGTGTTCTCTATTCTCCCTCGAATATTATTTAGTGAGTCCCTTATATCTAGATTATTTTTAACTCTAAATAATCTCCTTAATTGCCTTATTTCATTCTCTATATTAGCTACGACCTGTTTTTGCTTGTCTCGCTTTAAAAGTAATGAGTTAAGAGACTTAGAGCTGTCCTGTTTGTAATTACCAATTCGGGACAGTTCATCAAGAAGTAACGCTCTAGAGCGCTTAACCTCTTCCACTTTAGAAGCAACACTGGTTACTGGTGTGCTACATAACGGGCAACTAACACTGTTTTTAGATACAGGTTCATCTTGCGATACCTCTGCAAGGCGTGCCATCGAGTTGGAGTAATCTATTGACTCCTCCTCGTTTACCTCAATGAGACTTATCAATTGATTACATTCATATAAAGACGTTAGCTCTTTATCTTTTGCTTTCTCTAAGGCATTTAGCTGCTTATTGAAATCAACATTTTGCTCTGCATTCAATGGTACAGGAGGCAGGTTTCTCGCTAAATATTTCAGCTTTTCTAGTGATGCATCTTCATCCAAAAATTTAAGATTTAAAACTCTATAATACTGCCTAATTGGTATAAGTAATTTTTCTCTTTTTTCTTGAATACCTAGCAGAGCTTTCTTTTCTTCTGTCTCTATCTTCTTTATTTGCTTTTCTAAATCTTCAGATCTTTTCTTCAATCTGTAGTATCTGCTATCAACCCAGCCCATAAATATAGGGAACTGATCAATTACTGTTCTACTTTTAATGAAGTTATCAAACCTATAAAACAAACTATGTTTATTAGCTATTAAATTTTGATGCTGAAAGAATAGTGAAGTAGCATTCCGAATTGAAACTTTCCCTTTCTTAAGTTTATAATCGTTATCATCATTTAATGATGTATCTTCAACCGATAATCCTAAGTGCTCTTCGAAGTCCTTTTGAACCTCTGATCTAGTTCTAGTATTTTTGGACTTAAAATAGTTAGAGTTAATTTCATTATCAACATTGAAATCAGCCGAATATTCAACAGAAAAATAACACTTTGTTGGTTGATTATTTGAGCGTCCAATGATTATCTTTTTATTGTTGTGTTCAAATACACAACAGAATATATCTGTAAAATCAGTAACTTTTCCCACAGGGATTGTAGAGCGCTTTGAAAACAAACAAAAATCTACAATCTCGATTAAAGCACTTTTCCCTGTTTTAGAGTCACCTGTTATTATGTTTAACCCTCGATCAAATCCAAGACGTTTCAAATAACCATCATGACCAATGAGAATTATATTTCTTAAAAAAGCTTTCATATATTTGTGACCCTAGATTTAAGAAGAACATTAACATATCCTTCTTTTGCAAAAATAACACCTAAGTTATAAGATGCCTTTAGAAACTCTTTTTTATAGTCATTTGTTATTGATGTTTTTTCTAAATTATTTCCATTCAAAATGAAAGAATCAATTATAGTTTCACAAATTGAATTGAGGTAGATTACCCCATAATTTGTCACAGACTTTGAGTATTGAACTTTATCATTTATAAAAAACAACCGTTCTTTAATTTCATCATCTTTTAGGAATGCAGTTTGAAATGTACTACTAGCATTAGACCTACTCAGTTTCCTCCTTAAAACATCATCCATAACAAAAGGAATAACAAGATAAATCAACTCAAACTTTGCGCCTCGTTTATCAATTCGTCTAGCTCCTTCAATAAATGAGTATAGAATTTCAGCGACAAAAGAGGGAGAATACTTCAAATCTCTAATAACCTGAGGATTCATTAGTCAACATCCTCTTCATTATATTTCCAAGTATAAGAGGTGTTATTAATAGCCTCGTGTACTTTACCTCTCATGAAGTAAGGTTTCGAACCACTTACCTCAGGCACTTCTAACACCGAACTATTATGAAATTCAAAATATGCTTCACGAGCTGCCTTGTTAGATTTAGATGTACCTAAATCTTCATAACCTATTTCATAAGAATATTGTCTTTTATACCCTGTAGCTTTCTCTACTGCATCTACTAAATAGTTATCAATAATTTCGGGCATAATGTCTGGTTTAAGATCTACAAGGCTCTCTTCACTGTTTTTAGCTTTGAAGTAATCATTGAGAGCAACACCTCTATCCCTGCCTTTCAAACCAATATCTCTATACTCTAATAAAAACAAGTAATTGTCAGCATGCTGCTGCTCCGTGTCATACTCTGTGCGGTCTACAGGAAAAGGAATGCTATCTCCACTCCATCTGTTAACTTGAAACTGAAAAGCATCATCAAAATCATTGATATTAACCTTCCAATGTCGGTGGCCTACGATTGCATTTTTATTAACGTATGAGTATATCCAATGGAAAATGTTTTCTCTGTATGGCTCTAACACGCACTTCAATTTGCGAGCTTCCAATAAGCTCTTCCATTTCTCTTCTACATGTTCTCGAGATTGATCAATTGTAAATCTAGACAATATGCTCAATAGTTCGGCATCCGATGCATCTTCAAAAATTTTTTCATAGAGAGGCTTAATCGAAGATGATGGTACGTGAGACTTTACGATGTTGAATTTTTCATGGGCACTTCGTGTGTTCCAACCATGAAATATTGATCTCTCGGAAATGAAAGATGTCGTGTGTAACACAATTTGCTCAAACATAGAGGAGTCTTCAACCACCAAGTTCTTCAAAGTGTTCCAGAAATCTTTTGAGTTACTAGCTAAGTTATGTTCTTCTAGATGGTGTTTTACCTCTGTGAATGTCTTACCATCATAGATATCCCCAAAGCACTCTATCCAGATAGTCTCATTGGGTTTTGCATCAAAGCACTTCTCAATGGCGATTAAGACTTGGTAAACATAACCTAAATACTTTGGTGTAGCGTTGTTGGCAAAACCTTCTGTCATCCTGTCGATTACTCCTAGATTTACTTCGTGCACTGGGAAAAACTCGCAATCTCGTTATATTCTCGAAACCGATTTCACCACCATACCTGGTCGAAGCAAATAAAATCACGATAATTATCATACGTTTATAAAGGGTTAATTGTGTACAAATACACCATTAATGCAAGTAAAATCTGTTGAATATTGAGCTGTGTAGTTATGAGACTTTGTAAAAAAGTTACTCTTGTACGATTTTCACACAACTGAAGGAAAAGCTATTAAGACTCACGGGGTCAGATCTTGTCTTTTGTCTCTTATTACTTCTTGTATATCAAAGTTGACTGGGCATCAGCATCATTGTGTGATTTGGAGGTGTAACTCATTTTGGGTCAAAACCGAGTTAATTAGCCGACTATGCTTTAAAAACGAGTAGATTACGTGCGACCAATCCACACAAAGGAGGCCACTTATCGTACCTCCTTTATGCCTAACCGATTTATTGCTTAATGTTCACACCTTCGTCGGCTTCGTAATCGTTGAGTTTTGGGTTGTGTTGAATGTCTAACTCAACCAATGGGTTTTCAGTGGCCCACAACTTTCTTAGCTTTGGATTTTGGCTCACGTCCACTTTGGTTAGCTTGTTGTCGGTAATGTACAGCTGTTCAAGTTTTGCATTGTGAGTCACGTCTAGCTGTTCAACTTGGTTATACATCAAACCTAAGCTGTTTAGCTTTGGGTTTTTGGACACATTCACATGAGTAAGTTTATTGCTATTTAAACCAATGTTTCGTAATTCAGGGTTGTGGCTGAAATCTAAGGTGGTGAATGCATTTTCTTTAGCATATAGGTACTTGAGTTTTGGGTTATGGCTCAGATCCAAGGTTTCAAGTTGGTTTCTGGCCACTCCAAGGTTGTTTAGCTCCGTATTTTTCTTTAAATCCAGTGAGGTGAGTTTATTAAAGCTCACATTCAATTGGGTTAGCTTGGTGTTGTTTGATAAATCCAATGCGCTAATTTGGCTTTTAGTGACGGACAGATCTAACAAGTTGGTATTGTGGCTGGTGTCTAGTGATGTCAGTTCAGAGCCTTGTAACCAAAGTTCTTCCAGCGCTGGGAAGTAGCGAATTTCATCAGCATGGCTGACTTTTACTTGGCGACAAGTCAGCTCTTTAATGTCTACTGTTAGCTCAATGTTTTGTGCTAACACACATTGTTTGAAGTTCTCATCTTTAAAGTCAATGTCTGCGACTTTGGTGTATTCGGTTGCTGAACTTGCAGCACTGAACGTTAATGTAAGAAACCCAGCCAGCAGCGTTTTATTAAAATTCATATTTTTCTCAATCTGTTATAAGAAGGTTTGAAGGAAAGAACCATACAGTTGCGTATGCTACCTTGTTTATATTTTTACTGGCAATAGATCTAAGTGAATTATTGAAGCAGTCATCCTTTTCATTTGCTGAACTTATGACAAAGCTCAAAGTTCCATTTTGTGTATGGTTAGTGAAGGTTGATTAAAAACGTAGGTAGAGGGTTTTTAGGTAGCTTAGTTTACTGAAAAGTTCTAGTAGGGGATAACCACTGTCTGTTTGGTAAGCGAGAGTGATTATTTATTTGCTTAGAATAAAAACAGAAAGAAAGGCTCCTTTATTAAGAGACTTAAATGCCATCAAATTAATGTTGTGTAAAGAATGCAGGTTCGGACTTTAGATGTCATAAATGTAAAGTAATTCTTATTTTTTATATTTTGATTGCATTTTGGTTTTTAGACAGACGAAGACGTGTGATTTTACTTGCGCGGCGTAACAGCTTAAGAATACGGTGATAAACAGACTTATGCACCGTTTCTGTGGATAACTTTCTGCTAACTTGTCGATGTTTGTTCAGAACAGGTAGCCGAGCAAGTCAACTGGGCCATTGGGTAAGGTTTTTTGGGCGATGGGTTTGAGCATCATATCGGCTATTTTTTCAGTAGTGACACCGTAGCTTTTGTGTTTTAAAAAATAATTAAGACTATTGCGCAGCTATTTTATGGTCGCCTTAAAGGGGAGATTTAGTGTATTCGAGTCACTTCACTGTTTTGGTGAAATTCATGGTGAGTTATGCACTACGTTGTAGCAAAAAAATTCATCAGATCTTCATGTCAAAATTGAAGTTTATATTTTTACCTTAAAAAACAATTGGATACGTGAGCTTTTTTTGTTTCTTTCCATTGGCACTCTTTTTGTACTGTTACTTAGGTTCACAAAAGGAGTGATAAAATGAACAGCAAACGACTAAAACTTAACTTATTAGCACTTAGTACCGCCGCCGTTTTTTCTACCTCAGCCTTAGCAGAAGACACTATTAAGGTGGGGGTACTGCATTCATTATCGGGCACCATGGCCATCAGTGAAACCACGTTGAAAGACACGGTGTTGATGCTGGTGGATGAACAAAACAAACGGGGTGGTTTGTTAGGCAAAAAGCTTGAAGCGGTGGTGGTGGATCCTGCCTCCGATTGGCCACTTTTTGCTGAAAAAGCCCGTGAATTGATCGAAAAAGAGAAAGTGGATGTGGTGTTTGGGGGCTGGACATCGGTATCACGTAAATCCATGTTGCCCGTATTTGAAGAGTTAAATAGTTTGCTGTTTTACCCGGTTCAATACGAAGGGGAAGAGTCGTCTAAAAATGTCTTCTACACTGGTGCTGCGCCCAATCAACAAGCCATCCCAGCAGTGGATTACTTAATGAATGAAATGGACGTAGAGCGTTGGGTACTGGCCGGCACCGATTACGTTTATCCGCGTACCACCAACAAAATCCTTGAAGCCTATTTAAAAGGCAAGGGGGTTCAAGCCAACGATATCATGATCAGTTATACCCCTTTTGGCCATTCTGATTGGCAGTCCATTGTTTCGGATATCAAACGTTTTGGTGCGGAAGGGAAGAAAACCGCAGTGGTCTCCACCATTAACGGTGATGCCAATGTGCCTTTTTATAAAGAGTTAGGTGCTCAAGGGGTGTCGGCAGAAGACATTCCTGTGGTGGCTTTCTCGGTGGGTGAAGAAGAGCTTTCCGGCATGGATACCTCGCCACTCGTGGGCCACTTGGCGGCGTGGAACTATTTCATGAGCGTCGATACCGAAGCCAACGACGAGTTTGTGGAAAAATGGCAAAAATTCATTAAAAGTGAAAAACGGGTGACGAACGATCCAATGGAGGCCCATTACATTGGGTTTAATATGTGGGTGCAAGCGGTGGCTAACGCGGGAAGCACTGAGCCTGCCAAAGTTCAAGAAGCCATTATCGGTGTCACGGTGCCGAATCTATCCGGTGGCTACTCAACCATGCTGCCAAACCATCACATTACTAAACCAGTGCTGATTGGTGAAATTCAAGATGATGGCCAGTTCGATGTGGTGTGGGAAACCAATGGGTTGGTCATGGGGGATGCGTGGTCAGATTTTTTACCCGGCTCTAAAGATCTGTATTCCAGTTGGTTAAAACCCATGTCGTGCGGCAGCTTTAATGTCACAACCAATAAGTGCTCCGGCACCAACTAATTGTCACTAAGTCATGCTGGGTATTTCGGTGCCCAGCGTCTTACTTTCTGATTTGATGTTTTAGATGGATTTTCAACTATGCAATGTAAAAGGTTGGTGTTTTTTCTACTGCTCATGCTGTCACCAATACTGGGCTGGAGCAGCGCTGCGGTGTCATCTTACCAAGATGCCCAGCACATTTTGCTGCAAAAAAACCATAATGACAAACTGGCAGCGATGGAGTGGATTGCTCAGCAGCCGGATACAGATTTTAGTAAAACGCTTTTATCGGCGTGGCTAGAAGGGGCTTTGTATTATCAAAAAAGTGATCAGCGTTTGTTTGTGATTGATCAGTTGAAAGTGGGATCAATGGCAGTCTCCCTTGCCGAGAAACAAAGCGTGGTGATTGACAATAAGCGCGCGTTTAAAAAGGTACGCATTAATAATAAGCTGCGATCAGAGCTACGATCTCAGCTGGCCAAGATGGATCTGCGATCGAACGAGGTGGCCATTCGTGATCAAGCGGTAAAAAATTTAATCGGTAACACGGATCCGGCCTTAATCACGTTAATGAAACAGCTGGTGGCAAGTGAACCAGATCCAGCCATTCAGAAGAATTTAGCCCTAGCCATTGCTGTATTTGATGCGCTTGGCGATGATCCTGATCTTAAGTTAATTGCGATTCAACAATTAAGTGATTCTAAGCATCCTGTTGTTTTTAAAACGTTAACCAAGTTGAAACAGCAATCAAATGATCCTGACATTCAAAAAGCAGCCGAGAAAGGGTTACTTAAATATGAACAAAGTCAGAAAGTGTATTCTGGGATCAAAACGGCTTTTTTTGGGCTTAGTTTAGGCTCAGTACTGGTGGTGGCGGGGATCGGGCTTGCCATTACATTTGGTGTCATGGGGGTGATTAACATGGCACACGGTGAGCTGATCATGATTGGTGCCTACACAACCTATGTGATCCAGCAGTTGATGCCGAACTACATTGGTGCTTCGTTGATTGTTGCGATCCCTGCCGCGTTTATTATTTCAGGTTTGGTGGGTATTTTGATTGAACGAACGGTGATCCGTCACCTTTATGGGCGACCGCTTGAAACTTTACTTGCCACTTTTGGTTTGAGTTTAATTTTGCAACAGGCGGTGCGTTCGATTTTTTCCCCACTCAACCGTTCGGTGAGTACGCCGGAGTGGATGTCTGGCTCGTTGGAAATCAATCCGATGTTGTCACTGACCTATAGCCGTCTTTATATCATTCTGTTTTGTATCATGGTGTTCATTTCTCTTGTGATGATTTTAAAGAAAACTTCCTTGGGTTTGCAGGTGCGTGCGGTCTCTCAAAACCGTGAGATGGCCAGAGCCATGGGCATTCGCTCTCAACGGGTGGATGCACTGACGTTCGGGCTCGGCTCCGGTGTTGCGGGTGTGGCTGGCGTTGCGCTCTCTCAGCTGACAAATGTGGGGCCAAACATGGGGCAAAGTTACATCATCGATTCGTTCATGGTGGTGGTGTTTGGTGGTGTCGGTAACTTGTGGGGCACTTTGGTCGCGGGTCTGAGTTTGGGGATCTTTAATAAAGTGTTAGAGCCGTGGGCAGGGGCGGTATTGGCCAAAATTCTCGTGCTGGTCTTCATTATTTTGTTTATTCAAAAGCGCCCCCGTGGATTGTTTCCGCAACGGGGCCGTGCAGCAGAGGGGTAAGGTGGCACGATGTTGAAATTATTATTGAAAAATGACAAGGGTGGCCAATGGTTGCTGGGGGGGGGGTTATTGATCACTGTGCTGATCCCCAGCTTGAATCTACTGCTCCCTGAGAGTCACTTTCTGCATGTGGATACTTTTACTATTTCCTTGCTGGGTAAGTATTTAAGTTACGCTTTGCTGGCGTTAGCGGTGGATTTAGTGTGGGGCTACTTGGGTATTTTAAGCTTAGGGCATGGGGCATTTTTTGCGCTTGGTGGCTATGCCATGGGCATGTACTTAATGCGTCAAATTGGTGAGCGGGGTGTGTATGGCCATCCGGTATTACCTGATTTTATGGTGTTTTTAAATTGGCAAGAATTGCCTTGGTTTTGGTATGGCTTTGATCAATTTTGGTATGCCTGTTTGATGGTGGTGTTGGTGCCGGGTGTTCTTGCTTGGGTATTTGGTTATTTGGCGTTTCGCTCCCGTGTTTCAGGGGTGTACTTGTCCATTATGACTCAAGCACTGACGTTTGCGCTGATGCTGGCTTTTTTCCGCAATGAAATGGGCTTTGGTGGTAATAATGGCCTGACCGATTTTAAAGACATTGTCGGCTTTAGTTTGCAACACGACAACACCAAAATTGCGTTGTTTGTGTGTACCTCTTTGGCCCTAGTAGTGTCGTATTTGATCTGCAAAATGGTGCTCGTTAGCAGGCTGGGTAACGTAGCCATCGCCATTCGAGACACCGAATCTCGCACTCGGTTTATGGGTTACGACGTGGACAGCATCAAATTATGGATTTTTGTTTTGTCGGCGGTGATCGCAGGCGTTGCGGGGGCTTTATACGTGCCGCAAGTTGGGATCATCAACCCGGGAGAGTTTGCGCCATTAAACTCCATTGAAATTGTGGTGTGGGTGGCACTGGGGGGCCGAGCGACTTTATTTGGTGCCATTGTGGGGGCGTTACTCATTAACTACGCCAAAAGTTGGTTTACGGTGGAATTTCCTGAGGTGTGGCTGTTTGCACTTGGCGGATTATTTGTTTTATCCACCATGTATTTACCCAAAGGGATCGCAGGTTTTGTCAGTGATCGTCGATGGTTTGTGAAGCGAAAATCAGCTCACGTATCGGAGCAATCGTCTAATAAAGCAGTGGAAGGAGTATCATCATGACGGTCATGAAAGGGTTTCACTTAAAAGAGTTAACCAATCGCCACGAAGTGTTTGAGTTCATGAAACCGCATCATCACCCTCTATTGGACACGTCTCATAATATTTTGCTGTACCTTGAAGGGGTTTCGGTGTCGTTTGATGGTTTTAAAGCCATTGATGATCTGAATTTGTACATTAAAGAGGGGGAATTGCGCTGCATTATTGGTCCTAATGGGGCGGGTAAAACCACCATGATGGACATCATTACGGGCAAAACTCGCCCGGATAGCGGTGAAGTGTGGTTGGGCTCCAATATTAATTTACTGGAAATGAGTGAAGCCGACATTGCCAATGCTGGTGTTGGGCGTAAGTTTCAAAAGCCCACTGTGATTGGGTGTTTAACCGTGTGGCAAAACCTAGAGCTTGCTATGGCTGGGCCAAGAAGCGTGTGGGCAACGTTTCGGGCCAAACTCAATGGTGAGCAAAAAGACAAAATTGAATCGGTATTGGCGTTAACGCAATTGCACAATCATGCCGCTTTGCTTGCGGGGAGCTTGTCTCACGGTCAAAAGCAATGGCTGGAAATTGGCATGTTGTTGATGCAAAGCCCCAAATTGTTATTAGTCGATGAGCCAGTTGCTGGCATGACCCACCAAGAAATGGACAGAACCGCCGAGTTGTTAAATTCACTGGCAGGGCAGCATTCTGTTGTTGTGGTTGAGCACGACATGGATTTTGTGCGCTCTATTGCCAGTCAAGTTACGGTGTTACATCAAGGCCAAGTATTAGCTGAAGGCTCAATGGATGACATACAAGCGCATCCACAAGTTAAACAGGTATACCTAGGAGAATAAGGATGTTGCAGCTTAAACGGATAAATCAGTTCTATGGAGAAAGCCACACCTTGTGGGATTTGGATTTAACGGTTCCGAAAGGGAAATGCACGGTGTTAATGGGTCGAAATGGGGTGGGGAAAACCACCGCGTTGCAATGCATTATGGGGTTATTGAAAGTCAGCGACGGCGACATTTTGTTAAATGGGCAGAGTATTGTTAAAGAAAGTGCCGAGCAAAGGCCACGCCTTGGGGTGGGTTATGTGCCGCAAGGGCGACAGATTTTTTCCATGCTGACGGTATTAGAAAACCTTGAAGTGGGGCTGCCGATTCGGGCGAAAGGAGATCGGGTTATTCCGGCGTTTATTTTTGAGCTTTTTCCTGTACTCAAAGAAATGCTTCACCGGCGTGGCGGCGATCTGTCTGGTGGTCAGCAGCAGCAATTGGCCATTGGCCGCGCTTTGGTAGTCAATCCCAGTTTATTGATTTTGGATGAGCCCACCGAAGGCATACAACCCAATATTGTTCAAGAAATTGGCGACATCATTCAAACTTTAAATAAAGAGTATGGTTTAACCGTGTTACTGGTAGAGCAGAAACTGCCTTTTGCACGAAAAGTGGGCGATCAGTTTTGTATTTTGGATCGGGGCCGATCTGTGGCGACGGGCAATATGGAGCAGTTAAATGACAACTTAATTAAGGAGTATCTTACGGTATGACGGAACAATTATTGTCTCATTTAACTCAGGGCCAGTTTGCTACTCGGTTTAACAGTCAGCATGAGGGCTGGAAGGCGCAATTAACATTGGGGTTTTCCAACCGAGGTGACAAAACCGTTATCAAACAACGCAAGCAACGCGGGCCTCTTGCCATTCAACGACCTTTGTACCCAGAAGGTAAAGTTTGCCACACTTATATTCTGCATCCGCCGGGTGGTGTGGTGGGTGGTGACGAACTCACTATTGAAGCTTGTTGTTATCAAGGGGCACAGGCGTTAGTCACGACGCCGGGGGCCACGAAATTTTATCGCTCTGAGCAAAAAATCGCGAAACAAAAGCAGATCCTGCACGTACAAAGTGGCGCACGGTTGGAGTGGCTACCACAAGAAAATATCTTTTTTCCGGGGGCAGAAGCACGGGTCGATACGGACATTCACCTTGCTGATGATGCCCAGTTCATGGGCTGGGAGCTGCACTGTTTTGGGCGTCCTGCACTAAATGAGGGATTTGACCAAGGGAGAGTTACCGGGAAAACGCAAATCTTTCAATCTGGCGTGCGGTTGCTTACTGAACACATTAATTTGCGTGGTGACGATAAATTAATGTTAAACAAGGGCTTATTGAATTACCCCATGATGGGCTCGCTATTTATTACCAGCCATCAAGAATATGAGCTTAATTTGGTACAAGGCTTGCTCTCTCAACTACAGAGCCAGCATGGTGAGAAAGAGTTGGTGCTTGGTGTTACACACATTGAAGGTTTATTGATTGTTCGGGCACTGAGCTATTGGAGTGAGCGGATACTGAGCACGTTTATTGAAATCTGGCGCGCAATCAGGCAGGAGTGGACGGGTATTTCGCCCTGTAACCCGCGTATCTGGGCGACATAACCTGAACTCGGTGAAAATGAATGAATAAAAACGGGAGACATCAATGGAATTGACTCCACGCGAAAAAGACAAATTATTAATTTTTTGTGCCGGTTTGCTTGCTCAGCAGAGAAAAGACAAAGGGCTGAAGTTAAATTACCCAGAATCCATAGCCTTGATCAGCGCCGCGATTTTAGAAGGGGCTCGCGAAGGAAAAACTGTTTCCGAGCTGATGGATTATGGCCGTACGATCTTAACGGTGGAAGATGTGATGGAGGGGATCCCGTCTATGATCCCAGATGTTCAGGTCGAAGCCACGTTTCCGGACGGCACTAAGCTCGTCACGGTTCATGAGCCGATTGTGTGAGGGTATATGTCAAATTGTTCAACCACAAACCTAACAAGACTGGTTCCCGGACAACTTCAATCGGCACAAGGTGACATTGTGCTCAATGAAGGAAAAAAAACTCAGATCATTCAGGTCGAGAATGTTGGGGATAGGCCCATTCAAATTGGATCTCATTACCATTTTTATGAGGTGAATGAAGCGCTGACTTTTGAGCGAGATAATTGCAAAGGGTATCGGTTAAATATTCCAGCGGGTACGGCAACGCGTTTTGAACCGGGGCAATCGCGTACGGTTGAGCTGGTGGAGTACGCTGGAGATCGGATCATCTATGGCTTTCAAGGCAAGATCATGGGAGCAATAGATCCGGAAGAATCATCACAAGGATAAGCAGATGACGCGCATTTCAAGACAAGCGTATGCCGAGATGTTTGGTCCAACGGTCGGTGATCGTGTGCGACTGGCAGATACTGAGCTGTGGTTGGAAGTGGAAAAAGATCACACCGTCTATGGTGACGAAGTAAAGTTTGGCGGTGGGAAAGTGATCCGAGATGGCATGGGTCAAAGCCAGCGGCCATCGAGCCAAACACCGGATCTGGTGATCACCAATGCAGTGATTTTGGATTACTGGGGCATCGTGAAAGCGGATGTGGCTGTAAAAAATGGTCGGATCACAGGGATTGGCAAAGCGGGCAACCCAGACGTGCAATCAGGCGTGACCATCGTGATTGGCCCCGGAACCGAAATTATCGCTGGGGAAGGCTCAATCTTAACCGCTGGTGGTATTGATTCACACATTCACTTTATTTGCCCGCAGCAGATAGAAGAAGCGCTTGCTTCCGGGATCACCACCATGATTGGCGGAGGCACTGGCCCTGCTACAGGAACCAACGCCACCACCTGTACTCCGGGACCGTGGAATTTGCATCGAATGTTAGAGTCGCTTGATGAGTTTCCCATGAACTTTGGCTTACTTGGCAAAGGTAATGCGAGTTTGCCGCAAGGGTTGTATGAGCAAGTGGCGGCTGGGGCAGTAGGTTTAAAACTCCATGAAGACTGGGGTACTACACCAGCATCCATTGATAACTGTTTAACGGTGGCCGATGAAACCGACGTGCAAGTGGCGATTCATACCGATACCTTGAATGAATCTGGCTTTGTTGAATCAACCCTTGAGGCGATTGGCGATCGCGTTATTCATACTTACCATACTGAAGGGGCGGGTGGCGGTCATGCACCAGACATTATTCGAGCTTGTGGTGAAGCCAATGTGTTGCCTTCGTCCACCAATCCAACACGCCCTTATACGGTGAATACGGTGGATGAGCATTTGGATATGCTGATGGTATGCCATCATTTATCGCCGTCTATTGCCGAAGATGTGGCTTTTGCGGAATCTCGTATTCGCCGTGAAACCATCGCTGCGGAAGACATTCTGCATGATTTAGGGGCATTTTCGATGATCGCCTCTGACTCACAAGCCATGGGACGAGTTGGTGAAGTGATCACACGAACCTGGCAAACGGCCCACAAAATGAAAGTACAGCGTGGTAGCCTGCCGGAAGATTCCAGTTACAGCGATAATTTTCGTTTAAAGCGTTATATAGCGAAATACACCATTAACCCGGCCATTACCCACGGGATGGCACACGAGGTGGGCTCGATTGAAGTGGGGAAATTAGCAGACTTAGTGCTGTGGAAGCCAGCCTTTTTTGGCGTGAAACCAAGTTGCATCATTAAAGGGGGCATGATTGCCATGGCACCAATGGGGGATCCCAATGCCTCTATACCTACTCCTCAGCCTGTTCACTATCGCACGATGTTTGGCAGTTATGGCAAGGCATCACAAAAAACCTCCATATTGTTTGTTTCTCAACAGGCCAAACAGCTCGGTATTGATAGCCAATTAGAGTTAGGCAGTTTGATTGGCGTTGTGAGCAATTGCCGCAATATTCGAAAATCAGACATGAAGCTTAATAGCTGGCAGCCAAACATTGAAGTGGATTCTCAAACTTACCAAGTACGGGCGGATGGGGAGTTATTAATTTGCGAACCCGCGACTGAATTGCCCATGGCGCAGCGCTACTTTTTATTTTAAGAGACAACGTGTTTTGAGCATTGTTGATTAAAGAAGAGTTTTCCAAGATTGAAAAAGGATAATCATGATCGAGTTAGTTGAATTGTCGCACCCTGTCTCTAAGGCAGATGCGTATCTAAGTTTGCCCATAGATAGCCGAATAAAAAGCCGTTTAAAAGTGCGCTTAGATGATGGCCGTGATGCCGGGCTGTTTTTACCTCGTGGCCATATTTTACGAGGTGGCGAGCAGCTTATTAGTACATGCGGTTTGTGCGTCGAGATCAAAGCCGCTCCAGAACAAGTGTCCACAGTGTATTGTAATGATGCTTTATTGCTGACTCGTGTGAGTTATCACCTAGGTAATCGCCATGTGCCTTTACAAGTGGCAGCGGGTTGGGTTCGTTACCAGCATGATCACGTACTGGATGACATGGTAAAAGGCTTGGGGGCCGATGTGGTGGCGGAAGTCGCGCCGTTTGAGCCTGAAGGCGGCGCTTATGGTGGTTCGTCTGGTGGCCATCATCACCATCATTAATTTTTTAAGAATGAATGTTATCAACCATTTTCATTTTTAATGTCAAAAACTAAAAACGATAAGGAAATCTCTATGAACATAATGCGTTTTGTTCCAGCGTTGGCACTATTTGCAAGTACGTCGGCGTTTTCTCACCCAGGGCATGGCGAATACAACTCTGTAATACAGGGGGTATTACACCCCATTACCGGATTGGATCATTTAGTCATGTTGCTTGGGTTTGGCATTTTACTGAGCTTACTGCTAACACGTAGCCTACAAGTTACGGGCAACGTAAAGCAAACAAATACACAGAAAACATGGCTAATGGCCTTTTTAGCACTGGCGAGCTTAGGGGCTGGTTTTATTATTGGCAATTTAGCTGGCGCTCTCGGCGCGGTTGAGATTCTTATTTCTGCTTCTATTGCGTTGGTTGGTATGAGTATTTGGTGTGCTTTTTCAGCGCCCGAGAAGCTGTTATCACTATTGTCTGTGGTTGCTGGCGGTTTGCTGTTTTTCCACGGAATTGCTCATGGTGCCGAAGCGCAAGGAAGTGTCTACGGTTTTGGCAGTGGCATGTTGCTGTCAGCCGCAGCATTGATGGCGTGCGGATATCGTTTGGGCCAGTTCGTTACCAGTAAATGGGTAGGTGTTGGCATTGGTGCTTCTGGCTTTGTCCTCATGTTATCCGCTTAAGGTCTATATGATGGAGAAATCGTTAAGCACCAGTCATGAAGATCAGCTGGCAACATTCAGATTATTTCAGCTGATCAGCCCGTCGTTACCGATCGGAGGCTTTACTTATTCACAAGGGTTAGAGTGGGCGGTGGAATCTGGCTGGGTTGAGGATAAAGACTCAATGCTACAGTGGTTGACGGTTATGCTTAATCACAGTATCACCACGTTAGAGTTACCTGTTATGCAGCGTTATTATCAGGCTATTGAAACTAATGATGTCGATTCAATATCTTACTGGAGTGAATATCTGTATTCATGCCGAGAAACCAGCGAGCTAAGAGCAGAAGAGAAACAAAGAGGGCGAGCACTATTTACGCTGCTAAAACAGCTAGACTTTGATATTAACCCTCAATGGCTTCAAAGCTCACACCCAAATCAGTTACTGGGCTTTTGTTTAGCCGCGAAAGAGTGGCATATCCCTTTGTTTTCTTTACAACAAGGCTACGTATGGAGCTGGGCTGAAAACATCATCATGGCTGGCGTAAAACTAGTACCGCTTGGACAAACCGCAGGGCAAAGTGTCTTATTAGAATTGTCGGCTCTGTTTCCTAAAGCGATTGAAGAGGCGAATCAGATTGAAAACGAAGCGATTGGTAGCTTTACGCCTTCAATGGCCATCGCCAGTAGCCGACATGAAACTCAATACACTCGGTTATTCCGATCATAAATTGTGAGAGAGACAGTATGGAACAATACAAACAACCATTACGAATCGGCATTGGTGGCCCTGTAGGCTCAGGTAAAACCGCATTACTTGAAGTGTTGTGCAAAGCCATTCGAGACAAGTTGAACATTGCAGTGGTGACAAACGATATTTACACGCAAGAAGACGCGAAAATTTTAACGCGTGCTGAAGCGTTAGCCCCAGATCGGATCATAGGGGTGGAAACTGGTGGCTGTCCACATACGGCAATTCGGGAAGACGCGTCAATGAACTTAGCGGCGGTGGAAGAGTTAGCCATTCGCCATAAAAACCTCGATGTGGTGTTTGTTGAAAGTGGTGGGGATAATTTGAGTGCCACATTCAGCCCGGAGCTCGCGGATCTCACTATTTATGTGATTGATGTAGCGGAAGGGGAAAAAATTCCACGTAAAGGCGGGCCAGGGGTCACTCGCTCCGATCTGTTGGTGATCAACAAGATTGATTTAGCGCCATATGTGGGAGCTTCTTTAGAAATCATGGATCAAGATACTGCTCGCATGAGGCCTACAAAACCTTATGTGTTTACCAACTTAAAAGAGAGCCAAGGATTGGATACCATTATTGATTTTATCGTGACAGAAGGAATGTTGACCTTGAGTCCTCAGAATTAGCACCTGTTACAACAATCAATATTGCTGCACTAAAAGGCAAAGCTTCAAACGTATTTGAGCTTTGCTTTTTATCTATTAGATAGGTCATAAAAACCGTTTTAAGAAAAATCAACGATCCGGCGACTTAGGAAAGTATTTTAGTACTATCTCTTCGTAACGCCCCTTTGCTTTTAGTTTTTTTAAACCTCTATCCAGAATTCGAATCAGCTCTTCTGAACGCTTAGGATCAGAGGGAGATATACCCACATACATTGGTTGCGGCTTAGTACAGTAACCCAGTCGAACTTTGTTTTTGACATCGTGATTTAACTCAAAATAAAAATTTGCCAGATCCATTGGTAGTACAATACTGTCGGTACTTTTATTTAATAAAAATTGGAACAGAAGAGAAGGCAAAGATTGAAATTGATTGTCTACCAGTGTGATGGAAAGATTGTTCACAGGATCGTTCAGATGCGCTGTTAATTCTGTTCCTAAATGGCTGCCTTTTAAATAGGTGATTCTAAGATCTTTAAGATCAGTCAAGTTTTGTCGCACTATTTCAGAAGAGTAACGTTGGTAACTGCACCATGATTGGTGTGACAAAGGACTCTCGGGCTGATTGAGCGCTAAAGCTCTAGGATTGGTAGAAGTCAGTAAAATATCGTAATACCCTTTTTGGACAGTGGCCGTTGCTTTGGGCCAATCTTGATAGAAAAAGCGAAAATCGACATTCATTTCTCTTAAAGATTCAGTGATTAACTCTATGTTATAACCTGCTTTATTTGGTATTCCAGGACATTGTTGAGGGCACCAGTTATCCCCCGTAGCTCTGACTTCAAGAATGAAGCTATGTTCATCAGGAGCTGTGGCTGAAAATTGTAGAAGAGTGCTGACTAAACAAACAAGTAGAATACGGAACAAATTGTTATCAAACTAAGAAGTGGGTGTTAAAAGTATAGCTCTTTAGTTATTGTTAAGACGCTATTCAATTTAAAAATTTACCAGCTTAAAAGGGCTAACAAGAAGTGCTATCATTTCAACTCAAGTGAGGAGATATAGGCCTTACCTTATGATGAGTCCGGTGTAGTGGTATAGCACGAAAGCATACCTGCATTTGGAAATCGATGTTCATAGGAGCGGATAATGACAATTGAACAGATTTGGCAAGAATATCAGACGGCCTTAAAAGCGTTTTTACATTCTAAAATTTCCAATCCAGATGATGTTGACGATCTTCTTCAAGATGTTTTAATAAAAACGTTCAATAATCTAAGTACGATTAAAGATACGCAAAGTATTAAGGCTTGGCTGTTTCAAGTTGCAAATAATGGCATTATTGATTTTTACCGTGCTCAAGGTAAACTTCCCACTCAAGAATCAGACTTCAATACGGTTTTTGATGAAAGTGAATCTTCAGTTCAAATAAGTTTGGCTCAATGTATCGAACCATTTATTAATGCGTTGCCAGCTGAGAATGCTGAACTTTTACGAGCGATTGATATCAACGGAAAAGCACAAAAACAATATGCCTTGGATAATGGAATCAGCTACTCAACGTTAAAGTCACGAGTTCAGGTTAGTCGCGGTAAATTAAAAGGGCTATTTGAGGAATGTTGTCATTTTTCATTAGACAAACACGGTAACATTATCGATTTTGACTCCAAAAAAGGGCAATGTAATCACTGTTGATTATAAATAAGTGGATATTATCACTTGAAGATAAAATATAAGGCTGATATGTTAAAAGAATGAAAACTATTTATTCAACTTCATTTCTTACAATTTCTTGGTGGCGCTCTTTCTTATAGAGCGGCACTGAATCTTTTTATTCAAACGCCGCCGGATGGCAGCGATTGAATAACGTAATATGTCTCCGGTGGTCTATTTAGGAGATATATGATGAAAACTTTTCCATTTACTGCATCAGATAAAACCACTGTATCAAAAGAGAAAATCCTAACAGGGGATAGAGCCACAGGGCAGCTTCATCTTGGCCATTATATTGGCTCACTTCAGCAAAGAGTTCATTTACAAGAGAAGCATGATCAGACTATTTTAGTGGCAGACATGCAAGGCTTAACCGATAATGGAAATAATCCGCAGAAGGTCTCTTCTAACATTTTAAATGTGGTGGCCGACTATTTGGCTGTTGGCATCGATCCGATGAAAACGACAATTTGTTTACAATCGGCATTGCCCGCGTTGGCAGAACTTACCATGTTCTATTCTAATATAGTGTCTATTGCTCGGTTAGAAAGAAACCCGACCGTTAAAAATGAAATTCAAAATAAAGCGTTTGGTCGCTCTATTCCTGCGGGTTTTTTAACATACCCAATCAGTCAAGCTGCGGATATAACCGCTTTTAGAGCAACGTTAATCCCCGTTGGTGATGATCAGTTACCCATGTTGGAACAGAGCAATGAAATAGTAAGAAAAATGAATAATATAGCAAAAGAGAATATTTTAGTTGAATGTAAGCCACTATTGAGTCGAGTACCAAGATTACCAAGTACCGACGGTAAAAATAAAATGTCTAAATCCATGGGAAACACTATTCTACTTGATTCCACACCGAAAATAATATCTAAAGCGGTGAAGTCTATGTATACCGATCCTAATCACTTGAATATTGAAGATCCTGGCCAAGTTGAAGGTAACGTCGTGTTTACTTATCTTGATGCATTTCACTCTGATCAAAACTATGTTGAGCAATTAAAACAACAATACCGTGATGGAGGATTAGGAGATGGCACAACGAAGAAAATATTAGAAGAGTGCTTACAAGATTTGTTGGAGCCAATACGTTCAAGGCGCACAGATTATATGTCTGATAAAGCACAGTTAATTGAAATAATAAAGGAAGGCACACTGAAAGCACGAGAAGAAACTGAGCAAGTAGTATCAGATGTTAAAAGCGCATTTGGGCTAGCTATATTTTAAAAATTACTTTCTCATATATAAGTTAGGCATTAAATACGATGCCTTTATATCTCTAGTGCACTATAATTTTATTGCGCTATATTAAATAGACACTCAGTCCAAAAAGTAAATTAAATAATAAAAATAACATTTAAATATGCCAAGATTTATCTAGTAAAAGATCAATAAGGAGATACTTATACATTAAAAATTTCGCTTATTGATTTTGACTTTATTTTTATCAGTTAATAGGGGATGTTTATGAATGATTATTATGACAAGCTAACAAGATTATTACATTGGATTATGGCTGTGATTATTATTTATGCCACCCTTGCAGGCTATATAATGCATTTGGTTATTGAAAGTCACCCTCATCTATTTGATTTTCTGTCCGTATTGAATATGTCACTAGCAACGGTTGGTTTCTTCTTATTTTTTATCAGAATAATATGGAAATTTAATCGACCTGATATACACAAACCAACGCCTGAAAGTACCATTCAGAAAGTCGCTTCAAAAATAGTGCATGTATTCTTGTATGCTTTTATGGCTATCGTGTTCATTAGTGGATTTCTGATGCTTAAAAATGATTACATGCTTTTTTGGCTAATCTCGATACCTAATCCAATTTCCGACCCTGAGATCAATGACATGTTCTTCATAGTACATCGTGTGAGTTGTGCTGGATTAACTCTGCTGGTTTTACTGCATGCCTGTGCAGCTTTACATCATCACTATGTCAGAAAAAATAATGTGTTATACCGAATGATAGGACCTACGTTATATTCCTAACTATTTGAAACTAAGCTTCTTATTGGCATTGTTTCAATAACCACTGCTTAAAATATTCTATTGGATCGGAAGTGCGATGCTGAACTAAAAAATAACTCGCTTCAGAAGAAATAGGATCAAATGGCGATACTAATTTATTTTTTTCAAAATCATCCGCGACGAGAGCATACCTTGCCATGGCGACACCGACTCCAGCTTCCGCTGCTGCCATGGCCATATCAGTTCGATTAAAAAAATGGCCGCGTTGACTATCAGCTTGTATTCCCACTTTTTTAAACCAAAAATGCCATTCAAAATCCTTTTTAACTTCTTGAAAGGGCATTGCATCGTGTAACAGTGTCACGTTATCCCATATGTCATGTTGAGTTTTATTGATCGCAGACTCCCAATCATAAAGTGCTTGATAGGTTGGGCTCATAACTGGAATTAACTTCTCTTGCATTAGCTCATGCGCATTAGGTGTATTTGATGGGCACTTTCCATAATCAATCACGAGATCAAAGCTTGTATCTTGGTGATTAACTAATGCACCTTCAGCAAAAGTCTGGATTGAGATATCAGGGTAGAGCTGATAAAAACTCGGTAGGCGTGGAACTAACCACTTAAAAGCAAAAGAAGGAGTAAGCTTTAGCCTAACTTCACCTGAAACGGAGATATTTTGTTGTAGCTCTTCAATACATTGCTGAATATCTGAAAAACTACGATGAACCACATGAAACAGTTGCTCACCAGATCGGGTGAGTGTAATCCCTCTGGAGTGTCTTTCAAATAATGTTAAGTTTAGTTGTTGTTCTAATAAGCGTATCTGCTGACTCACCGCACCCGTTGTAATGTGCAATTTTTGTGCAGCTTGAGTAAAACTGCCTAAACTTGCTGCCATTTCAAATGCCGTCAAACCAGATACATTTTTACCGCCAATTCGCATTCATCATTCCAGGGTATAGAAAATCTATACGCTTACATTAATAAATATCGATTGTTAATAACATGTAATTAATCCAAGCTTGTGAATACGACAACAAAAATAAACGGAATGTGTAATGAATGTGATTGTTTTAGGCGGTGGAGTCATCGGTTTGACGTCAGCTTGGTATCTACGTCAGCAAGGGCACGATGTCACTGTGATTGATAGGCAAGCCCGGTGCGCAGATGAAACCAGTTATGCAAATGCCGGACAAATTTCTTACGGCTATTCGTCACCTTGGGCCGCTCCCGGTATTCCAAATAAAGCGGTTAAGTGGCTACTGCAGAAACACTCACCATTAAAAATTAAACCATCTGTTTCACCACAGCTATACATGTGGATGTCTCAAATGCTAATGAATTGTAATTTAGAGCGATATAGTATCAATAAAAGTCGCATGCTCCGTATTGCCAATTACAGCCGTGATTGCCTGGCAGAATTAAGAAGTAACTATCACTTATCTTATGAAGGACGCCAGAAAGGAACTTTACAAGTATTTCGCTCTGAACAACAAATTGAAGCGATACAAAAAGATCTCAAATTGTTGTCAGACAGTAATATCAACTTTCAACAAATTAATGCGAGCTCTTGTCTTGAGATCGAACCTGGCCTGAAAGAAGTAAAAGAAAAAATCATCGGTGGATTGCATTTGCCCGACGATGAAACAGGTGATTGCTATCAATTTTGCCAACAGTTGGCTACTTTGGCTGAAAGTGAAGGGGTAAAATTTACATTTAATACGAACATTACCAAACTAAATGTCGTTGATAATAAATTAGAGTCGGTTGAAACCTCTTCTGGGAAATTAAGAGCCGACGCATATGTTGTAGCACTAGGGAGCTTTTCATCTCAATTACTGCGTGAATTAGATCTAAAATCTCCTATCTACCCGGTAAAAGGGTATTCTTTGACTTTACCGATTATAAATTCAGACTTATCTCCGGTATCGACTGTCATGGACGAAACCTATAAAGTGGCAATCACCCGATTTGATGATCGTATTAGGGTTGCTGGTACTGCTGAGCTGGCTGGTTTTAATACTGAACTACCTCAAAAGCGTAAAGAAACCATCGCGATGGTAGTAAAAGATTTATTCCCAAAAGGGGGAGATCTAAATCGAGCAGAATTTTGGACTGGTCTAAGACCAATGACACCCGACGGCACACCTATTATTGGTAAAACCCCCATTACTAATCTTTATACCAACAGTGGTCATGGAACATTGGGTTGGACAATGGCCTGCGGATCAGCCAAGTTATTATCTGATATTGTTTCAAACAAACAAACCGATATAGATCCTGAGGGCCTAAACATCGGGAGATATTACGCAAGTTGAAAATAGCAGCTGCTGTCATATACTAACGATAATCACGGAACATTGCTTAAGTTTTCCTAATCGATGATATGGGGTAGATAAAAGTAGCAACCCAAAAGTACGTTGTTACTTTATCCCATTAGATTATTCATAATACCTGAACTAGGAATATGGCCTCGACCATAGCGGTATGCCGTTTCAGGTTTACTCCAGCGGCCCAAAACCATGATCATTTCCAGACTGACGTTACCCGTATTCCATAAATCCTGAGTAGCACCAACACGAGTAGAGTGAGTACTGAACTTAGGTGTATTTGGAGGAAACATGTTTCCCACCAAAGAAAAAGCTCTATTATAGATATCGGCTAATCGTGAAGAAGAAAGTTTTGTATTGCGACTGTTCAGCTTATTGTGTTTATTAATTGAAGTGAAAAAATAACGCTCTCCATCTTCAAAATAACTTAGGCCAGACATCTCGATATAGCGCTGAAATAGTTTTATTACACTGTCACTTATTTCGGCTATATCTGGATCACCACTGTGATTCGTTTTAGTAAACGGGATAGTCAGCAGATTCGCTTGAAAGTTGATATCATGCAGCTTGATATTTCTCAGTTCTGAGCCGCGTAATAAGCAACAATAGGCCACCGATAAAATACAAGCGTCTCTTATATCCACTAATCTATCGCTATTTGATAACAATTTGACCAATAAATTCAAGTGCTTAATATTAATTGGTGTTGCTTGTTTGATTTTTTCGCCACCAATTACTTTATCTTCAGTTAACCGCTTAAGCACATCATTAATGACGGGGTCATCACAAGGTTTTGGAAATCCTGCCTCAAAATGAATGGTGTTTATCGCCCATAAATCTGCTTTCAATGTATTTCTGTGACACTGTAACGCCCTGAATTTAAGATAACTCGTCACTACTTGGTAGTTTGTAGGCAAGGAGGGAAGGTTATTTTCTTGGCAAAATAGATCAAAAGATCGCCAGTGCGATTGAAGTTTGGTCCAAGAACTATCACGATAGCCACCTTTACGGGCCCAAAACTCATCCAAAAACTGGCGAGCAACAGAAATGATCTGTTCATTATTACTGTCTACGTTTGGATTATCTAAGATCTTTCTAAGATGTTGAGGTCGTAATTTACTTATATCGACGTTTTTTTGCTCTAAATAAGTAATACTTTTTGTCATTCGTTATATTTCCTTCACTTGAAGGGCTAATTTTACAGTAAAACCGCTTATTCTCAACTGTAATTAATGGAAATTCATTACAGTTGAGATCCTATTTAGATCTATACGCTACTCATTGAAGATCTCTGTGTGTTTTGGTGATTGTTTATCAGATCAATATTACCTGGAATGCTTTTTTAGTATCTCATCGTATATGCCGTTTTTCTTTATGGTTTCCAGTGCAGTTCGAAACTTATTGACTACATCATCTGAGGTTTTAGCACCAAAAGCCATATACATCACATCACTGGTTTCATTGATTTTATAAACCTTACGAATTCGATCGGAAGATAAATTGTTCTTATCCAAAAAGTAGTAACCAGAAAAATCAGAAATCGGCCATAAATCGATTCGGCCTTTGATCAGCATTTTCATCGCTTGTTCATGAGAGGGGACACGATGGAGGTTAGGGAAGTTATGACGTGAGAAAAAGTGTTCTTGTGCATCTCCAAGTGCAACGGCGATATGGTAATTTTTTGCGTCATTTAATTTATCAATGGTAATGTCTTTTCTTTCATCAAGAGCAAAAAGGTAAAAATCAATACTGGCAATCACGCCAACCCATTTGTAATGAATCTCTCGTTCGGGTATCCGGCTAATACTGTAAATTAGAACGTTTTGTTCACGTTTGGCTTTATCTAAAGCACGTGACCATGGAAGAATTGATATTTCCGCTTCTATATTCAATTCTGCTAGAACCGCTTGTATAACTTCAGTACTGACTCCAACGATTTTACCGTTTTCTTGATAGTTATAAGGTGGGTATTGCTCCGTGACAATACTTAGTTCCTGAGCAAAAGTAGGTAACAATAGAATATAGGTAAGAAAAAAAACTAATTTTTTGCCCAAATGACTTCCTTACCCTATCTATTTCATTGTATTTACAAAGTATAGCCCATTTTTTTATCAAGCATGAAAATACGAGACACTGTCACTTTTAATATTTTACAGATCGAGATAGTACTTTTGTTAGCTTTTTATTTGATATTTTTCATATTAAAACTGTAGAGCATTAAAAATGGATACGGCAGATTGATATTAACCCAAACTCAACCTTAAATATTTTAACGTTAACGGTCAGGATATCTGATGATGGAAAAGGGCACGAGATGATCGTATCGCTAGAAGCGAAGTACTTAAAAACATCTAACTATTTATATGGAGATTAGATTTCTTGATGTTGTGAGTGAGTTGATCACCACCATTTATGCAGGCACGCTTGTATGTGGGGAAGACTGTTAAGCAAATCGGATGTGAAAGATATTTTGAATAATAAGAGAAATTTTCAGAGATAAGCCCATTATCAGTCCTAAAAATATAGAATATACGTTGCCGTCTTAAATTTGAGACAATCTTTGTATTTTTATTCTTTTGAGAGTTTAGTGTATGGGAGATATATACATACTGTAAAATTTAAATTCTGATGATATAGATATAAAAAAAAATAAACCGTAATCATTGTTATTCAGATTGAACATTGAAAGTTTAAATATATTTATAACTTTCTATAGGCTTTATTTAATCAATTGAACAAGAAACATCAACAAAATAAATATGTTCGCCTTTAAGGTTATTAATATTTGGAAATAAATTAAAATTTTTACTCTTATTCATAATACAATTACGATTTATATGGACATTTGTGTGATCTAGATCTATATTTAGGGCTCTATAAAATCATAGGCAAGGATGCATATATTTAATGATAAGAAGTATTTATGACATTTTCTCTAAAAAATATATCCATCCGTAAACAGGTCTTATTACCTGTTGTTCTTTTGATCTTTGTATTGTTTGGCACGCTTTTCGTGACAAAAGTGAACCTAGATAAAGAACAAAAAGATATGGCACAAAATACGCATTCTTTGGTTTTTTATAAAGATACTCTTGCCAACATTGATGATAAAGTTTATCCGTTACGTATCAGTGCAGTATATGCTGTTTATGATGCCGAACGCCGAAAGCAATTTCAGTCTGAGTTAAACAGTGCATCAAAAGAGATAAAAGAATATTTACAAGATTTAGAAAGCGTTCCTGATTTTCAATCGTCAGTAAATGCTGTGGAATCTGCAATTAACTCGTATGTCGATTATTCTCGCCGTGCTGTGCCAATTTTAGATCAATACGATAGCGGAAAGCTTTCTGATAATGAATTTACTCGTTTTCTTGCAGACTATCGTGTAGTGGGTAATAACATGGTTCAAGCGATCAATTCATTATCACAACGTGTTAATCAATTTGCCACTACAGACCTTGAATACAGCATCGCTCATAATGAGCAAGTGAAAACAACAGCCACCTACATCATTTTAGCGGTATTTGTTGTCGCCATGATCACGGCGTGGTGGTTATCTGGCTTAATTGTGACACCAATTACGAAACTGCAAACAGTCATGCGCCAACTTGCTCAAGGTCACCTGAGCGTTCGTGCCGATCAAGATGGTGATAATGAAATCTCACAATTAAGTGGGGATGTGAATAAAACCGTCACTCAACTTCATGAAACGGTTGAAGCCCTAACGCGTATCAGTGAGGAAGTTGCATCGGCGTCCACTGAGCTTGCTTCTGTTATGACACAAGCGGAAGTTAATGCACATCAAGAACAAAATGAACTTGATCAGGTGGCTTCTGCGGTAACAGAACTTTCTTGTACGGCTGACAATGTTTCTGATAATGCCACTGCGGCAGATTCTACTGCGAAACAAGCGGATGAGCTTGCCAATGCCAGTTTAGATGTATTTTCAGAAGTGGATACTGCCAATGGCCAAATGTCGACTGCACTGAATGACGCCGCTCAAGTCGTGACACAATTGAAAGATCAATCAGAGCAAATTAACGCTGTTGTTGAAGTTATCCGTGGTGTTTCCGATCAAACTAATTTATTAGCTCTGAATGCTGCCATTGAAGCTGCGCGTGCAGGGGAGTCGGGAAGAGGGTTTGCTGTTGTCGCCGATGAAGTAAGAATGCTTGCAGCACGAACTCAAGATTCAACAGCAGAGATTCAAACCATTATTGAAGAGCTGCAACAAAAATCGGTATTAGCAAATCAAAGTATGCAAGAAAGTTTAACGATGTTAACGCGCACAGAAGAGCTAAGCCGACAAGCCAATGATTCTGTGATAGGCATTACTCAATCTGTTGCCAATATTAATGATATGAATACTCAAGTTGCGACGGCCGCAGAGCAACAGTCGCAGGTTACTCAAGACATTAACCGTAATATCAATACCATGTCTGAGCTAGTAAATCAGAATGTGACTGGGATTACACAAAGTGCCAGCGCAAGCAGTGAGCTATCTCAACTTGCTGAAAAACAAAAACAACAGCTCTCTTTCTTTAAACTGTAATCAGTTTTAAAATCGGCTGAACAATCCCTTATTTAGGTAACTGAATAAGGGATTTTTTATTGCTCTGATTAAAAATCACTATTCTTAAATAGTGTGAAAATACCCATCTAACCATATTCCGTTTTCTTTGGGAATGCGCTGCCTACAGTGACTTTCTCTGATCATGCCAAGTTTTTCCATTAATCAGTTGCCCTGTTAAGTCATTGTTTTAATGATTTCGTTCATTTTCTTTCTTATAAATCGATCAATAAATAAGATGGCATAGTGCTATCTCTTGTCTGACGGGGTAGAATCGCCATACTTTAACTGCTGCCCAGATGCTATGCTCTTTGCGGCACAATGTTCATCACTGTAGATAAAAATATGCACAGCCAAGAAACTTGTTTTACCTCTTTCCAAGCATCCATCGATGAGTATGCGTTACCAGAGCGATTCACTTTTCCATTTTATTATGAGCCACACCCGCTGTGTTTATTAGCGGCCAATGAGCTTCAATATTATTTAGAAACGCAAACGGAGTGGCAACACAACTTTGGCCTGACGGGTGATACCGATTCCGCAGTGGGTAAAATGTTTGGTGTGCTACTTGTGCAGAAGAAAACAGGCGAAGTGGGTTATTTAGCGGCTTATTCGGGTAAAGTCGCTGACAGCAACCATTTGGCGCATTTCGTGCCGCCAGTGTATGACATGTTATCGCAAGAGAGTTTTTTTCTTTCAGAGCAAGATGAAATTAATGTTATTAATCAAAATATTAAAAAGTTACAGGCAAACCCTAAGTTAGCAGTGTTAAAAAAAGCTGTGATTGTTGCCACAGATTCGGCAGCAGATCAGATTGAAGCCCATCGGCAAAAAATGATTGAAGGGAGAAAAAAACGAAAAGAACAACGTGCGCACATTGAGTCCACCATGACACCGGATGAGGCAAAACCTCACCTTATCCAGCTTAGCCGTGAAAGCGTTCAAGATAAAAATCAGTTACGAGATCTGAAAGTACACTGGGATGAACAAGTCAATGACGCCGAACAGCAGCTGCAGGTTCTGGCGAATGAAATTGAAAACTTAAAAAATACGAGAAAAACGTTGTCATCTCGATTACAAAAAAAGCTGTTTGATCAATATCGTTTTTTAAATACACATGGCGATGAAAAGAATTTAAACGACATCTTTAACAGTGCGACTCATCCCGTTCCACCAGCAGGATCTGGGGAATGTGCTGCGCCTAAATTGTTACAATACGCATTCAAATGGGGCATGAAACCCCTTGCTTTGGCGGAGTTCTGGTGGGGAGTAGCACCGAAATCTGAGATCAGGCAACACAAGAAATTTTATGCCGCGTGTCAAAGTAAGTGTGAGCCAATTTTAGGGCACATGCTGCAAGATCTTCCTATGGATGAAAATCCGCTGTTGATCAACCCTGCAGAAGGGAAAGACATTGATATTATCCATCAAGATGACGACATATTGATCATCAATAAACCGGCCGATTTTTTGTCGGTTCCAGGGAAAAACATCGAAGATTCGGTGTATTTACGAGTAAAACAGCGTTTCCCTGATGCCACCGGACCTCTTATTGTTCATCGATTGGATATGGCAACATCCGGTTTGATGGTGATCGCACTTACACCAAGAGCCAATAAAAGCTTACAAAAACAATTTATTACCCGCGCTATTCAAAAGCGTTACGTTGCAATGTTAAGTGGTACTCTGCAAGATGAAGAAGGTATGATTAACCTACCAATGCGAGGGGATCCTGACGATCGGCCGCGTCAGCTTGTGTGCCACGAACATGGCAAGCCAGCAGAAACAACTTGGCAAGTCATTGAGAAAAAAGACAATACAACCAAAGTCTATTTATACCCGAAAACAGGCCGAACCCATCAGCTGCGTGTTCATTGTGCCCATCATCAAGGGTTAAAAATGCCGATTGTCGGTGATGATCTTTACGGTTTAAAAAGCGATCGACTTCATCTTCATGCAGAGCAGCTATCGCTAAGCCACCCAATAACAAAAGAGCAAATGACATTCCAAGTTGATGCTGAATTTTAGCTCTAACAACGATAAAGGCGGGTTACTCTCCCGCCTTTTTCTATGAATTTGTTACCTATGCGTAGTTAACTGCACGCGAGATAAAAACATGGGCTTTAATAAAACAGCTTCCTCGTTAAGACTCATCAGGGTAAATGGGTTCAATATCAAGAAAGTAGCGTTTGTCTGCTAATGACGTTAGTAACATCCCTAATAACGCAGCAATGAATAAAGCAGGCCCCGGTAAACGAACCACAAACATTGAAGCAAATAAAGCGATGAAAGGAAGCAGATATAGCAACTTATATTTCAACGCGAGCTTGGTTGGCATATCCATTCGGCGTAACTTAGTAGCAAACATGTAGCAAGGCTGCTTGTTTTTAGATATCACAATCATACTGGCCGCTTCCATAACGTTCACGGAACGTATTGCCACCTCATACTCATTTCCGTTGACCAGAAAACTATCCTTCGAATTGGTATTGAAACTGTGAGTACTAATGCATTGTTCACCGTTAACCCAAATTTCTCGTTTTCCTAATGCATTGAGTTTTAATAAGACTTGATCACCATCACAGTCAAAACAGGCACTAAACCCATGCAGCAGGTGTTTAGGTTCAAATCCAGTAGGAGGTAGTGCATTAAGCTGCATTTCTTGTGATGGAATATCAACGGCATTATTCGTGTTTGCGTTGATGTTATCATTCGCATCGGATCCAGAACTGTCATCCCAAATCATCTCGATGGCATCTACCCCCACCAAACCAAGGAGTTGACTGTGTAACTTTTCTTTAATGGTCTCAGTCCACTGCTCGGGCTTTAGCACTAAATATGGTGAGACAGTGTAGATTTCAAGCGTCGTCGGCTCATTATAGGCACCAGCATAGTCAATGAAAACTTCACCTCCACTTCTTTTCTTTGGCGGTGGAGACTGTGGTTTAATGTCGCTTTCAAAAATGTTGATTAAAGGAGGCAGTAAAGGCTCTTCATAAATCCATTGTTTGATATTGGTTAAAAAGTCTTCACTGTTAATTGCCGATTCCGGTAAATTATGGACTCGTAGGTGGAAGCACGAAAACTTGCCTTCTCGTGCAGTGGAGTCATCATCCATATTGTCTAAATACGGTGCTCGTAAATTATGACTACAACCATAAAACTCACCGCTAAATGGTGTCACGATTTCATTGGCTTCATAAAAGCCCAGTCCACCTTTCTGACAATAATAAAGAACAGCAAACAAGCTACTGAGATTATCTTCATCCACTTGCTCGTTAAGTTTTTTCTGGACGTCTTCGGATTTAAGTAAGTTCAAAAAAGGCAGAATAGACTCTGGAGTAACATAATAACCAAGACAATAATTGGGAGATTCCGGAACAACATGATGTGGAAAGTCGCCTCGATGATGCTGGATACCACTTAGCAGCGGTGAAAAGCGGTCATCAATAATACTCAGGTCGAAAAGAGTAAAATTTCTAGAATAATAATAAGGATGTAAATAACTTAAGATCCCAGCGGCGGCAAACCCAAATTTGGCTGAAAAATCATCATCAGGGTCATAATCCACAATAGCAGGGTATAGCGTCTCCACCAAATAACGAGAATCTTCTGGTACTTGAGTTAGCGATTTTACTCGCTCTTTAACCAACGTTGATTCATCAAACACGCTAAACACAAATTGATCGATTTCTTCTGGTTTAACCGGATGGAAAGTGCAATCCACACCCATAAATAATCCTAATTACATAAACATCATTAATAGTTAATCATCATACCATTTATCGCACTCTTTTATAAATCCGCGGGTAACTTAGAGGTGGGAAATAAAATACGCACGCTGAATTGCGTACGTATTTTGATATCAATGAATTGGGCTTTGGCTTGTAAAAACGGTTAGTTAATGCCGACCCACACTAAATCTGATGGAGTAAATGCCAAATCAATCACACGATTAACCTTGTGCTGGGCCATATTCACTTCGACCAAGGTTTTATTTGCTGGGTTACTGATGTATAAAAGCTTCGTTTTTGGATCAAATGCCATTTCAATCTTTTGTGTCCCTGTTAAGGTCACTTTCTCATCCCAAATTTTAATGTCTGCCACTTTGTTAAAATCATGGTTCACATCAAAAGTCAGTAGCGTACCATCGGTATTTAAGAGCGCAAAAGTGTCTTCTGTCATGCTGATTGCTAATGCATTTTGTTCTGCGTTAGTGCGCCAATTCAGCTCGGTTAAAACATCTGTTTCCGGCGTGATACGAAATACCTGTTTGGATGCCGTTAAACCTAGCGCCGTTGTACTCTTAGCTGATGATAGGATTGTCTCAATACGTTCACCCGCCGTGATAGAAGCTGGGTTTGTGATTTTTTTACTGGCAAAATGATCACCGCCATCTTGGATAACAACCACACCATCCGCACACGCAAACATAACATCTTTTTGGCTATTTAACGCGCTATCAGCCAATTCAGGGCAGGTGACTTCAAACATTCCTTCATAATGAAAATGATCATTATGGCTAGATAATACCCCAATTCTATCAGGTACTTGGCTAGTTGAACCTTCTCCTTTCACCCCTGTAAATACATAATCTCCCCAAATTTGAGCTATGCCTTGTAAAGAATATGGAAACGCAAAATGCGCTAACTCTTGTCCTTTACCTAGGCTGTCGTCACTCAATACTTTAAATTGGGCGGAAACTCCGCTGGTTTCATCACCTTCATAAAATAGGGTAGCTTTGTTACCTTCAATCTTAAATTGTGACGGTGTCACTTCGTTAAATTCACCGCTTAACAACACTGGTGTTTTCGTGTAGTCATGACTGTGATCACCATGAGGTTCAGACCATACGCCACCGTCAATTACTTGCACTATACCTTGTTGTTTCTGCACCGCTAATGCGTAACGAAAACTTGGGCTAACATGTAGGTCACTGATTGGGTTCTGAACACTAATTTGCTCAACTAATGCCAGATCCTCTGTATTTAAAACATGAACCGATGCCGAATCAGCATCTGAAATCATCAAACGTCCTGGCAGACTTGCTTCATTATGACCATGCTCCGGTTCATGGCCAGTGGCGGCTGTATCATTCGTCCCTGTATTGCATCCCATCAAGATCAAACTGATTGTTAACGCTAGTAGTTTTTTATTTGTTGTACCAGAGTGAAAGTTTGTCATTTTCCTTTTTCCATCCATTTTTAAGTAATTACTCTATTGACCTTTTGATATGTTATAACATAACATTTAAATGAAACAAGCGTTCACATACAAATTTTTTATTTATATCTACAAGGTAACTCGTTGTGTTTAACTATAAAAAAACATCATTTCCACTGTCTGCTGTGTGTTTATCACTGGCGTTTTCTCTTTCTGCACATGCAGAGAATTCTCTGATTGATATTGGTGTTGTACTTGATGGGCATTATCAAAATAACGAGCGTTTTTTAAGCCACCGCGATGAAGGGTTTGGACTAGGCCACAGTGAATTAATGCTAAGTGGCAATATTGATACACATTTTAGAGGGGCACTGGTGGCCGTTCTACACAGTCATGGTGGCGAAACAGAATTTGAGTTAGAAGAAGCGTATATTGAATCTTTGTCTATGCCATGGGGCACAAAGGTAAAAGCGGGCCGTTTTTTATCCAACATTGGTTACATGAACAGTAAACACCTTCATGAAGATGCCTTCATTGAGCGACCAGCTATTTACCGTGCATTTTTTGGCTCCCATTATTTTGATGATGGGGCACAAATTAGCTGGGTAGCGCCAACCGATCTTTACTTACAATTCAGCACTGAAGCATTAAGTGGTGCCAAACTTGATTCGGGCTATGACAACCCGGCTAACGTCGGTGTATACACTGCCAATGTGCAAATAGGTGACGATATTGGTTTTGAACACAGTTGGAAGCTTGGCGTAAGCGCTGTTTTTAACGGCAATGGTAAAAAAGCCGTGTCTGCGAGCTCTGACTCTCATGTTCATACTCATCATGGTGAGCATGATCACAGCCATGATCATGCTCACCATCACGGGCCAAGCTACACCAGCGAAAAAATGTATGGCGCTGATGCCACTTGGAAATGGGCACCAAACGGAAATTACAAAGACAAACACATTCGTTTCACTTCCGAATATTGGTACATGGATGACATGATCGATGATTCACTTTACGGATTAGAGAATGCTAAAAACACAGCCGATGGATGGTATTCGGAGCTCGCTTATCAATTTTCGCCAACTTGGTCATTGAGTACACGCTATTCAGAGATGAAGGTAACCAGTGCCGAAGATCTGCATGCGCATGGCACTCTCGTTCATGGCCACTTTAAAGAAAACGAAGTCAAAGAAATCGATGTTGCCCTTGATTGGCACCCATCGCATTTTGGTCGTATTCGAGCGCAAATAACTCATGAAGAACAAATTAATCAAGACCAACACATCTTTTCACTGCAGTACGTAATGTCATTTGGAGCTCACGGTGCACATGCCTTTTAAATTGATCGCAGCCACCAGCGCTGTATTATTTAGCTATCAGGCTAATGCGTCTTTGTCGATCTTCACTTGTCAGCCAGATTGGGCCTCATTAGCGCAATATCATGCACCTGATGCCAAGATCTACTCAGCCACCACAGCCTTTCAAGATCCACATTACGTTCAGGCTAGGCCATCATTAATTGCCAAAATGCGCCGAGCTGATTTGGTGATCTGCTCAGGCTCAGAGCTAGAAATCGGTTGGCTACCAGAGCTGCAAAGACAAAGCCGTAATCCTAAGGTACAAAACGGTCAGCCGGGCTTATTCTTTACGACCGATCATGTAGAACTTCTGGATCAAACTGATCATGTTGATCGCTCTATGGGTGATGTGCACGGACAAGGCAATCCTCATGTTCAATTTGCCATTGATGCCATGCCAAATATTTCACGAGCTTTGACTGAAACTTTGATCAAGTTAGATCCCCAAAATGGCGATCAATACACTAGCTCTGGTCTGGGTTTTCGTGAAAAGTGGCAGCAGCATAGCGAAACTTGGCGCAAACAGGCCACTGATTTACAAAATATCAAAGTGGTTGGCTACCACAGTACGTATCGTTATTTATTCGAATGGTTAAATATAGATCAAGTGGCCGATTTAGAGCCAAATCCGGGTTTGCCACCAACAACCTCACATTTAGCGCAATTAGCCGCGCAGTCGTTTAATGGTGTTTCCGGTATTGTTTATTCGAGCCATCAATCTTCAGACGCGGCAGATTGGTTAAGCCAGCGCACCGATTTACCTATCGTTGTGCTTGCCCAAAGTGTAGGAGGACGAGAGGAAAGTGAAGATTTGTTTGCATTAATTGACGATTCAATACAACAATTGTTGGCATTGAAGGAGCCAAAATGATCGCAGCATACGATTGGCTGATCCCACCTATTTTGATTGGTATTTTGGCGGTGATCTGCAATATATTCCTTGGTAAACAAGTGTTAAAAAGGGGAGTCATCTTCATTGATCTTGCCATGGCTCAAGTTGCAGCTTTAGGGGTGATTGTGGTGGATTTTTATTTTCACTCCTATGCCCATCAGTCTTCTTGGGTAAGTTTGCTGGGGGCTTGGGCACTTGCTCTTATTGCAGCGGCCATCATTATGCTGTTAGAAGACAAGGTCAAATCCCATTTAGAGGCCATGATTGGTTTAATTTATGTGGTGTCGGCGTGTATTGCAACGTTAATTGTGAGTCATAACCCACATGGAATGGAAGTGGCGAAGACACTATTAAACGGACGTTTATTGTGGACGGATTGGCTGGATTTCTGGCCAATTTTATTCATCACTTTGATCGTTGTGACCATCGCCAGGTACAAGGATAACTGGTTATCTGGCAAAGGCTTTTATTTTGTGTTTGCGCTGGTGATCCCACCTTTGGTCTTAAATTTAGGCGTCTACCTTGAGTTTGCGGCTTTAATTATTCCAGTGTTGTTCACTAATGCCATACACAATAAAAAATGCCGTCTTTTTGCGGCGTTATCATTGGGAATTTGCGGGCTTTTATTTGGCTTTGCTCTCTCTGTGATGCACGATTTACCCATCGGGCCCAGTGTTGTGATTGGTATGAGTATACTCGCACTTATTACTAAAGTGATCTCTTTTGGTTTTAAGCATTGTTTTGTTCAAAAACGTGCTTAGTAAAACCTGCTCATCAATAAAAAGATAGGGAGTCAATTCCCTATCTTTTTCATATCGATTCAATCTGAATAATACCGACATGACCGCCATCTAACAGGCTAATTAAACGTCTGCTTTTCTATCTAATATGACAGGGCCAGATCCTACTGCAGCTAGCTTATCGTCTTCATTATAAATCGGGCAGCTCTTCATGGATAAACAACCACAGCCAATACAGCCCGTAAGTGAATCTCGCAGCCGCTCCATATAAGCAATACGAGCATTCAGATCTTCACGCCAGCGAGTTGAAAGCAGCTCCCAATCTTCAACTGAGGGGGTTCGATTATTCGGTAACGTCGCAAATGCCTGTTTAATCTCTTCTAAGCTCACGCCCATTTTTTGAGCGGCTTTGATCACGGCCACTCGTCTTAACACTTCAGGTTCATAACGTCTTTGGTTGCCTTCATTTCTCACACTTTGAATCAACCCTTTTTGCTCATAAAAATGCAGGGCACTGACTTTAATGCCACAGCGTTTAGCAACTTGGCCAACAGACCATCTGGCTTCTCTCATGTTTCCTCCTAAAAACTTTTTTCCAGATTAGTAAAAAAAACGCTTTACCTCAAGTTAGGTTGAGGTATTAACATGGAATCACTTCTTACGGAAAACCAATAAATATCAAAGGAAAACACCATGATTAAATTAGAGCACATTAACTTAGTAGTATCGGATATTTCTAAAATGTTGACCTTCTACCAAGCTGTCTTCCCACATTGGCGCATTCGCGATGAAGGGCAAGGGGAGTGGAATGGCAAACCTCGTAACTGGCTGCATTTTGGAGATGATTACCAATATATTGCCATGAGCGATCACGGTGAAGGTGAAAATAGAAATTTAGATGGACATCAAGTTGGTCTAGCGCATTTTGCTTATGTCACAAATAACATTGACGCTGTCATTGAGCGTTTAACTCAAGCAGGCTTTCCGATTTCGAAAGAAGGAGCCGTAGAGCCATTTCGCAAAAATGTTTACTTTGTCGACCCTGCCGGTTTTGAAATTGAGTTTGTCGAATATTTAAGTGACGACCCAAAAGAGCGTAATCTTTCAAGCTAACTGAACTAAGCCGATTATTAATAGAATACAAAAGGAAAAGATAATGAACATACTCGCGTTTGCAGCAAGCAATAACAAAAACTCCATCAACCGCACATTGGCAACGTATACCGCTCACTTATTTGATAACGCTAACGTTGAAACGTTAGATATTAATGATTATGAAATGCCAATATTCAGTGATGACAGGGAAAAAGAACTTGGCCAGCCCGCTCAAGCAAAACAGTTTATTCAAAAAATAGCGAATGCGGATGCCATTATTGTATCATACGCCGAGCATAACGGCACCTTTACCGCCGCTTACAAAAACCTGTTTGATTGGGCATCCCGTGTGAATAACAAGGTTTATCAGAATAAGCCAACGTTGTTTTTATCCACCTCACCCGGTGCGAATGGGGCTGCCAGTGTGCTGGCTGCTGCTTCTCAATCAGCTCCTTACGCCGCTGCGGATGTAAAAGCCAGCATTTCCATACCCAGTTTTCATGACAACTTCGATATAAAAACGAATCAAATGCTCAATGAAGAACTTAAACAAAAGCTCGTGACCGCCGTCTATTCACTTGCCAGCTAATTTTAGTTTATATCAGGGTATATAAAAACATGATCGTTGATGAGCTTGGCCGTAAAGTCAGATAAGACTCGCAAAGGCATTGTAATAAAAATGTCATTAAAAGATATACTGGATGGCAATTCACAAAAGTATCAAAAGCAAATAACCAATAAGAAAACGACTTGTTATAGTGGGTTCTCACATATAGTTAAGCTCTCACATACCTAAGCCTTTTCTTGCTAACGCGACTGTTAGACAGCGTCATACGTAGCCACTGTATGGCGCTTTTTTATTTCAACGCTCTTAAAACACACACGAAGAAATAATTTTGCTATCAATACCTTTGCTCCCATCCAATACACCCTCGGAATAATGCAATCATAATGACTACAGGTATATTATTGTCGCAATCATTTTGTACTTTTCAATGAAAACCAATCTCAAGGCTTAAAAACATAACACTCGACTAAAACACAAGAAACTCATACAAATAAACAGCATTTAATTGCCTAATTAAACAAAAACGATAACAATAACGTCATAAAAATAACCATAAGGCTTCATGCAGGCATACTGCAAAGCCAAACATTTTTTATTCGGCCTACTTAATACAAAAATGAGCGCCTGAGTATTTAGCTTGCAACCGGAAAATGCCCAATGAAAATCAAACGAAATTTATGTCATAACTTGAAGCGGGAGTATCATTTAAATCCTGTCACAAAACAAACATACCAAACCAACAGAATAATTAACGAGAATACACAAACATTGATAGCGAACATCAATAAGCACCAACGTGATAAACGGCCTGTACGTTCTCTTGAAGAGTATTAACCCATTGCATCATTATTAAGGGTTTCTAAATTGGCAATCAGCCCCGTTACACCTTGTGGCGGGGCTTTAATAAAAACACACCTTTCAGCAGATTAGTGTCATTTTCCTCTCAAACTTCATATCGAATAGCTAAACAAATTCGTAATCTACTTAATTTTTACATACACAAAAGTTCAATATTCACAAAGTAGGGGAAAGAAGTGATCCCCACAGTGCCAATACCTGAAACATTAATCAAAAATAATGGCGAATGTCTGTTATTCATTGCAGCTATGCTTGAAACTTTTAGTATATGAATTCAGTTCAGTTAACACTACTGGCACTGTATGTCTTTGTTAACTTTGTATTCATTGAACATTTGAACATAACCTGGAGCCAATCATTGAGAACATCGATAGTGATCCTTGCATTACTTTTATCAGGCTGCACAACCTTAGATCACGTGAAAGAGATTGGAAACTATGACGACATTGCTGCCAGTTGCCCTGCAATATTAAAAGAAATAAAACAACAGCCGAAACCTTCCTATCCATCTTTTCTGCGACAGATTCAGCAAGAAGGGTGGGTTGCACTTAGCATTGATGTAAAAAACGGCGTGATAACAAACACCAACGTTATCGACTCTAGCCCAGAAGACATGTTCGAAGAAGCAGTTTTACTCGCCACTTCAATTTGGCGTTTTTCACCTCAAATCACCGAGTCAAACTGCCTCATAACAGTAAGATTTAAAATGGAAGACAGATCAGGCAACTAGATTGAACATGTCACTGATTCACTAAGCACACAGATTTATATATCGAAGCATTTACTACCAAAGGACAATATGGATCATCTTCTTTTTGCCAACATCATCGTTTTTATTTATGTACTTATTCTCTTTCAAGGGGTAGAGAAATTAGGTCTGATGACGTGCTCTGGTAGCTACTTAAAAGCGTTTGAATCTTATCTACTCGCATTGATATTACTCGCAGTCAGTGCCGTATTCGTGCTAACAGGCTTACATTTTATGCTGCCAGATGTTTGCGTAAAGCTATGTTTTATAAGCTTTTTCTCTTAATTCCAATCGCCTTCATTTATTGGAGCTACTCAGCGTTAAAGTTTCGCATACAAGGTGTGTACAAGGTCAATTAGTCACTCGTAATGGACGCAGCATCTCAGTGCAATCGTCCTCATAGGAAATGAAATAGTGATAGACAAGAACGAAGAAACTTGGCAGCAATACTACCAAAAAGCAGTAAAACGCAAACATAAGCCAAGAACAGGGCGATTAATACCATTAAACCGCTCAGGCTATAAAACAGCAACAGATTGTGGTTGTGGTACAGGTAGCGACATTCACTACCTTAGTAAGCTTGGTTATCAAGTGTCAGGCTTCGACGTAAACGAAGATGCCTTAACCATTTGCCGTGAACGTTTTGCCAACAATCCATTAGTCCATGTATGCAAGGCCAGTTTTGAGCATTACGACTACTCACTTGCCGGAATCGTGCTAGCAAATTCTAGCCTTTACTTTGCCAACTTGAAGGACTTTACAAAAACATGGAAAAAACTGACCGCCAGCCTTGCTATTGGTGGTGTTTTTGCTGGTGATTTTATGGGGGTAAAAGACAGTTGGGCTACCGACTTTCGGATTCCAACAGCACCAATGACCAAACATCAGGTACGCGCACTTTTTGATGAGTATGACATCGTGGAATTTACGGAACGTGATGAAATGGGCCAAACCATGCTCGGTGAGTCTAAGCATTGGCATACCTTTTCTGTCATCGCCGTTAAAAATTTATAGACCACCCGTTTTTGTGGTGAGTTTTTTTGATTATTGGATCCATAGCTTTATCAAATTAGGTTATGCAATGTAATAAATAATAATTACCCCTAAAGTACTATTCCTTGTCACATTACTGCCATAAGCTTATGCACATAAAAAGTAGGGCTGTTATATTCTTTCTGTATCACAGAAAAATTATACTGATACAAGCACTAACAGCGCCTTGGCTTGCTTATAGAATGCGCCATACAGACACAGAGCTGTATGGCGCTTCTGTATGTCTGGCTCAAATTTTCGCTAACATGACGTTTTAAAACCAACCTAAGGCCGTGCCATTTTATGTGTCATTACAGACAGATCTCTAAGAACATACAGATAGAAGCCTCTAGTTATCTAGATTTGTCAGCATAATGTCAATGAAGTATTCATCATTAAAAAACGGATGTATTATCGTTTACATTTCATCTTAAGGTAGCCAATACATGTCCGAAATGTATACAAAGCATGCAAAAAAATACGATTCCGTTGCTAGAGATAATATTTACAATGCCTTGCTAGAGCGTCCATCAACCATGGCGCTTTTAGGCGAAATCAAGGGAAAAAATATTCTTGATATGGGCTGTGGCTCGGGCATTTACGCCGAATGGTTTCTGGAGCAATCTGCAAATACAATCAAGTGTTTAGATGCCTCTGTAGAAATGATCGAACTCGTTAAAACGAAGCTAGGGGATAACGTTGAAGCCTATGTCCAAGATGTAGCTCATGGCTTACCTAAAGAAGCGAATAACAGTGCAGATATTATCGTTAGTCCGCTCGTTGTGCATTACATTGAAAACCTAGTCCCTGTATTTAAAGACGCGTTTCGGGTTCTGAAACCTGGTGGCTGTATGGTATTTTCGACCCACCATCCTTTTGCAGACTTTGAATGCTCTCTATCCGGTAATTATTTTGAACGAGAACATATTCAAGAAGAGTGGAACACCGTAGGAACCCCTGTGTCGGTGAGCTTCTATCGGCGATCATTAACAGAGCTGTGTGATGCCGTCACTTCATCTGGATTTATTATTTCGAAAATCTCGGAAGGAAATGTTGATGCACGAGCAAAAGACATGTCTGAATCTACCTATAACCAACTAAAAAATAAACCAAACTTCATTTTTATCAGATGTGAAAAGCCCATCTAAAGGGTACTTAACCAGACAATTCATTATGAGGTACAAGCTGTGGTAATAAAATACAATCCTATTCTGTCGATTGAACAACAAACAGGCGATGATAAACCAATGTCTTACATGAATAATACGTCTGGGCCACTGTCAAATCTACAAGCCGAACTCCACTGGCATTTGCATGATTTATCGAGATTTCATCAAGTCATAACTGATGATCTCAATAAACGAAATACCGTATTTGGTGAACAATATAACGCTTTTAAAGTAAATATTGATAAGGCCAAAAAAGACATAACTGATGAAGAAGAGCTGGAGTATTTAAAGGTTAAAGCCACTATACAGGCATCGGGGTTCAATGACATTGGCCTTGAAATCGACCGCAGTAAGGCTTTCTCTGATGAATTTAGTGTCATTGGATTATGGGCGACCGCAGAAAAATACTTAAAGCAAGTATATATGGCGATTGAGCACCATGAAACTTCAACGCCGCTAAATAACATTAACCCACCTTATCAATGGGATCTTCTAAAAGCTAAGTTTGAAGAAAAGTCTATCTTCCTTGCTGATTTAGATGGACACGCAGATGCTAATGAGTGCAGAGTACTAAACAATACAATAAAACATGGTGGTGTTGTGAGCCCACGACTTGCACAGTTTGTAGCTTTTTCGGATCAAGAAGGTAAAGCTTTAAAAAAGTTGGATCTTGATGTTCAACGGTATTACAACGGTATCTCTAGCTTTTTAGGGAACTTAATCCAAAAAGGCAACAAAATCATTGACCCAAGCTTCCTGTTCTAAGTATTTGGTTTAAAGCCTACGTAGGGTAGGCTTGATACCGCTTAATCTAAAGCAATGTTTGATGGCCATAAAAAGTAAGGTCCAAAGCGCTGGCTGTATTTAAATTCACCACCAGATTTTTTTCCTAGTTCCGTTAAATAATGCTTTTCATCTTTCACTGTGAGGTACTTTTGAGTCATCAGTTTATCGAGCAGCTCATTAGTTTTAAGACCTAATTTTTTAGCCAATTTAGACGTTGTGAGTTTCTCGTAATTTTCACTTTTATCTTGAGGTGGAGCAGCTTCATCGCTTACTTTTTCAAGAGATATACGTATCTCATCACTGATCCTAATAATCCTTTGGGCTTCTTCAAAAGCATCTTTATAAACACTCGGATCATCAGAACGATTAACAACAATGCCCATCTCATTATTATTAACTTGACTGAATTCATATAAGTTTAAGCTACTGATAATGCAAGATTCTTCATTTATATAGCATTTAGCATGTAAATTTTTACAAAAGCTAGTTCTCACGAAGCTTAACTCTTTTAACCAATTTATCTCTTCTGGATGAAGCTCATTTTTACCATAAACAATTCGAACATCAATTTTAAGTCGGTTTTTGTCTTCTAATAACTCTTTAACTCTATCATTTAATTTTAAAAAAGGGCTAATTAGAATTAGACGTTCAGAAGCATTCTTTATCAACTCTTCAAGATAGTAATTTGTAGCACTTGTATTAAGAAATTTAGCCATACTGAGATTCCTTTATAAATATTATATAACTGATAATGATAACTAAATTCGACTATAGGAAACATTGAACATATAAATTTATAACAAGTATTTTTCTAGTATTGAGAATAAACTCAAAGTTTTCATCATTATCTGTTTCTCTAAGCAATGAGAGCTGCGTCAAACTACGACGATCACTGTATGACATTAGGCTTCCAAAGACCTTCCAGTGACAATGTCACATTAAGAAACTACATATTTCAGTGAAGGTATTACGCTCTTTAAGATAAGATATTAGGCGTCACATCTACGATCATATCTTCAATTACTTTCTCGCCTAACAATAGATATATTTGTACCTCATCCATCAGCTTCTCTTTGTTTTTAATATGTAAGAAGTCAATAAAAACAATTCACTTACCAACAACAAACCTTCAAATTAATATTAACTTAAAGAGGTTGAAATCAATTAAAAGCATGGACCACATTTTTAATTAGACCAATATTAAAAATCGGTAAGTTATTATTAAATTTAACAATAATAAAAATCGACTGGCGTTGATTTGATATGGATCGAGAATATTGTTGCAACTGTATTTATCATCGTAAATTACGATATTAATTATATACAGAAATCCTATTAATGATTTATATATTTACACCTCCTTGGATCAATGCCACCGTTATTAACAAAAATGTTTCTAATTGGTTTCATGGAGGCTATATTTAAAAAATTCACGGTGGCAACATAATTTTTAAGCTTGAGGCCCCCAGTGAAAGTTAATGATTGCGACGGTCTATTGACCTTAATGGAAAGAGAAATTTTTAATGTACAAGTTAACCACCTTGAAACTCCATGCTTTAATTTAGGATCTTTTGAAAAAATTCATGGGACGTTAGATACCGCCCACCTGAAAAACGTTATCAGACGGTTAATTTCACGGGAAGAAGTCTTTTACTTCGGTTACACCCAAAGAGATGGTGCTGGAGTGAGGTTTGAAGGAAAATATAGTCAATGCGATATTTTAGAGATCGACCACACGAGCTTACCCTCTGGATTACAACAACAAAGAACGTCTCAATTATTAAACGATCTTATCGCTCAACCGTTTGACTTGGAAAACCCTCCACTGTACCGCTTTATTATTGTAAAGCACTCTGAGTCAGAACACACACTCGCTCATATTTGGCATCACCTTATTATGGATGGAATGGGGTTTAATCTTTTTCATCAAAAGGTCATTGAAGAATACAATCAATCTTTATCTAAGCTAACGTTTAATGAACTATCCATACAATCCCTTGCCATAGAAGAACAAGAGTATTGGAGATCGGATAGAAAAAAGAAAGATGAGGCTTTTTGGAAACAATTTTCATCAAAAAAACGCTCCCTAATACAGCCAATTTTACCGCCTATGACAAGTAACTTTACTTGGCGTAACTCGTTCCATATTAGCCCTGATGTGTGGGCTCGGCTTGTTAATCAATCAAAAGTATTAAACTGCACGGTACAACACCTCATCCTTCTAACCATTCAACTTTGTTTCGCTGATAGTCGAGGGCAACGCAGTATAACTGTTGGGCGTCCCACTCACCGCCGGCATTCACGATCTCTACGAGAAAAAGTGGGGCATTTTGCTGGCCTTTCATTGGTACACATCGAATTGAACCCAAGCGACACGTTATCCAATGCCGTTGATCATTTAAAAACGCTATTAAAAAAAGATTTACGGCATCAAAAATTTCCGATCAGTCGTTTGAGTCGAGAGTTTCATGTTTCACAAAATAAACGCCAGCAAATATATGATGTCCTTTTTTCCTACGAGCCGATGAAATTCCGTTGCCATTATGGTGAAGCGGAAGGGGATTTATATGCACTGTGTCATGGGCACGAATTGTCACCGGTAGCGATTTATTTAAGAGATTATTACGAGGAAAAAGCCCCGGTTCTAGATGTTCAACTGAACCTTGAATATTTCAAGGAAGATGATTGCCAACCAACGGTTGATCGAATCATTGAAACATTGGCGCGTCTGTCCGAGTTAACCGCTGATGCTCGTGTGGGAGATGTGCCTCTTTTAACCAAAGAGGAAACGAACTTTTACCAATCATTACAAGGTGGTGATGCAACGGCAGACATCACGGGGCTGTGTGAAACATTAGAGAAAATGGCTAAGGATAGACCCGATGATATTGCTGTGATGGTCGAAGATGGGGCTAGCATCAGCTATTCAAAGCTGAGCACCGATGTTCTGGCTTATGCTAGAAAGCTTCATCAACATGGGGTTACTCATTGTAGCCATGCTGGCCTTTTATACTCCCGAAGCTATGACATGCTTGTGTACATGCTGGCCGTAAATCGATTAGGCGCAACCTATGTGCCAATATCAAAGGATCTACCAAAAGCAAGAATTCAATCCATTCTTAACCAGCTAAAGCCTGCGGTTGTTATTACAGACGCCGGCAACGAATCGGCATTAACCCAGTTAGAAAGTGCGTTATCAGCGGAACAAATAGCTGAAGAACAACACCAACCAGAGGTATTAACGCATTCATGGCTCAGCGCTCAAGAAGATCCGTTTATTGAATTACCTCCGCATCCTACAGAGCCGTTTAATGCGTATATCTTATTTACATCAGGCACTACTGGGGAACCTAAAGGAGTCATCATTTCATCTGATGCCAGAGATCAGTTCCTGTTCAGTATTAGCGAAAAGCTTTCTTTAAATCAGCACTGTTGTATCGCAGCGTTGACCTCGCCCAGTTTTGATATTTCGGTGCTTGAACTTTTCGCGCCAATGATTGCTGGTGGCACGGTATTCATCATCAATGAACAGACGCAAAAAAATCCTCGCCAATTAGCGAAAGTCTTACAAAGTGCCCAATTGACACACATTCAAGGAACACCAACGACATGGCAAATGCTCCAAGGGGTTGAAGGGTTGCCCATGACCAATGCCATCGCTCTGGTTGGTGGAGAGCCTATCAGTAATCAATTGGTTAAGGCATTAACCCAGCATGGCTTAGAGTGCTGGAACATGTATGGCCCAACAGAATCAACGGTATGGGTGATGGCTCAGCCAATTGAAACAGAGTCTTCCATTGCGCCAATTGGGGGCTTATTGAACGGCTGTCAGGCTCATGTTCGAGATGAGTTTCTTCGTATTCTTCCCCCTGGCGTGAATGGAGAGCTGGTGTTATCTGGTGCGACCCTTTCTGTCGGTTACCTTCACCAACAAGCTTTAACTGACAAGGTATTTGTCACTGTGTCCACTGGACAACGAGCGTATAAGACAGGGGATTTAGTGACCCTGACAAGAAGCGGAGAATTTGAATTTCATGGCCGAGCAGACTCACAATGCAAAATTAGGGGCCATCGGATTGAATTAGGTGAAATAGAAAACACGTTATCACAATCACCAGCGATAACACGCTGTACCATCGTGGCTCATGGCTCCGCTGCCGATGCGCAAATTCTTTGTTTTTTCCAAGGAGATTGGGCGCACCCAGAAATCTTAGCGTATTTGAGGCCGAAACTGCCCGATTATATGTTGCCAAGCCATAGCCTGCATATTTCTGATTGGCCTGTGAATGTGAATGGAAAAACAGACAGAAATACGTTGTTGTCTATGTGGCAAGAACACACAGCCGTGTTTAGGCACAAACCGCCGTTGGATCAAAATAAGCTGGTTGGTGACTATGAGCAGCAGAGTATTGAAAATCAAAATCTAGAAGAAATGATTCCTTCGCTTTGGCAACAAGTGTTGGCTCATCCCGTTCAGCTTAACGATAACTTCTTTGATGTCGGTGGAAATTCAGTAAAAGCAAGTCAACTGCGAGCGGTGTTAGAGCAACACACCCAACACACTTTGAGTGATACGTTTGTTTTTGAGCACCCATCGCCAAGATCCATGATTGCAGAGCTTAAAAAACAGCAGCTTCTTACTAATCAAATAGAGAACCCAGCACCTCAACGTGCGCCTAAGCAGCCAGATCCCACCCCAAGCAACACAAAACCCGTTGGTAGACAACGAATCGCATCCAGAAAACGCCAAAGAGCAGGAGAGGTAGCCTTAAAATGAGTCATTCTGTAAGTGAATTTGATATTGCGATCATTGCCTGTGCAGGCCGTTTTCCTGGTGCAGACAATACCGAACAATTATGGGAGCAATTGCTAAAAGGGGAGTCGGGGATAAGAGAACTTCGTCCAGATGAAAGAACTGGTGATACTTCCAGTACCGATCGTGTCTGGCAGGGAGGCGTTTTAGATAACCCTCACTATTTTGACCCCGGCTTTTTTGGTATCAGTGATCAAGACGCTGAATTAATGGATCCGCAGCTCAGAATTGCTATCGAACAAATATGGCAAACCTTAGAGCAAGCAGGGTATAGCGATGCCCCAGAAGGCGAACAAATTGGCCTGTATATGGGGGCTGGGCTAAATCAAGAGTGGATACAAACGGCCAAGCAGTTTACTCCTAATAATTTATCCGCCAACTACAAAACGAACACACTGACTTATCGAGATTTTTTTGCAACGAAAGTGGCGTATCTCCTTGGCCTAAAAGGGCCTGCCATCACCATAAATACCGCTTGTTCAACGTCACTGGTGTCGGTGCATTTAGCGTGTCAATCGCTGCTTGCCGATGAATGTCATGTGGCGGTAGCAGGGGGCGTTCACCTATTGCCTGTCCGCGAAGGATATCAATATCAGGAAGGAATGATTTTATCCAAGGACGGGACTTGCAAACCGTTTGATAAAGAAGCCGCGGGAACGGTCTGGGGAGAAGGTGCCGGTTTCATTGCACTTAAACGGGCAGAAAGTGCACTGGCTGATGGCGATCAAATTATTGCTTTGATCAAAAGTACTGCTGTCAATAATGACGGACAAGACAAAGCCGGATACACAGCGCCAAGCGTGGCAGGGCAAACACAAGTTGTTAAACTCGCGACAGAATTAGCAGAAATAACCCCAGCAGATCTCTGTTATGTTGAAACCCACGGCACCGGAACAAAATTGGGAGATCCATTAGAGATTAAGGCATTGCTGAACGTTTATGGAGAAAGAAAAACACCATTAACTCTTGGGGCAGTAAAAGCCAATGTGGGTCATCTTGATGTCGCGGCAGGGATCACAGGGCTCATTAAAACCGCACTTTGTATGAAGCATCGCTGTATTCCCCCGCATTCGAACTTCGAGCATTTTTCTCCGTCTATTTTAGCTCTTGAAAACCACCAAGTTCTCCAGATCAACAAAGAAACAGTGGCTTTACCACAAGAAGAGCCTTGTTATGCTGGTGTCAGTTCATTTGGGATTGGTGGCACAAACGCTCATGCTATTTTGGCAACGCCACCGCCAAGAAATGACGACTTAAAAGCCTCTTCACCTTATTGTGTTTTGACTCGCTCCTATCAAGATCCCAAGGCGAGCCAAAATGTATTTGCTGATCTTAAGCACGCTGCGCACAAAACAGACTCTCTTACTGATTTAGCCTTTAGTTTGCAACACTCTCATCATAATGCAGCTTACAGGGCTGCGTGTGTGGTCGATACCGTAACTCGTCACGCCGTTACACAGACAGAGGGGAGTTTAAGTCGCGCTTGTAAGAACAATACAGTAAGAACCGTATTTGTTTTTCCAGGGCAAGGCAGTCAATATCGAGGGATGGGACACGATCTTTACCAACATTTCCCTCTTTTCAAACACGCAATGGATGAGTGTTTTTCTTATCTTAAAGCACATGGTTTTCACGATCCCAAAGCCCAACTATTTACTCATTCAGAAAAGGGGCTCGAAGCCACCGATGAAACCCAACCCTTGTTGTTTTCTCTTCAATATTCCTTGGCAAAAGCATTGTATGCGATCGGCATAAAACCAGATGTCATGATAGGGCATAGCCTCGGTGAACTGGTTGCTGCAACATTAGCTGGTGTTATGTCTCTGCATGACGCAATCGCGCTGGTGATCAAACGTGGCCAGTTAATGTCAGCTTCTAAAAAGGGTGCCATGGTGTCCGTTGAAGATCTGCCATCAGACTTCGACCTTCCACAAGGCGTCACCATCGCTTTATACAATAGCCCAAAACATGTGGTTTTAGCGGGTTCAAATGAAGCCATCGAAACGCTGACACAAACATTAACGTTAAGCTCCATTAAACATAAAACTCTGCGAACGCGCCATGCCTTTCATACCCAATCCATGACAGCCGCCTCCGTTCGTTTTCAAGAAGAGTTTGACCAACGCAACATTGACACCGTTAAGCCTCAAATTCCTATCGTCAGTAACGTGACCGGGATCATGACCAAAGAGGCCATTTTTAATGGTGAGTATTGGGCTTCTCATATTTTAAACCCTGTACAGTTCAGTCAAGGTATCGCGCAACTTCTCGACTCTGCCGAACCAAGCGTATTCATTGAAGTTGGTCCTGCTGGTGGACTTTCTAACTACATACGACAGCATGAAAAATTCGCTGAATATCACTCATGTGTGGGGACACTAGGTAACGCTCGTGATCCACAGAATGACACCGCCAAATTGTTTTCCGCAATAGCCCAATATTGGTGTGATGGCGGGGAGGTAAATTGGTCTGCATTAGCACCTAATGAGGAGCCTCATCGAGTCGCGTTTCCTCCATATCGTTTCCATCATCGTCCTTTTACTCAGGTTAGCGATGCCATTGGCCGATCTAATAACTCAACAAAAAGTAAATTGTTGAAAAGTGCAAAAGATGAAATAACGACACACACTAAAGCCTATTCATCAACCAATGCCACTGAGCCGCTTTCAAGTGCCAAAACGTGTATCGAGCAAGCTTGGCAAAAAGTTTTTGGTACTAAGCCTCATGATTTATCTACCACTAACTTTTTCTCATCTGGTGGTGACTCACTTACCGCTGTCAGTTTTAGTGCAGAGATTAAAGAACAAACTGGCATTACGCTCCCCCTACAGTCGATCATGGAAAGTGACAATTTTCAAGCATTAGCCAACACTCTTGGTGAGCAAATTAAGAAAGAAAAAATCACTCATATGGCGGTGTCCGGCGGCGTTAACTACTCCAAGAAAATACCACTATCCGCTGCTCAAGAACGCATGTGGGTATTGGATCAGCTCTCTGGCATATCAGACTTTCATATTTGTGAAGCGTTTCGCTTAAAAGGTCACCTATCTATTTCTGCGCTTCAAAAATCGTGTCAGGTTTTGATTGAACGTCACCCCATTCTTCGAACCCATTATCAGCAAGACCATACCAGTCTCCATCAAGTTGTCAGTCATGATCCAGTCTCATTTGAAGTGAATGTTAAACACATACAAGCTCAAGAGTTAACGCAACAATTAGAAACAGATTGTCAACGTGCTTTTGATTTATGCCATGACTTAATGCTCCGCTGTCATGTGTATCAGATAACACAAACAGAGTCGGTACTACTGCTGGTCGTCAATCATATTGCAGCAGATGGCGCATCAATGAACACCATCGCCAACGAGCTGATGATGCTATATCGCAGTTTTAGCCAAGGTATCACACCTGAACTGCCCTTGATTTCAAACACTTATACAGATTATGTCAATGACCTATTGCACCGTAGCGATCAAAATGCATCGGCTCTGACGTATTGGCAACAACGTTTACAAGGCGCTCATCAACTAATACAGAACAAATTATCTCGCCAAGCACGCCAAGCTGGCAGTGTAGAAACCCTTAAAAACAGGTTGATTTTAGATGTAAAAACAACGTCGAGCATTGATGAGTTTTGTCAAAAGCATCGCACAACCTCGTTTGTGTTTTTGTCTACGATATTCGGGTTGTTACTGGCTAAAACCTCGGATCAAAGTGATATTTCCCTCGGTACAACCATTGCCGACAGACAAGATCCTCGCTGGAAAGAGGTCGTGGGTTTTTTCACCAACACGTTGATTATTCGTAATCATTTTGAAGATTCCGTTCACTTTGATGCTTTGCTCAGTGGAACACAGAGTTCACTACTAGAAGGGTGGCAACATTTACATGTGGATTTTTCACACTTAATCGAGAAGCTTGGTGTCGAACGCAGTGAAAGATGTCACCCACTATTTCAAAACATGATGGTGTCCATTGATCGCGCGCCATTAGAACTAGAAGGACTGAGTTCCACCGTTGAGGCGTTGCCGTCAATGCCAATGTTATTTGATCTCTATTTAACCACATGGAAAGAATGCGATGAGATCATCATAGAATGGAAAGCTCGAAAAGATTTGTATGATCACGTTGCGATTGAGTCTCTCCAATCCATATTTACACAATTCGTTCATCAGGCAATGAAAACGCCAACAGCCGAACTATCACAATTTATGTGTGACACACAGATCGGTGACGCTCTTGCCAATAATAGCCAACATAGTGATCATGATGCTGAAACGTTACTTTCCAACACGACTTCCGATTTAAGGCATGCAGAGTCTGTCTTAAGCCTGTATTACTCAAAGAGTCAGCCAGATGCCACTGCCATCATTGATGATGACGGACAAATTACCTACCGCGAGCTAGAATCCACCTCTAACCAATTGGCAAATCTTTTGGTTAAACGTGGCGTCCCCACAGGCGCACCCGTTGCCATTTCGCTGCCTCGTGGACGATGGCAGGCGATTGCTATTCTCGCGATTTTTAAAATCAGAGCCCATTATGTTCCCATTGACAGCGCTTACCCAGAATCACGAGTAAACGATATTTTGAGCGATGCGAAGGTGGCATTTGTGCTCGACTCAGAAGCAACAACACGGGACTGGGCGTGCCCATCGCTTTCGTTATCCAACAACGTCAACATCTTACAAACTCTTGCAAGTTATCCTGATACGCCAAATCATATGAATACCTCGGAAAGAGGCAGTTTAAGCCGAGACGACAAGGCGTATCTTATTTACACCTCAGGTTCAACAGGGCGACCAAAAGGCGTGCCGGTTACTCATACCAACCTTGTCCATTATTGTATTGCCGCCCAGACATTTTATGGTATTTCACGTCATGATAAGGTGGCACAAATCACCTCAATTGGCTTCGATGCGAGTGTAGAAGAGCACATGATGGCGTTATGTTTCGGGGCCACCTTAGTGTATCGCAACGAACAAACCCTCAGCAGCCTCCCTGCGTTTGCCGATTTCATCCAAAACAAAGCCATAACCGTAGCGTCACTGCCAACGGGGCTATGGCATGTCCTGTGTGATGAACTCGACGATGCCTTGTGCCAGCAACTTCAATCCTCCCTCCGCTTGTGTATTCTTGGTGGGGAAGCACTGCAACAGAATCGTCTTACGCATTGGCAAGCGCTCGATAAGGGAAAAATTCAACTTCTCAATACTTATGGGCCAACAGAAACCACAGTCATTGCAACGGTCATGGACGTGACTGATTTTGGCATCGAGTGTAATGAGAAAACAAACAACTCGTTGAAAGGCAACCATGTTTCACCTTCTGTTCCCATTGGCCGACCTATTCCTAACGTGACGGCTCGAGTGATGGATGACAATGGCTTACCAGTTCCACAAGGCATGCCGGGAGAGCTATGGATAAGTGGCCCAACGGTCACACAAGGTTACTTGAACCGAGAAGAACAAACTCAACACGCATTTGTGAATTACATTGATGCCAACGGAATAGCAACTCGCTGTTATCGTACAGGCGATAAAGTGCTCTGGCAGGATGAGCAGTTGATTTACCTCGGTCGTATCGATAATCAAATCAAATACCGAGGATTTCGAATTGAACCTGGCGAGGTGGAATCCACTTTAACGCAATTGCCGGATGTTCAAGATGCCATCGTCGATTTGCACCAGGATACGTTAAGTGCATGGGTCGCGTCCTCAAGCAGAGAAGGGGAGATTGAGGAATTACTTCACGAGTGCCACGAAAAAGTCACTCAGCAGCTACCGGAGCATCTACGACCACGGAAATGGGCATGGCTCCCACAATTTGCCTTGAATGCACATGGCAAAGTGGACCGACAGGCTCTGCCTGCACCTACGCCACTTAAACGCCGTACTGTGCATCATGAATCAACACCTCATAAAGCGACATCACGCAAACTGACCTCATTGGAAGCGCAAATCGCACCCATTTGGCAAAACCTATTGCAGTGTGATGCCGTCTGCGCCAATGATAATTTCTTCGAGCAAGGTGGCCATTCGCTTAAGTTGACTCGATTATTCAGTCAGATAAAACAGCAATGGGGAGTTGCCCCTGATTACGCGGCATTTTTTGCCCAACCAACACTGGCTAATCTTGCAACCTTAGTTGATAACCAAACGGCAACTGAAAAACCTGCCCCCATCAAAGGGCAGCGACAGAGCAATGATGCTAAAGCCCCACAAGTCATTAAGAAGTCGTTACTAATTGAAGCGCATAAAAAGACGAGTTCAATTATTATCGCAGATCCAGATAGCACAACATCTCCGACCTTATCATTGAACCAATCTCGATTATGGTTCTTAGACAAAACCCACGATGACCATGGTGCATGGATGCTCCATTTTGCTTGGACGATTTCTGGTGCTATGGATGTTGATGCGTTACAAAAAACGCTGGATATGTTGGTGATCAAGCATGTCAGTTTACGAACCAGCATACTAGAAGTGGACTTGACACCAGAATTAAAAGTCAATGCGCCACAAAGTGTCAAACTGCGCTCTTTTTCACTGCGTGGGATAAGTGAAGGTCCTGAAGGCGTTGATCACGCAGATAAAGTTACTCAAGAAAGAGATCGCATCCTTGCTGAATCGATCAAAAACACCATCCGTGTTACCGATCCCGTACTGATGCAATCGACATGGATTGAAGAAACAGATCATCACTCCACTTTGTTGCTTTCTTTGCATCATATGGCGTGTGATGGTTGGTCGATGGGAACCTTATTTAACGATTTCGATCGTTTCTACTCTGCCATTACTCTTAATCAGTCTTTCCCTTCTCTTCTTACGGGAGCGCAATACAGCGACTTTGCCGCTTGGCAGTGGCGCATGATGGACAGTCAGGAGTTTGATGATTCCAAACAGTTTTGGCTGTCTTACCTAAAAGACCTTCCTACTGTTCACCAGCTTCCTCTTGATTTTCCAAGGCCAACACGACTTCCTGATGAAGGAAGCTCCATAAATATTCCAGTGCCTGACGATATTGGGCGCTTAATTAATAAAACGTGCGGCGCATTGGGTGTCACACCATTTATGCTATTTCATACTGGACTCAGTGTCTTGTTTGGGTTGCTGAGCGACTCAAAAGACATTGTGCTCAGCACAGCCGTTGCAAATCGTACTCAACCAGAGTTCGAATCTGTTGTTGGCTTTTTTGTTCATACCATGCTGCTTCGCTGTCAGTGGCAAGAAGAGACTCGATTTAATGATCTACTGAGTCAACAAAGAGCTGATCTGGCGACATGCTACACACATCAAGATGTACCTGTGGATATGCTCATTGAAGCATTAAAGCCAGAACGTAGCACCAGCCATGCGCCGTTAACACAGCTAATGATGGTCTTTCAAAATAATGACCATGGTGACTTCAGCCATCCTGATATCAGTGTTGAGCCTTATGATGTGACCCATTTTAATACCAGTGCAAAATTTGATATTTACTTATCTATCCTTCCCAATAAAAAGGGGATCTATGAATGCACATGGGAATACAATACCGCTCTATTCAAAGAAGACACAATCAGACGATTTGCGCATCAGCTTAACCAACTGATACACAAGGTATGTCTTACTCCCCAAGTGCAAATACGTGAACTGTCTGATGATGGCGTTGCTAAGGTGGACCAACAGGACTTACCTGCATCTACGACGCTCAAACACCGTACTGAGATTCACGAATCGTCACGAGAATTAACCCCATTGGAAGAGCAAATCGCACCAATTTGGCAACGCATATTGCAGTGTGATGCCGTCTACGCCAGTGATAATTTCTTTGAGCAAGGCGGCCACTCGCTTAAGTTGACACGATTATTCAGTCAGATAAAGCGTCAATGGGGAGTGGTGCCTGATTACGCAACATTTTTTGCTCAACCGACGCTATCCCATCTTGCTACACAAATAGCAGAGGTCGTTGGGGGCGAGCATAACGAGCTATCGGAGCCAAATACAAACGTCAGCTATAGTGACGAATTCGCCGATTACTACCCAATGACAAGCAACCAACAACAATTATGGTTTATGGAAAAACTGCAAGGGCCATCAAATCAATACTGCATGAATTGGGCTTACCGTCTTGTGGGCACATTTGATGTCCCATTATTTGAGTATTGCGTTCAACAAATACAGCAAAGGCATGCGGCTCTTAGAACCACCTTCTTTGAAGACGACAGGCAAGACGTTTGGCAAAAAATACATCACACCGGTCAATTTGCACTGAATGTATTGGATTTAAGGCACGCTCAATATCGCAGTGACGATCCTAACGTTCACTCATTCGTGCAGGCAGAAATAGATAAATACTTCACCCTAGAAAATGATGAACTGCTGAGCATGACCGTACTACAGCTAACCGAGACTGAGCATGTTCTTGTTATCCGTTTGCATCATATTATCTCGGATGGTTGGTCGGTGGGGCTGCTTTTTGATGAAATTGGCACACTTTACAGTACTGGCAGCCAAGAAAAAGCAACTCAAAAGGCCAATGATCTCGCTGCAATGCCCATCCACCTTGGTGACATTGCGCTTACAGAGCAGGCAGAAAAACAAAACGGCGATCCAGCATTAGATTACTGGAAGCAAGCACTCGCTAATGCCCCTGAATGCCATTCATTACCTTTAGATCACCCAAGGCCAAATGTTTTGCCATTGCAAGGAAAGGTGCATTGGCATCAATACACGCAACCAACAGAAGCGATAGAGCGTTTTTGTAAAAGTAACGGTTATACACCTTTCATGGCGATGATGGCGGCTTTTTCACTCTATATCGGCGGAAAATCTAGACAAAATGATGTGGTCATTGGAACCCCAGTCGCCAATCGAGTCGATGCCGTTCAAGAAACCATGTTGGGCTATTTTGCTAATACGGTGCCGATCCGAAGTCACTGGAAAAATGAAGAAACATTTTCACAGTTTATGGAGAGAACGCGCGCAAACTTGATCGGCAGTTACGGTCATCAGGCTGTACCTTTTCAAGATATTGTTAATCACCTGCATCCGAAACGTTCTTTGTCTTACGCCCCTGTATTCCAAGTCATGATGGTGTTACAAAATAATGAGTTTACACCACTGGATTCTGACGGCTTGGAATTCACACCGCTGTACGATAACGCGTCCCTGACTCAAGCAAAATTTGATCTCATGGCAGCTGTGTATGAAGACGATGGCTTTTTTGATATTGCGTGGGAATACAATACAGCCCTGTTTGAGTCATCAACCATTGAGCAATGGGCAAAAGAGTTTAATGACTTCATGGTTAAGCTCTTCTTACACCCAGATCAGCCAATATCTGAGAGCACCACTGACATTGGCCAATCAAACGGTCATCACACTCATCATCAACATAACATCGTGTCGCCACACCTACGGCCTGACACTTCTCCAGTGGATAGCATGTTGATTCAACAATGTATTCAGTATTTTGAAGACGTACTTGGATTATCGAATATTCTGGCCGAAGACAACTTCTTCGATATTGGTGGACATTCCCTTTTATCTATCAAACTGATTGGGAAAATAGAAAAAGAATACGGGGTGAGACTAGAAATACAGGCGTTTTTCTTAGCACCTACACCAATGGGCTTAGCACACGCGATTGACCGACAACGTCAGGTCAAATCAAAGCCTCAAATGCCTGAAGGAGTAACGCCAATCTTAATTAAAGATGATCCATCTGCTCAGCCTATTGTATTGCTTCCTGGCATTGGAGGGCTGGGTAACTCGCTCCATGCTCTCTCTAAGCATATCGAAGGGGATAGGGTGATGGCATTTCATTTATTTGATCCCACATTACCCACTTTAGAAGCCGTTGCAGTACAAGTTGTCTCTGAGTTAGAACGCTGCCCAAATGTGGTAGCACCTGTATTTGCAGGCCATTCTTTAGGTGGATGCTTAGCAGCACTTTGTCAAACGATCTGGAAAGAACGAACGGGCTATTCTCCTCAAGTCGTACTGATAGACAGTTTTCCATTGCAGGGAAACAAAACTCAATTCAGTGAGATTTTCGGCAGCTTCATCGCCTTAATTTCCCACCTGCTATCTGACAGGGCACTCGATGAGAACACCTTCCCATCAAATGAAAATGAATTGCATGACTACTTTGTTCACCACCATGGTTTAGAGCAAGAGCAGCTATCATTTCTTTGTCAGCTATTTAAGGTATATAAGACCCATGCGACTTACGCCTATTTTCCAGCCCCAAATTCAATAGAAAACCTGACGCTCATCTCTGCGCAAGGCAGTGCAGACAGCTCTTCGATCTGGAATGAAGCCAACTCTGGAACGCTGAGTGTAGAGTCAGTACCGGGGGATCACTATTCTCTACTGACCCCTCCGTTGGTTGAACAAGTCGCAAGGATCATCAACCAATTGTTGGCGAATACCTCCCATCACCAAACACGCAAGACAGACACAGAGGTCGATCTATGAAATACCTGATCTATACCCTATTTTATTACCCTGAAACGAACGGTGTAACCCGCAATGTTGATCACCGTTGTCGTTATTTACGCGAATTAGGTCATGACGTGACATTGGTATTTCCAGACTACCCAGAATGGCAGTCGTGCCCTCAGGCTAAAGTGCTCCAAGAGGTTGGGGTAAAATTAGTCAATGTTCCAACCTCAGAGAGGACGAGCGAAGAAGAATCGTGGTTTGCCAACCATGAAGGGCAAGACATTATTGACAATATCTTACGCACAGAATGTTTTGATGTGTTCATTGTTGATGAACCTATGATGCTCTTTATGGTGTCAGGTTTTCGCCTAGCGCGACTCCATCATTTACCCAAAAAATGCAAAACAGTGGCAATATGTCATGGCATATTATCCGACCTTTACCGTCATTACGAGATGTCCATTTCTGCGCTACAAGTGGATGCCATAAAACAAGATATTTTTGACGACTATCAACTCACGGCGGTGCCAACTCGGTTCGTATTAGATAATTACAAGTTGTCAAACAAAGCCCAATGGATTCCTTTTCTTGGCGTGGATAAAGATTACTACTCACCCGCCACAGCTGACCAGACAAGCGATGCCCAACAGAACGTAACTCAAGACAAAAATGAAGCCTTAGTTAACGTATTATTTACTGGCAGGTTAGCCACTGAAAAGAATCTACCGTCTTTAGTCGAAGCCGCCCACCATTTACATGCATCTGGGCATCACTCCATTCATTGGCACTTTGTTGGTCATGGCCCTTTATATTCAGAGTTAAAACAACAAGAGTGCCACTACCTCCATGTTCACGGCGAATTACATGGCGATCAATTAAAAAAAGCCTACCAGACCGCAGACATTTTTGTGTCTGCCTGTGAATTTGAAGCATTTGGATTAACCGTTGCCGAAGCCATGGCCTGTGGGCTGCCTGTCGTAACCGCTCACACTGGCGGAAATGCAGAGCAGTACACCCACCAAGTTGAGGGTCTGAATGTTGATGTGTCAAAAGACCATGAACTCAGTAATGCGATCTTGAGGCTGGCACAAGATCAAGAATTACGACAAACGATGGGAAAAAGAGCTCGACAACGCAGCGCAGACAGCCAAGAAAGTTGCCACAAACTCATTGATGCAATCCATCGCCTTGGCGAAAAAAGCGCCTTGCAGGATGAGGCAGTATCATGAGCGAGCAAACCATAGATCAAGCGACAAGAATGTTTTTTAGCTTAGCGTGGATCTCCAATTACTTTGATAATGCCATCACTCCAGACTCCTTACAGTATCAGCACCCTTCAGAGTCGTTTTCTTGTGATAGAGTGCAAGACATTGCAAGTGCACTGGGGTTAGAAAGCCAGATTGTAAAAATTAACTTTAGCTCGCTTTCAACCATAATGTGTCCAGCCATGATTCAGGATACGGAAGACAATTGGTACGTCATGCTCAGTGCTGACAGTAGTGGCATTGAAATTTTGGACGCAGAAGGTAAACAATCGAAGATTTCCGCTAGTGTTCTTAAAGGCGTTTCAACGGGAACGATCGTCTCTTTCAATCAACAACCAGAGAAAGACAAAAGAGCCAATAGCTTTAGTGGGATGTGGTTCATTCGCTCGTTTTATCGATATAAACACTCAATCAGTCAAATCTTGTTAACTGCGTTTGTCTTGCAAATTTGCATTCTGATTTTGCCGCTATTTTTACAAACCATTATTGATAAAGTCGTGGTACACCGCAGCGAAACAACCTTAATCATGCTTACTATTGGTGTTTGTACCATTATGTGCATGGAAACCATTCTTGAATTGGTGAAACGGTATTTGCTAGCACATACCACGGCTAAAATCGACGCCGAACTGGGCACCACGCTCTTTGATAAGCTGATGGTGTTGCCATATCGTTTTTATTCGGAACGTTCCGTGGGGCAAATTATTGCTCGTATGAATGAGGTGGAGCAGGTTCGGATTTTTCTAAATGGAGCAACCTTAACCGCCTTGATCGATTTAATGCTGTCTCTCTCCCTATTATTGGTCATGATGTTTTACAGCCCGCCACTGGCAGCCATTGTGATCGGCTCAGTGCCTTTGTACATCCTTGTTTGTGTCTTTATTCTGCCAAGGCTGTACAAATATTACGGCAAACAGTTTGAAACCAATGCGGAAAGTAATGGCTTCTTAGTGGAAACCATCGCTGGCATAGAAACCGTCCGATCCATGGCCGTTGAGCCACAAATGCGCTACCGCTGGCAATCTATCTTATCGCGTTATGTCTTGTCTCGATTCAATGTGACATGGTGGATTAACGTTGGTGTGGAAGGCGTCAACTTAATCTCAAAACTGGTCACGGTACTGGTTTTATTTGTTGGCGCAACGTTTGTGATGCAAGCGGAGCTTTCCGTAGGCCAACTCGTTGCCTTTAGCATGTTAGCAACTGCCTTTAATACGCCCGTCATCCGCTTGTCTCAGTTATGGCAAGAGCTGCAACAAGTTCGCATTTCCATCAGCCGACTCGGTGACATCCTGAATCATGAAGATGAGGGGGCAAAATCAGACCGCCATTGGCTAAAAACGGTGACAGGAAACATTGAGATCAGCAAATTAAGTTTTAAATACCAACCCAGCCGACCTTATTCTTTAAACGATGTCGACTTATGCATTAAACCGGGGGAAGTGATTGGATTAGTAGGGCGCTCCGGCTCTGGCAAAAGCACACTGACCAAACTCATTCAGGGCTTATACGAGCCAGAGTCAGGCAGCATTAAAGTAGACGGACACGATTTAAAAACCATCGATATGTCATCATTGAGATCCCACATCGGCGTGGTGCTTCAAGAAAACGTGCTCTTTAGTGACACCATTTTTAATAACATCAGTTTTGCCGCTCCAAATCTGACGTTAGAGCAAGTGCAAAAAGCCGCAATGTTAGCCGGCGCGCATGAGTTTATTTGCTCGCTGCCCGATGGATACCAAACGGTATTGGAAGAGCGAGGGGCCGATTTATCCGGTGGACAAAGACAGCGGATTGCCATCGCCAGAGCACTCGCCATTGATCCTAAAATCTTAATTTTTGACGAAGCCACCAGCGCGTTAGATTACGAATCGGAAAGACAACTTCAAAATAACTTGGCCCACATTTGCTCCGACCGAACCGTGATCATCGTGGCACACCGACTGTCGACAATAAGGCACGCCGACAAGATCATTGTATTAGACAAGGGATCAATCATTGAACAAGGGAATCACGAGCAGCTCGCCAGACAAGGTGGCATGTACGCCAATTTATGCGCCCAGCAAGCACTTTAAGGGACAATGATGACGAATAATACGAATTCCTCAGATGATCATGTAAGCATGTTCCACCCCAATTTAAAGCGGTTTTATCATTCGCCACCATCTCCACTGGGGCGTGCTGTGGGATACTTCATTTCCATTTTTTTTCTAATGCTACTGGGATGGGCTTGCTTTGCACAAATTGATAGGGTGGCCTCATCAAGAGGGCAACTGATTTCACAAATTAGGCCTCAGGCCATTCAGTCGATCCGAGACGGCACCGTGAAACATGTCTACGTACGGGAAGGAGAAATCGTAAAACAAGATCAGTTACTGCTGACATTGGACGATGAAACAGAGCAAATTCAAAAATTAAAATCCATGCAGGTGTTAAAGGATTTAAATTTTGAGCTGTGGTGGCTGCAACAAATGGAAGACCTTGCGTTAAACCCAACAGGCACTCCATTGCAACCCGCGCCCGAGGGCATAGACCCGAAACTTGTCCAACTGGCCAATCATCGAATCAAAAACAGTATAAAAAACTTAAACATTGAGCTGGATGTTCAAAAAAACAGAATAAAGATGACCGAAGCTGAAATAGCCAAGTCAAAAAAAGTGCTCATTAACCTAGAGAAACTGCTCAATTCTGCCATCGAAATTGAACGAATGAATGAAAGTTTGGTTCATTCGAATGCGATCAGTCGAATGGACTACCTAAAAACCATTGACCGTCGGCTACAGTCTGAAAAGAACCTAGGGCAAGAAAGCGCGAATCTAAGCTTTTTAGAAGAAAAGAGGAACGCCGAATTAAACGCAAAGCAAAAAACGATTGATAAGTTTATTCTGTCAATATCAGAAAAAAAAGTCGATTTGCATAAAGCGGTAATAGAAAACCAACTGGAACTAAAAGACATTCTAAGACGAATCGAATTAAGTAAAATCCGATCTCCCATTGCAGGTACGGTATTAACAGGGAAAGTGCCACAAATTGGCGATGTGGTTATTGATTCAAACCTACTAATGAAAGTTGTACCAAGCGATAGCAAATTAGAAGTCTTAGCCACCATTAAAAACCAGGATAGGGGACATGTGAATGTAGGAATGCCCGTCACGTTGAAGCTGGATGGTTACAGCTTTATCCGCTACGGAACACTCAATGGAACAGTAGATAAAGTGGCCACAACGGCACAATCAACGTCCAACGGCGATCTCGTTTACCCGGTGATTATTACCTTACATAACAACAGTCTTACCTATAACGGTAATGAACTTCCTCTTATATCAGGAATGTCATTAACAGCGGAAATAAAAGTAGGCCAAAGAAAATTAATTGATTTCTTTATTGAGCCGATTGCTGAATCGTTTAATAACAGCTTCAAAGAGTACTAAGGCGACATGATGGAAAAATACATAAGAAAAATGAAAAAAGAAGATCTCCACGATATATCACAGCTTTACCGATATCAGTATGAGTATCATCGAAAAAATGTGCCAGACAACACCCCTGTACACTACAAAGACATTACAGAGGAGGACTTTAACAATGCGGAACAAGATCAAAACACATTAGTATTAGTGCTTTGCATTCTAGAGCACGGGAAAGAAGCCATCGCGGGCAGCGCATTGATAAATATTATTCATCAAGAAGACAATAATATCACTGCTTCTTTTCCTTATATATACATAGACCAATTTGTCATCGGTGAACAATACCAAAATAATCAGCTGGGTTCTTATTTCCTAGAATACATAAAAGAAATGAGTTCAGAACACGGTTACAAAGAAATACTTTTAGATTGTTGGGTGGAAAATAAGAAAGGGATTGAATTTTACAGTAAAAATGATTTCACCCCGATCCGACAACTCTTCAGCCATAAATTATAACAACAGGCAGATTAACTCTTAAGGATGGTTTCATGCGTCGTCAAATTCCGTTATTAACCCCAATCCGAGGCTTTTCCGCACTCATTGTGGCCTACTTTCACGCTCGATTAGTGATCTTTCCTCAGTGGCTAGGGGAGATCAAAGAATTCACCAGCTTTCTAGAAAACGCCTATATTGGGGTGGACATATTCTTCATTCTCAGTGGTTACGTTATGATGCACGTGTATCGTAACTCAATGAACTCGACACTGAATTGGGGTCAGTTCATGTGGCTAAGATTTTCTCGAATTTATCCTCTATTTCTGGCCACTTTTGGGACGCTGTTTGTTTGGGAATGTTTTAAATACTCTAACAATATTGGCTTTTACGGTGGCAGTTTACTCGAAAGCTGGGGATTAAATGGGATACCAGCTTTTCAGGGGCCATTCAATACCACCGAGAGTATTCTTTCAAATCTGATGTTACTGCAAGGGATCACTCCGAACTCAATGACTTGGAATTTTCCTGGGTGGTCTTTAAGCATTGAGTGGCTGTGCTATATGCTGTTTCCTTTACTGTTATTGGTACTGGTTCACAGCAGCATGAAGACCCTTTGGTTACCAGCTCTGGGGTTCTTGAGCATTTACTCACTGATCCAATCAAAAGGGACACTGGATGTGACATCCGGTGTTGAAGCATTTATGAGAGGAATGTCGGGCTTTAGTTTAGGCGCATGGCTCAACACCGTTCGTTTAAATGAGACAACAAAACGTTTCGTGAATAATGATGTTTTTCTCATCGTTATTTTTAGTATGGTCATCTATACAATTCATTTACCATCAACCACCTACACACTCATGACCAGCTACTTTTTGTTCGCCGTGATTGTATTATGCAATGCTAACCAAGCTGATCGTCGCTCCTTAATTCTGAAGCTTCTAGACAATAAAGCCACCCAGTACTTAGGTGATATCTCATATTCTGTTTATTTATGGCATTCTGTTCTCATCCTCGTGGGCATAGAAATACTAAATCAAATTAACCCTGAATTTGTCACTTGGTGGTATCAACAAACATCAGTAGGCTATTTAATGTTGTCTTGTCTCGCATTTGCAGCGGTCATCTTGCCAGTGTCTGCACTCAGTTATCATTGGATAGAGCGACCAGCATTACGCCTACTGCGCAAAAAAAGAACAGCAACCATGTTGAAAAAATCACAAGCCTAAAAATAGCCTCAGTTCTTACATGAATTAAAGAATCACCTAAAGAGCTGAGGCGATGAATAAACACTCGTGATGTGTATCGTAAATAACCATTATTTGGTGTAGGTGGAATATAAAAAGCCATATTATTGGTCACTGTTGTATTAATTACTGCTGACTGCATTCCTACATACTTAACCTGAGAATATATTGATGAAATACTTGGCAACTTGCGCGATTATTTTAGCGTTATGTTTTATGACATCTTGTAAATCACATAAACCTAAACAAGAGTTTTATATCAGCCAAAATGCAATGAGCAAGCCTGCTTACTTAGAAACCAGTGACAGTATTTGGTTAAATATCCCTAACTTGAATTGGGACAAATATACTGCGGGTGTAGACAGGGTCGGGTGGTGCGGAGAGGCATCAATACAAATGATTGCTCTCTATTATGGATTCTACCACTCTCAAAAATTCATCAATCAAACAGGCAACCCCAAGCACCTCGATTTATACTCCGATGAAATTGATGGCGTGATGAGAAAACTAGGGTTTAAGTATTCTAGGTATCTTAACCAACCAACGGATAACCTCGAAAACTACCTTCAATGGATGAAAGAGCATTTAAAACAGCAAAACCCTATTTTTTCAGGGGTAAAAAGGAACCCAACAGGTAATCCTGGTTGGTCATTAGATCATTTCGTGGTGGTCGTCGGGTTTGGAAACGATTATATAAACTATAACAGCAACAATCATCTGTATGGGCAAGTAAAAGTAAATGAGTCATTATTTAAGTCTTCATCGAAGCCTTATACCTTAAAAAACCCATTCAATTCTTACTTTGGTTTCTCGGTTAATTCAGTGGCACTTCCTAATGTCCACAAGTCAGACATCAAGCCCACTCGACTGTTTGTTCTGGGTGAAACAGAAGAAAAAGTAGACATCGGCATTCAAGCACAAGAGCTGATTGTTGGGAGTGAATACGCCATTATAAGAAAGACACTAAATATTGATTCGAATCAACATGTTGAAGAAGTGTTCAAAACCTTTGTTGCAACAGAAAACACGATGAGCTTTTCAGATCTGAACTTACCGAAACATGAAAGCTATTATTATGGATTACGGCTAAACGTTTCCTGATTAAACTGACACTTTGTATTTTAGATCGCATCGAATTCATTGTTAACTAAGCTCATATAATATCAATAAAACTTCCCACCAAATGAGTCCGCAGTGGCGTATTTACTTGGTGGGAAAACTAACATCTTACACCTTAAAAGACCTTCGCGGCTTCAGCCTCTATTTCCACTTTCCATCGCTCGTCAAATAGCCCATTCACAAATAATAAGGTGGTCGGCAAGCTACCCACATCAAAAGATAAACGCTTTTTTGCCGCCTGATATTCTGGCATATCGTCACGGCTAACCAAATACAACCGGACACTGATGAGATCTTCAATATCCATATCATTGGCTTGAAGCACACCCCTCACATTTTGCCAAGCTAACACAATTTGATCCTCCGTGCTTTCTGCTATTTTACCATCGGCATCCATACCCAGCTGTCCGGCAATATGCAAACGAGTCGAGCCTTTTGGGATCAAAGCGCATTGATGATAATTGGCCGCAGGCGGAGAAACCGAACTAGGGCTCCAGATCTTATTCATCACGCCTCCTCAGACAGCATAGTTATCGCAGGTGTATCCGTTAGCATGGAGCCCAAGCGATCGAAATCACCAATCTCTTTACGCCAGCTAATGTATCTGTCAAAGCAAGCTGGGGTTTCCCATACTTCTAATAAAACCAAAGCATTGTCAGCCTGATCATTTTTATACAACTGCGCTGAAACGTTACCATCAAAAGTTCGAGTATCTGGCAAAATCTCTTTAAAAAACTCGGTAATTTTATTTGTATTTTCTGCAGTATGCTTAAAGGTAAATTTCACTAAATAGTCATTTTTCTCTGCGTCTCTTTGTGATTAGTTAAGGAACGAAGAAAAGTTTACTTATTTATAAAAATTGATAAATAGATTAAAATTACACATATAGTTCGATTTATTAAGACAATAAAACATAATGAAAAGCGAATTGCACCGCATGCAAGTTTTTGCTCAAATCGTAGAGTCAGGGTCCATCACCAAAGCCGCAGAAAAACTTGATCTCTCAAAATCCGTCGTCAGCCACCACTTACAAAGCCTTGAACAGCACCTCAATGTAAAGTTACTGACTCGCACCACACGCCGCCAGTCCTTAACAGATGCAGGCCAACGTTTTTACCAGCGTTGTTTAGAAGTACGAAAATTACTGTCTCTGGCAGAAGAAGAAGCGCGGGAGTCTTGCACTGATTTTTCCGGCTCTATTACCATCACCTCACCACATACACTCATGACACATTTGATTGGCCCAGCCATGTGCGAATTTATGCAAATTCATCCTCGTATCGAGCCTCAATTATTGGCTAACGATCTGCGCCTAAATCTAATCGAAAAGTACATAGATTTATCCGTTACTGTTGGTGAACTGCCAGACTCAACATCGCGCGCCATCAAACTCGGTGACCTTGAACAAGTGTTGTGCTGCCATCCTGACTATTTACTGGGTAAAAAGATTCAATTACCGACCAGTGATACCGACTTTACCGATTACGACTACATTGCCAATCAATGGGAGGGCATGAACATCGAAAGGAGCTTTAACATTGGTAATGGCCGCACCCAGACCTACCAATTTAGGGCCAATAGAGTAGGAGACAGTGTTCCAACTATTCGGATGATGACGTTAGCGGGATTAGGGTTAGCGTGTTTGCCAAAACGTGCCATTGATGAAGATCTAAAGAACGGCAAGTTGATAAGCCTATTGCCAGAGAATAGGGCGCTCAAGGCACCTTTTTATGTGGTTCATAATTATGGATTACAAATGCCAATCAGAATTCGAGCCTTCATCGATTTTCTTAAAGAACAAGCAGACTCGAAAGTATTCTAATGGAATAAATGAACAAACATTACGAAGCAAAAGACTGTTGCTCAAAAGAAAGCCTCAAGACAATAATTATCTGAGGCTGCATCTAAATATCAAATAAGGATAACGGTGCGAGGGTACATATTCACACCTACCACTTTAGTATAGTTCAGACTTGCAAGTGCACAAGAAAGAGCATCCAGAAGAGTAAAGGCTTTCTCTAACACATTGTAAAATTCAAAACACAAACCTAAATGTAGGCCGCCCCTAAGCAGCTTTAATGGATTTTGTATTTTTACATTGTGGGTAAGCACTGCATGCCAAGAATGGTTTACCTTTGTTTACCCCTCGTTTAGCGATCCGTGAAACCATTTGAGAACCACAGGCCCGACATGAAGCCAGCTCTTTGTTGTTAAATGGGCCTAACAAATTTCGAACCTCTTCGATTGTATAGCCTCTTTGTACAGGCATTTCAATCAAACCAAGTCCTGCACTTTTACATGCAGCCCTAACAAATTTATCTCTCGCAATACGATCTGCTCGCCGATGTGATCGATCGTTCAGCTCTATAACACAAATTATCGACAGAGTTTGTGCTTGGCACAATACGAAATCGAAGTGCTTAGATGAAATTTTATTAAAAGATTTCTGCCAGTGCTTGCGATCTTTTGTCGCTAAAGGCTCGATGACATCTGCGATACGTACTTTTGAAAATACGATGGTCTTATCATCCACCGCGTTCTTTAGCACACCATAAAATGAACGCTCTGCTGGAGACATCAGAGAACCAATGGCTTGATAGTGATATGGTTTCGCATCATTACTATCATAAGGAACATTGGTTGTACTTTTTAATTGTTCCGGCTGAGAAATAGAATTTTCAACAATTCTTCCTAACTCTTTATCTTGTCGATCGTTGCTTCTACCAGAAGGCGTTTTCTTATTAAAAATCAGGAAAAGAATAAATAAAGAGATCAAAAATATAAGTAATGATAACGACATAAGTAATGCGACCTTATCTATAAACAAAGGCCACATAATCTACACGTTGCTTATCAAATAATCTCATAAAATGCAGGGAATTATGAGTAGGATCAATATTTTAATAATTGATCAAACTATGCGAGGTGTACCTTAACAACCTGAGAGAAGGATAACCAAAGTATGGCAACAGCTTTATCTATCTTGCGGATAATAAAAAGGTTCAGATAAATACCTGAACCCTTTGACTCGTATAGCTTATTTACATATCTACCAAAACCACTTTTTCGTAGTCTTGTGAAGAGTAGTTCTTATTCTGCTTTAATATTTGTTCAAGCATCAGTTTAACTTTATTACTTTGAAGAGCCTCGTGTAGAGCTTCATGAGTAAATCGCACTCGATCTAAAGTTTCGAAACAATCGGCTCCCAAGATATCGCCCATGCTTTGCAACAAATTACTTAATTGAGCAGCACTTGGTTCATCTTCACAATAGTCCGATAATATAATAAATTCATCAGGATCCATGTCACCAGAATGTTCAAACGCTTCACCATCTTTTTCCCAGATGTTCCAAAACATATCCCCATCCCAATACTCAACCGACAATAACATTTCAGCAAACATATCTTGCTTAACATAGTGAGTAATTTGCTCAGAGTTGCGTGCAGTCAATGCCAATAGCGCCGCTTCAAAGCTAGATACGAGCTGTTGCTTTTCTATCATGTTCTTATTCCAGTACAGCAAAATGCTTGCTAATAATATTTAATATAAACAATACCATAGTCATAAAAAATTGTTGTTATTCGAGCCTTCATCTATGGTTGGGGATCACAATATCAACTAAGTCATGTTTTTCTCCTCATTCAGAGGTAGATACGAGTCAATTTCACTTGTAAGCATGAGAAGGTACCTTGAGGGCTTATCGAAATATTTATCTTAGTTTTCGACAGCTCATGTTGTTTTAATTCCATGGCTTTTAAACTCGAATTTAGGTCGTGACTCCGAACTCGATAATCACTTGGCACACATCAGAACACTGAATGTGTCTTGGATAGACAAGGGAACGCGTCTTTGACAGCGACGACGAGTTCGAATAGTTCACTAGTCCGGTTTGCGGGGTTCAAGCGGCATCATTAGCCGTTTTGCACCCAGTCATAAAAACATCAAGGTATGCTTTGTGTATACGGTAAAAACATAAGCCAACAATGCATCAACAAGTAATCGATCTACTATCCTTTATAAGGCCCAGACCGCTAAGGAGGACAATCAGATGTCTGATTCGTTATATGAAAGGTTAGGTGGTACAGAAAATATTACGAAAATTGCCAGTGATTTGGTTGATATCCATTTAAGTAACCCAAGCATTTCACCAAGGTATGCCAATAGTGATGTATCCATACTGAAAAATGGGGCTGCGACATTCTTTATCGCAGGTACAGGTGGCCCAAATATTTATGCCGGAAAAGACATGATATCCACTCACAAAGGCATGAACATAAGTGGCGATGAATTTTTAGCCGTTCTAGATGATGCCTTAGAAGCCCTAGAAAAGAACGGCGTAGGTCAAAGGGAAAAAGAAGAGGTTTTATATGTTTTGTATAGTATGAAGCCCGAGATCGTACATTTATAACAAACACACAAATGTTAAAGGAAAGAAAATTTATCATATTTTATGTAATAACCAGCCCGCATCACGCGGGCTTTTCTATATCAGTATGATTTCCGCCTTATGTAATAGCAAAAATCTCATTCCGTTTCCTAATGGAACAAATCATCATTGCCTCGTGGCGTTCTAACAACAACCCGTTGAATATTCGTGAAAGTGAAGGCGACACCACCCAATGGCAAGGGGAACGCGTTTTTGACAGCGACGACGAATTCGAAGAATTCACCAACCCAGTTTACGGGTTCCGAGCGGGCGCGCGTATTTTGCGTAGCTACAACCGCCAAGGCATCAACACACTGAGCGGCATCATTGCCCGTTTTGCACCAAGCCATGAAAACGACACCGACCACTACGTAAAAACGGCTTCCAAATGGACAGGAATTCCGGCCACACTGCCTATTAATACCAGTGACAATGTCACGTTAGCCAAGGTGTTACACGCCATGTCACGCATGGAAGTGGGCAACTATTACACGCTGAAAACGGCACGAGCGGGGGTTGATATTGCATGACCAAGAAACAAATTGTTTTAAAACTCAGTATTAGCGTCGCGGGTATGGTCATCGGCGCGTACACCATAAAACACTTAAAAAAAGCAGGTTTATTATGAAATTAAATGAAAGCAGCACAAAGACAGGTTTAGTCCTTATGGGCACTGCCGCAACGGCATTAATGGCTGGACATACCCAACTTATTGACATCGATGTGACGAACTCAGGAATGGAGTTAGGCGGACTAATTCCTACGATTATCATGGGGTTAGTCGGCTTTTGGGATGTGGTACGAAAGGAAAAAAAAGGATAGGGTATTCATATGGAAATATATCAAACATTCATGGTTGCTATCGCGTCCGGTTTTGCGTCAGCAGTTGGTACAACGGCCACCATTAAAACGGATATACGCTGGATTAAGCAATTAATCGATAAATTAGAAGAGCGGGTACTAAAACTAGAAAAAGACCAGCTCTAATTTAAGCAGATATATACGGCGTAGATCCTTATATATCTGCTGTTAGCTATCACAATTTACGTGTTGCTCCAAAATTACTTTACTTTTGAACTAAGGACAGATTTATGAGTGAAGAAGATAAAAACCGATTAGAGATTATCGAAGTTGAACAAAAAGCCATCAAAGACAAGTTTTCCCTTGTCGTTAATGTTCTACTTGTAATAATGGCTCTTCAGGTCGCAGCTTCCATATACAATGGTTACTCTCAACAAAGTTTAGTAAGTGAGTTCCTGACTCTTAAGGAGAAACAATTTAATCAAGTAATAGCATCGGAAAAAACTGATCCGATAGCAAAACTTGAAGAAGTTCAAGAGCTACAAGCACGACAAGCTAAGGCCCCGAAATCAGGTAGAATTTCTCTAGTATTTTCAGTTGGAGTTCATAACGAAGGAAATACTCCCGCTTCCGACCTTAAGGTAAAGGTCTTATTTCCGGGTGATATCCAAACGGAGTTTCAATCATTTGATGAGCAAGAATATCCTTATGAGATGTTAGGACACTCTAATAACATAGGAATGTATATTCCTCCTAAATCAACATTTCGACATATGGTAGTTGTTCCTCTGACTTCCCACTCGGTTGCAAAGAAATTATTGGATAAGAAATATAAAGTGAAGTTGAAACTATATTCAAAATATGGACTAGAGGATACGAGAACCCAAATGATATCAATAACAAAATAGCTAACAAAGCGTTTAAGACGGATTCCCAACGCTCGGCATTTTCAGTTTGAATCAGCTTTAGTGTTTACGGCACAATGGTTTAGGTAAGGTGGTAGCGTTGCTCACCACTTAACGCGGCGTTAACTTTCAAGGAGTGTTCAGTGACTTATTACATACTTGCTATAATTATTTATGAAATATTTGCTGCATTTCAGACTGAGTTTTTTAGACTGGGGATATCTACTCCCGCCTATCAACAGTCAGCTTTTGAGCGAAAAATATTCTCCACTGGGTCAAATTTGGACCTTGTTTTTTCTACTTTTGGTACAGTTGCAAGAATAAATGGTATAGCTTTTCTTATTTATCTTGGCTATAAAACTATTTGGTGGCACCCGATAGTTATTTGGGTATTTTGTTTGTTTGCAATTGCGGTACTTTCAAGAATTTTTAAAGGTAAAACAGGTTTTGCAATACCAGCTTTATTGGCATTCTTAGTGCTTCCAATTTCAGCCGCATATCTATGGAGTGTGGTTTAAAGCTAACAAGAATTTAAGCGAAAAATAGCCCGCATCACGCGGGCTATTTTATGTCTGTGTTATTTCCGCCTTAACTTCTTCATTTTCTGTTTAGTGGGTATCCACGGGGCAGCCGCCATACGCCGACCACCACGAAATGGCAGCACGTTCGGCTTGGCTGGATAATGGGGGATATCTTCGGGGCTAGGGTGACCATGTAACTTTAACAACAGCTGATATTCGTCCCGTTGATACGCAAAACTGTCCAATTCCTTCGGGCTGAATTCTCGGCCTTCGGGGGTGATCAAAATCCCGCGCTCCTCATTAATCCGAAAACCTTGCCAACGAATATCATTGGGCAAAAATCCAATCGATTTGATGATGAGCAGCTTTTCAGCCATCGGGTTGATGTCTATTTTTCCGGTCAGCCAGCGTTTGACGGTGATGGGTTCGACGTGAAAATATTCCGCTCCTTGGGCATACGAATCAAATTCTCTCCAATACAACTGGCGGAAGGCGTCTAATAACATGTGATAAACCTCACGAATCGTTTTTTATTTTGATGGTTTTTATCGATGGGTAAATCAGGGTTTAATCGACAAAAGCGATTAAGTGGCGTGATGATGCGTAATGGCACAAAGCCGCCCAATTTACTGGGCACATAGATACAGATAATAGAAAACGGTGAAAAGAATAATAAATGTGTATAAGTTACTGATATAAAATGGAAATATGAAATCGTTTTTACAAAACGCCGAGCTTTATTTGAGATGTTACAATAACTTACGCAAGTGCGTATTATATATCTTATGTTAAATTAAGTTAAGAGATATTGAGATACAACTCTATACCTTAAAAAGCTCACTATCTTTCCACTCACCTGCTGTTCTCTTGGTTTTTTTCAGTAAATACTGTTCATTTAACCATAATTAGTATTTACCATAAAATAGCTAATAAACACTGTATTTAAGAATCTTTCAACTGAGTTGATCGAATCTTAAATACTTTGTTATTACCAAAAAAATCATTAATTTACGATAGACTTATTCCAAAGAAAATTATAATTCCTATGTTGAGATTTACTCCCATTGAAAAACCCCATCATACACAGTGCAGTTGCTCAGCGAGCTTGAGCCATCTTGGATATAAACTTGTTGTTTATCAGAGGCGCCGTAAGTTAAATAGTCAGAGCATTTGGCACTTTGGCCTGTGCCAACAACCACTTTTGTTCCTGGGCTGAGTGTGCAACTCACCAATTTATCTAAGGGCGACCATTGATAGCAAATCTCATAGTCTGAGCGGTAAGTCGCCACTTTTCCACTGGGTTGTTTAAACGCCCACCATTCACCAAGCTGGCTATTAGGATTCGTGCTGTTCCATGCTCGAAATACTTTAATCTGGGCATCTTTTTTACTTAGATATACTTTGCCTTGGCATAATTTCCCTTTCCCCGGCTCTCCTAAGGTTTGATTTAATAAGTCAGGATCTTCTGTGGGCTCAAATTTTGAAACAAGGCTCAATGGTAATGAAGTATCGCCTTCACACAAAGACGCAATATCCCTTTCATTTTCTGCTTGTTCGGCTGGCATATTGACACAGCCGGATAAAGCAATGGTTAACGCACCTAACAAAATCCTTTTCATTATTTACTTTCTCCAATTAACAGTTAAACGCACTGAAATCAGTACTAATTTTTCTCACACCGATTAAAAGATAGTTCGCAAATAAATAACGTAAGTGAAAAATGCCTCTAAGCCACAAAATACGCAGTAAATATCACAAGAGTTCTCGATATTAAGGCACACTCTCAAAGAGACGAAACATAGAAAGTAATATTGTATACCTTAGTGTTCTAGGCTCTACTCTAAATAGGATAGATTAATGGCTAGTAAATGGTTTATTTTTAAGGATCAAAACATGGTAGAACAGATAGAGTTTCCTTCCAACACGCGAATAAATGGTAAAGAAGTCGGCAGTTTTTATCGAGACTCTTTTTCATGTAAAGCCACTAAAAAAGACCTCAATGCTGCTTATGTGTATCACGCGATTTTCGCTTATTTGCCTAAACCTGTGCAGATCGCATTAAAGATCAGAAACACCATCGTAAAGTGGTTTGGTTTCTCAGTAGCAGACGTAAAAATGGCTTTACCATTAGAGAATATTGAGGTGGGTAAACAAGCTGGGTTCCTGACCTTTGAAACGGTCTCCGATTCCGAAGTGATCACCGTAGCGTCTGAAAAAAACATGGATATATGGCTGTCTGTAATGAAGCTATCTGAACACGAATATGCTGTTTCTACATTGGTGAATCTAAAAACGGGATCAGGGCGCTTTTATATGGCGTTAATTAAGCCGTTTCATAAGCTGATTGCTAAATATTGTATAACCCAAGCTATTAACGAAAAGCGCATTTAGTGAAAATGACTATACACAAGAATTGAAGTGCCCTACTTTTCACACTTACCGCTCCAAGTAATTTAGGGCACGATCTAAAGCACCAAACAAATAAGTAAACTCAAGAAACCAGACAAAAATAGTTTACTACTTAAACTCATATCGACACTCAATGTTTGCTTATCTTCTTTGCTGTCTTCGGCCATAGCCGCCGCCATTCTTGTGGCTTTCAATGGGCTATGCTTTAAATAATTAAGCTTCCCAGGGGACGAAACCATAAAAAATAAGCCCAAGATCCATTGAGTTAACAAAGAATAGAAAAAATAATCACTCAAAAAATTAAGCTCTGGGACACCCGTTAATAATTCAAGTACATGTAGCAAAAAGATAATACAGCCATGCACAGCCAACACAAATACCGTTAAATGTAACATTCAGCCTCCTACTATTGTACAAAGTTAAAGATCTATAATACGGATTTATTTACCGAATTCACATTTTATAAAAAACAAAAAGCAAGTGATCTCTCACCCGCTTTTCAATTTAGATAGAACTAACAATATTATTGTTGATCATACAGGTCTTGCATTAACTGGTAAGAATCAACGATACCGCCAGTCAAAGATAACTCAGAGAATGGTACGTGCACTTCTGGTGTGGAAGGTTTCTTCACTAGATGGCCTTCGTAAAGTCGAACTGAATCCATGATCGCTTTTTTCAGTTCTTTACCTTCTAAATCAGGGAACTGTGACAGCGCTAAAGCAGCGACACCTGAAACAACTGGAGCCGCCATGCTGGTTCCACTGTATGCTTCATATTCATTGCCCGGCGTTGTCGACATGATCTTATACCCCGGTGCAAACAGGTCGACACTTTCTTGACCAAAGTTACTGAAGCTAGCCACCATAGATTCATCTTTGTAGTTTGCAGAAGCACCAATGTCTAACCAAGTGCTAATACGGCTTCCCGGGTAGTAAACTGGGTAACGGTTCGGGAAACTTGGTTTAATGTCATTATCTGTTTTGCTGTTACCTGCTGAGTGAACCAGTAGTACACCCTTGCGCGCAGCATAACGGAATGCTTCATCAACAATGCCTTTATATGGTGAGTAAGACTTACCAAAACTCATATTGATGATTTTTGCGCCGTTATCTACAGCATAACGAACTGAGTTTGCGATGTCTTTATCACGCTCATCTCCGTTTGGAACTGCACGTAACGCCATGATTTTCACGTTATTAGCAACACCTCTTACACCCAACCCGTTATTACGATCGGCGGCAATAATGCCAGATACGTGAGTACCGTGAGAAGAGTCAGGACCAATTACGTCATTGTTACCGTAATCGCTTTCCCATGGGCTGTATGGCTGATCTTTTACAATATCAACACGTGGGTCAAAGTCTAAATTGTAGTAGTAGTTTACTGGTGTTGAATAATAATCAACAACATAGGCTAAGTAATCGAACGAACGCCAGCGTGTGAACGTTTGAACCAAGAAGTCTGCCGCTGCTTGAACTTCAGCGTCATCACTCTTAATGGCTTCAAGCGCTGCTACCGAAAAGTCTGTCTGACCTAATTTGTTCTCAAGAACAGCTTTGCTTGCTAGCGCTTGATCATTGAGATCTTTAAACTCGTTGTACTTTTGGGTCGCTTCCGTCGATTTTTCTAGATAATCTTTTTTCACGCCACGGAAGTATTCTTTCTCTTTCTTACTTAACCATTTCCAAATGCCGATCTCTTTATAAAAAAGGAAGCGTTTGTATTCACGAGTCACTTCTAAGGTGTCTTGGTCTACGTGAGAACCATCACGACCACCAATGAAGTTCCAGCCATAAATGTCATCTACATAACCATTTTGATCATCGTCAATGCCATTATTTGGGATCTCATTCGGGTTAACCCAAATTTTGCCTTGTAAATCTTCGTGATGAACATCAACCCCAGAGTCAATTACCGCTACAATCACAGGCTCAGTGCGATACAGTGAGAAAGTATCATACACACGATCAACACTTGAACCTTCAATACCGTCAAGCAATGGATCTTGGTTAAACCAATCTCCACTTAACGGAGCTGTAGCTGATAATAAGCTCTCTAAACTACGTTTTACACGGCTATTCATTTCCAGTGGACCCGCAACTTGAGTCGCGTCTGCATGCTGGATAATGGTTCCCTTAGCCGTAACAATATCTTCCACCGGTGCAGGCTCTACTTTATCAATCGCGGCAAATGCAGATGGCACTACCGCTGTCATGATCGCTCCGGAAATAGCAGAAAGATAAAAACGTTTCCCTTTCATTGTAATGTTCTCCATGTAACTGACGTTATATTTTTATTATTTACCTAAACCATAAAGTCCATATATTGATACCAAGAAAGGCTAATTTTTAAGACCAACCAAGAGTCTCAATATAGGAAAATATAATTTAAAAAGTAAAGATTAAAAGCAGATTTAATTTATAAAACTCACTTTTAATTAGAGGCTATCACTTAAAACTGAGTGATAAAACACTTATTAACAAAAAGTCAACATTGAGCCAATTAAATTAATTGATAAAAAAAGCCACTTAATAAGTGGCTTATCATGTTCAATACTATTTGTAAAATACAAATAGAGCTTAATTCACCCTCTATTTTACCTACTGCCTTACGCCATTATTATATATTGAACTCCATGCGCATTTATATCCATTGTTACTTAAGTTACTAAAATAAAATCGACTGCAATTACCATCGTAATTATAACGACCAATGTTCACCTGATACTCTCCAAAATTAACACCCTGCAAAGACACATAACGGCCATTTTTTAATAATGAAAAATGAAGGTGAGGCCCTGTAGAACTTCCGCCTTCACAAAGTGCAGTACTTTTATTACTGGCATAAGTTCCTAGCTTAGTATCGGCATTAACCCATTGCCCTTGCTGAACTTGAATGCCATCCATGTGATAATAATTCGTTGCCCATCCATTTGGGTTTGTTACCCTTACTTGGCAACGAGAAAGCACATTAACAGTACCGTTGTGTGCTGCGACAACACTGTATGTATTTCCTCCCCATCGAGGCCAATCGTACGACACATCAATGGAAGAAAATGGGTAACCTGAACCCGTATGAGAATGAGCTCCGTTGGATTTCCAAGAGTAGCCAATACGCCAAGGAAACTGCATCATACTTGTTGGTGGAACCATTAACATCTCACTACTATTCAAATGGTTAACATTTATTCCAGAAGAAAAAGTATCCTCATGTTTATCGGTAAATAATGCAATGAATGTGTCGGTAAAAGCGGTATAGAACTGGCTCGTATTTTGTCTTTCCAATGAAGGTTGTCCGCTCGCCTGCAGAGCAGATAAAGCGACAGTTGCAGCTTCTTTGACACCTGATGACTTAATTCTTTGCTGTTCGGCAATCTCTGGATTATTTCTAAGTTGTTTCTTTTCATACTGATAAAAAAACCAAGACAGACGAAATAGCACGTCCTGTAATTGTTCGGACACCGTTACCTTATTTGATAAATCACCAAATAATGAGGTTAATTTATTGGTATCTGGGTTTGAGATAATTCCTGACTTTATCTCCATTAAAGCAAGCGCTATTTTGGGGTTGATGCTGTAATAACCACTCCAATGTGCAATGGTTTCATGATAATTCAGCAACACTGGTGAATTATTCTCCAAATATCCAACTAAATCGAATTCTTCCGCATTATCACCATAAAGGAAAAGGTCATTATTAAAATGAAGAACAACATCGGGTATATGTTGATTATTGATTATTTTGTAATTTGGTAACCCTATCGAAATACTGGTCGCAAAAGATAATGGTGAGATAATTAATGACAACATTCCCGATACCATAAAAATCTGACGTCGATTTTTTTTTAATTTTACTAATTTATCGCTAATTGGTTCAATTTTCTTATTAATGTTAATTTTCATTGGTATTAAATTACTCATATCGTGTCCTTATTTTAAAGATAACAACTAAATATACTTTCTATTTAATGACGAATATAAACATCATGACAATTAATAAAATTAAATCGGTCATCAGTTTGGAATAGCCGTGAAGCCATATATAACAAGCTTTCCTTTCGAAAATTTATAGCCACTCTTTTATTGACAACTTATTCAACACAACTTATGAATTACCAAAATAATTCTCTTTTGCTAAATTTTTCCCCTCTCACTTCCTTTTCTATAGTAACTCCTTAATAGTTATGCTTTTCTGGATAAAATTCAGAAATAATTCGTTTTTAAACCTATAAAAAAAGCTCGGTCATACCAACAAAATGGCAAAGATTATCTTGCTGTTATTTACGAATTTACTCAGTAGTTAATACTAAAAAGCTATCAAACGGATAGAGCATACATCGACACATCACAAGAAAGTTGGTGTTTTTTATGGCATTAGTTCCAATAGTTTCAAATAACGTAACACGTCAATTACTGTGTTTGTCGATCTTGCTATCAAAACGATCAATGTTTTTTGCCACTTTATAAAAAGATTTCTATACGTTGCTCTTACAGGGTTGAGCTGTCTCTGAAAGTAATCTCCATTTATCTATCTAAAATCACAAGGAAACTGGTATGTTTAGATCCGCCAAATGCGCACTTTCAATTGCAGCACTCGCAGGGATGCCATTTATCGCACACGGTAATGAAACCATAGATCCTCCTCGCCCACCTGTTATTTCAGACACGGTTCCGTATAGCCTATCGCTGACTGTACCAACCATGAGTTTGATGTCTGAATCGGGCCAAGAAGTAGTGAAGCAAAGTCAAGTGCATCAAGCAGGGGCAGAATTTATTAAGGTACACTTTAAACGATTCCAGATACCTGAAGGGGCTTTTGTTGAAGTCAGTAACCCTGAAAACAGTGAAACCTACCGCTATGAAGGTAACAATCACTCGCAGGCAACGTTTGATCCTGTGGCTGGTGAAGACGGCATAACCCGATTTTCGGCCATGTCGATTACGGGAGATACAGCAATTATTCGCTTAGTCATTCCTGCTGGTGTCACTTGGACTGCGGATCACGGTGTTGAGATTGATCGATATTACGCAGGCCACCCTGAAGCAGTTCAAACAAATAATATTAGTGAAAACACTATGTTTAGCACTGCTATCCCGGAATCTACCTGTGGTGTCAACGAACGCCGTGATGTGGCTTGCTGGGAAAGTTCACACCCTGTTGAATTTGAACGTACTCGCCCTGTGGCAAGATTATTGATGGATGGTAGCGGTCTATGTACAGGTTGGCGTGTGGGATCAGATAACCACATGTTCACCAATAACCACTGTTTGGATAATGAAAGCCGCCTGCAAAACACCGAAGTTTGGTTTAACTACCAAAAAACAGACTGTAATGGCAGCACATATGCGGGTACAGTGAAAGTAACGGGCGCTCAAATGCTTAAAACTGACTATACCCTTGATTACACTCTGTTTACGGTGAATAATTTTGAACAAATCGCACAGTTTGGCTATTTTGGTTTAGATGTTCGTACTCCAACAAAGAACGAATACATTTATATTCCGCAGCATGGTGCGGGTAATCCAAAAGAGCTTTCCATCGAGAGCGATCAAAACAGTGGTGGCTTGTGCCAAATTGATGTTGCGGTAGCTAATGGCCGAGGAACAGGCACTGACACCGGGTATTTTTGTGACACGATTGGTGGATCTTCCGGCTCGCCAGTATTAGCCGCTAGTTCCAACAACGTTATCGCACTTCACCACTTTGGAGGGTGTGAAAACCAAGGTGTTCGGATTGATAAAATATGGCCACAGGTATCCAGTTTCTTTAACAACACCCCTCCTGTTGGTGACAACAACATACCGGGTAACAAGCCGCCAGTGGCTCAAATTGCCGCTAATTGTGATGGCCTAAGTTGTACCTTTAATGGTTCTGGCTCTACCGATGTTGATGGCAGCATCGTTGATTATGTGTGGGCATTTGGTGATGGCAACCAAGCTAATGGCGCATCGGTGACACATAGCTTCGCAAGCAATGGAAGCTATCAAGTTACACTGACGGTTACAGATGATGGCGGATTAAGCAGCACAAAAACTCAAGATGTTATTGCGAATGACGGTAGTGGCAATCAATTAACGTCTGGGGTCCCTGTTGCGGGTTTATCTGGTGTTAAAGGCTCTGAACAAGTCTTTGTCATTGATGTACCAAAAGATCAAAGCTTACTGACAGTAACAACGTCGGGCGGTACTGGAGATGTGGATCTGTACGTAAAAGCGGGGGCAGTACCAACCACTAACAGCTACGACTGCCGACCTTATAAATCAGGTAATGCAGAAAGCTGTACGGGTACTTACCAAGGAAAAGTGTATGTAAAACTAGTTGGTTACAGCGCTTTTTCTGATGTCACATTAGTAGCGACAACAAAAGGAAACACCAATAATACTGGTTTTCCTGTCACGGACATCACGGCAACACAAGGTAATTGGCAGCACTATTCTTATACCGTTCCTGCTGGTGTAACGTCGGTTAATGTCGCGATGTCTGGTGGTACTGGAGATGCTGATCTGTATGTTCGTAAAGGTCAAGCACCAACAAAAACCAGCTATGACTGCCGCCCTTATAAGTCGGGTAATACCGAATCATGTGCTATCACTGCGGTAGAAGGTGAGCAAATTCACATTGGCATTCTCGCTTTTAGAAATTTCTCTGGCGTAATGTTAGATGTGAAATAAACGATAAGTATTAAACTTTTGTTACTAGCAGCTGCCCATAATCACTGGGCAGCTTTTTTATGCCAAATGTTAACTAATAACACACATTGAAATAATGACAAGACGGCCTAAACTGTAACAAATTTCTCCCCTTTGAATGTTCTATTCGGGTTACCACGCTCTACGTCCCAATGTTGCTGCCAACGTGCTTTTTCCTGCTGTGTCATTTTCTCTAGCTTCAAATCTTCAAGTTTTTGAAACAATAAAGCCCGGGCAAGACGTTTATTGGCATGCTGGCTACGTTCCGTTTCAACACGAACCGAAATTCCCGTACTGATGTGAGTTGCGCGTACCGCCGAATCTGTCGTATTCACATGTTGCCCACCCGAGCCTGATGCTCTACATGACTGAAACGTAATACCTTTATCGAAACTCTTCTCGCTAAATTCGTACACTTGCCCACTAAAAAACCAGTTCTTTCGTTTGTGTTTCGGCCTGAATGGGCTTTGACATACCCATAGCATGCCACCTTGCCACAACGACGATAACTGTTTTGCTTTTTCTTGATCATCCGTTTCAAACTGTAATAACACGGATTTAAAACAATGGCGTTGCTTAGATTTAACTGCCTCAACAATATCCAGTTTTACTGATTTTTCCCTACATTGCTTTTCGATAGTTTGAAGCGCCAAACCTACCGCTTTGCAACACTCTTCCGGGCCTTGCCCCGCTGATAATTGTAATAAAATCATGATGAACAAGTTCCATTGGTCTTAAACGTTAAAACTGGTCGAAGCTTAGCAACCACATCGATCAACTCAGCATCCACCATATCGCTGATCACGGTTTCACACTTCTTGTACGCTTGGGGCGCTTCATCATAAAGCAGCTCTTTATTGCCACAAATCACTCGACTCCCAAGCTCTGTTCGGTACAGATCTTCCCGCTTATATTTATGGCCTAAACGACCGTGGCATTCTCCCCGCTTCCATTTTCTGCCAGCGCCATGAGCTAGAGAAAATAAACTCATGATAGCCTTATCATCGTTGTTTATTCTGGGCGTTACAAGGTAACTATAATCTCCCCGAGAGCCAGGGATCACAACGTAGCCTTGATCGCTTGGGGTTGCCCCTTTGCGATGCAGCCACCCTTCTATCCCATCAATTTTTTTGGAAGTGACTAAATTATGATTAATGTCTAAAGCGCAATAACCCTTAGCTCTAATGGCATCAAGAAAGCGCAGAGCTATCAGTTCACGGTTCAATTCAGCCCAGCGAACCGCTTCATCGTGCTTAGCCATATAAGAAAAAAATTCATCGCTATTGGTTTCTAATCCATCGTGATTACAGCGAGTAATGTGATCCACCAAAATTGATTGGCCTAGCCCTCGTGATCCTGAGTGAACCAATAACTGAAGGTGTTTTTTATTCAAGCCAAGCTCTTCTAAAGCACTTTCATTATAAACTTCATCAATCGCTTGGAATTCAGCAAAGTGGTTGCCGCCGCCAATGGTACCTAACGCTTGATCAAAAAGATCCGACTGGATGCCTTTTTCGCATTTTCGATTGGCTATGGTGTCAAACCAGTTAGCATCGAGGGGCTGCTCAATCTGTTCAAACTTTTTCGCCATTTTAGAGACATTCACTTTAGACACTTTGCTTGAAGTTTGCCAAAGTGACATGCCACAACCAATATCATTACCCACGAGTGCGGGATAAATTTTATTTTGAGTGAAAAATGCAGCCCCTATTGGGTAACCTCTTCCTGGATGCAAATCAGGCATGCCAGCAACACGGCACATACCGGTAAGCTCAGAGGTTTTTGTTAGTTGTTGTATCGCCAGTCCTTCAATCCACGTCTCTTTAGACGCAATAAGGCTAACATTTTCAGTAATGTTTTGGACGGAGTTGCCCATAGTACCAATTCCTTTAATAGGATTTAAAACGTAAACGTATTGGCAGGTCTGGTTTTTCTAGTAAGACGTTTCAGTCAGCACTTGAAATGCTGGTGGAAAGCTTGTTGTTACGAAAGATTAAGACCTGCAAAGGATAATAATGTCATTGTCATAATTTTTACTCCTTTACAGTTAGTTGATGGGAAATGATTGCTGCGTATACTAATCACTTATTTTTAATAAAGCAAATAGAGTTTTCACCATATTTATAAAAAATTATAGGATAAGAGTCCATAAAATAGCAAAGGTGAACAATTTCTCGATCATACAATACTTAACTTAGTGAAGTTAAGTATCTTGATATTTATATCAGCGTTAATCCTAACTATATTCAAAATCAACAACTAAAAAGACTCAACCCGTTGTTATTTATAGTTAACTTTATCATTACCACTATAAGGTTAAGTTTTTAGTGATCTTTTGTTAATAAAAAATGATACAAAATGAAATTGACAAAATTGATACATGAAACAACACCAATTCAAGTAACAAATATGATGATCGTGAGATATTTTTCATTACTTTATAAAACCGAAAGGAATTGAAATACCACTCCAATAATAGTCATTATAAGGACACAACCTTGAAGAAGCATTATTCACTAAATAAAACCCTACTTGCCCTTATATGTAGCTCAAGCTTTTATGCTCAAGCGACTGAATTACCATTAGCAGGTGACGTAGAAACGGCTATCGCCCCTTTTAATCTCTCAACCCCATTATCGACATCTGGCGAAAAGCACTCCCTAAATGAAAACGAGTTTTTCTCTATTGAAGAGCAAGATCAACAAGCTCCTTTAGCTGTACCCTCAGCTACATCGCCAACACGATCTTTTCAAGCGCATACTTCTCTGATGGCGGCAGAGCCAACTACGATCACTCCAATGTGTCCGACGCTGAATACGGGTAATTTATACACAATTAATAATGCAACAGCAGGAAGTGCTGTCTGCTACCACTTTGAAATTACCGAACGTTCAAAAACCACGGCATTACTGGTTGGGCAAAACGCACAAACCAATGTAGATCTAACCGTCTTCCGCCATAATAATGATGACAGCCTAGATGTTGTGGGTACTTCAAAAAATGCGGCCAATGCAAATGAGTCTGTACTTGCGCTGACGGAACCTGGCCATTATTACTGGTACATGGAAGTGGTTGCCGCCGATGGCTCACCATTTAATTTCGGGGCAGCAGTGACAACGGGAATTGATCAGTATGAGCTTAATGATGCCGTGTCACTTTCAACGGCCCTGCCCGATAAACACAACCGTATTACAGCCAATTTAGACAGTGCAACAGACGTAGACTATTACCACTTCACGTCAGTAAGAGGCCAAGATACCGTCGTTGCATTACAAGATGCTTATGGCCAGAACGAATGGATTCTGGAGCTGTACAATGGTGGTTGGCAACCTTTAGAAAGCACTAAGTTTTACACCCTGAATAACCTACAGCCAAACCAAACCATTAATGTGCGTGTAAAACCAAACCCAGCAGTCACAGTCGATCCGACTCATCAGTATAAGCTTGTTTTAGGTACTGCAGTTACTCGCCTGAGCTCCTCAAATGTGGACGGTGAAGCCAACGTTACTAGAATGACCTTTAACTCAACACCAACCTACATGACAACGCAAGCCTATAAGCGTCTTTACTGGGGAGCTAAAGTTCTGGATTCTACCGGTCAGCCAGTTGAAGGGGCTGAGATTATACTAAATCTTGATAAACGAGTGGATATCGATACAAATGAGATTAACATTAACTACACACCATACCCACTCATCAGTGACAGCCATGGTCAAGTCAGTGGGTTGGTTGATTTAGGTACATGTTCTGGCGATCTTACTTCTAAACCTCACTATGAACATAAATTTGGCACTAAGAATTGGTGGCAGACCTCATATAACTTCGGCGTGTGGAATATTGACGTGTCACAAGCTAAAGACGTTGGTGTTGGTGGCCCAACAGTACAATATGTCACGCTTGGCCACTTATGCCGTCAGAAGTTTTTATACAGTGAATAAGCGATGTAACCTAAACTCGGCGCTAAACTTTCTCTTTATCGCCTAAGCATTTAATACGTAAAATAAAAAGAGGAGCCATAGCCTACTATGGCTCCCCTTTCTTCCTTCTTTCGGGCGAATCATATTTTCCCTTAATCAGGTTATGTGTCTATGTAAGATATTTTATTTGATCCCGCACAGATAAATTATAGTGCATTAGAATCATGTAAGACCAATAAATAGAGGCGCAGCTTAATACTGAATACAAACAGCGCCCTTTTATTATCCACCCATAAAAAGAGTGTTCAAAAACGAGAAGATGGATAAAGGTAATTAAAAACTGTAACGGTAACCAACTTGATAGTGGCTTTCATCCAGCTCTTTCCAATAACGGTAACCCGCGTTAAGTTCTAAACCTGAATGCTGTGTGAATTGTAATGTATTACTTACTCGAAATTCGTATTGCTCTTGCTGGCCAAAATCAGCATAACGATAAGAAGGTTCTATTTGCAACCAAGATAATGGCTTGAGGCGTAAGCCTAGCTCACTAGAAAATCCACCACCATCATTTGAAATCGTTACATTCTTACACTTAGTGCTGCAATTGGTGTTAATGTCTCTTGTTGCATCATAGCTCGCATAACCCATTGAAGCATAAACACTGGCTTGATCCGCCAAAGGAATGTAATACCCCGCCGCGAGATAATCTTGCTCTAACGTTGACGAAACACGCGTGGTTAACCCTGTGCGGTATTCTGCGAAAAAGTTCCCGTAAAAGTTCCAGCTTCCTCTCAGATAAAACCCGTGAAGATATTTACTGGCTTCCTCATTATTGTAACGATTATCAAAATACTGCCCCATTCCCCCTTCATTTACACGCGTAAATTGGTATCCACCAGAAAGGAAAGAGTAAGAGGCGTTAGCCGTAAAGCTGCTAGTCACTAATAGTGCAATAAGTACCCGTTTCATTGTTTTTTCTTTATGTTCAGTAAGCGAAAGCTGAATGATATTCTCAAATAAAACAGTATTCAATAATATTTTGAGCAATGTTTTATTGTGGCCAACACTACTTTTAGTAGAACGCTTAGATTATAGCCCTTGATTAGGTATTGATGCTCTCTTAGCGAGAACCTTGAAGTGAGTCATTAGGTGGACGTATGAGACTGTTTCTTAGCAATTTTTCTTCTTACAACGAGATATGCCTTATCGACTAAACCGATAAGGCATATAACGCTTTAACCAACCGACGCTGTTGTGCTTGTCTGCATTAACCTGTTAGTTTGACTTACTAGTATTGCTGCTTTCCTCAAACTTCTTGGTCGCTAAGCCAACTTGCTGATCAACAAAGTTGAAAAAGTTTGTGTCGCTAATAAACGGGTTTAGGCCGCCATCTTTACCCACTTTATCCCTATTAGAGAACAGGTTATTTTTATGAGGGTGATTAGACAAATTAACCGTGACTAATGGGCTGTCCATCGCTATTTTTTTAATTCGTTTCATGCTTGCAAAAAATTTCTTTGCCAATTCAGGCTTCTGGAAATTGACTCCATGTCCACCAATCACGAAAGCTCTATACGGTTTGCCGTTATCCTCAACGAAAAAATCGACAGATAAATCCCCTTCCGTGTGGCCTGGCGTTAAATAAAACTTAAAATTCGTGCCACCTATCAGAATGTTTGAATCATCTTCAGCGAATGTATCAACCTCTGGAGGTAGGAATTTATTTTTCCCTTTACTCTTTTCAGATTGCTCGATGGATAACTCAAGCCCTTTTTTGGTCATGATCACTTTGGAATTGTACATAGACTGAAGATATTGCGCTCCACCCACATGATCTGAATGACCATGTGTTGCAATAATATGAGTCACGGCTTTATCCTCTAACCCCAGCTTCTGTAAATTAATAGGAATCCATTTGCTGTATGGGAAATCGAGGGTGTCAATAATAACCAAACCTGATGATGTTTCTACAGCATAGGAAGAAACCCACTTATCCCCTACGTAATAAACGTTATCGAACATTTTAAAAGGTTCAACATAGCCATTCTTCGTATTCATTTCCGGTATTTCCGTTTCGGAAAACGTGGGTACTGATAATAATATAAAAATCAAATATAGAATGAAGCGCATTAATTTCTCCAAAATGCTAGCAAGTGTTTTACCCAGAAAGCTCAAACACGATCGGGTATAAAAATAAAAAGGGTCATGCCCTGCAGGTTATGATCGACTTAAATAGCCTTGATCTGTGTTGCTCTTTATTGGTGACTGGTGATTATGATGTCCACCAGCGATATTGTTTAGTAAGACACACCATCAACCCATTTATTGCATTGGATGCAGCATCCACACATTGGGGTCGAGGTACGTCGCGATGCCTTTCTCTGTATTTACTGTGACGGGACTTAGCGCCCCTTTTACCACGTACTCGCCCGAGGTAGGGAAAACCATGTCAGTCCATTGCGCCCAGTCTTCAAGCGAGCTGGTGACTTCTAATGTATTTTCCACAACGTTAATGATTTCCGCTCCCAACTTTTCATGCACTCTCAACCAAGGGTCGTACAAATAGCCATCTGAATTTTTCCACGTTGCGTATTCATGTATGGATTGCAAAGGGTATTGTGCTTTTTTCGTCGGTCTGACAGGCACAACTAATGAAGACAAACCCATGGCCAAAGCCAGCTTCTTCATTTCAATCAGTATCTTTGTACTTAGCCCTTTACCTTGTGATGCCGGATCCACAAGCGCACCAATGGGGATCAACGTATTTGCTTCTAGGTTATTACGTTTAACCTCTAACCCATTATTTAAAACATTTTCAATTGAACTTGGTAGATTTTCTGGTTTTCCATCCCATACAACAGGCACAGTAAAACCAACCGCGATCACCTGATCATGCTGAGTGAGCACTAATACGTACTCACTTAACTCATCATAGAAATGTGACCAACTTTTCGCATCGCCATTTTGCAAAAAAAGTGGCCACGAACGATCGTCTAGCGATGCCACCTGAGTAGTAAGATCTTTTCGATCGTTAAGGCAACTTACCTTATATTCCATGCTAATTACCTTTATTCCTTTCAAGAAATAATCATTTAAGTTTGCCTTTCAAACCAATTAAATTACCAAAAGGATCTTCAACTTGGCATATAGATAAACCATTTTCTATTTTTAGCGGGCCTCGATATAACTTTGCACCTAAACCGACAAAGTGTTCTAGTGATTCATTGATACTTTCCACAGACCAATATAGAACCGTGCCCTTTTTCCCTGCCCCGACTTTTTCATCAGCTTGGACAATTTCGAGAGCAAACCCATTAATATCAAGCACCGTAAATTCAAATTCATCTAAATACGTTGATTTAGCCATAGGAAACGCTTTTTGATACCACTTTAATCCCAAGGATACATCTGGAACATGAACCAATACCGCTGCTGGCCTCAAAAGATCTCTCCTTCCTACAAACTAGAATGTGTATTTCTACTCTTTTCCCCATACCGTTCGAAGACCAGAACGGGAGATTCCCTCAATGCTAATGGGGGTTGGTTCCCTTTTCACAAACTCTCTGAGTTATTGACGTTGTCAGATCAGCCGGGAAATACCCTTGGATCTCTTCTTTGGGCAGTCGAGTTTCTCCCCAAAGCATACCGAACTCGCCTATGGATACACTTCGTGGCTCACAAGTTACTTTTATCGCAACTTCAAGCTCCCCAGATTTACCACCTCGGATTAACGTAAGATCAGTTAACCCATCCAGATTGCCATGAACATACCATTCATCTACGTAGGGTCCTCCGACCGTATCGGTATACACGTGAATACTGCTTAGAACATCGGTATTGTCTTTTGCGGCCAAGCTGTCACTGAAGCCAAAAGACAACAAGGTAGAAAACAGAAGGTAGTACTTTTTATGCATTTTTATCTCAACCCATCACGACATAACTTTATGATACATGGGTTCTTTTTCACTGTGTCATAATAAGTAAATACACATCTAAGAAACAAGATCTTAGGCACAATACCGACACTTTCTAGAAAGAGTTTTCCCTAACTAATTAGATGACTTGTTTAATTGCAATAAATCCCACTTATTGCCGTACAGATCTTGAAACACCACAACGGTGCCGTATTCTTCTACACGCGGATCTTCATTAAAAACCACCCCATTGTCTTTCATTAACTCATAATCACGCCAAAAGTCATTGGTTTGCAGGAATAAGAAAACTCGACCACCTGTTTGATTGCCTACTGCGTGCTTTTGTTCATCGTTACTGGCTTGAGCCAACAATAAATTGGTCCCGTTTGAATTAGGAGGAGACACTTGCACCCATCGTTTGCCGCCACCTAAGTCCGTGTCTTCAACCAAAGTAAACTGTAGCTTATTTGTATAGAACTCAATTGCATCATCGTAATTATCCACCACTAACGCAATGTTTCCTATTTGCTGCTGCACAAGGTTAGGCATGACTATTCTCCTAAATGCTAAAACGGATTCCGCTTTTATATTATTGATTAATTAAAAATGCCAAACTCGTTAAGCTTGGCATCTTTTGAAAAACGGGCTCAATATAATTTAAATATAAGCGCTTATAAATACCACCAGCGAGAACTAAAAAGAGCCATCCACTTTTTTGATCTCAAAGCCAGCTCGAACACTGACTTTCATCTTTGATAGTTCTAAAAATAACAAACTTGCCAAAAAACATAAAAACCCAATAAAAACCCAATAAAAACAAAAAGTAAAATAAGAACCAATCCAAAATAATAAATTTAACAGCTCACAAAAAAAGATGACCGAAATATAATTTTATAAAATAAAAGCCTCACCAATCACAACTCAATTTAATAACCATTTACACACAAAGAAAACTACCTCTACTCTGAAAAAGCAATTTAGCACCAATATCAGGAGCAAAATATGCTTAAAAACGTTATAGAACCACCTGTAAGCCCAGAAGAGTTCAATTCAGATGTGTTAATGACCGTTTTAGATACACAAGACGGCATTTATTACGCCATCAAAAATACGAACTCTGTCTTTCTTTGGGTAAACCAGAACTTTTCTGATCTCATTGGCGTGCCTAAGAGTGACTTAATTGGGCAGAAAGACCAGTTTGCCGCCCACGTTGCCCACGACCAATTGGTGATTACATCTGGCAAACCTATCCTTAATCTGCATGAAACCATCCCCGTTCCAGATGGATCTGGAGGTCATAAAGATGAACCCATAGTCACGCAGAAAGGACTTTGGCGAGATACCCAAAACCCTGAACTCATCAAAGGCATCACGGTATGCTTTTCACTGGTTAACCCACCTGAGGGGGCAAAATGAAAGGGGCAGAATATTGGCTCGATCACTTAAAACTAGAAGCCATTGAACTTGGGGGCTATTTTGGTGAGGGTGAAGCTTCCAGCGAAACCATTCCCAAACAAGCTCTACCAGAGCGGTTTCATTCAGATCGACGATTTTATTCAAACAACTATTACCTGCTTGCACGTGATTTAATCTCTCCTTTTCCTAGCTCTCGCTTGGCTTTACATCAATTAAATCAAGATGAGCAGTGGTTCTTTTTACAAGGGACAGCGCTTAAGCTCTATCTGTTTTTACCTCATGGTGAATTCAAAGTAATCACAGTGGGAGACAAACTGGAGCAAGATCAGGTATTACTTTGCTCTGCCCCTCATAACACGTGGTTCGGTGCGGAACTTCAGGAAGATTCCAACTTTGCTTTATGTGCATGCAGCTTGGCTCCGGGGTGGGATCCTGCCGATTCAATCACTCCAACTCAATCCGATATTCAGCAGCTCATTACAGACTATCCTGCGCAAGCAGACATCATCAACCGCTTGGCATTTAGCGCCAAGTAATACGTCACACCTAGTTTATACAAGGAAAGAATAATGGGAACAGCGGCATCAAGTAACAAACTTCAATATGGCTATCCTACTCCGGGGCCTCAAAGCCCAACGGGTCAGAAAGTCATGGATCATGTGTTTTTCCTATCAAATGGTGAATGGAAAAAAGCACGAGAAGAAAATGATTACGATTACGTTGTAGTAGGTACTGGCTTTTGTGCCTTAGCGTTTGCGGAGCGCATATTAGAAAAAGAAAACTCTAACGCCCGTATTTTGTTAATTGAGCGAGGCACCTTCTTTTTACCTGAGCATTTCCAGAATTTACCATTGCCATTTAAAGATACATTAGGTGGGTTATCTGAAACTTTCCCGTGGACAATGTCGATTAAAAATCAGCAGCCCGACTCTCCCATTAAGTGGCAACACGGAATGGTACCTTTCTTTGGTGGTAGATCCACCCTCTGGAGCGCATGGTGCCCAATACCAAATAACGATGAGTTTGCTGGTTGGCCAACACACACCATTGAAGCCGCAAGAAAGAATTTTGACTCAGCTAAAAACCTACTTAGAGTACAAAATGCAGACGAGATCGATAACTTCCCTCATCAAGAAATTTTTGACTTTGTGTCTGGTACTCGACCTGTTTACGGCGCACTGCAACGACGAGTACAAAGTCTATTGCAAGAGTTAGGGAGAGACGTAAACGGGATTTACCGTACCGATCCGGCGCCACTGGCTTCTGCCTCTATGCAAGAAAATGGCATTGATTTCCAAAAGTTCTCCACCCCAGGGGAGTTACTCGCCTTAGCAGAGAAATTCAATAAAGTAGACGCCGCTGGAAAACGTGTTGGTCCTCAGCTTGATATTGTCAGTGCTTGTACCGTAGAAGAAATCCACCAGCAAGAGTTAAACGGTGAGAAAAAAGCCACGGCACTGCAAACGTCACGCGGCGTATTACCATTAGGCAATGCTGAACTGGTGTTGGCCATGGGGACATTGCCACCGACCACCTTAGTTCGTAACTCCTTCCCTAGTATACCGAATTTGGGTTCTCGTTTTTCCGCCCACTTCATTAGTTCGATTGTCGCGCGAGTACCTAAGTCTGAGTTAGATCCTGATGGTAAGTTTGGTCAACTCGAATTAGGCGCAAACTACGTGGCTGGTGTGGCCAATGATAGTTTTGATCAACAGTTCCACATCCAGCTTTCTTCGTTATGGGATTCTAACCCAGAGAAAAACGCCGAGCTTGCACTGAGGTACATGCCAGATGTGGTGGCAACCGCTTCTATGGAGCAACTGCAATCTTCTCCTGATCACGTGGTGTTTGTGTGTGCGGTACTGGGGGAGCTCGACTACAAAAACGACAATAACTGGTTTAAGAAAAATAGTGCGGACGATGATGTAACAACCAACTCGTTACTGCAAATTACCACAAACGAACTTGATTTAGATACCTGGGAAACCATGGACCAATCCACTTTCGACATATTAGAAACAGTACTCTCGCCTAGTGGTTCTGGCGCAGTGGAATATTGGCACCCACGTATGGAAAATGGACAAGATCACGGAGAATGGTTCCGCTCTCGCCCTGACGCCAAAGATATCCGTGTCGATGCACCCGTGCATGAAAGCTCCACGCTCCATATTGGTGAAGAAGATTCAGCGCCTGTTGACTTGGATTATAAGTTGAAAGGGACAAATAACGTTTACATCACAGGTGGTGCCCTATGGCCGCAAGGTGGCTCTTGGAACCCGACGTTAACGATGGTAGCGTTAGCACAAGATCTCGCCGACAAACTGCACAGTAAAAAATAGTCTTTAATTAAACAAAATCAGCGACGACCATGGTTAATGGCCGTCGCTGATGTATTCAAATTTGTTAGATATTCGTCTGCTAGATAACGTTAAAAACTACAACACACGTAAGCATTTCTCTGGCGGCAGACTCAGCAGAGTGTTCGCGAAATTAATTTTTTCATCACGCCATCTTAGGGCGGCTTCTAGACTGTCTTGCGCACTTCTATCGGCTTCAAAGTAACTGTGTTGAGGCATACCATCAGCAGGCGTCATCACCATCGATTGTTCATTCACACGCATAGTAAATAGGAACTGCCCTCTTTGACCGGATTGCGCACCAGGGTGATGTAAGGTGGTATCACAACAATAACGTTTATCTCGAAGCGCACGGCATGTGTATTCAAACGCGTCTTGAGTACCTCTGCCAGGGAATGACGTATAAATGCTGATGCCATCACGCTGTAAAGGTCCATTTCCCGCCGTCAATTGAACCGCGTATTGCACTAATCGAAATCCTAACACGACCCCGCCGACACTGTTAATGCCGCTAAATTGGATGGCTGACGCTAAATCAAGGCGTAACTTGTCTTCATTTTCGTACAAAAAAAGCTCTGGGGATGCCCAGTCACTTTGAGGGATCAGAAGTTTAGTGATATCAGATTGTTCCATTTTCGTCTCCGCAGTGAGCTCGTTTGTTATGAGTTAACACACTTTATACGAATAAAAATCATTATCAACAACAATCTGGTAAAAATCTGATCAACTTAAATAACAAAAGGGGGCCAAACCGTTTAAATTTGGCACCCTTATCAAAGAGGACTTCAATATACGTTAGCTCTCAGTACTCAGGGTAACATTAGCTTTTTGCAGGCAAATCAAAATCAACGACCAATCCCTCTTTATACACAAAGCGGGTTTTTCGCCCTTCCTCTGTCCATAATAGCTCTTCGCCATCTAACTTATTTCCTTTAAAATGACTGACAGATTGAGGCTGACCATTGTCATACCAGGTTTCCTGCTTGCCTTGTTTTACGCCATCTTGGTAGTGAGCTCGGTGCATTTTAGTTCCGTCTTCATACCAGAATTGCTCTTTCCCTTGCTTTAGCCCAGCGTTATATACGGTGTGAGTTTTCAGTTGACCGTTGTCATACCAATATTTTTCATCGCCATGAAGCTGGCCATCAACATAAAAGGCTTCAATCGCAAGCTGGCCATTTTCATACCACACTTGATACTCACCATCATACTGCCCATCGGTAAACTCCGCCCGCTGCTGCTTCTGACCCTGATTATAAAACCACAAGTGCTCACCTTGTTGTTTATTGGCCGTGAAAGCCCCTTTAAAAATAAGCTTGCCCTGATTATTCCAGCCTTGCGCCAAACCATCGCGCAGGCCTTGCTTCATATTAATAACCCACTGCTTTTGTCCAGACACATTCCAATAAGTGGATTGCCCTTCTTCTTTGCCGTTCACATAAAAGCGTTCCCATGCCATGCCACTAGCGACACCTGCATTAAAAGACACAGAGCGGCCATTTAGCACATTATTATCATAGGTATGGAGAATTTTAGGACGCCCAAAATAAGTCCAATATTTCGCCTGCCCTTGCTTTTTACCTTCAACATACGTCACTTCACTGAGCTTATTGGTGCTTTTCTCTTTTGTTTCATTGTCATGGTAATACTGAATCACGGTTCCTGAGTAAGGTTCTGAATGCCCTTTTTCATACGCTAGCCCTTCTTTGCCTTTAAATTCCAATAAAGTGCTTTGCGCGGTTAATGGCACCAAACACAAACCCAGTAACGCACCGGCCAGAAAACGAGGTAGCTTCTGAGCAGATACAAAAGAATAACCTTGCCTGATCATAATTAAATCCCCATCTCTTTTTCTGAATACAAAGTACCGTCGTCGAGCCATGTTCGGCGTATACCCACAGCCTGACCATCACGGTATGTCATTTCTATCATGATTTGCCCATTGCTGTACCACTGGGTTTCTTTGCCGTCTTTCACTGTGTTATAGTGATTGGGTATCGCAGAATAATGGATCTGACTTTTCAACTGACCATTCTTATACCAAGCTTGATGAAGGCCAATCTTACCTTTTTCGGTTAAATAACCTTCCGTTTTCAACTGCCCGTTTGCGTACCACTGACGCTCTAAATGTGCGTCGCTTTTGCCTTCATCACTGATCTCATGTTCTTTTCGGCCATTTTGATGCCACTCAGTCACAAGAGGGGTTATCTCCCCAAGGTGGTAAAACCTGACTTTTTTCGGGTTGCCTGAAGGGAACCAGTAAAATTGCCAAGCTTCTGAAATACCCCGAATCCGATTGATTTCAGACTCACGAATATTCGTATTTCTATAAAAACGAACCCGCTTTCCCGTTTCCTTAAGCAGATTCAACTCGGTCAACACCCCTTTACTGCTGTACTTGTGCTGTAAACCATAAGGTGAGTCATTACGATAACTGGTTTCTCGCCGCAGTACGCCATCACCATACTGTAACTCTAAGCCTTGTTGCTCATCATCTTGATAAAATTGAACATATTCAGGTTGTAAGCTTTGTGCTTCATCCAATTCAAACTCAAGCCATAATCCTTCTCTGTTGCCTACTGTATAGTAGCCTTCTTCTTTCGTTTGCTGATCAGAAAAAAACTCCCGCATGAGGCCCGTTTTTTTCGCGTTTAAATACGGCTCTTCTTGCCTAAGATAACTTTGTCCATTTTTGTCGGTTTCCCAACGTAGCTCACTGCCATTCAAACGGCCGTTGACAAAACTAGACTCAACATAACGTCGCCCGCGATTCCACATTTCCGATTCGCCATTAAGCTTACCAAACTGAAATTCTTGGCGCTTTTTAGGGTAATATACCGCGTTGCCATCAGCGTCTTTTTTATGTTTCTCCTGAGCCCACTCTTGATGAATCCCTTGCTTTTTCCCATTCAACCAATGCGCCTCACTTTTTAAGCGGCCATCTTCAAACCAACGAAAGCTAGGTCCGTGATTTTTACCATCAAGATAATAGGCTTCTGAACGTTTGTTACCATTATCATAATAAGAAACCGCCACCCCAGTATAAGGTTGTTTATCCTTTGCTAATAACGCAAGCCTTTCACGCCCTTTTTGAGCGAACATCAAATCCGAGAATTCAATCGCAGAAGACAAACTTGAATACAATAAGCACTGGCTTAATAGCGCAATATTCAAACCCATTGCTGCCTTTTTCTTACCACGCAGTGTGTGAACATATAAACGCATCAGCTCGCCTCCTCCTTTTCGCACAACTCTGGACTTCGTTTACAAATCGTCGCCTTCATATTTAAATCAAAATCATGATTTTTGATCATTAACTTCAACCAAGGGTACACCTCACTGTCCATCTCTTTAGGCTCTCCATAATAGGTTTGAAGTAAAATATTAAGGGCACTGGGCGACTCATGGGCAACACGCTTTAAATACTCTCGACCACGTTGCATGTCTTTCTCGACGACCATACCCATGATGTACATATAACCTAAATTAAAATATGCACATGAAGCGCCTTTAGCTTCTGCTTCTTCAAATAATTTCAGCCCTTTAGGCCCATAACTGTCGTCTTTATGTTTAAGTTGCACGTAATCCACTGCCGCAGCGCACATAGCATCGGTATTTCCTTGCTTGGCACCTAGTCGCCTTGTGTCACGTGCAAGCTCCAAGCGGTTGTCATTTTCAGTGTCTTCGAAGTAATAGCCCGCCAATAATAAGCTAGCTTCACCGTCTCCCAACTCCGAAGCTTCTTTTAATAATGGGAACGCTTCCTCATCACGCTTGATGTCCATTAACTGTTTCGCTTTTGTCACCAAACGTTGAGATGGGCTTAATTGACTCACATCTTCTTCAGGAGCAGTTTCAGGACAATGGTTCATCACACGTGTCAGCATTTCTGCAACGCCCCCTACAGACAGCGCCCCTGTGTGATTCTTTTCAGTGGTGCTTAACCGACCCGTCGCCTTAATTTCAACTTCAACAGTTTGAGTGTGTTTTAATGCATTAATGAATGCAGCACTCGGACGGAAAAATAATTTGTCTTTTCCTAACTCAGGAAAATAAAGCTTCTCATTTTCTGTAATGGTCGGCTCGTAGTAGAAACGCTGATCATTATCTAACGTAAATAAAAACTGGCTATAAGTGTCTCTAAAATTCACATAACCAGTGTTAACACCTAATTTAATTTGCTTGCCATCACAAAATGCATAAAAACCATCATTCACTTGCCAATCAAATTCAGGGTGGCCGTAATAATTAGCCCCTTCGACTTGTAACTCACCATCATCATCCATGAATACTGTCGATGCATAATACATTTCAACATCGGGATGGAAGCCATGGGTGATCACCCCTTTAAGATCCACTGACACACGGTTTTCTTTTACTTCGGTATAAGGCGATTGGGTGTCAGCATAACCATAAGGACTAACACTGGCGAGTAACCCCAATAAAGGCAGTAATTTAACGTTCAAACCTGACTCCGGAACTTATTGACAACAATGTAACTAAACTGTGATAAACCAATTGGTTACAACCTGATATTTCGCGATAATATATCACTTTATTATTTTTTATTAATACACTAAATTACAAAATTGCTACTTAGCAAACAGTATATTTTTGCGAAGATAGTCGTCACAATTTTCACTCAGCAGGCAAAATTAAAAAATGAATAAAAATTAGTTGATAATAGAAATTCTCATTAAAACCTGAATGAAATATCAATTAAAAAGAATAGATAAACAAAGCGTATACCAGTAGAGGAAACCTCATGTTTACAGAATCAGAATTAAAAGCTGCACGCCAAATAATAAAAACAACTAAAGATAGCGGCCGACTAAGCAGTAAATTAAGATCAGAATTTGATGATCGAGCGGGTAATATAATTTGGTTATTGAACCATGATCACACATTAGATTTATCCGAGCATCCACAATTATGGATATTAGCATCGGGGGCGACTTCCTCTTACAGCGCTCAAGACGTTATTAATATTTTAATTAAAACAAGTCAAAACCAAACCATACTGGAAGAATGTAAATCACGACGTCGCAATAAATTCTATTCTGGCAATTTTGTCGCTCAATTAAGCGATGGTCTTGAGCTTTTTGTTGATAATTTGCCTAAGTTTGACCCTACCATTGCATCAGAAATACGCTATGAATTAGCGGCCAAAGGGCTGCAAAGGGCAGAAGATTTAGATAAAGGGATACTCGGCATAAAAGTCCAAGACCTTTTATCTGATTACTACGATCACAAACTAGAAAAAATGCTCGCCATCTTGCCTGAAGAGAAGGTTGCGCGTGCTTTAAACATGGTCGCTAGCCGCCCTGGATATAAACTGAAAGAAGCTGACTTTGTAACAATGTCGGCAAAATACGCCACCCCAGAACAGATTGCTCATATGGCCTTCAACGCTGAACGCCGTTCTTCGGTTAGAACAATACTAGAAGTCATGGATCAATACCCGCAAGATCTGGCCATGCACATTCGTGATATTTATCCAACCAAAGCCAATCAATCACTGAACCGGGGCATAATTGCGGCTATCGGTTGGCTGATCCAGTATGAAGCGAAAAACAACGGTGACGTTGACCGTAAGATGGCTCAATTCTTTTTAAAGCACACCTCACCAGGGTACTTTTTAAGATACCCTGAAACCTTCGACTTATTACCTAAAGAGCTTTGTGAAGCCTACATATTAAACGATTTATCCTACTGCAGCGATTTATTGCATCATTTTTGTACCGAAAAGGTAGCAAAAGCCATGGTAGAGGAAGTGCTCAATCCAAGTCGTTACTATTCCTCATTTGACCCAATGGGCATGGCCGCCATTGGAAAAAAACACCCGGATTTTTTGATAGAGGCGTTAGAAGATAAAAAGAACCCACAACGTGAAGTTCTCGTCGAGGCGCTGTCCGCTTCTGACGATCCGCAAGCCATCCCAACACTGATTGAATTTATCGGTGACACGACCGAAGGCGTACGAGAAGCGGCACAAAAAGGGCTTAAAAAACAGGGTTCAGCGGCCATTAGCTCGTTACTGAATGCTCTCGATTCACGTAAGAAAAATGTTCGTATTATCGCGAGCCATGTACTGTCAAAACTGCCTGAAAAAGAGCGTTCTACCCCAGAAATTGCAGAAAAAGCCGCCGCCAGATTGAAAAAAGAAAAAGTCGACGAGGTGATCGAGTGTCTTGAATTATTAGCTGGCGATCAAGCGGAAGCCTCTGCCACATCGAAAAAAACAAAAAGTAAATCGGTAGAGCTCACCATTGTTGATACAACGGATGCAGAATACGACATATTCAGCCAACACTATGCAGTTTGGAATAATTCTCGCCGCCGAATATGGCACGAGTGGAAATCTGAAGAGGATATGGGGCCATACGAAGTGTTTGCTGACAATATGCAAAAATCCCTTGGCGATCGCGCCACGGTTGTCACATTCCAGCGTTTAGCTGAAAAAAACGACATGATTGATATGTATTATTATTTAGTAAATGCCATTGTTGCACGCTCTGAAAAAAATGCCGTTAATGCCCATCTTGCCCTTGTGGATTGGTGCCGCTGGTGGAAAGAAGAAGAAAATGAAAGGGATCAACCACGACTGGAGTCTTTATACGAATTCTTTGAAGAGCAAATTCAGCTCTACTTGGAAACCTATGGAGAATACTTCATACAGGCCATGGAAACCGCGCTATCGAATGGCAAACTGCCTTGCCTAGATAAGCTGTGGGCTCATTATGTATCCCTTGACAGTGCCAATAAAGAAGATGTTTTTGTTGCCTTTAGTCCTATTGCTTCCGCCGAATCTTTGCAACTGGCGTTCACCAACCTACCTGAGGTAACGCTGACGCAACTTATTTCCCTGCTGAGCTCAAAAAAGGTAGGAACAAGAGTTAATGCTGCCACTGTGCTCACACAGAACCCAAGTACTACCGCATTACCCGCATTAGAAGCCGCCTTCGATAAAGAAAAAAATGCCAAAGCAAAAGTGGCGCTGGCTAATGCTGTGTTTGCTGCTGCCAGCGAGCAACAACAATTGGCAGAACAACTTACACCACGCCGCCCCCTTACGGCTGCCGCACACAGCAAGCTTGACGCCTTACTCAGCCGTTATGCTGGCACTCTTCCTAAAAAAGTAACGTTAGAGACCCTTCCACGATTGCAGTGGTCATCAGGAAAAGCACTCTCTGATGGTGCCATGCAGTGGGTTATGGCCCGCCTTGAGCAACAAGGTCCTAAAAATCAAGACAGCTATTTAACCGCGCTGACTGCCCAATGGCAACCAGAGCAGTTCCAACCATTGTATGAAGCTCTCCGTGCCCTATATGGTACAGATAAAGTCACCCGCTTGGGCTGGGTATTGTTTGCCGCTGAAGTCTTTGCCAATGATGAGACTTTTAACGAGTTTGGCCGTAATCTCGACGATGAAGTGCGAAGTGGTGCCTCTACCGCTGCCTTTTACAAAGTCAATATGATGGCTCGCAAAGGCAATACCCTAACACTGACCTGGCTGGATCATTGGACGCGTAAAGCAAAAAGCCAAGCCTTAAAACAACGAGCAATAGACGCACTTGATGATGCCGCCGCACTTCGTAACATCAGCCGTGATGAAATTGTGGATATGCTCGTCGTCGATCTGGGTTTTGATGCCAAAGGCCAGCAAGACTTTGCTTTTGGCGATCGTACTCTAACCTTAACCTTACAGGCAGAAGGTATTCTGGCGTTAAGCCTTAACGGAAAAACACTGAAAAACGCACCAAGCACCCGTAAAGATGACGATGCTGATGAACTAAAAGCCCGTCGTGCTGAGCTCAGCGCTTATCGAAAACAGATCAAACAGATCTTTACCAATGCTCAAGATCGTCTAGAGCAAGCCATGGTGACTGGACGTACGTTCACTCAAGATCTCTTTAACAAAACATGGGGCGGTAATGCACTCCTTGCTTTCCTTGCGCGCCGTGTTGTGTGGTGTTTAACCACAGAAGATCAACCTACATACGTACGCTTAGATGAAACAAACCAATTTGTTGATATTGATGACGAACCTGTTGCTTGGCCTGAAGGAGCCTTACTCAGTGTGTTACACCCGCAAAAAAGTGGCCAGGACATTTGTGCTGAGTGGCAAGAAGTGTTCGATGACTACGAAATTGATATGCCATTTTTACAGCTATCACGCCCAGTATTTACACTACCAGCGGAAGAAGCGGAATTACGTTATATAACCCGCTATGAAAAAACAAGCTTTCCAACCCCACGCCTGCGAACACAAATGGAACGCCGTGGCTGGGCCAATGGGCAACCTCAAGATGGAGGTTATGTTCAATGGTTATACAAATACTTTGCGGGTGCCGATATCACGGTATCTGTACACGTGAGCAACGGTTTTGGTGTAGGTTTTTCCGACTATGAGGAAGACCAAGAGATCCACAGTATTCAATTTATTACCGGACGATTTGACCGCTATTTAGACTATTATGATACAGATTTGCTAAAGCTGTCTGAAGTTAACGCGATTGTGTACAGCGAAACCATCGCCGATCTGGAATCTGTTTTGCAACGCTAATTGTTATCCTGCGCAATTCAGGTTGAAAACGAGCCACTGATAAAAAGCAGTGGCTCTATTTAGGCGATGTCTCGTAATTACTCTTAAAGGCATAGCCTCATATCGTTTTGAATAAGCATAAGGACTCAATGCTATTTTATGACTCAGCTCAACGTTATAAAAACTGATTATTTTTAAAATACTCAAGTAATAAAAATATAACCATTCTATTTTATTACCCTGTTCAATAAATAGAACAAATAAACGAATAGTTATCTATAACAAACCGTGTTTAACATCGACAACTTACCAATTAAGGGATTATTTTGCGTTTTACATTAACAGCTATCACTGCGGCTTATTTATTTTCATTACCAGCCCATTCAAATACAGAACCAAAAGCGTTATTGGCCGAAGCCATACAGCTTAACTCCACCATCACGGAGAATATGACCACCAAACAAAAGTTAGACACTTATGAAACCATCGTGAATAACGTCAACATTATTACCAATGAACACGCTGGCTCTAACGAATCCATACAATTACTTAGCCAGCAAACCATCGGTAATTTTGATATAAAAAACATCAAGAAAGACTATATCCAAGAGCTGACTGGCTATCACGACAAAGTGTGTGAAGCCTCACCGAGTTTCACCTGCCTCGGTTTCGTGTCTTTAAAGTTTGGTAACGCACAATGTGAATCCGCCAGAAACCTAAATCAATTGGCCGAAGCGCATTCTTCTTTGAAAAACGCCATTAATGTTTTTATGGAAAATGATAAAAACGCAAGTCATGCGAACCTAGCCGTAGACAGCTACCAGAGCTGTGCCGATCGCTCTCGCGTTCGCCTAAGTCAGTGGGGGCAAGATTACTTCACATCGGAATTGTTGCCTTCATTGTTAGATCTCGACAAAGTCGACTTGGCCAAAGCGGCCATCGAGAATATGGAAACGCCCTACTTTAAGTTCGATGGCGTACTTAAGTTACAGAGTTATTCAAAAAAACCCGTCAACCGCGCCTATGTTGAACGTTTGTATAAATACATCGAAGAAAAATTACCAAAAAATTCCACCGATGCTTTTTACGCCAGTATTCGCCTAGGTAGCTTTGCCCTCGACCATGCAGATGAAATCAAAGACAATAATTACCTAAATTATTCATTTACAAGGCAATTCCAGTTTATTAGTAAACCTTGGCCGAGATACCAACCTTCCTGCGAAGATGGTTCTGCCGCCAAGCATTTATACGGCTTAATGACGGACTATCAGTTATCCTTATACCGCTACAACCAAACAGCAAAAAAACTGACGCCACCGCAGCTCAAAATAGTGATGAAAGACACCTCGGGAATGGAGCACACCATTTTTGAAAACGGCAAAGATAAAACGGTGAAACCAAGCAGCGTGGCCAATGGGTTAGATGCTTGTGAAACCAACGAAGGTTCCAATAAATATTCACTTATGACGTTAGTACACGGCTATTTACTGGCCGATAAAGGCGAAAAGGTCGCTGAAGATTTCTGGCAGTTAACCCAGAATAAAGATCTGACCCAAGAAGAAATCTATCAATTCTATGTGGATACTATTTCGGATTCAGAGCAAGCGCTAACCGATATTGTGAACCACCACGATGACTTCGACATTAACTTGTTATACCAATCCGACTCGACTTACCCGGTTTACAAAAAATACGTCGACTTCGGCAATGTGTGTATTGCATCGAATATGCTTTTCCAGCAATTAAAAGGCACAGAACAATACAACACCGCCATCAAATACATGCTCACTAGCCCAAGCATTAACCCAAATAACCAATACTCTTGTGGCGACGAAGATCTTGAGCTGCTATTAAACTAATTAGGTTACCGACATGAAACTAAACATCCGAAAATATTACCGCATAATAATATGCTTTCTCTTGCTGCTTCCTTTTGGTGCCCACAGTGCGCCCGATGCGAAAGCGCAATTTGAGCATGCGAAACAGGTTTTAAATTCCTTAGATTACCCAAGCTTGGCCTCAGGAGAGCACACGTTCGACGAACCTTGGCAGTTTTCTACTTATACTAAAGCCATTGAAACTTTGCATAAGTTAGAAGAAGGCAATAACCAAGCCAAACGCTACCTACAAAGCCGCCAGAAAGACATCAACATGAAGCAAAAGGCGGAGCAAGGTGATGCTGAAGCACAGTATGAGCTTGCCCAAAAATACCGCTCCAGAAGCCCGAAAAACCATAAATACTGGTTAATCAAATCTGAACGTTCGGGAAACTACAAAGCCTATTGTGTGCTGAGTACCATGAGTGATGCCAGCACCACCCAATCGACAAATAACTCGGCGTTTGCAACCGCAGAAGCAAGCGATGGGTTTGTTTGTAAAATCAATAATGTACTGCCTTGGTATAAAGACGCCAGAAATGACGCGACTTTCCACCAGCTAGATACGTTTACTCGTTTTTACACAAAAGCAAAAGAAAACAGAAAAGACCCACAGCCTGCTTTCATGATTGCCCGTATGTATTCACGAGGCGACACGGTTAAACAAGACTATGAAAAAGCAGCGAAATGGTACAAAAAAGCGGCGGACCTTGGTCATTATGAGGCCGACTCTTCCCTCGATATTCTGTATGCTGAAGGCTACGCGAAAGCACCGTATAACTATGTTCCCAACATACCGACTCGGGACTTACATAATGCCGCCGTCAACTTTTATCAAAATGGCGAAGACAAGAAGGCGATGAATTACATGGAAAAAGCCGCTAAACGTGGTTATGCCCTGTCACAATATTCATTAGGTTTAATGTACCTTCAAGGCCGTGGCAGTGCCAAAAACTACGAGCTCGGCAGAAAATGGCTTGATCTTGCTGCCGAACAAGGTAATGAAGACGCAAAATCGTTAATTATCGAAGTATTCGGCGAGTAATGATTACCTTCTGATTTAACGAACAGGCAGCTAAATAGAGTCACTTAGCTGCCTGAGTCATTCCTATGTTGTTTATTACGCTCTGCTACTTACTACGAGCTGCTTTCTATGGCATCACGCACTTTACGGGATGGATCATCCGCAAACAAAGACAACAACGCCTCGGCATCTGGCTGTCTTGCAAAAATCTCCACCAGCTGTGCTCGACGCTCCGCATAAAGAGTTGGAAGAACCTTAACCAATTCACCACTGCGGGCCTCTTCTAATAAATATTGCTGCAAAGGCGGTGTTAGTTTTTTCGCACAATAAAGCGCCAAATGATCTTTGCGAACGCCGAGTTTCGACAGCCATTCAATCACAAGAGCATGAACGTGCTCACTAATGTCCTCTTCTTTACAAGGATTATAAGATAAGCGCTTTTCCACTAACATGGTTCCATTTCGAACCTGAAGATCCAGATAGTGCTCTTCTGCACTGTTTTCAATCACTTTAAAGCCTCTGAAAGAGTGATTAAATAGCAAAAGCGCCAGCCGATCTCGTCGAGACTCATCAATCATCCAAAAGAAGTGTTCCAATTCATACATACCGTATTCATTCGGCCCCGCAGATAATTCCTCTTTATGGATATACAAATCAAAACACTCGGCAGCTGTCTGATACGGCAACTCACCCGCTAAGTATTGCAAGAGAGTATTAACCACATGATCCACTCGTTCCGATACGGAGGTCACCTCATTCACAGCTTGTTGGATCATTTCAACGGACACAGTCTTATCAAAAATCACCATATCACCAGAAGGGATTGCTTCTTGGTAACGCTCGACTGGGAAACCTTTATCGTGCATTAACAACGCATTATGATCTTCTCGATACTGCATCAAAGTGATTTCAGAATATTCACAGTGATCTTTATGGCATGTCCTATCAGAAATAACGCGTGCATCTGGCTTAATGGCTAAACGTAAATGCTCTGGGGTGTCTTTCCCCCAGCCAGCATACAAACACGCTTCTCCAAATTGACTTGCAATGGTTTCATGCCATGATTTTAAGTTTAGCTGCACAAAGATATTAAGACAGCGCTGAAAATCGGCTTCTTGATCAAACGTAAACCTCGGATGGCGCAGTGAAAGCTCTTGATAAAACTGAATACGGTACCTTTCAATAATATAATGTAGCCCTTCACGCATGGATTCCGCTTGTTTTTTTTCAATACGCCCAAACATAGAGTCATCAGAGCTATCAATATTGGCATAATGATCAAGCCAATGAACACGCTCTAGGCCACCAGAATAAGTCCTGAATGTTTGGCTAACCCGATAAGACGACAAAAGCCCAGATGAAATGCCTGCTTTTTCCAACGTTTCATAAAACTCTGCTTCAGCTAATGGGGCTTCTGGGCCAGAAAATGTACCTTCAACGGTACGATGTAAATAACGCACAACTCTTATAGGCGCTAATGCCAACAACAAAGACCAAATTCGCGTAGCCTGTACAGAGCAAGGCAATGGTAATTGTTTTAGCCAAAAACAAATCAACACGACACGTTGGTAATCATCGTCTCTGTCCTCCAAAAACTGATAACCAATTTGACGTTCACTGAACTGGTTAAACTTCAAAGGGCCACGGTGACACTCACTTCGCATTAAATGGCATTGAAGTAAATCTAAAATATCAGATTCTGTTGCTTTGGGCGCATGGGCCGTAAAGTATTCCTTAATCAAGGTGATCTGCTCTGGGGTTAACCCCGAAGTCCCCCCGATATTTTTTTCTCCTTCGATGTAGGCACCGCGTAATAACAAATCAGCCGCTTGCTTCCATACATCGTCGCTTTGAAAACACTCAGCCCAAACTTGAGCCAAATTGTCTTTTTCTTGGCTTTCGTATTCCTTATAAAGCAAGTACGCAAATAACGAATAAGTGCCTAAATTTCCGCAAAAATGCTGTGGATGGAGAATCTCGCGCCCTTCCGACAAAACTTGATCGGCTAAGGCTAAAGTTTCTTGTTCTATCTTCTCTTCACAGTCGTCAAAAGCCCAGCTTAACGCTTCGATTTTCTTTATTAAAAATGCCGAGAACTCGCTGCCTTCTGGCAGGTTACTGTAACGCTCGTAGTAGTCGCGCTCATTAATCACCGCGTCACTTTCTGGTTTAACCAATAAGTCAAACACAGCGTAAGAAAGATCTTCTTTGCCTAATAAACGGAAGAACACATCAAAAATGCGCAACAACTGCTCATTCCGTTGTGCTTTGAGCGTGCTATTACTCACAGCACCAATTGGCTGATGAGAAAATAAATCGTTAGCAATGATGCTTTCATGATATGGAGAGTCAGACCTTAGATCCTGAACAACATCTTCTAAAATATCGTCAAGGCCGTCGGTTAACGCCGACTCCTCATGGAAAAAACAGGCTTCTTTCATTTTCTCATGACACAGCGGCGCGTTGTCACGAGCGAGGGGCCATAACGCCGTTTGCTGGATATTGTCTAATATCTGTTTGGGTTCACCCGTTTCAATGTACTGCCATATTAAGCTGCCCTCTTCCAACGCCAAGATTAAGGGTTTAATGGCTGCTAAACCACTGCCAGGGAGATAAGGTTGCTCTCTCCTTTCTTGCTGAGCTTGTTCCGCGGCTTGCTCGGCCAACTGAGCTTCTGCGTAACACACTAAAGGACCGGTAACGTCTCGACTGATCTGTGCTTGTAAGTCCATGGCTTCATTTTCTAGCGTGTTGTCAATAAAGTCACTTTGCAAGGCCGCTTCTCGCTTTTCTGCGCTCTCCCATTCCGGTGGCAACGGAAATAATGTTTCGTACAGCTCCAGCACCGGATCACGTTCATTCAGGCTTTCTTCTTTGCTGTACATCAAAAAGGGAGCGGCATTAAGGCGTTCGATCACCATTTTCTTAAAAACCAAATATTCCTCTGGATTAGCTTTCAGGTAGTCACCCAGCGGTTGATAAAACGCCGCCTCCTTCCAACTGTCCCAATACATTTTCTGACGAAACTCACTGTGATCACACCAAATGTACCCTTTGATCACCTCGCGGTGCCAGCCATAACGCTTAACAAAATCACTGAAAAAAGCATCATAGCCACAAACATGTTCATCATCCCAGTAAGGAACATAAAATTGCGCCAGCAGAAATACATACTGTAAATCTTCGCAAGCCAGCATATATAAAGATTCAATCCCGAAGATACGAACATCATCAATCCACATGCTGTCGGTATCATTAGCACGTCGAGCATAAGACACGATGGCCTCCGCCGTTCTCACCACTTCTTCACGCAGCTCTGGGTACTGTAACGCAATGGCAAAAATCAATGGTTCAGAAATATAAAGTTCATCCTCATCGCCAATATTATCTGGATAAAGGTACTCTCCACCTTCTTGTCCTAGATTCAATGCCTGCTTTAACAAGCTAGGATCGTTAACATCACCGACTTGTAATCGACGGCTCCCTTGCTCTGTCGCTGCCATAAATTCCACATCCAAGTGCGACATCATCCCATCGCAGTTAAACGCGTCATTACTATTTAAGAGCTGTTGATACGAACGAAGCGCCGATGCAATGCTTGCCGTATCATCTAGCTCAACGACAAGATGCTTGGTTTTATCAAATTGATTCATGATTTATACGAACCCTTAATATTGTTATTTGATTCTTTATATGCGAAGAAATGGATCTAACGTCTTTGGTTGAGTTAGCGACCCTATAATGTATTTTATCTTTAATGTCTCTCACCGAGAAGATCTATATTTACATAAAAAGTGGCTTATATTTAGTTATCACCATTAGCACAAGTGTAATTACCAAAATGAGAGATTACTTCCAAAATATAAACACGCCATGAATCGTCTTTATTTTCCGACCTTCACTTATAAATATATTTATAGAGATAGTGAGCACCTTATTCCTTCTCTTTTTCTCTCTGATTATAAAATGCAGTTCAACACCACATTTCTTTTATGAGATAATGCCAAATAGAATATGAAGTCATACACTTTAATATTTGATAAATTCTGATTCATGTTTATGAATGCATTTTGACTTAAAAAGGAAATTTCGTGTCCAATACCACTGCCCAACGCCTTCCTGCCGAACAACGTTACCAAGACGAACTCCAACATTTAATCACACACGATCAAGGCCAAAAACCTAAAGGGTGGCAACTTAGCCCACGCATGGTGCGCACATTTATCTTAGGGAGTGAAGGTAAAGAAATCGAAGGTAAAGAAATCACCAGAAAAATCTACGGTAATGACGATGTTGTTGAGCGTGCGATTGTTACGTTAATTGGTGAGCGTGGCTTAATACTGGTGGGTGAGCCTGGTACAGCAAAATCCGTTCTATCCGAATTACTCAGCGCGGCCATCTCAGGCAATAGTACCCATACCATTCAAGGCAGCGCTGGTATTTTTGAAGAAAACATTCGATACAGTTGGAACTATGCCCTGCTATTAAAAGATGGCCCTAGCCTAGATGCTTTAGTACCCGGCCCGCTCTACGATGCCATGCACAAAGGTGAACTTATGCGCTTTGAAGAACTCACCCGCTGTCCAACTGAAGTGCAAGATAACTTAATTCCAATTATGTCAGATCGAATTCTGCACATTCCTGAAATTAAAGATAACCAAAATAGCTACCTACTCTCGACGCCGGGTTTTAATATTATTGCCACTGCGAACTTAAAAGATCGCGGGGTCAATGAAATGTCGTCGGCCTTGAAACGTCGTTTTAATTTCGAAACCATGAAACCCCTGTCTAACCAAAAAGATCAAACTCAGCTGATCTGTGATTCCGTCAATAAACAGTTACGCGATAGCCACATTCCTATTTCACTGGATCTGGATATTGCAGAAGTGCTGGCAACGGCTTTCCACGACATGCGTAATGGCAAAGTGGAAGGTGTCGCCATTGAAAGCCCAACCACGGTGCTCTCTACTGCTGAAGCCATCAGCATCGCGTTCAACGCCGCGGCTCAATGCCATTATTTTGGCGAATCAAAAGTTCAACCTAAGCACTTGTCTGAGCACTTTCTTGGTACCGTTATCAAAGACAATGATGACGACATCAAGCGCTTTAAAGACTACTTGCGTGTAGTGAAACGAAAGCGAAAAGAACACAGCTTATGGCAAAACTTTGTTGAAAATACCCAGCTCGAAGCCGAATAAGTAGGCCACTTCGCATGAACACTCACTTTTCTGTTGAAATTAATCAAGCGCTGTCCGACATTCAATCGGCACCGAATATCGTGTGGGCTCCAATACGGCATCATAGCCCACAGTGTAGCAGGCAGCTTCAACAACTTATCCAACAACATCAGCCAGACATCATTCTCGTCGAAGGGCCGAGTGAAGCTCAGCACTTATTGCCGTTTATGCTCGACAATGAGGCCAAGCCACCACTGGCCATTTATAACTATGTCATCGACAATGATGACCAAGAAAAAACCAATACAGAATCAAACAACGATGTCACTTCATTATCTGCGGCCGAGCACTACCGTTGTTATGTGCCTTTTAGCGAAATGTCGCCAGAATGGGTGGCGATTCAAGCGGCGAAAGAGCACGGTATCGAATGCGAATTTATTGATCTTCCTTACGTAAACCGCCTTTATTTAAGTGATAACAATCAAGATTATTGCGGTGACAATGAAGCTCAAATTTATCATGACAAGTTTCTAAGCCAAAACCACTACATTGACTCACTGCTTGAACAAAGTCAGAGCCCGGATTTTGATACGTGGTGGGAGCGTCATTTTGAATCTAACGTCAGTAAAAATACCAAAAGTGCCGACGAATTTTTTCAGCGCTTGCTTACCTTATGTTTGTTGATCAGAAACTCACAAGAAACCATTCAAGGGCTGGATAATGAAACTCTCGCCCGAGAGCAGTTTATGGCGCACAAACTTCGCCAACACATCGAAGCGGGAAAACGCTGCTTGGTGGTGTGTGGCGGCTTTCATTGCTTGGGTATCTTTCAATTTCTCAGCAGCCTACAGGATAAGAAAATACCACCAGCAAAGAGCGCCCCACACACCAAGAAAAAGGCGTCGATAAAAACGGGCACCCATCTCATCGCCTATTCTCTTGAAAGAATGAATAAAGCGGCTGATTACTCCGCAGGCATGCCAGATACTGGCTACTACCACGCGGTATGGCAAGATCTGCAAGGTGCTTCAAATGCGAACATAAACGCAGCCAATAGGGAGCAAACACCCCAACAACAAGCCCTTCATTCACGGCTTTGTGCGGCGCTTGTGGATCGCCTAAGAGAAGCTAACCAACTGGTCAGCCTACCCGATGCCATCGAAGCCAATGTAATGATGGAACGTTTAGCCCAATTGCGTGGTCATGCTGCTGGGCGAAAAGAGTTTAGAGAAGCCATTACTGCGTGCTTTTTAAAGCAGGCGCAAGATGGTTCGGAAAAATACTTTACTCAGCTGGTGGACCATTTTTTAGCGGGCGATCAATTTGGCCAATTGCCGGGAGGTTTGCCTTTATCTCCCTTAATCCAAGACTTCCATGCCCAATGCCATCAGTTTGATTTACCATTAATCGCTCAAAAAACGCTGCCTTATCGCCAAAATAAAGAGAGCATAAAAACGCTACAGATTTACCGTAAGCACAAACACCGCCAAATTTCTCAACTACTTCATCAACTGGCGTTTTTAAACTCAGGTTATGCTCATAAAAGAAAAGGGCCTGACTTTATTCAAGGCACCGATCTTAATCTAGTCAGAGAGATCTGGCAGGTTGAATGGCAGCCCGAAGTTGAAGCCCATATTCTGGAGTGCAGCCATTATGGTAATACACTTCGTGAAGCAGCATTAAACAAACTTTTACTCACGTTTAATATCCAAAATAGCACCAACCACCGCTGCGTGATCGCCTTACTCCACGCCTTGTGTATGGGGCTACACCAAATCATCAAGCCTATCGCCGACGAGATCGCAATCTGGCTGCAGCAAGAAAGTGATCCCTGTGAATTAGCCAATGCTTTTTATTATTTGAGCATGTGTTTCCAACATAAACACAGCTTAACAACGGGTAACATCGCCCTATTGCACCAATTATTATCCACTGGCTACCAACGTTTTTGTGTCCGTATGCCGTGGTTAGCCATCTCGGATCAGAAGCAATCGGATACCTTGGTTGATCAAATGAACATGATGGCAAATACCATAAACAGCCAACCCACATGGCATTGTGATCCTGTCCTGTTTTATGATGCGCTGCATGAGCTGGTCAACGTAAATCCGCACCCAACAATTAAAGGCGTCAGCTTAGGGATATTGTGTCGAGATCAACAAATCCCCACTCACAAAGTACACCAACATGTGGCCGATGCCTTTACACAAGCGGTATTAACGGTTGAGTATTGTGGTGACTTTTTACGGGGCTTTTTCTTAGCCGCACGTGCTATTTTCCTAGAATCTCCTGAGCTGATTGAAACAGTGAACAAGCACGTTTTAACTCTGGATGAACAAGCGTTTCTTGCCGCTTTGCCTTCTCTTCGCCTGGCTTTTACTTCCCTTTCACCTCGGGAGGTATTTCAGTTTAGCCAAGTGTTGAGTCACAAGATCGATACTAATAAGGCGTCTCCTATCACCGTTGGGGAAAGCTGTCCACAAAGCAGTCTTGATAACGCGTACACACTAAGACAACAGTTCGCACCGTTATATGCATTATGGGGAGGCAAACAATGACACAAAATGAAATGAACGAATATCAACGTCGTTGGCGTCTCATCCTTGGCAAAAACAGCATGGATGCATTACCGAATCCATTGGATAATGCGGATGCCTCTCGCGATTCAAGCCTTGATTACCTCTACCAACGAGAATATGAACAAAGAGGTGCAGGCTTAGGGGAAACTCAGCTAACGGCCATCGATTGGTTGCAGAAAGTGCGCCAAGTGTTTCCTAAAAGCACCGTAGAAATATTACAAAAACAAGCCATCGATCGCTATCAACTTACCGAGCTATTAACCGATGTCTCCGTGCTACAACAAGCCAAACCAAATTTAGCTTTGGTACAAACCCTGCTAAGTTTCAGAAACCATTTACCCCAAGAGGTCATGGACGAAGTACGCCGGATCATAAATCGAGTGTGTCAGGAGCTGGAGGCCGTGCTCGCACAAAAAGTACAATCTCAATTTTCTTTCACAAAACAGAGGCACTTACATGGGGGCAGAAAACAACTCAGCAATCTAGATTGGCATCGCAGTATTCGGAATAACCTAAAGCATTACAACCACGAAGCCGACTGTTTACTGCTCGAAAAAATGATGTTTTATAAAAGCCAGCAAGATCGCCTGCCTTGGGATTTGTATATTGTCATCGACCAAAGTGGTTCCATGCTGGATTCACTGATCCATTCAGCCGTATTGGCTGCGATTTTCTGTCGATTGTCCGCCTTAAAAACCCATCTGATCTTATTTGATACAAGCATTGTGGATCTAACCGATAAAGTTGACGATCCCGTTGAGAGTTTACTCTCTGTACAGCTCGGTGGCGGAACCAATATCGGCAAAGCCTTAAGTTATGTCAATGACAGTATCGTTCAGCCACAGCGTTCTATCGTAGTGTTGATCAGCGATTTTTACGAAGGGGCTGATGTCACAACGCTGCTCCAGCAAACAAAAAGTATGCATTCAGCTGGCGTAAAACTGCTTGGTTTGGCTGCCTTAAACGATGGCGGTAACCCGGAGTTTAATCGAGGTATTGCCAATCAACTGACCAATTTAGGCATGGATGTTTCCGCCATGACTCCCGATCATTTAGCGGCTTGGGTCGCCAACACCATGAAAAAGTAGAGCACTAGTACCATGATGATTAGCTGGATCCATGACATTAACGATGATTACCTTGTGCACTGGGCAAATAAAGGCTTATTACGACGAGGAAAAAAGCAACTTGATAAATGCCTCGCCGATGAGGCAACATTCAAAACCGACTGGAGCATAACCGACACTGGCGCAAAAGCGCAGATTGATGGCCATGAACAACATCTTACCGACGCAGGCTTTGAGCATCTATCTTGCAACTGTGCCGCCAATGGCCCTTGCTTTCACCTCGTTTGCTTTTTATTGGGCTTAAAACACCTAGCCAGCCAGCAAGTGACCGATAACAGCACTCACGACACGCAGCAACCCCAAGTATGCGATCAGCCAGAGCGAACAAGCAAGCAGCCAACACAAGCAAACAAGCTATTACACGATGAGAAGAGCTGCGCACCAATCACGTTACAGGAAGAACACACACACCCCAAAAAAATCGGCCCATTGCCTTGGCAGTTTGACAGCTACGAAGAGATAGAAAAGCACTTTACCAAAGCAGCCTTTAACAAAGCGCAACGCTACCTGCTTCAGTCTATGCCTGTAAGCTGGCAAGAAACAGAATCCGCATTAACTGGCCAAGTACAGCTAAAACAAGTTTACAACGTCCACATTCCTAAAAACGGTGGTTTGAAACTCTCTCTGTGCAGTTGTGAAAAGCCCCAATGTGAGCACCGAGCATTACTGGTGTTATCTTGGTGTATTGAACAACAACGCATCTTGCCACCAACCCGAAATGAAGCTCTGCTTCCTTGGCAAAGAACCGTATTACATGATCTTGGACGTTGGCTGAATCAAATCGTGCAATATGGCATTTCATCGGTAACCAAATTACAAATTGAACAAGGTGAGCGCCTTGCAATTGAATTAAAACAGGCAGATCTGCCAAGGCCCGCCTTTCTTCTCAGTCGGGTAACAACATTGCTCACTTTAGAGTGGCAGCACCAACTCATTAGCTCCCCAGACAGGCTCCGTGCTGCTCTGGCGCAACTCCATGCCTACAGAAAAGCGCTGCTCGTTTCACCGTTACCTCAGCCGCTTAATCAGCTAGCCGGAGAGCACAAACGGCGTTTTGTTGCAAACACGGGGCTCGATTTAATCGGCATTGCCGCTGAAGAGTTGCGCAGAGTGAAGAAAGACGATGAAGCGCTCATCAACACACAACCAAGCTTTAAAGTGCATTTCTTTTCTCCCACTCAGCAGCGTTTTTACTCTGTGATCTTTCAAGGGCTCAACGGAAATAGCTTTCGTAATGCCCTGCTTGGTAATGGTCAGGTACAACGCTTATTACACGCTTCTTTTATTCTTAATAAAGGGTGGTGCAGCGCCGACGGAGGGATTTCAACAAAAGAAGACACTCACATAAAACGGATCACTCCAACTCCTCTGGTCGACATGTTGGCACAGCTCCCATCGGTTAATACACAAATTACACAGATAGTGAACAAGATACGTGCAAACCCATACGATGATCATGCGCCACTCTTTGGCATCATTCGCAGTGACGCATTTAATGCATTGGAATTAAATGAAGTCCACCAGCAATGGCAGACACAATGCGAAGACAACGAAGGACGCAATATAAACATTGTTATTGATGCGATAGAGCAAAACACTTCAGCCTTTGATACATGGCAAACGCACAATAAAAATGCTGTCGCCATCTTTGGTCGCTGGCATTATGATATGCAACACTTGCAATTCACCCCTATTGCTATGTACGGGCAAGATTGGGCGGAGTACCTATACCTAAACTATTCATTTTCTGAAAACACGAAGGGACAACAGAATGGAATCCTATGATCCAATACTTGAAAAGTGGCTATCGCTGGGCGCTAAGTGGCTCAACAGCCTGCTTAGCCAAGGGGTCATTCACATCTCTAACAGCACCCAAGATGAGATAGAGCGATGGGCACAACACGCACATACACTGGGCTTTGCACAGCAAGCTGACCTAGCGAAGTCCATGCTTGATCCTGAGATCACTCCTAACAATAAATCAGAAGCATTTCACGAGCTGCTTTTTCAACAAGATTTATACCAAAAGCTGTATTACGCGGAGCAATTAGAAAAGTTATATGTATTACCTGATCAGCAAGAGTAGCTTTGCAAGCACTTAAGCGGGAATCAAGAATGAAAGTACTGGCGATAGGCTCCTATCGCCAGCATACATTTAAGAATTAATTGTTACTCAGAACCGATTCTAAATCAGCAATGGTTTCACTATACACAATCGCATCTACATCACGTAATGTGATTCTTTCCGCTTGATAAGGAATATCACGGCCGTATCGTTTCCCATGGAAATCAATCGCTGGGATTTTTTGCTCCGGCTCAAAATCATCATGACCCATACAGAACCCTTCGCTCATGTGGATCGCCACCGTAATGTTGGCACTAGCAAAATATTTGTATAACCAATTCACATTACCTGCATCTTGCGGCTCACCATTTGCCCAGCCTCGGCGCTCCATCTTAGTACGAAGACGAGAAGTAGAGAACGTCGTTTTCTTATAACGCTTAACCGAACGTAGGCTCTTTTCATCATCAGGGACAGTGAACACCAGCCTCGCTAACTGAGGGAAAGGAGGTTCGATTTCATAATCATCAAAGATCTCTTGCCACTGCTGACAAATTTCAGACGTCGAGTTCAGTGGATGCATTACCGTCAGCGTTGCTCCTTCCGGCCAAACCACCTCGTCATCATTAATGTCCACAAACTGATTACTTTCATCTAAGCGAACATAAATGTCTTCACTTTCTGTGCTAAAACACCAAACAACGCGGCGCGCAAGGTAAGCCAACAAGGCATTGCTTCCCCACGTTTGCGAAAAAATACGTTGGTTAAAAATACGGCCTGTGATCATGGCCTGCTCTAGTCGAGCTTGGGCGTTAGCAAAGGCTTGTTTGATCTGTTTTCGATAAGCAGACAGCTCAGAGCGACGCTGTTTTAACTCATCGGCGTCGTCGCTTTTTCGAGTCGCTGGCGCACTTTTTAGCGTTTTTCCATCAAGGCTTAACGTAATCGCGCCGTCATCTTGCAGAGTTAATAATAAAGTGCGCTCACCAAAAGCAAAATTTTGCTGGCCTTGATCATTAAAACCAAGATCAGACGCCACTGAGTCTGCAATTTCATCACGGCTAATGCCTTTTTCTGCCGCAATATCATCTAACGCATTAATCGTGCGGTGTTTTAGCCCCTGACTTTTTGCTTTTCTCGTCCAGTGATCTAACCAGCTCAGAGCAGATTGAGAACCATGTCGAGCCAAAATTTGAACCTTATAGAACGCGGCCGCCGAAGCCCCACTTCTGGCTTCATCATCCAGATTTTTACCCAGTTCAGACATCACCTCATCGTCACCAAGTAACGCGGCAGAAAAGAGCACCCAGCCTAATCGCGCTTCTTTTTCACCAGCGTAGATGGACAACAAGCTTTGCCATAAAGGCTTAAGCTCATCACGATGTAATTGAGCCACAAAGTTCACTAAGATAGGATCATGCTGTTTTGCGCTCTCTTCCGCCAATCGCGATATGAACCACTGCATGGCCCCATCAGATAGCTGCTTACCTGATGCCCACAGCAGACGTGGCAAGGCCGTTAACTCTACTTTTTTAGGAAGTGGGATAACAAAACGCTCTAAAAATGCATCCAACTCGGTATGCTCTGCAGCCGTCAATGCATGCTTAGACGCCAGCTTCTCCGATAGGCCAAACTCCAAATTTGCCACAGAAAAAGTAGCATAAGCCAATAAACCCTTAACTTTTGCGTTTTTCTCTTTCGATAATGCCGTTTCCAATGCGGGTAACGCATCTAAGGTCGGGCACTCCATAAACACCTGAGCCGCATTAGAACGACTCGCTACTTTTTTTGCTTTTAATAAATCAAGTAAGACAGGCAGTGCCGTAGCTGGAAACGCTTTCATTCCAGACAGTAATGATTCTGCTGAAGCCACTTTGCTAAATGAAAGAAAAACGTCTTCCACATCATCTCTATTTAGCTGCATATAACGTTCCCACACAGCATCAAGTACGGGATGCTTGGCTTCTATTAACATACTGCGCATGGCTTGGTGCAGGTTACTGCCATAAAACTCACACAAGTTAGCAAACAGATAGTTTACACTGCTTCGGATACTGTCCCCATACTCCCTATTACGTGGCGCGGATATCACTTTTAATTTCTCACACCAATAGATCAAGCAAGCGTGGGCATTAACTTCATTGTTGGCATTATCGCCGGCCAGCGTCGCTAGCATTTGACATTGAACAGAAGCAGTATAATTCGTTTCCCCCAAGCCTTTTGCCGCCACAATCACAGCGCGATCACCACATGTTTTAGACATCAACTGGCTAAAATCTTGATAAGCACGTTTATCGTTCTCATCATGAGAGTCATACCAATATTCTCGGTGCAGCTTCTGCCACTTTTTGGTCGCCTCCATCAAGCTTTTATGCTCTTGCTGAGAAACGGCCGCCAGAGCCACGTTTGCTTGACTATTGGCATCGGCACCAGCAGTGTCTTCAACACCTCCCAACTGAGTGAGTAAAAGACGAATCTCTTCTACTTTCTCTTTTTTGGCTTTTTCAGCGGCTTTTTCAACAATCCGTGGATCCGATTTTGTTGTTTCATCAAGCGTCATCAAAATTTCACAAACATGCAAACGAACCGTTTTCTTACGGGAATCTAATGCCGATAACAACGCATCAATGGCATTCATGCCGTGCTTTTTTAGCCCTTTTACGGCTTCAGTTCGTACCGTCTCTACGGTATCTTCTAGGTACGTGATTAACGTTGGAATCGCGATGGGATCGACCGAAGCGGCAAGACCTTCCACTAATAAAGCACGCTGAGGGATCTTTTTAGTCTCTAGCGCCGCTATCAATGTTTCTGGGTATTTTTTACCAATAGCCTCAATCGCTGAAACTTTAAAGTAATGCTCTCCACGCCCACAATCACACACGCGCTCCACCATGGCAACCGCTACTGGCTTATTACAGAAATAGCGGAGAAAACTCGAACGGAAGAGGTTGTCTAACACGAACTTTTCACTTAAATCTTCAGGAAGAATCGATAAAAGTTGAGGAAGCTTTTCGATATCACTGCATGAGGCACTCGCCATCATGTGATCCGCTAATGCATAATCAAGGGACTCCCCTTTTTCCCTAAGCTGTAAAGCCAACCAACCAAGGGTTGCGACCAAACCTGTTGACTCCGTACAATTAGGCGCTGTTTTTATAATAAGTTCAGCCAACCCTTCCGGTCGCTGATTCATGTATTTATGTATGTCTTTAATATCAGAAGAGTAATAAGTATTAAATGCAATGTTAACCAGCTGCTCTGGAGTAATAAAAGCCAGCGTTTTATCCAGAAAATCAAAGTCATTAAGTTTTGCCCCTAGCTTTGAAGCCACACGGTTAATGCTCTTACACACTTCTTCTTCAGACCAAACGGCCAACATATCATCTAGTACCGAATGATAATGATAACGTCGATTTTCTACGACTTCCTCGGCCTTTGACAGCAATAATGCTTCATCTAAATCTTTAACATCAATCGCCCCTCGTACCGCAAGTTGAAATTTCATCTCAGACTTAAAAGACTCATGCAGCTTAGGAAGTGCCTCTACCAAAGGTTGTAAATCACCAGACACGTTTTCCACAAAACAAGCGGGTTCAGGTTGTCGCCAACTTTCAAATAATTGATCGTTTTGACTGCTTTTCGTCAAAATTTGGACGACATCATTAGCATCATAATCAGACGATGCCTCTGCGGCGCTATGCCAAAAGTAAGGTATTTGAGACAAGTCGATAATATTCTCGCGATGCAAATACCAATAAAGGTGCTTTTTTCTACTTTCAAATTCATCATCAAATTCGTCATCCATCTCATAATGACTGTCATTTTCAAGAAGAATACTACGAACAATTTCCAATTCAGATTCGGTAAACATAGACTGTCTCTAAAATAATAATGATATTTTTCTTATCATACCGAAAATAACTTATTTTTAGTTTACTAATGTCACAGTTATTTAATTTTAAAGTCGATAAAAACAGGTGAGTCATAAACCCATAATCAAGAATAATGTATCCGTTTATTAAGGTAGTTTTAATCACTATAAATAATGCATTTTGACTGCCAAAATAAACATAATGACAAGTTAGTAATTAAAACAGCCATAATATGACTTCGGCTAGGCTGTATAACTCTATTTTTAGGGCGAGTTTCAGAAAAGGGAAAGCCTAAAAATCGCTATCATTACCTTTGCTCTTAAGATGCTTGCGATCCTAAAATAAACGCTGAGAGACGGTACGATGTGAGATAAAGGTAGCGTCAAAATTAACTATTGACGCCATAGTGGCTGGTTAGGTTTTTTTTACGTTAGTAATAAATTTATCTACTTCCGTATAAAACGTAGACGGACCATTTTGCACCCAGTGGTTGGCTCCTTCAAACGACACATTATTTAATGTCGAAATAAATTTTATTGCTCGCTCACAACCTCTTAGACTTTGTGTCCCCCAGAAGTAAACTTTAGGAATGGACAAGTTTTCATATATTTGTCCCCAGCTCACTACACCTCGACGATCTTGAGTGGCATGTTGAGCGTAGATTTCACGAGCAGTACTACCTAAAACGACGGGTTCACAACGCCGTACTGACGAAAGGTACTTAATACCAGCGCCGTGGTTCCAAGACATAGCAAAACGTTTTGAAAAGCCTTCTCCTTTCACCCATTTGGAGAACTCATCGCCGCCTAATTCAGAATATGTTTCAGCAATAATCTGAGATAAAATGATATTTTCTTCGTGCACCCCGCCTTCGGCATTAATAAAACCACGTACGATGCCTGTCTCGTCGTATTTGCAAACTAAGGTCGACGTATCGCCTCCCCAAGAGTGCCCAAGAAGAAAACAATCTTGAATATTCAGTTGCTCAAGAGCTTTTAATATGCGCTTTGCTTGAGTTTCTGTGGAGTGAGACACAACTGAAGCTGGAGAATAACCATAGCCACAAAGATCAAACATGATTAGGTTGTAGTTTTGCAGCCAATCAAATGCATCCGCAAAACAGAGGTGCGATTCACCTAGGCCATGAATTAACACTAACGTTTCTTGAAACTCTTTGAATTCAGTAGACAGGCAATAAAGCTGGTCTCCATCAATGTCTAACCACTTTTCGACTAACACATTACCCTCGCATTTCTAACAACTTAGTAAGGTTTATCATAACCAATTCAGCACGAGACGAAAGATAGCACTAATAAAAAAGGGAATGCCAGCTATAAACAGTGCACTTCCGAACCAACAAAGTGCAGCGAACCCCTACCCAAAACCGCCGAGATAGTAGGCGAAGATTAGCAAAGAAGGATCGCAAGCCTACTATTTTTCGTCTCTGTGTCATTAATTTGTTCGCTTTGAGTTTTAGGAACAATCCCAGTTATACCAAACCCTCGAAAAATCATTTCTTTTAAGAGCTTCTTTTTCAATAAAAAAGTTTGCTACTCCAACATCTCCCCATAAAATTTCATCGCCGCTATCAAAGAACTCTGAATCCATTTGAAACAAAAGAACCCAATCATCATGCTCTCCAGCTACACGCGGATCTTCTTGTGTGAAATTAGCATACCCACCAAGCTTACTGCCATCTGAAGAAAAATTATCATAAATATATTCAGCAAGCTCTTCTTCATAATTAAAAGGATCTTGAGCATACTTTTCAAAACGGTAATCTGTTGGTGAAGGGATTTCGCTGCTAAGTTTAGCTTCCAGTCGGAACTCTCTCGTAATCGGTAGATAGCTATCTTTATTTGCTTCAGGAAACTCAACCTCAAGAAGCTTAATGTTATTTTCTACAGTTTGATGATAAATAACCCTGTAACCACTAGGTGACTTAATAAGCTCTTCTAATGACTTATCAAAGTCCATTCCGTAAAGATCATCATCTTCTATAAAAAATTGTAAAATGCCTTCCCGAGGAAAGCCTGGAAGGTTAGGTAATTCTGTTAAGTTAAGTTGGGCAAGAAGAATTAATTTTGTACCAGTGTCAGATTCTGGATATTTCATTTCTTTAGGCCAGTATGGTTTACCACCGAATTTACTGCTCCAAGGTGTCTTTGCATCTTTTGGCTCAGGCTGTAGTTTTATTATCGGTAATGAAAACTTTTCCAACTCGGAACGCAGTTTCTGAGCTTCTAATTCAATACTCAATTTTTTCTCCAATTAAATAAAAGTTGGCTCGATATGTTGTTTGAAAGTTCATGATGCACTTTTATATTCCTATTGGGTAATTTGTTATAACGCAATTTCTAGTGAACTCATAGTTTCAATTGACCTCAACGAACCCTGAGAATAGTCCAAGATGCTCACCGCAGGTTGATCCATTGGCATGGAGAAAATACATCGACCATCGGTTCCAAATAACCGACTACCACCTAATCCCCGAATATCATGATCATTAAGTGCGTATTGCCAGTTGCACTGTATAACAAGTGCATCGAGTTCCTTAGCTATTTCAGAAGCCGATAAAAAATAACCCGTTAAGTCTTTGTCATTGCTACTTTGGTGAATATAACTAGGCCAAACTACGATTTCCGGAGAGTAAGAACGAACTTGAGCAAGAAACCAGTCAACATCTTCGACTTCTCTACAAATTAGTGTGGTGCAGCGAGTACCATCAAGATCTAATGCGCTTCTATTGCCACCTTTAGCAAAAAATTGAGATTCACTTGCAGTCAAGCCAGTCTTGTCCCATTGCGCTATAACCTGACCCGTTTTGCTAATGCACAAATAACTATTGAACACATTTAATCCTGCCACTTTAGGCGCACCTAAAAACAGAGTGGTTCTATGCTTTTTGGCCAAATTACATAGTTTTAGCAACGCATTTTGAATTAAGTGTTCTTTAGACTCGGCTTTTATATTTCTATGAAAGCCACTCAATGCGAGCTCGGGGAAGATGAGAATATCGAGAGTATCTAGCCTGTTAATATAGTGAGATATTGTCGTGAGGTTATCTTTAATCGTCCAACCCATCTCCATCTGAACAATACCTATTTTCACTCTGTTCTCCTATAGCATTTCGACGCACCAATATGTGGTGCGTAATAGTTGGCTAAAACTACTTAAGATCCGGCCAATCGCCTTCCCACTTAGAGAAAAACGAAAAGCCTGATTGTAAATATTCATTGGTATAAGGTTGGGCACCCTCAGCACAGTCTCCGCAAACACCTAACTTCAAAAGTTAGAAGCAGCTATCATTACCTGAATCAAAAAGGCACTGTAACTCTAAGTCTATACATAAAGATAGTGTATGTGGGATAAAAACAGCGCCAAAAATTAATTATTGACGCCATAGTCATTTGTTATGTATTTGGTTAACCGACGTATTCTTGCTCAAACACTATCCCATTATATGTATGAGTACAACACTTACAGAAGGGTCGAAATGTCGATTCGTTTACATCAGGATTAGTAACTTTCATTATACCTTGCTGATCGACGTATAAACCACTAAAATAACTACTTTCACCAAGGCGAACATAGTCTTGGGCACGATCAGGATCTAATGATACCAACCAATATATAGGTTCTTTTTTATCGAGTCTCGAAGCAGCCTCGCGGAACACCGAATCCCACTCATGTCCTACTTTAGAAAGCAGAAACTTAAATAATGGGGTGTAATCTAAACCTCGCTTAACCCCTTTTCTCATAACAAAAGCTGAATTTTTTCCCCGATTATCTCGATAGTCACCACCATGAACATGAGGGACTCTATGGGTTCTAGTATTGACCTTTCGATATAAAGGCTTCTTCTCGAATTTTTTCACCAAAATCTCTCAAATACATAACGCATCAATCATCATACATGCTAATTATTTTATTTCTTTCACAATATTGTATGACTTTCTATCATCTCTTACCTCAACAGTTTTATCTAAGTAATAATTTTTGTTGCTGATAAAATCCTTCCATTTTACTACTTGGATATATGACTGTTCACCTATATAGAAACTACGATAACAATACGAACATTGCTTCTTGCATTCATCTTTACCTTTTTTATTGAAGGTGTTATCTCTGATTATTTGAAATAATTTGTTCGTTTGAATTGGTCTGGATTTGCAATGTGAGCATGATTCATCGATCATATAGGAATATGAACCATAATAATCAGGCAAAACTACTGCAAGTATTCCATTTGTGTGGCTTGTCCTGTCATTTCGAGTAACTTCTTTTAATGAGTATGATATTTCCCAAGGTATCCATTGTTCTGATTCACTTTTCCAAAGCTCTTTCATGTTTGGTGAAATAAGCACAATCGTAATACTGCTATCATGAATTTTGTCCTTAAGGCGTGTTTTTATTGTGTCATCTTTAAACTTGCTAATATCCTCATCGCCTTCACCTTTGTAAATTTCATCACTGAGCCTGTGCTCAATTAAATTATCTACATAGGCTCGTGCAGTATTACCATACCCATCTAAAAATTTTACATCGCTATCTTTATGTTTATATGAGACAAATATTTTTCTACCCATAGTCATTCCATTATTTCTTGGTTATGTATATTTACTTGTTTGTTTTTTTTCAGCAAATTCATGACGGTATTGACATATTCACCTAAAGAGTTTTCTGTATCAGAAAGCCGCTCTAAAAACGATAAAATCTCATTCGGATTATTGTAATAACTGTAACACATGGCAAAATGCCACGCGTTGCGAATCCATCTTGTAGAGTTTGCTAAGTGAAAATTCCAATACAACGAATCAATTAACTAACCCAATCCGAAAAATTTTGGTAACCGTTATCATCAAGCCAATCGTATACATTATAAAAATGACTTAACTTGTAGCCATTACCTCTAAACTCTTTGGCGACTGGAGTTGTAAGTTGGTAGGAAGCAGAACCATCAATTTTCTCGTATTTTACCCACTCACCATCAACTTTTTCCCAAAGTGTAACCGTTTTCCCAGAATCAGAAAAAGTTACACCTACGTAAGAAAACGGATTTGGACCATTCTTTTTTGTCAATCCAGTTTTACACTTAATTGAGTTTATATGGACACCAAGCAAATGATTACCTTTTTTATAACTCTTGAGGATCTCATATCTAACCCAAGGCCTTAAATAAGTACCCGAACCAATCAAAACACAAGTATTTGATGTTTGTTTCAACCCGCCATTTATCAGTCTTTTTAGCGCTATGTCTCCTTGCTTTTTAGCTTCCTCCCAAATAGACGCGTCATAGTAACCACATATTTCTCTATTTGGCTTTGTCATCCAATGATTTCTAACAACATTTGCACGAAATTCAACAACATCTTTGTAGTGAAAACTAAAGAAAACTCGACGTGCCATTATTTACTCCTTTATAACAATATCTATTGTATCGATAATTTTAGAAATTAGTTGTTCAGGTTTTTCTACTGGCACACCTAATTCCTTAAGTGCATCAGTCAACTTTTCACTAGGGTCTTCATAGTAAGAAGAAACATCCTCAATCACCTTATTCCAAAGTTCCTGTGCCATAAACCCACTACAACCAATAGGAATAATTGATAACCCTAACTCGTGAGCAATCTGAAATTCCTCTAGCATTCCATCAGCTAAAACAACTTGCCCATCAACATGCTTATTTCCGATAAAAAATAATGCTATACCTGCTGTACCAATTATTTCATACCTGTACTTTTTCCATGTTTCTTTGCGCTTACCTAAGTCATCAATATGTTGTGGGAAAGGCCTCATAGTTAAGTACTCACTAACTTGAGCCTTATGAAGTCCGTACACGGCGTTGATTGCACCTGTTATGAATGCATTTCCAATGCCCAGCCCAATACCAGAAGAAATTTTATACCCTTTTTGTACCAACGTTTCACCAAGCTTACAGAGGAAGTTTTCTACATCTGATCTTTGCCAGTGACCGTAGTCATGAGCACTCCCTGATAAAAATATGGACTTTTGTCTATAATTCTTTTCTATTCTAGCTAGTATCTCTGTTATATCCGTATACTCGTCCACTAAAAGGGTCTTAATTTGGAATCGCTTTAAATCATTAATTACAAGACGCTGTTTAATCTGAGCATGCTGAAATGAGGCCAAATCTTCAAAGTCAGTTTTACTGCATTTTTTAAAAATGCAGTAATGCTGCCTCTGATGTTCTTTGAAATGAATCCTGACGCGACTCATGATGTAGTCTAAGTTTGGATCCGTAAAACTAAAACCTAAGAAAAGGAATGTCTTTGAAATTAAATCACCTGATAAGGCATTAACATAAGGACCATGGTCAATAACATATCGTTCATAATCATCTTTGGTCAAAACAGCCGAATCCGGATGATCAATATCGCCATGCATTTTATAAACAACAGCATCTCTTTTAGATTTTGTCGTTGCCAAGTGAATATTTGTATACTTTACATCAACTACTTTACCAAAATCTTCAAGAGATCTTTCTATTAGCTTATCGTAGTTTGTCGTCCAATATGTTGAGATTGGTAATCTCGATAGTATTGTGTGGTTTTCAGACGGTCCTCTATTAGTTGCGATTTCATTGATAAGCTGCTGATTAATTTTATGTCTCCCATTGTCATTTAAATGATATTGGGCAACACTCACCAAATCATGTTCGAGATCAATATCCAACTCTATTTCTTCAGCTAATGGCCTCAACAACTCTTTCCAATTAACATAGCCAACTGCTGCAGATAACCCAGCACCAGCAAATATAGCCGCATTATTCTCATTTATTTCATTTAAGTAATTTTTAATGAATAACTCTATATCTCTACTCATTTAGTAAACTTCCAATTTCTCATTTGCTAGGTAGCAATGCTTTTCACTTAACGCCTTGCTAACGGGCTATAACGCCCAACTTAAAACATAACACTGAAGTCGAATTGAATAATAGTGGCTAAGCCTTAGGAATCCCTGTTAAGAGACCTGTTATATGCCACTTCTCCGAAGCCTAGTTTTGTTCTAGTTCTAAAGCCGAACATGGTGTTTCTTAGTGGTATCTTAGTTGCCAAGAAACACCTGTAAAAACACAAGTAGTGCAACGTTTAACGTAGCAACTGACTTGGCCTACCTCATCGATAATGGCTGACTCAGACTTTAGCATTTGGACAGGTGGTTCAAGTCGAATGCACTCGTAGTCTTGTGAATGAACCCGAGTATTTGAAGGTTCTTCATTTTTCATCATTTCAACGATGGAAATCAAGTCATTGCTACTCCCTGATTTACCAACTTCTAAAAATTGTGGGGGAATCATGTTAGAACCAATCAGAAATGTAATATTTGAACCAATTAAAGTTGTCATCTTCAACTAATATCCATATACATTGAGCTCAGCTCAAGGCAACATATGCAGCTATCGATGTACCATCAATTGTACATACAAATAGGGGGGGATTTAAACGATACACATCAAAAATAGAACAAAACCCCGTAAAAAGCGCCATCTATTCTTGTCATAGCCTGCCAATACACTGCTACTTTCGCAGCTTCATCAACACCTTGTATTGGTATTTTAGTTCCCTTTCAACTCAGGAAAGAACGAAAGGTCTGGTTGTTGGTATTCATCGGTATAAGGTTGAACACCCTCTGCCCAACCTCCGAAAACACCTAATTTAATTATTAATGCCCTAGTCGTTTGTTATAAGCCTTCAACTTTATGTGCAATTTCTAGTGTTTGTTCATTTGAATTGGTTACGACTAGCCAATCAAACTGAACTTCACTGTAAGGGGCTAGCTTGCTAAAAACTTGATTACTCGTTTTAACTGATTCCCCAAAAAACTTATCTTTTTGAGCAGACTTAACGGAGTCAATAATTGTTTGTGCAAGAGATAATAATTCTTCTTCAGTCCCGACGAGGAACGCTTCATTCCAACCAGTTTGAGAAGTGATCACTACGCCTTTACCTACATTACTTTTCATCTCAATAATCCTAAAATTTCACGTGGCTTATAGCTCTTGCAATAAGGTGTGCCCCACCGAACCAATAAAGTACACTAAACTCCGAACCAAAGCCGCCAAATGTAATTGGTCACCTTGATTGCTTTGTTAAGCCTTATACATGTCTCTATATTTAGACTTATATAGAGATAATTCGCTATATATTTTAAAAACCCTATCTATAACATCTTTAAAAGATTTATTAACTTTGTCTTGTTGTGATTTTTCTAATGATGATGAATAGTCTGAGGCTTCAAAGTCATTGAGCATGTAATAAAAGAACTCACAATCTTTACGAGCATAATCACCATCTGTATAGTCTCCACATTCAAGAAGAAATTGAGCCCACGAAATATCATTTCTTTTATAAAGCAACCATAGAGAAGCAATATACTCATCATTACAAGACTCATAATCAAATTCTTCAAACGGTTCAGAATATACGTAGGTATTAATTACTCTAATTGCAGCTTCTAAATCCCTAGTTACAGCCAACTCAAGTAACCATAATTCAGGCTCATCCTCAATAGTTATTCTCTCATCCGCCCAAGCAATATAGTGCTCATAACATATGAGTTTAGACTCTAGCATTGTAGAAATAGTGATAGCATCTCTTTTCGAAGGTGATTTTTCCAGCATAACTCTCCTTATAAGGTTTAACACCTTAACCACTAAAACCAACGCATAGTAAAAATGCCACGCGTGCCGAATCCCTCTTGAACAGATTGTTAACTTTATCTCACGACACGTTCGAGAGTAAATGCCTCAAACCAAAAGCAATCATTTTCGTAATCTGGAATATTAGATTGCTCATCAAATGGGTCTAAAGATAAAAATATTTTTGATTCCAGATATAAGAGTTTTACTTGTGCTATGTATTCACAGGAAAAGTCTTCATATATTGAGTACCTCGTAACACCTAACAGCTTATAAAGGCGTTTTTGATTATCAAAAGTTAGCAACGCTAATTCTATAGAGTGCTCGCTATGCTCCCAATCGCTGCTTACTGTTAAGCCAATCAGCTTTGAATCACGTATCTCAGAAGCTTTAATCATCTTTTCTTACTTCCTCTTACAAACTAACGCCCTGCTAAGTGGCTGCCAACCAGACCACAAAATCTAAAAAACCACCGTAAACACCAAACCTTGTCAGAACCAAAAATGCCCCACGTTGGCAGTACGTCTTGAGCAGATTGTTAGGCATGCTCTTTTTCGATCGCATCTTTGTGGCTGAATAAAAGATCACTTACCTTTTGTATAGTGCACTCTTGAGGCTCCAACCCCATATGCTTTTCTAGGCTAATAAGTAGATTTATAAGTTTATCCAATCCACCATTTTCGAGAGCTTCTAAAACTTGAGGTACATAAGAACGGTATTCACCCCTAGCCGATACATAACTGTTAATGCCTATTGGATCCCAAATATAAAATAGGACTTCATCAACTCTTCTCTCAAGTTCATCTGGTTTAAATCTATCCATTTCTAGCTCTCATTCTGGTTGCCAAACATTATATATATTATTGAAATACTTACATATTTGTAATTTTAACCGTATATACCGAGTTCAGGCCAAGACAACATATGCGGCCATCGATATGCCCTAATTCTACATACAAATAGGAGGGATTTAAACGACACACACAAAAGCAGAATGAAGCCCAGTAAAAATCCTAGCTATTCTTGTCATAGCCTGCCAATACACTGCGCCTGCTACTTTCGCAGCTTCATCAACACCTTGTATTGGTATGTTGGTTCCCTTCCAACTCAGGAAAGAACGAAAGGTCTGGTTATTGGTATTCATCAGTCTTTGATTGGGCAAAAACCTTGTCCCAACTTTCAAAGTCCATCCAACGTGGGTTGTCATCAAGCTCACGCTTAACTTCAACGAGCGACAAATTTCATCACGGCCTAACTTAGCGCGGATTCGCTGCCATACATTATTAAATGTACGCTTGTGCATCACGTGGACTTGCCCCATTCCAGTGGCTAATGAAGCCGCCTTTCTTGTATGAGTTGTGATATTTAGTAGGCGTGGTTAACGTTGAGAGCAAGCCTTGTAAACCCAGTTCATTACCAATGTTTTCACAACCATGACAACGGGCCATCAACTCATGACGACGATTTGTTAGCTTTTAAACTCATTATCTTGTTCTCGAAACAATTCATTTAAGTAGCTCTTAAATGTTTTAACTACAGACACAACATAAGTATCTTTTATTGATATATGACCAGTTTCTGAAATTTCCAGTCCTGAGTTCGAATCGATATAGCTCTTTATGATTTCATAATTTGGATGTGTATTTTGAAGCATCACTCCATCGCTATGAACGAGGATATTTCGCAGTTTATTAATCTTTATTATTTCTTCCCATTCTTGACTTTCATCGTTAAATGATGAGCAAGATACTTTTTTTATGTAAACTTTAGCCCTCATAATCCCATCGTGTTTAAGGTCCTTAAGTGAAAGACTTAAGTTTTTCTTTTTTTGTGGATGACACACAATTTATTTACAATACTTTCAAATATGGAGTAAACATGTACAAGCACTGAATTTCTCAGAACTGAAGGTAAGTCCGTTTCTATTTCATCATAATCTGAGTAAATTTCGGCATGATAGTATCGCCAACTTTCAGGTTCTATATTTTTAATCACTTGACTCATTGCGGTATCAAGTTTTTCTTTATATAGCCCAAGTGAACTTTCCATTATCGTAATTGAGGTTTCTAATTTATCCATTCGTTCAATGGATTCTCTTTTGAGTTTAAAAAATTCTTCCATATTACTCTCCCATCATCTAAATATTAACTTCTACATATTGCCTTCTTATCTAATGGATTCACCACAAAAACAAAGAATGAAAGCAAAATGCGTAATATTCATATTCTACACAATTCGTTGAAAAATCATTGCCCTAACATTCATAAAAAGAGACCTAAATCACTGATTTATTTACACTAACTTTATTAGGCAACCATCACCAACATCATAAAAGGCTCGACATTTATCGTTGGTACTGCCATCAATTCTGTTCGATTAATCCACAGAGCTAGATATAGCTAGAACTATAAAAGTGGTTAAATTAACACCAAAGGTAGCCCTTTAAGACTCATTTGATTCGGGAAATAAATGGCTCCATCATGCTTTCGTGACAGAGCCAATTTATAAGTGTGATTAATATTCTGTCATGTCTATGTTGTGACCAAAGATGCTTTTTGCCTCTTGTTCTTGCTCTTGTAGCCACTCAGCTCTTTCCTCGTCATCTTGGATATATATACCTAAGTAACGCACCGCTTCAAACCAGAGGTGAGAGCAGAACCAAAAATGGTAGATAGATTGTACCGCAGTCGTTAAAAACAACGATTTTTGGTCAGGGTCATTTGAGAACAAATCAAGTAGTTGCGATTGGTATTGACCCACTTGTTCTTGACCATGTTGGCCACAAGCCCCTCCCACGCGATGCGCCATTAAGCGAAGAACATCGGATGAAAAGCCATATTTTTCAATAATATTGCCGATATGTTCATTTTGATAAACTTCATGATCCATATCATTTTGGAGCAACAATTCTATATAGAGTGGAATGTACTTCTCATCGTGCATACAAAGTGCATATGCTGCACACTCAGCTAGTGGGTTTTCATCATCTTGCCAAAGGTGCGAAGAGTTCGTTTTACACCAATTAATTACATTGAAAATAAAATTTACTGCTTTCGACGACAACATTGGATCATTGGCAAACTTAGTGAATATTACCTCTTCTTCAACGAGGCCTTCTGGTGTCACAACATCAACCCCATAGGTTAAGGAGCCATATTCATTATTCACTGAATATTCAGTCATGTTTTTATTGATTTGATATGAGATATTAACGTAAAAGTCTGCAAGTTCATTCAGAGTAGTAAAAGAGTCGATCTCCTCAACTTCAACCTTAAAATTAATTTCACCATGGGTGTGCGTAATCATTGTTTTCATTTTTATACCCTACTGCTTTAAAAGATGTTTTTCATTCTTTACGCATACAAAAAAGCTTTGTATATTTCAAACCCGAACGTTCTTTAAATAATCGGAGCCCCGACGGAAATAACAAAAACGTTAGCCAACGAGTAGATGCGCTTTCTAGCCTGCCTGATTAAATATCATTGTCAATTTCTACACTCCACCATCTGGGCTTTTTTGAGATATACGAATATTTCCACACAAACAGCCTCCCCTTTATGAGTGTTCAACAACTTCAACCTTGCAATGTCCACCGTATCACCTACCCCAGCAAACATGGCGTAAGATAAAACCTCATCTTATTTGCCATCACAACCCCAAATGACTTTAGATCGCCGTTAAACACTTTACTTTCAAGGAGAAACAGTGAATAACGCCTAAGTAACATGCCAAAATTTATTAGGCTACAATAGCGAACAAAATGAGAGGAACCAAGATTTTCTTGTGAGCCCCCTAAGCCACAAAGAAATATAATCTGCTCTAGAATGGTATTATAACTATCGACAATTACGGATATTACATAGGGTAGGTTACTAATGAACGCGCACTTAGGTAATATCATACGAAAATCAATTAACAGCCTGTTTTGCATATTTATTCTTCTCTTTATGAACCATAGCTATAGCCAAACCGTTATCAATGTCGCTTTAGACACCTTTCCACCAATGTATGAGCCCAATGGTAACGTTGGGTTAACGGCGGACTTACTTAAAGAGATAACCCATCAGTCTGGGATACAGTTTAATATCTCCTCTATGGAATGGAGCCGAGCTAAAACAGAACTTGAACAATCTCGCGTCGACTTAATAGGACATGCCGCACTCTTAAAAGAAGAATTAGATACTATAAAGGTAGATGTATTGGCTCTTAATATCTCTATACCCGTTTATAATGCTATTTTTTCGACGAACCCGACCCTAATTGATATAAATCCGACAACAGCCACACCTGAGAAGTTCTTGCAACTCAGCCAAATAGGTACCCCTTTTGGTGGTAAAGAGTTTCAATCAAAACTGCTTCTTGTGCCTCCCGAAAACTTTCATGAAGCACGTTTGGCGGGATTAGTAAAAATGCTCAGTGCTGAGCGAATAAATGGAGTTTCATTTGAATTCATCTCAGTTATAACTATGGTTCAAAAAATGAATCTACGTGGTATTTATTACCAACACTACCCAACCTCACCGATTCAGGTAGGTTATTTAGTAAGAGATAACAAAGAAGGCAGGGCATTGAAGAAAAAATTAGATGACGTTATTAACCAAATCAATTTGAAAAATTTGTTTGCAACATATTGGTATTATATTAACTTTCACTCTAATGGTAAGGTCCCACTATCTCATTAGAGACAGACTCTAACGAATGATATAAACTACCCCTAAGTTGCAGCGGGCCATAGCAAGTGCATACACGCTAAAAATTGGTGAGACTATATGTATGAGTAACGCTACCAACAAACCCTCCTTAAACACTAAAATCGAATCTAACTCTAAAAATGCCCAAAGTGTTAGGGATCACTCTTCAACAATTTGCTAATTTTCATCTTTTTGAAAAAGAATTCTAACTTTTTGCATAAATGATAAGCTAACCTTAGGTAAATTAAATAAGAAATCTCCTAACAACGTAACATTACGATTTGAAGCCATATTTAAGCATTCTTTTTGAAGATAATCATAATCCCGAGGTTTCATTTTCTTAGATAAGTTCTCTATTATAGGTTGTTGGGCCTCTTCAACTATACAATTATCTGTAGCAAACGAGACAAGTCCGTTAGGGTTACGATTTAGACAAAGCCACTCATTCGTTTCTAGCGCCGCTTTCCCATTATTTTTAGTCGAGATGAAGTCAGAAATCATAATAATATCATCGATATGCCAGTCTTTCTCAATGCATAAACTACCATATCTATTTTGAAAACAGGTAGACCACCCACTGACGATATCGACATCCATATCAAAGCTTTTAACATTGGCATCTTTTGCCGCCAAGTATAATAAAGGAAATAGTTTTGAGTTATCCTCTTCCCTTAATGCATAATCAGTTTGAGAGCTATCCACAGGGAACAGAGCTCTTTGAAGCGGTACATGATCATGAGCGTAATCCTCATTTAGGAATAACCTAATCTTTGTCTGAGCTTTTATTCTTTTTATTTCTTCGACCAAATTATCAAACACTTGCTCGTCATAATTATCAAGAAGCTCAGCTACTTCTTGCATTATTTTTTTGCTTATTGTCAGACTGCGGTCAGGAGCAGAAGGATACCTAACCACATTAAACGCTTTTGCACATAGATAAGAAAAAACAACAGCCTTACTCGTTAGCCTATCATGCCATATGCCAAACAAAAGGTTATTCATTTCTTTAGAGACTTCAATTTTATTCATTATTTTCACTATATTTAAAACTAACGCTCTGCTAAATCGCACTTCCGCTTAACTTTAAAAATCAACCACACTCACAACCAAAGTCGCCGAATATTCTTACTTCTGTTTAAGCTGTTTGTTATGTGCCAAAGCACGATTATCGGAGTAAAGAAAAATATTTATCCAAGGTGATCTCTGCTTCCCAACACTCAAGGACACCTTCACAGGATAAGCCTAATGGGTTCAAAGGAGTGCATGCGCTTTTGATAGGTACTAAGGAGTTTTCAATTTGATATTCAAAAGTGTAATATTCCGTTTTGTATGTGAATTTATCCCCCAATAAACGACCATTCTCATCGTCGTGCCTCATAAAATAACGCGTAATTACGTGGATTTCCTCATCGTTCTCTTCAACTAATTGAGAAACAACATTGGCCATTCCTTCGTAACATTCAAATATTAACTCGGAGAACTTATATTCATTAAAAGTATCAGTCATATTGATAGGACGAAAATATATGTGAGGCCTAAGAATAACACCTTCATTAGAACTAAAAGCCACACTTACTCCACTATGAGGTACTTGTTCATATAAGCTTTTTTTAAGAACCAAATGTTGGTCGAAATATATCACCTCATACAGATCATCATTCATTTATACTACCTCTCCTTCACTTGCTGGCAGATTCAAACTATACACATAACGCCCTACTCTTACGCCAAAAAAATACATTATTTTTCAATAATTAAATGAGCAGCCAACGGTTATGCGTCCGACTTGATTGGCTTGTTATGTGTTTGCCACGAGATAATATAAATTGCCATATTCTCTCGAATCCGATTTCTCTATTTCTTTAGCTTCAACAGCTTCTTGAAACCACAGGTTAATGTGACTTTCTTGAACATTGGGGTATTGACTTTTACGAGCATTAACAAAACCACATAGCCTCCATTCATCGAAACCATCAATACGCCCATTGGGGCCGTAATCAAAATCGACTACATCCTGTTTGCTAATTTCAACCTTACAACCCACGCCGTGGAAAAGGTATTTATACTTACCTCCAAGCATACCTACCTGCTCAATCGGCGGCCCCCAATTGTGAGGCTCGTCAGTATCAAGATACTTCTTTAGCAGTACATTCGCTTCTTCAACTTTATCTTGGAAGTCGGAAATTATTTTTCGCAGCTCAGTATTCATGATTTACTCATAACGCCCTTTGCTATGTGCACTACCCAAATAATGCGACATTGATACTCGGATTGACGTAAACCCTTACACCATATGGAATTGACTCTACGCCATCATACCGTCCACCAAAACACTTTGAAGGTACAAACTCCAAATACTCTCCTGTTTTGTCTTTCTTTCGTAAGACTCCGTCACAATCGATTAACTGCATAGAAAATAATGATGAGTCATTAACTGTATTAATGAGTTCAAATCCAACATCACCATCATATTGATAGATTGTAATGACAAGCTTAACTCCACATTTTTCTACATTATAAACATGAAAAATACCATCAGGCTCTTCTTCAGGAAGAACCTCTAGCACCGTCAATACATCCGTTTCATCCCAAACTAACAAATTAACTCCATGTGCACATAACGTCTACGATAAGGTTTGCCCCTCTGAACCAGCAAAGCGCATAGAAATCCGAACCAAGACCGCTGAGTGTAGCTCATCACCTTGATTGCGTTGTTATATTTTATACGGTTGCTGAGTCACACCAAAACTCCGAGTAACACTCATCCACCCAACATTCTATTCTTATCGTACCAAACTCTTTGCCAGTACCGACCTCTTCAGAGATAAGAACATGCTCAGCGGCCAACAAATAACTAACTGCTTCTGCCAATTCATCAAACCCTGCAAGTTCTACTGAATTATGCTCTTCATCAGTTTCTACTTGCATCCATACTTTCAATAAACCCTGATCTTTTAATCGACTTACTTGAAGATCAGTTAAAAACTCAGGTCGAGCAAATTCAAGAATCTTTCTATATTTGGACATAGATACTCCGAGAAAACATAGCGCCCGCTAAAGGGGGGAACACGCAATAACTAAGCCTCTGCATGGCACTTCAACACAGAAACCACCGCATACCAAAAATGCCACGTGTACTGGATCCCTCTTGAACTGCTTGTTATGTTTCTTTTTTACGATTTAGGTATTGGCTATTAACCTGAACGCCATTAGGTGAAATCCAACCCTCGTTCAGGTATGAGTGATAATATTCTAAAAATTCATCGTGCTCTTCAAATGAATACATTCGACAATTTATATTGTCGAGTAAATCGGTTGTGACTTCGATTACACCATTTTCACGGTAAGTAACTTGATTTACTGTCCAAGAGAAGTAATCGCCTACAACACGATTACTGAATTTAACAGATTCGCCAACTCTTGGAACAGCGGCAAGGCGAATGTTTTTTAGTAAGTGAGCCCACTCCTTTTTACTCGCCAAATAGATATTAAATTCGATGTCTATCAACTCTTTCTCCTGAGCTCATGAAAGTGCATAACGCCAAGCTAAGCCGCCTAAAACATATGGCTATACTTTTGCGAAGCAAAAATGCCACGTGTTGGAGGTCAGTTTGAGCACCTTGTTAAGTGTTTACCAATCGCGCCACTCTTCTGTAACATCCACATCTAACGCGATACCAGCAGAAATAAGAGTTTGAAAAATAAATTCACAGATATCTTCCCGCTGATCTGTCTCAATAATTGAATAGTCACATTTTTCATTAAGTTCATTGAGCGACAAAACTAATATTTTTACCTGCTCCATCGCATTGCTACAAGATATACCATCCTCGATATTAGATGAAAAAGTTAAAAGCAATTTTTCGCAAGTATCTACATCTTTAGGTGTATATTCAGCATCATCTTCGCCTTCAATAAAATCCAACATCCCATCTAGGATTCTTTTCCGTAATTCTTTCATAGTTAACTTTCCCGATTAACACATAACGCCAAATTAAGGTGAACAACGCTAACACCTTACCTAAAGCATTTTGCCATAAAAACTAAACTGGCTTGAAGTGAAAGCACCGAGCGTTGTGAATCACTCTTAAATTTATTGTTATATGTGAGCTTCAAGGTACTGCTTCAAAGACCCCAACAAGAAATCCCAGACCTGCGTTTCCATGAGATTATAGAGTTCCTCTGAACGAATGTTACTTTGCACTAACTTCAATTCTGTCCCAAATGGAGTTTCCGACAAAGAATAGCTAATTACTAAATGATTCTCTGGGGTTCGCTCTGTTCCATGATTATCACTCCAGTATCGATATGAGTAGAATCTAGGCTTTTCCAGAGTTTCAATTGTCCCATGGTCAGTAAACGGGGAACCATTTACTTCACCTTTGTATAAAACTTCAGAGCCAACTTCCCACGTGCTTACAACTTCTTTCAATGGGAAATACTTGGGGATCTCGCGACAACTCGTTAACGCCTCAAAAACCCTGTGTTTTGGAGCATTGATTTCGATTATCTTATCTATTTCAAGCACTTGCTAAAATCCTTTTATTTGCCAATAGCACATAATGCCGCGTTAAGTAGTGAGCAACGCCAACCACCTAACCTAAACTTTTGCACCGTAAAGACTAAAACCAACTTTGAATGCCAAGCGCCAAGCGTTGGTAGTCTGCCTTAAACGCTTATTAGGTGTTTAATCTCTGAAATTAAAGAGTTTTGCTTTCTTTATCCATGGTTCAAGCTTCTCCCTTGAGCCATTATTTATGTGCCAAAAAATAAACGTATAATCCCACTCTTCCGTCAGTACAGCATTCAATTCAGGAATTATAAATTGAGAAAAGTTGGCACTTCCTCTGTCCATTGCTTCTTCATAAGTTGGTAAAAAATCATCGATATTGTCGACTAATTTTGCCTCTCTGTTATCCCAATTGACAACATACATTTCATACTGGCAATGAAGCAATTTCAAAAGGTGATTAAAGCGAGACCACTCACTTTCGGTAACTTCATCTAACTTGTAATACTCACCTCCCCCAAGCCAACCTCCCCACAGAGAAATGAACTCTTTATTGAATTCTGATCTAATTTCATCTTCATTGTTATAGTACTCAGGAATCATGTTTTCCTCGATAAACACCTAACGCCGCCAGAAGCGGACGAAAATAGTTGGCTATAATCGTGTAGCGAAGCGAAACTCAGCCAAATATTTGAGTTCCGACTTAATGGCCTTGTTAAGTGTTTGACTCAGCAACTTTTTGCTTTAAAAACTCTATAAACAAGCCATCCTCGACGTTGAAAAAATCAAAACCAACAGACTCAAAACCATCCTCTGCTTTTTCAACAACCTTACCGAGATTGTTGTTCAAAAAGCTAAATTCCCTTTGCAAGTTATAAATGAGCTGATTGAATCGTAGATCTTCATCTTCTTTCCATAAGGTGCGAACCAAACCTAGTAATTCATCTAATCTTTCGGGATCTCGCAACTTCTCGCTCCTAAGACACTTAACGCCTGCATAACACGTTTGGTACGATGCAGACCTAGCTGAACTTTACTGCCTTAATCACTGAAACTAAAGGCAAACTGACAACGCCGAGTGTAGCAAATCGTGTTGATGCATTTGTTACACGATCTTTGTCAACGCTTCGCTTTAATTGGTAAAGAATTGATTTACCAAGATTTACTGTAAACTGAGTTTAATTAGACTGGCTCAATTAAGCGAGCAAAATATCACTTCAACAACAATAACTGTGAAACGAAATAATCCCTTTTTCTTACACCATTTGTACGATTTGGTTTCAGCCAGTTTGGGGCTGATAAACCAAATACCTTTACCACAATTGGGATTGAAAATGTGGCGAGCAAAACACTGATACAAACTAAAATGAGGCAAAACCATGAACAATTGAAGCCTAAATTGGCTTCTGAAACCCATGAACTTATGGCAATAATGGTCAATTGCCGAACCTGATGAAATGAAAACTAAAAAGGCAACAAAGAAAAAGGCCCCCCCTACTTTCACACCTAAAAAACTAATGGCTCAATCGCTGAACTGAGCCAAAAAACTGCGATCTTAGAGTTCATGTAACGCCCAATTAACGTGTGAGCAGCGCAGCCATTGAACTTAAACACTGCGTCGTAAACACTTAACTCAACCCCAAGTAAGAGCGCCAAGCGTTGCGAATCACTGTTGAATTGTTTGTATGGATAATAACTCACGAATTCGGGTAATGTGAGACCCAGGCTTTAGCTGCAACTAAAGCTTTCCATGTAGTAGTTCGATTGAACGCTGGATC
>NZ_JAKRGH010000071.1 GCF_022347565.1 Vibrio sp. Of7-15
TTATCAAAAAATAACTGCATCTGGGTTTTACTCTTACGGTGCTCCAGCAGGTAAGGAGCGGCGTCAGGCTTTAGCGAAAAACTGCATGATAGGGGGCGGTATTATTGCGCTGTTATTACTGTTTGTTGCTGGCCCTATTGCGTTTGTGGGTGCTGGCGCTGGGGCATTGGGGTTCTTAAAAATGGGCTCGATTAAAGACCCAGATCCAGAAGAGAGTGCTTGGCCTTGGTTAGGTGTTTATGGAATTATTTTATGGAAAAAGCCATTCATTCGTGGGTTATATAAAATCAAGACTCATGCAGACAGTCACCTTATTGTGGATTCTGAGCAGCTGGAAAAAGTAAAAATGATGGTGAAGGAATATGGTCAACATGAGTTAGATATTTATAACTCTGCGGTGGATCATTTTTATGACCGCTGGTGGGAGCACCAAGACACCATGCCTTTTAGGCAGACAGTAAAATAACAAATTAACGCTGTTTGTATGGAAGAAGGTGGGCCCTGTGCTCACCTTTTTATGTCAATTATTATTAATAATTATGTAACTTTACAAAGGCGTGAATGGCGATTTTGAATAGAAAAGACCGAATGAATGCATTAAGTGACGCAAAAAAAAGTATCGAGAAGTACAAGAGCATTTGAATACCGATCCAGCTCTAGAGCATTGGGGCCATCGTGAAAGAAAATGCAGAGCATTATATATAGATATTGTAAAGTCTGAGCCTGCTATTATGGAGTGGGAAGTGGATTACTGGGGGCGTTTCGGAAAATGGGGGATGCCTTTTTTACTGACTTTTTTGATCGGTTTTTTACCTCTGTTACTTGTTCATCATATTGAAATAAAAAATGAAAGTGATGAATATTGGACAACTATGGGAGTAGTCTTTTCTCTGTTTTTACTGCCTCTTATCTTATTTCTCTTAGCAGGTGCATGGTACCCAACACGGTATTATCAAAAAATAACTGCATCTGGGTTTTACTCTTACGGTGCTCCAGCAGGTAAGGAGCGGCGTCAGGCTTTAGCGAAAAACTGCATG
>NZ_JAKRGH010000072.1 GCF_022347565.1 Vibrio sp. Of7-15
CTCGACATCAGGTCTCAGCCTAATGTGTTCCCGGATTTGCCTAAGAACACAGCCTACACCTTTGGACCGGGACAACCATCGCCCGGCTCACCTAGCCTTCTCCGTCCCCCCATCGCAATGATAAAAAGTACGGGAATATTAACCCGTTTCCCATCGACTACGCCTTTCGGCCTCGCCTTAGGGGTCGACTTACCCTGCCCCGATTAACGTTGGACAGGAACCCTTGGTCTTCCGGCGAGGGGGTTTTTCACCCCCTTTATCGTTACTCATGTCAGCATTCGCACTTCTGATACGTCCAGCATGCCTTACAGCACACCTTCAACCGCTTACAGAACGCTCCCCTACCCAATGTGCAAAGCACATTGCCGCAGCTTCGGTTTACTACTTAGCCCCGTTACATCTTCCGCGCAGGCCGACTCGACCAGTGAGCTATTACGCTTTCTTTAAATGATGGCTGCTTCTAAGCCAACATCCTGGCTGTCTGAGCCTTCCCACATCGTTTCCCACTTAGTAGTAATTTGGGACCTTAGCTGGCGGTCTGGGTTGTTTCCCTCTCCACGACGGACGTTAGCACCCGCCGTGTGTCTCCCGGATAGTACTTACTGGTATTCGGAGTTTGCAAAGGGTTGGTAAGTCGGGATGACCCCCTAGCCTTAACAGTGCTCTACCCCCAGTAGTATTCGTCCGAGGCGCTACCTAAATAGCTTTCGGGGAGAACCAGCTATCTCCAGGTTTGATTGGCCTTTCACCCCTAGCCACAAGTCATCCGCTAATTTTTCAACATTAGTCGGTTCGGTCCTCCAGTAAGTGTTACCTCACCTTCAACCTGCCCATGGCTAGATCACCTGGTTTCGGGTCTAATCCTAGCAACTGAACGCCCAGTTAAGACTCGGTTTCCCTACGGCTCCCCTAAACGGTTAACCTTGCTACTAAAATTAAGTCGCTGACCCATTATACAAAAGGTACGCAGTCACGCTTAGCCTTGGAGGATGGTCCCCCCATGTTCAGACAGGATATCACGTGTCCCGCCTTACTCGTTTTCACTCAAAGTGCGTCGTCGGTTACGGGGCTATCACCCTTTATTGCTCTGCTTTCCAGCAGATTCACCTGACACACAAACAGCTTAAGGGCTAATCCAATTTCGCTCGCCGCTACTTTCGGAATCTCGGTTGATTTCTCTTCCTTCGGGTACTTAGATGTTTCAGTTCCCCGAGTTCGCCTCCTGCTGCTATGTATTCACAACAGGATACGTGCTTATGCACGTGGGTTTCCCCATTCGGAAATCCCAGTCTCAAGTGGCTTTTACTGCCTAAACTGGGCTTATCGCAAGTTAATACGTCCTTCATCGCCTCTGACTGCCAAGGCATCCACCGTGTACGCTTAGTCACTTAACCATACAACCCCAAGAGGTCTTTTAAGAAAGGTCATCGTCTAAGACACATGATTGTGTTAGATATTGAGAACTTTTAAAATTTAGTTTCATGCATCGCTTCGCGATAACATGATTACTAGTCAGCTTTCCAAATTGTTAAAGAGCATTGATTTTATCACTAAGATAAAAACCATTTCTAAAGACTCTCACGGCATCGCCGATAAGAACACTTAAAGATGGTGGAGCTAAGCAGGATCGAACTGCTGACCTCCTGCGTGCAAGGCAGGCGCTCTCCCAGCTGAGCTATAGCCCCATCGAGTGTGTAATTGTATTCACCAGCAACCTTTGGGAAGGAAGTGGTGGGTCTGAGTGGATTTGAACCACCGACCTCACCCTTATCAGGGGTGCGCTCTAACCAACTGAGCTACAGACCCGCAATTACGTCTCTTTACTTTTCAACCATACAATCTGTGTGAACACTCACAAACAAACGTCTATCGTTAAGGAGGTGATCCAGCCCCAGGTTCCCCTAGGGCTACCTTGTTA
>NZ_JAKRGH010000009.1 GCF_022347565.1 Vibrio sp. Of7-15
TCCATCTTCATCTACTTTTTTTTCTAAAAGAGCTTCGTACACTTTTATATCGTAGCCAAGAAAATTATTCATATCTTTAAGAACATCTTGATGTACAACGAGCTTAGGTAAATGAAGAAGATCTAATAATATGTCAGGTTGTAAATCAGATATTATCTTTTCTTTTTTATTTTTTATAATATATTCATTAACATTAGTATACATTTATATTTCCTAGTTATCTTGTAACACACCAGTAATCCCAAGTTGACACTGGAACAAACCTCACTCCACTTATACCTAATTCTTCTATTCTCTCAGAGATAGAATGATGAATAGCAATTACCGGGCTATAGCCAACTCTAAAAATCAACCTTTCTTTTAGTGGTATATTATTTAATTCATCTAAAAATGATAGCGTCTCTACACTCACAACTTTACCATTTTCTTCTTTTAATTTAGATTTGCTTTTATCAATATAATCTATGTAATTTGCGACTCTTATCGAGTAATATTTACCCGTATAACCTAAAATTGAAGATAAAGAAAAATCTAGATAATTAAGCTTCAAGCCTAGAAAAAAATCATATAACTTCTCGCTAATTATCATATTTGGTTGATATATAACATCAGGAAGTTCTTTAGTATCGTCACCATAGTTAAGCTCAAATTTCAATGAGCTTTTATTTATTACTGTACTGCGTTTAAGTAATACATCTTCCGAGTACTCATCTAAAGCATCTAATAATCCATGATTATTTTCTGCAACCCAAATATAATATTCATCATTTATCATCAGTGACCAACCTTAAGTTTTCCTTTTTTAAATATCTTTCTATTTTTGTCGTGAAGGTGTGTTAAGTTATGACCATTACCTACTATATCCAACTTTCTATGCTTACAAGATATAACTGGCATTTTATCTTTTTCTGATTCATTTTTTACTACATTACGGCACCCAGGCTTCCCTTTATCATAATCAGTGCCTTTAGACGATATACTACATCTAAAACTATCGATTTTAGATAATATCTCTTTACTTTTATTATCAATTTTTATCACTATTTCTGACAAATCATCATCGCAGAGATCATCATTTGAGATACCTTCACTAATTTGCATCAATTCATTTCTGACCCCAAAAACATAATTCAAGTTACCTAGCCTTCCAGCATTATGTGGACCAGAATGTATCTGTACACCCAATTGGCATGCCAGCTTTGGTTGCATTGGAAGTACAGATAAATTACGCCAATGATTAATGTTATAACCTGTCACTTTGGCTATTTTTCCCCAACGTATCGATTTTTCCATGCATTCAACTGGAATAATATGATGAGCAGCTAAAGCACCAGAACCATAATACCAAGGATGATTTGTTTTATTTCTAGCACCATTAGTTGTATTGTGATAGGTAGTATTATGCTTATAAATGCTATCCCATGCATCACTATTACGTTGATTATCTCCTTTTTCAGGAGTACCTCTTTTCTTCTTTAAGCTTGCCGACGATATACCCATTAATGCCTACCTCTACAGAATTTTCGATCACCTTTAGGTGCATTTTTTTTCAAAATTCTTTTACACAGCTTACATTTTCTCTCTTTTTGCTCTTTCTGCTCATTAACTTTATCGTCATTCTTTCCATGTTGAGATGACTTACCTGTGTTATATTTTGTTTTTGCTGGAAATACTTTATCTGGTTTACCCAATACACGAGCAAATAAATCATCGAACTCTTTCATGGCTTGCTGAAGCTTATCTGACCCCATTTTGTCAAAGATCTTCAATTCATCTTGTAAACGAATAAAGTATTTAGATAATTCATCCGCTCCCATTCGATCAGCATAAGAAGCAAGCTCTGTAGCGACTTCCATACAAGGCTTTAAAACATCTGAGAGTATTTGGCTTGTTTGTTTTGCGTAATCGGCCCAATCCAGTGTACGCAAGAACTTTTCCGGATCGCCCTTACCTAAACCACGTAAAACTGCCAGCAACTCATCTTTTGGAGTATCTTTGCCAGCTTTCAATACAACCTTACAGGTACCTTTCATGGCACTACCAAAAGTTGGAATGCAACCGATTAGAGTCAGAGCCAAAGCAAGCCAGTTTTCCGACTTTTCTCTTTCTTTTTCATCCAATAATTTAAGAATATTGGCCGTTAAGTCTCGAACGTCTGCGGCTTGGTCTACCACTGGGATCATGGTTAATGCTGTATTGGCGATGATTTGCTCTACTGACGCATCATCATTAAAATCGCCCAGTACTACCCCCCAAATCCAGCTTGCAACGCCCGACATACGCTCCCATGCATTTTCCCAAAAACCGACTTCGCCGCGCTTTGCTTCTTCAATGATCGCTTGAGCATCCGCTTGGGGGTTAAATTTGGGGTTAGCCTGAGTTGGGTTATTAGGCGTGAACTCGCGAGTATCTTCCCCATATTCAATATGGAACTCACCCGGTGCAACACCGCCTACCGATGCTTTACCATCATTACCCAGGCTGCCTGAGAATTTTGCCCCGGTTTGATCCACCAGCTCATACGTTGCGCCTTGTACTGGATCACCATCAGAATAGGAAAGGAAGATATCTACCGTGTAAGTGCCTTCTTCATCTGCCGTAACAGAAACGGAAGGGTTTTGAGCGCCCCCCATACACATGGTATTGGCTTTGTTCATGGTCATTTGATCGGAAAGACGACAAACCCCTTTGCCTTCCATTTTTACGGTTGGAGAAGCTGAAATGAACTCTGCTTCAGCTTCAATGGTGCCTGACGCAACGCCTTTTTTATCACCACCCGCATCGCCTGTGCTTTTAGCAAATTTACTTCCTTTAATGGCAATGCTGTTACCACCATCAGCCGTAACCGTTGCGGTTCCATCGGCTAAATCGGCAGACTTTGCATTGTTACCATACGGAATAGGGACAACAGGAGGCCCCATAGTGGTAAGACATACATCCGGTAGCGTCGCATTTGCTTCCCCACCCGAACCTTGATGGACGATGCTCAGACCGTCCGCGTTGATAGTTACACCCATGGTCATTGCCAAATTCATTGAAAGATTGATGAATTATATCAATCGTTAACAATTGCAATCTCACTGAATAACTAGGTGAAATAACTATTTTTTTAATTTTGAACCACTCGCACAATTACCCTGAAATATCCCATTGTTTCTCTGCGCATCAAAAACCAAAACAGCACAGATAGAAAAGAAATACCGATCCGCACTTGGGGTAGGAAAAAGGGCTCTACCCTACTGCCGTGGTATTTGTATTAATGACCTTGATGGCCTGCTGGGGTTATATGCAGTGGTTAAAAACCATGCCACCAGCACCTCACGCCGCCAGCATGCATTAATAAAACCTTATTTCAGTGTTATTCTAAGCTGATAATATTAATCTTCTTATCCATGACGTATATTTACTTGGCTAAGAAGCTCTATTGCTGCACTGTCAGTCCGTTTCTCTGTTTTTCTTTTCAATACTTGAGTTCTTTCTATGCAAGATCGCGCCAGCCAAATGTTTATTTTCCATACTCTTGTAAACACTGGCAGTTTTACCGCCGCAGCCAAGCTGTTGGGGGTCTCGACTTCTCACGTTAGTAAACAGCTAGGTCAGCTAGAGGCTCAGTTACAAGTAAAATTAGTACAAAGAACCACTCGTAGTTTTACCTTAACTGAAGCAGGCCAACAATTTATGGAGCATTGCCAGCAATTGGTCAATAGTGTTGAATCTGCTGAGTTTGCGATGACAGGCATGCGAGATGAGGTTTCGGGTGTATTAAGGCTAGGCGTATCCCAGTCTTTTGGCACCATGCACATCATCCCGGCTATTGAACAACTTCGGCACCAGTACCCTGATCTGCAAGTGGAAATCAGCCTATTCGATCATAAAGCCAATATGGTGGAAGAAAAACTCGATCTTTGGATCACCAACTTTGAACAAATCCCAGAAGGCTACGTGGCCCAGCGGCTCGCCGATACCCGCTTTATTGTCGTGGCATCCCCAGATTATTTAATGAAACACCCAGCGCCGAGTCACCCGAAGGAGCTATGCCACCACAACTGCTTAACCTACCAAAGCCGACAACGTGATTACAGCAGTTGGTCGTTTAAGAAACGAGAAGACGCATTGATTGTGACCGTAGCCGGAAATTATCGTGTCGATTTAGCCGAGGCGGTTCGAGATGCAGCTATTTCAGGCTGGGGCGTGGCCTATTTAGCCACCTATTTACTCACCGATGAAATTCGAACAGGTAAATTAATCCAACTGTTGCCCGACTGGCAAGCAAACCAAACCATGCCCTTTTATGCCGTATACCCAAGCAGAAAGCACTTGCCCAACAAAATCGCCTCCACAATTGCCTTTTTTAAAAACTACATAGGCACAGAGCCCTATTGGGATAAAGCGCTGCTGCCGTCCGTAAAAATGGCAAAGTAACACCAACGCTTTGCGCTATAATCAAAATACTTTTTCCACATGGAAAATATCTCGCTCAGTAACCAGTTACTCTTTGATATATATGATTATTATTGTTCATGAATACGCCTTACCTCAAGCCATTACATTTTAGCAACATCCTGCTATTGCAGTAAAAAAGTAAGTTCATACAATACGCGCCTTCCTGTTTTTTATAACTTTATAGGTGCCAACCATGACCGCATTAATCGGGGTAATGGCTATTTTTTCGTTTGCTTTTTTGCTCTCAACAGACCGACGTAACATTCCAGTTAAAACAGTTGCTTGGGCTTTTGCATTACAAGTCAGCTTCGCTTTACTCGTGCTTTATGTTCCTACAGGAAAAAGTGCTCTCAATGCCATTTCACAGTCAGTAGCCAGCATTATTGATTATGGCCAAGTTGGGATCTCTTTCTTATTCGGCGGGTTAACCAGCAGCAATATTGGCTTTGTGTTTGCGATTAATGTGTTGTGCATCATTATCTTTTTCTCTGCTCTAATTTCCGGTTTGTATCACCTGGGGATCATGCCAAAAGTGATCAATATTATTGGCGCTGGCTTACAAAAGCTGCTGGGCACTGGTCGTGCAGAATCGTTATCTGCCACCGCCAATATTTTTGTGGGCATGTTAGAAGCACCGTTAGTGATCAAACCTTATTTAAAAAACATGACTGACTCACAATTTTTTGCGGTAATGACGGGTGGCCTAGCGTCGGTGGCTGGCGGTACGTTGGTGGGTTATGCATCGCTTGGTGTTGAGTTGAACTACTTAATTGCAGCGGCCTTTATGTCGGCACCGGCTGGGCTATTAATGGCGAAGATCCTAATGCCTCCTTCAGAAACGGTGATCCATAAAGATGAAATCACGTCGATTGAACTGCCGCGCTCTACCAATGTAGTGGAAGCCATGGCCGATGGTGCTATGTCGGGCTTACGCATTGCCGTTGCTGTTGGTGCTACTTTGCTGGCCTTTATCAGTGTTATCGCCCTTTTAAATGGCTTATTAGGTAAAATAGGAGATTGGATTGGGTTAACCCTGAGCTTTGAACTGATTTTAGGTTATCTGTTTGCTCCGGTGGCTTGGTTACTGGGTATCCCATGGGAAGAAGCCATTGTGGCAGGCTCACTGATTGGTAACAAAGTGGTTGTAAACGAGTTTGTGGCTTTTATTCAACTAATGGATGTACAAGCGCAGTTAAGTGAACAGTCACAGGCTATCGTTACTTTCGCGTTATGTGGTTTTGCCAATGTGTCGACCATGGCGATGCTCATTGCAGGTTTAGGTAGCCTAGCACCAGAGCGCAAAGAGTTTATTTCTCGTCATGGTTTTCGTGCCATTGCCGCAGGGGTACTGGCAAACTTAATGAGCGCTGCCATTGCTGGCTTGGTTTTGTCTCTATAATTCTAAGTGACGACAATGACCAATAAGCGTTAAGAATCCGCTTTAGGAACATGATGACTCTACCACTAACGTACCTTAGTAGTAGAGTCATCCAATTATTTATCGACCGTAAGTCGACACAATATATTCCTCAAAATCACTGCACATAGCGTGATCTGATTGGTTATTATGAGCCAACTCTTTCTCACCATCGATAATACGAATGGTCGCATTCAGTGATGCTACTTCAGCACGTTCTCGTGATGCTAAACCAGCGATTTTTTCCAGCTCCGCTTCCCATACTTGCTCAGCCGATAGATTACACTCATCCGCTAAGTATTTGGCGTTAAAGCCTTCACCCGTCAAACTCATAATCGTGGCATTGTGATTCACACTATTACCTGCATGCCAGTAATGCTTCGCCAGTAACGGGCCAATTTCAGGGTTATCCGTTAAGTAACCAAACTTATCCATAAAGAATGCTCTGGTTTGATACACCGCCATGTTCGCCAATAAATAGCCTTGATAAGCACACGCAGACTCATCGGACAGCAGATGCGGGATCGCCATAAGCGGCCTTGGACTGCTGTCTAAACCGAGAATGTTTTTCTCCATATCACGGGCAAGCTTGGTCACCGCCTCTGGCGTCAGCTCATCATCAGCTAACTGATACAATGCACGCTCAAAATACGGCACCACTAAAATGCTTCGTTCACTGTAGGCTCTGAATGGCTGACGGCTATCAATCATGCCTTTGATCACATCATTAGGTACGGCATTGCCTTGTGCATCACGCGCGTACTGTTTTAGCCAATCCGCATCGTTTAATAAGCTGTCACAGAACATGGATTGTGTTTCTGCATACGCCATGGACGTTGGCGCAAACTCTTGTGAAAAACACGGCGCGTTCATTTTTACATTGGCAAAGTGAGCCGCATGCCCCCCTTCATGGAATAAAGTATTGATACCATCAAAGCCACTGCCCACCTGATCAGGCTTTGCGTTACTGGTGAAATTCACTTTCGCTGGTACCCACTCACCTTCATCGTAAAAAGAAGGGGTTGGACCATGGCAGAAACCATTAGGGTATTTACCTTTACGATCCAGTAAATCCAACGTCAGCTCTGCGCCAGAGTAATCAATGTTCAAGCGACCAAATGACTCTACCCAACGGCGCAGTGATTGTGAAAATGGCACATACGGATCCAAATCACGAATCGAGTCTCCCGCAAATGAAAACACAAAGTTATGGCCTTCCACAGCCTGTTCGCCCATCTCTGCTGCTAAGTTCTGTATACTTTTAAAGTGGCTCTCTTTGGTTCTTTGCTCAAAATCATCCAAAATGGCAAAAAGATCATTGGTGGTCATTTGCTCCGTTTTCACAATGGAGTAGTCGAAGAAATTATCGTATCCCAGTGATTGAGCAAACTGATTGCGCAGTTTAACCAGCTCTAAAAAGCCATTGCCAAGTAACCATTGCTCTAGATCCAATAAGGCTTGATGCGACGTTTTACGAGTGATTTCGTGCTCACTGGCTCGAACATTAGCACCAAGAACAGGTAACGACCCTTCAGCCTGCTCGCCATTTTCATCCGTAAACGTCATGACGTGCTTTTGCTTTTTTTCAAATAAGTCTGCTTCAAACTTAATCAGCTCAGCTTTTAATGCTTGAGCTTGCTCCGACTCGATAGCGTGAGCCTGGAACGTCGCTAACCACCCTTTTAAACCAATCAATGTCTGATTTTTTTCATCCGAATCATCCAGCAATTGAACCGCTTCAATGTGCTTTTTCACTTCTTTGATTTGAGAAGCGGCACTTAAAAAATTCGCCCACTCTGTTTCCGCTTTAGTAGAACCGTCATGATCGTCACTCAACCCCATGTACGTATCCCAAAAGAAATTCTCTTTAGTTCGATGGATGGATAAGTAATCTTGGTTTAATGAATTCAGGTAATCAGTTGCTGTCATTTTCATCCCTATAAATGTAAAACACGTAGGCTTAAACGCCTAAACTGCATCAACTATCATGATGTACGCTAATAACGATACAGAGAGGCCAATAATATTGCGTTAGACGAAATCACTCTTTCGCCATTCGTAGATGAATATCCAAATAAAAATGGCTCTTCATCTCACTTTTATTACATAAAGTGCTGCTCTTTATTCTGCCCTGTAAACGGCGTATTAGATACTAAAAGTCCTATCGCTCCAAAATATGACACTGCAAAGACTAAATATAGCAGCAAAATTTATGGTGAAATAAGCCACTCTTAATCAAATCCACGCTTCTTTGACTTGGTATTAATTTATATAAACACCAATAACATAAATGACAATCACAGTTATTAATAAATTAATTAATGTGAATTAACGAGCCTGTCCCTTTCAACGTTTTTTCCGATCTTCTATCGTTCGCTCCCTCAAAACTAGGAGCACCTTATGAAAAACACATTACTTGCCTCTGTACTTGCTTTAATCAGCATGGCCTCTTACTCAGTACAAGCCAACCCAGACATCAATTACCTATCTGGTGGCTACCAACTGTCACTATTTGATGAATATATTCCTACCGACATTAATGAGACGAATAACTATCTGTCTGGTTATTATGCTCGTGCAAGCTGGGGCTTTACAGACAATGTTTTCCTAGAAATGCGCCGCGATCACACCGCTAAAAACCGACTTTCTAACACTCATGATGTGATGGGGCTAGGCTACCTGTACCCAATTCACTCTGATGTGTCTCTGTATGCTCTGGCTGGATTTAACCAAATAAGCTTAGAGTTTAGTGCCAGCAGTAACGACACTAACCTACTGCCTTCTAGCTCTGAAGCCTACATTGGCGTAAGAGATCACGCTTTTACCGCTGAGCTTGGTGCAAAGATCAACCTTCTTAGTGAGTGGCAAATAGAACCCGCAGTGCGAATGGCTACTTTTGATAACAACTTATATGAATTACGCTTAGGCAATACTTTCTCACTAACAGAAAGTTTAAAACTAGAAGCGAACATCGCTCACCGCTCTATTGATCAAATCAACCTTACAGAAACCAACTCCCAACTGGGCCTACGCTACGCTTTCTAAACGGTTCTAAAAAAAGCTAAAACTTCTTTTCTATCAATAGATAGACACATTTTCTTACAGGCTTTTTATGAAGGCGTTAATTCATGTGAATTAACGCCTTTTCTTCGTTTTCCTGACAATAAATCTGCTAGCTTTTTGCCACTGATTCGCAATAAGGAAATGACTCATGAAAATCTGGTTATCATCACTTTTACTGCTTTGCTCTACCTCAATATTTGCCCAAGAAGTGACTCTCATTAATCCATTTGTAGTCCCTCAAGAACATGAGCAGGCAGCCATTGAACATTGGGAAAAAGCACGAAATTTTCTTAAGAATCAACCCGGCTATATCTCTACCAACCTGCACCAAGCCATTCAGCCAAACAGTAAGTACTTTTTAATTAATGTCGCGAAGTGGGCATCCCAACAAGATTTTGAAAACGCCACAGCCCGTATGCGCCAAGAAATTCCGCCTCTGAAACTGGACGGTGTTTCTTTTTATCCGGGCCTTTATCAAGTCATTCGTAACTAAAAGTGGAAAATAAAATGAAAATACTAACCACAGCTCTGCTTGCATCTCTTAGTCTTTTTGCCTCACAAGCACACAGTGATGCATTTGGTGTCAGCCTAAAGTGGGCGACCACTAATTCCCAAGCGGTATTTGAAAACTTTGCTAACCAAAAAAGTGAATTTAACAAGCTGATCCAAGAGGGCAGTATCCACGATGTGTACATCAGCCAATCAAAAGTGGAGGGTAAAGACTTTCCGCTGATAAAATTTGTTATTGAAGCCGATAGCCAGCAAGCGGTGTTCGACAAGCTCAATACTCTGCCTTTCTACCAACAAGAACTTGTCGCCGTTGATCAAATTCGGAACATAGGCACTAAGTGGCTAGATAAAGAGCTTGTACAACAAAACTACTCGATGGAGCTGAGTTGGAAGCAACCACAGCAGCACCTAATCGTCGATGAAATATTAGGAAAAGATTTACAGCAAGTGGTAGATTGGAACAGCAAAGGCAAGGTCACCTCTACTTACCTTAATATTCAAGATGTTGGCGATAAAACAGTACGCCCAATCTACTCTATCGCTGTACTGGCCAATAATGTTCAAGAAGTACAACACATGGCACAACAACTGGAAGCCATAAACTCAGGTTATGCCTCCGTTCATATCATGCATTTGGGCTTTAAAATGAACATGAACACCTCTTCTGATACGCCCGTAAACCTCTAACCAAACTAACGAATGGCGCGCTGCTACACCTGCCATTCGTTAGCCACAGCTAAATAAACACAAGAGGTTATCTTCAGCCATAATAAATAAAAGCAGCGATGATATTGATCTTTAGTACACCGTTCAATTAGAATTCACTCAATTTTTGAACGGTAAAGGCAAGAGTATGTTAGAAACGTCCATTGTCATTGGTGGTTTTGAAATCGTACCAACAGAGCAAACTATTACTCGCCTATCCGATCAAAAAACCATCCGATTGTCGAAGTCTGAATGCCTGATTGTACGTACACTGGCCGAGCAGCCTAATACGACCATCAGTAGAGAGTATCTACTAACTAGTTGTTGGTCTGGAAAAGTGGTAACACACAGCTCCTTAACGGTAGCTATTAAACACATTCGTACCGCATTTTCCGACATTGGTGAGCCCAATATCATCATCACTGAACCTAAAAAAGGCTATAGCTTACGAGTACCCAATCAAGCGACCGATTTCACATCACCTTTATCCCCTAGACCTCAGTCACTATCGTCCAATAAGCCAACTCACTCAGTACCTAGATTCGCTTTATGGCAGCGCGATAGTATTACCGCAGCCAAACGCTATGGAGTACAGACTGGCTTTTTTTTCCTCACTTTACTGACTTTGGCTAAATATGGACTGTTTGTTGAAACAACGAACCTAAATGGCATTCCAACACGATACGATGGGATGCCTTTACCCCATCAAATCATCCAATCGATCACTGAATTAGATCTCAATGCCACCGAATTAATCATCTACCCACTTGGAGGGCTATGTTCTTCTTATCAAGTGCTCAGTGTATCCGAACAACACATCCAAGATTGGACTGCCTCTATCCCTCAAAGGGACTGTAAATAATGAACCACGCTATCCGAAAAGCCATCACTGGCATTATAGTCGCTTTGTTGTTTACGCTCAGCGTTGGGGTTGGCTCGGCACTCTTTACAAACCACGCATACGATTTTCGCAGTGAGTATGAGCAATTAGGGCGAGAAACACTGTTGGCTTCATTTAAAAGTGGCCGTACTAAACTTCAGTTTTATGCTTACAACAGCGATGAAAAGTTGATCATTTCAAAGCAATTTTTTGGCTATTTTCTTCGTTTTGGGTCTCATTACTTTATTATGGCAAGCGAGCAAGATACGGCGGATGAGCAACAGCAGCTCACCACCCGTAGCTTTTTTATTCGCACTTACGGTGACAATGCCTACATGATCTCCGATCAACGAGGCATTTTCATTACCAAAGATGGAAAACCGCTGCATTTAAACAGCGTGTTGATAGGTAGAAAGCGTTAACCTTTTAAACGCTGTCTACGATGGAACCCCATTAACCCAACTATGCCTATCCCCAGTAAAGCCATGCTACCTGGCTCAGGTACAATACTCGGTGGCAATACAGAGCCATTACGCACTTGGAACACATAACGACCATCAGTGGTTAAACCATTAGAATCAATAGCCAGTAAACTATCCAGTTCATGATTAAACAAAGAGAGAGGCCCAGGCGTCACAGAAGGAAAACCTGAGTCGAGAAAAGACCCACACACCCCCGATCCTTCTAGCTCAAAGCTATTACTGGAGCCATTTGACCACCCCGCTCGTGCACAAGAGCCATTACGACCATTTGCGTCTCCCCCACTAGCGGTGCCAGACTCCCACTGAATTTGATCGTAATTAAACTCAAAATCAAAGTCTCCGGCATTAATATCTGAACGGTCAATCATCACCAGCTGAAAAGAGTTAAAATTATCATGAGCCGCATTACTGCTAAAGTAATCCACATCCAGCCAGTTGACGCCAAACGCCGCCTGACCACCAATCTCACCTTGTCCATACGTAACAGGGCTTCCAGCAGAGCGTGTGTCTACATCACCAAAAAATGGCGCTAGGATCTCATTTCCTGTTGTCACCAAATTAAAAGGCGTGAATGTCGACAAAGCGTTATCCATGGTTAAGTTACCATTATTATTAATGTAACCACCATCTCGAGTATTACCAAAAAAGTTCACCGAAAAACCAAAAGGCACAAAACCTGTCGAGCTGTCATCATTGGGGGATAACGTCGATGTTAAAAAATCGGGGTTTGAACGAATAGCTCCAGCGTAAGCTTCGGCAGTGATAACGGTGCAACATAGCGCCAGTGCCGCCAGTGCCGCCAGTGTGTAGTTAGGCTTAAATATCTTGCTAGGTGTTAACAATGTTTCTCTCCAAAAGTAATTTCCTTTCCTCCCTGACATAAATAACAACCCTGCTGTCATGCAGCGATATTTAGACCACTCATTGGGATACGACTGAAGGTATCAAATGACAATCAAACCCCACTTAAAGCACGAATAATGCCACTCGCTCGTAAACCAATAAGTAACTAAGCTCTTGCTGTAATTTAGAGGCCATCACTAGAGAAATAAACGCCTTATGTAAAAGATAATGACAACCAAACTGGCACTACCTAACTGAAAACCAAGAAAAGTAGAGATTGAAAACAACATAATGTGGGATAAAGGTGTAAAAAATAGTGACAGTAGAATCACTCATACTGCCTATATTTCTTCACATTGAACATAAAAAACAATGAGGCGCTAGACAATATAAGGGCCACAAAGAATTCACCGCAAATCAAGACGGTGTAAAAAAGTCTGACACTTTCGAAGAAAAATGGCGTGGGTAATTATTGCATTATATATCAATAACCTAAAAACAGCTTAATGTAATAAACCGTTCTGTCATCTGTATCACCGGGCAACGCAAGGTAGCCAAATAGAAGTGAAGTATGACTGTTAGGTTATCTACCTAATAACACTTATGAAGATCAAAAAGCGATATCAGCCATGGCCCATAACTCGCTTTTAGAAAAGTTTATCCAAAAGTGTTTTGTCCATGGCTCAGTTATTTTATTACAAACCTATCTTATCGCAGTAAAGCAATGGCCGCTTCGATTTCAGAGTGAAGCTCAGCGTTTGTTAGTTTGCCTTCAGCAACATCAAAATTATCATAAAAACTTGGTACAGAAACCGCTGCTTTTACATCACCTGCAAAATACGGCGCAGAGCCTTTTGCGGCTGCCAATACAGATCCTGCACCACCAGAGCCTGGAGACGTTGCCAAAAGCACCATCGGCTTATCTTGGTACACTTTCATGTCAATGCGTGATGCCCAATCAAACAGGTTTTTAAACGCCACACTGTACGATCCGTTATGCTCTGCATAAGAAATCAATACCGCATCTGCCTCACCGATCTTCTGAAAAAAGCGCTTTGCTGGCTCTGGGTGGCCTAACTCTTTTTCTTTATCTTCGCTGAAAATTGGCATTTCATAGTCATTCAAATCCAAAACTTCAACGTCGGCATTACCAATTAAATTAGCAGCATAAGTCACCAGCTGTTTATTAATAGACGTTTTACTGCTACTTGCCGCTAAAGCTAATACTTTCATCATTGTCTCCGAGATTATTTATCCACATTTTAATTAAAGCAGCCACTCATTTAAAAAGCGCTATATCCTGCTCTGCTAACTAAGCAAGTACCGCGTTAGCGTCTGTAATTTCATAGCCACATGAGTGTAACCTGTCTATTTTTTGTCAACACCCATTAAAATCTTAAGGTTATTTGTTTGATTTATCTTCAAAATAACGCAGAAATGTAAGCTTGGCGGGTGCTCAATGATAGTCAGCCCCCCAGAATAGTTCGCTCCAATGATGTCTTTACACCCCAACTTACCGTAAAAACTTCGAGCTATCTCAAAATAACTTAGTCACAAACCATCAGGGGAAATCAATGTCGTTTGTATAATCAAGTAGCAAATGATGGAATACTCCACAAACAATCAGACAAAAGAATAAAATTCAGACAGACGTAACATTTTGCGTAATGACTGAACCTACTCACTTCCCCCTACGAAACGCCAAATCATTCACACTATTTATAAAATCATCATTACCATTTAAGAGGAAAGTCACAATATATAAACAAAACACTGCTCATCTTAGCTGTTTATAAAATAATCTATCGGCATTCCAATAACATATAAGAATATAATTATGCCAAAGAGCACTTTTACCAAATCCATAACAAAATCACTTCTTGCTACTTCCGTTGTTGTAAGCTTATTGCCTGCCTACGCACAGGCCGACACTATCTTGCATGCCTTTAACTGGAAATACAGCGACATTATCCACCAAGCAGAGCAAATTGCGCAAGCTGGTTATAAAAAAGTACTGATTTCACCGCCGCTGAAGTCCACAGGCCCACAATGGTGGGCACGTTACCAACCACAGGACATTCGAGTGATTGACTCCCCTGTCGGCAACAAGCAAGATTTACAAGCCCTCATTGCAGCCTTAAAGGCACAAGGCGTTGAAGTATACGCAGACATCGTACTCAACCACATGGCCAACGAAAGCTGGAAACGAGACGATCTGAACTACCCGGGAAGTGATTTACTTACCCAATACAGCCAAAATATGGCTTACATGAACCAGCAAAAATTGTTTGGAGATTTAGAGCAAAATCAGTTCTCTGCCAATGATTTTCACCCGGCTGGCTGCATTACTGATTGGAGTAACCCGGGGCATGTTCAATACTGGCGCTTATGTGGTGGTAATGGCGACACTGGGTTACCTGATCTTGATCCTAACTCGTGGGTGATCGATCAACAAAAACGTTATTTACGTGCTTTGAAAGACATGGGAATAAAGGGCTTCCGAGTTGATGCGGTAAAACACATGAGCGATTACCAAATCAACCAAGTGTTTACGCCAGACATCATCGCAGGCTTACATGTATTTGGTGAAGTGATCACCAGTGGTGGCAAGGGCAGCAATGACTACCACTCTTTTCTGGAACCGTATTTAAATAACACCAATCACGCCGCGTATGACTTCCCGCTATTTGCCTCTATCCGAAATGCATTTAGTTATCATGGCAGCTTGTCTCAATTACATGATCCACAAGCTTACGGGCAAGCACTTCCTAACGACAGAGCCATTACTTTCACCATCACTCACGACATTCCAACCAATGATGGTTTCCGTTACCAAATCATGGATCCAACCAGTGAAAAACTCGCGTACGCGTACATTCTAGGCAAAGATGGGGGTAGCCCACTTATCTATAGCGATGCTTTAGACCCAAGTGAAGATAAAGATAATGGCCGCTGGCGTGATGTATGGAACCAAGAATACATGGTTAACATGATCAGCTTCCACAACAAGGTGCAAGGTAAAAGCATGGAGGTCATGTACAGCGATCAATGCTTGCTGGTCTTTAAACGTGAAAAACAAGGCTTAGTCGGTATTAATAAGTGCGCTGAAAGCCGTACCTACACCATAGATACCCATCGTTTTGAATTTAACTGGTACCAACCGTACAACGACACATTAAGCCAGCACAGCGAGACCTTTAGCAGCCGTTATCATGCTCTGACCATTCCGGCGCAAACAGCACGAATGTTGGCGCTATAACGACTCATCTTCTTACAAACTCAATGACATGAAGAGCGAGCCACCACTCGCTCTTTCAGGTAGGATATCCCTTCCATATTGGTCATTGGTGTATTGTGATGAAAAAAAGATTCCTGCCTATTCCTTTAATTCTATTAATTCCCATTTTATTGCTGATAACCGTGATTATTGCGGGCGTGTATCGGTTCAGCCTCACCGATGAAGAAATATACCAAAAGCAAGGCCGAGCAATCCCAACCGCAGTAAAAGAAGCACCATCTTTGCCAGAAAAAAGCGTCATGAGGCAGCTATTTTCATTAAAAAGTGCTCAACCATGGCACATCCAATTACCAGATACAGACATCATGGTAGAGCTCAATGATTTCGACGGAAAACACGAAAATAAAAGAGCTATTGGAAGTTACGTAAATGGCGTAGAAAAAGGCCAACTTGCTGTAAATTACTTTAAACTTCTTCCTATTAATATTGGCGATCCTAGCCAACAGATGACCTTTACTGTGCCATACACTGTCAGCAACCAAGGTTCAGGTGTTTTTCACTACGTCGGCTTATTTCGATTACACCACATTTCAAAGCACATCGAACAACTAGACAGCCTTTTCCTAGGAGATCGGATTAAGTTAGACAACATTGAAATCGATGCACCTTTTGATGTGACTGGCAGTATCATTGCGCACTACCACACTCACACAACAGAACAAGCCATGAGTGAACAACCAAACCAAGCTATCTCACTAACGATTAAAGTGGAAAACGACCAGCTTAATGCTTATTGATACACCACATTAAATCGCTCTAATACCAGAGCCATCTGCTCCGATGGCTCAATACCAATTTCAGCACATTCTTTAGAAAAAAAGTTCCAGTGTGCTTTTCGCCACCAAGCCAGTGTTCTGTCACCTTCTCCTTCTTGAGCGGCAAACTCTTCCGTTACCTCTGAAAACAAGCACTCTTGCACTTCCGTGATCTCAATGATTGACGTTGGCTTCCCTTGCCAATTTAGCACTACTTGTAAATGCCCAACTTGAGGCATAGGCTCTTCGCCTGAGTCATACCAATGTTTCATGCTACAAGTCGCTGTTTTAATGCCTTGCTGAATTAACTCAGCGCATGCATTCGCATTGTACTCATCAGCACAAAAATAATCGGCACTAAACGAAGTGTATTGCGCGCGCTTTTCTTCTGGTAAAGAATCCAAATAACCCTGTAAATATTGCTTTGATTGATTATCCATAATCACATAACTCTTTCATTTTTAAGTAATCAAATAACGCTGAAGTCTATCGTAGATAAAGTCTAAAAACACACGAAGTTTCGGAGTTGCGCCACGATGACTTGGGTAAACCGCAGAAAAATCCACCGCCAAACAGCGCCACTGCGGTAAAACCCGTGGTAAACAATTGGCTTCGTCTTGGCATAAGTAATGAGGAAGCAGCGCAATACCAGTACCACTGGCGGCTAAGTGATGCAGAGTTTGAAAATCATTCACCCGACAATAAGGGATGACAGTCAGCTTCTTTGGCTCTTTATCCTGCTCTGTGATCACCGACAGTTCGTTATGGGCGTTTAGCATATCACTCATAATTAGTAGTCGATGTGACGCTAAGTCTTCCAGTGTTTGTACAGGGCCATGTTGCTTCAGATACGAATCACTGGCATAAAAATAATGTTGGCTTTTCCCTAAGCGCCGGGAAACCAATCGAGAATCAGACAGTGCTCCGACTCGAATAGCCACATCCATCCCCTCTTCAATTAAGTCCACCCGACGGTTAGACAGCTCCAAATCCAGCTGAATATGAGGATAACGAGACAAAAACTCTGGCAAGATAGGCGCTAATAGCTGCTGCCCTGTAGCCACCGAGGCACTGACTCTTAATACGCCTCTAGGCTCTGCCAACATGGTTTGCACCGACAAATCCGCGTGTTCAGATTCTTCAATGATCCGCAAACAGTGCTGATAATAAATACGACCAATCTCAGTGACCCGGATCTTGCGTGTGGTTCTCTCCAGCAATCGAATTCCTAAGCTTTCCTCCAATCGCGCGACACGACGACTCACCTTCGATTTCGGTAAACCCAATACATCAGCTGCAGAGGTAAATCCACCAGCGTTCACCACCTTGGCAAAAATCACCATGTCATTTAAATCCTGCACATTTTCTCCTTACTCGGCACGGCAAGCCAACATTTACATTGTTCTATTTTTAGAACAGTAATTATCATTTTAACGTATTTATCAAAATTTAATAACAACCTAATATTTATTTCAACGGCAACAATAACGATGGGAAGGCGAAGAATGATGGATATTTTACAACGTGACACATTAGTGGAAGGTGGCTTTGCTGGATTACGCGAACACCGATTAGTTAAGTCACCACAAGCTTTTGGGCCACACGCTAACCTTGATGGCAGCTGGGCAGGTATTGGTAACTTTGTCTATTTAGCCGATGCCCGCTTTATGCCAAAAGGCGAAACCCGAATGCATGAACATTTAGAAGTGGATGTGATTTCCGTGATGGCCGATGGTCGAATTGCCCACCAGGGATCTTTAGGCCACGGGCAAGATTTAAACACCCATGATGTGCAGGTTCAACGCGCTGGTGGAGAAGGGTTTGCCCATAACGAAGTCAATCCAGATGACACTGAAAATCGCATGATCCAATTATGGTTTTTACCTGAAACCGCAGGTCAGCACGCGGATTATAAGGTATACCAGCCCAAAGTTGGGGAAAACACACGGATTTACGGCGGCACATCTGACGCTGATTTTCCGGCCAAGACACTACTGAATGTCGCCAGATTACAACGCAATGAGAAGTTAACACATGAAGGGCCATTTTTAGCTTATCTCGTAACAGGTACAGGCTCTGCCAATGGCAATACCATCACCGAAGGCACGCTCATTCGCGACACTCAGTTAACGTTTGAAGCAAACAGCGAGACTCAACTTATTCTTATTCACACTCAATAATAATAAAAAAATCAAACTACTAGGAGAACCATAATGAGCAAGGTATTTGCAGAAAGACTGACCCCAGAGAACGCGGTTGTCGCCATGATCGATCACCAAACCGGACTATTAGTGAGCTGTCGAGACCAAGATCCACATTTAATGAAAGCGAACATTCGTGGTTTAAGCCAACTGGCCAAAACACTGGAGCTTCCTTCTGTCATCACGGCCAGCATGCCGGAGGGTCCAAATGGCCCTATCATGCCCGATATTTTGGAAATTCTTGGTGATACAGTGATTGAGCGCCCGGGAGAAATTAATGCTTGGGACAACGCTGACTTTAAAGGTGCGATTGAGGCAACAGGTCGCAAAAAGATCATTATGGCGGGTATTGTTACTGATGTTTGCTTAATGTTCCCCGCTATTTCCGCCGTAGCAGAGGGCTATGATGTCTATGCGGTGGTAGATGCCTCCGGGACTTGGAACGACACAGTGCGTGATGCCGCCATGATGCGAATGACACAGGCTGGCGTCAAGGTGACCACTTGGGCGGCAGTGCTGGCAGAGCTCATGCATGATTGGCGGAGTGAAAAGGGCCTAGAATTAGGAGGCGTCTTGGCAGAACACACCTCCTATCAATGGGTTTATGACAGCTTCCTTGCTAGCCAAAATACCAAATAACCTGAAAATAGAGATAAGAAAGATAGAAAAAGTTTCTCTATTTCCCCTCAAGCACCTTTTCAGGCTCGTTGTTTGAAAGGGTGCTTGATTTCACTAAAGTCATTGTCATTGGCACAAGCAAATACAACCCAAACGCACATAATACAGAGACCAATAAGTCGTTATGCCAATGCATGCCGAGCCAAATGCGGCTCCAACCGACACCACAACCCCATGCGATCAGCACAGCCGCTAATACATAGTGTTTCTCGCGCAATAAAAAACCGCCCCAAAACGCCACACAAAGCGCAGCAAACAGAGTGTGCCCAGAAGGCAATGAATAGTTTGTTTCACCGAACCAGTGACCTAAGCGCCACTTGCTCACTTTGTCGCTAACCTGCTGTACCGCAGACGCTTTTTCTTGTGTGGATAAACGATAAAAAGCCTCTGTAGAATCAACCACACCTAGATCCTGTAACTGGTACACATAAGGACGTGCGACTTCGGAAACCTGTTTTAATCCGGTTTTTGTTGCAAAGCTCAACCCCAGTAATACTGCAAACGGCACAACCAATACACACCAAGAAGCCGGTTTGTATTTCATCACCAAAGGCAGGACACACAATAAAGACGTGGTGATCAAAAAGTACGGATTACCTGCCGATTCCGATAACACGGTGAATACCTGACCAAGAAGTTCATGATCTTGACTTAATAGATCAGGCTTAGGGTTAAGTAAGATACCAAGAAATAAAAGAAACGAGAATATAGTAAGTGCTAACAAACCATGACGTTTATCAGCAAAAAATAATGAATACAACATGAAGGAATAACCAACCTTTACACCCAGAGGGACACTACAAGCAATAAAAAATTGAAGATAACAACACCACCGAAGAAGAATGTCAGCGCTGTGTAGAAAAAATGGCGAAGACGTGAAGAGAATAAAGACCCGATGAAAAAGTGTGCGTTTTTCGTAACTTGAAAGGAAATCGTAGATTCTAACGCGGTAATTGTGTGCCTCATGCCACAAGAATAACGCGAGCCTTGCCAACAAAGAAAATCTGCACCACAATCATTACACGCATATGCGCGCTTTGCTTAGCCATAGTTCCTCGTGACTTGACATTAATAACAGTTTTATCAAATAACGCATTCTAAATTGTCGAACTCTTGTAATATATGACAAGCTAAATTAATTCGGTTCCACGCCGATAATATCACTAAAGCCTAACTGTAACAGAAGATGATGCCACAAGAAGATTACCAATCAATTGTTGAACAGCTGATCCCAGCCTACAGTTCTGAAGATTTCGAGCTTGTTCTGTCACACGTGACGGACGGACAACCAGCCTCTGTACGACTGTTAGTGAAAATGGAATTAAAGCGGATCATGTCACCATGCAACAAAGCCATCGATTTACGAGGCCGAGTGCGTGGTGAGTGTCGTGAATACAAACTTGAAGGCTTCACTCACTGGTTTGATGATGTTGCCATCAATACCTATCACAAAAGCATTAATAAGTACGGCAGCTATACAATGGGAGTGTGGGAAGAACTGACTCATACTCGCAATAACTTCAAAGTATTGCACCAACAAGAACAGCTACGTGGCTTACAAGATGCAGAAGAAGACCACCCATTTGAAGTGGATCTTATCCGTTTTGGTCACTACTTAACCCGCAGTGAAAACCGCCTACAAATGGCAACACAAGTCGAGATCACGCTGCCAAACCACCAAGAAATTCATGGTATCAGTAGTGATCTATCAAGCTCAGGGGCCAAATTTAAAGTACCATCTGCCTTTAATTATGGTTTGGGGCAAATCCTACGAGCGCGTTTTCCAAGGTTAGCTAAAGACACTGACATCAACGAACTTAACGACGACTTCGAATACCGTATTTTAGGTGTAGATGATAACGAAGATAACGACAGTTTTAAGTGGTTACGACTGAAACTGGAAACCGAAACAAACGTTATCCATCAAGCTATTGATGTAAAACTCAATAATGCTCATCGTCGCGCCCGCCATGATAATCAAGATCAGATCTTACGAGCACGAACCCGAGGCTACGAACACTGCTTTTTAAAACACAGCGCAAACTTACCCCTATTCTTTTCTGGCAATGAGCTCAAGTACGCCCTATTAACTGAGCACAACCAGGAACAATGGCACTATTGGCATGATGAAAAAAATCAGCCAATGATCAACCATCTGTTCAATAAAGAAAGAATGGAAGGTTTAACTAAGCCGGGCTTAAAAATCAGCCGAAGCCATCTCTACAGCTTTAGCCACGAGCATGAAGACAAAACTCACTTTTACTCAATGGCACTCACCGAGGCGACCCGAGAAGAAAGACAGCTATTTTGGCATTTAGGGGCACGGCGAGCAAGCTGGAAAGTCACTCGCTTATCAATGTTTGAATTGGACGTCGAGGATATTGAACGTCTGTTATCTGTGGCCCCAGAAATGGAGCACTTACTGACGTCATTAACTCACATTGGCATTTTGCAAGAGATCAGTGTGCCTGAAACGCGCCGGGACTTTTTACTGACTGAAAAACCGCAATTGGCAACTAAAGCACTCAACAGTTTTAAGCACCCGCGTAACCCAATTTGTAAGGCCCAAGCTCTTTATTTTGATCCTAAGCCTCGTCGCAGTGAACCACGCTTTAATTACGAAACACCGATCGAACTGCATTACCCCGGTCACGAGAGCATCATAGGTAAAACCATTGACTTCTCAACCCGAGGGCTAAATCTATTGCTGGCAGAGCCCCTCCCACTCAAGAGTAATGAAGACGTTCGGATCACTTTCACGGAGCTGCAAAAATTGGACGCTTCTGCACCACTGAGCAAGATGTCTTATAAAGTGGTACGTTTAAGCCCAAGTAGCCAGAATATCCAACTTATCGCCAATCTTGATCAAGATGAGCATCATAGATCTGAGCATTTCTTACGTCGATTGATTAACCACAATCTTGATAAGTTACATGAAGACAGCGAACCGCTCCCTTCTGCCAACTTACTTAAAGCGATGCATCAACTGCTGCTTGGCCGCTTGATCAGCACCCCTTACTTTGTTGAAAAAAACAACCACCGCATGATGCCACGAGTGATCGGGGTGAATTTCCCGCTCAATCCATTGCAAAAATTATTTCAACGCTTAGGGCATGGACGTCACTTTTCGGTAGAAACCATTTTCAAAACTCGAATGCAGCAACTTCTAACTGGCCCAATGCGCCCAATCGAAGTGAAAAATCCTTTCTATCATGAGTTGTATATCGCAGCTCAAATCAAAGATGGCGAGATCTCTGCAGTACGATCAAAAATGCTCAATGAGTTCGAGTCATTAAATGAACGTATTAACTTCATTACCAAAGCTCAGGAACAAGGGGAGTTCTATGCGGTGCGCATTTCAGGTGTGCCAGTACATAATCCGCTAACAACATTACTGGGTGAGGAGTTAGGCGAACTCGCCCAAACCACCATTCATCATGCGCGAGCACTTGAAGAAGAGTTCACGAGTTTGGTCGGCTGTGGTGAGCTTTATGACATCACCGATGAAGTCCTCATTCGTTTAGAGCTCGGTTAACCACACTGGTTTATTCATAAAAGTTGATATTAATAAAAAAGGGAGCACATACCATGCTCCCTTTTTCAATCTTTTGTCTGTTCCGCCCTGAAATGCTAACAAACCTAAACTATGGTTTCGCTTTCCAGCTTATTTTTTGTTGGCACAGTAATGATGCCGATAAAATACACAATACCGAGCCTAAATTACCGTACTTAACGGCAACAGAAGCTTGCTGTTGTACCTTAGGCTTTGCATGGTAAGCCACACCCAACCCGGCAGCCCCCATCATGACTAAATCGTTCGCACCATCACCAACAGCCACTGTGTTATGCAAATCAATATCGTGCTCTTCAGCTAAACGAACCAGAATATCGGCTTTGGTTTCAGCACTCACGATCTCACCAGTGACGTTACCTGTTAATTTACCATCGGTGATCTCAAGAGTATTAGACTGCGCATAATCTAGATTCAGTACTTCCTTGAGGTAGTCTGAAAAATAGGTAAAACCACCTGAAGCAATCGCTGTTTTCCATCCCAGTTTCTGTAAAGTCAGAACAAGATTTTCCAATTCAGGCATAAAAGGAAGCGCTTCCCTAACTTGAGCTAAAATGGACTCATCAGCACCTTTCAGTGCTCCTACTCGCTGACGCAAGCTCTCAGAGAAGTCCAGTTCTCCTTGCATGGCCCGTTCAGTTACTTCTGCAACCTGCTCACCCACACCCGCTAATTTAGCAATTTCATCAATACACTCGATTTGAATCGCCGTTGAATCCATATCCATCACAATTAAGCCTGGCTGAGACAGATCAGGCAAATCTTGCGCACTGGCGTAATCTAATTCAAGAGCATCTAAGATGCTGGTGTGTCGCTCGGTCAGCTCACCGGCAACATAAGCAACTTCGTAGTCACCCACTTTCCAGCAATCGATAACGTCACATTCGTAACCAAGAAAGGTTTGAATATCTTCAAAATGACGAGGGGATAAATGGTAACCATACACAATCCAACCCGCTTGTTGCCTGCGGTAATTAGGTTGGTTACCAGTCGATGGAAAACGCTTAAGTAGTGAAGCGTGTTTCTTAATAGAAAATGTTTTTATCGCATCCATGGCTATAATCCTTCATAAAACTACTTGCAACTTACCCTATTGCAATTTATCAGGGCAAGCATCAATATGTCGAAATAGACCTTTTTTGAGCCCTTATTGAAAAAGAAGTACAAAAAACGCAATAAATCCACTCTTTGTGTTGGCCTACCAGCAGACATAAAGACAAAACGATGTAAAAGTGACCAATTACAATGAAATCAAAACTACTGTCGTGGAAGTTTTTATTGAAGATGCTAGTGGCTACGATCACCATAGGGTGTTTGATCGCAACACTGCGTAACAGCACACTGATAAGCCAAGGCAACGAAAAGATTCAGAACAAACAAATTCATTCTTTAAGCCGAACTATGATCCGCCAAGCTGCGTTAGCCGCCGCCGATAGCATTATTGCCGAAGATCAGGAAGCCCTACTGACACTGGCTCATGACTGGGCAAAAGAGTCCCTCATTTTAGACGCAACCATTTATGATGTTGAAGGGGTCAAACTCGCCTCCAGTGAAGGAGCGGTATCTGTTAACCAGATTGTCGGTTTAAATACCCCACTTTCTGTAGCAAGCATCGGCAGACAGCAGCTAATTGAACCCGTTTTAGATGGGGGCAACATGATTGGTTTTATTCGTTTGACATTAGAAAAGAGTAAACTGACGGCGTATGCCGATCACCACTATCGAAAAAGTGATCGCTTGATGTACAGCATGCTACTGATGACATTTATTGCAGGTATTGGCGTTGCGGTATTATTCCGCCGCAAAGAGAAAACCCCACCAGTCACATTAATGCTGGGCGGAAATAAATCTTAAGCTTTAGAAGTTCGATATGAGGCGACTTATCTATCATGATACGTCGCCTCATTTCACCGACTCGATGATCTTGCATAACAAGAAGTTCGATTCCCTTCACTCTTAAACTCCGTTAAGACCTCATAGTGTTATTTTAAACAACAAGCTGGCTTTGAATTCTAGAAAGTGTACTGAGCACCTAGGTAATAAGAAGTAGACATACCGTAAGTTACTTTATCAGAGCCAAATGTAAATTCGTTACCAAATTGCTGATTAAGACGAAGACCCGTCTCCAGTGAGAAGTTCTTAGTAAAAGCGTAACCTAAGCCTGCATTCACACCAAGTTCAACACCCGTATTATCTTTTGTCTGTGATGGAACTCCAAACTGGGAAACAGTGAACTCTGAGTTATACAGGCCGATATTACCACCCGCTAATGCATAAAAGTTGTCCGTAATAGGGAACAAGTAATCTGCCCCTGCACCTAAGCTATAAGTACTACGTTCATATTTAATCGCTGAAAATCCGAAAGCCCCGTAAGTTACCTCAAGTGAATCACCTTTCAAATAAGCATAGGCACGAACATCATCATTTAAATATTTACCTACAAGTAATGTGATATTACCAGCATCATCCAAATCGCTTTCAAGCTCCCCAGCACCAGAAGCATTGGGGCCTGTTAGTTTCGTATCGTAAGAACCACCACCAAACTCAATGCCCATGTAAGTGCGGTCATCTTTACTGTCCACATCAGTAGCAAAAGCCTGAGTAGAAGCAATAAGAGCCAATCCAGAAGCAAGAAGAATTTTTTTCATGTTTAAACCTATTGTTATTTATCGTGATGTCCAACCACAGTGGTAGTGAACGCAGCGCATCCTAATAAATCCACCAACTCCATAACAAATAACAACTTCAAACAAAAGTTTATAAATTCTTAATCATTACTTAAAAAACTGATTATAAAAAGAAACAATCACCAGATTAAGATGAGATAAAGAAGATTTCAGGGATAGATTCGAGGGCTGACAAATACAAAAAAGGAGAGTTCAACACTCTCCTTTTACTATAAATAGCATAAAAATAGGCTTATTCAGAGTCGCCCAATAGTACCGACTCTAAAGCAATTTCAATCATCTCATTGAACGTGGTTTGACGTTCATCCGATGTAGTTTGCTCACCGGTTTTAATATGATCAGACACAGTACAAATGGTCAGTGCTTTGGCACCAAACTCTGCTGCGACACCATAAATACCCGCCGCTTCCATCTCTACACCAAGCACACCGTACTTATCCATTAAATCAAACATGTCTGGATCTGGTGTGTAGAACAACTCAGCAGAGAATAAGTTACCAATACGTACTGGAATGTTTTTCGCTTTTGCAGCCAGCTCAGCATTACGAACCATGCCGTAATCCGCAATAGCAGCAAAATCGTGATCTTTAAAACGAATGCGGTTTACTTTTGAATCAGTGCTCGCACCCATACCAATCACAACATCACGTAATTTCACATCATTACGCACTGCACCACAACTGCCAACACGGATCAGTTTTTTTACACCGAAATCCTTAACCAGTTCTGTAGCATAAATAGAGCAAGAAGGAATCCCCATCCCATGCCCCATCACTGAGATTTTACGGCCTTTGTACGTGCCCGTGTAACCAAACATATTGCGAACATTACACACTTCTACAACATCGCTAAGAAACGTTTCTGCAATGTATTTTGCTCGAAGTGGATCACCCGGCATCAGAACAACGTCTGCAAAATCACCCATTTCAGCATTAATATGTGGAGTTGCCATTCTTTAATCCTTTATTTTTACTGCGCTCTTAAGCTTAACTTGAGGCATCACTCTTTTAGCATGATGCCATCAAGTATAGGCACTTTCCGTTGAAGATAACGGACGATAAGATCTCTGTTATAAGAAAGATTTACCGTAATCCATTGCGGAAGTCTCAAAGTAACCCGCTAAGCTTTGACCAATATCTGCAAACGTCTCTCGGCGACCTAATGAGCCCGCTGGTAGTTTTTTACCGTAGGCTAAAACTGGGATGTGCTCACGTGTGTGATCCGTACCCGGCCACGTTGGATCACAACCATGATCGGCAGTGATAATTAGAATGTCGTCTTCTTGCAAGATATCTAAAATCTCTGGTAGACGACCATCAAAATACTCAAGCGCCGCAGCATAACCTGCAACGTCACGACGGTGGCCATAAGCAGAGTCAAAATCTACAAAGTTAGTGAAGACAATCGATTGATCACCCGCTTCTTTGATTTGTTCAACCGTTGCTTCAAACAGAGCAGGAATGCCCGTCGCTTTCACTTTTTTGGTGATACCACAACCCGCATAGATGTCTGAAATCTTACCGATGGAGATAACATCACCACCTTTTTCATCCACTAATTTTTGTAATACTGTGGTCGCTGGTGGCTCTAGAGATAAATCACGACGGTTACCTGTACGCTCAAACTCGCCCGACTTAGGTCCTTTGAATGGACGCGCAATAACACGGCCAATGTTATAACCTTCCAGCTCTTCACGCGCAATTTGGCAAAGCTCTAACAGATTATCTAAACCAAACGTCTCTTCGTGACAAGCAATCTGGAATACCGAGTCTGCTGAAGTATAGAAAATAGGCATGCCTGTTTTCATGTGCTCTTCACCCAGGTCATCAAGAACCTGAGTACCTGAAGCGTGGCAGTTACCTAAGAAGCCAGGTAAATTCGCACGCTCAAGAATGCGATCAGTAAGCTCTTTCGGGAAGCTGTTTTCTTTATCCGTAAAGTAACCCCAATCAAATAACACAGGTACACCAGCAATTTCCCAGTGACCAGAAGGCGTGTCTTTGCCTGAAGACAACTCAGCCGCATGGCCATAAGCACCAATGATCTCAGCATCCACATCCATGCCTGGCGCAAAATGTCCTGTTGACTCTTTATGAGTCATGGCCAAACCCAGTTTAGAGAGATTCGGTAGTGACAGTGGTCCTTGACGATCACCATTGTTTGCTAAACCTTTGTCACACTGCTCAGCAATATGGCCTAAGGTATCAGAACCCACATCACCAAATTTTTCTGCGTCTGCGGTTGCGCCTACACCAAATGAATCTAAAACTAAAATAATTGCACGTTTCATACTTTCCTCCATCAGATGTCTTCAAGACGGATCTGACGATAAACTTCTGGGGTTGCTTCTGGTTTGGTATCACTGATCACAATGGCTGCTTTAAGCGCATCTGCCGCTTGTTGCCATTGCTCTTCGTTGCGGGCATGAATCACAGCCAATGGTTTTTCGCTGTTTGCTTCTTCACCAAGCTGGATCATGTCGCTAAAACCAACAGCGTAATCGATCACATCGCTAGCAACACGACGGCCACCGCCCATGCCAACAACAGCCATGCCAATAGCACGGGTATCCATCGCGTACGCATAACCTGCGTTGTCAGCGTAAACAGGCTTAATAATGTCTGCGGCTTCTAAATGATTATCATAGTTTTCAATAAAATCAGCTGGGCCACCTAAACCTGCGACCATTTTGCCAAAGCATTCAGCCGCTTTACCATTGTCTAGTACGGTTTGTAACTTATCACGTGCATCAGCAGAGTCAGCGGCAAGATCACCCAGCACCAACATTTCCGCACATAGCGCCATGGTAACTTCAAACAAACGTGGGTTACGGTATTCGCCCGTTAAAAACTGTACCGCTTCACGTACTTCTAACGCATTACCCGCAGTCGATGCCAACACTTGGTTCATGTCTGTCAGTAACGCAGTGGTTTTTGTACCCGCACCGTTCGCTACTGCAACAATAGATTTAGCTAACTCTTCAGACGCTTCATACGTTGGCATGAAAGCACCAGAGCCGACTTTGACATCCATTACTAATGAATCAAGACCAGCCGCTAATTTTTTAGATAGGATAGAGGCAGTGATCAGAGAAATGTTATCTACGGTTGCAGTCACATCGCGAGTCGCGTACACGCGTTTGTCTGCTGGTGCTAAATCGCCTGTTTGACCGATAATCGCCACACCTGCGTCTTTTGTTACTTCGCCAAAACCTTCATTGGTAGGCGTAATGTTATAACCAGGGATCGCTTCTAGCTTATCGAGCGTGCCACCAGTATGACCAAGGCCACGGCCAGAAATCATAGGAACAAAGCCACCACATGCAGCGACCATTGGGCCAAGCATCAGTGACGTCACATCACCCACACCACCCGTTGAATGTTTATCGACAATCGGACCACCAAAATTCATGTGGCTCCAGTCAATCACCATACCCGAATCACGCATTGCACAGGTTAATGCAGTGCGCTCTGGCATGGTCATGTCGTTAAAGAAAATCGCCATTGCAAACGCTGCAATTTGGCCTTCAGATACGGTATTTTTAGCAACGCCTTGGATGAAGAAGTTAATTTCTTCTGCACTTAATACTTCACCATCACGTTTTTTTCTAATAATTTCTTGAGGTAAGAACATAGGGGTCTCCTCCCGATTCAGGATCAGGCTATCTTAGACAGGTAGGGGTAGAAACAAATAAGGTGACCGAAGCCACCTTATTATTAGAGAAAGTTAGTAGCCGCCTTCCGCTGCTTTTTCACCTTCGCCCAGTGTATGAAGTAGGTTCGCAAGTAAGCTAGATGCACCAAAACGGTAGTGCATGTTATCAGCCCAATCAGCGCCTAGAATGCGATCAGCCATTGCTAGGTACTTATCTGCATCTTCTGCAGTGCGAACACCACCAGCTGGTTTAAAACCAACTGTTTTTTCTACGCCCATGTCTTTGATCACAGTCAGCATAATTTCTGCCGACTCTGGAGTTGCGTTTACAGGCACTTTACCTGTAGAGGTTTTAATGAAGTTTGCACCAGCTTCAATACAAATTTCAGAAGCGCGCTTAATCAGTGCAGGATCTTTTAATTCACCTGTTTCAATAATCACTTTCAGTAAAATATCGCCACACGCTTCTTTACACTGTTTCACCAGTTCAAAACCAACTGTCTCATTACCTGCGATGAATGCACGGTATGGGAATACTACGTCTACTTCATCAGCACCGTATGCAACAGCCGCTTTTGTTTCTGCAACAGCGATTTCAATATCATCGTTACCATGTGGGAAGTTAGTAACAGTTGCAATGCGTACTTCTGGCGTACCTTGCTCACGCAACGCTTTTTTCGCTACCGGAATAAAACGAGGGTAGATACAGATTGCTGCAGTATTACCAACAGCAGTTTTTGCATCTTTACATAACGCGATCACTTTCTCATCAGTGTCGTTATCGTTAAGCGTCGTTAAATCCATTAGTTGTAGTGCGCGTAATGCAGCAGCCTTTAAATCGCTCATTTCTATCTCCAGTTCAGAATTTTTACTAAGATATTTCACTGTTTCTATTTGGGTTAATAACCGATATTGGTAATCCAACGACAAGAAAACAGCTCGATGAGCGGACTTGGTTCCTTGAAGACTTGAGGTAGGTATTTAACAAGTACCATCACCTCAATTGATATCCTTTTCACCGCGCAGTATCACTTCCAGCGTCAATTCATTTGACGATTGATACTGCATCTGACACATCATGAGATACTGTGGTGTCGTCTGAATCACCACCATATTCAAGTTATGTATCAGTAAAATCGTTTACGATAGTGTCCATTGATAATATCAAGACTCATCGGAGGTCACTACCAAAACCATGTTTCCATACGGAGACAATGTGTTTACTATTGGCAATTAAGAGAAGAATCTCTCAACAATCCACTGGTATCCCATACCACCTAAATAAACACCAACAATACCCATAACCCCAGATAATACTGGTGGCGCAGGAATTGGCAGTTTAAGTGCTGAAAACAACACACCCACTACTAACCCAGCAACAACGGATAACATGACTTCATTCATAATGTACTCTCTGTTTTAAGGTTTGTGCTGATACAAACTTTGCCCAGCCAATGCGTCAAACCCTTACTATCTATGGAAATTATATCTTCCTTTTTATTGATAGCTTCATAAAAGGTTCAACGCAATCGGTTTGTATCTCAATAAATCAACATCAAGAGTATAGGTTTGTACAAACAAAAACGCCGCAGCTTAAGCCACGGCGTTTCACTAGAAGGGTAAACTTATCAAATTATAGAGATAAGAATAGACCGGCGATAGTTGCAGACATTAGGTTAGATAATGTACCAGCAGCAACAGCCTTCATACCCATACGAGCGATGTCATGACGACGCTCAGGAGCAAGACCACCTAGGCCACCCAGTAGAATCGCAACAGAAGAAAGGTTCGCGAAACCACACAGAGCAAATGAGATGATCGCTTTCGTCTTCTCAGACATTTCTACACCAGTTTGCGCAACAACAATACCACCCTCAGCAACATCTTTCAGGTACGGTGCAAAGTTTAGGTAAGCAACAAATTCGTTAACAACAATCTTCTGACCGATGAATGAACCTGCAACCATTGCTTCTTCCCATGGCACACCGATTAGGAATGCTAATGGAGAGAATACATAACCAAGAATCAGCTCTAGCGTTAGTTCAGGCATACCGAACCAGTTACCAATGCCACCTAGCATACCATTGATAAGTGCGATCAAACCGATGAAAGCAAGAAGCATTGCACCAACGTTTAGCGCAAGCTGCATGCCCGATGAAGCACCTGCAGCGGCTGCATCAATCACGTTCGCTGGTTTGTCATCGCCTTGTTCAAGCGCATCAAGTTGATCAATTGGCTCATCAGTTTCTGGTTTGATGATTTTAGCAAACAGTAGACCACCAGGAGCTGCCATGAAAGAAGCAGCAATCAGGTACTCAAGAGGAACACCCATTTGTGCATAACCCGCTAACACACCACCCGCAACAGACGCAAGACCACCACACATTACCGCAAACAGCTCAGATTGAGTCATTTTTGGTACAAATGGGCGCACAACTAAAGGCGCTTCAGTTTGACCAACAAAAATATTAGCTGTTGCAGACAGTGATTCCGCACGAGAGGTACCCAATGCTTTTTGTAAAGCACCACCGATGAAGTTGATCACGATTTGCATGATACCGATGTAGTAAAGTACAGCGATTAATGCAGAGAAGAAAACGATAACTGGTAGAACTTTAAGAGCGAAGACAAAACCGCCGCCACCAAAAAGTTCGAACATTTTGTCCGAAGCAAGACCACCGAATAGGAATTCGATACCCTTATTACCATAATTAATTACATTAGAAACTGCTGTCGACATAGTGTAAAGCACATCACGTCCGACTGGAACGTACAGTACAAAAGCACCTAAAGCGAATTGGATGGCAAACGCACCACCGACGGTTCTTAGATTGATAGCTTTACGGTTGTCAGATAAAAGTACTGCAATACCAAGCAGTACAACAATCCCAACCAGGCTCATAAACAGGCTCATAGTTTATGATCTTCCTTTCGTTAATGTTGGCGTGTAACAAAGATGGAGCTCAAATTAGAGGCGAGCATTATACTCACTCAGCCATCAATAAAGTAATGCTGTAGTCACACTTTGATAGGTACTAAACATGTAATTCATCAATATGTGTGAACTGGATCCCGATAGAAGCTAAGGCCCCATCATTTTTTCAACATCAAATTTTGCCTCTAACCACAGAAATCAAACAAACGATTGCTATTTGCTTTCAATTGAGATGCAACCGTTTGCGGTGATTCAGATCGCAATAAACACAGGTGATTAAAAATATTACTCACATGGTAAGGGTGATTAGATTTACCTTGATACCCACTTAAAGGCATATCAGGCGCATCGGTTTCTAGCACTAAAAACTCCAACGGTAAGCTGCCAATCACTTTACGAGTTTTGTTGGCTCTCTCATAAGAAATAGTCCCACCAACCCCAATATAAAAGCCAAGCTTTATAAAACTCTCCGCTTGTTGAAGGCTTCCCGAAAAACCATGAATAACCCCTCCAGATATGGGTTTCTTCTGACGTAGCGTTTTTAACACTTGATCATGAGCTTTACGAGAATGAAGAATTAAAGGAAGTTGGAACTGAATGGCTAAATCACACTGCCCAGAAAATAAGATTTCTTGTTGCGCAAAGTGTTGGGGTTCAATCATTAAATCCAGCCCGCATTCCCCCACAGCAACACAACGGGGACTTCGAGCATTTAACCGCTGCTCTAAATGGTGTAAAGCATCGTCACTGTGTTGATCTAAAAAGTATGGGTGCAGCCCAAGCGCATAATACAATTCAGGGTGACAAGAAGATAAAGATTCGACTCGGTCCCAATTACTTTCGCCAATGGCAGGTAATACGATTTTTTCCACTCCGGCTTCAGTCGCCAGCTGTAACTGCTGCTCAAAATCATGTTGGAATACATCAAAATCAAAATGGCAGTGGGTATCAATAAAAGTGGGATTATTAACATTCATGAGCAAGCATCACTTGATTTTTACCATTATTTTTAGCCTGATAAAGCGCTTTATCCGCTTTGGAGCGTAATAGCTCCGCACTCTCATATTGCCATATTACCGCACCAATACTTAATGTCAGTGATATTACGTTCTCTTGATACTTTATCGGCTCTGAATTTAATGCCACACAGCACGCCATTGCGATCTCCCTAACTTCCTGATCGTTGCTTACCTCTGCTAATAACGCCAGTTCATCACCTCCTACTCTAAATAAACTCGCACTTTCAGGTAAGCGATCTAATAGCCGCTCTTTCACCGTTTGTAAGGCCAAATCTCCAACGGCATGACCGTAAGTATCATTAATAGTTTTAAAATTATCCAAATCAATAAACATTAAACTGTATGGTTGTTTGCTGGCTTCGTATAAGCTCAACTGCCGATCAAACTCACGGCGATTAAGTAACCCAGTCAACGAATCGCGTTTTGCTAAAAAATCGAGTTCTTTAGTTCGCTTATTCAATAAGCCTTCAATTAAGGTTTGCTCATTCACCTGATAGAAGCTCACTCCTGCCAATAAAATACTCGCAAGCCCACCAGCAATGGCTACGACAAACAAGGCCACTTTCTGAGCTGGGGCTAACGCGATATTACTTTTGATTTGTACTGACCATTCACGATTAGGCAACTCCATGCTTTGTTCAAACTGATAATAATGCTCTGCCCCTCTATTACTGCTTTCATAAATAATTTCATTTTCCGCATCAAATCCATCATCGACAACATTAAAATAAAGAGATTTTCTCAGGTTTAGACTACTAACTAACTCTTCCATGTAAGAAGTAACCCGGATCACCCCAATAACAATCCCTTTCAACTCTTGCCTGTTGTGCTCAAAGACCGGGTAATACACCAATAACCCCGTCTTTTTATGCTCTCGGCCTATGCCATCTTGCAGTAATCTCACTTTATCCGACACTGAAGGCAGCCCTGTCAGTATCATGTTATTCACGGCATCCCAAAAACGTGCTTGATAACCAAAAAACCCTAGTAGCTTTAAGTTTTCTGCATTTCTTGGAACAATATCTGTCACCATAAATTTATGATCTTGTGGGCCGACCACATCTGTCGTGCGCTCACGATTTACCACCGTAAACGCTTCAAAAAAAGGAAAGCGCGTTTTTAATTCTGTCGCTCTCATCGGAATCTCAGAATTCGGGATTTTTTCCATCCATTCCAACGCAATTAAAGACTTAGAGCGAGATAAGATTCGCGGGGCAAAATCCACAAACTGCAGCCATTGCTCTTCATTAGTTGAATAATAAAAGTCCGACGCGGCACCAATTAAATTAAGATCTCGCTCTAATAAAGATTCAAAAACATCAAAGTAGTGCTTTGCTTTAATGGCAAATGCTTTGTCATTTTGGCTAAGTTGATTAAGGTGCAATAAGAAAACAAGAAGAACAGTAATTCCAACCCCAAAAAAGAAGACAATAGCAGGGTATCGAAGGCGCTTGGAGGTAAACATAATTCCCTAACTTTTAAGTATGACACATTAACGGCATGTATAAGATGCGCAATACTAATCACCATCATGGCTAAATACCAAACAAAGCTCATAAAAAAGAGAGCTAGCTATCAAAACTTTCTAAACCGACTAAAGAACCAAACAAAACTTATACAATACAACAACTTCCAGCATTGTTTATGAATCAAAATCCGTCCCAAATGTTAGAATCTGAACATAAAAAAAGCGAGGGGCTAACCTCGCTTTTCATTAAAACTAAACCGTTAGATTTTAGTGTTCACGTGTCGCTCTGAATTGAACTTCAGGGAAACGGTCCGACGCTAAACTTAAATTCACCATGGTTGGTGCAATGTACGTCAGGTTATCACCACCATCCAAAGCTAAGTGTGTTTGATTCTTACGCTGGAACTCATCAAACTTCTTCGCATCATCACATTCAACCCAACGGGCTGTTGCAACGTTCACACTTTCATAAATGGCTTCAACGTTGTATTCCGCTTTCAAGCGAGCCACAACCACATCAAACTGAAGCACACCAACCGCACCTACGATAAGATCGTTATTATGCAGTGGACGGAATACCTGAACAGCACCCTCTTCCGAAAGCTGAACCAAACCTTTTAGCAACTGCTTTTGCTTTAGAGGATCACGTAAACGAATACGACGGAATAGCTCTGGGGCAAAGTTTGGAATACCAGCAAACTTCAACTTTTCACCTTGAGTGAACGTATCACCAATTTGAATCGTACCGTGGTTATGCAGACCAATAATGTCACCTGCATACGCATTTTCTGCACGGGAACGATCACCAGCCATGAAAGTTACAGCATCAGAAATGCTTACGTTCTTACCAGTACGAACATGGTTCATCTTCATACCTTGAGAGTAAGTCCCCGATACAATTCGCATAAACGCAATACGGTCACGGTGTTTTGGATCCATGTTTGCCTGGATCTTAAAAACGAAGCCAGAGAACTTCTCTTCCGTCGCTTCAACTTGGCGCTCATTCGCTTCACGAGGTTTTGGCTGCGGAGCCCACTCCGTTAAGCCATCTAGCATATGGTCTACACCAAAGTTACCTAATGCCGTACCAAAGTAAACTGGCGTTAGTTCACCCGCTAGGAACAAGTCGTGATCAAACTCAGGGCATGCGCCAATCACAAGCTCAAGCTCTTCACGTACGCTTTCTGCTAAATCTGAGCCTACCGCAGCATCCAGATCCGGATTATCCAAGCCTTTAATAGTGCGTACTTCTTGAATCTCATGGCCGTGGCCTGATTCGTACAAGATCGTTTCATCACGGTGAATGTGGTAAACACCCTTAAACTCTTTACCACAGCCAATTGGCCATGAAATAGGAGAACAAGCCATACCAAGCTCGCTTTCTACTTCATCCAGCACTTCCATTGGATCACGTACATCACGATCAAGTTTGTTCATGAACGTTACGATAGGCGTGTCACGTAGACGTGTTACTTCCATCAATTTACGTGTGCGATCCTCAACACCTTTTGCGGCATCAATCACCATCAAACAAGAGTCAACGGCTGTTAATGTACGGTAAGTATCTTCCGAGAAATCTTCGTGTCCTGGAGTATCTAGCAGGTTTACCAAGCAATCATTGTATGGGAACTGCATTACCGAGGTAGTAACCGAAATACCACGCTCTTTTTCCATCTCCATCCAGTCAGATTTAGCGTGCTGGTTAGAGCCACGGCCTTTTACCGTACCTGCTTTTTGAATCGCGTTTCCGAATAATAATACTTTTTCAGTAATGGTTGTTTTACCCGCATCCGGGTGAGAAATGATCGCAAACGTTCTGCGTTTACCCACTTCTTGTAGAAAAGACATAAGCGTTGATAATCCTGTTAGAGATTTCATATGAGAGGTGAAAGCACATCTCATGAATAAAGATGGTATCTCCTACGCGTGTAGGGGATCATAAAGTTATTTAAACAAGGTGATCATGCAAAGAATTTACATCGGAGCCTCAATAAAACGCGTAAGAGTAAAATGATGGTGTAACCATTTAAGTGGCGGAATTATACCCAAGCTGTACGCAAAAAACTAAAAAAAGATATAGCTCATGATTAAAGCATCTTCTTTCCCTGATACGGTTGGATAGTAATTATGACGGCGGGTGACTTCATTGAATCCAAGAGACTCGTATAAACTGGCGGCTTTTGTGTTACTCTCTCGCACTTCAAGCCAAGCAGATTCTGCTTTCAGTTGCTCGCATTCACTTAAAAAAGCTTCAGTTAGCTGGCGTCCATACCCTTTTCCTTGCTCTGCTGGATCAACAGCAATGGTTAACAGGGTGACTTCCCCAACAATATTTTGGCTATAAAAATACCCAACCAAGCGATCATCCACCAGCAAACCACAATGATGAGCACCACGGCTATTTAAATCACGGATCATAGATTCCGCCCAAGGGTGTGAATGGGCGACTTGCTCAATGCGCCAGACATCATCAAGATGAGCATCAGTAAGTTTGATTAATTTAACGTTCATAAGTACAGATTTGTTGCCAAAGGTCTCTTCGTGAAGCAGTATCTTGTCGCATTTCTGGTAATGATTTCGAATGTAACACTCGACAACCATCTATCGTATTCACATCACAACCTGCAAACCAACACCACACCAAATGATGCTCTGCCAACTGCGCTACCGCTGATTCAGGTAAATAGAGCGCCTGATCGGGCGTTAGCTTCATACTGGCTAGCACTTTACCAAATAACCACGCTTCATGGCTCTGAGGTATTTCAGGTGCAATTAGCAATAATTTGCAACTTTCTGGTAGAGAAATCAGCTCGGGAGCATGTTCAGGATAGATTTCAGGCTGCTTGATTTGCCACGCTGTGATACCAATTTCCTGTAAATATTGCAAATCACGTTGCATGAGAAATTACCTTTCAAAAGGAAAGCGGTAAGAAAACGGCGATAGTAACAAAAGATATGGGTGAGTCCTAGTCATGAGCATAGCAAGGCACACCATAAAGAAGAGCACCTGTTACCTCCAATATCGAGGTAACAAGTTAATACAATCAGAAATTCGTAAATTCGGTGCTGTATTCAATTAAGCCTTGTTTACCCGTTAGCTCATCACCAATCACACTTTTGATCATAAATGCACTGTCAGGCACAGGCCACTGACAACGAAATTGGTGAGCAGCAGCTGACTCAAAACCAAATCGACGGTAGTAATTAGGCTCACCCAATACCACACAAGCCGGGTAACCAAACTCAGCGAGAGACACTAACCCTTCTTCAACCAATTGTTGAGCAATGCCTTGACGACGGTAATCGGCTTTCACAGCCAATGGCGCTAACCCTTGCCATCCGATGTCACTGCCCTCTAAGCTGACAGGACTAAACAAAATATGTCCAACCACTTCGCCTTCGTCAGTGCATGCTACCAGCGCCAAGGTTAACTTGCCGTTTTCACGTAAACTCATAACAAGGTTGGCTTCAGCTTCCGTTTCAAAGGTTTCTTTCAATAATTGATCAACAACCAATATGTCAGCTGGAGCCTCAGTTCTAATGAGCATTAATAACCTCTTGTTTTTCCGGTAACGGCTGCATTCCTTCTTGCACAAAAGCGGCTAAACGCTGCAGTAGCTGACTTAAAACAGTGGGTAGCCCATCTAAATCGACGCTATCCATCAAGTTTTTTACTTCAAGTCCAAGCTCAGTATCCCCTTCAATTTTTAATCGACGTTGAAAAAATAACGTATCAGGGTCTTCTTTCCTTCCTGCGATTAATATCAAATCGTTAAGGCCAGCGCTAAAGCTCACGTCTTCTTGCTCTGAATTGGGCAATACAACCAATTGTTCATTTTGATAGCTAATATACCAGCATAGGTTCACATCTGTTACCGATACTTTTAAACAGCGTCCTTCTAAGAATTCAAAATCACCATCTTCTAGCGCTTCTTTAAACACCAATTTTAAAGCCTCTAACAAGGTTTTCTTTTGCAAAACAAAAGGTGTTATTTGGGCTGGAAGTCTCAAAAATGAGGGTGTTTTTAGCACTAGCTGTCTATGGATCTTCTTAATCACACTACTTTCCGTTAATAATGAGGACTCTATGGCCTATAATTGTAGAATAAGAAATCAAGCCCAATCCTGTTTATAATCAAAAAAGCAGCAACTGAGGGTGGCATACTAGCAATTATTCTCAGTTACGGGTTATAGTTAGCAGACGCTTATAAAAATAAATACATCATCCATAAACAACCGGTCCAGCGGTGAATATATAAATGCCTACTGAGCAACTACAGCATTGGTTTCCTCTCTTAACTGACAATAGCCCCTTCTTATTTGCAGTTTTAGATAAAAACCACAAATATATTGTCGTCAATAATCGTTATTGTGAGATCAGTGGATTAGAACGAGACGCACTCGTTGGCTGCTCCGATCCTGACGTCTTAGGCGAAATTTTTTACGATTCACTGAAAGGGTACTACCAACGGGCACTAGACGGAGAAACCATCGAAGGTGAAATCACACTCGATGATCACCGCTTTGAGACCAGCCTTCACTTCAGTTTGTCACCGCTGCACAACAACGACAGTATTGAAGGGATCATTTTCCACGCCGCCGACACCTCTGAACGTCAAATTCTCGTAAACTCCCTTGAAGAGTCCGAATCCAAATACACCAAGCTCAGTGGTTTACTAACCGATGGTCTCTTCCTGGTTGAAAGCGATCTGATTATTTCAGCCAATGCGGCGTCTGCACAATTACTTGGTTTCGACAAGCTTAACGAGCTATTAGGCGAAGAATTAGGTCGATTACTCATTGATGAAAATACCAAACAGGTATTGGGTGATCGTATTGAACAGCTCAATAACGAAGATGCTATTTTCTGTTTAACTGGCCCACGCTGTGGCGTTGAGCGCCGTTTAAAGATCACGACAGAACAAACAGAACTGCTTGGCTCACCAGCCAAATTGGTGTTAATCAAAGACGCCAATCAAGCTCAGGTTCAGTCCCAGCAGACAGAACAAACTCTCCACCTCGATCAGCTCACGGGGTTATATAACCGACATGGCTTCAGCCGCCGATTAGAATATCTGATCCAAAATGAAACCCCGTTGGTAATGCTTTATTTGGACATTGATAACTTCAAGAACATCAATGACTCCCTCGGCCACCACATTGGTGATCGCGTTTTAAAAGAAATTTCTTTACGCTTACAACGTTTATTACCTGAGCATTCTATTCTCGGCCATTTAGGCGGTGATGAATTCGGGATTATTTTTCCTGAACCAGAACATGAACGTAGCGGTGAGCTTCTCGCAGAACAAATCATCGCACTGATTAACCAACCTTTTGATCTACACCACTTCAGTAAGCACCTTGCTTGTTCCATTGGTACTGTAAAATACCCGGGAGACGGCTCAGACGCACGTATTCTGCTACAAAATGCCGATACAGCCATGTACGAAGCCAAAGAGCGTGGCCGTAATCGCTTGGTTAAATTTCATGATCAAATGAACAAAGAAGCACGTATGCGACTTTGGTTAGAAATTGAACTTCAAAAAGCCTTACAACAAAATGGCTTAGAGGTTTGGTATCAGCCGAAAGTGAGTGCTCGGGATTTTAGAATTAACGGCGCAGAAGCACTCGTTCGCTGGAAACACCCTGTTGAAGGTTACATTAGCCCTGCTCAGTTCATCCCGGTGGCAGAGCGCTCAGGTTTAATCGAACAACTTGGCCGTGTTGTCATGCGCGAGGTGTTCAACACCGTAAAACGTTGGAAACTACAAGGTATTCTACCGGGCCGTGTTGCAATCAACCTGTCTCCACAACAATTTGGTAACCCGCACCTTATTGACTATATGGAGAAACTATTACGCACCACAAATGTGGATCCTGCTTGCATCACGTTTGAGTTAACAGAAAGCGCCGTAATGAGCGATGGTGAACACGCCATTCAAATGCTTAATGCTATAAAAAAATTAGGCTTTGCGCTCTCTATTGATGACTTTGGCACTGGCTACTCTTCTCTGTCTTATCTCGCTCGATTCCCATTGGATGAAATTAAGATTGACCGTGGCTTTATCAGCGAAATCGACATTCTACCTAAACAAATCACCATCATCGAAAACATCATCAGTTTGGGCAAATCATTAAGTATGATCGTAGTGGCTGAAGGGGTTGAAACTCGCCAACAAGCGACTCTGCTTTCCAACTTAAATTGCGATACGATTCAAGGGTTCCATTTTTACCGCCCATTACCAAAACACGAAGTGGAAGCCATCTTATTACAGAATACTCGCCGTAAAAGCTAACTTTTCATCGGTCGTTGTCCTCTAATCCATAAAAAACTGCCTTATATCAAATTAGGGAGCCACAAAGCTCCCTACAATCGCTGGTTACTCTAAAAATAAATAGGTAACTCACAGCATGGAACTTCTTTGCCCTGCCGGTAATTTACCCGCCTTAAAAACAGCCATCGACTGTGGTGCAGATGCTGTTTATATCGGCTTTAAAGACGACACCAACGCTCGTCATTTTGCAGGCCTGAACTTTACTGGAAAAAAACTAGAAAGAGCCGTTCAATACGTTAGAGATCACAACCGTAAGTTGCATGTTGCGTTAAATACCTTCGCACACCCTGACGGTTTTGAACGCTGGACAAAAGCCGTAGATAACGCTGCAAGTATGGGCGTTGATGCACTTATCATTGCTGATATTGCGGTACTAGAATACGCTGCCACACGCTACCCAGATCTGGAACTGCACTTATCTGTTCAAGCATCAGCAACCAATGTTGCAGGTATTGATTTTTATAAGAAAAACTTCAATATTAAACGAGTTGTGTTGCCTCGTGTTCTGTCTATCCATCAAGTGAAGCAACTCTCACGCAATATCACCTCAGACGTAGAACTCGAAGTATTTGCCTTTGGTAGCCTGTGCATTATGGCGGAAGGGCGCTGCTATCTATCTTCTTACATGACTGGAGAGTCCCCTAATACAGTAGGGGCTTGCTCTCCGGCTAAATATGTTCGCTGGCAAGAAACAGAGTCCGGGCTTGAATCTCGCCTTAATAACATTTTGATTGACCGCTACAACACCGGCGAAAATGCTGGCTACCCCACCTTATGCAAGGGTCGCTTTGAAGTGGCTGGTAAACGCTATCACGCGCTTGAAGAGCCAACCAGCTTAAACACCCTCTCCATGTTGCCAGAACTATTTTCAGCTAATGTTGCTTCGGTAAAAATCGAAGGTCGTCAACGTAGCCCAGCCTATGTAGAGCAAGTCACACGAACTTGGCGTTCAGCCATTGATAGCTACCTCGCAAACCCTGACGCTTATCAGGTGCAACCATCATGGAACGCATGCTTAGATAATGTATCTGAAGGCTCCCAAACCACACTTGGTGCTTATCACCGTAAATGGCAATAGAGAACACACTATGAAATATGCCCTTGGACCTCTACTGTATTTCTGGCCTCAGCAAGAAGTTGAACAGTTTTACCAACAAGCCCAATCATGCTCTGCCGACATCATTTACTTAGGCGAGACGGTTTGCTCTAAGCGCCGAGAAATGAAACCCAAACACTGGTTTGAAATAGCGAAAGAGCTATCAAATTCAGGCAAACAAGTAGTCCTATCCACCATGGCTCTTCTAGAGGCTCCTAGCGAAGTCAATGTAATGAAAAAGTACATTGAGAACGGAGACATCATTATTGAAGCTAATGACGTCTCTGCTATTCAGCTGGCTTCTGAAAGCAAAGTGCCTTTTGTGGTTGGCCCTGCCGTGAATGCTTATAACGCCCACACTTTAAACCTCTTCCTAAAACAAGGAATGATTCGCTGGTGTATGCCTGTGGAACTCTCACGTGATTGGCTTATTAAGATCATGAGTCAATGTGACGAGCTTGGTATTCGAGATAAATTCGAAACAGAAGTCTTTAGTTATGGTTATTTACCACTGGCGTACTCTGCTCGCTGTTTTACTGCACGTGCTGAAAACTTACCCAAAGATGAATGTGAGACGTGCTGTATCAAGTACCCAAACGGGATTACAGTCAACAGCCAAGAAGGCCAAGAGGTCTTTACTCTTAATGGTATACAAACCCAATCAGGCTATTGCTACAACTTAATCAATGATTTACCGACCATGGCTAACCTTGCTGATGTGGTAAGGCTAAGCCCATTAAGCGTCGATACTTTTGCTGAAATTGATAATTTCCGAGCCAATGAAAATGGTCAAACCCACTATAAGCTGCAAGACAGTAAACAGTGTAATGGGTATTGGCACCACGTGGCAGGCCTTAATATCGAGCAATAATCTTCGCCCTGAAATACACAATAAAAAGCCGCAGGCAATCGCTGCGGCTTTTTAACCAATATCTTTTAAAGCAAAGCAACGTTTATTGTGTCACTTTTTTCGCTTGAGCCTCAGCTTGTGCTTGCTGAAAAATCCGGCCTAACTCTAACAACGCATAACGATGCTCAACATATTCATACACATTTCCGGCCATCGCTAATTTGTACAACGAGATAGCGTTAGGAAAATCGCCTTCTGCCTGATAACGCTTACCTAAGTAAAAGTAGGCTTCTGTTAAACGCTCCGCTAATAACGTATTGTTTCTCGTTTGCTTTAAAATTCGTTGGAAAAACTCTTGGTCAGAGTACTCTTCCAAGAACATACCAACCAGCTCCCAACCCCATTCGTCATCACGCTCCGAATAAATATCTTTAAGGTTTTCTTTTGCCACACTTGGAGAGTATTCACTTTCAATCAAGTATAACCAAATAGCACGATAGGGATCGGAAGGCTCATCTTGGAAGTGAGCTTGAATATCAGCATGAGCTAACTCATAGCGGCCGCCGTAATACAAAGCAATAGCACGATTACGAAGCGCAAACTGATTATTTGGCGCTAACTCTAGCGTAGAATCAAACGCTTCATACGCTGCATCGTATTCACGGCTCTGAGTATAATAAACACCTAGGATATTAAATACTTCTGCCTGATCAGGTTTGAGAGCTAAGGATTGGTTGAAGTCTAAACGAGCTAAATCACGCAGGCCCAAACTGTCATTTATCAAGCCACGCTCATAAAACATCTTAGCGCGAATATCATCATCAATATCAGAACGGCGCAAAAGCTGATCAATACGAGCTAACTGAATTTCTTGTTGTAAGCTTGGTTGCAACGGCACTGCCATCGCTGGGTAATGCCAATCACCATTATCAACGACAGGCGATGATGCACACCCTGTCAGTGCTAAAGCTAGCCCTAAACCAGCAAGACGAAACCATTTCACCAAAACTTTTCTCCATAAAATAAAAAGGGAGCGATTAGGCTCCCTTTATAACATGCTTTTTAGTGAAACGCGTTAGCCTTGTGGCTGTTCTTCACTTTTCTCTGCAGTATTGTCACCGTTTAATTCAGCCATTGCTTCTTTAATACTTAGACGAATACGTCCTTGACGGTCAATCTCAAGTACTTTGATCTTAACTTCTTGGCCAAGCTCTAGGTGATCAGCCACTTTCTCGATACGCTGATCAGCGATTTGAGAAATATGTACTAGACCTTCCTTAGGACCAAGAACAGTAACAAATGCACCGAAATCAACGATACGCATTACCTTACCTGTGTAGATCTTACCCACTTCAACTTCAGCCGTTAGCTCTTCAATACGACGGATAGCTTCTTTCGCAGCAATACCTTCAGTAGCCGCTACTTTCACTGTACCGTCGTCTTCGATCTCAATCGTTGTACCCGTTTCTTCAGTTAGTGCACGGATAACTGCACCACCTTTACCGATAACGTCTTTGATCTTCTCAGGACTGATCTTCATTGTGTGGATACGAGGAGCAAATTCAGAGATCTCCTCACGAGCACCAGAGATAGCTTCATCCATAACAGTCAAGATGTGCTTACGTGCACCTTGTGCTTGGTTTAGAGCGATCTGCATGATCTCTTTCGTAATACCTTCGATCTTGATGTCCATTTGAAGTGCAGTGATACCTTCGTTAGTACCTGCTACTTTAAAGTCCATGTCACCTAGGTGGTCTTCATCACCTAGAATGTCAGAAAGAACTACAAAATCATCGCCTTCTTTAACAAGACCCATTGCGATACCTGCAACAGAAGCTTTAATTGGAACACCCGCATCCATAAGAGCCAAAGATGTACCACACACAGAAGCCATTGAAGAAGAACCGTTAGATTCTGTGATTTCCGATACAACACGAACTGTGTATGGGAATTCTTCCACAGAAGGCATTACCGCTTGGATACCACGCTTAGCCAGCTTACCGTGACCAATTTCACGACGCTTAGGAGAACCAACAAAACCAGTTTCACCTACACAGTATGGAGGGAAGTTATAGTGTAGAAGGAAGTGATCTTTCTTCTCACCCATTAGGCTGTCGATGATTTGAGCATCACGTTGTGTACCCAGTGTTGCAGTAACAAGTGCCTGAGTTTCACCACGAGTAAACAGAGAAGAACCGTGAGTACGTGGAAGAACACCAGTACGTACGTCTAGAGCACGAACCATGTCTTTTTCACGACCATCGATACGTGGGTTACCAGCAATAATGCGGCTACGTACTACGTTTTTCTCTAGAGAGCCAAGCATGCCGCGAATTTCACGCTCATCTAACTCTTCGTCTTGTGCAAGCAGAGCTTCAACAACATCATTTTTGATTGCACCAACTTGCTCATAACGAGCCATTTTCTCAGTGATCTGGTAAGCATCCGCTAAACGAGCTTCAGCTAGCTCAGCTACACGCTCTTTCAGCTCAGTGTTTTCTGCTGGAGCAGTCCAATCCCAAGCTGGAGTCGCAACTTCAGCAGCAAATTCATTGATTGCGTTAATTACAACTTGTTGTTGATCATGACCGTAAACAACAGCAGACAGCATTTCTTCTTCTGTTAGGTTATCAGCTTCAGACTCAACCATCAGTACTGCGCCCTCAGTACCAGATACCACTAGATCCAGTTTAGAGTTTTCAAGCTCAGTGTTCGATGGGTTAAGAACAAGCTCACCGTTGATGTGACCAACACGAGCAGCACCGATTGGACCATTAAATGGAACACCAGAAATAGACAGTGCAGCAGACGTTGCGATCATAGTGATCATGTCTGGGTTTACTTCAGGGTTGATAGATACAACCGTTGCAATTACCTGTACTTCGTTTTTGAATGCATCAGGGAAAAGAGGACGGATTGGACGGTCGATTAAGCGAGCCGTTAATGTTTCTGCTTCAGAAGGACGGCCTTCACGCTTGAAGAAACCACCTGGGATTTTACCTGCAGCGTAAGTACGCTCTTGGTAGTTAACTGTTAGAGGGAAGAAATCTTGACCTTCAACAGCGTCTTTTTTAGCAACAACAGATACAAATACAGAAGTATCATCCATGCTAGCCATAACAGCTGCAGTAGCTTGGCGAGCAATAACACCAGTTTCTAGAGTGACAGTGTGGTTACCGTACTGAAACGTTTTTACGATTGGATTCACGTAAATTTCCTTCAAATTATTCAGTGATTTCGCCCTATAGACGTACGACGTCACTGATAACATCAATAAATATGATTCAAAATTTTACCAATCGCGACTAGTACAAACACATTCATAGAATAAACATACATGTTACTTTTACGCACGATGTATTTGTTTGTAATAGTCGCGACCAGGAGGCCGACATCGTAGACTGTAAAACTTTAAATCGTTGCTTTTTCAGTCAAATACATCGAGGGACGAATTTAACAGGCGTAGTATAAACTAAAAAGATAGGAAGCGGTATTTAGGGTACAAAAAAAGGAGCTATAAAAGCTCCTTTTTCCTATACAAACTATCTTAGCGACGTAGGCCTAGACGTTTGATTAGGTCTTGGTAACGAGAAAGGTTTTTGCCTTTCAGGTAATCAAGAAGCTTACGACGGCGAGAAACCATACGTAACAGACCACGACGGCTGTGGTGATCGTGTTTGTGATCAGCGAAGTGACCTTGTAGGTGGTTGATAGAAGCAGTAAGTAGTGCTACTTGTACTTCTGGAGAACCAGTGTCGTTTTCGCCTTGAGCGTATTCAGCAACGATTGCTGCTTTAGTTTCTGCATTCAGAGACATAAATCTCTCCTAAATAAAGAGTGTGTATAAAATGTGTCAGCCAATCTCTGATTCAGCCGACACGCGAAGCGCGAATATTACGCACTTATTAAACGAAGCACAAGCAAAAGATCCAAAGCCCTAGTTAAAGGAAAGAGCTCCTGTCTATTACTCTTGTTCTTCCGTTCTAAAAACAACTAAGCGTTTTGGTGCAACACGACCATCATCATCGATCTGACCAATACCAATAAAGGTACGCTCTTCACCTGAAGTCATGCGAACCTGACCTTCAACAGGAGCACCAAAAATTTGCACAGGCTGACCATGAAGAACCATATCTGCAAGCTCAGGCAGCATATTCACTTCTTGTAGATCTTGTACCGCACTGTCCATTGGTAGTAGCAATGGATCCAACAGCTCACGTGGGGCAATATCTTGCTCACGAGCTTGTTCCAATAACTCTTCCAATTGCTCTAACGTTACCACACGATCCATAGGATAATTTGATACCCCAGTACGACGCAAAGAGGTAACATGAGCACCACAGCCTAGCATTTCACCTAAGTCATCAGTAATCGTACGAATGTAAGTCCCCTTAGAACAATGAACGTCCATTTCAACTTCATCACCTTCAAAGCGAATAAGTTCGATGGAGTACACCGTAATCTTACGAGATTCACGAGGAACTTCGACACCTTCACGAGCATACTCGTAAAGAGGACGACCTTGATACTTTAATGCTGAGAACATAGAAGGGATTTGATCGGTCTCGCCACGGAACTTTGCAATGCAACGCTCAAGTTGGCCACGATCAACTTTCACTTCCCGAGTTTCAACAACTTCACCATCAGAATCAGAGGTATTAGTGCGCTCACCGAGCTTAGCAATAACGCGGTAGCGTTTATCTGAATCCAATAAGAACTGTGAAAATTTAGTCGCTTCACCAAGACAAATCGGTAGCATTCCGGTTGCTAATGGATCAAGCGCTCCGGTATGACCTGCTTTTTCTGCAAAGTAAATTCGTTTTACTTTTTGTAAGGCATCGTTAGATGTAATGCCAGTTGGTTTATCTAATAGGATAACCCCATCAACTGGACGACCGCGACGACGACGAGCCATTATTCTTCACCCTCATCATCAGAACGACCAGACTCACCGCGACGACGAGCATCTTCATTAACCACGTTAGACACTAGGTTAGAAATACGCATACCTTCTACTAACGTGTTGTCGTATACGAAAATCACTTCAGGTGTTAAACGGTGGCGAATACGCTTACCTAAAAGCTGACGCACAATATATTCTTGCTCTTTTAATGCAGCTAAACAGCTTTCAGGTGTTTGCTCACCAATGCAAAGGAAAGTAACAAATACTTTTGCGTAGGCCAGATCACGGGAAACTTCTACATCAGAAATAGTGACCATTCCGATGCGAGAATCACGGATTTCACGTTGTAAAATAAGGGCAATTTCTTTTTGTAATTGCTGAGACACTCGTTGAGTGCGGCTAAATTCTTTTGACATACTCTTAATCTCTATAAAAATGGGGGGCTCTAGTGGCCCCCCATGGTGTATTCAAACAACCTTTTGCTTTTTAAGGCAAATTTTGCAATTAGTCGAGTGTACGTTTCACTTCAACAACTTCGAATACTTCAATTTGGTCACCAACGCGTACATCGTTGTAGTTCTTAACACCGATACCACACTCATAACCATTTTTAACTTCTGCAACGTCATCTTTAAAGCGACGTAGAGATTCAAGCTCACCTTCGTAGATTACAACGTTATCACGTAGAACGCGAATAGGGTTATTACGCTTAATAACACCTTCAGTAACCATACAACCAGCGATAGCACCAAGCTTAGGCGACTTAAATACGTCACGTACTTGAGCAAGACCGATGATCTCTTGCTTGAATTCAGGAGCTAGCATACCGCCCATTGCTTGCTTCACTTCGTCAATCAGTGCGTAGATTACTGAGTAGTAACGAAGATCTAGGCTTTCCGCTTCAATTGTACGACGAGCAGATGCATCAGCACGAACGTTAAAACCAAGAACGATAGCGTTAGAAGCCGCAGCCAGTACCGCATCAGTCTCAGTAATACCACCCACACCAGAACCTACAATCTTAACTTTCACTTCATCAGTTGAAAGTTTCAGTAGAGAATCTGCAATCGCTTCAACAGAACCTTGAACATCCGCTTTAAGAACAACGTTAAGCTCAGCCACTTCACCTTCAGTCATGTTAGAGAACATGTTCTCTAGTTTAGACTTCTGCTGACGTGCTAGTTTAACATCACGGAATTTGCCTTGACGGTACAGAGCAACTTCACGAGCTTTACGCTCATCACGAACAACGGTAGCTTCATCACCAGATGTTGGAACACCTGATAGACCCAGAATTTCTACTGGGATAGATGGGCCCGCTTCTGTAATTTCACGACCATTTTCGTCACGCATTGCACGTACACGACCATGCTCAAGACCACATAGAACGATGTCACCTTTACGTAGTGTACCTTCTTGAACAAGAATAGTAGCAACTGGGCCACGGCCTTTATCAAGACGAGATTCAACTACAACACCTTTCGCCATACCTTCTTTAACAGCAGTTAGTTCAAGAACTTCTGACTGAAGAAGAATAGACTCAAGTAGTTCATCAATGTTTAGACCCTGCTTCGCAGAAACGTGAACAAACATGTTCTCGCCGCCCCACTCTTCAGACATCACGTTATGTTGAGCAAGCTCATTTTTAACGTTGTCTGGGTTAGCGTCTTCTTTATCGATCTTGTTTACAGCAACAATTAGAGGAACATCCGCTGCTTGAGCATGCTGGATCGCTTCAATTGTTTGTGGCATAACGCCATCGTCTGCTGCAACAACAAGAACAACGATATCTGTCGCTTGAGCACCACGAGCACGCATAGAAGTAAACGCTGCGTGTCCAGGAGTATCAAGGAAAGTGATCATACCGTTGTCAGTTTCAACGTGGTATGCACCAATGTGCTGCGTAATACCACCTGCTTCGCCTGAAGCAACGTGAGCTTTACGAATGTAATCAAGTAATGATGTTTTACCATGGTCAACGTGACCCATGATTGTCACAACAGGAGCACGAGGTACTGCTGCTGCTTGCTCATCACGATCTGATAGTACTGACTCTTCAAGATCATTATCGTTACGTAGGATAACTTTATGACCCATTTGTTCAGCTACGATCTGAGCAGTTTCTTGGTCAATCACTTGGTTGATTGTAACCATTGCGCCCATTTTCATCATCACTTTGATGACTTCGGTCGCTTTCACTGCCATTTTGTTAGCTAATTCAGAAACAACAATGGTTTCACCGATAACTACGTCTGCTTTTGCTACAGTTGCAGTTTTATCGAAACCGTGTTGCATTGAAGTAGGCTTAGCCATTTGGTTTTTCTTACCACGCTGATTGCGGCCGCCACGGGCGTTTTTATCAGCATTTGCAGGCTTCTTCTTACGTCGACGGCGAGGTTGCTCCTCACGGCGATCTGCGTCATCTTCTGCTGCACGAGCGTGAGCTGAAGTGGTTACATGGTAATCTGTATCTTCCATCTTACTCTTTTTCTGCTCGTCCGCAGACCAGCGTTCTTGGTTAACTTCTGCCATTTTGCGTGCCTCTTCTAGCTGTCGCTGACTTTCTTGTTCAGCTTTACGCTTGGCTTCCTCTTCCTGACGACGTTTAAGTTCGTCGGCTTCTTGCTTAGCTTTTGCATCCGCTTTTGCCTGTTCAGCAGCCGCTTTTTGCTCAGCTTCATCCATTTCTTTGCGTTTAGCTTTTTCTTCAGCGTCACGTTTCGCTTTTTCTTCAGCGTCACGTTTCGATTTTTCTTCCGCTTCACGTTTCGCTAATTCTTCAGCTTCTCGTTTTGCGACTGCTTCAGCCTCACGTTTAGCTGCTTCTTCTGCTTCACGCGCGGCTTTCTTTTCCTGCTCATGAAGTGCTTGTTCAGCTAAACGCTGCTCTTCTTCAAGAGCGCTGCGTTTGACATAAGTTCGTTTTTTTCGAACTTCTACTTGTACATTTTTACTCTTACCGCCACTTCCTGCAACACTTAATGTACTGCGGGTTTTTCGTTGTAATGTTAAGCGAGTAGGCTCTCCCCCCTCGCTATTATCACCGTGTGACTTTTTTAAGTGAGTAAGTAGTGCTTGCTTTTCATTTTCAGAAACAGAGTCGCCATCTTTCTTGGTGATGCCCGCGTCAGCAAATTGCTGAACTAAACGGTCGACAGGAGTTCCGATCTCCTCACCTAATGCTTTAACTGTAAGCTTTGTCATGCTACTCCTCCTTGTTGAAATTAAGCCTCGTCGCTAAACCAACAGATATTGCGAGCAGCCATGATCAATTCGCCAGCACGCTCTTCGGTTAATCCTTCAATATCAGATAGTTCATCGATGCCTTGGTCTGCAAGATCTTCAAGCGTAACGACTTTTTTCGCCGCTAACTTGAATGCCATCTCGCGCTCTAATCCTTCAAGACCAAGTAGATCTTCTGCTGGCTCAACACCATCAAATGATTCTTCTTGAGCTAGTGCAATTGTTGTTAACGCTTCTTTTGCACGGCTACGCAGCACATCCACAGTTTCTTCGTTAAGGTCTTCAATTTCTAGCAACTCGTTAACTGGAACATAAGCAACTTCTTCCAGTGTAGTAAAGCCTTCTTCAATAAGAAGTTTTGCAAAATCTTCATCAATATCTAAGTATTTAACGAAGTTATCAATTGAACCTTGTGCTTCTTCTTGATGTTTCTTCTCAAGATCAGCAACTGTCATTACGTTAAGCTCCCAACCAGTTAATTGAGAAGCTAAGCGGATGTTTTGACCACTACGGCCAATTGCCTGTGCTAGGTTATCTGCTTCAACCGCGATATCCATAGTGTGGTTATCTTCATCAACAATGATAGAAGCCACTTCTGCTGGAGCCATTGCATTGATCACAAACTGTGCTGGGTTATCATCCCAAAGCACGATATCAATACGCTCACCACCTAAATCGCTAGACACTGCCTGTACACGAGCACCGCGCATACCAACACACGCACCAACTGGATCAATACGCTTGTCATTTGTTTTTACTGCGATTTTAGCACGAGAGCCTGGATCACGTGCAGCACCTTTTAATTCAATCAGTTCTTCACCGATCTCTGGCACTTCAATACGGAATAGCTCTGTAAGCATTTCAGGCTTAGAGCGTGTCATGAACAACTGGAAACCGCGAGCTTCAGGACGAACCGCATACAAAAGACCGCGAACTCGGTCGCCAGAACGGAAGTTTTCACGTGGTAGTTGATCTTCACGCAAAATAACCGCTTCAGCGTTATTACCAAGATCTACGATAACCGCATCACGATTAACTTTCTTAACAATACCAGCAACTAACTCACCTTCATTGTCGATAAACTGTTCCACAATGATGGCACGCTCAGCTTCACGTACCTTTTGTACGATAACTTGCTTCGCTGTTTGTGTTGTAATACGGTCAAACGTTACCGATTCGATATCGTCTTCGATAAAACCACCAAGCTCAATAGTTTCATCTTCTAATTTTGCCGCTTCCAAAGAGATTTCAAGCGTTGGATTCTCCACTTCTTCTACCGCTACCCAGCGACGGAATGTGTCAAAATCGCCAGTTTTACGATCGATTTCTACACGGACTTCGATCTCTAACGCGTGCTTTTTCTTTGTTGCTGTAGCTAGGGCAATTTCCAACGCTTCAAAAATTCTTTCACGAGGGACAGCTTTTTCGTTGGATACAGCCTCAACGACAGCCAAGATTTCTTTGTTCATGCTCTAAGCCTCATTAGCCTTTAGAATTTAGGAACCAGGTTGGCCTTTGAAATATTGCTAAGTGCAAAGTGTTCTTCATTTCCATCTACGATAAGTGTGATTGTGTCACCCTCAACGTTTTGGATAATACCTTTCCACTTACGACGATTACCCATCGCCATTTTCAATACAAGGCTGACCTCGTGACTAATAAATTGTTGATAGTGTGCTGCAGTAAATAGTGGTCGCTCAAGCCCTGGAGATGAAACCTCCAAGTTATAAGCAACAGTAATTGGATCTTCAACATCCATTACTGCACTTACTTGACGACTTACTTCTGCGCAAGCATCAACATTAATGCCATTTTCATGGTCAATAAAAATACGTAGAGTTGAGTGCTCACCAGCACGGATAAACTCCAAGCCAACCAATTCATACCCTAAAGCGTCAACGGGCGCTTCAAGCATTTCAGTTAGTTGTTTCTCTAAACCAGTCATTACAACCCCCGGAAACAAAAAAAGGGCCTAAAAGCCCAGTTACATACCCGAATGGTCTATTTCAGATAACAAAAAACCCCGAAAATCGGGGTTTTTTGTTACTGGACCCTGAGTGCTACTTTCGTAGCTCATAACTGATTCTTTACAAAGACATCAATTATGAATATTTGGTTGCGGGGGCCGGATTTGAACCGACGACCTTCGGGTTATGAGCCCGACGAGCTACCAAGCTGCTCCACCCCGCGTCCGAAATTCTGCGAGAAATTATATTCCTCACAAACTACTTTTACAAGTAGTAAATAATGGTGCCGAGAGGGGGACTTGAACCCCCACACCCTAAGGCACTAGCACCTCATGCTAGCGTGTCTACCAATTTCACCATCTCGGCTTTATCTTTTACTTACTGTGGAATATCGCTGTTTTCAGAAACAGGAACATCACCCACTACATCGCCAGCTTGTTCAATAACTTGACCTTGGCTTGGATCAACCCAAGAAGATTCTTCTTTTTTAGTTGATAAGTTACCCAACACTAAGCTAACAACAAAAAATACTGTTGCAAAAATTGCAGTCATTCGGGTTAGAAAATTGCCAGAGCCACCAGCACCAAACACTGTGTTTGATGAACCAGCACCGAATGAGGCTCCCATATCTGCGCCTTTACCTTGCTGAACTAACACTAGACCAATTACACCAAGTGCCGCCACCAGATAAATCACAAGTAGAACTGAATACATTTTTCCACCTATGTTTTAAAATCATTAAGCAACTGAGCCTAATCAAGCAGGCCAGCGCATCCTCTCTTGAAGAGGCCGATGAATACTAGCGAAACATAAATAAGGTTACAAGCAAAAAAGTAAAAAAAATCAATTCCGAAGGCTGAGTGGTGAATATTTCGCCAAATAAAATAGAATTTACTTTTTTGAGTGTAAATAAACACTCGAACATTAAACTGAATATTTAAAATCCGAGTGTTTCAAAAGTATTTAACCTAACAACTTTGCTTCACTGCTTCAGCAATATCCAATGCGTATTGTTGAACTTCTTCAGCATTTTCACCTTCAACCATAACCCTAAGCAGTGGCTCAGTACCCGACTTACGTAATAACACTCGACCATTACCTGCCAATTTGGCTTCTACTGCCGCTTGAGCTGCAATAACAGCTTCTGATTCTAGAGGGTTACTATCACCGCTAAAACGAACATTTTCTAGAACTTGAGGGAACATAGTCATTCCATCACACAGCTCTTTCAAACTCATCCCACTGTCCACAATAGAAGCAATGACTTGCAACCCTGCAACAATAGCATCCCCCGTCGTTACTTTATCAAGTAAAATAACATGCCCTGAGTTTTCCGCACCTATCAACCAGTTGTTTTCGATCAACTTCTCCATGACGTAACGATCACCAACCGCAGAACGTACAAATGGAATACCTAAGTTTTTAAGCGCTACTTCCATACCCATGTTGGTCATTAACGTACCAACAACGCCACCTTTTAACTCACCACGGCGTAATGCATCACGCGCAATAATATAAGCAATTTGATCACCATCAACCTTATTACCCAATTCGTCAACCATGATGACACGATCACCATCACCATCAAATGCGATACCAAAATCCGCTTTTTCTTCAATTACTTTCGCTTGTAGAGCTCGAACATCTGTCGCACCAACTTCCGCATTGATATTAATGCCATTTGGCTCACAACCAATAGCGATAACTTCAGCACCTAACTCTTTAAACACACTTGGTGCAATGTGGTAAGTCGCGCCGTGTGCACAATCAATGACAATCTTAAGGCTAGATAAGTTAAGGCGATGAGGAAAAGTACTTTTACAAAATTCAATATAACGACCAGCGGCATCATTTAATCGAACGGCTTTACCCAGCTCTGCAGACTCAACACAGCTAATTGGCTTATCAAGCTCTGCTTCAATGGCTAGTTCAACATCGTCTGGTAATTTTGTGCCTTCTGAAGAGAAAAATTTAATGCCATTGTCGTAATAAGGGTTGTGCGATGCAGATATTACAATACCGGCTTCTGCACGAAACGTTTGAGTTAAATAAGCAACAGCAGGTGTTGGCATAGGTCCTGTGAAGGTCGCCTGTAAGCCTGCGGCAGCTAGGCCGGCTTCCAATGCAGATTCAAGCATATAGCCAGAAATACGTGTATCTTTACCAATGATGACTTTTTTGGTGCCTTGTTTTGCTAAAACTTTACCAGCTGCCCAGCCTAATTTTAAAACAAAATCCGGGGTGATCGTTGACTCACCAACCTTACCTCTTACCCCATCGGTACCAAAATATTTACGTTCAGCCATCTGTTACTCCTATCTTTATATTCTTATTCCTAACCTACTATTGATGTGTTAGGTAATCATCCATCAATAATTCTATTTCTTAGCTAACGGCATCTAAAGTTGCTCGGCATATTTTAACAACATCGCAAGTCTGAGATACATCATGAACTCGAATTATTTGTGCACCTTTCATTGCCGCAATCGTTGCGCACGCTAAGCTGCCAGACATACATTCTGCTGGCTCCTTTTCCAATAATTTGAAGATCATCGATTTTCGTGACATTCCCGCCAATAACGGTAAGCCTAAATCATGAAAACGCTCCAATTGAGCCAACAACTGATAATTGTGCTCTAAAGTTTTACCGAAACCAAAACCAGGATCTAAGATTAACTGACTTTTATTAATGCCTGCTTCTGAACAAGTTAAAATACGCTCTTCCAAAAAGTCAGCAACGTCTTGATACAAGTTCTGATACTGAGGGTTTGCTTGCATGGTTCTAGGCTGCCCTTGCATGTGCATTAAGCAAACCGGTACATTAGCCTCAGCTGCAACCTTTAGTACACCTGGTTCACGCAGAGCACGTACATCATTGATAAGATCGGCACCAGCAGCCACAGACTCCTTCATTACTTGTGCTTTACTGGTATCAATAGAGATCCAAGTATCAAAGCGAGCATTCACAGCCTCAATAATAGGGATCACACGGTCTAGCTCTTGTTGTAGAGATACATCTGGAGCCCCAGGACGGGTAGACTCTCCACCAATATCAATAAAAGATACTCCAGCCTCTACCATTTTTTCTGCATGGTATAGCGCGGAATCTAAAGAATTAAATTTACCACCGTCAGAGAAAGAATCAGGGGTAACGTTTAAAATCCCCATCACGTGAGGGCGATCTAGAATTAATTGTTTTGATTTACTGGTTAGTACCATCTCAGCATTCTCACTTTGCTATAAACAAAAAAACCCGAGTCAAGCTCGGGTTTTTTATTAGATAGATAACTTACTTATCTTGGGATTGATCTTGTGTGTTCACACCATCAGAAGATTTTTCCGCCTTAGTAGACACTTCGGTTTCAGCGCTTTCTTCAGCTTCTACTGGCTCTGATTTTTTTGTCTCAGTTTTTTCCTGAGGTTTAGAATCAGAATCAGCACTCCAACCTTGAGGCTCGCGAATAACATCACTGCGTTCCATTAGGTCATCAATTTGCCCTGCATCAATGGTTTCATACTTCATTAAAGCATCTTTCATTGCATGCATGATATCCATGTTTTCTTCTAGGATCTGCTTAGCTCTAGCGTAATTTCGATCGATAATTTGGCGTACTTCATCATCAATCAACTTAGCCGTGTCATCTGACATGTGCTTAGTTTGTGTCACACTACGACCTAAGAAGACTTCACCTTCTTCTTCTGCATATAGAAGAGGACCTAGTTTCTCAGAGAAGCCCCACTGCGTAACCATTTTACGAGCAATATCTGTAGCACGTTCGATGTCATTCGAAGCACCTGTCGATACTTTATCAGCACCATAAATCAGCTCTTCAGCTAAACGACCACCGTATAAGCTTGATACCATCGACTCTAAATGCTGACGAGACATACTGACGCGATCTTGTTCAGGCAGGTACATGGTTACACCTAAAGCACGACCACGAGGAATGATGGATACCTTATACACTGGATCATGTTCAGGCACTAGACGACCAACAATAGCATGGCCAGCTTCATGGTAAGCCGTTGACTCTTTAATATCTTCAGACATAACCATAGATTTACGCTCAGCGCCCATCATGATTTTATCTTTGGCTAATTCAAACTCAACCATAGAGACAACACGCTTATTACCACGTGCAGCAAAGAGAGCCGCTTCATTAACTAAGTTAGCTAAATCGGCACCAGAGAAGCCCGGTGTACCACGTGCAATCAATGCAGGCTCAACATCACCAGCCAATGGTACTTTGCGCATGTGAACTTTTAGAATTTGCTCACGACCACGAACATCAGGTAAACCAACAACAACTTGGCGGTCAAAACGACCAGGGCGCAACAATGCAGGGTCTAATACATCTGGACGGTTAGTTGCGGCAATCACGATAATGCCTTCATTACCTTCAAAACCATCCATTTCTACTAGCATTTGGTTCAATGTCTGCTCACGCTCATCGTGACCACCACCAACACCAGCACCACGCTGACGGCCTACTGCATCAATCTCATCAATGAAGATGATACAAGGTGCCGCTTTTTTCGCCTGTTCAAACATGTCACGTACACGAGATGCACCAACACCTACGAACATTTCAACAAAGTCAGAACCTGAAATTGTGAAGAAAGGTACTTTTGCTTCACCTGCGATGGCTTTTGCTAATAACGTTTTACCTGTACCCGGTGGGCCAACTAATAAAACACCTGTTGGAATTTTACCACCCAGTTTTTGGAAGCGACTTGGGTCACGTAAGAAGTCAACAAGCTCTTTAACGTCTTCTTTTGCTTCTTCACAGCCAGCAACATCACTAAACGTTGTTTTAATTTGCTCTTCACTCATCATGCGAGCTTTGCTTTTACCAAATGACATGGCACCTTTGCCACCGCCACCTTGCATCTGACGCATGAAGAAAATCCATACCCCGATCAATAAGATCATTGGGAACCAGGAAATAAAGATAGATGCAATTAAGCTTGGTTCTTCCGGTGGAGTACCAACTACTTTTACATTTTGGTTAATAAGATCGTCTAGAAGCTTCTGATCATTATAAACTGGCAAATATGTTACATAACGTGTGTTATCACGTTTATAAACAGTAATTTCCCTGTCATTAAATTGAGCTTCTCTAATTTGTCCTTGACCAATTTCACGAACGAAAGTGGTGTAATCTACCTGTCGACCACTACTGTCACCAGGGCCAAAGCTCTGGAAAACAGACATAAGAACAACAGCGATGACTAGCCATAAAATCAGGTTTTTTGCCATGTCACTCAAGGTGTTAACCCCGCGATAACTAATACGATTAAAAGTAGAGTACTACAGTTTGTATCCTGTAGCTACTATGTAAACTTCTCGAGAACGAGCTCGTGAGGAGTCTGGTTTTCTAATTTTGACCACTTTAAACATCTTCCGCACTTCTTGCAGATATTGCTCAAAACTTTCACCTTGGAAAACTTTAACTACAAAACTGCCATTTGGTACGAGTACTTGTCGACACATATCTAATGCTAGTTCAACAAGATACATTGCTCTAGGTTGGTCTACCGATAAGTTGCCACTCATATTAGGTGCCATATCAGACATGACGACATCAACCATGTCTGGTTGAATACGTTCTAATAAGGCGTCTAAAACAGCTTCTTCTCGGAAATCTCCTTGTAGAAAGCTCACACCTGCAATAGGATCCATTGGTAAAATATCACAAGCAATTATTTGCCCTTCATCACCAACAATTTTAGTTGCATACTGAGACCATCCACCTGGAGCTGCACCAAGGTCAACCACCGTCATCCCTGGTTTGATCAGTTTGTCCTTATTTTGAATCTCTTCAATTTTAAAAATAGCACGAGATCGATAGCCCCTTTTTTGGGCTTCTAGAACATATTTGTCATCAAAATGTTCTTTCAACCAGCGGCCGGAACTTGCCGAATGTTTGTTCTTACTCATGCGTTACCTAATAATTCAAACTGTGAAGACTGAAATGAAAAATAGTCTTCGTGACTAGATGGCGTTAGAATAGAGTGTTTTCAACCCTTATATAGAAAAAATTGGGCAACTATGAATCTAAGCACCAAACAGAAGCAACACCTTAAAGGTCTTGCTCACAATTTAAAACCCGTTGTGTTAATGGGCGCTAACGGCTTAACAGAAGCTGTACTCGCTGAAATCGAAATCGCTCTTAACTACCACGAGTTAATTAAAGTTAAAGTTGCTTCAGAAGATCGCGAAACTAAGCATTTGATTATTGATGCAATTATTCGTGAAACTAAAGCTGAAAAAGTTCAGACTATCGGTAAGACGTTGGTTATGTACCGACCAAGTGAAGACCGTAAAATCGAACTTCCTCGAAAATAAAAAGGCCGCCGTCGCGGCCTTTTTCATTTGAGAAAGAGCAAAAAGTTACACTTTCTAACAATAAAGCCGCGCTTAGATGTACTCTACCGCTTCGATATCAAAATCTTTTTGGCCACCAGGCGTCTGAATAGACACCTCATCGCCTTCCATTTTACCGATCAACCCACGAGCAATAGGTGAATTTACCGAAATTCGGCCAGCTTTAATATCGGCTTCATCATCTGCAACAATTTGGTATTTTACTTCTTCATCAGTATTGATATCGATAAGAGTAACGGTAGTACCAAAAATAATTTTACCCGTGTTCTTCATTGTAGTTACATCAATAACTTGAGCAACTGACAATTTGTATTCAATGTCACGAATTTGAGCTTCGCAGATACCCTGCTCTTCACGAGCGGCATGATATTCTGCATTTTCTTTTAAATCGCCAAGCTCACGAGCTTCACCAATTGCTTTTGAGATCTGTGGGCGACGCTTTAATAATACTTCTAACTCTTCACGTAGCTTCTTCTCGCCACGTACCGTCATTGGAACCTTTTCCATGTATTTTTACCTCATAGCCAAAGTACATTTGCTTTGGTACATAAAACTCAGCTCAAACAAAAATGCTTAAGCTTTAAACAGTGATTTAATGGGATGAGTTCTAGTTTAAACAAAGTTACAGCTCAGGTCACCTACTCTGTTTCGTTCATGAGAGAACACCATTCAATTGTGCATATTCTTATTTTTCAAGCCAATATTCATGATCGACTTCACAAATATAAGGTGTCTATATTTCACAAAAAAACTAAATAAAAATTGTATAAACAACTGAAATGGAACTTTCATAAAACACCGTAACCAACTGTTTAGAAAAGACTAAAGCCTGAAATAAAAAATAAAAAAACGGCATACAAATTAGTTTTTTAGATCGTTTTACTAACTCATTCCCAAGATTGGAAGTAAAAAGTACCCATCGAAACACTGAATACAAGATTAAGTATTTGTTCATCTTTATACGAATTTTGATAACTAAATACTTAATTCCATTATTTCTCCTCCACTCTTAGGATATTGAACAATGAACAAAAAGCTTATTGCTCTAGCAGTTGCAGCAGTTGCGACAACAGGCTCTGTAAATGCAGCAGAAATCTACAATGATGATTCTTCTAGCCTAGCAATTGGCGGTCGTGCTGAAGCTCGTCTTGCAATGAAAGACGGTGATGCAACAGACAACAGCCGTGTGCGTATTAACGTAGAAGGCAAAACAGACATCGGTGAAGGTCTATACGCTATCGGTTTCTACGAAGCTGAATACAATGCCAATGATAACGCTGGTACTAAAAATGATATCGACCACCGTTACACTTACGCTGGTATGGGTGGTAAGTACGGTGAAGTAACTTACGGTAAAAACGACGGTGCTTTAGGTGTGATCACTGATTTCACTGATATCATGGCCTACCACGGTAACAGTGCAGCAATGAAAATCGAAGCTGCTGATCGTGTAGACAACAACCTTACGTACAAAGGTTCGTTTGATAACCTAAGCGTGAAAGCAAACTACCACTTTGCTGACGCGAAACAAACAAACAACGAAACTGTAGAAGGTAACGAGAACAACGCAGGTTACGCTATGTCTGCAATCTACAAGATTGGTGACACTGGCCTAGCACTAGGTGCTGGCTACGCTGATCAAGATAAAGGCACAAACCTTAGCGAAAACGAAATGATGTTCGCGGCTTCTTACACTATGGGTAACCTATACTTTGCTGGTACTTACACTGACGGTGAAGTAGTACAAACTGGCGCAACTAAAGCAGTAGATTACACAGGTTACGAGCTAGCAGCAGCGTACACTATGGGTAAAACAGTATTCAGTTCTACTTACAACAATGCTGAAACAGATAAGAAAGATTCAGCGGACAACTTTGCAGTAGATGCAACGCACTACTTCAATGACAACTTCCGTTCTTACGTTTCTTACAACTTCAACCTGCTAGACGAAGGTAACGGTGTTTCTAAATACGACACTCAGGATGAGCTAGTACTAGGTATGCGTTACGACTTCTAATTTGTCTTAATTGCAACACTGCCTTTAAACGCCCGCCAATCCAGCGGGCGTTTTCTTTTTTATAATGAAATAATGAGTTAGCATAACCGTCACTCTATTGATAGGGATAAGTCATGCGTACCACCATATCACTTGTTGCTGGCCTGTTTTTTATGCTGCCAACTGCTTCAGCATCCATTCCACAAGCACTGTCTTATTTACCGGAAGGCAGCCAAACTGCACTCTACGTACAATCGTTAAGTACCAATGAAACGTATCAAGCCCTTAATGATACAGCCTTAGTGCCACCAGCAAGCACTCAAAAATTAATTACCGCCCTTGCTGCTACCATGGCTTTTCCTTCCAACTTTCGATTTAGTACAACGATAGAGCAACATAAAAATGATCTCACTTTTCGATTCAGCGGTGATCCTTCTTTAATGCACAAAGACATCAAACAACTGATACGAAAAGCAAAAAATTCAGGCCTACGAACTATCGAAGGAAATATTTGGTTGGATGATTCCGCGTTTAACGGCTATGAACGTGCCGTTGGTTGGCCGTGGGATATTTTAGGTGTGTGTTATAGCGCTCCTTCAAGCGCCATTTCATTAAACCAAAACTGCGTGCAAGCAGCATTATATACACAAAAAAATGGCAAGACTCGCGTCAACGTCCCTTCTCATCAATCTATTTTCGTGACAACAAATGTACGAACCGTCAGTAAATCTGAGAAAAAGCAGCAATTTTGTGATTTAGAACTAAGCACAACTCCTTTTAATAACTATCAGCTATCTGGCTGTCTAGTTGAAAGGAACAAGCCTCTGCCTTTGAACTTCGCCATTCAAGACACGTTTTTATACACCCAAGAAGTCATTCGAAAAGAATTGGAAGCACAAGGGGTTAGCTTTAAAGGACAAGTCATAAAGGGCAAACCACAAGCTCAAGGAAAAGTCTTAGCCCAACACCAATCAGCCTCTTTACCTGAGCTGATTGATATCATGCTTAAAGAGTCAGATAACTTAATCGCAGATAACCTAACGAAAGCTTTAGGTAGCTATTACTACCAACAACCTGGTAGCTTTTCAAATGGCACTGCGGCGATTAAAGACATTTTGAAACAAAAAGCCAATATCAACCTATCTAACTCTCGATTGGTTGACGGCTCTGGCCTATCTCGTAATAACCGTATTACAGCAAAGCAGTTAACCGATGTACTAAATTATATCTATAAAAATGATGCTCAATTAAAACTGCTTCGTCACTTACCGACCGCAGGAATGGATGGTACGTTACAGTACCGACGCAGCATGCGTATTGATCCTATAAAAGGAAAGATTACCGCAAAAAGTGGTTCTTTGTATGGCACTTATAATATGGCAGGGTTTGCAACAACCTCAGCAGGTGAACCCCTTCTGTTTGTACAATTAATCTCAAACTACCTCCCAGAGCCTAAAAAAGAAGGAGCCCCAGTGACTCCTCCTGCTATTGAGCTATTTGAAAAACAGTTTTACCAAGATTTACTTAGCTCAAGCCTAAGTAATAATTAACCGTAGAGAAATAAATTAGCATTCCTGATATATCCACTACCGATGCTAACACTGGGCTTACAAGTACTGCCGGGTCCAGTTTTAGCGCCCTTGCAATAATGGGTAAGAGCCCGCCAAGTGTAGTAGACAAAATAACCTGAATCGACAACGCCACTCCAATAGCTAACGCAATACTATTTAGAGCAAAACCGCCAGTACTGGTGTCGCCACTGAAATAAAAAATTCGAATCATCACAACGCAAGAAATTGAAGCCGCTATAAAAAGAGAAACTCGAAACTCTTTCCACATAACATCAAGCCACTGCCGCTTTTTAAGCTCGCCCATCGCTAATGCTCGAATAACAAGAGTGGCTGCTTGAGAGCCCGTATTTCCCCCTGCTGCTGCGATGACTGGCATATAAATGGCTAATAGCACTAACTGAGCTAATGTGTCTTCATAACTGGCAATAATTAGCCCAGAGACAATACCCAGCAAGGCAAGCCCAATGATCCAACCAATACGTTGCTTTACATGAGCTAATACGCTTGTTGTTAAATAATCCTCAGTGGTTTCTACTTCTGAACAAATCAGACCTAACCCATGAGCAAAGTGCCGTTTACGTACCTCCTCTCCCATAGTATCTAACTGGTCTAGTAATGCTTGTACATGATTAATCGAGCACTCACTGAGTACAGCAACCGCTTCATTGATTGGCATCACGACTAAAAGTTCGGCTTGTTTTTGCTCGTTATATTGCAAAAAGGCGTTTCTGGCAGCCAAAATTTCTTGTTGAGCAAACTCATTTTTTTCAATAGGTGTTACGCAGTTCATTACCGCCATGGCGAATCTCCCGATTGGCAAACAGTAAAGACCATCAAAACGACACAACGTCCACACCTACCAATATAAGTAAGCACTAACTTGTTGTCTCATTTACAGTAATTATTTAGGGGGAAAACTTGAAGAAGAGAAGCTCCAACCAGACACGGTCAGAGGGAAGTACACCAATACCGCTATCTGTTTAATTTTCCACCCTGCATACTAGGGGGATGGTCGGTATTGTTCATTAAAGTCTCCAAATGTTGTCGCAATAGCGCGACGGCGAAATCATACTCTTTTATAAAAAACATGCAATTATCACGGGCTACAAGTTTCTAAAAAAACATAAAAAAGCCCGTAACAAAGTCACGGGCTATTAGAGTTATGATGTAAACCTTTTTCAGCCTACTTGTATATCGAAAAGTAATTCAGTTACTTAGTGATACGTGAATGTAACTCTTGTACTGAAGTTACTGTACCGCGATCATCTGCAGTGTGAGCCATACACGTCGCAAACGCCGCATTCAGCGTTGTGGTGTAGTTCACTTTCTCTGCTAGTGCACCACGGCGAAGTACTTTAGAGTCTTCAATCGCTTGGCGGCCTTCTGCCGTATTGACAATATAGCTGTACTCATTGTTCTTGATACGGTCAAGAATATGTGGACGACCTTCATGAACCTTGTTTACTAAACGTGGGTTAATACCCGCTTCACCAAGAATCACCGCAGTACCATGAGTCGCATCCAGTTGGTAACCTAACTTCACTAACTTAGACGCTAAATCCACTACACGTTGCTTGTCGTTGTTACGTACCGATAGAAGCGCGCGGCCACCATCTTCGTACTCTTTACCACAACCAAGCTCAGCTTTTGCAAATGCTTCAGCAAACGTATCCCCCACACCCATAACTTCACCAGTAGAACGCATTTCTGGGCCTAACAGTGGGTCTACACCTGGGAACTTGTTAAATGGCAGAACCACTTCTTTCACTGAGTAATATGGCGGAATGATTTCTTTTGTGAAACCTTGAGATTCAAGCGACTGGCCAGCCATAACGCGTGCGGCAATCTTAGCCACTGGCGCACCCGTTGCTTTAGACACGAAAGGAACCGTACGGGCAGCACGAGGGTTAACTTCAATTAAGTAAACTTCGTTGTCTTTAACCGCAAATTGCGTGTTCATCAAACCACGAACACCCAGCTCAAAGGCTAGCTTCTCAACTTGCTCTCGCATTACGTCTTGAATTTCTTTGCTTAGCGTATAAGCAGGCAGAGAACATGCGGAGTCACCAGAGTGCACACCAGCTTGCTCAATGTGCTCCATAATGCCCGCGATAACCACACGCTCACCATCACAAATCGCATCAATATCCACTTCTACCGCATCATCTAAGAAACGGTCAAGCAGGACTGGGGATTCGTTAGAAACGCTTACTGCTTCGTTGAAGTAACGACGTAAGTCACCTTCATCGTAAACAATTTCCATGGCACGCCCACCCAGAACATACGACGGACGTACAACCAATGGGAAACCAATTTCTTTTGATTTCTCAACTGCTTGTTCCATTGTTGTTACTGTCGCATTTTCAGGCTGCTTTAAGCCTAAACGCTCAACGGCAGCTTGGAAGCGTTCACGGTCTTCAGCACGGTCAATAGCATCAGGGCTAGTACCAATGATTGGTACACCAGCCGCTTCTAATGCACGAGCTAGCTTAAGTGGCGTTTGACCACCGTATTGAACGATAACACCTTTTGGCTTCTCTACACGTGCAATGGCTAATACATCTTCAAGAGTAACGGGTTCGAAATACAAACGGTCAGAGGTATCGTAGTCTGTTGAAACCGTTTCTGGGTTACAGTTCACCATGATGGTTTCGTAACCGTCTTCACGCAGTGCCAAAGAGGCATGTACACAACAGTAATCGAACTCAATACCTTGGCCAATACGGTTAGGACCACCGCCCAATACCATAATTTTATCTTTATCCGTTGGCTGCGCTTCACACTCTTCATCGTAAGATGAGTACATGTACGCGGTATCTGATGAGAACTCAGCAGCACAAGTATCTACGCGCTTGTAAACGGGGTGAATGTCATTTTGATCACGCAGCTTACGAATTTCGCTTTCTGCTACGCCTAACAGTTTCGCTAAACGAGCATCGGCAAAACCTTTACGCTTCAGTTTACGCAAAATCGTTTTATTCAGACCTGCAAAACCATTTTCTTTCACTTGTTCTTCTAGTTTCACGATTTCTTCAATCTGAACTAGGAACCAGCGATCCACATTCGTTAGGTTAAACACGCCATCTACAGATAAGCCCGCACGGAAAGCGTCTGCAATGTACCAAATACGCTCAGCACCAGGCTCTTTCAGTTCATGACGGATCTTGCTCATTGCATCTGGTTCATCCAGATCAACCATTTCGTCAAAACCAGTAGCGCCAACTTCTAGGCCACGTAGTGCTTTATGCAATGATTCTTGTTGGTTACGACCAATGGCCATCACCTCACCAACTGACTTCATTTGAGTCGTTAGGCGGTCATTCGCACCAGCAAATTTTTCGAAGTTAAAACGAGGGATCTTAGTTACAACATAATCGATTGTTGGCTCAAATGACGCTGGTGTTGCACCACCTGTGATGTCATTCATCAACTCATCAAGAGTGAAACCAATCGCTAATTTTGCTGCGATTTTTGCAATCGGGAAGCCTGTCGCTTTTGATGCTAGTGCAGAAGAACGAGATACACGTGGGTTCATCTCGATGATAACCATACGGCCATCTTTCGGATTGATACCAAACTGTACGTTTGAACCACCTGTTTCCACACCGATTTCACGAAGAACCGCCAAAGAAGCATTACGCATTAATTGGTATTCTTTATCAGTTAATGTCTGCGCTGGTGCGACTGTGATGGAGTCCCCCGTATGGACACCCATTGCATCGAAGTTTTCGATAGCACATACGATGATGCAGTTATCGTTTTTATCACGAACCACTTCCATCTCGTACTCTTTCCAACCGATTAGTGATTCATCAATCAGAAGTTCATTTGTTGGGGAAAGATCCAAACCACGAGAACAAATTTCTTCGAACTCTTCTTTGTTATACGCGATACCACCACCAGTACCACCCATCGTAAATGAAGGACGAATAATACAAGGGAAGCCAACCATATCGAGAACTTTGTAAGCTTCTTCCATGCTCTTCGCGGTATCGGCACGAGGACACTCTAAACCGATAGATTTCATTGCTTTATCGAAACGAGAACGGTCTTCTGCTTTATCAATTGCGTCAGCCGTTGCACCAATCATTTCAACATTAAATTCTTCTAGAACACCGTGTTTCTCTAAATCTAGAGCACAGTTCAATGCCGTCTGGCCACCCATGGTAGGCAGAACCGCATCTGGACGTTCTTTAGCGATGATGTTACGTACAACCTCCCAATGAATTGGCTCGATGTATGTCGCATCTGCCATTTCTGGATCGGTCATGATAGTGGCAGGGTTAGAGTTAACTAAGATAACTCGGTAACCTTCTTCACGAAGTGCTTTACACGCTTGTGCGCCAGAGTAGTCGAACTCACATGCCTGACCGATCACAATCGGGCCAGCACCTAGAATTAGAACACTTTTAATGTCATTACGTTTTGGCATTTTCTTACTACTCCGAATTAAGCGCTGTGTTGCTTGATTAGTTCGATAAAGTGGTCAAACAATGGTGCTGCATCGTGTGGACCTGGGCTTGCTTCTGGGTGACCTTGGAAGCTGAATGCTGGCTTGTCAGTGCGGTGAATACCTTGTAAAGAACCATCAAACAAAGACTTATGAGTCGCTCGTAAGTTCTCTGGTAATGTAGCTTCGTCCGCAGCGAAACCGTGGTTTTGAGATGTGATCATCACAACATCACGATCTAAATCCTTAACCGGGTGGTTAGCTCCGTGGTGACCAAACTTCATTTTTACTGTTTGTGCGCCACTTGCTAGAGCAAGGATTTGGTGACCAAGACAGATACCAAAAATTGGTAAGCCTTTTTCTAAAAACACTTTTGTCGCTTCAATCGCATACGTACATGGTTCTGGGTCACCTGGGCCATTTGATAAGAATACGCCATCAGGATTTAGTGCCAGAACCTCTTCTGCTGAAGTTTGTGCCGGAACAACCGTTAAACGACAGCCACGATCAACCAACATACGTAAGATATTGCGTTTTGCACCAAAGTCATACGCAACAACATGGTATGGAAGTTCGCTGTCATCTTTTGCCTCTGGTAAACCGCCAGTCAACGTCCACGAACCTTGTTTCCACTGATACGTTTCAGCGGTCGTCACTTCTTTTGCTAGGTCCATCCCTTTCAGGCCAGGGAACTCTTTCGCTTTCGCCAGTGCTAACGCTTCATCTAAGTTATCGCCCGCAATGATGCAACCGTTCTGCGCACCTTTTTCACGTAGGAGACGAGTCAGCTTACGCGTATCGATTTCTGCGATACCAACGATATTTTGGGATTTAAGATAATCAGAAAGGGAGAGTTGGTTACGGAAGTTAGAAGCTAGAAGGGGAAGGTCGCGAATGATAAGACCTTGAGCATGGATTGAAGAGGATTCTTCGTCTTCGGAATTGGTTCCGGTATTGCCAATATGGGGATAAGTGAGTGTAACGATCTGCTGAGAATAGGAAGGGTCAGTAAGGATTTCTTGATACCCCGTCATAGAGGTATTAAAAACAACTTCACCAACGGCTAAACCATCCGCCCCAATGGACTCACCGTGGAACACTGTCCCATCTTCTAGGACTAACAGTGCTAATTTACTCAAGACAACCTCCAAAACAAATAAGAATGCAGTTAAAGTGTATAAAGTTGCAAACACTCATTCCATACAAAGTCACAAACCCAGTCAAGCTGAATTTTGACAAATTGGCGGCATTCTATTGATGTCCTCAAAAACTGTCAATATCTTTCCAATAAAAAAATTTATTTTTAAGCAGTTCAGGTTGAAAGTGGTTAAAATCCCTTAAAAAAACAATAAAACTAATTTTTTCACCCTTAAAAATGAAAATTTCTTGCCATAGATAGCAAAAACAAAACAAAAATTACAGAACGGCGATCTCTAAGGTTCCGCAATCGTTAATCTATAACCAAAAGGCACTAATAACTAACAACAGAGAGAAAAAACCACCACAAACGACAAAATAAGAAAGAAAAATCACAAGAAACAGCGAGAAATTGAAAGGAAAAAGATAAGATAAAAATAGAAGGAATTTATGCACCACAATAGCTGCAGTGCATAAATAGTTATATTTTGTTTTTACAGTTCATCAAGCCCCAATACATCCTGCATTGTATAGAAGCCCGGTTTTTGTGTTGATAACCAACCTGCTGCTCGTACCGCTCCATTAGCAAACGTCATACGATCTGTTGCTTTATGTGTGATTTCCACTCGCTCACCAATATCAGCAAACATAGCTGTATGCTCACCAACAATGTCACCTGCACGAATCGTAGCAAAACCGATCTCATCACGACTGCGCTCACCAGTGATCCCTTCACGAGCATAAACAGCAACATCATCAAGCTTATTCCCCATTGCACCAGCAATAGCTTCACCCATTCCAATGGCTGTACCAGATGGTGCATCCACCTTATGACGATGGTGAGCTTCTACAATTTCCACATCGCAATAATCGCCCATCACTTTTGCTGCTTTCTCCAGCAATTTAAACACTAGGTTAACACCAACACTGTAGTTTGGAGCCATGATGATCGAAATGTCTTTCGCTGCCTCATCAATTTGTTGCTTCTCAGACTCTGTAAAACCAGTCGTACCAATCACTAACTGCTTGTTGTACTCACGGCACAGTTCAATATTTACCAACGTACACACTGGAGCGGTAAAATCGATTATGACATCAAAATCATCCGCGACTTTGGATAAATCGTCCACTAGAGTGACATTTAAACGACCAACGCCAGCTAACTCACCAGCATCAGTGCCAATGAGACTTGACTCTGAACGCTCACTTGCGGCTCCTAATACGACCGACTCTGAATTATTAACAGCTTGAATTAGGTTGCGGCCCATTCGGCCTGCTGCGCCTGCTATAGCAATACGTACCATTGCGTCCCTTCTCCTATTGCGGGGTTACTTAATATCTTCACTGTATCGGTTTGATTATAAAAGCCAAGCCTTTAAAAGAGTAAATACAAAAAAACCTCAGCATTGGCCGAGGTTTTTGTATAAATCAATCTAAGGCTAAATATTTTTTACTTGCAGCTCTCGCGGTACTTCAAAGAACATGTTTTCTTCTCGCCCTTCAAGCTCTTCAACAGACGCCCCACCAATCACTTTAATACGATTGACAATTTGATCCACCAACTCTTCAGGAGCAGAGGCACCTGCCGTTACCCCAACAACAGACACGCCATCAAACCAAGATTCTTGAATATCTTCCGGGCAATCAATTAAGTAGCCTGGTGTTCCTAACTTTTCAGACAATTCTTTTAGTCGCTTAGAGTTCGATGAGTTCTGGGATCCGACAACAACCATGGCATCCGCTTGCGAGGCAAGATCACGAATAGCATCTTGACGATTCTGAGTCGCATAACAGATGTCATCTTTACGCGGTCCTTGGATCTCAGGGAAAACCTCACGCAATTTCGCAATCACATCGGCGGTCTCATCCACAGACAACGTGGTTTGACTCACGTAGTGAAAGTTAGTTGGATCTTTTACTGTCAGGTTATGTACATCTTCTGGTTTTTCTACCAAGTACATTCCACCGACATCACTCGCGTATTGGCCCATGGTGCCTTCAACTTCTGGGTGACCAGCATGACCAATAAGAACCACTTCCATATTCTTACGGCTCGCACGTGCTACTTCCATGTGAACTTTAGTCACGAGCGGGCAAGTTGCATCAAATACCGTTAGTTTTCGTGCCTTTGCTTCATTACGCACAGCTTGAGATACACCATGAGCAGAAAAGATAACTATATTATCATCTGGCACTTCATGGATCTCTTCGACAAAAATAGCCCCGCGCTCTTTTAAACCTTCTACTACAAAGCGGTTATGCACGACTTCATGACGAACATAAATAGGCGGCTGATACATTTCTAGGGCTCGCTCTACAATGCTTATCGCACGATCAACCCCAGCACAAAAGCCACGAGGATTAGCTAACAATATTTTCATTTCGACTTGCTCTTAATTAGCGTTTAGTTTGTTATAGAAACAATTTCAACTTCGAAGACTACATCTTGACCTGCAAGAGGATGGTTAAAGTCTACTGTTACTGAATCACCAGCAATATCAGTGATAATCCCTGGAATATCGACACCATCTGGGCCTGCAAACGCCATAATGGTGCCAACCTCTGCAGCAGCATCGCCCACAAATTTACTTTTATCCATATGGTGGATATTGTCTGGATTTGATAAACCAAAAGCATCAGCCGCTTCCAGCTCAATACTTTCTTTTGTGCCTGCTTTTAGCCCGAGTAAACACTTTTCAAAATTATCACTTAAGCTGCCGTCGCCCATTGTAAACTTGGCAGGCTTGCCTGAATTAAGTGTGGAATCCGCTACCGAACCATCTTGCAACTTAATGGTAAAGTGCATAATAACTTCACTACTCTTATCGATCACAGACATGTTTCTATCCTTGTTTTTATTTTAATGTAGGTATGCGTTCTACCAATACAACCAATCTTGCTGGAAACTTGGTTTTGGTATTTTCTCTCTCATTAGCACTTATAAATGAAAGCGCCGCCCGAATCAACGGACAGCGCTTAAGGGTATTACGCTCATCTGTAATTTAAGTTACTTTTGCTTATCTTTATCTGATCTAAAGCCGTCAAGAATAATCAAAGCCGCACCAATACATATGGCGGAATCTGCTAAATTAAATGCAGGCCAATGGTAAGTGCCCCAAAAGAAATCTAAATAATCGACAACAAAACCATGCACAATGCGATCAAAAACATTGCCAACAGCTCCACCAATAATCAGAGCATAAGCAATGTTATTAAGCTTATCAGCCGCCGATGACTTACGCATCCAGAACATTAATAAGCCACACACCACAAATGCAATACCGGTAAAGAACCAACGCTGCCAACCACCAGCGTCACTTAAGAAACTAAAAGCGGCACCATAGTTATGAACATACAACAGGTTGAAAAATGGCAGAACCTCAATGCGATTTTGCCAGCCATAACCCATGTTATCCATCACAACTAATTTGATTGCGATGTCAGCAATAAAGACCAGTACCGCTAGCCAAAGCCAGCGGATACCTGATTCTTTAATGGAAGGCATCTGTGTTAAAGCACCTGCCATTAAGCAAACTGACGGGTTTCACCGTCACCTTCAACATTAGACACACAACGGCCACAGATTTCTTCATGACCTTCGATAGTACCGACGTCTGCCACATGGTGCCAACAACGATCACATTTCGCTGCATCAGACGCTTTCACGGTAACAAACAAGCCTTCCACATCGGTTTCTTGTGCGTCAGCTGGTTTTGCTTCTACCACAACAACTTCAGCTTTTGATGTTAACAATACAAAACGCAGTTCATCTTCAAGACTGTTTAGCTTAGCCGCTAACTCAGCATTCGCGTGAATAGTCACCTCAGCTTGTAATGCACCACCGATAACTTTATCGTTACGAGCCGCTTCAAGAAGTTTGTTTACTGCACCACGAACTTGCTGGATCTCAGCCCAGAATTCATCATTCAGTGTTTCTTCACCAGCAAGACCAAACAGCCCGTCGAACCACTCACCTGTAAATACAAACTTATCGCGCTCACCTGGCATTTCATTCCAGATTTCATCCGCAGTGAACGACATGATCGGAGCCATCCAGCGAACCAAAGCTTCAACAATGTAGTACAGTGCCGTTTGACAGCTACGTTGTGCGTGACCACCTTGTTTTGCAGTATATTGGCGATCTTTAATCACATCTAAGTAGAAAGAGCCCATCTCTACAGAGCAGAAGTGCATCAAACGCTGCGTTACTTCATGTAGGTTGTAAGCATCGTACGACTTAATGATCTCTTCTTGTGCCGCTAATGCACGACCAACAGCCCAACGATCCAGTGCCACCATGTCTTCGGGAGCCACTAAATCTGTAGCTGGGTTAAAGCCACTTAAGTTAGCTAGGAAGAAACGAGCTGTATTACGAATACGACGGTACGCATCAGCAGAACGCTTCAGGATTTCATCAGATACCGCAACTTCATTTGTGTAATCGGTTGATGCAACCCATAGGCGAAGAATATCAGCACCCAGTTTGTTTGTTACGTCTTTTGGTGCAACAACATTACCTACTGATTTCGACATTTTACGGCCTTGACCATCAACAACGAAACCGTGTGTTAATACTTGCTTGTATGGCGCTTCATCTTTCATCGCCACTGATGAAATCAAAGATGATTGGAACCAACCGCGGTGTTGGTCTGAACCTTCAAGGTAAAGATCCGCAGAGTTACCATTGTACTCTTCACGACTATCAACTACTGAGTGGTGCGTTACACCAGAGTCGAACCACACGTCTAAAGTATCAAGTACTTTTTCATAATGAGCTGCGTCTTCTTCACCCATTAATTCAGCAGGATCCACATCCCACCATGCTTGAATGCCTTTTTCTTCAACCAACTTAGCAACTTTTTCAATTAACTCGCTGCTGTTTGGGTGAAGTTCTTGTGTTTCTTTATGTACAAATAAAGCGATTGGTACGCCCCAAGTACGCTGACGAGAAATACACCACTCTGGACGACCTTCAACCATACCTTCAATACGGCTTTGGCCCCATTCAGGCATCCACTCAACACTCTTAATTTCTTCTAATGCTTTAGCACGCAGGCCAGCTTTATCCATAGAGATAAACCACTGTGGTGTCGCACGGAAGATAATTGGTGTTTTGTGTCTCCAACAATGTGGGTAACTGTGCTCGTAAGCGTGGTGGTGAAGTAATGCACCATGCTCTTTTAGCGTTTCTACAACCGCATCATTCGCTTTAAATACGTGCTGACCCGCAAATAGTTCAGTATCAGGCAAATAAACACCGTTACTGCCTACTGGGTTAGCCACTTCCAATTTGTACTTTTGACCAACCGCGAAATCTTCTTGACCATGACCAGGGGCTGTATGTACACAACCTGTACCAGATTCAGTGGTTACGTGATCACCAAGAATTACTGGCACATCAAAGCTGTAGAATGGGTGATTAAAACGTGAAAGTTCTAGATCAGCACCTTTACAGAAACCAAGGTTGTGGAAGTGCTCGATACCAGCACGATCCATCACATCTTTTGCAAGCTCAGAAGCAACGATCAAGCGCTGAGGATTGTCTCCTTCAACTTGAACAAGTGCGTACTCAAGATCATCACGCACAGCAACGGCACGGTTAGCAGGAAGTGTCCATGGCGTTGTTGTCCAAATAACAATGGAAACATCACCTTGGCCTTGGTGATCTTCGGTACAGTTAAATTTAGCAACTACAGCGTCTTCATCCGCCGCTTTAAATTTCACGTCAATAGATGGTGAAACTTTATCTTGGTATTCAACTTCAGCTTCAGCAAGTGCAGAACCACAGTCTGTACACCAGTGAACAGGTTTGAAACCTTTAAGTAAATGGCCTTTATCTGCAATTTTACCTAAAGAACGGATAATGTTTGCTTCTGTATCAAAGTCCATTGTGCGGTAAGGCTTATCCCACTCACCCAACACACCTAGACGAATGAAGCTTTCTTTTTGACCTTCCACTTGACCCGCAGCGTACTCACGGCATTTTTCGCGGAACTCAGCAGGCGTTAATTTACGACCCGGTTTGCCCCACTTTTTTTCTACCATTAATTCAATTGGCAGACCGTGACAGTCCCAACCAGGAATATAAGGAGAATCGAAACCAGATAGAGTCTTTGACTTAATAATAATGTCTTTAAGAATCTTATTTAGCGCGTGACCAATGTGAATATCACCGTTGGCATATGGAGGGCCATCGTGTAATACGAAAGATTTTTTACCTTTCTTAGCTTTGCGGATTTCACCGTAAAGATCTTCATCGTACCAACGCTTAAGCATCTCAGGCTCACGTTTAGCCAGGTTGCCGCGCATCGGAAACCCTGTTTCAGGTAAATTCAGGGTATCTTTATAGTCAGTCATTGATTCTTAATTCCGTTACTTGGGCGAAGTTAGACATTATTTGCACCAGACAGCCACACCCGAGCCGCCTGTGCATCAAATTCAATTTGATTTTTCAGAGCGTCAAAAGAGTCAAATTTCTTCTCATCACGCAATTTATGCAGAAGTTCAACATCAAGTTGCTGACCATATAAGTCACCTTGATAATCAAATAGATGAACTTCTAACTGCTGACGCACGCCATTTACTGTGGGACGATTGCCAATGTTTGCCACTCCTCCTACTGGAGCTTCTTTTAGCCCTTTAACTTGAACAACGTATACTCCAGAAACGGGAGAAACTCGTCGTTTCAACGGGATATTTGCTGTCGGGAAACCGATGGTTCGCCCGAGCTTTTGTCCATGAGACACTCGGCCACTGACACTATAAGTGCGGCCCAGCATAGAAGCGGCGTAATTTAAATTATCTTCTGCTAATGCTTGGCGAATGGCAGTACTGCTCACACGAGATTCCGAAACACAAAAACTTTGTGTACTCACCACCTCAAAGCCCGCTTTCAAGCCAGCTTCTTGTAGCATAGCAAAACTACCCTTTCGGCCACGACCAAAGCAGAAATCATCACCCACTACCAGAAACTTAACACCCAAACGCTCAACCAACAAGCGATGAACAAAGTCCTCTGCCGTTAAATGAGCAAATTCAGCATTAAAGTTAACGCACAATAAGCGATCTAGTCCTAAGCGGCTTAACTGCACGTATTTATCTCTGAAACGAGTTAAACGAGCAGGCGCTTTTTCTCCAGCAAACAACTCCAAAGGTTGTGGCTCAAATGTCATCACAACTGATGGCAACCCTAATTGCGCTGCTTTTTCGGTAACCTGTTGTAATACTTCCTGATGCCCTAAATGAACACCGTCAAAATTACCAATAGTTAACACACAACCACGGTGGGCTGAGTTGAGATTATGAATACCTCGGATTAATTCCATTTTGCTTTTCACTGGTAGTGGAGACAAAAAACCGACAAATTATATACTACTCGTCGCCTGTGGTCAGCCTTCTGTACGAAGATGGCGTAATCTAACCCCTAAAATGAGCAGTGTGATTAAATATACACCAGCCCCTAACGCAATTAAGCCCGTCAAAGTCGATACTCGCTCCATTAATGACCAGTCGAGCCATATTGCCATTTCAGGCAAAATCCAATAGACCACAGCACTCATACTAATTCCTGCTAATACCAACTTAACAACAAACATCAACGTCTGAGCCGACACACGATATACCTCAGCTAAATGTAAACCTCGGTATAATAATGTAGCATTGACCAAAGCCGATAATGCAGTGGCAATAGCTAGACCGACATAACCGTAAAAATACGCAAAGATCGCATTAAAAACCATATTCGACGCCATAGCAATAATGCCATAACGAACCGGAGTTTTTGTATCTTGACGAGCATAGTAACCAGGAGCCAGAACCTTAATTAACATAAAGTTCAGCAAACCAGAAGCGTACGCTAACAAAGACATTGAGGCTTTTGATACATCATCAGGGCTAAACTCACCCCGCATGAACAACACCATCAGCATAGGTTTTGCCAACAGCATTAACCCTAGCATGGCTGGCAAACCAAGTAATAACACCATACGCACGCCCCAATCCATAGTTTGTGAAAATCCTTGGCTATGCGCGTCAACATGTTTTCTAGATAAGGCAGGAAGAATGACCGTTGCAATGGCAATACCAAATAGCCCTAAAGGGAACTCCAGTAAGCGATCCGAATAATACAGCCAACTAATTGAGCCTGTAGCTAAAAAACTAGCAATAAAGGTATCAAACAATAAATTAATCTGACTAACCGACACCCCAAATAAAGCAGGGATCATTAAAGTGCGAATTTTAACAACCCCTGGGTCACTCCAACCCCACTGTGGCTTAACAAAAACACGCTCTTTAATAAGGAAGGGAATTTGGAATAAAAACTGAATTAATCCCCCTAGAAACACACCGATCGCTAAGCCAATTTCAGGCTGAGCCAAATTAGGAGAAATAAATACTGCCGCACCTATAATGGCCACATTCAAAAAAACTGGCGTAAAAGAAGAAACGGCAAAGCGGCCTAGTGTGTTTAAAATGGCCCCAGACAGCGCAACAAAGGTAATAAACCACAAATAAGGAAACGTAATCTTCAACATTACACTGGCCAGAACGAACTTCTCACTGTTAGGTCCGTCATTTAACCAATCAATAAACCAGCCAGCGCCAAATAGCGCTGTCACGACACCAGATCCTAAAACTCCTAGTAACGTAACAATCGACACAATCACGCCCAATGTCCCTGAGGCCTTAGCAATCAGCTGTCGAGTTTTGTCCATATCACCAGAGGCGTGATATTCCGTTAATACAGGCACAAAAGCTTGAGCAAATGCCCCTTCAGCAAAAAGACGGCGCAAGAAATTAGGGATTTTATTCGCGAAGAAAAAAACATCGGCCGCAGCCCCAGCTCCCATTAAGTTTGCAACCACAACATCTCTTGCTAAACCTAGGACACGAGAGACTAAAGTCATGATACTGACTATCATGCCTGACCGTAAAAGACGATTACTCACAAAAAACCTCATAAAAGATGAACACTAAAGGTTACTAACGCAAAAAATACTGGTAGAATGCACGCCATCTTAACCGTGTTGATCCGTTATCACCAAGATTTGTTTGGTGGCGGCGGTATTTTGCACAAATCATTTGACTTTTAGGGTGGAAAGAGGCATATTCCTCGGCCTTAAATTGTCACTGACCGAATTTTGGGAGTTAGACCCTTGGCAAATAGTAAATCTGCTAAGAAGCGTGCTATCCAAGCTGAGAAACGTCGCCAGCACAACGCTAGCCGTCGCTCAATGATGCGCACTTACATGAAAAAAACTATCGCTGCAATCGAAGCTGGCGATAAAGAAGCTGCAACTGCTGCTCTAGCTGTAGTTACACCTATCCTAGACCGTATGGCAACTAAAGGCCTTATTCATAAGAATAAAGCTGCGCGTCATAAGTCTCGCTTCACTACTGCAATCAAAGCGCTTTAATTTAGCACTGAGATAAAAGTAGAAAAAACCGGCTCAGGCCGGTTTTTTTATATCTACATTTCAGCAAACGGCGTCTATTTACAATACAAATCATGAAGTAACTGGATCATTGCTTTCACTTCATCACTTTTTAATGAGTAATAAACCGTCTGAGCTTCTTTCCGTGTTTCAACCAAGCCATCACGGCGTAGCCAAGCTAAATGTTGAGACAAAGCTGATTGACTCAACTCTAACTTTTCACTCATCAAGCCAACCGACATTTCACCATCTAATAGGTAACATAAAATAAATAGCCTGCGTTCGTTCGCCATGGCCTTTAGCAACACTACTGCTGGGGCAGCATTTTGCTTCATTTGTTGTAAATCCATAAAGACAGCCTTTAGTTCAGATTATTCTAATTTACTTAATGTTAACGTGAAATTAGGGAATTGTCTCGACGATTCATCTCCTTATGTCATAAATGTTACGCTAACCATCGAATAATGCACTAAAATCAGCCTCACACAGGCTCTTAACAGATGGATGTTGAATCATGCGCTCTGCAAAAATCACATAATACTCTTCTTTTAAATCCGTCACTCTTCCTACAGGATGTAAAGGGCGATCTTCACTGGCTTGTTTTAAATACAAAGAAGGGGCAACAAAAATAGCGTCGTGATAACGACCAAATGCTTTCATTAATGCCGCATCATCAAACTCCCCTAAAATATTTGGCTGAACGCCTTGCTGATCAAACCATTGCATTAACTTACGCCCCATCGAAGTGCGGCTGCCTGGTACAAGCAATTTCTTTTGTTCTAAAATAGCAGGAAAAGATTGAGGATCTACAGAGTGAGAGCAAAAGAAGCTCATTCGGGATTCACCTAGCTTTTTACTAAATAAACCTGGGCTTTGTGCAGAATCAACCGGGCAATCCGACAAGATCATATCTAACTTATGCTGTGATAGACGTTCTAACAACAATTCGTGAGTTGATTCAAAGCAGCGTAAGTGGATGCTGTTATCATCAGGAACAGCTTTAAGCAAAATTTTACTGACCAAGCGTTTTGATAAGGCGTCTGCCACACCAACATCTAATAATACATTGGCACGCTGGCTATAATTAACAATATCAAGCATTTCATAGCTTAAACCAAACATACGATCGGCGTATTTATACACTAGCTGGCCAAGTTCCGTCGGCTCAATATTTCGACCATTACGCTTTGTTAATTTGCCATCAAGGCGCTCTTCTAAGGCCTTTATTTGACCAGTAACAGTTTGTGGGGTCAGGAATAAAGCATCTGCCGCTTTGGTTACTGATCCTTGTTTGCAAACCATCCAAAAGTAATAAAGGTGGTTATAGTTAAGATGAGACATGACTACCCAATACAAAAAAGCTCCAACCCCTAAGCTTACGCTAGATAGGTTAGAGCCTTCAAGCTGGTAAATCAGCTATTTATAATGATTCTTCTGAACTTGAAATCGTTTTACGGTATCTTTCACCAACACGCTGCTCTAAAGCACGTGATAAGAAATTATTTTGAGCTTCATCTTCTAGCTGTGCCAATTTAGCCGGTGAGCTATTAATCTCTAGTCCTTTTGCCATGCCAGTCAAATACGCTTGGCAAATTTCACTCTCATCAGTATCGGTGAAACAGTGCTGGTATTGTTCATCATTCGCCATCGCCGTAATAGAAAACATTAGCAAACCGACAGACATGATCATTTTATTCATTTATTTCACCTTCTCGTGTTTTAGGTAGAGAACGACTTAACAACCAATAGCCCAGTAATGCGGATGACGTGGACCCAATTAAAATACCAAGCCTTGAATACGTACCGTACTCTAATGCAGCAAATTCAAACGCCAGTGACGAGATGAACATCGACATGGTAAAACCAATACCACATAACACTGACACAGCAAAAATATGATCAAACCCCATTCCATCAGGCAGCTTCGCCCAACCCAATTTCACCGATATCCAACTAAAAGTAAAAATACCAAGGGGCTTCCCAATAAATAGTCCCAACGCAATACCTAAAGGAAGCATGTCAGTCAGTGCGCTAAACGACACACCTTCAAGAGATACCCCTGCATTAGCGAAAGCAAATAAAGGCAAAATAGCAAAAGCAACATAGCCATGAAGCGAGTGTTCCATTTTTCTTAATGGAGAAGGACCGCCCTCTTTACCTTGTAATGGGATCACAAAGCCTAGAAGTACCCCAGCTAATGTGGCATGCACCCCTGATTTTAAAACACTCACCCACATAATGATGCCCACGACGACGTACCAAGAAATTTTGGTGACATGTCGGTAGTTCATGAACAGTAGAGTTAAAAAAGATGCAAATGCAACACTCAGCGCTGTTGCAGACAACTCACCACTATAGAAAAGCGCAATAATGACGATGACCCCAAGATCATCAATAATGGCAAGCGCTAATAAAAAGATTTTCAAGCTAACTGGGACACGGTTGCCCAATAAAGCCATAATACCAAGAGCAAACGCGATATCCGTTGCAGCAGGAATTGCCCACCCCTGACGCGATATTTCATCAGCTCCATTAAAAATAAGGTAAACAAGAGCTGGCGCAACCATACCACCAACTGCAGCAATAGCAGGGAAAATGGCTTGTTCTTTACTCGCGAGTGCACCATCAAGAAGTTCTCTTTTTACTTCAAGACCAATTAGCAAAAAGAAAACGGCCATTAAACCATCATTAATCCACAACAATAATGGCTTATCAATAAGTAAAGCGCCTACTCCCATTGTCACTGGAGTAGCAAGGAAGCCTTCATATATAACATTAAATGGACTATTCGCTAATATCATGGCAAAGACAGCTGCGATGATTAATACAATCCCGCCTGCTGATTCCAGTTTTAGAAACTGGCGCATTGCTTCTGTCATTACTGGCTTCCTTTATTATTGTTATTTCCAACCATGATATTCAGTGTAGCTGCTAATTCACATCTCTGAAAAATCGGAACTTTGGATAGCAACCATCGGAAAAACCGATATAAAAAAGAAAAAACTTCGTTATATCCGTTACTAAACTTCGGTTATATGACAAAGAAATTTAAATAAAGGAAAAAAAACTGAAAAAAAACCAGATTATAAGCTCAATAAAGACATTTAACTTAGCACTATCAAAGGCAATAAAAATACAAATAAATCAGCAAACTAGCCCATTCCGTCAACGAATAATTACAAACTCTTTTTTTATCCTACCCCCTACTTTTTCAAATATGACATGGACTGTCATATTTCTGAAATAAACCTTATCTACTATCGCAGCAGCTTAAACAAACCGACGTAAACCAATTTCGGTCACGGAGATATACTTTATGAATACCCAAGCTACGACTGCTGCACCAATCAACAGCTCTATGCGCTGGGTTCGCTGGGCAAACCTAGCGTTCATGCTTTATTTATTACTGCTTGCTGTATCTATGGTAGGTACTGGCTTTAAATGGTCTGTAGGCGAACAAGCCAAAACACTGTTTGAATTTGCCTCTCACCCTGTTGCAGGACTAATGATTGGCTTAGTTGCTACTGCCTTAATTCAGTCTTCAAGTACAGTAACCTCTATCATTGTTGGTTTAGTTGCAGGTGGCTTACCTGTTGAAACGGCTATTCCGATGATCATGGGTGCCAACATTGGTACTACCGTGACCAATACGTTAGTCAGCCTTGGCCATGTTCGTTGTAAAGAAGAATTCCGACGTGCGTTTGCAAGTGCAACGATCCACGATTTCTTTAACCTGCTGGCTGTGATTATCTTCCTCCCTCTAGAAATGATGTTTGGCATTTTAGAGAAGATTTCACACTGGTTAGTATCACCAATGCTAAATGCTGGTGACATGAGCATTAAGAGCTTTAACTTTATCAAACCAATCACAAAACCGGTTGTAAGTGCGATTAAAGAACCACTAGCGACATTTGGTGACACAGCTGGCGGCTTGATCATGATTGGCTTAGGTATCACCATTATCTTCATTGCCATTACCGTAATGGGCAAATTGATGAAAAGCTTAATGGTTGGCCGTGCACGTGAAATTCTTAAAAATGCCATCGGTCGTGGTCCTATCCACGGTATCGCATCAGGCTCAGTTGTTACGATTCTTGTTCAATCGTCTTCTACAACAACAAGTCTAATGGTTCCACTAGTGGGCACAGGTGTACTAAAAGTACGTGAAGTTTACCCATTCACTCTAGGTGCGAACATCGGTACATGTATTACCGCTCTACTAGCAGCAACGGCAGTAACTGGTGAGTTTGCAGTATTTGCTCTACAAATTGCACTAGTACACTTAGCCTTCAACCTAATGGCAACAATCTTTATCTTTGGTATTCCAGTACTACGTGAATTACCACTAAAAGGCGCTTTCTATATTGCTGATATGGCAACTAAGAACAAAGCAGTAGTTGCAGGTTATTTAGCAGCTGTATTCGTTGCTCTACCAGCAACAATCCTAGCGCTTACTGCCTAAAACGAAACACAATAGAAAAAGCCCTTGCAGATTGTCTGCAAGGGCTTTTTTACATCGAAAGAAATGGGGACTCCCTCAGCTCTGCATAAGATATTGCTTTTCAAGCCGAGTAATCTTGATACTCGGCTTCTTTTCTTGAAAAGCAGGATTAATGACAATGGCTTAAACCGATCTCAGGTTAGCTAACCAATACAGAAAAATATTGAGACCAATATTTAACAACATGATTAATATAGAATGTTTTGAAGTCGAGGTAGCCAGAGCGCTGGAAAGCAATAACTATCGTCATCACTTCCCTCACTGATAATTTAGAGGTGCGCCTACGCTGTTTTAATCATGACTCGATAAGATGTTTTTCCCATTGAGCTATAAACAATAGGCAAAAATCATCAACATCAGTGTAAATAGTTTCTAAATTAATCACTCTCAAATCCTTGCGATTTATTGTTCTAGTAAAACGATCAGATCGCGACTTGGGAGTTTAGTTCAAATTTTATCCGCAGATCAGGTTAGCTAGAAAAACTACCACTTAGTACCAATACTTTCACTTTTTTTACTATTGAGATAATTGAGTTCACTCATGACTTGCCTGATCTTTTTTTCGTCATTTTCAGCAAAAATGGCATATCCAGTTCTATCACATGAACTATTCGCAACTGAAATAGTTTCATCTAACTGATCTTCCATATGAATTTTATATAGTGGATATTTTTCTCCTAATAGTTCAGTATCTTTCACCTCTTCATCTGGCATAAAAAATCGTATTGCTACACTGTCGAATTGCTTATTGCGAGAAGGCTGAGGTAAAGATAATAAGTGGCAGAACATCTCTTCAAACATATTACAACCTGTGGTTAATAGAGTAAGCTCCCATATATTATCTCCCCCATTTCTCACGTGAGTTTCAATAATATATACTTGATTATCTTCGACTTTTAGCTCTGTATGGCTAGGACCAGTTTGATGCCCAATTGTAGTGAGTAGTTGAAAAACAACCCGTTCAATTTCATCTCTTACTGAGGGAGAGATAAGAGCAGGCTGCATATGTCCTGTCTCAATAAAACCTGGTGCACCTGTCGTAAATTTTTCAGTGACAGCAAGCAATTCATGCTCCCCCTCCTTGGACAAACACTCAATACTAAACTCTTGCCCACCAATAAATTCTTCGGCAATAAGTTCGGAAAAAGTTTCACTTAATCGTGCATATGCTTGTTTATAATTAGTAAGATCAACTTTAGCTACTCCTAAACTTCCCGATGAATTGCTCGGTTTCAAAATAATTGGTTTATTAAGCTCTTCTAAAAATACTTCAAGATCTTTCTGGCTTTTTACTGATATAAACCTAGCTTGACGCATATTACTTTGTGCTAATTTTTCTCTCATCTTAAGCTTATCACATGAAAAAATGACAGCTTCTTTTGAACAATTAGACGCTATATTCAATGCTTCAGCAATTTTAGCCCCCAGCTCTTGATGGGTTTCCGCAAATGCAACAACAGCACTAAAGCTTTCGCTCTTTGCTAAAGATGAAACCAACTCAAAAATTTTACTTTCATCAAAGCTTTCAACAATAATAAGCTCGCTTGCGTTATTAAGTTGTAACTCTGTCAAATCGTCCTTCATTTGAACTTGGAAATAGGAGACCTTGAGCTTCTTCAACGTCTCCACGTGGTAATCCTTACCTCCGAGCACTAATATCCTATTGTTAAATTCACTCATGTATTAACCTTAAATCCTTACACTTTTCATAGTGACTATTATTTTAGTTTGGGTTCAATTTATACCTTAATAGTTTTAACTAGCAGCTATAAGCCCAACTGGAAAACTTTGCTCATAGCTCATAACTACCATCGTACCTATATCTATAAAATGGTGGCCTGCTCATAATCGACTATTAACAATTAAAAAGCACTTAAAATATAAATATATTTTACTGTTTAAAAATTTTTTGATATGAAATTTATACCTAAATTATTATTGAATATTTTTATCTAGAGGAAAGCTGAATAAGAACACGTACTTTTTAAGGGAGTTGATGATTTTAAAAATGAAATATAGTGTACTTTCTTCCATAATTAGAGCCTCAATATACAGTGTATTATCACAACCTAGTATTTCACAGACTCTAAAGACTGACTATTTAATCTAACATCAAATGCTATCCTAAGTACATTAGGGCTCTAGTCAGACTAACACAACCTTAAGAGTCTACATCACTAATACCAGTGATAAAAAACCTTTAACGACATAACTGTCAACCAAAAAAGTATCATTTAAAACCAAAATTTTCAACAAAGTAAGAACATAATTAACACAGAGTGATTTCATACCATCTTTTTACAGCAGGAAATGAACATTAAACTACCATAAAGATTAGTGTCTCACATTCAAGCAACAAAAGAAAAGCTATACAAAGCAGAATAAAATCATTAAAATTCAACAACTTAAATAAGGAGGGAATCATAACCAACTATATATCATCAGAACAGTGGATTACTCCCCAAAAGAGCACCATTTTTCTAAGGGTTATATAGCTAGCTGACTTATAAAGCATGATCATAGATAAAACACTATACAGAATAATGCACTCTTCGCATAACAGTTGGCCCTTATAATGCGACAGACAAATCAAAAAAATAACTCATGCTTGAGGGTATTAAAACAATTTGAATTCGAAAAATTATGTTTATAGATACTGAAATATCACAATCATTCTAAAAATAATGATGAGCCCCACGGTAATTCAATTTACAGCTGATGAACCTAATAACCACAGAGTAATCAATTTTATATATCTGTATCTACAAAAGATACCTATATTGGGACACAGTTACCAAAACAACTTATCTTTGATAACTATAAACAGGCTGTTGAAGTACACCTCTAAAACACCAAAGTTTGTATCGATTTACGAAAAATCTAATTAGTGAATAATTAAACACTATTCAAGAAGAAACCATTGAGCCTTACACCTTAAAAGTAGGGCTTGCTTCAATATTTTAACCAAGCCCATATTGTTTAAATTGCAATAGGTGCTTTAATTGTTGGTTGAGGCTCGTAGCCAACAATCTCAAAGTCTTCTAATTTGTAATCAAAAATAGAATCAGGTTTACGCTTAATCACTAACTTTGGTGTCTGACCCGGCTGGCGTTTTAGTTGTTCAAAAACAATATCGTCATTCAAATGATTTGAATACAAATGAACATCCCCAAACGTATGTACAAAGTCACCCACTTCTAAATCACACTGCTGAGCAATCATGTGTGTGAATAATGCGTAGCTCGCAATATTAAATGGCACACCCAAGAAATAATCCGCACTGCGCTGGTATAACTGACATGATAGCTTGCCATCAGCCACATAGAACTGGAATAAACAATGACATGGTGCCAATGCCATTTTTCCCTGTTCAGCATTAGCCTGTGGACTTTGACTTTCATCAGGTAAATCGGCTGGATTCCACGCAGAAATAATATGACGACGAGAATGAGGCTTCGTTTTAATTTGCTCAATCAATTCTGAAACCTGATCAACTGTCGAACCATCAGGGCATGCCCATGAACGCCATTGAGCGCCATAAACAGGGCCTAAGCTACCGTCCTCTGTTGCCCATTCATCCCAAATCGTCACTTTATTGTCTTGCAGGTATTTAACGTTCGTATCACCATTTAAAAACCATAATAACTCGTGAATAATAGCGCGAGTGTACAACTTTTTGGTGGTTAGCAATGGAAAACCTTCACTGAGGTCAAAACGCATTTGACGGCCAAATACAGAGCGTGTACCAACGCCAGTTCTATCACCACGATCGGTACCGTTATATACGATATCTTGCATCAAATCTAAGTATTGCTTCATGCCAAGGCTTCCCCACAATGTTCAAAGCTAAAAAAAGACGCTGTAGTTTAGCGTCTTTTTCTCGTAGGGGATAATGAATTAGGCTTTCGCTTGCCCTGGTTTATGTTTATAGGCCCAACCAATCAGCAATAGACCACCAATCACCATAGGTAATGAGAGAATTTGTCCCATACTGATGAAGTCACCAAACAGACCTAAATGCGCATCAGGCTCTCGCACATACTCAACTAAAAAGCGGAACGTGCCGTAGCCAAATAAGAACAAACCTGAAGCCGCTCCCGCAGGACGTGGACTACGTACAAACCAGTTAAGTATAAAGAACAGAACCACACCTTCTAAAGCAAACTCATATAATTGAGATGGATGACGCGGCAATGGACCACCTGTTGGGAACACCATTGCCCAAGGCACATCCGTAACACGCCCCCAAAGCTCTCCGTTCATAAAATTACCTAAGCGGCCAGCACCAAGGCCAAAAGGCACTAACGGAGCAACAAAATCAGCAACACTGAAGAACGTTCGTTGGTTTTTATAGGCGTACCATAACATGGCACAGATCACCCCTAATAACCCCCCATGGAAAGACATACCACCAGTCCACACTTTAAATAGGTATAAAGGATCATCTAAAAACAGATCAAAATTATAGAAGAAGACATACCCAACACGTCCCCCAATTACTACCCCTAAGAAACCTGCAAACAGTAAGTCACTCACTTGTTCACGTGTCCAACCACTATTTGGGCGATCTGCTCGACGGTTAGCCAACCAAAGTGCGAACATAAAACCAAACAAATACATTAAGCCATACCAGCGAATCGCCAATGGACCAATTTCAATTAAGATTGGATCAATCTGTGGGAAGGTAAGAAATCCCTGAGTCATTATTTTTTCTCTATTAACCAATAAACATTTTGCTGCCAATGAAAATTAAAAACACAGCAAACACTTTTTTTAATGTTGGAGTCGGCAACTGAGTTGCTAAACGAGCACCAAAACGTGTCGTCAGCATTGAAGTTGCGACAATACCAATTAAAGCTGGTAGGTATACATAACCAATACTTAATTGAGGTAAATTTTCTGCGGATAGACCATGAAAAATAAAACCAGTCATTCCAGCAATCGCAATGAAAGTACCACACAATGACGAGCTGCCAATAGCTTTACGCATCTCGATGCCATGCATACTAAGATACGGTACCGTTAGGGAGCCACCACCAATACCAGCCAAGCTTGAAACAACACCAATGACACCACCACTCATTGCACTTCCGGCAATACCGGGCATCTCTCTCGTAGCGGATATTTTCATAGACAATAGCATTTGCACCGCGAGTAACAACACAATGACACCAAAGACTTTGGGTAAGTAGTCGACTGGTGTAAGCTCCGCAATATAGCTGCCAACGAGCCCACCAACGACAACACCAGGAATCAAACCTTTTATCAAGTCAAACTGAACATTCCCTAAACGCACATGATTTAGCGCCGAGGAGCCTGAAGTTAAAATGATGCTTGCCAAAGACGTCGCCAACGCGATATGCATAACAATATTAGGATCAATTCCTGCCCTAGGTAATAGCCACATTAGTGCTGGCACTACCAGCAGCCCACCGCCAATACCCAAGAGCCCGGCCATTACACCAACCACGCTGCCAAGCAGAAAACACATTCCAAACAGCCACAAACTCAATTCAAACATTATTATTTTCCAGCACGGATAAAACCGCCCAACCCTTTATTATCAATGTACTGCTCCATCATGATACGAATATGGTCTCCCACACTGCATTGACTGGCTTGCAATGCAATCTGACTAAGCTCTGCTGACGAGGTATGCCTAAGAATGTATTTGATACGAGCCACATTTGACGTATTCATACTCAATGAGCGATAGCCTAATCCAACTAGCAACATGGCACCAAGCGGATCACCCGCCAGCTCACCGCACACGCAAACCGGTAAATTATACCGACGGCTAACATCAATAATGTGCTTTAGTGCAGCTATCACAGCAGGATGCAGAGCATCATAGACATCAGAAACCCGGGCATTGTTCCGATCAACCGCTAATAAATATTGCGTTAAATCATTACTACCAACAGAGATAAAGTCGACACGCTCTGCAACTTGTGGCAATAAATACAAAATGGAGGGAACTTCGACCATAATCCCTACTTTTGGCCGCTTTAAAGGCACTTTACTTAATGCACTGACTTCCCCATAAGCCTGATCAATAAATAAAAGCGCATCATCCAACTCTTTAATGCCAGATATCATTGGCAACATGATTTCCATGTTATCAAGTCCAATACTGGCTTTTAACATGGCTCGTAGTTGCATCAGGAAAATATCAGGATGATCCAGAGTAAAACGGATCCCACGCCACCCTAGGAAAGGATTATCTTCATCAACCGACAAATAAGGTAAAGGCTTATCTCCCCCTACATCAAGGGTTCTCATCACAACTGATTTGTCACGATAAGCAGACAAAATAACACGGTACTGCTGAGTTTGTTCTTCTTCGGAGGGAAAACGGTGTTGCAATAAAAAAGGGATTTCAGTTCGGAATAACCCTACCCCTTCAACACCTCGGTTGAAAGCAATATTACTGTCAGCACTCAAACCTGCATTCAAATATAAATCCACTTTCTGCCCGTCTTGGGTTGAGGTGGATTTATCTAATTGACCTTCAACTAAGCGAGATAATTCAAACTCTTCTTTTTGTAGTTGGCGGTATTCACGTATAATCTGCTCATCAGGTTCGATATAAAGATCGCCAGTATAGCCATCAACAACCGCAAGTTTCCCCTGCAATGCTTCCGGCTTTAAATCTACCCCCATAACAGCTGGGATCCCTAGCGCACGAGATAAGATGGCTGCATGAGAATTAGCAGCCCCCTCCATTGAAATCACAGCGGCCAACATCTCTTTAGAGACACTAGCTAACATGGAGGCCGTTAGCTCCCTCGTAATAAGGATAACTGGTTGCTGCCAATCACACTCAACAGCTTCACCATTATAGAGAAAGTACAATAAACGCTGCCCAAGCTCACGGATGTCCTGTGCTCTTTCACGTAAGTAAGCATCGCTCATTTTGGCAAATCGACTTGAATACGACTCCACTACTTGCCTAAGTGCCCAATCCGCCCTATCACGCTTTTGAATTTGCGCGGTAAGATCTTTACGAAGCATGGGATCGTTGAGTAAATGGGTAAAGAGGTCGAAAATAGCAAGAGTTTCTTTATTGATGTCATTATCAAGTCGTTTGCGTAACCGACGAAAATCATTCATGGCAAGCTCAAGAGCCAAAGACAAACGCTCAAGCTCATCATCCACGTCCAAAGTGGACGCAGGACAAACTGATTCTAACTTCGGCTGATTATCATCCCACCATATCGGAGCAATCGCGACACCAGAAGACGCAGATAAACCAGTGTAATGAGAGACATGATCTGTCTGTTTGGGCCATAAACCTTGCGATTTAGTATGAGCAAAAAGAACCGCAAGCTGAGCTGAAAGGGTAACAAGAAAAGACTCTTCGATTTCATCAAACTGACGCTGTTGGCGTTGCTGAATCACCAATACACCGAGAATTTTACGGCGATGAATAATCGGAGTACCTAGAAATGAATGAAAAACATCTTCACCCAGCTCTGGCATCCGTTTAAATTCAGAATGCGCAGACGCATTTGCCAAGTTTAATGGCTCTGCGGTACGGCTTACGAGCCCAACAAGACCTTCATTAAAACCAAGGGATACAGATTTATCGTTTTTAACTAAGCCTTGAGTTGCCATCAAATCTAAACGATCCAGCTCGTCATTAGCAATATAAACAGAGCAGCACTCTGTGTTCATTGCCGAGCAAGTGGCACTCACTAAAATCTCAAGAGCTAGATTTAAATCATCCGCCCTTGCAACACGTTCAACTATATCCCTTAGCTGGGTAAGCATGACTAGCCTCTTTTGTTGCTTTTCCTTTTCGATTTACGCTCTTTAAAAGGCATAGTGATCGGCGCAAATTCTTTCATTGCCCGTCGATATACATCACGCTTAAAAGAAACAACCTGTCGCACTGGATACCAATAGCTTACCCAGCGCCAGCCATCAAATTCGGGTGATTTGCCTCGCTGCATGTTTACCTTGGATTCATCGCATTCTAGACGCAGCAAAAACCACTTCTGTTTCTGTCCAATACAAACGGGTTTTGAATCCCAACGAACAAGACGTTTAGGCAATTTATAACGTAGCCAATATCGGCTAGTCGCTAAAATTTTCACGTCTTTCTTAGTTAGGCCAACCTCTTCATATAGTTCCCGAAACATGGCTTGTTCTGGTGTTTCACCGTTATCAATGCCCCCTTGAGGAAATTGCCAAGAGTGTTGCCCATATCGCTTTGCCCAGAAGACTTGACCATGGTTATTACATATGACAATTCCTACATTAGGACGGTAACCATCGCCATCTATCACTGGATAGACCTCAAATATAAATACCTATTAATTCTGATTTTTTCACAGATCCCTACTGTGGGCAAATCTGATCACAAAACTGGTGCTTATTTTCCTACTTAGCGCCCACTTCCGGCATAACTAATACTCATCAAGACACTTATCAACATAAAAATGAGACAAAGACCACATTTATTCACCTTTTCTGTGGGTAACTTTGTGAAAAACAACTGCTTAAAGAGACAGCGTAATTTCTCCCCCGTTTTTCAAAAAGAAAAAAACAACAAGAAAACAATAATAAAAACATAAAATCAACAACTTAAAACCAGTGGGCTTTATATCATTAAAATAACTCTCAGTTGAATCATCATAAAACACAGAAAGGTCAAATATCGTACAATTTTATTTTTATCCACAAAAGAGGCTTTTTTTTCAGCTAAGATTTGTATTAACACCTTAAAATATGAGAAAAAACCTGTATGTATATCCAATACATGAATATAAATAAAAAAGGTTAAGCCCCCTGTGGATAAGTTTTTATATAAATAGTTCTTTATTCTTATCTTTACTAAACAAATCAAAAACGCGTGATGATATTGAGCCTTTATCTTAAGTAACGTTATAATTTTTGGGTTAATTAGCCCCTTAAAAGTACATACTATGCCACTTCCTCCTGCTACCACCTCTGAACTCATGGATCGTGCTCACGCATTAGCTGGCCTTGATCTTGACACGCTAGCTCAACAAGCTGGAGTTGAAGTTCCCCTCGATCTCAAGCGCGATAAAGGCTGGGTCGGGCAACTGATCGAATGGCATTTAGGCGCATCGGCTGGTAGCAAGCCCTTACCAGACTTTATTAATCTTGGCATTGAACTTAAAACTATTCCTATTAGCCATTCTGGCAAACCGCTGGAAACCACATTTGTTTGTGTGGCTCCATTAACAGGTATACATGGACTTAGTTGGGAAAACAGCCATATTCGACATAAGCTAGCCCAGGTTTTGTGGATCCCTGTGGAAGGTGAAAGAGAAATCCCCATTAAAGAACGTCGAGTAGGATCTCCGCTCTTATGGTCCCCATCAGTTGAAGAAGAGCAACAACTCAAACAAGATTGGGAAGAGCTTATGGATCTGATTGTACTTGGAAAAGTAGAGCAAATTACCGCAAAACACGGAGAAGTTCTCCAGCTTCGTCCAAAAGCAGCAAACAGCAGAGCACTCACTGAGGCTTACGGGCATGATGGTCAGCCTATTAAAACTCTTCCACGTGGCTTTTACTTAAAAACACACTTTACCGGAGCGATGCTAGAGCGCCATTTCTACCACCCAAAGTAAATCGGTGTGCCTTGGCCATAATGATATAAAGCTTTTAGGAACACAGCCTCTCGTTTATAGTCAATGATATGAGTATGATAGACGCTGCCATGGAGAGGATATGAAATATCATAAGTTGCCACACTCATCATTGGAAATAAGTAAGATTTGTCTCGGAACAATGACCTTTGGTGAGCAGAATACTGAGCAAGATGCTCATAACCAGCTAGATTTTGCCATCGAACATGGCGTTAATTTTATCGACACTGCGGAAATGTACCCCGTCCCACCGAATGGAAAATCACAAGGCAAGACCGAAGAATACATTGGCTCATGGCTAAAAAAGACAGCCAGAAGAGAAAAGGTCATCCTTGCTACCAAAGTAGCTGGACCACGTAGCGTGCCATATATCCGTGAGAATATGGCTTTAGATCGCCGTAATATTCATGCTGCGATTGATGATAGTTTGACACGCTTACAAACAGATTACATCGATCTTTACCAACTTCACTGGCCCCAGCGCCAAACTAACTGTTTTGGCCAACTCAACTATGAATACCAAGAAACCAATGACGGTATCACCTTATTAGATACGCTTGATGCGTTAGCTGATCTCATCAAGGCAGGAAAAATTCGTTACATCGGTGTTTCAAATGAAACTCCTTGGGGAGTAATGAGCCTCTTAAAGTTAGCGGAAAAACATGATTTGCCACGAATAGTCTCAATACAAAACCCTTATAACCTACTCAACCGTAGCTTTGAAGTCGGACTATCTGAAATCAGTCATCATGAAGGGGTTGAATTACTCGCTTACTCGCCGCTTGCCTTTGGTACACTCAGTGGGAAATACCTTGATGGCAAAAAGCCAGCTGGAGCACGGTGTACTTTATTTGAACGGTTTTCTCGCTACTTTAATCCACAAGGCATCGCAGCAACACAAGCTTATATTGATATCGCCAACAAACATGGGTTAGACCCTGCGCAGATGGCACTGGCTTTTGTCAACCAACGCCCTTTTGTGGCTTCTAATATCATTGGTGCGACTAACTTAGAGCAATTAGAAAGTAATATAAAAAGTATCGAATTAGAGCTGTCTTCTGATGTCAGAGCGGACTTACAACAAGTTGGAATTCAATACTCTAATCCTTGTCCATAATGCTTTAGCACTCTCTTTTTCCTATAAAAATGCCCCGAGGAATATGGGGCATTTTTTGTTTTAGATACACCACCACTCGATGCTCAAGATATTGTATTACATAGATAATACAGGGAAGTGAGTAAAGAGGTCACTGGTGATATATCGGTTACAGCGCTGTATTTGTCACCTGTCAAATACAGCGCTAGGGCTACGTGACTATTCGAGATCGAGCAGCGCGACGTAAATGACGAACAGTTCGGGCAGCTTTATCTTTGGCTTCGAATACAGAACCAATTGTCGTGCCATCAATGTATAAGCCGATATCTTTTAGCAAATGAACATTATAAAACGGCAAATCAAATTTCGCTTGGCGATGTGCCTTATGCCATTTTTTCTCTTCACGATGTAAATCAGCACGAACAAGTAGTACAGCGATACGCAGGTATAGTGATTGACGCATAACGTCTCTCCTTTTCAATGGTTGTGAAAAAGAGCGTTGGATTAAAAGCGGGCAAATCTAAGATGAAAAGAACCTTACTCAAGCCGCTTCTATCCGCGGCCCAAATAGTGTTGGATACGGATTTATTGCTTAGTTTGTTTACAAGGATGATCTGACGCCATAAGGAACGTACGATCGGCACATGCTGTCATTGAGATGATTGAATTAGTCATGATATGCCTCCTTTCTATGCAATAAATCTAAATTTGATATGAATATGGTGTAAATTTTAAACAACTGGGTGCATTTATCAAGGGAATGTTTTGCTATCCCCCCAAAACAAACAGATCAACCATATATCTGGCAGCCTCATACACCTAAAAAGCATTTATCCCTCTGCTTGAAAGCGTATGAAAAATTAACTGTTATAACTTATAACAAACTAAGAATAGAAATAACCATCTGACCTATAAAAAAACCGTAACTACAAATCTAGCTACGGCTTCATTTATATCGCAGTAATGAGCATACTATTTAGCTGTAAGTTCTTGGCTCTGAAATAAGATTATGCTTATTGAGTAAGCGATACATCGTTGCACGAGAAACCCCTAACTCTTTCGCAGCAGCCGAGACTTGGCCTTCGTGTGATTCTAACACCATCAATAACGCATCTCGTTCTGAGTGCTCACGAATAGTACGTAAACTGCGTTTATTTTCACCACGCTGTGGCAGCTCTAAATGCTCTTCTTCAATCACTAAATCATCAGCTAATAATACCGCCCTTTTTACTTGATTGATTAACTCACGAACATTTCCCGGCCAACTGTACTGCGTCATACTTCGCTTGGCTCTTTCAGAAAAACTACGCGCTTGGGCGTTATATTCTCGGGCGTACTTTTGTAAAAAGTGCTGAGCTAGTAGAACAATATCGGCATTACGATCACGAAGTGCAGGCACTGCAATTCTTAATACATTAATGCGATAGAATAGATCATCTTTGAATGACCCAGCAGCGACCGCCTGCTCAATATCGGTATGTGAAGCCACTATTACACGAACATCTAGCTCTTTCGAGCCTGTGGCCGTATCGGCTCTGCCTTCCTGTAAAAAATACAGCAGATGCAACTGTTGTTTAATCGATAAGTCATTGACATTATCTAAAAACAGCGTACCGCCATCTGCTGCTTCAAGTCGGGATACCTGATTAAGCTCAGTCTGATTATCCGGCTTAATGCCAAATAACTCAGCTTCAATGCGAACATCAGACAACGCACTGCAGTTTACAGACACGAATGGCCCTTTATTACGACTGGAAGCCTGATGAATAGCTTGAGCGACTAATTCTTTGCCTGTTCCATTTTCTCCAGTGATCAACACTGACACATCTGTTGGAGCAACACGACGAACCTGATCTCGAAGGCGCTTAATCGGTTGAGTATCACCAAGTAACCCCATATCAGTATGCTCACCCAATTTGGGCCATACTTTACGCTCCAGTTTTAACATACCAAGCTGATGACCAATAGTATTTAAAAGCTGTGCATCAGGAATGGGTGCAGTGAAGAAATCAATGCAAAAATTAACGATAAACTGGCAAATCGTATCTGAATTAAGCTGATCTTCACGAATAAAGGCTAACCAACGAACCGCTTTATTATTGTTAACCAAAGTAGCAATGCCATTAAGACTAAAATCATCGTGGCTTAAATCCACAATGCCGATACAGGGGCCAAGTTCAGTGAAAAGTGTCTGTGCCGCACGTAAATCATAACAACGATGACAACGCCACCCCACCTGCTCCAAAACCGCAAGCCAAGGTTCATACCCACCACCAACAACAACTAAAGATCCTGGGACAGAATCCATCCTGAATTGAGTACCCATAGAACAATTCCTTTTAAAATGAATTTGATAATTTTATAAATATTTTCAAAAGTAAGAATTCACTATAACGTTTTTAAGACGGAACTGTGTCTCATTTATGAGATGTTTGGATTTGGTTCAACAAATACATGTATATATGTAATAAGTTTTTCCGTTCAAGACAAATTATCAATATATAGCATTATCAATAAAAAAAGCTCCCGAAGGAGCTTTTCTAATAGACGTAATTCAGTTTGAAATTATGCTGTCGCTTTTTCGGCAGCAACGTCTTTCTCTTCAACATTAATTTCATTTTCTGATTTCGCAACAATCGTATTTACCGCAGTATCACCAACAACGTTTGAAGATGTACAGAACATGTCGTTAATGCGGTCAACAGCAGCAACGATTGCCAGACCTTCTGGTGGTAAACCTAGTTGATGCAGAAGAACACCAACCATTACTACACCACCACCAGGAACACCACCCGCACCAATAGATAGAAGCAAAATCGTTAAACCTAACGTAAATAAATCGGCACTGTTGATTGGTTGGCCAAATGCGTTTGCTACAAAAATAGTTGCTAATGCAATGTAAATAGACACACCAGACATGTTCATTGTCGCACCTAGTGGTACACCAAAGCCTGCTACTGATTTTGATACACCAATTTTATCAGTAAGGGTGCGCATTGTTACTGGAATTGTCGCGTTTGAGCTTGCTGTTGATAGTGAGAACAACACTTGCTCACGAGTGTGACGTAAAAACTGAGTTGGCTTAATGCCCGTCGTTAAAGCAACCATCATTGGGTAGAAGAAGAAAATCCAGAACACTAGCATGGCAATAACCAGCATGACATAACCAGCTACAGACATTAGCGTGTTGCCATCCAATGTCGCACCCAACTGAATCATTAGGGCAAATACACCGAATGGAGCCAAATTCATCACAAGGCCAACCAGCTTCATCATGATTTCGTTTGCCATTTTAAACGTCTTGATAGCAGGGCCACCGCGAGAATCAAGCGCTTGAATAGCTAAACCAGTAAGAATGGCCATAAAGATGATTTGCAGCATGTCACCACTTGCAAATGCTTGAACAGGGTTGCTTGGCACAATGTTCGTGATAAGCGAGAAGATATCTGGTGTTTCCGTCGTTTTCAAAACAACAGAGCCTGCTTCTACTGTACCAGCTAAATTAGCATCAGCACCTGGCGCAAAGATCATACCTACAGTTAGAGCAGCCGTGATCGCAATGATGGTGTTAATAATGTAAAGACCAAAAGTTTTACCACCTAAACGACCAAAAGATGTGATGTCTTTTAATTCAACAATACCGCATACAATCGATACATAAACCAAAGGAACAACTAACAGCTTAATTAATGATACAAACATGCCACCAACACCCTCAGCTAAGCCAAGAAGGTAGGTATCCATGATAGTAACCCCGTTAAATAGATACTGAATTGCCGTACCTATAATCAAGCCAATAAAAAGGCCTATAAAAATCTTGCTAGATAGCGATTGTTGCATAATCCAACTCCAGAGTGTTGTGCTTACATGTTTTTTAGATTTATATATTTTTCACTGCTTCCAGTGCAATTGGCGACATTTTACATAAATGAAACACTCTGGAAAGCCCTGAAATCACATTTTTATTAACATGAATTAACAGAAAATATCACTTCAATCATAATCACATAACAGTCATCTAATTTAAAATTCTTATAAAACGGTAACTTATCAATAACAATAAAAACATAAATAACAAAACAACAAACTGTATAGTTATATGTTAAATTATGAGAAGCGTGACATTCATCACGTGCTAGAATGGCAAAAAACGTTTAAAACGCAGCCAATAAAAAAGTCACCATGACGGTGACTTTTTTATTCTATGCATAATGTCTTATAAAATAAGGAAAGTTCAGTGTGAATAGTTAACCATTATTTTTAGATTGGTAGTCATTACACGATTCACTGGTCACAATATCGCTGACAAAGCCCTTGTTGCCAACCCTCCATTCTCGGATGCCAACACCACTGTCTAATTCATCCTTAAAGTTATTACAAGCAATGTCCAACAACGCTTCCTTTGATTCGCTTTTACTCACACCCCATTCCCAGCGATTACCTTTGAGCTTCCGCACAATCGTCAGTAAAGCGGTATTCTCATCATAATGGAAAGATGTGTAACCGCCTCGGCCACCGTGAAAAGGGATTGGCTCTAAATGATTCAGCTCTTTCATGCTTTCATTTACTTCGGCAGGAACTTTACCAACAAAGTCAGAAGGTGGTGGCGTTAGAGACGTCGAGATACAACCAGTCATTAGAGCAACGGTAATAGCGGGGATTAGATAATGTTTCATTTACTCATACTTTCATTTATAAAAACGCGAAGGGACGCATTCTGCATACAAATAACATGAACACCTTTAATTTAAACAAAAAATGAGATCTAGGCAGCATAAATAGAGACGAAAGGTCACTCACTTGCCCATAAAAACAACAAAGCCACCGAGATGGTGGCTTTGAGAATAAACAAAAACAACATCCTCTGTTAATCAGAGTATTATTGTTATTGCTGTGGACGCATTGCTGGGAACAAAATTACATCACGGATTGTGTGCGTGTTTGTAAATAGCATTGCTAGGCGATCGATACCGATACCTTGACCAGCCGTTGGTGGCAGGCCGTGCTCTAGTGCAGTGATGTAATCTGCATCATAGTACATTGCTTCATCATCACCTGCGTCTTTCGCGTTAACTTGTGCTTTGAAACGCTCATCTTGATCTTCTGCATCGTTAAGCTCAGAGAAACCATTTGCCACTTCACGACCACCGATGAAAAACTCAAAACGGTCAGTGAAGAACGGGTTGTCATCGCTACGACGTGCTAGAGGAGAGATGTCCGCTGGGTAGCCAGTGATGAACGTTGGTTGGATTAGCTGAGGCTCAGCCGTTTCACCAAAGATCTCTTCAAGAAGCTGACCACATGTCCAGAACGTTTCTACTTCTACGTGTACCGATTTCGCGATTGCTACCATCTTCTCACGGTCTTGCAGGTCTGCTTCTGTTAGTGCTTGAATCTCAGCGTGCTCAGGGTTGTAGTGTTTGATCGCATCGAACATGCTCATACGCGCGTACTTACCGCCAAACTCGACTGTTTCATCACCGTAAGGCATAGACGTAGAACCTAAAACGTCCATTGCTGCCGTGCTTAGCATCTCTTCTGTAAGATCCATTAGATCTTTGTAGTCAGAGTACGCTTGGTAGAATTCCATCATTGTGAATTCAGGGTTATGACGTGGAGACAGACCTTCGTTGCGGAAGTTACGGTTGATCTCGAATACACGGTCAAAACCACCAACCACTAGACGCTTCAGGTAAAGCTCAGGAGCAACACGTAGGTACATATCGATGTCTAGTGCATTGTGGTGAGTGATGAATGGACGTGCCGTTGCACCACCCGGGATCACATGCATCATTGGCGTTTCAACTTCTAGGTAGCCTTTTGAGCTCATGAAGTTACGGATTGAAGACACAAGCTTAGAACGCACAATGAATGCATTACGAGAATCTTCGTTCACAATTAGGTCAACGTAACGCTGACGGTAACGCATCTCTTGGTCAGTTAGACCGTGGAATTTTTCTGGTAGAGGGCGAAGTGCTTTAGTCAGCAATTCAAACTCTTCCATGTTCACGTAAAGGTCACCTTTACCTGATTTGTGAAGTGCACCTTTAACACCGATGATGTCACCGATATCTAGACCTTGGTATTTCTCTTTCAATACTTTTTGAACATCTTTCGCTGCGTATGCTTGGATACGACCAGATGTTTCTTGAATCGCTAGGAAAGGACCACGCTTCGCCATAACACGGCCAGCAATTGCAACAATGTGGTTTAGCTCTTCTAGCTCTTCTTTCGTCTTTTCACCAAATTCCGCTTGAAGATCACCCGCTAAGTGCTCACGGCGGAAGTCATTTGGGTGGCCGTTTGCTTTACAGCTCTGACGGATATGATCCAGCTTAGCGCGACGCTCAGCAATCAGCTTATTTTCTTCAGGTGAAGAGGCTTCTTGTACGTTTTCGTTTTGAACAGCATCAGTCATTTTAGATGTACCCTGTATATGTCGATAGAAAGCTTACAGGCCTGACTTCAGGCTAGCTTCAATAAATTTGTCTAAATCACCGTCAAGAACTGCTTGAGTATTGCGGTTTTCTACGCCAGTACGCAAATCTTTGATGCGCGAGTCATCTAGTACATAAGAGCGGATCTGGCTGCCCCAGCCGATATCAGATTTCGAATCTTCATTGGCTTGCTTTTCAGCATTTTGCTTTTGCAGTTCAAGCTCAAACAGTTTTGCTTTTAACTGCTTCATTGCCTGATCTTTGTTCTTATGCTGAGAACGGTCATTTTGACACTGAACCACAGTGTTGGTTGGCAAGTGAGTAATACGTACCGCAGATTCCGTGGTGTTAACATGCTGACCACCCGCACCCGATGCACGGTATACGTCGATACGTAGATCGGCTGGGTTAATGTCGATCGCGATGTTGTCATCAATCTCAGGATAAATAAACGCAGACGCAAAAGAAGTGTGTCGACGGCCGCCTGAATCAAATGGTGACTTACGCACTAAACGGTGTACACCCGTTTCTGTACGTAGCCAACCATAAGCGTACTCACCAGAGATTTTAACTGTTGCCCCTTTCAGGCCAGCCACATCACCGTCTGATACTTCAATCACTTCGGTTTTGAAACCTTTCGCTTCAGCCCAACGCAAGTACATGCGCAGCATCATTGAAGTCCAATCTTGCGCTTCTGTACCACCTGAACCTGATTGCAAATCAATATAACAATCTGAAGGATCATGGTCGCCAGAAAACATACGACGGAATTCCAGTTTTTCTAGTTTACCTTCAAGATCAGCTAACTCTGGTTCAATTTCATCAAACGTTTCTTGATCTTCTTCTTCCACGGCCAGCTCAAGCAGACCTTCAACGTCTTCTACGCCTTGGTCTAGCTGATCAATGGTTTCAACAACCGCTTCAAGTGAAGAACGCTCTTTACCTAACGCTTGTGCACGCTCAGGTTCGTTCCACACATCCGGTTGTTCAAGTTCTGCGTTGACTTCTTCTAGACGCTCTTTCTTTGCGTCATAGTCAAAGATACCCCCTCAGGATATTTGTGCGTTCAGACACATCCTGTAAGCGGTTTTTTATTGGATTGATTTCAAACATGCTTGCCAATCATTAATGAATAGAATTTAACCGAGGAATTTTACCCAAAAGTGCAAGGAAGATACAGCGAAGATAGAAGGAAAGTCGTAATTTTATTACTGGATATTATTGAGTGGATTTAAAGTAAGAAAAACCCAAGTGAAAAACGCAACGTAGGCGCTTCACTTGGGGGTAGTGAGTAAACTAAGTCCAATTACTTGGCTTCAATGTCTTCAATCATTAACTGCAAAGAACGATTGCCACGGAACTCATTTACATCAAGACGATACGCAAGATGTACTGTTTTCACTGAGGCATCAGGCCAACGACGCAAATCAACATTAAAGGCAATCGCATCAATCATCACCCCAGAACCAAAACCACGCGACACAGCCTCAACCATTAACTTAAGGTGTTTTTCGCCCACCAGTTTTTGATGAAGTACTTTAAACTCACCATCAAACAAAGGTTCAGGGAAGGCTTGGCCCCACGGTCCACCAGAACGGATGATCTCGGCGGTCTCCATGTTTAGCTCATTAGGAAGAAGCTCACCGTCCGACAGTAGCACACCTTTTAAAGCATCTTCTTCCAGACTACTGCGTACAATATCGTCAAACGCTTTTGAAAAACGCTCAAAATCAGCTTCTTTAATGGTAAGACCCGCCGCCATAGCATGCCCACCAAACTTTAAAATCAATCCTGGATTACGAGTATCAATTAAATCTAACGCATCTCGCATATGCAGCCCAACAATGGAGCGGCAAGACCCTTTGATCAACCCTTCTCCACCATCGGCAAACGCAATCACCGGGCGATGAAATTTGTCTTTAATCCGAGACGCTAAAATACCAATCACCCCTTGGTGCCAATCTCGCTGAAATAACGCCAATCCGTAAGGTAATTCGCTATCAGTACCGAGTTTCAAGCGTTCGCAAATGGCCATGGCTTCTTCTTTCATGCCTTGCTCAATCTCTTTGCGAGTTTGATTCAACGCATCCAGCTCTGATGCCATGCGGCGAGCGGCGTGAATGTTTTGGCACATAAGCAGTTCAACCCCAAACGACATATCATCCAGTCGTCCAGCAGCATTAATTCGTGGGCCTAGAGCAAAACCAAAGTCTGAAGCAATTAACCGTTTAGGATCACGGTTCGCCACTTCAATCAGCGCCAAAATACCTGGGCGACATTTACCCGCACGAATGCGTTGTAGCCCCTGATGCACCAAAATACGGTTGTTTTCATCCAGTGCTACCACATCTGCAACTGTTCCCAAGGCCACTAAATCCAATAACTCAGCTAAGTTTGGCTCAGGAATACGGCGCTGTTGGAACCAGTTTTGCTCTCGAAGGTGGGCTCGTAATGCCAGCATTAAATAAAACGCAACACCAACCCCCGCCAAGGCTTTTGAAGGAAAAGAACACTCTTGAAGATTCGGGTTCACAATGGCATCGGCAATTGGCAATGTATCCCCTGGCAAATGGTGATCGGTAACAATCACCGTCATGCCTTTGGCTTTTGCAGCGGCCACCCCATCAATGGAAGAAACGCCATTATCTACGGTCATGATCACTTCCGCACCACGCTCTTGCGCCTGCTCAACCACTTCCGGGCTCAAACCATAACCATCATCAAATCGGTTCGGCACTAAGTAATCCACATTCTGACTGCCCAGCATGCGCATCGCCAAAACAGACAATGCAGAACTGGTTGCGCCATCAGCATCAAAATCCCCCACCACAATCACTCGGCGATTATCAGCTAGTGCTTGTGCTAAAATCTCAACCGCAGCGGTAATGCCATACAATTTTTGGTAATTGAGTAAACCTTTTGCCCCTCGTTCCAGCTGAGAGACAGAAGTAAGGCCTCGGCTACAATAAATACGCTGTAAAAGAGGAGGAATCGAGTCAGGTAAGCAAGATGTATCTTGTTCGGGACGGCGTTTGATTTCAATCATAATAGGAATGCGGGCCCAACAAAGCAGGCCCTTTTAATGAATTATAAGTCTAAGTTTAGCGGGCGTTTAATGTTTGACTTAAACGAGTAGCAGGCTGGTAACCAGGGATCATAGTGCCATCTTCAAGTACCATTGCCGGTGTCCCTGTTACACCCATTTGAACACCTAGTTGATACTGCTTTTCAATCGTCGCACGGCACTGTTGAATATCATTCAACTTACCATTACCTAATGATTTACCCGTTTTTGCTAGGTGCATAGCCTCAGTATTATCCGCTGAACACCAAATCTTGCTCATGGCCTCCGCTGTTTGAGATTGCATACCACCACGAGGGAAAGCAAGGTAACGAATAGTGATGCCTGCATCATTATAGTCTGCCATCTCGTTATGTAACTTACGGCAGTAGCCACAACTAATATCAGTAAAGACCGTCACGACATGCTTTTCTTCTTTCGCAGGAAAAACAATCATGTCTTCTTCATATTCATTCAGTTTTTTCACCAAACGCTTCGCAACAATGTCTGTTAAGTTACCTTGGTCATCAAACTGATATAGCTTGCCGTGAAAGAAGTGCTTCGCATCATCGGAAACAAAAAAGATTCCTTGGCTGGTTTGAACCTCTTTTATTCCTTCAACAGGCGACGGGGTAATAGAATCTGCGTTCAAACCAATAGAGGCTAAACGTTCTGTGATTTTTTCATTGTCCGCAAAAGCGTGAAAAGAAGCGGCGGTAAGCACTGCAAATAAACCTGCAGTAATACGGCGAGTAAAGGTCATTAATAATTACCTGCTAAATCAATCGTTCGAATGTTGAACATGGGCGATGAACAGTAGAGTCTGTATTTTTTATAAAGTTCAACGCTTATGCGCGAGGGTGATGCTGCTCGTGAATCTGTTTTAAGCGCTCAGTTGCCACATGAGTATATATCTGAGTCGTCGATAAATCACTGTGTCCTAATAACATTTGCACTACTCTAAGATCTGCTCCGTAATTAAGCAAGTGAGTTGCAAATGCATGACGTAAAACATGGGGGGATAGCGTATCGCCGTCGATGCCAGCAATCATGGCATAATGCTTAATGCGATGCCAAAAAGTTTGCCTTGTCATCTGCTTGGCACGTTTACTTGGAAACACCACATCAGATGTTTTCTGCCCTAATAAAGCGGGTCTGCCTTCAGTGATAAAGGTTTCAATCCAATCAATGGCATTTTCCCCAAGTGGCACCAAGCGTTCTTTATCCCCTTTACCCGTGACACGCACTACCCCTTGGCGCAAGCTAACGTTTTCCATGGTTAAGCTGACTAACTCCGTCACACGTAAACCAGTCGCGTAAAGCAACTCCAACATCGCTTTGTCACGTAATTGAATAGGATCATTAGTATCAGGAGCGGCCAACAAGGCATCCACCTGATCTTCCGACAAATCTTTCGGCAGTCGTTGCGGTAATTTCGGACTCACTAATAATGCGCTGGGATCATCAGCTCGCATTTTCTCACGATGCATGTACTGAAAAAGGCGACGAATCGCCGATAGCATCCGGGCGCGTGATGTTTGCTTAAATTCCTTATCCGCAAGCCACGACTGGTAACTCTGTAAGCCTAATATACTGATCGATTCCAATTTATAGTTATTATCACCCAGCCACTGGATCAGCTTAGAGAGATCATTACGATAAGAAACGAGCGTATTTTCAGACAAGCCTCTTTCCATCCACATGGCATCAAGAAAGCGCTCCATTAAAGCCGTATCGCTGTTCATCCTGTATAAACCCTCAGGTCATTTCTCACTTACCCGCTAAGGTACTGAACCATCAAAAAAACGCAAGCGCCTTTCTTGTGCAAAAAATAATATTAGCTTAGATGGTTGGGGATGAGAGTAATTATCGGTAGAATCGCTTTACCTATTGTTCCAATGGAAGCCCTACATGAAAATCGGTCTGTTTTATGGCTCTACAACTTGTTACACCGAAATGGCCTCGGAGAAAATTCGCGATATTATTGGCGCAGAGCTAATTGATATTCACAATATTAAAGAAACTCCCCCGCAATTAATGAACGATTACGATTTATTAATTCTTGGCATTTCCACATGGGATTTTGGTGAAATTCAAGAAGACTGGTTGGCCGTATGGGAGCAATTAGATGGACTGACATTAAATGGCAAAGTGGTAGCACTCTTTGGTTTAGGGGATCAAGAAGGCTATGGCGAATGGTATTTAGACGCCATGGGTCTATTACATGATCAACTAAAACCAACTGGCGTACAGTTCATTGGTTACTGGCCAAATCAAGGCTATGAATTTGAAGCCTCAAAAGCGTTAATTAATAATGATACACAGTTTGTTGGCCTAGCCCTTGATGAAGACAGCCAATATGAGCTAAGTGATGAACGCATTCAGAACTGGTGTGAACAGATTTTAGTGGAATACCACGATACGCTGTAAGAAAAATAAAAAAGGGGTGCCTTAACAGCACCCCTTTCTTTTATCTATAAAGGCTCACTTTTGTTTTACAACATTAAGCCGTTTTTGCTTGTGGTTTTGCATAACCGCCAACAAACTTCATGCACACAATCGCTGCTGCTGTTGGTAATAGCCACGCCATACCATACTCAAACAATGGCAACATAGAGAATGCAGACACATCAACGCCCGCCACTTTTGCCGCATCAAGTAAAGCAAAGACCAATGCAACCAAAATAACCACACGGTAAGACAAACGTGGGTTTGGTAAGAACTTGCGTACAAATGTCAGAGCCACAAGAGCAATAGCCACTGGGTATAAGGCAAACAATACAGGAACAGACAGAGCAATTAGCTGGCTCAAACCAACATTTGCAACTACCGCACACGCTACAGAGTTAATCACCACCCAAGCTTTGTACGGCAATGGTGTTAAAGAACTGAAGTAATCTGAACACGCAGAAATAAGACCAATTGCTGTTGTTAAACAAGCAAGCAGTACAATCACAGACAGAACCACCTGACCTGCTGAGCCAAATAGAGCATGAACGTATTGCGCTAGAATCACACCGCCATTATCAACACCCAACGCAACCGTGCTGCTTGTCGCACCAAGGTAGAATAATGAAATGTAAACAAACGCAAGACCTGCCGCCGCAATCAAACCAGCACAGATAAGGTATTTAGTCGTTGGGCCTTGCTCAGTAATGCCTTTGTTACGAAGCGCTTCAACAATCAACATACCAAACATCAAAGAGCCAAACGTATCCATTGTTTGGTAACCGTCAATGAAGCCCGTTGTGAATGCTTGAGAAACATAACCACCTTGCGCAGCGGCAATGTCACCCTGAGGGTTAATGAATACCGCAATAGCAAGTACAATTAAACCAATGAACAGAGCTGGCGTCAGCAGTTTGCCGATCACATCAAGCAATTTACCTTGCGCCCATGAGAAGATAAGTGCAACAGCAAAAAACACAATAGAAAACAGGGTTAGGCTTGCTTGACCTGCGTCAGCCAAAAATGGTTTAACTGCCATTTCATACGCAACAAGACCAGTACGAGGAGCCGCAAATGCAGGGCCAATGATGATAAAAATCAGTACCGCCATCAGTGTCGCAGCTTTTAAAGGTAAATCACGTGTTAGTGCAGCCCATGATCCACCAGCAACAGCGATAGCAATAATGGTTATAAGAGGGAGACCTACTGCCGTTGCAAGAAAACCAAACATCGCTGGCATTACATTATCACCCGCTAACTGACCAGCTAACGGTGGGAAAATAATATTACCGGCACCTAAAAAAAAGGCGAAAAGCATAAAGCCTAACGCGATTATGTCTGTTAATTTTAGATTCTGTTTCACAGAAAACCCTTGTCTGTCATGTTGTGTTTGTTTTGTTATATTCGTAATATCAATTTAGTTTCATTATCTAAATGTGACATTTGTCGCAGCATAATGGACAATAATGTATCAACAAGCAATAGCTCAGGCTAAAACGCTACAATCTTCCAAATCAAAACCAAAAAAGCAGAATATAAAACTAATATTAAAAACCAAAGCAATATCTAAATCCAAATAATCTCATTTTATCAATACACACCATTTAGATTTAAAGTTCACCCAACATAAAAGAAACAGAATTAAAAACTAAACAACATAGCACTCTATCGTCTGCTATAAATAATCTCTTGCTGAGGCAATCATGGCAAAAAGCTTTACATTCAAACAGTTCCACATTGATGCTCACCAATGTGGCATGCCCGTCAGTACAGATGGTGTGTTATTAGGGGCGTGGGCCAATATAAAAAAAGCTCAAACAATATTGGATATTGGGAGTGGCACAGGCCTACTTTCTCTCATTTGTGCACAACGTAATGCACATGCACAAATTACCGCAGTCGAAATCGAACCTTCAGCCGCTCAAGCCGCATTGCAAAACTTTGAGCAAAGCCGCTGGGCAGAACGCCTCACCTTAAAGCACCAAAATGTCAGTACACTGGTGACCACACCAGAAAAATGCGCGCATTTCGATGCGATTATCTGCAACCCGCCCTACTTTAATAATGGCGAGCAGTCGCATCAAGATAACCGCGCCACAGCAAGGCACACAGACTCACTCACACACCAGCACTTACTGGAAATTTGCCAACAGTTACTCAATGTAAAGGGAACAGCCAGTTTTATTCTTCCAGCAGTAGAAGGGCAACTGTTTATCGAGTTAAGCGACTCACACGGATTTGTTTTAACACGGCTAACAGAAATCAAAACCACCCCAACGAAGCCAGTTTCCCGATTACTTATTGAATTATCACTAGAGGTTCACCCTAACGTTCAATGTGATCGTAATGAATTAATGATCCATAGGGCGGGACAATACAGTGAAGAATTCACTGACCTAACAAAAGATTTCTATTTGAAAATGTAATCAGCGCCCTTTCACTCACCATAAAGTGATTTTTACTGAAAAAGATCGGTGATCCAGATCGCATTAGGCTTTATAATTGCTGGCTAATTTATTTGCATCGGCACCAGCGTGGAGAAACAACCTTTGATCAGAACTTTTGCAGATTTAGAGCTGTCCCAAAACCTACTACAAGCAATTGAGGAGATGGGCTACCAGCGACCAACTCAAGTTCAAGCACAGGCGATCCCGCATGCGCTCGATGGCCGTGATGTTTTAGCTTCAGCCCCCACTGGCACAGGTAAAACAGCGGCATTTATTCTTCCTGCACTTCAGCACCTAGAAGATTTCCCTCGCACCAAACCTGGCCCTGCTCGTGTACTTGTGCTAACTCCTACTCGTGAATTAGCCATGCAGGTCGCAGAGCACGCCCGTGGTTTAGCCAAGCACACGAATTTAAAAGTATTTACCATCACAGGTGGTATTGCTTACCAAGAGCACGCCGAGATACTTGGCACAACTCAAGACATCGTGGTGGCGACACCTGGCCGTTTAATGGAATACATTGAAGCGGAGAAATTTGATTGTCGTGCTATTGAATCTCTGATTCTTGATGAAGCAGACCGTATGCTAGACATGGGTTTTGGCCCAGTTGTTGACCGCTTATCCAAAGAGTGTCGCTGGCGTAAACAAACCCTTCTATTCTCTGCAACACTAGAAGGTAAAGGGGTTGAAGGTTTCACCGAAGATCTACTGACCGATCCAGCAGAAGTCGACGCGGACCCTTCTCGCCGTGAACGTAAGAAGATCAATCAGTGGTACCACCGTGCCGATAACATGGAACACAAGCTGGCCCTGCTGAAAAACATCATCACCGAGCAAGCTGAACGTTCTATTATTTTCGTGAAAACCCGTGATCGCCTAGCCGATCTACGTGGCCAGCTAGAAAGCGCGCAAATTCCATGTGCATGGATCCAAGGTGAAATGCCTCAAGAGCGTCGTAATAATGCCATTGAACGTTTCCGTGATGGCACGGTTAATGTACTGATCGCGACCGACGTTGCTGCTCGTGGCATCGACTTACCGGATGTTAGCCATGTGATTAACTTCGATATGCCTCGTACCGCAGATGTATACCTACACCGTATTGGCCGTACAGCACGTGCAGGTAAAAAAGGTAACGCAGTTGCTCTAATTGAAGCCCACGACCAAGGTATGATCGAACGTGTAGGACGTTACACAAAAGAAGAGATTAAAGAGCGATTTATTGAAGGGTTAAAACCAACTCACAAAAAATCAAAAGTCGTGAAAAAGAAGAAAAAGAAATTAGATAAAAAGACTATCGCCGGTAAAAAGAAGAAAGCCGCGAAAAAGCTAAAAAAGAAAGCGTAAGCGTTTAAGCACACGACTTTTCATCCTTACCATCAAAAAAAGCTGCGAGTTCATCGCAGCTTTTTTATGCTTCAAACACAATTAAAACTATTGCTCTTCGCGCTTAAAGACAAATTCAGTAGTGGTTGATTCAGCTTCAACAAAATAGTATCCAGCCACATCAAACTCTTTTAACTGTTCAACATTATCAAGACGCTTTTCAATGATGTAGCGAGCCATCATGCCTCGTGCTTTTTTCGCGTAAAAGCTAATCACTTTATAGGTGCCATTTTTACAGTCTTTAAACACTGGCGTGATCACTTTTGCTTCTAAGCTTTTTGGTTTTACCGCCTTAAAATACTCATTAGACGCTAAATTCACCAAGACATCATCACCTTGTTCAGACAATGCTTGATTTAACTTCTCTGTGATCACCGTACCCCAGAACTGATACAAATTCGTACCACGCTTGTTGGCCAGCTTCGTGCCCATTTCTAGACGGTATGGCTGCATTAAATCCAGCGGCTTTAACAAACCATACAGCCCAGACAACATACGCAGGTGCTGCTGAGCATACTGAAAATCATCTTCCGTTAATGAGTTTGCATCCAAACCAGTGTAAACATCCCCTTTGAATGCCAAAATAGCCTGGCGAGCATTCTCTTGGGTAAATTCTGGCTGCCACTGTTCAAATCGAGCAGCATTTAGACCTGCGATTTTATCGCTCACTTTCATCAGCGTTGCAATATCAGACGGAGTTAACTGTCGGCATTGCTCAATCAACTCCACCGAATGGTCAACCAACTCAGGCTGAGTATAAGTATTCGTTGCCAGTGGTGATTCATAATCAAGGGTTTTGGCTGGAGAAACCACAATTAACATAAGACTATTTCCTTTACTAAACTGGTGGTTAGAATAGCATCCAAACAAAAAAAAGCCACGCTATCTAAGCATGGCTTTCTCTATCAATTTAATAGGTCAAAACAAGGGAGATATTAATCCTTTTTGCTTTGATCCCAGATACCTTCTTCAAGCTGGGCATGCAGCTCTGGGTACTCTTTACTATCAAACGTCGGCACCTTACCAGCAGATAACTGCTTGTTATAATCTTTCGCCAGCTTAATCACCGTACCTGACAGTAAGATAATGGCAATTAAGTTCACTATCGCCATGAGTCCCATGGAGACGTCGGCCATTGCCCATACTGTAGGTAACGTCGATAACGCACCAAACATCACCATACCAAGAACAATCACACGGAACACATTCAGACCCGCTTTGTGATTATGCTCTAGGAAAATCAGGTTTGTTTCCGCATAAGAGTAGTTAGCAATAATAGATGTAAATGCGAAGAAGAAGATCGCAATCGCAACAAAAATACCGCCCCAATCACCCACCTGTGCGGTAAGAGCACGCTGAGTTAACTCAATACCCGTTACTTCACTGTGTGGTACATACTCGCCAGACATTAGGATGATCGCTACGGTTGCAGAACAAATTACAACGGTATCCATGAAAACACCCAGCATCTGTACATACCCCTGAGAAGCAGGGTGCGGCGGGTAAGGAGTCGCAGATGCCGCAGCATTCGGAGCAGAACCCATACCAGCTTCGTTTGAGAACAAACCACGCTTAATACCGTTAATCATTGCCTGTGCGATCGCATAACCTAAACCACCTGCGGCAGCTTCTTGAAGACCAAACGCACTACGAAGGATCAGCATTAACACATCTGGTAATTGCTCAATGTTTGCCAGCATGATGTAAATAGCAACACCAAGGTAAGCCAAAGCCATGACAGGTACAATTAGCTCTGCGGTACGTGCAATCGTACGCAAACCACCGAAGATAATCACAGCAGAGATGATTACTAAGGCAATACCAACGTACAAAGGATCAAAACCGAATGCCACGTGCATTGCTTGAGTAATGGAGTTTGCTTGAACAGCATTAAACACCAAACCGAAAGCGATGATCAGGAAAACAGAGAACAACACGCCCATCCAGCGCATGCCCAACCCTTTTTCCATGTAGTACGCCGGGCCACCACGGTAGTTACCATCTTCATCGCGTGTTTTGTATAGCTGTGCCAATGTGCTTTCTGCAAACGCAGTCGCCATACCTAGCATGGCAATGAGCCACATCCAGAAAATAGCACCAGGGCCACCAACGGTTAACGCCACGGCCACACCAGCCATATTACCTGTGCCTACACGTGCTGCTAAGCTGGTGCAAAGTGCTTGGAAAGATGAAATACCAGCTTTGTCGTGTTTACGGCTATTCTTTAATACTTTGAACATATGGCCAAAGTGGCGGAATTGGATAAACCCAAGACGAATCGTAAAGTAAATACCAACACCGACTAGAAGATAAACCAGAACCGAACCCCATAATAGGTCGTTCAGGAAATTAATAAGACTTGTCACGCTTACCTCTCGTAGAGTTCCTAATGACATTACGTACTTCAGGAGCTAACTTACTGCTCTAAAGTACTCCTTTAATTCTAATTGTAACTACTATAGTAGTCGCCATGCATGGTAACGCTTAATTGTTACTCTGTGCATATAACGAATAAGTTCAATTAGACCGACTGAATTGTTAACTGCCTTGTCGGAAGAAGTGGCAACGGGGCAGGATAATGCAAACATAATGAATAAAAATCAATATGAATCAAAACTCACTTGGTTGTTACTTTATCCTGTAAATCGAAAAAACAACCTCAAACAACAAACAAAATGACAACCTAAAACAAACAAAACAACCAAATAAGAAAACAATAACAACAAAAATAAAACAGTATAAAAATACACAGTTCAAAAAATACAAAAAGCGATATCTTTTACCGAGTATCAAGCCTTTCCCCCCTTTTCAAGCAAGAGGCATTATGCAAAAAATAACACCTTGTTCGGTTAAATTTTAATCATATCAATGACTGTTCACTGATTATGTTGAAAAACACAATTTCGTAACAAAATTAATTTTCATGTAATACTTATTTTCCGACTTCAGATGCTCAATAAGTGTCCATTTTTCAAAATTACTGTGATTTGCGTGATCATGAACTCATAAAACTTTCATGCAAAAGCAACAAATGCGAAACACTTCAATTTTATTATTCCCCAGTCTGTGGTACTTAATAACTGAACATTCTTCTATATTAAAGAGGTGGCTTATGGATGGCTTCACACTTGATGATATTTTGGCATCGGACCCTGCACCAAAAGCGAGTAGAGGCAAGCAACAAAAGCGTAAATGGCGTGAAATTGAAGCGTTAAAAGAGCGCAAACGCCTACAAAAGGAATTGATGGATATTGATGTTTTTTCCGATTATTCACTAGAAGATATCGATCTATAAATAAAGAAGGCGCCACGTGCGCCTTCTTTAGTTCCGATATTTTTCCTTCTATATAGAAGCAGTGCTTAATCGTATTATACCGCTTCTTTTTCGGCGACATTTAGCCGTGCAGCTAAGTGGCGGTATTTACCTGCCACTACCTCTCCAAAAATAGGATCACTCTGCTCACACCACTGCGCCTCTAAATATTGCCAATCTTTCTCGTTTAAGTTCTTTTGCAGCAAAGGAAGGATCTGCTGGTTTTCCAACTCTAAATGCCCTTTTACACGCTCAATAAACGCCTCTAACTTAACAATAAAAAGGTGCTGGGGAATAACCGCATCATTTAAGATCATCTCCACTACCTCTGAAAAACCCGCCGTCACTTTTGCTAAAGAATGATGCTCTTCAACTAAGTTTTCAATCGCTGACACATCATTAAAGTGGTCAACGTAATATTGGTAGATTAAATCTTCTTTGGGGTGATGATTCTGCTCAGAAAATTCCTGTAAGTAGTCCACCACTTCTTTCACAATGGTGTAATTGATGGGCTTCTCATCTTGCAGCAACTGAAGTTTTTGCTCCAATACGGCAATGAGCCGATTCATGTAGCCATGCTCACGATGAATGCTTTCTAACAACATACTTCCTCCTAAAGATGTTTCTCTCTACTCAAAAGTCTAATTGCTGTTTAAAAATTCACCTTGAGCTTGTCTACAAAACACCCAATTAAGCGTCTAAATCTGGCTGCCAATTGATCTGGGACAAACCTTGCTGGGCTAAATACTCATTTGTTTTCGAAAAATGCTGACAACCGAAGAAACCACGGCGTGCAGACAGGGGAGAAGGATGAGGCGAAGTCAGAACATAATGACGATCTCTGTCTATCATTTTGCCTTTCTTCTGCGCATGGGCGCCCCATAATAGAAAAACGACACCTTGAGTCTGTTCGTTCAAGACATGAATAATCTGATCCGTAAAGGTTTCCCAGCCCGATTTAGCATGAGAGTGGGCTTGACCTTGCTCTACCGTCAATACCGTATTCAGCAATAACACCCCTTGATCGGCCCAGCTTTTCAAATAACCATGCTTAGGAATTTCAAAGCCTTCAATATCCTGAGCTAACTCTTTATACATATTCACAAGAGAAGGAGGCACTTTAATATCAGGCAAAACAGAAAAACATAAGCCATGAGCCTGATTTGGACCGTGGTAAGGATCTTGGCCTAAAATCACCACTTTTACCTCTGCAAGAGGAGTGAAATCAAAGGCATTAAAAACATCTTCTTGAGGGGGAAAAACTGTTTTACCGGCTTCTCTTTCTGACTGGACGAAAGCTAACGTATTTGCAAAATATTCTTTTTCTTGTTCTGCTTGAATAACATCTTGCCAAGTTAGGGAAGTGTGCATCAGGGCTCCTGAGTTGAGACTGTCTAGTTCTAGAATGTTCCTATGATCCCATTCTACTGTTATCTACAACCAACGTCAGGAGCGCAAGCTAAAAACTTTCATTATCGTGTTTTAGGAGGAGTTTGTGGTGATCGCCAGTGCCCACGCCCCTGAACAAGGCGGTGAGGAATAGGAAAACCCATAGTAACTAATTGAGAATGATTCATGATGTGTCCTCTTATTACTGTAAGTAAATGGAACTAAACACCATGAAAAATTAATGCCACTTATTCTCCACCTAAATTTTAAATTGATTCCTCTAAAGAGAACTGCCGTAGTTTCTGAATTTCATCAGGCCAAATATTTTGGTTAATCGTTTCTAAAATCAAAGGAATACGATTAAATCGCTCATCTTTCATTATATATTCAAAACAACTCCATCCAATTTCTCCTTCACCTAAAGAATGATGGCGATCCACTCGCGCCCCTAATGTAACCTTTGAGTCATTAAGGTGCATTGCACGCAAATACTGCATTCCAACAATGTGCTCAAATTCTGAAAAAGTCTGTTCACAAGCCGCTGGTGAACTCAAATCATAACCTGCAGCAAAGGTATGACAGGTATCAATGCAAACCCCTACCCGACTTTTATCTTCAACCGCTTCAATGATTTCAGCCAAATGCTCAAACTTCCAACCTAGGTTTGTCCCTTGCCCAGCTGTATTTTCAATCACTGCAACCACATCTGGTACTGCTTGATGAGCTAAGTTGATGGACTCTGCAATTAAGGCCAAGCACTCTTGCTCCGAAATTTTCTTTAAGTGACTGCCTGGATGAAAATTCAATAACGTTAACCCTAACTGCTGGCATCGTTCCATTTCATCAATAAAAGCGGCGCGTGATTTTTCCAGCTTCTCACTGTCGGGCGAGCCTAAGTTAATGAGGTAGGAATCATGTGGCAAAATCTGTTCTGCACTAAAGCCATACTTGGCACAATTTGCTTTAAAATCCAATATCACCTTGGGCTCTAGTGGTTTAGCTACCCATTGACGCTGATTTTTCGTGAACAACGCAAACGCATTGGCTCCAATTTCATGTGCTCGTGACGGTGATAAATCCACCCCACCAGCCGCTGACACATGAGCTCCTATGTATTTCATCTCTCAATTTACCTTCGCTACTACTTAAGTTGTACTTCAAACACATCTGCCCTACAAAAATAAGGCGAAAACCCGTGAATAAGCCTGTATCTTCATTCATAACCACACCTAAAATGTAGTAATTAAATTACAAATGAAATCTTAATTATTTTAAAAAGGGGAAAAATCTAGGCTGATAATTCAATAATTAATCGTTTATTGATGTAAAACAGATAATATCCATTTTTTAAAAAAGGTTTTTTGTTGTTAATTGACGCAAATCAATATTAGAATAGCACCCATGAGGTATATAATACACAGCTCAACAAAACATCGAAAATTAACCACAAAATGAACTAGGAGACAGTAATGATCACAGGCATTCAAATTACTCAAGCAGCAAATGACGATCTTCTTAACTCTATCTGGCTACTAGATAGCGAAAAAAATGAAGCTCGCTGTGTAGCTGCAGCGGCTGGTTTTGAAGCGGATCAAGTTGTACCCGCTAACGACCTAGGTGAAATTGAGTACCGTGAAGTTGGCATTGAGACAGCACCTCGCATTGAAGGTGGCCAACACCTAAACGTGAACGTTCTTAAGCGCGAAACTCTTGAAGATGCAGTTGCTCACCCAGAAAAATACCCACAACTAACAATTCGTGTTTCTGGTTACGCGGTACGCTTCAACTCGCTAACCACTGAGCAGCAACGCGATGTGATTGCTCGTACATTTACTGATTCTCTATAATCGTAAATGCAACATACAAAAATGGCGCTGAAGTTCAACGCCATTTTTTGCTTTACATAGATAGTAATAAAAAAGGAAGGCCAAAGCCTCCCTCTATCATTCACTTTACATAGTCATTTACTGAACGCTACGTAACACCGCTTTGAGTGCATCAAAATCATTTTCAAGATCTTGAGACAACAACTCCATCGCACCATGCTTGGCCAAAGGTGCTGGTAGCTCAATCTCATTACCTAGAATGTCTTCCACGACTTCTTTAAATTTCGCAGGGTGGGCAGTACATAAGAACATACCCGTTTCGCCATCTTGCAGCTGCTCATTTAGAACGCGGTAGGCAATAGCACCATGAGGCTCACATAGGTAACCTTCATCACTCATTTCTTTTAACGTTTCAGCACTTTGCTCATCAGTGACAGCACCTTTTCCTAACGTATCTAGCCCCCAACCTTTCAGCTGGCAAAGCTCTTCAATGCGAGGCCAATTATTTGGCTGACTAACGTCCATCGCATTAGAAATCGTTGGAATTGTGGTTTTCGGCTCCCATTTACCGCTTTCTAAGTAACGTGGCACCGTATCATTCACGTTCGTTGCCGCAATGAAGCGCTTAATAGGTAAACCCAATGCTTTTGCCAATAAACCTGCCGTTAGGTTACCAAAGTTACCACTTGGTACAGAAACCACTAAATTTTCACGCTCTTCTTTACTAAGCTGGGAGGCAGCTTCAAAGTAATAACAGATCTGAGCCATTAATCGACTGATATTAATTGAATTAGCCGAGTTCAAACCGATCTCTTCACGAAGGGCCTGATCATCAAACGCTTGCTTAACTAACGCCTGACAGTCATCAAAATCACCGTTAATGGCAACCGTATGAATGTTCTTACCTAATGTACAAAATAACTTTTCTTGTAATGGGCTGATCTTGCCTTTCGGGTATAAGATCACCACATCAATATTGTCCATGCCATAGAAAGCGTGCGCAACAGCGGCTCCAGTATCACCCGATGTCGCGGTCAAAATAGTAATTTTCCCGCCATTCGATACCGCTGCTAAAGATTGCGCCATAAAACGGCCACCAAAATCTTTAAACGCTAAAGTTGGGCCATGGAAAAGTTCCAGCGCGTAAACACCTTCTTTTACTTTATTGATTGGAGCTGGGAACTGGAATGCGTTATGAACTAGCTCATTCACTTTGTCTTCTGGCAGCTCATCACCAATTAGTGCCGATAAGATTTTCCCGCTGCGAGTGACAAAATCTTCTGTTAGAAGCCCATCAATGTCATCTAGCTGTGGGATATCGGATGGAAAAAACAGACCTTGATTGCTACCTAACCCTTGACGAACGGCTTGGCCAAAAGAAACTTGCTCTTGATTATCTTTTAAATTGTACAGCTTCATAACTCACTTCCTGTAACTTGAGAGCCTTGCTTGTCCAAACGACAAACATGGACGAATCCTTCATCATTTTGTACGTAGTTGTCTTGTAACCAACGAGCTACACGCTCTGCTACGTCTTTGTCTTTACAAATACTAAATAAGGTTGGGCCAGAGCCTGAAATCCCCGTTGCCAGTGCCCCAGCCGATGCCGCATATTTGCGTGCATCGGAAAAACCGGGTAATAGCTGCTCACGGTAAGGTTCTGCAATCACGTCTTTGATCATTTTCGCTGCCAATTCAGGCTGCTGTGAATAACAAGCGTGAATAAAACCACCTAAATGACGACCATGAGCAATAACATCTTGGCGTCGATATTGAGCAGGTAAAATTTCACGTGCCGCCGCTGTCGAAACAGTGATCCCCGGATACGCCATAACCCAATACCAGTCATCAAAACTCGGCACTTCTTGGCTAATAATGCCTAACTCTTCAACCATAAGCTGAAGACCACCTAAATAGCAAGGTGCAACATTATCATAATGCACACCACCGGAGATCTGGCCTTCCATTTCTCCCATTAGCGCTAATAGTTCTGTTTCATTCAAAGGCAAGTCATGGAAGCGGTTTAGAGCATCGAGCGCTGCCACAATAGAGCACGCGCTAGAACCTAAACCAGAGCCAATAGGCATGTTTTTCTCAAGCGTCATGGCCACAGGCTTTAACTCGATGGACTTTTTCTCCAATTCACGTGCAAACACACGCCAGCAGTCATAAACAATATTTTCTTTTGGGTTGTCTGGCAGCTTTGCCACAAAACTGCCTGCTGTGGCCAAACTAAATGGTTCACTACCACTTTGAACTAATACACGATCCCCAAGACGCGTACCATCAACTGGTGATACAGCCGCTCCTAGAACATCAAAGCCAACACTGACATTGCCAATCGACGCTGGCGCATAAACTACAACACTCATCTTATACCCCTAGCTTCCAGCCTAATGTACGCATTAAATCAGAGAACACACCCGCTGCCGTCACTTCCGTGCCCGCACCGTAACCACGTAATACAAGTGGAATTGGCTGATAATAGCGGCTGTAGAAAGCCAAGGCATTTTCACCATCTTTGATCTTAAACATTGGATCATTTTCATCAACTGCCGCAATTCTTACCTTGCATTTACCTTCTAAAATCTCCCCAACATAACGCAGTACTTTGCCTTCTTTTGCGGCTTCGGCTAATGACTCTTTAAAATAGGCGTCCGCTTCAGGAAGGCGCGCCATGAACTCATCAACTGAACCAGAGTCATCAAAGCCTGGTGGCAGAGCTTGTTCAACTTCGACATCGTCAAGCTCTAAAGATAAACCAGCTTCACGAGCTAAAATCAGCAACTTACGAGCAACATCCATACCGGATAAATCGTCACGAGGATCTGGCTCAGTAAAACCATTATCTCGTGCAATAGTGGTCGCTTCACTTAGCGTCATGCCTTCATCTAACTTACCAAAAATGTAAGACAGAGAGCCGGATAAAATACCGTTGAATTTCTCAAGCTCATCGCCCGCTGCGATCAAATTTTGTAAGTTCTCAATAACAGGCAGACCAGCCCCAACCGTAGTTTCATACATGAACTTACGACGAGTCGCTCGTGCAGAATCACGCAGCTGATGGTAGTAAGCCATGCTTGCTGTATTTGCTTTTTTATTCGGTGTGATCACGTGGAAACCAGCGGATAAGAAATCGGCATATTGCTCAGCAATACCTTGATCAGACGTACAATCAATGATCACTGGGTTAATAATATGGTTACGCTGAACAAGGGCAATCAAGCGTGCCAAGCTAAACTCTTCCGTCGCACATCCCATGCGATCACGCCAGTTTTCTAATGGCAGGCCTGCACTGTCGGTCAGTAGACCTCGACTGTTGGCTAAGCCACATACTCGGATCACAATGCCCTTTTCCGCCAATTTCGGTTGCTGACGCTGAATTTGATCCACCAGCTCACCACCAACACCACCAACACCCACTACAAATACATCAAGGAAATGCTTACTGTTAAACAGGTTTTCATGACAAGCTTTGATGGATTCAGAGATCTTATCTTCAGGGATCACCGCCGAAATTGCGCGCTCCGAAGACCCTTGCGCAATAGCGACAATATTGACGTTCACTTCTGTTAAAGAGGTAAAGAACTGAGAAGCCACACCACGGGACGTACGCATACCATCACCAACTAGCGTTACGATGGCAACGTCATCAATAAATTCTACGGGCTCTAGTAGGCCATCTTTTAGCTCAAGTTCAAACGCCTCACGCAAAATTTGCTCTGCTTGTGGCTTGTCTTCTGCTTCAATACAGAAACTAATGCTGTACTCAGAGGAAGATTGGGTAATAAGGACAATTGAAATACCCGCAGTCGACATTGCGCCAAATACGCGAGCCGCCATGCCCACCATGCCTTTCATTCCCGGGCCAGACACGTTAACCATTGTCAGGTTACTAAGAGTCGTAATACCTTTAATAGATAAGTTATCTTCGCCAGTATCATGACCAATTAACGTACCAGCACCTTGCGGGTTAAAGCTATTTTTGATCAAACAAGGAATATGGAACTGGGCAATCGGTGCAATAGTTTTAGGGTGAAGAACGGAAGCACCAAAATAAGAAAGCTCCATCGCTTCTTGGTAGCTAAGTGATTTAAGAAGACGGGCATCGTCTACGATACGTGGATCACAGTTGTAGACACCATCCACATCCGTCCAAATTTCACAACACTCTGCGCGTAAACACGCTGCAAGCACAGCTGCCGAGTAATCTGAGCCGTTACGCCCTAGAGTCACTAACTCTCCTTGCTCATTACCAGCGGTGAAACCAGGCATGATGTTTACATGACCTTGCGGAAGTGGCTCATTTTTAAAATTCAGCGTAGAAACATCCACATCCACCATTGCTTCAAGGTGTTCGCCTTTAGCAAACAAGTACTTAACTGGATCAATCAAGCTTGCTGGTTGGCCTTTGGCTTCTAATACCGCTTTCATGGTGACAATGGAAATACGCTCACCCTTACTGATGATTTTTGCGTACACATTGTCCGGACATAACCCGAGTAAGTTGATGCCATGAACATATTGGCGAAGTTGCGACAAAGAATCTTTTAATTTTAGCTCTAAGGCTGACTTGTTCACTTGAGGCAGCTCAGACACGATGCCATCAAATAACTGTTTAAAAACAGATTCCACTTCAGCAATCTGTAATTCTGCTTCCCCATTTTTCAGTGTGCTATCAATAACTGAAACTAATTTATTGGTCACCTTTCCTGGTGCAGATAACACAACAGACACTTCTTGCTGACGTGCATTATTCGCAATGATGTCTGCCGCTCTTAAAAATCTATCTGCATCCGCTAACGATGAACCACCAAATTTTAAAACTCGCATCCCTTCCTCCCAATGATAAACTCGCAAAAAAAAAGCCTGTCCCTTGTGGGGTACAGGCTTTTTTTCAAAATACTTTCTCGTATCAGCCCACCCCAACACATTCCGTGCCGGTAATAATAATGGTTGTGGTGTTCATAGTGCTGATAGATGACATATGTGTTTTTTATTCGTTCGTTGTGTGCAATACCTAACCTTTAACCTATTTTATCTAATAGAGTCAATAAAAATTTATTTTTCACTTTTTAGTCCAGAGAACAAAAAACCAAAACAAGCCATTGATTTTAAACAACTTAAACAAGCTTAATAAAAATATCATTGCTTATTTATTTTTGTAAAAAAATCACGAAACATTTATTTACAGGGGATTTAATGTACAGTAAATAAACATAAGATCATGAAGAAGGAGCTTCGGATGGGTGCCAATATGGAACAACTTGTTGCTAACACCATACTACAAGGCTTTGATGCCATGTATGGCCGTTTTCTTGATGTCACAGCCGGAGCACAGCACCGTTTCGAGCAGTGTGATTGGCCCAGCGTGCAACTCGCGCTCAAACAAAGAATCAATTTTTATGACCACCATGTCGGGTTAGTAACCCAACAAATTAATGCCATGATCGGTGGTCGAAATTACATTAAACGTGCCTTTCTCATGGCCGTAAAAGCAGAGTACGTCACTTTGCTCGATAATTATCCCCGTTATGACATTGCCGAAAGCTTTTTCAATTCCGTCTACTGTCGTATTTTTGAACATCGTAATATCGATCGGGAAAAGCTCTTTGTCTGTTCCTCTCAAGATGGCCGAATTCCAACTTATCCAACTCCTCTAACCCGAACTTATGCAGCAACAGCTGGTATTTATGACATGGTTGAGCGTCTGATTGACGACACGCTGTTTACACGCCACTGGGAAGATAAATATCGAGATATAAAACGAGTTACTCACGCGATTCAAGATCACCTTCGTTCAACCTTTACACCCTGCACTCAAATCGAGCTCATCAGAGAGCCCTTTTATCGCAATAAAGGTTGCTACTTAATCGGAAAACTCACCACCGAACTGGGCACACACCCGTTTATTTTGCCCTTGATGAATCACCCCGAAAAAGGGTTATACATTGACGCTTGCATCATGAACCAAGACGAAGTCAGTAAAATTTTTGGCTTTGCTCGCTCTTATTTCATGGTCTACGCTCCCGCTCCAGCCGCGCTTGTCCGTTTCTTAAGAGGGCTGCTACCCAATAAGACCAAAGCCGAGCTCTACACCGCGATTGGTTGTCAAAAACACGGTAAAACCGAATTATACCGACAGTTTTTACGCCACCTTGAAAAATCAGACGATCAATTTGTCACCGCACCCGGCATCAAAGGCATGGTCATGACGGTGTTTACACTTCCTTCTTATGACTTCGTCTTTAAAATCATCAAAGATAAATTTGCCCCACCTAAAGACGTCACTCATCAAGTCGTGAAAGAAAAATATCGACTGGTAAAAGAACACGATCGTGTCGGGCGTATGGCTGATACATTGGAATACCGTAATTTTACTTTTACGAAAGACCGATTTAGTGACGAGCTGCTACAAGAATTATTGGAAGTCGCTCCATCCATTGTCAAAGTACACGGCAACGAGGTATCCATTAAGCACTTGTACATGGAAAGAAGAATGACGCCATTGAACATTTACATGGATACCGCTAATGAAGATGATCTAGCCATTGCTGTCAACGAATATGCGCTCGCTCTAAAACAGCTGGCCGCTGCAAATATTTTCCCGGGCGACATGCTGTTCAAAAACTTTGGGGTATCCCGTCATAAACGGGTGATTTTTTACGACTACGATGAAATCAGCTACATGACGGAAATGAACTTTAGGGAGATCCCACCTCCTCGTTTTCCTGAAGATGAAATGTCAGCAGAACCTTGGTACAGCATTGGGCAGTTTGATGTATTCCCTGAGGAATTCTCAACTTTCCTTCTAACCAATCAACGCATTCGAAAACTGTTTATGCAAAACCATAAAGAACTATTTGAAGCTGCATATTGGCGTAAATTGCAAAGCAATATAAATGCAGGCCACTATGAAGATGTATATCCATATAGTGAGCTTGAACGCTTCAAGTGATTTGAGTAAACAGAGAGAAAGTCGAGATTAAAATAATGAGAGTTATCACAGTTTATATGCAATAGCTCTCTTCTTTTTGAATCACAATTCCCAATCCAGAAATACTCGACTACCATGTATCTAGCAAATAATAAAAATAAAAGGTGGTAGGGAAATGACCAAATGGTTATTTACTCTGATCCTGCTGGTAGTGGCATTACCAACAACAGCAAATGAGTTAAATATTACAGACAAAGCCCCTTCCCCACATAAGTGGTTTGTGTCTTCTCAATCAGTGCCGACTGATCAATTTGATCTTTGGCAAGTAGACAGTGGGTACTCTTATTCGGTTTTTGATTCCGTAGAGTTATACGTGGGCGCTCGTCTACGCTCGAATGAACAAGAAACACGCTCAAATAAAGGTGGGCTGTTAAGTGGTATTAAATACAACTTCAGTGATCGCTTATCTGTACAAAGTGCCATTCATACCAGCAATACTGAAACAGAGACCCAAAACTCAGCGACCTCTGTAGAGCTGTCTAGTCAACTTCAGCTTTCCGAACAAATAGACCTACGAGCAACCATGGATTACGAAGCGTTACAGCAGGTCTATCAAATCGGTATTGGTTTTAAGTTCTAAAGTTTAGATAAATCTAGCGCTTCGGGACTAAGTAGTACTCCGTTTAAATCCGCATACACATAATCACCAGGTTGAATCATCTGATTATGTATCGTCAGTCCTACATTTGCTTCCCCGGCACCACGCTTTTCAGTTTTAAATGGGCAAGCACCTAACGCCTTTACTCCCAATTTTAAGCCCGATAACGTCGCGATGTCTCTCACTGCACCGTGAACTATGATGCCTTCCCAACCGTTTTTTACCGCTAACATAGCCAATTTATCACCAAGCAGCGCTCGCTTGCATGACCCATTGCCATCAATAAACAGCACCTTTCCTTTGCCGTTTTCCGACACAATGTCCCGAACTAACGAGTTATCGTGAAAACAGCGAAGTGTTACAAGCTCACCATAAAAACTTTTTTTATGCCCATAGTCTTTATATTCTTGCTCTAATAATTGAACACTCTCTTCATACTTATCACAAATATCTGGCAATAAATCTTTCATTGTTCCTCCATGATCCAATATTGAATTTTTACTTAACCTATAATTAAAAGCTCAGAAAAGAGGCCAAGATCACGAACGCTTTGCCCACCCAATAACACAGGCACTAAACGAATACGGCCACATTCCACATAATAAATTGCATTCTGATCAAACTGCTTTGCAAGCTCTACTGCCTCTAGTAACGGCACCTCAACCGCAAAGCTGTCTTCAAACCATCGCCCTTCTCTATCACTACCGACGATTTTAGAAAATCGCAATGAACGGCTTTTCATTTCCTGCATAAGCTTTTGATTATAAAAAAAGTTACGTTCATCTGGCTTTTTTACACTTCTCGGGTTCCAACCAGTGATAATAGCAAAACACTCAATAGACGGCGGTTCATCCACATAAAAAACAGTCGACGAATAATGCCCCCAAAGTTCTCTCTTACATTTTAGTTTGTCTTGCTCAATAACACTCATTTTTAGCGTTGCATCTATTTATATTCCCAATAAGTACAATACGACCTTTGATATAAATCAATAAAGTGCATGGAAATAAATATGAGTTATTGTTAGCGTGCTGTTAAGTGCTTAGAATTAGCCCATTCAAAGGAATCACTAGCCAGTAGCCTATTTATAGGATTTTGCGATTTTCGCTGCATTTATAGCCTAGATTGCCTGTAAGGACGGCGTACCGTTTAGAAGAGTGTTCTATTTGAGATATTTAGTTTATCATTCATGAATACTTTGCCTATATGTAAAAATTTTATATAGAATTTAATTATTCTATAACCGGTTTTCGAATTAGTAATTAGGTACCGCCCATGCAAACCCCCCAGATCCTGATCGTCGAAGATGAGCATGTTACTCGTAATACCCTAAAAAGCATTTTTGAAGCTGAGGGTTATAATGTTTATGAAGCCAATGATGGCGAAGAAATGCACCAGATGTTGTCTGAACATCACGTGCATTTGGTGATTATGGATATCAACCTACCGGGTAAAAATGGCCTTCTTCTTGCGCGTGAATTACGCGAACAAGGCGATATGGCGTTAATGTTCTTAACAGGACGTGATAACGAAGTTGATAAAATTTTAGGTCTTGAAATTGGTGCTGATGATTACATCACTAAGCCATTCAACCCTCGAGAGCTAACTATTCGTGCTCGTAACCTACTAACGCGAGCAATGAACCAAAGTGTTCCACAAGAAGATAAAAAGCTTGTTGAGCGCTACGAGTTTAATGGTTGGACTCTAGAAATTAATAGCCGCTCATTGATTAACCCTGATGGTGAACAATACAAATTGCCACGCTCTGAATTCCGAGCTTTACTGCATTTTTGTGAAAACCCAGGCAAAATCCAAACTCGTGCAGATCTTCTGAAAAAGATGACAGGCCGTGAGCTAAAACCACATGATCGTACTGTTGATGTGACCATCCGTCGCATCCGTAAGCATTTCGAGTCAACATCTGATACGCCAGAAATCATCGCGACAATCCACGGTGAAGGCTATCGTTTCTGTGGTGAATTAGAAGAGTAATCACTTTTCTCTACTATAGGTAAAAACAAAAAAGCCTCGTTCAGCGAGGCTTTTTTATATCTATCAACTAGCAAGCGCCGCTAGAACACTTCGGCCACTTTCACTTGTTCTTCAACCAACCACTCTGAACCACCGTTACCATCGGTAAGCTCTACCGCGATATCTATGCGCTGGCTTGGATCAACCTCCCCCTTCCATGACGCGGCAATTTCCCAGTAGTTCTCTTCGTGTGGACGGATTTCATACTGCTCTTCGCTCAAGCGCCACTCTTGCTCACCCTGACGAAATAAGACTTGTACCACTTCAATGTCAGGTGAAATCGTGGTTAACGCATTTAAACTCAGCGCTGCATTTGCTTTAACGCCAGTTTCACCCACCATTGGCATTTTATTTAGCCATACATTACTTTGCAGCGTAATACCTTCCCCTGCTATATAAGCAAAGGTATTACCCTGCCAGTCGGTCGTATTCATTGTTGCTGCGCACCCTGAAAGAGCTATTGCCAACGCTAACGCTATTCTTTTCATTCTCTATCCTAATTTGATTGCTGTGCTAGCCACTGTTTAAGTACATCGATATCATGATGGTATTCATTTTTTATTTCATCAACCCAGTCATTGATATTCTCCCACCATGCCGGGTGATCTGGTGATTGTGCTTTTTGAGCCACTTGCTGAATATGCTTCAACCCTATTGAACCAGCTGCGCCTTTAATTTTATGCGCTTCAGAGACAATGCCATCTTGATCTTTGGCTGTCATATTCGAATCTAAGATATCAATGTATTCTGGCATTAAGTTTTCAAACATCGCGATACTGTCGAGAATCGGTTTACTGCCGACAATCTCAACATACGAGATCAACATATCCATGTCTAATAACGTATTAAAGAGTTCGCTGTTATTACTTGGTTCTACTCTCATTTCTGGCTCTTTATTGTCTTTTTCAGGATTAAGCTGCTCTGTATTATTCAATGAAGCACTCTCTTTCACTTCAGAGTTAATGGCCAAGCGTTCTATTACTTCCGTTAAGGCTTTCACACTAAGCGGCTTACTGATAGCTTCATCCATGCCTTTAGAAAAATATTCCCCTTTTTCTTTCAGCACATTTGCCGTTAACGCAACCAATGGTGGCAAATTGTCATAATGAGATCGGAAGTGCTGAGCAATATCAAAGCCTGTCATATCAGGTAACTGGATATCCAGTAATACTAAGTCATACTTACTTGGTTCAAACATTTCAATCGCTTCATCGCCACGCATAGCAACATCCACCGTGTGCCCTAAGCTTTCGAGTAATGAACGGGCAACCGTAATGTTCAGTTCAATGTCTTCCACCATGAAAATATGTAAACTTGACTGGCTTTTCACTGGCATGGCTTCTTCTTCTTCCACCTGATCCACCAGCGGCACAGAAATGGTCACGGTAAAGGTACTACCAAACCCTTCTTCACTCGATACCGTAATATCTCCCCCCATCATATTGATGAGCTGATACGATACTGCCAACCCAATTCCAGTACCTACAGCATGCAAATTATCACTGCTGTGTTTCACTTGATAATACATCGCAAAAATCTTATCGAGCTCAGACTCAGGAATACCGATACCTGTGTCCTCCACTTCGAAAATAAGATCGGCGCTGTTATCGTGAATGTCACTGCTCACCGTCATCACCACACCGCCTTCTTTGGTGAACTTCATGGCATTACCAATCAAGTTCCAAAGCACTTGGCGTAAACGCGTCCCATCAACCTCTATGTATTTCGGAAGATCGCTTAATCGCTCTAAATCAAAACGCAGCTTTTTCTGCTCAGCCATTAAACCTGAGATATTTTCCATTTCGATGACAAAATCTGTGAAATCAAGTGGTTTTGGCATCAACTCTAACTTACGGCGATCAAACTTATCCATATCGATAATGTCATTAAAAATATTACCGAGCGTAATGGCACTGACATTAATGGTGCGCATGTAATTACGTTGTTCATTGTTTAAGGAAGAGTCCAAAAGCATACGGCTTAGACCCACAATGCCATTTAATGGAGTACGCAGTTCATGACTGATTGTGGAAATAAAGGTTGTTTTGTCTCGACTGGCTTTTTCTAAAGCATCTTGATAATGCTTACGCTCGGTTGTATCACGGCCAAAACCAACCAAACCTAAGTGACGGCCATCTTTACTATAAAATGGGATTTTACTGAGTTCAAAGTATGCCTTACGACCATCTGGATACTCTAACCATTGGTCGTAAGTCAAAGAGCTGTTCTGGCTAAACACTTGCTCATCTGTTTCCACAACTTTTGATGCCACTTCTTTGCTGTATACGTCCCATGGTGTTAAGCCAACTAACTCTTTTTCCGTACGACCAGTCAGCTCTTCCATGGCTCGGTTACAGCCAGAGAATTGCCCTTGTGCATTACGGTAATAAATAAGATCTGGAGAGGTATCAAGAAAGGAACGTAATAAAGCCGTTTGTTCTGCCAATTCCAGCTGAGCTTTTTCACGTTGGAAGACTTCATTTTCAAGATCGTGCATGGCCTCTTGCCGCGCCTCTTCGGCTTTTTCACGTTCTTCAATCTCTTGATTCAACTGCTTAATGTTGTCTTGTAGCTGGTGATTTAGCTCCATATCACGAGCACGCATCTCTTCTAACTTAGTAACTAATTTAGACAAGCGTTGACGAGAATCTTCCAATTGATCCACCACAACGGATAAAAAATACACCGCCCAAGGCGTGATTAATAATCCAAAAAAGACAGAGCGAACAATATCAATATTATCCACCTCTCCTTGAAGACCTAATGTCACTCCAACTTGCACCACAACAGCCAAGGCAACCAGAGCCAAAGCAAGCAGCATGCTAAACCGCATAATGCCAAGCTTTACCATCAAATCAACATAGTATTGAGCCAGAAGTTTTATCTGTTTCATGATGTTTTCCATTACTTACATTAATGGAAATCATATAGTGAGTTATGAGATTCCCCTAGAGGCAAATCTCATAACCTTAATGAAAAACACAACTTTTCTATTTAAAGACAGGAAAAAACGAAGAGATATATTAGATTGATGAAATACTCTGGGTTTGATTACGCCCTGCACGCTTAGCCTGATACAGTGCTTTATCGGCAATCCCCACCAGTTCACCATAATCTTGACCATGTTTAGGGATAATAGAAGCAACCCCCAGACTCACAGTCAGCAAGGATGATATCTCCGAATACTCATGGGAAATTTCTGCATCAACTAATGCTTGGTGTATCTTACGGGCCACAATATCGGCCCCTTCTAAGGTAGTATCGGGCAATAACATCACAAACTCTTCTCCCCCGTAACGTGCAACCATATCAGTTGCACGAGTGACCACAGAAGAAAACACATCTGCTACTTTACGTAATGCTTCATCCCCGAGTTGATGGCCATAGTTGTCGTTATACGATTTGAAACTATCAATATCACATAAAATAATCGACAACGGTTGTTGCTGACGAATATGCAGTAACCATAACGTTTTCAGCTGCTCATCAAAGCTACGACGGTTCGCCACTTTGGTTAGGCCATCAATAAAGCTTAACGTTTTCAGCTTCGCATTTACTTTCGCTAATGCCTGCTCTGCCAGCACACGCTCAGTGACATCGCGCGCCATCACCAGCACACCGCGGCTTTCATTCGCCGAGTTATAATACGCAGATTTAATCACATCAAACCACGTAATAGTGCCATCTGAATGTTTTAACTCATCAATGTACTTTACTGTATTGCCAGTTTCTAAGACCTTCTGATCCGTATTGTGGTAACGGCGATACACCGCTTCTGGCAGCACATCTTTGATGGTTTTTCCGATCAACTGCTCGGCAGAGGACACACCAATCGAATAAGCAAACGGCTCATTACATGCTTCATAAATGTAGTGCTCATTGAACATGCCAATCGGATCTGGGCACGAGTCTAATATGCTTTGTAATAAGCTATCTCGGTGAGCCAATGCCACTTCGGTATCTTGACGCTTTTCAATTTCATGACGCAAGTTTTCCTGCATAACGTGCCAGTCCGTTACATCATGACTGATACTCAACGTGCCCACGGTTTCACCTTGCTCATTTAGTAACAGGCTTTGGTGCGTCTCTAATAAGCAACTGCTGCCATCAGGTGAGGTTGTCCAGCTGCGATTTGATGAACGGCCCCGCATCAAAGACGTATTAATATCAACAATACCTTCCTCTACCCGATCCCGCCAGAAACGATCAAAGGCTTTATTCGTCCCCAGAAGTTCCCCTTGATTATTTTGAAAATACACTAATTCACTCAACGAATTCAGCGCACTCTTAGACACAAGAAGTTGGTCATATTGTTGGCTATTTTCAGAACCTTTTTCTTCTGTTGGAACCGCATAAAGCAGCCATGCCTTTTTTCCTCGGAATGAAATGTATCGACCAGATAAGGTGATTTTTTTAGAATTGACCTCAGATACGGGCCATGTCATCTCCAACCCAGAGAAAGTCACTCCCGAATAGCTGGCCAATTGTTGGCATAACGAGGTGGTAGATATCAGCTCAGGGTAACGAAATGTCGAGCCTATTTTACGAATACCTAATAGTTGTTGCGCTTTGGTATTTGCTTGTAATAAACGACCACTGCTCATTTTGATCGTTAAAGTAGCAATAGGCATCTGCATCAAGATCTGCTCTGTTCTCTGCTGATGCCTTATTTGAATAAAACGAATAAGTGCCAAACATATCATGATAACCAAAGCAGTTAAGCCATAGCCTTCTGTGGTGTCTAATAGCCAGGTACCAAGATCCTTCATCGCTTTCCTTTATCATTCTATGCATTGATCAGATATTCGCGCTGATTCGATAAAGTCAGCAAAGCTATTCTACCGAGTGACACTTCGATTCACCAACAAATCTTATTCATTACTATAGTTAGAGTTTAATGCGATTTCCTGACAGGTTCCGTATAGATAAAAGATTGATTTATCAAACTTCCTTGAGCGCCATCAACATCCAGTTTTCGACCTATTTCTGTCATGGCTAACCAGCGTTTTTCACACCATAACGGTGCCAGTAATGTCGGCCTTCTCGCCGTGGCTGTTACGCGATGAAAAATAATGTCAGGTGGCGTTAGACGAATCAGCTCGCATGCTATATCGATGTATTCTTCCATCTCCTGAGCTTGCATACGCCCTGTGTGCCATGCTTTAGCCATGGTACTGCCTTCCACAATATGCAGCGGATGAAGTTTTATGCCATCAGTGCCCGTTTCAATTACTTTGGCTAACGTGTTGCGATTATCATCTCGGCTTTCCCCCGCCAAACCGATAATAAGATGTGTGCATACCTTAATGCCTAACGCTCGTGCTCTACGAGTAATGGTGTCATAGCACGCAAAGTCATGACCACGGTTAATTCGTTTTAATGTGCTCTCTTTTGCTGTTTGCAAACCAAGCTCTAACCAGACTTCGTAGCCTTGCTGAACGTAATCAGATAATAACTCTAACACCGCATCAGGGACACAATCAGGCCGAGTACCCACACATAACCCCACGATATTGGCTTCCGACAATGCCTCTTCATACATTCTTTTTAAGGTTTGCACTTCCGCATAAGTGGACGTGTACGCTTGAAAATACGCCAAATATTTTTTGGCACGATGAACTTCATTTGCTCTTTCGGCCAACTGAACTTGAATCGATTTTTCTTGAGTTTGCTCATCGGCGAACGATGCTACATTGCAAAAAGTACACCCCCCTCGACCGATAGTGCCATCACGATTAGGGCAACTAAAACCGCCATGTAAAGTTAATTTATGGACCTTCTCACCGTAACGGCGCTGTAGATCTTGACCAAAGGTATTTACCAACTCATGCAGTTGCATTCTTCATTACTCTAAGACGTTAAAACTAGCCTAATCGGCCTTTGATAGTATTTTTTGCCACTAAACATCAAAAGTAAGCGATCAACCACTTAAATGATAATGGTTATCACTAAGATTTGTGAAATTAACATTCGAATCTGTAGAAAAAAAACAGGTTTAGACTACATATAAACTGGGAACCGGCCCCTAACACAAATCAATAAAAACGCATAATTTAGCTATTAAAGCGCAAAAGTTAATGCAAAGTTAAATAGTTATGCACAATGACTAATGAAAAACTGCTTTTACATGTAAGTTTAGTTGGTATTTAGCAAGACAAAAATGTAGGATAGTTACATAACAAGATTATTTATTAGCCGATACACCGGATTAGCTATCGGCCAAAAAGTGATACCCACCCACCATAAATTGTTGAACGACTGGAGTCATATTCAACACAACGGGCATCGCATTGGAGAGGTTACTTTGCAAGTACATCAGTGCTACCGCAAAGAGCCAGAAAGGATTCAGGCTCTACACCAGAGGGTTAATCACACCCCGTAGAGTTCTAGATTTCAAAAATACAAAAAAGGACAAGGCATAAATTTGCATAGACAAGTTGCGCCTGCTAAAAACTGGAAGGATGTATCTATGGTAGATAGAGAGCAGAATGCACGAGGTATGTATGTACCAGAATTGGAACATGACGCCTGTGGAATCGGTTTTGTTGCTCACCTTAAAAACCGTAAATCTCATGAAATTGTAACTCAAGCACTGGATATGCTGGCACGAATGGAACATCGTGGTGGCCAAGGTTGTGATCCGTGCAGTGGTGATGGCGCAGGCATTCTTTTGCAAAAGCCCCACGAGTTCTTATTAGAAGAGACCGTCCAACAAGGCATTAAACTGCCAGCGTTCGACAAATACGGTGTTGGTGTGGTGCTTTTTCCTAAAGATGAGTACAAACGTCAACAGTGTCGCGACATTCTAGAGCGCAATGCTAAGCGCTTAGATCTTGAAGTTATTGGCTACCGTGTCTTACCTGTAGACAATTCAATGATCGGTGAAGATCCACTCAGCACAGAACCTCAGTTTGAACACGTATTCATTACTGGCGGCTCAAACCTAGATCCTGCGGTTCTTGAGCGTAAACTGTATGTTTTACGTAACTACACAGTGCGTGTGTGCCTAGAAAGCGTTTCTAACATCGGCGATGATTTTTACATCAACTCTCTGTCGTACAAAACATTAGTGTACAAAGGCCAGCTCACCACAGAACAAGTTCCTCAGTATTTCTTGGATCTTAAAAACCCAAGCATGGTAACGGCACTTGCCCTTGTTCACTCTCGCTTTTCTACCAATACATTCCCTCGCTGGCGCTTGGCTCAACCATTCCGTTACATTGCCCATAATGGTGAAATCAACACCGTTCGCGGTAATCTTAACTGGATGAAAGCCCGTGAAGCGATCCTTGAATCTGACTTATTCAGCCAGCAAGAAATCAATATGCTGCTTCCGATCTGTCAAGAAGGCAGCTCAGATTCATCGAACTTCGATATGGCGCTAGAGCTACTGGTTCTTTCTGGTCGTAGCTTGCCACACGCTTTAATGATGCTGATCCCTGAAGCATGGCAAGAAAATAAAAACATGGATCCAAAGCGTCGTGCTTTCTACCAATATCACGCTAACGTTATGGAGCCTTGGGACGGCCCAGCTTCTGTGTGTTTCACGGATGGTGTTCAAGTAGGAGCAACATTAGATCGTAATGGTCTTCGCCCTTCTCGTTATACCGTGACTAAAGACGACTTCCTCGTCATGGCGTCAGAATCTGGTGTGGTGGAAATTGAGCCAGAAAACGTTCAATTCCGTGGTCGCCTACAACCTGGTCGTATCTTTGTGGCAGACTTAGAACAAGGTCGCATTATTTCTGATGAAGAAGTAAAAGATTCAATCGCCACGGCACAGCCTTATGAACAATGGGTGAAAGACAACCTATTAAGCTTAAAAGAGCTACCTGAAGCCGACAACATGCACCACCAGCCAACACCTGAGCGTCTGCTGCATCACCAACAAGCATTTGGTGTTAGCTCAGAAGAAGTGAATGAGATCATCGTTCCTCTTGCGAAAACAGGTTACGAACCATTAAGTGCCATGGGTGCAGACTGGCCTCTGGCTGTTCTTTCGCACCAATCTCAACATTTATCCAACTACTTCAAGCAATTGTTTGCTCAAGTTACCAACCCGCCAATCGATCCGATCCGTGAACGTATGGTAATGTCTTTAAATACCTACCTTGGTAAAGATCAGAACCTACTGAGCGAAACAGCAGAGCACTGCCAAAAAGTAGAATTAGAGTCTCCAGTTCTTTCTAACGACGAACTAGAAAAACTGCGTGCGATTGATAACGAGCACTTACAATCCAAAACATTAGATATTGTCTTCCGCGCAAACGGCGATGCAGGCAAGCTTGAGCGTGCTCTAAAACGTATTTGTCAGTATTCAGAAGATGCCGTTATCGACGGTTATTCCATCATCATCCTGACAGACCGTGCCGTCAACTCAAACCATGCCGCAATCCCTGCCATGCTGGCGGTAGGTGCGGTTCATCACCACCTCATCCGTAAAGGGTTACGTGCCAAGTGTGACATCGTCGTAGAAACGGGAGATGCTCGTGAAACCCACCACTTTGCAACTCTTGTGGGCTACGGTGCGAATGCGGTAAACCCATACTTAGTCACTGAAACCATTGTTGATCTTCAGAAGAAGAAGAAACTCGACCCAGAAATTTCATCGGTCGAGCTATTCAATAACTACCGCAAAGGGGTTAACGGCGGCCTATTAAAAATCTTCTCAAAAATGGGGATCTCAACCCTACAGTCTTACCATGGCGCGCAAATCTTTGAAGCTCTGGGGATCAGTAAGTCAGTCGTAGACAAATACTTCACCGGTACGGTTTCACGTATTGAAGGTTTAACCATCGATGACATTGCCCAAGAAGTGCTGGTTCGTCACCGTGTGGGTTACCCGACTCGTGAAATCCCAGTTCAGGTTCTGGATGTGGGTGGAGTCTATCAGTGGAAGCAGCGTGGTGAGAAACACTTGTTTAACCCTGAAACAATTTCACTACTGCAAAAATCAACCCGTAACAAAGACTACGAACAATTTAAGCAGTACGCCCACGCAGTTGACTCACAAGGTGATAACGCCGCGACATTACGTAGCCAATTAGAGTTCATCAAAAATCCAGCAGGCTCCATTCCTCTTGCCGACGTTGAACCTATTGAGAATATTCTTAAGCGTTTCGCAACGGGTGCAATGAGCTTTGGTTCTATTTCTTACGAAGCACACTCCACACTGGCTGTTGCAATGAACCGCATCGGAGCGAAATCAAACTCAGGTGAAGGTGGTGAAGATCCTGCTCGTTTTGAACGCAAAGACAACGGTGACTGGGAACGTTCTGCCATCAAACAGGTGGCTTCTGGCCGCTTTGGTGTAACGTCTTACTACCTAACGAATTCTGATGAAATTCAGATCAAAATGGCACAAGGTGCGAAACCCGGTGAAGGTGGTCAGCTACCTGGAGATAAAGTCGATGATTGGATCGGTGCAACACGTCACTCCACCCCAGGGGTTGGCTTAATTTCACCACCGCCACACCATGATATTTACTCTATCGAAGATTTGGCTCAACTGATCTACGATCTCAAAAACGCGAACCGCGCTGGCCGTGTCAACGTGAAACTCGTATCGGAAGCAGGCGTAGGTACGATTGCATCGGGTGTAGCAAAAGCGAAAGCTGACGTAGTACTTATCGCAGGTTTTGATGGTGGTACAGGTGCATCTCCGATGTCTTCTATTCGTCACACCGGTCTGCCTTGGGAGCTAGGCTTAGCTGAAACTCACCAAACACTGCTGAAAAATGGCCTACGTAACCGTATCGTTGTTCAATCTGACGGTCAGATGAAAACGCCACGTGACCTTGCAGTCGCAACGCTACTTGGTGCTGAAGAATGGGGCGTAGCAACAGCAGCCTTGGTTGTTGAAGGCTGTATCATGATGCGTAAGTGTCATAAGAATACATGTCCTGTTGGTATCGCAACGCAAAACAAAACCCTTCGTGAGCGTTTCGACGGCCGCGTAGAAGATGTTGTCACCTTCTTCCAATACATGGCTGAAGGTCTACGTGAAGTCATGGCTGAGCTTGGTTTCCGCACTATTGATGAAATGGTGGGTCAATCACACAAACTGAAGATCCGTGATGATATCGGCCACTGGAAATACAAAAACCTAGATTTAAGTCCTGTTCTGTTCAATGAACCTGCCCGCCCTGAAGACGGCATTTTCAACCAGCGTGAACAAGAGCATAACCTTGAAAATGTTCTCGACCGTAAGCTAATTGAAGCCGCTGCACCAGCGCTCTATGAAGGCAAACAAGTAGATGCTGAGTTTGACATCATCAACACCGACCGCAGTGCGGGAACCATGCTGTCGAACGAAATTTCAAAAATTTACAAAGACCAAGGCTTACCACAGCCAATGAACGTCAAGTTCAACGGCAGTGCGGGCCAAAGCTTAGGAGCCTTCCTTGCCAAAGGCGTGAAATTTGAAGTCGAAGGTGACGCCAATGACTACTGGGGTAAGGGCCTGTCTGGCGGTACGTTAGTGCTGTACCCAGATGCAAAATCAGACATTATTCCAGAAGACAATATTGTCGTAGGTAACGTTTGTTTCTATGGTGCTACGTCGGGCGAGTCTTACATTCGAGGTATGGCTGGTGAACGTTTCTGTGTTCGTAACTCTGGTGCAAAAGTGGTAGTTGAAGGTGTTGGTGACCACGGTTGTGAATACATGACTGGTGGTGTAGCCGTTATTCTCGGTCAAACAGGCCGTAACTTTGCCGCAGGTATGAGTGGCGGTGTTGCCTATGTTTGGGATCAGTTCAATGACTTCGAAACCAAACTAAACCCTGAGCTAGTTGACCTAGACCCAATTGAGCAAGAAGACAAAGATCTGCTCACAGAAATGCTAACTAAACATGTTGAATTGACTGGTAGTACAGTTGCAGCAACTTTCCTATCCAACTTTGAAGCAAACCTTCAACAGATGGTGAAAGTCATGCCAAGGGATTACAAAGCCGTACTACTAAAACGTAAAGCAGAAGCTGTAAACAAGGAAGAGTTGGAGGCCGTAAATGGGTAAGCCTACAGGATTTTTGGAGTTTGGCCGTGAACTGCCACAAAAATTAGATCCAAGTGTTCGTATTCAAGACAACAAAGAATTTGTCTTAAACAAAGAATTTGGCAATAAAATCAATGAGCAAGCATCGCGCTGTATGGATTGTGGCGTTCCTTTTTGCCACAACTCATGCCCGATTGGTAACATCATCCCAGAGTTTAATGACGCGGTGTTTCGCGACAGCTGGGAAGAGGCATGGAACATTTTAAGCACCACCAATAACTTCCCAGAGTTTACTGGTCGTGTTTGCCCTGCGCCTTGTGAAAGTGGCTGTGTCCTTGGCATTAACCAAGATCCAATCACCATCTGTAACATCGAAAAAACCATTGTGGAAACGGCCTACCGTGAAGGGTATGCAAAACCTAAAACGCCACGCTCTCGCACAGGTAAAACAGTCGCGATCATCGGTTCAGGGCCGGCAGGGCTGGCAGCCGCTGAGCAGCTAAACAGCGCTGGCCATACTGTTACCGTATTTGAACGTGATGAAAAAGTGGGTGGTTTACTTCGCTTTGGTATCCCAGATTTCAAACTCGGCATGGATGTCATTGATCGTAAAATCAATTTAATGTCTGACGCGGGCATCAAGTTTGAAGTCAATGCCCACATTGGTGTTGATATTAATGCACAACAACTGCGCCAAGACTTTGATGTGGTGTTATTAACAGGCGGCTCTACAGTGCCTCGTAACTTACCAATTCCAGGCCGTGAGCTCTCAGGTGTTCATTTTGCCATGGAGTTTTTAGGCCAAAATAACCGCCGTGCAAACAACATGGATCTGAAAACAGAAGAAATTCACGTTAAAGATAAGCACGTGGTAGTTATCGGTGGTGGTGATACCGGCTCAGACTGTGTAGGCACATCAAACCGCCATGGTGCGGCAAGCATTACACAAGTAGAAATCATGCCGATCCCACCTGAAAAGCGCCCAGCAAATCAGCCATGGCCTGAATACCCAATGATCATGAAAACCACTACTTCACACGAAGAAGGCTGTGATCGTCATTGGAATATTCTGACCAAAGAGTTTATCGGCGATGAAAGTGGCAACGTGAAAGCATTGCGTATTGCCGATATTCAGTGGGATGAACCTAAAGCGGGTGAGCGCCCTAACTTCACTGAAGTGGCTGGCTCTGAGCGAATTATTCCATGTGATGCCGCATTCTTAGCGATGGGTTTTTTGCACCCAGAACCAACAGGCGTTCTTGCTCAACTGGATATTAAACTGGATGAGCGTGGCAATGTTGCAACCGACGGGTTCGCAACAAACCAAAAAGGCGTGTTTGCCGCCGGTGATATGCGAACAGGCCAATCTTTGGTAGTTCGCTGTATCAATGAAGGTCGTGAATGTGCTCGTGAAGTAGATGAATACTTAATGGGTAACACTAACCTTGAAGCAAAAGCAGATTCTTTAATGCTATCAGCATAATCTATTGTAATTCCTTCCAATCTTGGCCAGTGCTTTGACGCTGGCCTTTTTTATACCTGCTTTTTATTCCTCCAAAATCCGCATACTTAAGATTATGTTCTACACTATTAATCATTAAATACGCATAAAAATTTTTAATTGCCTCTCAAAAAAATACGCCACAAAAATGTAACAAAAAGGTTAAAAATAAAACACTAAGCCATTGTTATATAAGAGATAAAAATCACTAATCATTACTATTATATAATTAGAAACACAATATTGTGAAAGCTTGACCTTTTTATTAATTCCTTATAGCTTGTTAGGTTGCTGAAAACAAATAACAACGGAAATGTTAACTAAGTATTTAAAATTCAGCACTTTAAGCTTATATCGCACATAAATGCAGTCACAATTTCTGTATGGTTTATGATTAATAACCAGCGATTCAGTAATCATGATGTAAGTAAACGCTTAGTAGTCACTGCCAGATAAACAGGCAGTAAGCAAGGGAGAATTGCAATGACACTGTATGATCCGTCGCTAGAGAAGGACAATTGTGGCAAAAATACCAGCACTCACAGTGAACGTGAGGCTAGCTACAAACTGGTTCAAACGGCGATCTCAGCACCTGCTCTAACCAGTCAGGAATTTCGTTCGCTGTACGATAGTGAGCATGAACATTCGAGTTGTGGGGTTGGATTCATCACCGATAAAACAGGTGAGCAAACCCACCAATTACTCGCTTTGGCCCACCAAGCACTGTGCACAATTCCTCATCGTGGTGGCATGAATGCAGAAGGAATTGGTGATGGTGCCGGAGTCAATATCGACTTATCTGTCAACTTTTATCGCTTTTTACTTGAGCAACCTAGCCTTGAAAAAGGGGAGTTTGGTGTTGCTAACTTTTTCTTTCCATTCGATAACTCTCAGTTTGATACCGCAAAATCACTGATTGAAAGCACACTTTCAAAACACAAACTGGATATTGCTTTCTGGCGTGAAGTTCCTGTAAATACCGATGCGGTAAATAAAGCGTCACAACAAGTGCAACAAACCATTCAACAAGTCATTTTTTTAAACCGAGAACCAAGAAATCACGTTGAATTTGAAGACGATATTAACTTATCACTCAGTGAACTGGAGTCGATAGGTTTTACTGATGACAACTTGGAAGGCTTTTATCCGCTTTCGATGAGCTCCAAAACTCAGGTGTACAAAGGGCGCTTAAATTCATGGGAAGTTGTGCCCTACTTTGCGGATCTTTCACACCCAGAACATCAAATCACGACCCTATTTTTCCATACGCGTTTTTCCACCAACACCGCACCAGCCACTATGATGGCTCAACCTTTTCGTCGCATGGCGCACAATGGCGAGTTGAATACCGATAAAAAAAATCGGTTAAGCGAAGACGCTATTGCTCGCCAGCAACATAAAAAAGTGATCTTTCCAAAAGGTCAATCAGACTCTGCCCGCCTCGATCAAACGTTGGCCCGCCGTGTGGTGGAAGACAGATTAGACATCGTGACGGCTGTGCTGGCAATGATGCCCCCGGCCTGGGAAAACGATGAAAAAATCTCCCCTGAAGTTCGGGCTATGCTGGAGTACTTTAGCTTATCAGAAGAGAAAAATGACGGACCAGCGGCACTGATTTTCTCCGATGGCCAAAAAGTAGGAGCCCGTCTCGATCGCCTAGGTTTGCGCCCATTACGCAGTGTCGAAACAGACCGTTATCTTGCAGTAATGAGTGAAGCTGGACAAATCGACTTTCCCGCTGAAGAAGTCATCCGCTATGGTCGTATTCAAGCTGGCGGGATGATCTACTTTGACCACGGGACTGGTAAGAGTTACGAAACCAATGAAATCCTAGAAACCCTAGCTAAGGAGCGTAATTATTCTGCTCTATTAGAGTCTGCTCGAATTACCCTCGATGATCTTGCCCCTTCTTCACTAGACGATGTGACTGAGAATACCGAGTTTAGCTCATACAGCCGTCAAGTTGCTTATTCACTGAACCAAGAAAGCTTCAAGTTCTTCTTAGACCCAATGATTGAGCATGGCGCAGAGAAAATTACGGCAATGGGTTTTGGCTTAGCGCCTAACGTCTTAACCGACGAAGAAGGAGGAATGTCGAAATACTTTAGCCAACGTTTTGCTCAAGTAACTAACCCACCACTTGACTCTTTACGAGAGTCAGACGGCATGACGTTACGTGTTGCCCTAGGTGCAAAGCCCAACTTTAGCCCACAAGATACAGTTCAACTGGTACTCGATTCACCGATCTTACAGCCACAGCAGCTAGAGCAAATTTTTGCCCAAGACAGAATCAACGTAACCACCTTCGACACCTTATTTACTCCTACGCTCAACAGCCGAGAAGACAATGCCAAACGGGTCGCGCAAGCCATTAATGATCTGTGTGACGCCGTCCAACAAGCGGCAGAACAACAATGCGGTATTGTGGTACTGAGCGACAAAAACATTGCCAATGACAAAGCCGCCCTTCCTGCTGTGCTTGTTGTTACCGCGGTAAACCAGCGCTTGATCAAAAAAGGCTTACGCTTTGACACCAGCATTGTTTATCAAACAGGCCAAGCTGTTAGCAGCCATGATATCGCCTGTTTACTGGGTTTCGGTGCCTCGGCCATTTGCCCGATGTCCGTATTCCACCGAGCAAAAACTCTGTCGAATAACCAGCCAGTCGAAACCGGACTAAAGAACTTTCAAAAAGCGTGTGAAAAGTCACTCATGAAAACCATGGGTAAATTTGGCCTTTGTACCGCTGAAAGTTACATTGGCGGTGAGTTTTTTGAGTCAAACTTCTTAGATACCGACTCCCCATGTTTAAAAAAGTACTTCCCTAACATCAGCTCTCCAGTTGGTGGCGCACGCTTTGAAGATCTAGCGTGGAGCTCGGCAAAATGGCACTTTAAAGCACTGGCGATTAATGAAGAAAACCAGATACCGTTACTGGGTTTATTTAAAGAGCGTCAAGACGGTGCAGGTCACAGCTTTGGTAATACCGCAGTACGCGAATACATCAACATGACCCAAGAGTCGGTGCAATATGTCGATGAAAACCAAGCAGAACAAGCCCTTGAGTCCGCAGTAGTCACCAGTGAAGACATCGCTTATAAAGAGCAAGGCTACGACAAACTCACCCCAGAGCAGATAGACAATTTTAAAGTAACACCGTCTTACCGCTCATTTGCCAGCAGTTTATACAGTGAACGGGAATCTCGCCCTGCCGCCCTTCGTGATATTCTGTTGCTGCCGCTCGATTTTACCGCAGCATCCACACCGGAAGAGTTCTCACACCTACTTGATCGCTTCCACTTTGATGGTAACGTCAACTACCTATGGGCGGGTTTACAAGTCACCTCTCTTTCCGTAGAGGAAGGACGATTCCAGTTACAACTGAATAACGTTGAAGCATCGGAAGCACTTCATGCGGCTATTAAGTCCACCTGGGCCGAAAAAATCGTCTCCGCTTCGCTAGAAAGTCATCACATTTCGCTTGAAGTAAAACCAGAGTTAGGTCAATTCTTAACGCGTATCAAGGCGGCTAAACAGCCAATAGAGTTAGATCAAGTTGAACCAGCTCACCTAATTACACCCACTTTTGCGTCTGGTGCAATGAGCCACGGAGCACTCAACGCCAACGCGCATCAAGCGGTAGCTCAAGGCACCAACATTGCTGGAGCCATGAGTAACTCAGGTGAAGGTGGCGAGCACTCAACGCGCTTTAATACAATCAAAGCCAGCAAAATCAAACAATTTGCATCAGGACGCTTTGGGGTCTGGGTAGGCTATTTGGCTGATCCTCAGCTTGAAGAGATCGAGATTAAAATTGCACAAGGGGCAAAACCGGGGGAAGGTGGCCAGCTACCATCACCAAAAGTAACGGTAGAAATCGCCGCTGCCCGTGGTGGAACACCAGGTGTTGAACTAGTGAGCCCACCACCACACCACGACACCTATTCCATCGAAGATCTTGGTCAGCTGATTCATGATGCCAAAGCCGCCCGTGTGCGCGTCATTGTTAAACTGGTCTCTTCCGAAGGGATCGGCACCATTGCGGTTGGTGTCGCAAAAGCGGGAGCCGATGTGATCAACGTCGCTGGTAATACTGGCGGTACAGGAGCTGCGGCTGTAACCAGCTTGAAAAACACAGGCCGAGCAGCAGAAATAGGGATTGCCGAAGTTCATCAATCCCTGAGTGAAAATGGCCTGCGCGACAAAGTCACCCTTCGCTGCTCTAACGCTCACCAAACTGGCGCAGATGTGATTAAGTCGGCCATCATGGGTGGCGATTCCTTCGAGTTTGGTACCACTGCACTGATGATGCTCAAGTGTGTCATGGCCAAAAACTGTAACGTAAAATGCCCTGCTGGCCTCACTACTAACCCTGAGCTGTATCAAGGTGATCCAAGAGCTCTAGCCCAATATTTCTTAAACGTGGCTCATGAAGTTCGTGAGATTTTAGCAAAACTCGGTTATCGCACTTTACGCGACATTCGCGGAAAAACAGAACTGCTGCACCTTGCTAACCACCACAGTATTGTTGGTCGCCTTGATATGACGGGCTTACTGCGTCCAGTGGATATCGTCAAAGTTGCCAAACCTATCTATCTAGAAGCAGACTTCACCCCAGACGATCACCTTATTGAAACTCTTCTAAGTGATTACTTTGAATCTGAGCAACGTCACATTACACTCGATGCCGGAAAGCTGAACAACCGCAATAAATCCACTGGTGGCCAGCTATCCATCGATATTGAACGTGGCTTAAATTATCAAAATATTGCGTCAAACCACCCTGCCGTTTTATTAGCAAGTAATGGTCGCCGCTTCTTAGATGCGGAATCGGTCCTAATCAAAAGTAACGGCAGTGCAGGACAAAGCTACGCCGCTTTCAATAACAGTGGCTTAGTCATGGAGCACACAGGCACTTGTAACGATGGTGTCGGTAAAGGGGCCAGTGGTGGCCATATTGTGGTGCGTTTCCCAGGCCAAGATCAGCTTACCTCTGGCAATAATGTGCTTATTGGTAACTTTGCGTTATTTGGCGCAACAGGTGGTCAAGCTTTCATTGAAGGTGAAGCTGGTGACCGTTTTGCGGTACGTAACTCAGGTGCCGTCGCCGTTGTTGAAGGGGTTGGTGATTTTTGTTGTGAATACATGACCAATGGTTCCGTCATTAACCTAGGCGGTTATGGAAAAGGCTTTGGTAATGGAATGTCTGGTGGCGTCGCTTACCAATACAATGTTGATGGCAACTTTGCTAACAGTTGCAGTAAAGACTCTGTTCTGACGTTGCCATTAATCGAACATAACCCAGGTTATGAAGAAGCACTAAAATGGCATTTAGAACAACATGTTCGCTTTACTCAATCTGCTCAGGCAAAAGCTATCTTAGCGGATTGGGCAACCAGCCGAACTCTATTTACTCTGGTGCTTCCATTAGCTCTGACGCAAAGCCAACACCCTGAAAGTATTCTGGCCTCTCATTCTCGCAAGAAAATGCAAGAAGAGCTGATCCACGGAGAAGCAAACCGCTTGCTTGAAGAGATCCACTTTGCTTATCGGGATGAGCAAGTCCTGTCTGACGGCTTAAGCCCACAATATGGAGAAATGGATACCTCATTAATTTGTGATCTTCTTACTCAAAGTGGGGTATTACACCGCGCACATGAATTGGCGAAGACACAAGTACCAGACGAAGATGAACAAGCGAAGTTAGTGACACGTATGTTCGAGCTGCGTGATAAAAAGCTGCTCGATACTGTCACAAAAGATGTAAAAGAAGCGATCTCTACCTACAAAGATGAAGAGTTAGCTGTACTGCTCGCCCACAAGCGAGTGCAAGATTACAAAACATCCCTCGCACGTAGAGATGTTTGGGATACACACTCTCGTGGAACCTCAGTTTGGATTTTAGCTCGCGAACTCGATATTCGATCTCAATTAACAGAGATTGAAGCGCTCAATCAAAGATTAGCAACCCTATATTGTCATGCGTTTGCAGATGTCATTCGAGATGATATAGAGCAAGAGAAAGCACTAGAAAAACAAGCTGAGAAAGAAGCCCAAACAGCCTAAGGAAAGGCGCGTATCTTAAGATAGGAAGAATTATGAAAGTACCTCATTTACCAAAAGATATTCCATTTAATGGCGACCAAAAGACATGGTTGGCGGGCTTCTTTTCAGGTCTGCATTCTCGTCTGCTCGTCAAAGAGGAATCAGTGGTTCATGCTGAATCTAAGCCACAAGTGAAAGCCCTTACTATTCTTTATGGTTCTCAAACGGGCAACGCTGAAAGTGTCGCCTACGATACAGCAGAAAAAGCCAAAGAATATGGCATGACAGCCAACGTCTACGACATGGACGACGTCGATGCACAAATCTTCGTGAAGTCCTCTCGTATCTTAATTGTGACAAGTACCTACGGTGAAGGTGAAATGCCAGACAATGCAGAAATGCTCTGGCAAACCATGAGCAGTGATAATGCACCAAAACTCGATGGCACCTTCTTCTCGATACTCGCCCTTGGTGACACCAGTTACGATGAGTTCTGTCTTGCCGGCAAACTATGGGATGAGCGCTTAGAAGCCTTAGGCGCAACCCGAGTAACCCCTCGTGTGGATTGCGACATCGACTTTGAGAGCCCATCTGAAGAATGGATGATTGCCACCCTGCCAAGTATTGCAGAAAAAGGGGATGACGGGGACAGTCACTCAACTCAAGGAGGGGCCTCTACCCCAAAGCAGAAATCTAAGTTCGGTCGTAAGAACCCGCTGCAAGCGACGTTGAAACAAAAACGTGTTCTTAATAAAGAAGGATCCAGTAAAGAGATCGTTCATTATGAATTATCACTAGAAGGATCTGGTGAATTCTATAAACCAGGGGACGCGCTAAACGTTATCCCTCAAAACCAACCGGAACTGGTTGAAGCATTTCTTGCCCAACTGAACTTTTCCGGTGATGAAAAACCGTCTTGGAACGGTGAAAACCACAGTCTGCGTGAGATCTTTACGCGCTATCTAGACATTCGAACCCCATCCAAAGAGTTTGTAAAAACCTTAGCTGAAAGCGCCAGCGATCATAAGCTCATTGAAATGATAGCCAATGAAGACAACTCTGCGCTAAACGACTTCTTATGGGGCAAAGATACCTTAGATCTTCTGCAAGCTTACCCGAATGTCACGTTATCTTTGGCTGAAATTCTTTCCTTATTAAAGCCAATTGCCCCACGTGCCTATTCCATCTCTTCAAGCTTGAACAAACACAATGATGAAGTTCACCTCACCATTGGTAGTGTTCGATACAAAAACGATGAACGTACTTATAACGGTACCTGTTCAACATGGCTCGCTGATCTTGTTGAAGAAGACGGTAAAGTACCTTGCTACTTTGCACCAAATAAAAACTTCGCGGTTCCTGAAGACGATAAAGCCCCAATGATCATGGTGGGCCCAGGCACAGGAATTGCTCCATTCCGTGCTTTCTTAGAAGAACGCGAAGTCCAGGCTTCACCAGGTGACAACTGGCTAATTTTTGGTGACCGAAACGGCGCAACCGACTTTATTTATCAAGATGAATTGGAAACCCTGCAAAATAAAGAAGTCCTCACCCGCTTAGATTTAGCATTTTCTCGCGATCAAGCAGAAAAAATCTATGTGCAAGATAAAATGCGAGAAGGTGGTGCAGAGCTGTTTGCATGGCTAGAACGTGGTGGCTACTTCTTTGTTTGTGGTGATGCTTATTACATGGCCAAAGATGTCGATAAAGCACTCCATGATGTAATTATTGAACATGGAAGTCGCACCGAAGAAGAAGCCAAAGAATACGTTAATCAATTGAAAAAACAAAAACGTTACGTTCGAGATGTATACTAAAATATACCGTTCTTAAGCAAAAAAAGGATCCTATAGTGGGTCCTTTTTTATTTGTAAATACATCACGTAAATAACGCGACAATAAGAGGCAACCCAATGACAAAAAACGTTTTCCTAGCAATATCAATACTCAGCTTGACCGCATGCAGTCAAGGGGTCACCACAATAGCTGACAAAAGCTCCTCACCGTGCGGCGAAAAGCCTAACTGTGTTTCCACTTTAGATAACCGTGATGAATTTAATATTGCCCCTTTTGAATTAACCCCAGACGCGACTTTAGAGATGCTGGAGCAAGCTGCACTGCAACTTCCTGGCGCAAAAACAGCAGTAAAAGAAAAAGACTATTTACGCATTGAGTGCACCTCAACAATCCTGCGCTTTGTGGATGATTTAGAGCTCAAAATAGAAGGACAGCAGCTCATTGTTCGATCGGAATCTCGAACGGGGTACTCAGATTTTGGTGTAAACCGAAAAAGAGCAGAGCAACTCAGAGCCGAACTTATTAAGCAAAATCTAATTATGAAATAATAAATTCCGCGGTATTCATGCATTTTATTGCTATCATCACCTTTGCTATTTTTACGCACTAACCACCGTGGTTCAGTTGCCCATTAGATCAGGACACATTTGTGACTAATAACGACATTTTACGCCGTATCCGTTATACCTTCGATTTCAACGATTCTAAAATGATGGCCATTTTTGGCTTAGCTGATCATCAAGTAACACGAGAGCAAGTAAGTAACTGGCTGAAAAAGGACGAGGATGCTGCTTTTCAACAGCTAGAAGACATTCAACTGGCGATCTTTTTAAATGGCCTGATCAATGATAAGCGCGGCAAAAGAGAAGGCCCACAACCAGAGCCAGAACAACGTCTTACAAACAATATGATTTTTGTAAAATTAAAAATCGCATTAAACCTGAAAGCCGAAGATATTTTAGACATCATGGCACTCGCTGACTTTAACATGAGCAAACACGAACTGAGTGCTTTTTTCCGCAAGCCAGATAACAAGCATTACCGTGACTGCAAAGCACAAATTTTACGTAACTTCCTAAAGGGGGTTCAACTAAAATACCGTCCGGAAGAGAAAGCATAAGCTTCGTTCTCCCCTGATGCGACATACAGCAAGACACCTCATACTATGATCTTTGCTGTATGTCCCAACACAGCACTTCCTTATTGTTAACCCCTCTTCAAAAAAAGCTATGCTACAATCCTTTCCACTATCAACTCCTTATTAATGAGAACACAAAGATGAAAATTGGCATTATTGGTGCAATGGAACAAGAAGTGGTCATCCTAAAAGATCAACTAGCAAACTGCGAAGAGCATAAAAAAGCAGGTTGTACGTTTTATACAGGCACACTAAATGGTGCAGATGTCGTTTTATTGCAATCAGGCATTGGTAAAGTGGCCGCTGCTGTAGGCACCGCAATTTTATTAGAAAGCTACCAACCAGATGTTGTGATCAACACAGGTTCCGCTGGCGGCTTTGACTCAAGCCTAAATCTTGGTGATGTTGTTATTTCAACAGAAGTTCGTCACCACGACGCTGATGTGACTGCATTTGGCTACGAAATTGGTCAAATGGCGGGTCAACCAGCAGCATTCGCTGCCGATGAAAAACTGATGCAAGTGGCAGAACAAGCATTAGCACAAATGGAAGACAAACACGCGGTTCGTGGTTTGATCTGTACTGGTGACGCGTTTGTTTGCACCGCAGAACGCCAAGAGTTTATTCGTAAGCACTTCCCTTCGGTGATTGCCGTAGAAATGGAAGCTTCAGCAATTGCCCAGGCATGTCACCAATTTAACACACCATTTGTGGTGGTTCGCGCTATCTCTGATGTTGCAGATAAAGAATCTCCAATGAGCTTTGAAGAATTCTTACCACTAGCAGCTAAAAGTTCATCAGAAATGGTGATCAACATGGCGAACCTGCTAAAGGCATAATGAAAGAATGATCGAGCAATTCACTTCTCTAATTGCCGATGGCACCCTACTAGTGATGTGGGGTGCACTGCTGTTCCACGTTTTGCTGCCGATTCCCTATCAAGCTCACCCCATGACGTTATGGCAAAAATTCGCTTCTCAGCTTGCCGAAAAAGTAAATGGAAAAGGGGATTACTCACAACGCTTGTTGTATGGCACATTAGCATGGCTTTTAATGTGGACACCGGCCTTATTGGTACTCATTGCTGCCTACCCTCTAGTGTGGGATCAACGGCTATTTGAGCTGGCTCTACTTCTGCTTGCCATTGACTGGCGCAGCTCTGAAAAGCTAGCCAAGGGGTTAGTCAATTCACTCGGCAATAACGATAAACAGCAAGCACGCGCGCAACTCGCTTTTCATGTTAACCGTCAAACAGATACCTTATCGCCACTTGGATTAGGAAAAGCGGGCGCTGAAACTTTGTTATTAGGGTATAGCCGCAATGTTATCGCGGTTCTGTTCTGGTTTGGTTTAACTGGTGGCATTGGTGCTTTCATGTACCGACTGGCTTGCGAGCTTGCTAGAGCATGGTCTCCTAGCCATGAATCCCTGCGCCCATTCGGATTACCTGCGGTTTATATGCTGGCTGTCTTTGATTACTTGCCTTTACGGTTATTTGCATTACTGCTCTGCGTTGGCCGCAATGGGAAACAAGCAATCACTACCATGTGGCACCAAGGTAAACAGTGGCAACTGCCTGGTCCTGGCTGGCTACTTGCCGCAGTGGGTGGAAAGTTAGAGCTCTCTTTAGGTGGGCCTGCTATTTACCTTCAGCAAAAATTAATGCGCCCGAAATTAGGAGGACGCATCGCTCCCGCGGCCTATCACTTAGCGCAGCTTCATCGGCTACTCAATGTTCGTATTGTTATTTGGATAGCAATTCAAAGCCTGCTTATTTTACTGCTCAAGCAAGGACTCTAACCTTGAAACTCAGCTCTTCTTTCGGCCCGTTGTTCTCTTTATTTTGTCTTGTTTATTCAAGTGCTGGCTTTGCTACTCAAAAAATTCAGCCCGCTCAACGAGTGATCAGCTTAGCCCCACACACCACTGAACTTGCCTATGCAGCCGGACTTGGGCCAGCCATGATCGCAGTCAGTGACTACAGTGACTACCCTGAACAAGCGAAAAACTTAGAAAAAGTAGCCAACTATCACGGCATAAAACTCGAACGTATCATTGCGTTAAAACCTGATTTGATACTGGCATGGGAAGGCGGGAATTCCCCTAGAGAGCTCAAAAAATTAGAACAGTTAGGCATGACTGTGTTTTATTCTAAACCCACAACCTTAGATGACATTGCTATCGCCATTGAAGAGCTAAGTCAGTGGGCCACCGATCCTTCGTACGCTCAGAAAACCTTAACCAACTACCGAGCAGACCTAGAGCAACTACGTAGCCAATACGCCCATAAACGTAAAGTACCTTTTTTCTATCAGCTCAGCACTAAGCCGATGATAAGCGTCGCGGGAAGCAGCTGGCCAAGCCAAGTGTTTACTTTATGCCAAGGCGAAAACATTTTTCAAAATAGCCCGAGCCCCTACCCTCAAGTCAGTGAAGAGCAAGTTGTCGTCAGGCAGCCTGAAGTCATTTTCACCTCTGAGCATGCTGTCGATAATAACAACTGGCACCACTGGAAAGACAAACTCCCAGCCCAAGACAAGCAGCAAATTTGGTCATTACATTCTGATTGGTTAAATCGCCCAACACCAAGGACGCTGAATGCTGTGAAACAAGTTTGCCAGTATTTAGACACCGCCAGAAAAGCAATGTGACAGAGATCCACTCACCCACCATTGATCGTTAACAGCTTGTTGTGCCTTTACACTAAACGGGTACAATCAACCCGTTTTTTTCATGCTGTTTTGTTGAGTTATCCCTAATGCTTACCTACGTTCTTGATATGTTTGGCACCGCCATTTTTGCAATTTCGGGAGTGCTGTTAGCCGGCCGACTAAAAATGGACCCTTTTGGGGTAATTGTATTGGCCAGTGTGACCGCCATTGGTGGGGGAACCATCCGAGACATGGCACTAGGTGCAACCCCTGTTTTCTGGATCGTGGATCCCGCTTACTTATGGGTCATTTTTACCACCTGTATCATTACCATGCTGGTCGTTCGCCGTCCTAAACGCCTGCCTTGGTTTGTACTGCCCGTTTCCGATGCCATTGGCTTAGCCGTGTTTGTTGTCATCGGCGTCGAAAAAGCCTTAGCGTATGGCGCAACACCAATGGTTGCTGTCATCATGGGCGTTATTACTGGCTGTGGTGGAGGCATTATTCGAGACGTCTTAGCCAGAGAAGTCCCGATGGTATTACGAAGTGAAGTCTACGCAACTGCCTGTATTTTAGGTGGTATTGTTTTTACTATCGCGCTGCATTACCAACTCGATTCCAATATTGCGACTTTGATGAGTGTTGCTACCACATTGATCATTCGCTTAGGGGCGATTCGCTGGCATTTATCCCTACCAACCTTTGCCCTCAACAAATAACACTCTCTCTTTAGCAGTCTGACATTCTCAGGCTGCTTTTTTCTGCTCTACAATTCCATATTCACAAAATTGCAAAAATAAGTGATCTAGCACGACTCAAAAAACAATAAGTAAAGTTTTTTGTTTACTTAACTATCACCCATACTATATTAATAAACAAATAACTTTATTTAATATATCCACTGGGAGCATCTCATGGAGCGAGCAAGCATAATAAAAAGCCAAAAGCTAATTAAGTTAGGCCACCAATTTGATCCCATCTACGACACGGATCTCAGTAATCATCTACCCATGGCGTTAAGCGCACTAGAACTATGTGGAGCAACACAAGAACAAATCGAGCACTTTTATCGCTTTTATACGCCAAGATTAGAAAAAATGAGGGCAGATAACACCGATCACCGCCAGCCCGCTACTTTGGGTGAACCTGATCACTTTCATGTTCATAGGAAAGCTATTCGAACCCAGCTAATCAATCTTGGTATTGAAAAAACACTCAAACGCCAATTACCAGCTTTATTGCCGGGACTCAGCAGTAATGCATTTCACTGTTTGATTCGTCTATCTTATGCCGTTCAAGCTCAAGAAATCGATGAAATTGCTATCGCACTTGCCGAATGGTCCAGCGTCAACCAGACATTAGGGCCTTTAACAACCACTCAAACTTACAATGCAGAGCAACAATTAGAACAGGCCAAAAGTCAGTTCGGTGAAAAGAAATTAGAATTTAGCAACATTTCCAAGCGTGTTATCCACATTATCAATCACGATAAATTTCAAGCAATACGCCCTATACCTGAAAATTTGTCGATTGAAACAGTCGCTAAAGTTGTTGTTACCCAGTTCCTGCACACTAATGATTTCACTTTATTACACGGAGTCACCGCATTTCAGGCATTTTTACTGTTATGCCCCTACTTTGACGATCAACACCAAGCCTTGCACTACTTCTGGCAAGCCTATGTGGCCGTGTATGCCAGCGCTTCACACACGCCAGTTGTTCCTTATACGCAACAGCCCAGCACACCCCAATGGCAAACATGGTTTCAGCAGTGCCTTCAGAGCTTAGACGATCACACTATTAAGCTGGTTTATAGCTGTTCATACATTTACCAATTTTTCCCTTACCCAGAATATTTGGCCGCTGTTGAAATGAGGCTATCGAAAGAACCGAAATAACACTCACCACCGCACTTACTGGCAAAAATAAGGAGTTCCTATGAAAAGTATCGCTATTGTGTATTTTTCTAAAACAGGTACCACACATGCCCTAGCTGAAGCGATAAAAAACGGGGCCCAAGATCAAGAAACCGCCACGGCAACCCTGTACCCACTCAGTGGTAAAGACATCATTGAAGGACGCTACGACAACACTCAGTTATTCACTGAATTACGCCAAGCAGATGCCATTATATTTGGCTCACCAACCTACATGGGTGGTCCTGCGGCTCAGTTCAAGGCATTTGCCGACGCCAGTAGCGAAACATGGGGTGAGCAATTATGGCGCAATAAAATCGCGGCTGGATTTACTTGTGGTGGAAGTCTCAATGGCGAGCAAGAGCAGACCTTACTCTATTTTTTCACGTTGGCCAGCCAACATGGCATGTTATGGGCAGGATTAGATATGCCAAACGGCTATGAAGACAAAACCATTAACCGACTTGGGGTTCAATTTGGGGCTTCTGCAGCCACTGAAGACAACGGAAAAGTACAAACCATCGATATCAAAACAGCACAATACCTAGGTGAACGCATCGCAGGTTTGCTCGTGTAATATGAAGTAAACATCAAGCAGTATTAATGAATAACCCAATGAACAAAATACAAAAAAGGCGCACAACGCGCCTTTTTCTATACATCAATCCAGCATAGCCGGAATTAACGAGATTTATTTAATGGTGATACGTGCAAACTTACGCTTACCAACTTGGTAAACAGCCGTACCTGCTGCTGGAACGAACTTAGTATCAGATACTTTCTCGCCCTCAATTTTCGCAGCACCCTGGCGGATCATACGCATTGCATCAGACGTTGAGTTAACCAAACCCGCTTCTTTTAGCACGTTACCAATTGGCAAACCGGCTTCAAATTCGAATTCTGGCATTTCATCAGGGATCGCACCTTTTTGGAAACGGTTGATGAACTCTTGCTCAGCGGCATCAGCATCGGCGTCTGTGTGGAAGCGAGCAATGATTTCTTTCGCCAGTAGGATCTTAACATCACGTGGGTTTTTACCAGCTTCAACGTCAGCTTTAAACTGAGCTACTTCTTCTAACGGACGGAAAGAAAGTAGTTCGTAGTAGCTCCACATTAGATCGTCTGAAATCGACATGATCTTACCAAACATTTCAGATGGTGCTTCGCTAATACCAATGTAGTTATTAGCCGATTTAGACATCTTCTTAGTGCCGTCTAAACCCACTAGTAGTGGCATCATGATCACAGCTTGTGGCTTCTGACCATTCGCTTTTTGCAGCTCACGACCCATTAGCAGGTTGAACTTCTGATCCGTACCGCCAAGTTCAACGTCTGTTTCCATGGCTACAGAGTCATAACCTTGCAGTAGTGGATACATGAATTCGTGAATCGCGATCGGTTGACCACCAGCATAACGCTTTTTAAAGTCATCACGCTCAAGCATACGAGCAACAGTTTGGTTTGCCGCTAAACGGATCATGCCCTCTGCACCTAATTCATTTAACCACTCAGAGTTAAACTGAATTTTTGTTTTTTCAGGGTCTAAGATTTTATAGATCTGATCAGTGTACGTTTTTGCATTTTCCAGTACTTCTTCACGAGTCAAAGGAGGACGCGTGCTGTTTTTGCCCGTTGGATCACCAACCATAGCTGTGAAGTCACCAATAAGGAAAGTCACTTCATGACCTAAATCTTGGAACTGGCGTAATTTGTTAAAAATAACAGTATGGCCAAGGTGAATATCCGCAGCCGTTGGATCAGCACCTAACTTAATGCGTAATGGACGATTTTCTTTTAATTTCTCAATAAGCCCTTCTTCAGGAATAAGCTCTTCTACACCGCGCTTAATCTCTGCTAGTGCTGCTTCAATGCTAGCCATTCTTGTTCGCTCCCACAAATTTGGCAAAAAAGTGATAATCCTCCATCTTACTTGAATAGCGATGTTTTTTGAAACCAGTTAAACTTAAACGTCTGTCTTTTTTATCAACAATAATTATTAGTTTGAATGATGCTGTCGAAACTTGCCAAAATTCCCTTAATACACCGTACACTCATCGCACTCTCTAGTGCAGCTGTTATCGTTGGCATGCTACTTATTCCAAATGATATGAATGTGCAAAATACTGATCCTAATGCACTACAAGTTGGTCGCTCTTATCCTGTAGACATTAACCCTGAACTGCTTGTTAGCCCAGAACCTAATCGGAATGCACAAATCCGCTGGGAAAAGCACAACGTAAAATCAGGGGAAAGTTCCGCATTACTGTTTAAGCGGATTGGACTTTCTGCTCGGTTGTTACATAACCTGATCAGCAGTGATGATGAAATTAAAGATCAATTATCCAACCTAAAACCAGGTAACGAGCTACGATTTGGCTTCAATGATCAAAACGAACTCATTCAGCTTATCCGCCCAATTAGCTCTACCGAAATTTTCCGCATTACTAAAGCTGGTGATAGCTATATCCCCCTTCATGAAAGCAAACCTGTTGAAACCCAACTTAACTACGCACAAGCCACCATTAGTTCAAACTTCTGGAATGCCGCTATCAGTGCAGGACTAACGCCAAACCAAATCATGGAATTGGCTGGCATGTTCGGTTGGGATATTGATTTCGCATTAGACATTCGCGCTGGTGACCACTTTGAAGTGCTATTTGAAGAGCGCTTTGTAGAAGGCGAATACGCTGGCCGAGGGAAAATCATCGCCGCCTCTTTTACTAACCAAGGGGATAACTTTAAAGCCATTCGTAACGATAAAGACGAGTCTTACTACGATCAAAATGGCCGAGCGATGAAAAAAGCCTTCTTACGCTCACCAATTAACTTCCGTTACGTAAGTTCTAACTTCAACCCACGTCGTTTACACCCAGTGACAGGCCAGATTAAAGCCCACCGAGGCACTGACTATGTAGCACCTGTTGGCACACCAATTTGGGCTGCTGGCGATGGTATTGTGTCTAAAGCGGGTTACAACCAGTTTAATGGTAACTACGTGTTTATTCGACACAGTAATACTTACATCACCAAATACCTTCACATGAAAAAACGTAAAGTAAAAACGGGACAACGAGTGAAACAAGGCCAAACCGTCGGCACGCTAGGAGCAACAGGCCGTGTAACTGGCGCTCACTTACACTATGAGTTTTTGGTTAACGGTGTTCATAAAAACCCACGTACGGTGAAGCTACCACAATCGAAGTCACTAACAGGAAAAGCAAAATCTGACTTTAAAGTACAGGCAGAAAAACGTCTGGACCAACTGGCAAGATACAGCAAGTACATGGCGACCAGTAGCCCAATGATCATCCACTAAGAAAGCACCGTACCCAATAAAAAATGCCTCACCGTCCAGTGAGGCATTTTTGTTTCACAATGACTATTCGAGTACTTGTTTATCTTTACCAAGCATGAGTAAACAAGGCGTCAGAACTAACGTTAACAATGTCGCAAACGCCAATCCACCAGCCACCGCCGTAGCCAACTGTGACCACCACTGGGTACTTGGCGCACCAAACTCAATATTACGATTAATCAAATCGATGTTCATCTCAAGCACCATTGGCATCAAACCTAAAATGGTGGTGACGGTAGTTAACAGCACAGGCCTTAACCTTTGCACTCCCGTTCGAATGATGGCTTCTATTTTATCGAACCCTTGCCGACGCAGCTGATTATAAGTATCAATCAGTACAATGTTATTGTTCACCACAATACCCGCTAAAGCGATCACTCCGATCCCTGACATGATGATCCCAAAAGGCCGTTGAAAAATAAGCAAACCCGCAAATACGCCAACGGTGGAAAAAAGCACGGCACTTAAAATTAAAAATGCCTGATAAAAACTATTAAACTGCGTCACCAAAATCAGAGCCATGACCGCCAGAGCCACAATAAATGCATTTTGTAAAAAAGCCGTGGAGTTATCTTGCTCTTCATTTTGGCCGCGCAACTTAAAGTTAACCGATTCAGGCAAGCCTAATTCCGATAAAGCGTGCTCTATTTTTGGTAGCTCCAAGCTTAAGTTGTACCCTTCTTGCATGTCTGCCATCACCGAGATCACTCGATGACCACCCACACGATGGATAGTGTCTTGTTTCGGCGCTGCTTTTATCTGGGCAAAGTTAGTAATAGGGATCATGCCTGCGGCGGTCTTAACTCGCAGCTCATCAAAGCGGCCTATGTCTCGCTGCTCTGCTGGGAAGCGGACCAAAATATCCACCTCTTCATCCGAGTCATCGGGAAGATAATCCCCCACTTTCAGGCCATTTGTCACAAACTGCACCGTGTTACCCACCACCGTCGCATCGGCCCCAAACCGAGCGGCATCGTCTAGCTGTAAATCAATTTGCCAATCAATACCTGGTTTATTGCCAGTATCACTGAGATTGGTAAATGCAGCATGATTATTCGCCCAATGCCGGACTAAACTAACACTGCGTTCCAACTCTTCAGGAATACGACCACTGAGCTCAATCACCACATCATGCTCTGCTGGCGGGCCAGCTTGTGGAGACTTAAATTCCAACTCAATGCCAGCAATATGAGCGGTTTTTTCTCGCAGTTCATCAATGATTTCTTTCACTGGGCGGCGATACTGCCAATCCACTGGCGTTAGCTGAATCTGGCCAATCTCATCGCTTCCCCCCGTTTTGGTGTACACACTGTCAAGCTCCTCCATCCCAATGATGTGCTGCTCTATTTGCTTCATCAGCCGATCTTTTTCATAAATAGATAAATCACCGTGAGAGCGTACTTTCATCGTCATAAATGGTGGGTCGACTTCAGGGAAAAAGATCATACCCAGCCCCGCTTTTGCGTAACCAAACCCCACGGCGATAGCAAGCACTATGGCCGCGACTAAAATTTTAAATGGGTGACGAACTGCGACAGAAAGTACCTTTACGTAGCCTGCTATAAACCCAGACGCTTTTGAAAACTCGCCGTGTTCAATCGCTTGCAAACGAGTTCGCTGAGCGGGTGACACGTACTGCGGTTTACCAAAAATGCCGCCAAGCACAGGCACAAACAGCAGTGCCATTAACAAAGAAGCGCTTAATGTTGCAATCAAGGTCAAGGGTAAGTACTTCATGAACTCCCCGGTGACGTCAGGCCAAAACAGCAAGGGAGCAAAAGCAGCAAGCGTGGTGGCAGTAGAAGCCGTAATTGGCCATGCCATACGTAATGCCGCTTCTCGGTAGGCTTCTTTACGGGGAGCCCCTTCTTGCATGCGCCGATCCGCGTATTCGGTCACCACAATAGCGCCGTCCACCAACATGCCCACTGCCATGATCAATGCAAACAGCACCACTATGTTGATGGTTAAACCCGACATGGCCAACATTAATAAACCAGTCAAGAATGACCCGGGAATAGAAATCCCCACCAGTAACGCGGTTCTCGCCCCCAAAATAGCGATGATCACAATCACCACTAAAATAATGGCCGAGAGGATGTTATTTTGAAGATCGTTCAACATGATACGAACGTCTTTTGACTCATCCCACGTGTATTTGATCAATAAATTATCAGGCCATTGAGGTTGTTGCTGAGCACCCTCCAACACGGCTTTTACCAGCTCAACCGTTTCAATGATGTTTTCACCCGCTCTTTTTTTGATATCCAGTACAACCGCACCTTGACCATCCAAACGAGCAAAACTGCTCGGATCTCGAAACGCTTTTCGTACCGTCGCCACATCCGCGAAGGTGATCACTTGCTTGCCTTCCACCTTAATCGGCAAATCCAGTACATCCTGAATGGAATCAAACACCGAAGGAACTTTAACAGAAAAGCGGCCGTAGCCCGTATCCACAAACCCCGCCGCGACCACTCGGTTATTTAATGCCACTAAGTTATAAATATCCCCCTGATCCAGACCATAGCTTTCCAGCAGTAGTGGATTAACAATGATCTCCACCACATCCTCCCGATCCCCGGCAATATCAACTTCAAGAATTTGGCGGTAGCTTTCCAGCTTATCTCTTAACTTACGAGCAATTTTCACCACCGCTCTTTCAGGCACGGTGCCATACAAAACCACAGAGAGAACAGGCTCTTCCGCTGCCAATGTTACTTCGTTCACTGTTGGCTCATCGGTATCATCAGGCAACTTTGCTTTTGCCAAATCCACCGCATCACGGACATCTGACATGGCTTTTGCTAAATCTGCGCCAACAGAAAACTCTAATGTCACGGAGGCATGACCTTCTGAGGCAGTGGCAGTCATCTCTTTCACCCCTTCAACTGAGCGTAATTCATGCTCTATGGGGCGAATCAACAGCCTCTCTGCATCGGTCGGTGAGATCCCTTGATGACTGACTGAAACATAAATAATGGGAATGGTGATGTCAGGGTTCGACTCTTTCGGAATCGTAATGTAAGTGATGATCCCAGCGAGGATGATGAACACGAGCAAAGACAGCATGGTTCGTGATCGAGTCAATGCCGCATTAATTAAATGATGCATCCTTGCTCCTTATTGTTGAACCGCAATGACGCTATCGCCATCACGCACAAAGCCTTGCCCTACCGTAATGATATCTACTTGTTTATCAAAACCGCTCAACCACACACCATCACTTTGTGCTTTCACTAACTGAATAGGAACAAACTCGACTTCCGCCAATTCTGTTTGATCGTCTTGAACTCGGCGATTCGTGACCGTTTTTACCCCTAAATTACCACTCTCATCCAATGCCAACATGGCAGGAGTAATTTTAATCGCCGACTGGGTATCAAGCTCAATCCCAACTTCGGCGCTAATGCCTGCCGGAATTTGATTGTTTGGATTAGAAATTTCAATTTCAATGGCGAACGTGTTTGTCGCAGGGGAAGCAAGCTGAGAAATGTAGCGTAGCGTCCCTTCTTTTTCTGGCTGACCAATAAAATTAACGTGAGCTACTTGGTTTAAATCTAACTTATGAATGTGGCGCTCACTCACATCAGCCTCTATCACTAACGGATCTAAGTCGACCACTGTCGCCATGGGATCACCAATCGACACAAAATCACCAACCTCCACCGCATATTGCTCGATGATCCCATCAAAAGGCGCAACAATTTGGGTATTCGTTAAAATGTGTTCCGCATTACGCACCCGCGCTCTAGCTTCGAGTAACGTGGCTTCGGCTAAGCTAAAGGCGACCTCTCCTTGCAACCCTCTTTTCTTGAGGGCTTTTGCCGCCGTAAACTCTTTCTCTCTCACTGCCAATAAGGCTTTGGCTTTATTAAGCTGCAATCCCCAATCCGCCATGTCTAATTGGATCAAAGGCTGACCTTTTTTCACCACACTGCCTTTTTTCACTAATAAGGTTTCAATTTGACCAGCTACTTGAGCGGCTAGTGTTGCTTGGCGATCTGGCGCAGTACGACCGTATAATGAAATTGAACGAGCAACAGGGGCAACATGAAAAGTTTCCACAACGACTTTCGCTAATGGTACGGCTTGAGGCTCTGCGGTTTTAACGCCGGGTGAGTTGTGGGCTTGCGATAGGCCAGATGCCAGCCATAAGACTAAAGAGATAAGGAGCACCCCTGATAAAATCCAGGGTCGATAGCTAAAAAATGACAGGATGGAGGGAGACGCTTTATCCATAGCAATTATCCTTACTGCTGTTTGGAGGAAGAGCGAGAATCAGGCCTTGTAAGACATCCTACAAACAAGGCCACTACATATTAAATCAGGTATTTGTGTTAAACACTGAATGAAGCACCGCAACCACATGTTGTTGTTGCGTTAGGGTTATTAACAAAGAAACGAGCGCCTTCTAGACCTTCAGTATAGTCGACAATACCACCAATGAGGTACTGTAAACTCATTGGGTCAACCACAAGCGTTACGCCATCATTTTCAATAACCATATCACCATCATTCACTTTCTCATCAAAAGTAAATCCGTACTGGAAACCACTACAACCACCACCAGTGATGTACACACGTAATTTCAGCTCTGGATTTTCTTCTTCAGCAATCAAAGTTTTCACTCTTGCTGCTGCAACATCAGAAAATTCTAATGGTACGTTCACTTCACTCATTTCGACCTCTCACAATGCATATCGCCTTTTTTAGGCTGCTATTGGTGGGATTATCTAATACCTGACTGGTACGTTCAAGTATTCACCACTTTTTGTTCTCTTGTCAGTATCAAGCTTGATAATTCACACAACAACCAAGAGGCGTTAAGTACATGGTTTGCTATTAAAAAACCAATATTTAAGTCACGATTTTCTCTTCTACTCTGGCTTCTTTTTATCCAAGCCATGCTTTTCATTTTGTTTTAGGTACAATAGCGCGCTAATAAGGTCTACCCAGTTTAACTTGAGGATGTAAGTAATGACCAAATCAGCAGAATTGTTTGCAAAAGCGCAAGATGTTATTCCTGGTGGAGTGAACTCCCCTGTACGTGCCTTTGCTGGTGTCGGTGGTTCTCCACTGTTTGTTGAGCGTGCCGATGGCGCATTAATTTTTGATGCTGATGGCAAAGCTTACATTGATTATGTTGGTTCGTGGGGCCCGATGATCTTAGGCCATAACCATGTTGCTATTCGTGATGCCGTTATTGAAGCCGCTCAACGTGGCCTTAGCTTTGGTGCACCAACAGAAATGGAAATCACCATGGCTGAGTTGGTGTCTAAGCTAGTTCCGTCAATGGAGCAAGTGCGCATGGTAAGCTCGGGTACCGAAGCAACCATGAGTGCAATTCGCCTAGCTCGTGGGTTTACTGGCCGCGATAAAATCTTAAAATTTGAGGGCTGCTACCACGGCCACGCCGATAGCCTATTAGTAAAAGCGGGCTCTGGTGCCCTGACTCTTGGCCAACCAAGCTCTCCTGGTGTTCCTGCGGACTTTGCAAAACACACGCTAACCGCCACCTTCAATGATCTAGATTCCGTTCGTGAACTGTTCGCTGAGTTTAAAGATGAAATTTCGTGCATCATCGTTGAACCAGTTGCAGGTAACATGAACTGTATTCCACCTGTTGATGGCTTCTTAGAAGGTCTACGTGAAATTTGTGATCAAGAAGGCGCGCTACTGATCTTTGATGAAGTAATGACAGGTTTCCGCGTTGCTCAAGGTTGTGCACAAGCTCACTACAACATCAAACCAGATCTAACCACGCTAGGTAAAGTTATCGGCGGCGGCATGCCAGTGGGTGCATTTGGTGGTCGTAAAGATGTCATGCAGTTCATCGCACCAACGGGCCCAGTTTACCAAGCGGGTACCCTATCAGGTAACCCTGTGGCAATGGCTGCCGGTTTTGCGTGCTTAAAAGTACTGACCGAAGAAGGCAACGAAGAGCGCCTAGCAAAAACCACACAGCAACTAGCAAATGGCCTGAAAGCCTTAGCAGATAAGCACGGCGTACCAATGGCAGTAAACCAAGTGGGCGGAATGTTTGGCTTCTTCTTCACAGAGCAAGAATCAGTGACTTGCTACGAAGACGTCACCAAGTGTGATATTGAGCGCTTTAAACGTTTCTTCCACCTCATGTTAGAGCACGGCGTATACTTGGCTCCATCTGCATTTGAAGCTAGCTTTACTTCTCTAGCGCATCGCAGCAAAGAAATTGATGCCACGTTAGAAGCGGCCGATCGTTGTTTAGCCATCATTGCAGCAGAAGCAAAATAAGCTAACGCTTACAACAATTCCTCACGCCCAGCATCGTCTGGGCGTTTTTTTCCTTCAAAAATAGCTTTGGGATTAATCACACACAATTGCTCAGCCAACGCTTCTCCATGCAACATTGCCACATGCTGATAGGCATCTCTTAAACATGGTCGACGTTTTGATAAATTATGAGTATCCGACGCAATGACATGTACCCAACCTTTTTTAAGCATTTGCATCGCTCTGTCTCTGGGCTCTTGACGGAAATGCCCCAATAACGACCCCGCATTAATTTGCAATAAACACCCCATATCAATAAATGGCTCAAGAATGCTAATGTCTTTCACTACGCTAGAATTTCGTTCAGGATGGGCAATAAGAAGCTGATAACCTAACTTGATCAAACTCTCGGCTATCTTTTCCGTTCCAGGAAGAATATGAACATGATGAAACTCAACCAAAATAGTGGGTTTATTGTGATAAAACCCCAATAGCGGCAAATTGCCTTGTTCAGCCATAGGTACAATATCCGGACTGAGCCTCACCTCACCCGCAACCTTTAATGCAATTGGCAGATCAAGTGATGCGATAAGAGCACGTACTCTCAATTCAGCCTGTTCAATGATGGCGGGGTTGTATTGGTATTCTGAAGGGTTCACATGGGGTGTTGCGACAATACCTTTGACCCCATCGGCTACCGATAAACGCAGTAACTCTTCCGTTTCAGCGAGAGATTTAGCTCCATCATCCACTTCAGGTAAAATATGGCTGTGCAGATCAAACATTCCTTGTCCTTACTTTCTCATACAGCAACAACTATCAACGCCAATAATATAAAACTAACAAAGCAAGCCCCAAACACACTAGTCGAAACCAGGGAATGTCCCGTTTGGTCAACGTAGATTGCCCTTTACTGCCCTCTTTTTTATTGCAACACGACATATTTATTTACCACCATACAAAATACTAACTAGTAACCAATCGTTGCGCACAAGAGGCGAAAACGCCATTATAGCTGACTCATACACAAAACATTCGAGTTAGCTCAATATCTCGTTAAATAATAAAGATAAATATTAGGAAAAATATCTTTAGGGAATATCGAGAGGATCTGACATTCACCGTTCATATAAAGGAATAACAGTGCCAAATAAATTCAATATTACTTCGCGCCATTGGATATTAGTGGCCGCACTGATCATTGCCATCTACGCCTGTTTTAAGCTCATTCAGCCTTATATGAACTCCATTATTATGGCATTCATTATTTCTTTGCTGTTTGCGCCGCTGCACACTCGACTGGAAGCGAAGTTTAAAAACAGACCCAATATAACTGCCTTAATATCTTGTACCATTCTTACCTTTATTATTGTCATTCCTTTGCTGGTTGTCTTTTCAGCCATGATTCAGCAGGGCTCGACCTTCTCTAAAGACGCCTATGGCTGGGTAAGTGAAGGAGGGGTACAAAGCCTCTTAGCTCACCCTACCGTAGCAAAAGGCCTTCATTTTATTAACGAATGGCTCCCATTTGACAGCATTGACCCACAAGAAGTGGCCCAAAAAGTGGCACAAATTGCTTCTCAGTTTGGCACCAAGTTAGTTGGAATTAGCGCAAAAGTACTAGGGGATGCCACCAACTTCCTTGTTGATTTTATGCTGATGCTGTTTGTTTTATTTTTCCTACTGCGTGATCACGACAAAATGGTGTCAGCCATGAGACACGTCCTTCCACTTTCTCGCAGCCAAGAAGACATCTTATTAGAAGAAATAGAACAAGTGTCTAAATCCGCGGTGTTAGGATCATTTTTAACGGCTATTGCACAAGGTTTAGCCGGTGGTTTTGCCATGTGGCTAGCAGGGTTTCCAGGTTTATTTTGGGGAACCATGATGGGATTTGCTTCTTTTATTCCTGTTGTAGGAACGGCACTCATCTGGCTTCCTGCCGCCATCTATCTCTTACTTACCGATCAATGGCAGTGGGCACTGTTCCTTGTAGGATGGGGCGTGATCGTCGTTGGCTCTATCGATAACATCGTAAGGCCACTACTCATGCAAGGTAACTCTAGCATGAACACGCTCCTTATCTTCTTTTCTTTATTAGGTGGTATTCAGCTATTTGGCCTTATCGGGTTAATCTACGGGCCAATTATCTTTGCCATCACACTGGTGCTCTTCAAGCTGTACGAAGTAGAGTTTAAAACCTTTTTGGATCAACAAGACAACAGTTAGCAGCCTTATAGTTGATATTACGGAAATGGCAGCTTAATTCTGGGTTGCCACTTTCCTCCTATTTCCTTACCTTCCACACCAGATAACCATTTCCTCTTTAGTTCTCTTTGTGGGAAAATCACGCCCGCTTTCTACAACCCTTTTTATTTAATGAGGCCATTATGTCTTTTACTGCACCTAGCCAAGTAATAGCACGACAACTTGACTACTTTACCGATAAACACGTAATGGTTGCCGGGGAGTTAGAAGATACGTTTCCTGCTGAACTAACAAAACACGCCGCTTCAGTTAGCGTTTTTGCGACTAACTATGGTTACTACCAAACCATGAAAAAACACTCTAATGTAACGTGTTATTTTGGTGTAGAGCTAACAGAAGATACCCAAGCAGATATGATCTTGCTCTACTGGCCAAAAGCCAAGGCAGAAGCTCAATATTTACTGCATATGTTGCTGGCAAAATTAGGCCCAAACACTGAAATCTGTGTGGTGGGTGAAAACCGCAGTGGCGTTAAAAGCATTGAAAAGATGTTCAAAGCATATGGCCCTATTACGAAATATGATTCTGCACGCCGATGCAGCTTCTATTGGGGTCAATGTATGGAAGAAGCCCCAAGCTTCACGCTAAATGATTACTTCAAAAGCTATACCGTTGAGTTTGATAACCAAACGATTCAAGTCCGCAGCCTTCCCGGCGTATTTAGCCACGGTGAGTTTGATAAGGGCTCCGAGCTACTGCTAGAGACTCTACCATCGTTACAAGGAAAAACCCTTGATTTTGGCTGTGGCGCTGGAGTTATCGGTTCTATCATGAAGTATCGTAATCCTGATATCCAATTAGACATGTGTGATATCAGCGCTTTTGCTATTGAGTCATCAAAAGAAACCTTAAAAGCAAATAATCTAGAAGGTAATGTCTTTGCTAGCGATGTTTACTCTGATGTAAACGCACCTTATGACTTTATTATCAGTAACCCACCTTTTCACGCTGGCCTGAAAACATTTTATAGTGCAACAGAAACCCTACTGGAAAAAGCACCACAATACTTAACCGCCACAGGTCAATTACTTATTGTGGCAAATAGCTTTTTACAGTATCCACCGATTATTGAAGCTGCTTTTGGTCAGTGTGATACGCTGGCTAAAAATACCAAGTTTAAAATTTACAGCGCGAAAAAATAGCCTTTTCTTATTCCGCGATCGGATTAATTCCGATCGCAACATCTAAATATCTTATTAAAACCTCTCTTCTTATTGATAAAGTGCGCCTTTGCACACGCTTTAGAATTCACTTACTTGCTAATAAAAAAAAACTCAGTATAAAAAACGACTGGTAATTTATAATCTACTTTTCTATCGGTTATATTTACCTTACGTAAAAAACGTCAATTTCATCGTTGGTCATTTTAGTTGCGTCGTTAGGCAAAGACATGGATAAAAAACAACACTTTAAAAGGCTTCAGAACACTCTGATGATCGCCTTTTTGGCTCTCAGTATCACCCCTTTAACGTTAATTGCGTTATTTTTCTTACAGTCCCACAGTCAAGATCTTGCCGAGCAAAGTACGGCTCACTTAGACTCACTTCGAGACAGTAAAGAACAACAAATACTCAGTTATATTGAAGCCAGAGAGTCTGAAGTGCTCAGCTTTGCACGTTCAGAGCTTGCCAACGCCAGTGGTGGTCGTTTTTACGGCTTAGTCAGTGCCTTTCAACAACTAGGGAAAACACCCGAACAAGCAAGAACCAACGCTCAGGAAAGATATATTCACAACTCAGGGGATCAGCTCAAGGCAGAGGTAACCCCCGACTCAAGTGAATATGCAGGCAGTGAACGCTATCGCCTACTGCACAAACGCTACCATTGGGCCTACCTTGAATTACTAAAACGCTCAGATTTTACTGATATCCTTCTGATTGACGTTGAAGGTAACGTTGTCTATTCCACCACCAAAGATAACCATTACGGAACAAACCTGATCGGCGGCCAGTATAGAGACAGTTCACTTGGGAAAACCTTTACTGCTCTCGTTAACGTCACCGAAAGGCAGCGCAATAAAGAGCAGCTACCTATTATTTTCTCAGACTTCTCCCAGCAAGGAGAGGAAAACATTGCATGGTTTGCATCCCCAATCATCCAGCAAGGTTACCTGCACAGTTATGTGATGTTCAAATTGCCAAACACGGGCCTGACTCAGCAATTACAAGATAAGTTGGATGAATCAAGTAGCATCAGCACGCTGTTAGTTGGCAGCAATCTCACCTCACGACTCAGCTCGACGTCAGTGCAAGACATCGACAAGAACCTTGATATCATTAACAAAACCCTATCAGGGTTAACGGAAGTTGGTCAGTTTACCAATAATGACAACCAACCTATTCTCGCGGCTTTCTCTCCCGTAGAAGTTCATGATAAAACTTGGGCACTGGTGATCGAATTGCCAGAAAGCGAAGCATTTGCTCGAATTCATCAACTAGAGAAAATCTTTATCTTATCGATGCTAGTCGCCATTGTTTGTGTAGTCATTGCTTCTCATTATTTATCTAACTCAATTACCGCCCCACTTCTTCGGTTAACTTGGGCTGCGGAGCGAGTCTCTGCTGGTGATCTGGAGCAAGAAATAAGCAGCACCGATAGAAAAGATGAAATAGGTCGCCTTGCCATTAGCTTTTCTCGAATGCAACGCTCTATCCGAGACAAAATACAGCTGATCAAGACGCAGAATACTGAGCTAGAAAATAACCTAAACCTGATCACACAACAAAATGATGATCTACAAATCGCAGATAAGCTCAAAGATGAATTCCTAGCAACCACATCTCATGAATTAAGAACGCCACTACACGGTATGGTGGGCATCGCAGAGGCACTATTATCAGGCTCCAATGGTCCGATCCCTGCTCACCAACGCCACCAGCTAGAAATCATTATTAATAGTGGTCACCGCCTAGCCACACTGGTTGATGATTTACTGGATTACCACAAAATGCGCTACGGTAGCCTCGATATTAACCATCAAACGGTGGATTTGTCTGCCGCAACCAGCCTAGTATTGGAGCTCTCTAATCACCTTCTTGGTAACAAGCCGATTCGGATCATTAACCAAGTACCAGCAACACTTCCTCTTGTGGTCGCGGATGAACAGCGCCTAGAACAAGTGCTGTATAACCTCATCGGCAATGCCATCAAATACACCTCGGAAGGTAAAATTGTCATTTCAGCAACAGTGTTAGATGAGCAACTGCGAGTCCAAGTTGTCGATACAGGTCATGGCATTCCTGCAGAACAGCTGGAGCACATCTTCGAACCATTGATTCAAGCTGGCCAAGATTCAAACCGCTACCGACAAGGAGCAGGCCTTGGTTTATCGATCAGCCGCCAGCTCATTGAGTTAATGGGGGGAAATCTTTATGTCAGTAGCCAGCCTATGGTCGGAGCCACATTCAGCTTCACTCTGCCACTGGCTTCAGAGCAAGATCTGGCAGCCATGCAAACAGACAGTACGCCGACGCACTTCCAAGCGCCAACTCGCTCGGAACCTAACTCTGAGCTAACAGAAGCTCTACCAGATAATCCAGAAGGACCGTTACTCATTGTGGCTGATGATGAGCCAGTTAATTTACAGATTCTTGAAAGCTTTTTACGCCTTGAAGGCTACCGAGTAAAAACAGCGGATGATGGCCCCAAAACGCTCAAATTATTAGCGGAAGAAAAGCCAGAGCTGTTACTGCTGGATGTCATGATGCCAGGAATGAGCGGTTATGAAGTCTGCCAGCAGTTGCGTGAAGAATTTGATCATGCTCAGTTACCTATCATCATGCTAACCGCGCTCAGCCAAACACAAGACCGTGTTCGTGGTTTCGATGCTGGTGCGAATGACTATTTAACGAAACCATTTAATAAAGAAGAGCTTGCTGCCAGAATTAGTGCTCATCTCCAAGCGAGTAAAGCAGAGGTCAGACGACAAGAAAATACCCTATTACAGCAAGAATTACGTAATAGAGAGCAAGTAGAAGCCAGTTTATTAGAAACTCAAGGCCGCCTTCTGGAGCAACTGGAAAATGCCGCAGAGCCTATATTATGCGCCAAGCATGATGGGCGTATTCGCTTTGCCAACAATGCTGCTGCAAGATTATTTAAACTCACACCAGAGCAGCTCAACCGTCATACCTTAGATGAAGTCATCACGAAGAAATCACTTCTTAATGTCGACAATCACTTTAGCGGTCATATTGATGTGTACATTCAAAACCGCATAGAAACGGTCTCTGCGGATATTTTGCGTTTACCAGAGCAATCTGGGCTCCAGTTTATGGTGATCTTCAGCACTTCAAGTGAAGGAAATGGCTATCGTGTGGCGAACCTTGAGCATGCTGTAGAAGCCTTATCCAGCTATGCTTTTGATGGCGATAAAGCCAAACTGCAGCAGCTACGTGAACTTGGAGGCGAATTTACCCGCTTAGCCGACAAAGTCGAAAACAAAGGTGGCGATAAAAATGAACTGATGCGTGAGATCCTTGTTGAGGTCATGGTTCTCACCATCGATTACTGGGAAGAAGCAACAGGGCACAATAAATTTACTCTTGCCGAAGAAAGTGGATTATGGCGTGTGTACCTTGACCGCAGTACGTTACAAACCAGAACCTTAGATAAGTACCTACGAACAGAAACCTTACCGAAGACACCACGCTGGAGAACCGTATTAAACACAATTGACTATGTCTTAGAACACTGCTCTTCACGCACCGAGAAACGACAAAAAATAGAAAACCTACGAGAACAATTGCAAAAGTTAATCACCAACTAATTACCCACAGCTTCAACGTAAAGCTCGCAACCTTTGCGAGCTTTTTTATATCTATAGCATTTTTTGCGCTTCATACTGATTCAATAACAAAAATCTCAAGCAAGTAAAACCAGCTTTACCCAGCCACTAAAATCAGGCAAATCTGATAAGTTCTTAACCTATCAATACAGCTACATTAAGCCCTAATTTTAAGTGAAAAATAAGAGGAAATAACAGGGAAATACAGAGCAAAAATGCCCATGAATTTATGTAAAAACATTAATAATCTCAACTGAATAACAGGAATGCGAACTCAATCACAACAAATCGGCAAGATTAAATTCGCCCCTTCAAAAAACAAAACAACCAGTCAGTGATCCATATCCAAGACAAAAATAAACCAACACAAAATCAAATAAAATCAATCAATTAAATGTTAGCGCTCCATTACATCACTCATACCATTAACTCAACATTACGATGCAGGTCACATAATACAAACGCGATGAATTATCAGCTAAAAGGCACGTTTTGACGATAATTACGTAACAAGAAGCACTTTTAACGGTTTTAACGAGCAATCAAATTGACGTTTTTCTGCTCACGTAGTTTCCTTACCCATGTCGAAGGCCTACAGGCCATCCGTAACACAAGAAGTAAACGATGTATAAATCGTCAAGCTGAAGGTCATTAACGGAGTAGGCTTTTAAGAGTGTTTATCAATTGATAAAGACATCCATAAGTGAAATAAAAGCAAAGAGTAAGGAACAGCTATGCTTGCCAATATAAAGAAGACAAAACTAGCAGCAGCAGTTATTGCCGCAGCCGCAGCAAGTCTTGTAGCACCACAAGCTGCAGCAAGAAGTGAGTTAACGATTGTCCCAAATTTCTACCCTACAATGGTACAAAACTTTAACCCATACCTTGCAACAGGCTTACATACTACCGCTGACTTCGTTTTTGAACCACTGGTTGTATTTAACGAAATGCACGGTAACAAGCCTGTGATGCGTCTTGCGGAAGACTTCCGTATGTCTGACGATCTAATGACCGTTACTTTTGACATTCGTAAAGGCGTAAAATGGTCTGATGGTGAAAAATTCACAGCTGACGATGTAGTTTACTCGTACAAACTTCTTAAAGAAAAACCTGAGCTTGATCAGCGTGGTATTAACAAATGGATTGCAAGTGTTGAAAAACTAAATGAATACCAAGTTCGCTTCAACCTAACAGAAGCAAACTCAAACGTACCGTATGAAATCTCTGTAATCTCTATTGTTCCTGAGCATGTATGGAGCAAGGTCGAAGATCCAACTACATTTGTAAACGAAAACCCTGTTGGTACAGGTCCGTTCACTGAAATTGATACTTTCACTCCGCAACTTTACATTCAGTGTCGTAACCCACAGTACTGGGATAACGATAACCTAGACGTTGATTGTTTACGTGTGCCACAAATCGCAAACAATGACCAAATGCTAGGTAAAGTGATCAACTCTGAACTAGACTGGACGTCTTCATTTATTCCTGACATTGATCGCACCTACGCGTCAGCAAACCCAAATCACCAATACTGGTACCCGCCATCAGGCACTCAAGCGTTTGTTGTTAACTTCAAACACCAAGATCCAGCGAAAAAAGAAGCGCTAACCAACGTTGATTTCCGTCGTGCTTTCTCAATGGCACTGGATCGTCAAACTATCATCGACATCGCATTTTACGGTGGCGGTACAGTGAACGATTTCGCATCTGGTTTAGGTTACGCTTTCGAAGCATGGTCTGACGAAGAAGTTCACAACAAATATAAGAAATTCAACACTTACAACGTTGATGGCGCTAAAGCATTACTGAAAAAAGCAGGCTTTAAAGATGTCGATGGTGATGGCTATGTAGAAACTCCATCAGGTAAATCATTCGAGCTAGCAATTCAATCACCAAACGGCTGGACTGACTTCAACAACACAGTTCAACTTGCTGTTGAGCAGCTAGATGAAGTGGGCATTAAAGCGAAAGCTCGTACACCTGAGTTTGCGGTTTACAACCAAGCAATGCTAGAAGCAAACTACGATGTAGCTTACACCAACTACTTCCACGGTGCAGATCCACACCTATACTGGAACAGCGGCTACCACTCAAACCTACAATCAGGTGAAGGTATGCCACGTTTCGCAATGCACTACTTCAGTGACAAGAAACTAGACACCCTTCTTGATAGCTTCTACAAAACAGCGGATAAGAAAGAGCAACTAGAAATCGCTCACGGTATTCAGGAAGTGATTGCTGAGAACCAAGTAACGATTCCTGTGATGTCTGGTGCTTACATGTACCAATACAACACGACTCGTTTTACTGGCTGGTGGGATGAGAAAAACCCGAAAGGCCGTCCAAACATTTGGACTGGTATCCCAGAGCGTCTTCTACACGTACTGGACCTAAAACCTAAGTCGTAAGCAATACTTCTTTTGCGGTGTACACCTTGTACACCGCCCTTATCCCCCACCCTTACCGAAACAAGGAATGGCGCTTTGCGTCAGGGGGTTTTGCGTCCTGAATCCAGGTCAGGCGAACAAATCACTGGATGAGTAAGGTGTGAGTTATGGGATTTTTTCTAAGACGATTGTCATTTTATTTTATTGCGCTAGTTGTCGCTGCAACATTGAACTTTATTATTCCGCGAGCAATGCCAGGTGATCCCGTCACCATGATGTTTGCTAACGCAACAGTACAGGTAACCCCTGAACGTATTGAAGCCATGAAGCAACTGCTTGGCTTTGTAGATGGCCCGCTATACCAGCAATACTTCATCTACATTAAGAATATTTTAACGTGGGAATTAGGCACATCGATTCAATTCTACCCACTATCAGTAAATACCCTTTTAGGTGGTGCATTTGGTTGGTCACTATTCCTAGCAGGTACTGCGGTTATCCTTTCTTTCTCTCTAGGCTCTATACTCGGCATTTTTGCTGCGTGGAAACGAGGTAGCCGATACGACACATTTATCTCTCCGGGCATGCTAGTTCTGCAAGCTGTACCACAGGTTGTAATCGCCATGTTAGCCATGTTCACATTCGCTGTCGGATTAAAGTGGTTCCCAACAGGCTACGCCTACACCGCAGGAACCGTTCCAGATTGGACAAGCTGGGAATTCATCAAAGACGTCGCATACCACGCAATTTTACCTCTGTTCTGTGCATCCATTGTTCAGGTTGGTGGCTTCCTAATTAACATGCGTAACAACATGATTAACTTACTTGGTGAAGATTACATCACCATGGCAAAAGGTAAGGGCCTCAGCGAAAACCGTGTTGTCTTTAACTACGCGGCGCGTAACGCCATGCTACCAAGTGTTACTGCACTGTCTATGTCTCTAGGTATGGCAATTGGTGGTCAGCTAATCATTGAGATCATCTTTAACTACCCTGGTCTTGGCTCTGTATTATTTAATGCGATTCACGCTCGTGATTACCAAGTACTGCAAGGTCAGTTACTTATCATGACACTCTTCATGCTGTTCTTTAACCTACTGGCGGACATGCTTTACGTGCTCCTAGATCCTCGCCTACGTAAGGGAGGCAAATAATCATGAAATCTCTAATTAAATTACTCTCCGGTAACCCAAAAGCATTAATTGGTTTAAGTATTTTATTTACCTTTATTTTTATCGCAGTATTCGCTCCTTTCCTGACGGATCATGCGCCAGATAAACGTACAGGTAAGCCTCATGAATACCCTGCTTTTGCAGTGAAATCTGCCCAAGCAAACCCTGATGGCTGGATCGCACAAAATTTAGCAAACGATCGCCGTACACTGCTCATGTCCAAAAAAGCTGAGCACTCAATGGGCACCACTCGTATGGGTCGTGATGTTTGGTCACAATTGGCTCACGGTGCACGTATTTCACTGGCTGTTGGCTTTGGTGCTGGCTTAGTCGTATGTTTCTTAGCAACCATTATCGGGGTATCAGCAGGTTACTTTGGCGGTAAGGTGGATGACGTTCTCACCGCAGCCATGAACATCATGTTAGTAATCCCGCAGTTCCCGCTACTGTTTGTATTAGCCGCCTTTATCGGTGAGGCAGGACCGCTCACCATCGCCTTAATCATAGGTATGACTTCCTGGGCATGGGGGGCACGTGTAATACGTTCACAAACCTTAGCGCTCCGTGAAAAGGAGTTTGTAAAAGCTGCTGAAGTATTAGGTGAGTCATCACTGCGCATCATCTTAGTCGAGATTCTACCGAACCTAATCTCCATCGTAGGTGCGAGCTTCATTGGTTCTGTGATGTACGCCATCATGATGGAATCAACCATCTCATTCCTAGGCCTTGGTGATCCAAGCACCATCAGCTGGGGAATCATGCTCTACAACGTACAAACATCCTCTGCAATCTTAGTTGGCGCGTGGTGGGAACTGATTGCTCCATGTATGGCACTGACTTTACTCGCGATTGGTCTTGCTCTGCTTAACTTTGCCGTGGATGAAATTGCGAACCCGCAGCTTCGCTCTCACAAAGGCATGAAGCGCTGGAAAAACCTAGCAAAACAAGAAAAAACAGAACGCACACCAGAACAAGTACCACAAAATGCACTATGGAGCGGAGATAAATAATATGACTACGCCACAAGTTTCAATCCGCAACCTATGCGTAGACTACATCACAGACGCTGGCGATGTACGAGCAGTAAACAACGTAAGCTTTGATATTGGTAAAGGTGAAGTATTTGGCCTAGCTGGTGAGTCTGGCTGTGGTAAATCTACTGTTGCTTTCTCTCTAATGCGCCTGCATAAGCCGCCTGCGTTTATCACGGGTGGTGAAGTATTGTTCAACGGTGAAGACATTCTTAAATACAGCGATGACCAAATGCAGGCTTTCCGCTGGAGTGAAATGTCCATGGTATTCCAAAGTGCCATGAACGCCTTAAACCCAGTATTAACAATGGAAGAGCAGTTCTGTGACGTCCTAATGCGTCACACGAACATGACTCGCCAGCAAGCGGTTCGCCGCGCTGAAGGCTTATTAGAAATTGTAGACATTCACCCGAACCGATTGACTGATTACCCTCACCAGTTCTCTGGCGGTATGCGTCAGCGCTTGGTTATTGCCATTGCACTGGCACTGAACCCAAAAATGATCATCATGGATGAACCAACAACTGCACTCGATGTTGTGGTTCAACGTGAGATTTTACAAAAGATTTATGCGCTTAAAGAAGAATTTGGCTTTTCAATCTTGTTCATTACTCATGACTTATCGTTGATGGTGGAATTTTCAGATCGCATCGGAATCATGTACTCCGGCGAGCTGATTGAAGTAGCGCCATCACAGCAAATCCTTGAAACGCCATACCACCCGTACACAAGAGGTTTGGGTAGCTCATTCCCTCCTCTAACAGGCCCGAAAACCAAGCTGACAGGCATTCCAGGTAACCCATTAAACTTACTTGAGATTCCACAAGGTTGTCGTTTCCAGGCTCGTTGCGATCGCGTTCAGGATCTTTGCCGTGAACAATCCACATTGTTGCGTCAAATCGAACCGAACCGTTTATCAAACTGCCACTTCTACGATCAAGCTATCGCAGTATCAAAAGCTTAACAGGGATATTTAGGAGTAAATTATGAGCAAAGATTTTGGCGAATTACTGGTGGAAGGTAAAAACCTAGTTAAAGACTTCCCTGTTAGCAGTAATGCCCTAAAACAGCCAATGATGCGCGCCATCAACGACGTATCATTCAAAATGTACAAAAGCCGTGGGTTATCTGTGGTAGGTGAATCCGGTTCTGGTAAATCCACCACAGCGAAAATGATCGCAAAGATGTATGCACCATCACAAGGTACCATTGAGTACAAAGGTCGTGATATCCAGAGCATTTCTAAAAAAGCCGATCTCATGAACTACCGTGAAGGTGTTCAAATGGTGTGGCAAGACCCGTTTGGTTCATTAAACCCAACTCACAACATCTTCCATCACATTGCTCGCCCGCTCTTGATCCACAAAAAAGTGACATCGGGTAATAAAAAAGAACTCGAAGAACGTGTGTATTCTCTGCTTGAACAAGTAGGTTTGATACCACCAAAAGAGACAGCGGCAAAATTCCCACATCAACTGTCAGGTGGCCAGCGCCAGCGTGTGAACTTAGCACGTAACATTGCCGTTGGCGCCGAAGTGGTTCTGGCGGACGAGCCAACCTCTATGCTTGATGTGTCTATTCGTGCCGGTGTTCTTAACTTGATGGAAGAGATGAAGTTTGAGCAAAAAATGTCTCTGTTATACATCACGCATGACATTGCCACCGCTCGATACATTGCAGAAGATCTTGCTGTTATGTACGTAGGCCACATGGTGGAATGGGGGGATACTGAAGAGATCATTCACCATCCTCAACATCCATATACTCAGCTTCTTGTCTCTGCTGTTCCAGATCCAAGTAAATCGATCCACACAAAACTGAAAGGTAATAAAGGTGAGATCCCACTATGGACTCCTGAATCTGCTGGCTGCCCATTCGCAGGGCGCTGCCAACAGGCATCAGATAAATGTCGCGAGCAACTACCTGGTGTGACTCAACTTTCAGACAACCACTTTGTTCGTTGTTACCTATACGAAAACTAAACACTCGTATATTCAGGAGGAAACATGCAGCTGTTAACAAATCATATTGGTTACGAACGTCTTGGTAGTAAACAGGCTGTTTTGCAGGTCTCATCTGCCATTACAGCAACCACTGCCAATCTTGTCTGCTGCCAAGACGAGCGTACCATAATGCAGCTGCCTCTTAAGGCCTGTGGTCCGGTCGCCGAATGGCAAGACTGGTATTATTATCAAATTGATTTTTCAGGTTTCACTGATGAAGGAACCTTTTTACTTCAAGTTGATGAGTGCCAATCTCACCCATTTCGCATTACCGAGGGGCTATTAATGCAACGTACATTTTCAGATGTACTGCATTATTTTAAATCTCAGCGTTGTGGCGGAATCTACGATAAACAAGATCGTAATGTTCCATTGTTTGGTTCAGAACGAACAGTGGACGTTCGTGGTGGCTGGTACGACGCATCCGGTGACGTCAGTAAATACTTAAGTCACCTTTCTTACAGTAACTACCTTAATCCTCAGCAGACACCGATGGTAGTATGGAATATGTTAAAAGGCCTTGAGTTGCTCGAAGAGCGCCAAGACTTTACTAACTTTTCACGCATCCGACTAACGGAAGAAGCACTATTTGGCGCAGACTTTTTACTGCGCATGCAAGACCCTCAGGGTTACTTTTATATAACGGTTTTTGATCGTTGGAGTAAATCCACGGGGCAACGGGAGATTTGTGCTTATGCCACTCAAGATGGCCATAAATCTGCAGACTACCAAGCAGGTTTTCGCCAAGGTGGTGGCATAGCCATTGCGGCACTAGCAGCAGCGGCACGCTTGCCTCAAGGTGCCGATTTTACAACTCAAGAATACCAAAATGCCGCAGAAACGGGCTATTGGCATTTAAGAGAAAACAACCTTAAGTACTTAAACAACGGTGAAGAGAACATCATCGATTGTTATTGTGCATTAATCGCAGCCACTGAATTATACAAAACGACTCATGACACGCGTTATTTAAGTGAAAGTCGTGACTGGGCGAAAAAGTTATCTCACTACCAATATTCCGATCATCAACACTGTGATTATTGGGCAGCAAATAGTGATGGTAGTCGCCCATATTTTCATGCTGCGGAAGCGGGACTACCTGCGATTGCTTTAACTCAATACCTTGCTGTGGAGGAGGACTCAACCCTTCGGGAGAGCTACAAAGAGGTATTGGTTAAAGCACTCCAGTTTGAATTAACCATTAGTACTGAAGTCAACAATCCATTTGGTTACCCACGTCAATACGTCAAACCCGTTAACGACCATAAGCGCAGTGCGTTTTTTGTCGCTCATGACAATGAAAGTGGTTACTGGTGGCAAGGAGAGAATGCACGTTTAGGCTCATTAGCTTCTATGGCTTACTTAGCTAAACCTTGGCTCTCTGATCCTAAATTGATAAGCAAACTTGATAATTTTGCCCAGCATTGCTTGAACTGGGTTGTTGGTCTGAACCCTTATGACATGTGTATGCTCGATGGACATGGGCATAACAACCCAGACTACTTACCACACCTTGGCTTTTTTAATGCGAAAGGTGGCGTTTGCAATGGCATTACTGCTGGCTTTGACAACGAAGAAGACATTGCATTTAACCCTCAGCCCCATGGTGAAGACATGCTCCAAAACTGGCGCTGGGGTGAGCAATGGATCCCACATGGCGCTTGGTATTTATTAGCCATTATGAGCCAATTTTCGGAGCTAAAGCATGACTGAATTATACGTAGGTATTGACGGTGGCGGCACATCTTGCCGCGCACGTATTCGAAACGCACAGGGCGACTTTCTTGCCGAAGCCAAAACCGGGAGCGCCAATATCTTACTCGGTGTTGAAATCGCGATGGCTTCGATTATTGACGCTATCTCTGATGCCGCTCAACAAGCAAACTTAACCAAAGCGGACTTTTCTCGTATGCATGTAGGGCTGGCTTTAGCTGGCGCAGAGCAAAAATCTGCATGGCATGCATTTATGGATCAGCCCCACCCTTTTGCCAGTGTCGTTCTTAATACTGATGCCTATGGCGCTTGCCTTGGCGCTCACAATGGCCAAGACGGTGCAATTATGATCGCAGGCACGGGCTCGTGTGGCATTTTATTAAAAAGTGGTGAACAGCATGTAGTTGGAGGCAGAGAGTTTCCAATATCAGACCAAGGTGGCGGTGCCATCATGGGATTACGCCTGATCCAACAAGTTTTACTTGGCGTTGACGGTATCAAACCATTAACACCACTGGCTCAACATGTTATGGCTACTTTTGATAACGAAGTCGACAATGTCGTGAGCTGGTCAAAAACGGCGCGCCCTTGCGATTACGGCAAATTTTCACCAGCAATCTTCGAATTTGCTCTGCAACATGACTCTCTTGCCATCGACATGCTGCAACAAACCGCAGCAGATATCGAGATGTTTCTAACTGGCCTCAACCATAAAGGAGCAGAACAAATCGCTCTTATGGGAAGCATTGGAGAGCGTATCGTCGACTGGCTTTCTCCACCAGCTCAACAATGGCTCGTTGAACCCGCTTGTGACGCCATTGACGGTGCCATTCAAATGGCAGGTAAACCAAAACACAATCTTTATTAAAATAAGGATGGGGAATAATGAATTACCGTGTTGATCTAACCGTTCTAAGTGAAAAAAATCAAATCAGCCGCTTTGGTTTAACGCTGCATAATTTAAGTGAACAAGATTTAAATGATTGGACGCTAAATTTCACGATTGATCGTTTTGTTGATCCAGCGTCAATACAAAACGCCCATTTACATCAAGTCGGTAGCTTGTGCACCATCACACCAAATGACAACCAACCACTACCTGCGAATAGCCACTACTATGTTGAATTCATCATCCGTACAGCGCCATTTCGTTACTTAAGTGATGGCTTGGATGATGCTTATATTTCAGTTAAACAAAATAACGAAAAGATAAAGCTAGCCGTTGATATTACGCCAATCATGCTGGCATCCCCATACAGTGAACGATCCCAGTATCCAGAACCACCAGCAGCGGATATTGCCATTATTCCAAAGCCGCAGAGCCTTATTGTCTCTGAAGGTCGCTTCATCTTATCAGAATTAACAACCATCTCTGCACTGACTTCGCTATCGGAGCCCGCTGCACGTTGGTTACGTGAAGAACTGTCTGCGCATATTAATGAGCAAGTGCAACTGAGTGATAACGGTACGATCGAATTCAAACTCAACCCAGTCTTAGCTGACGAGGCTTATTCATTAACTTCGACCACTCAACAAGTCTTAATTGAAGCAAATTCACACCAAGGCTTTATTCATGCAGTTGCCAGTCTATTACAACTGTTACCAGCATCAGCCCAAGGTAATGGTGATTATGGTTATTCGCTGCCGTGTGTGGACATCAATGACGCGCCGCGTTTTGGCTACCGTGGCATGATGCTCGATTGTGCACGACACTTTCACTCTGTCGATAAAGTAAAACGTTTAATCAACCAATTGGCTTACTACAAGTTCAACGTTTTCCATTGGCACTTAACGGATGATGAAGGCTGGCGGATTGCGATCAATGCTTACCCACAACTCACTGATGTGGGTGCTTGGCGCGGTCCAGAGCAAACCATCGAAGCGCAATATACTAAAATATCAGAAAAACACGGTGGCTTTTATTCCCAGCAAGACATCAAGGATGTTATTCGCTATGCAGAACAACGTGGCATTACCATCATCCCAGAAATTGATATTCCGGGGCATTGCCGCGCAGCCATAAAGTCATTGCCTGAATTGCTAGTGGACCCTGATGATCACTCCCAATATCGTAGCATTCAACATTACACCGACAACATTTTATCCCCTGCTCTTGAAGGTACCTACACCTTTTTAGAAACCGTGTTGGATGAAGTGTGTGATTTATTTCCAGCCCCATACGTTCATATCGGCGCAGATGAAGTACCAGGAGGTGCTTGGACTGACAGCGAGAAATGCCGCCAGCTAATGGACCAACACGGTTACTCTGATCCCAAAGAACTTCAAGGACATTTGCTGCGCTTTGCAGAAAAGAAATTACAAAGTCGTGGTAAACGCATGCTGGGATGGGAAGAAGCCCAGCATGGCGATAAAGTCAGTAAAGAAACCATTATCTATTCATGGCAGAGCGAAGAAGCAGGCCTTAAATGTGCTCAATCTGGCTATGACGTTGTTATGCAGCCCGGCCAATACACTTACCTCGACTTGGTACAAGACTTCGCTCCAGAAGAACCCGGTGTGGATTGGGCTGGAACGCTACCACTAGAGAAAACCTACCGCTATGAACCTCTTGCCGAATTATCAAATGATGATCCGGTTCGTCAACATATCTTAGGCATCCAATGCGCACTGTGGTGTGAAATCATTAATAACCAAAGTCGTATGGATTACATGCTTTTCCCTCGCCTTCTTGCCATTGCAGAAGTGTGTTGGACAGACAATAAAAATCGTAACTGGGAAAACTTTTTATCTCGTTTACAAGGACGGTTACCAACCCTAAAACGTCAGGGTGTTAACTTCCGCCAGCAATAAAATTCACAATATTTATGAAATTGTAAGGATATAACCAATGAAATACGGCCATTTCGATAACGATAACCGAGAGTATGTGATCACTCGCCCTGACGTGCCTGCACCATGGACAAACTACCTTGGCACAGAGCACTTCTGTACTGTCATCTCCCATAATGCTGGTGGTTACTCATTCTACAAATCTCCAGAGTACAACCGCGTGACTAAATTCCGCCCTAACTCAACATTCGATCGCCCAGGACACTACGTCTATCTTCGCGATGATGAAACTGGCGATTATTGGTCTATTTCATGGCAGCCTGTTGCCAAAAGCTTAGAAGAAGCAAATTACGAGATTCGTCATGGCTTGTCTTACTCGACATTCAAATGTGATTACAATGGTATCTCTGCTAAGAAAACCTTGTTTGTACCTGTTGGTGAAGATGCCGAAGTGTGGGATGTTGTCATCAAAAATGACAGCGATAAGCCACGTACAATCAGCGCGTTTTCATTTGTTGAGTTTTCATTCAGCCATATCCAGTCTGATAACCAAAACCACCAAATGAGCCTTTACTCGGCTGGCACATCGTATAATGAGGGCGTTCTAGAATACGACCTGTACTACAACACCGATGATAAAACTGGCCATTATTACTTAGCAGCCAGCTTTGATCCTGATAGCTACGATGGCCAACGTGATGCCTTCATTGGCAACTACCGTGACGAATCTAACCCAATAGCGCTTGAAAACGGTAAATGCTCAAACTCAGCGCAGACCTGTTATAACCACTGCGGTTCATTACACAAACAATTTGTGATTCAACCAGGTGAAGAAGTGCGTTTTGTGTACATCTTAGGTGTGGGTAAAGGTGAAGGCGCGGTACTTCGTGAACGCTACCAAGATCTAGCGAATGTGGATGCCGCTTACCAAGCGATTAAAGAACACTGGGACACTCGCTGTAATAAATTCCAAGTAAAATCCCCTAACGAAGGCCTTGATACAATGCTTAATGCATGGACTCTGTACCAAGCAGAAACCTGTGTTGTATGGTCTCGTTTTGCCTCATTTATTGAAGTAGGCGGTCGTACAGGGCTTGGCTATCGTGATACCGCTCAAGACTCCATGGCCGTGCCACACACCAACCCGCACATGACCAAAAAGCGTATTATCGATCTACTGCGTGGACAAGTGAAAGAAGGTTATGGCCTACACCTATTTGATCCAGACTGGTTCGATCCAAACATGGCCGATGTAGAGCCATCAAAGTCACCAACCGTAGTACCAACACCAAGTGATGACGATAAAATTCACGGCCTAGATGACACCTGCTCTGACGATGCACTGTGGTTGGTACCAACCATCTGCCGCTACGTAATGGAGACAGGGGAAACCGAATTCTTTGATGAAGTGGTTACGTACGCGGATGGCGGTGAAGGCACCGTTTATGAGCATATGATCCGAGTATTAGAGTTCTCAGCAAAACACGTTGGCCAAACAGGGATCTGTAAAGGCTTACGCGCTGATTGGAACGACTGCCTAAACTTAGGTGGTGGTGAGTCAGCCATGGTGTCATTCCTACACTACTGGGCGATTCAAGAGTTCGTTGATTGTGCCAACTTCTTAGGTAAAACCGACGATGCTGAAAAATACTCTATCATGGCTGAAGGCGTAAAAGCGGCCTGTGAAGATCACTTATGGGATGGCGAGTGGTACATCCGTGGTATTACCAAAAATGGTGAAAAGGTCGGCACCGATACACAAGCCGAAGGTAAAGTTCACTTAGAATCAAATACATGGGCTGTCGTCTCAGGGGCAGCTTCTGAAGAACGTGGCCGCAAAGCAATGGATTCAGTCGATGAATACTTATACTCAGACTATGGCCTCCACTTAAACGCCCCTTCTTTTGCAACACCAAACGATGACATTGGTTTCGTGACTCGTGTTTATCAAGGCGTAAAAGAAAATGGCGCAATCTTCTCTCACCCTAACCCATGGGCTTGGGTTGCTGAAGCAAAATTAGGTCGAGGGGATCGTGCAATGAAATTCTACGACGCTCTAAACCCTTACAACCAAAACGACATGATTGAAACTCGCTACGCTGAACCTTATTCATACGTTCAGTTTGTTATGGGACGAGATCACCAGGATCATGGCCGAGCTAACCACCCTTGGTTAACAGGTACCTCTGGCTGGGCTTATGTTGCCGCTACCAACTGGATTTTAGGTGTTCGCCTGAATTTTGATGGCCTGATTGTGGATCCATGTATCCCAACAGAATGGCCTGGATTTGAAGTTCATCGTGAATGGCGTGGTGCCACTTTTGATATCAAAGTTGAAAATCCAAACAACGTAAGTAAAGGGGTGGCCTCCATCACTTTAAATGGCGAAGCAATCGAAGGTCCTATCCCAGCACAGCCGTCTGGAAGCGTTAACCAAGTTGTTGTTGTAATGGGCTAGTCATAAAGGTGCGCTTTACTTTAAGCGCACCAATTTTGGTTCCCTATTTGGAACCTGCCTTACGCACAACGCGAGAGAAATAGGAGTTTTACATGATTAAGTTTGGTACTGGTGGCTGGCGCGCTTTTATTGGCGAAGAGTTTACTAAAGACAACGTTCGCCTTGTGGCACAAGCATTGTCTAACATTATGATCAATGAAAATGCCGTGGATAAAGGCTTCATCATTGGTTACGACCGCAGATTTTTATCCGACAAAGCCGCTAAGTGGTTTTCTGAGGTACTAGCTGGCAATGGCATTACAGTTAGCTTCATCGACAAGTTCGTGCCTACACCTATCGTAATGTTCAAAGCAAAAGAAGCTGGCACCATTTATTCGGCTTGTATTACCGCTTCTCACAACCCGGCAGACTATAATGGCGTAAAAGTCTTTATTGAAGGCGGGCGTGACGCTGATGAAATCATTACCGCTAAAATCGAAGAGCAAACAGCTTCTCTTACTGCGTCTGATATTTCCAGTATCGATTTTGATCAGGCCGTTGAAGAAAGCAAAGTAAACATCATCAATCCAATGAACGAGTTCGTCGACTCAATCATTAACTTCATTGATATTGAAGCCATTAAAAAAGCAAACCTACGCGTCCTCATTGATCCAATGTTTGGGGTGGCCAAAAACGCACTACAAACCGTATTGATCAATGGCCGCTGTGATGTGGATGTGATCAATGATGGTGAAAATCCATCGTTTGGCGGCTTAATGCCATCCCCAAGCGCTGCAACGCTCTATCGTTTAAAACACCTTGTGGCTCACGAGGGTTATGATATCGGAATCGGTACTGATGGAGATGCCGATCGTTTGGGTATTATCGATGAAAAGGGCAACTTCATTCACCCTAATGAAGTCTTAATGCTACTTTATTACTATCTACTTGAGTATAAAGGTTGGAAAGGCTCTGTCGTTCGCAACATTGCTACCACACATTTACTGGACAAAATCGCACAAGACCACGGTGAAAACTGCTTTGAAGTACCAGTTGGCTTCAAACACATCAGTTCACAAATGGAAACGGATGACTCCCTTTTAGGTGGCGAAAGCTCCGGAGGATTAACAATTCGAGGTCATATTAAAGGTAAAGATGGTGTATTCGCATCTAGCTTATTAGTTGAAATGATCAGCGTTACTGGCAAAAAGCTCTCTGAATTATTGAATGAGATCTACACCAAGTATGGTTACGCCTATACGGCTGAAGGGGACTGTACGTTTAAACCTTCCGAAAAAGAGGCCCTTTACAATAAGATCTATATTGAGAAGTCACTACCTGAATTTGAATATGAGATAGAAAAAGTAAGCTACGCCGATGGGTTAAAAGTTTACTTCAAAAATGGTTCATGGGTACTAGCAAGATTCTCTGGCACTGAGCCATTATTACGCTTATTCGCTGAAACTGAGGGACGTGAATCGTCAGAAGCCTTAGTTGCTCAATTCAAAGCGTTCCTTTCTTTATAATCTGTACCTACCTAGCAAAAAAGCTCAGCCATCACTCGCTGAGCTTTTTTATTCGAGGCTACCAAAACATTAAGACGCAAAAAGAACAGGAGTATGAGGCTCTATTTGCACTCGCACTTTTTGCCCTACTGTCAAAGCTTCACTGGATGTCACCGCCAACACATGCCCGGCAATATCCATCATGTAACGGCAATTATCTCCCATGAACTGCTGCTCAATGATCGTCCCTGAGCCACCCTCATCACTCATTACCGTCACGTTCTGAGGCCTTAGTAGCAACTCAACATTCATACCAGGAGGGTAAACCGAATCTAACGTAAACGGGGCTGAACCAATGGGGGTCGTAACTGTATTATCGCTTTCAACTAAAGCTGGCACGTACGAACCACCACCTAAGAAATCAGCAACAAATTTACTGGATGGCTGGTAATACAGATCCGTCGCACAACCGAACTGCTCAATAATGCCGTGGTTCATTACCGCTAATTTATCTGAAAAGGCAAACGCTTCTTCACGACTGTGAGTCACGAAAATAGCCGTCACTCCCTGAGCCTTAAAAATACGTCGGATCTCTTTGATCAAGTCATGACGCACTTGAGTATCGATATTAGAAAAAGGCTCATCAAGTAATAATAAATCAGGTTCACACGCTAATGCCCGAGCAATAGCGACTCGCTGCTGTTGTCCACCTGAAAGCTGATGCGGATAACGATCCCCAAATGCTCCTAGGTGAACTAAAGCTAACATGTCTTTCACTTTTGCTTGAGCTTGCTTTTTATCCCAATCACGCAAACCAAAAGCAATATTTTCACTCACAGTTAAGTGAGGGAACAAAGCATAATCTTGAAAGATCATCCCTATATTTCGTTTCTCTGGTGGTAACCATGTCTTCTGATCACAAATGACTTTATGGTTCAGTGTCATTTCACCAGACGTTAATGGCAATAAACCCGCAATCGCTTTTAATAATGTTGTTTTACCGCAACCACTCGCTCCCAAAAGACACACAATTTCGTTTTTCTCTACCGAAATAGACAGATCTTTAAGGATATCCTGGCCATTGTAGCTGCAGGTTAAATGTTCAATAGATAATGCGCTACTCATCAGTGTTTTTGCTCCAAAGAACGGTTAACAATAATCAAAGGAATTAATCCTACCAATACTAAAAGCACTGCTGGCAATGCCGCTAACTCTAGTTGCTCATCCGAAGCAAAGTTATAAACATAAGTGGCTAACGTTTCAAAGTTAAATGGCCTTAGCAATAATGCTGCATTTAACTCTTTCATCGATTCAATAAATACCAACAGCCCCGCGATCAAGCAACCTCGGCGAATTAACGGTAAATGTACGCGCTGTAGCATTGGCCCAACACTGTACCCCATTGTTCTTGAGGCCATGTCCAAAGACGGAGGAATTTTATTTAAACTGCTCTCAATACTGCCAATAGCAACCGCAGAGAAACGAACGACAAAAGCAAATACCAAAGCAAAAATAGAGCCAGAGAGTAACAACCCTGGACGTCCTAAATCGAAGAATTTTGCAAGATCATTAATTAAATGGTCCGCATTGGTCATTGGTAACATCACACCAATAGCAAGCACAGTACCTGGTACGGCATACCCTAGTGAAGAAATCCGCATAGGGATCACACTGCTTGACACGCTATCTAAGCGTTTATAAAAATTAACCAGTAACGCAATGATCACGGCCACCAATGCCGCTAAAAAAGACACTTTCAAGCTATTAATCGTGTACTGGTGAAATTCGTTGGTCCAACTCTCTTCAAAATAGCCATAAGCGTAATAACATAGCTGCAATAAAGGAAAAATAAACGCGAGAGATACCAGCCCCCAGCACCAAGATAATGCTGCCCACTTTTTCCAACCTGTTAGTTTGTAGCGCATATCATCGTTACTGCTAAATTGAGGCTGAAAAAGTTTTTGTTTGCGACGGCTGTAGCGCTCTGAACTGATCAAGAGAAAGATCACCAACAGCATAATGGCCGAAATTTTGGCGGCTGCATTTAAGTTGGAGTACCCTAACCAAGTATCATAAACCGCAGTGGTTAATGTATTTACGGCAAAGTAACTTACCGTACCAAAATCGCCCAGCGCTTCCATCGCCACTAAAGATAAACCAACCGCAATCGACGGGCGAGCTAGAGGCAATGAGATACGACAAAAACTTTCCCACGCAGAACAACGTAGCAAGCGAGCAGACTGCAACAAGCTATTGCTTTGCTCCATAAAGGCTGCCCGGGCTAACAAATAAACGTACGGATAGAGCACCATCGCAAGCACGACAGAAGCTCCTGTTAGGGTTCGAATATCTGGGAACCAGTAATCACTGGCATTCTGCCAACCAAATACATCACGTAGAAATATTTGAATAGGGCCTGCGTAGTCCAGCCAATCGGTATAAATATAACCAACAATGTAGCCAGGAATAGCCAGTGGAAGCACTAACGCCCACTGCAATACTTTTTCGGTTGGTAGACGGCACATGGCCATTAACCATGCAGAAGGGAGCCCTAGAACTAATGACAAAAAGGCCACCCCCACTACCAAAACAAACGTATTGACAGTGTAAGTGGCCATCACGGTATCCATCAAATGAGAAAATACCTCATCTGATTCACCTAAGGCTGTATAAAAAATCGCTAGAATAGGCAAAACCAGCAGTAGAGCAAAACTCCAACTACTGGTTTTCCATGATAAAAAATTTTCTTTCATTGCCTAAAACAACAAGGCCTTATGGTTATTAAGGAATAGGGCCTTTATGACCCTATTTCACTTAAAGGTCAAATTTAACTTCATCAAGAAGTTTAATCGCAGCGGTGTGGTTATCTGCAATTTTACCTAAAGAAACTTTATCTGCTTTAAAATCACCCCAAGAAGCAACAAGCTCTGAGCGCTTCACGCCTTCTTTTACTGGGTACTCATAGTTCACTTCAGCGTACATCTTCTGAGCAACGTCACCCGTTAAGAATTCCATTAGCTTCTGAGCATTCTCTTTGTTTGGCGCGTATTTCGCCATCGCCATACCACTTACGTTAACGTGAGTACCTTGAGAAGATTGACCTGGGAAGTTGATGTAAACAGATTCAGCCCATGCAATTTGCTTAGGATCATTAACCATCTTGCCTAAGTAGTAGCTGTTACCAATAGCCACATCACACAGGCCTTCTTTCACAGCTTTAACTTGTGCACGATCATTACCCTGTGGTTTACGCGCTAGGTTCGCCTTAACCCCTTCCAACCACTCTTTAGCTTCAGCTTCACCTTCATGAGCAATCATAGAAGCCACTAAAGAAACATTGTATGGGTGCTTACCAGAGCGGGTACAAATTTTACCTTTCCACTCAGGCTTAGCTAAATCTGCATAGTTAAATTCATTCGCTAGCTTGCCAATGCGATCACGTGATGAATAAACATTACGAGTACGAAGAGTTAGAGCAAACCACTCATCATCGCTGTCACGGTATTGTGCTGGAATATTTGATTCAATCACTTTGCTGTCTAGTGGTTGAACTAATTTCTTATTAGTTAGTTCCGCTAAACGGCTAATATCAGTAGTTAAGATAACGTCAGCAGGGCTGTATTCACCTTCTTGCTTTAACTTCTCAGCAAGACCTTTTTTAGCAAACTTAACATTAACTTTGATACCAGTTTCTTTAGTAAATTCCTTAAACATAGGCTCAACTAAGAATGGTTGGCGATAAGAATACACATTAACTTCTTCCGCAGCCATCACACTTGTTGGCGCTAGGGCACTACATACTAGAGCTGAAACTGACAGCAATTTTTTCATGGTTAAGTCCTTTATGAAAACAAAATGATAACGTTTATCAGTATCGTTATTATACTTATAATTTTCCAGTTCTGACAACATTCTGACACAAATTGAAATAAAAAAACCCTGCTGTTTATGGCAGGGTTTCTAGGAATGTGATGTTAGGCAATGAGTTATTTCATAGTAACAAATTCAGGGTAAGCATCCACACCACAGTCGTGTGTGTCCATTCCCTCTAATTCTTCCTCTTCAGTAACACGAATACCAATGGTTGCTTTAAGCACAGCCCAAACCACTAAGCTCGCACCAAATACCCAACCAAAGATAACAGCAGCGCCCAATAGCTGAGAAGAAAATGCAGCATCAGCATTACTAAATGGCACAACCATTAAACCAAAGAACCCACATACACCATGAACTGAAATCGCACCAACTGGATCATCAACTTTAATTTTATCTAGACCGATAATACTAAACACCACTATTGCGCCCGCCACAACACCGATAATAACCGCAGATAATGGTGAAGGTGACAATGGATCAGCCGTAATCGCAACAAGACCGGCTAGAGCGCCGTTTAAGACCATGGTTAAATCAGCTTTACCCCATGTAGTTTTGCACACAGCCAGAGCCGCAAGTGCACCCGCAGCAGCAGCGGCATTGGTATTAAGGAAGATCTGCCCAACCGCTGTCGCATTTTCAAAGTCAGACAACATTAGTTGTGAGCCACCATTGAAGCCGAACCAGCCAAACCATAAAATAAACGTACCTAAAGTTGCTAAAGGCATATTGGATCCTGGAATAGGGTACACTTCGCCATTTTTACCATATTTACCTTTACGTGCACCCAGCAACAATACACCAGCCAACGCAGCGGCTGCACCAGCCATATGCACAATACCAGAGCCAGCAAAGTCACTAAATCCAGCTTCAGATAGGAACCCACCTCCCCATGTCCAATAACCTTCCATCGGATAAATGAATGCGGTTAATACAACAGAGAATATTAGGAATGACCATAACTTCATTCGCTCAGCAACGGCCCCTGAAACCACAGACATCGCAGTCGCAACAAACACCACTTGGAAAAAGAAGTCAGATTCTAGTGAGTGATCAGCCCCTTCTCCCTGAGTTCCAATAAGTGTTCCAAATGAAGGCAACCAGCCACCAGCACCATTATCAACATACATGATGTTATAGCCAACAATCAGGAATGTGGTACAAGCAATCGCGTATAAACAAATATTTTTAGTCAAAATCTCAGTGGTATTTTTTGAGCGAACTAACCCTGCCTCTAACATGGCAAAACCTGCTGCCATCCACATTACCAGCGCACCTGAAATGAGAAAGAAAAAAGTGTCTAGTGCGTACCTAAGTTCTGTTACTGTTGCTGATAATTCCATAATATTATCTCCCAATCCTTGTTGAGTTAAATCGCTTCCAAATCCATTTCACCGGTACGAATACGAACAGCTTGCTGTAGGTCATACACAAAAACTTTACCATCACCGATTTTTCCGGTGTGTGCTGCTTTACTGATGGCTTCTACAATGGCATCAACATTGTCAGCTTGTGTTGCAATTTCTAGCTTAACTTTTGGTAAGAAGTCCACTTGGTATTCAGCACCTCGGTACAATTCGGTGTGGCCTTTCTGACGACCAAACCCTTTTACTTCCGATACTGTCATACCATCTACGCCCACATCGGCTAATGCTTCGCGAACATCATCTAATTTAAAAGGCTTAATAATTGCGTTAATAAGTTTCATCTGCGTCTCCTCGCATCCGTATTTCCCGCTAACACTTTTATAACAATCAACTGTTATGCCAGTTTTAAAAAAACTTAAATTACAGAAACTTAAGATCATTAAGCCCTAAAAAACAAAAAAGGCCGCACCAAACTAGTGCAGCCTTTTCACTGATATAATGCATGCCTTTAAAAATGCATCAATTTCCCTTATTTTTTCTGAAAAAATGCCAACCAACTGTGCAACATCTGCTCAAAATCTTCTAAACCGCATACAGAAACACTTTCTTCATTATAAAAATCGATGTCCTCTTCAAAGTCTTCATCTTCCTGATGAAAAAGAACATTTTCCTGAACAAGTGCTTCTTGGGCATTAAGCTGCAAACTGAGTTCTTTCCCCTCTAAATGCCACTCTTCACTGCTGTTTTTCAATGCATCAATTTGGTGAAATAGCATGTTAATCACTTCGGTATCCGTTCCGACTTCATCAAGCAACCATCGCCCTAATGCTTCATGCCCCATTGAAAAGTGAACGCGATAGGTTCCCATTAAACTATTGCGTCGAAACTCATAATCCATATTTTATGCTCTGCTGTTCTCTTTCTCATTAGTGTAACTCAAATCAACACCAATAAAAAAAGCAGCTCTTTCAAGCTGCTTTAAGTCACCGAGAATAAAGAAGTATTATACTGGCTCTTGGAAAATCACATCAGACGCTTTATCGGTATACTGCGTCATACGATGGAAGTTCAAATAACGGTATGTGTCTGCTGCTGTCGCATCAATTTGACGAGCATACTCTAAGTACTCTTCAAACGTCGGTATACGACCCAGAATCGCTCCTACTGCCGCAAGTTCAGCAGATGATAGGTACACATTAGCCCCTGTTCCTAAACGGTTAGGGAAGTTACGTGTCGATGTCGACATCACTGTCGCTTTATCAGCAACACGAGCTTGGTTACCCATACATAAAGAACAGCCCGGAGTTTCAATACGAACTCCAGCACGCCCAAAGATACCGTAGTAACCCTCTTCCGTTAATTGATCTTTATCCATCTTCGTTGGTGGCGCAATCCAAAGACGAGAATCAAGTTGACCACCAAATTTCTCTAGCAGTTTACCAGCAGCACGGAAGTGTCCGATGTTTGTCATACATGAACCAATGAATACTTCATTAATTTCTGTCCCTTGAACTTCAGACAGCAAGCGAGCATCATCAGGATCATTTGGAGCACATAAGATTGGCTCTTTAATGTCTGCTAAATCGATTTCAATAACGTGAGCATATTCTGCATCAGAATCTGCTTCCATTAATTCAGGGTTCGCTAACCACGCTTCCATCGACGTAACACGACGCTCTAAAGTACGACGATCGCCATACCCTTCAGCGATCATCCACTTCAACATAACGATGTTCGAGTTTAGGTATTCCGCAATCGACTCTTGTGATAATTTCACGGTACAACCCGCCGCTGAACGCTCTGCAGACGCATCAGAAAGTTCAAATGCTTGCTCTACTGTTAAGTGCTCAACGCCTTCAATTTCAAGAACACGGCCAGAGAATTCATTAATTTTACCTGCTTTCTCAACCGTTAACAGACCTTGCTTGATACCGTAATAAGGAATCGCATGTACTAGATCACGCAGTGTGATACCTGGCTGCATTTCGCCTTTAAAACGAACCAATACCGATTCCGGCATATCCAGTGGCATAACACCAGTTGCTGCTGCGAATGCAACCAAACCAGAACCAGCAGGGAAAGAGATACCTAATGGGAAACGTGTATGTGAATCCCCACCAGTACCAACCGTATCTGGCAGAAGCATGCGGTTTAACCATGAATGGATTACACCATCACCAGGGCGAAGTGATACACCAGCACGGTTCATAATGAAATCAGGCAGTGTATGGTGAGTATTTACATCAATTGGTTTCGGATAAGCAGACGTATGACAGAAAGACTGCATCACTAAATCTGCTGAGAAACCTAAACATGCTAAATCTTTTAACTCATCACGCGTCATTGGCCCTGTTGTATCTTGAGAACCAACCGTCGTCATTTTAGGCTCACAGTAAGTACCAGGGCGAATACCTTCTACGCCACACGCTTTACCAACCATCTTTTGAGCTAAAGAGTAACCTTTACCAGTATCAGCTACTTCAACAGGGCGACGGAATACATCTGAAGCCTCTAGGCCCAGAGATTGACGCGCACGATCGGTTAAACCACGGCCAATGATAAGTGGAATACGACCACCAGCACGAACTTCATCAATCAAAACATCTGTTTTTAATGAAAATTCAGAAATCGTTTCACCTGTTTCGTGATCAGTTACTTTGCCTTCAAATGGATACACGTCAATGACATCACCCATATTCAGCTTAGTTACATCGACCTCGATCGGTAATGCACCAGCATCTTCCATTGTATTAAAGAAGATAGGTGCAATTTTACCACCAAGAACATAACCACCTGCACGCTTATTCGGTACATAAGGAATATCATCTCCCATGAACCATAACACAGAGTTAGTTGCAGATTTACGAGATGAACCCGTACCAACCACATCTCCTACATACACCAACTGATGACCTTTTTCTTTCAAGGCTTCAATTTGATTAACAGGGCCAACTGTACCGGCTTGATCTGGTTCAATGCCATCACGTACGTTTTTCAGCATTGCTAAAGCATGCAGTGGTATATCAGGGCGAGACCATGCATCCGGTGCTGGAGATAAATCATCGGTGTTTGTTTCACCGGTAACTTTAAATACGGTAAGAGTGATTTTTTCTTGTAAAGCTGGTTTAGATAAGAACCATTCGGCATCAGCCCAAGATTGAAGTACTTGCTTGGCAAATTCATTGCCTGCTTTTGCTTTTTCTTCTACATCGTAGAACGCATCAAACATTAAAAGCGTATGAGATAGTGCTTTAGCTGCGATAGATGCTAGGGCTTCATCATCTAATAGTGCAACCAGTGGTTCAATATTGTAACCACCTTGCATTGTCCCAAGTAGCTCAGCGGCTTTCTCTCGGCTTACAAGCGGAGATTCTGCATCACCTTTTGCAACAGCGGCTAAAAAACCCGCTTTTACATAAGCGGCTTCATCAACACCTGGGGGAATGCGATTTTCAAGTAGGTCGAGAATGAATTCCTCTTCACCTTTTGGTGGATTTTTTACCAGCTCAACCAGAGCTGCAACCTGTTCAGCGTCCAGAGGTTTTGCAACAACTCCTTCAGCAGCACGTTCTTCGACGTGTTTACGGTAGGCTTCAAGCACGACTTATTCCTCTCATTGCGGTTTACCCCTGATGGGTAAACATCCTTGGAAAGTACTTGGCCTGATAGAACCTGCTGTAACTTATTTAATGATTCTTACCATAAAACAGAGAAATATCGGGTAAAACCAGACCAAAACCGTATGCACATCATAGCAAATTTAACTTAAAATTAAAATCTGATCATTTTGACCAACATACGACTTCTAGCTAAAGATTAGAAAGAACTCCCAACTATAAGATAAAGTGAGTTTAGCCGATCTTCAATCTGGCCGTAGCCAAAAATCACAGGGCCTATGGGTGAATTAATGCCAGCAAAGATAGAATAAGCGTTGTACAGATCTACATCTTTAAAAGAAACCTCTGTATCGCCGCCGCCCCATACGCCACCCTTTTCAAGTGAACCGCCAATATAGACTGGTGATTGGAAAAGGCCAAAATCGTTATCAATCAGCTTATAACGGTAAATAATACTACCAAAGGCTAAGTTCTCTCCTAGAAGGCTGTCTTTTGGTATACCACTTAAACGTAAAAAACCACCAAGCTCTTTAGGTTCAAGAATCAGCCGCCCTTCCGCGCCTTTCGCTACACCATACTCTAGGTTCCCCACAAGCGTATGCCTTTGATACGAATACGCGCTGATGCCTTTTACAGTTATTTGCGTCACGGTATCTTCGTTGACTTCTGGGGATTCAAAAATACCATAATCAACCGCTCGGTCTTCTGACACTCTGTACTCAGCAAATAAATAATTACCCCTTGTAGGTAAACTAAAGTCATCTAACGTATCTAGTCGATACTCAACAAAGGCCGCTTTACGTTCATATTCATTGTTCAGCCGGAGAATACTTGCTCCAGCGATCTCTCCATCGGTATAACGTAAGCCTGCTTTTAACTCATGCCACAAATGGGGCTGAATGCCTACCGCCCCTTCAAAGATCCACTCCCGGTAGCGTACAGGTATGACATTAAAAACAATATCGTCAAAATTCACTGAGCCAGGTGCTGTGAAAGGCAAGGTTTTTTTCCTAACTTCATAGCGAGCTCCCAATGTTGTGAATAGAGCCTGGTTGGAAAGAAAAGGGGAATACAACTCCAACATAGCCAACTTATCTGAGCCAAGCTCCCAGTTTGTCCGTAATTCTGCGCCATTTTCACTCAAGCCAGAAAAGTTCAGTGATAGCCCTAAAGAGTATTGGCTGTCCGTTTCAAAATCATCCTGTAAGCTAAACCGAAAATTTAAGTAATTTGGTCCCCACGTTTTTTCTTCTACCTGAATCTGAAGATCGTTCACATCATCCAGTACATTATATTGATAGCTAATACGTTCAAATCGATCGAGAGCGTATAAGTTATCGATACTTTCTTCTAACTCTTCGGTGGAAATAGTATTTCCGTGCGCCAAACTCAATCGGTTTAATAGCAACTCATCACTATAATGACTCTTATTAATTAACGTAATTTGATCAATAACCAAGTCATCGCCATACTCAAGTTGACGACGACGTTGCTGTTTACTCTCAAGATAAGCTTGATATTTTGCGCTAGAGACAGAGAAAGGTTTTAATAATTTTTTGGCCTGCCTTGCTGATTGATAACCTAATTCATAAGCTTCAGGCATTTTGTCAAACTCAATGGTTTCCATTGCACCAACATCTGGTGACAGTAAAACATCACCCTGCCCAAGTAATCCAGCCTGTTGTTCTGTACTATTTTTCACCATAAAGTTAGTTAGCTGATCCATGACTGAGATATAGCTGGCTATTTCACCTTTTTCTTTATAGTCAGTACTGATGTCAACAGCAATCACAATATCTGCCCCCATTGCTTTAACGACATCAACAGGCATATTGTTGACAATGCCGCCATCTACCAATAACTTTCCTTCATACTGCATAGGAGGAAGAATGCCAGGCACTGACATACTGGCCATCATAACCTGAGGTAAATTTCCTTTATCAAGAACCACAGGAACAAGATGTTCAATATCTGTGGCCACCGCTCTAAAAGGAATAGCGAGATGATCAAAAGAGTCAAAATTAGGCAAATTACCGGAGGTTTCTCGGAGAATTCGGGCCATGGTTTGCCCTTGAACTACTCCTTTTGGTGCTTTTAGCTCACCAAGCCCCGTCCCTAAATCCGTCGTAATTTGGTAACGGTCTTCATACTCTTTATCCCTGATTCTGCGTTCACTGCGATCCACTCTGTCAATATAACCATGGCTCCAATCGACACTATAAATTAAACTTTCTATTTCACTGGCACTCATTCCTGATGCATACAAGCCCCCAACATAAGCCCCCATACTGGTGCCAGCAATATAGTCCACCGGAATATGCATTTCTTCTAGTGCTTGTAAAACACCAATATGAGCTGCACCTTTCGCTCCGCCGCCAGCTAAAACCACACCGACTTTCAGTCGCTCTGGAATGATTTCTGCATAGGCATAGCGAGAGAAAATAAAAAGAAATAAAATACAAAGCAGAATTGATAACTTACATCTTTGTTTGTTATTTATACTGAATAAAGAAAAAACCAACTGCACAGAAGCTCCTCGCAATGAGCCTAATAATGAAAATATTAAAAGAAGAATTTCACAATGAAGAATATTAATCTCACTATAAAACAGAAACTTGTTCTCGGTATTGTTATTGCCGTTTTAACATCTACTTTGCTGGTTGGGTATATTGCACAAAGTAAATCATACGAAGTGGTTGAAGATCGACTAATTAATGTTGAACTACCTTCGATGGTGATGCAAATTCGAAATGAAGTAGACAAACAAGTGACTCAATTATCTTCAGCCGCTCAACAACTCGCCAACAGCCGCTTTATTTTATCACTTTATAAAAATGAAACCCTTTCCGATCATGATGAGCGACAATTAATTCAGCAACTTAACGACATAAAAGCGCAATATTCCTTAAATGATGCTTCAGTTGCCAATAGAGAAACTGGCGATTATTGGAATCAAAACGGTTTTCTACGCCGTTTAACACCACAACAAGATGGCTGGTTTTTTGGTTTTACAAAAAGTGGCAATGAGAAGATGCTTAATGTATTCCAAGAATCAACAGGCGAAGTGAAGCTTTTTGTTAACTATCAACAGATTAACGGAAAAGGCATGTCAGGCTTATCTAAGTCGTTAGATGACATGGTGCGATTACTCAATACATTTAAAGTTGAAGAAACTGGATTTGTTTATTTAGCCGACGCGCAAGGGACAGTAAAGCTACACAGAGACAACAGCCTAATGGGCAAAAGCTCCTTTAGTTCCTTATATGGCCATGAAGCTCAATCCAAACTGACTTCTAAGCAAGATTTTAATTTAGTGGAACTAGAGTTAAATGGTCAAACGACATTAGTTGCTACGAGCTATATTGAATCAATGGACTGGTTTGTGGTCGCAGAGGCACCTAAAGAGGAAGCCTTTGCCCAGTTACGATCGGCAATCACGCAAATGATCCTGTGGACTATCGTCATTGCTGCCGTTTTAATTTCACTTGCCTTTGTGATTGCTGGCACAATTACCCGCCCACTTCACAACCTTGCTTGTATGTTCCGTGATTTAGGGGAAGGTGATGGAGATTTAAGCCACCGTTTGACCGTTGAAGGAAACGACGAGATCGCGCAACTATCCAGTGGTTTTAATAGCTTTATTGCCAAAATACATCATTCAGTAAAAGAAGTTGCCGAAACAGGTAACTCATTACGTACGGCAGCAGAAACAGTAGCAACGAAAGCTCAAAGCACCTTAGATAATAGCCAGCAACAAAGAGATCAAACAATTCAAGTTGTTACCGCAATTAACCAAATGGGTATGACCATTAGCGAGATTGCTACTAACGCAGCTCAAGCAGCAGAAACCGCTCACAGTGCAGAGTCAGACACGAACAATGGGCAAAATGTGGTGAATCAGGCTAAAGAATCAATCAGTCAATTGGCATCGGATATGAATAATGTATCTACTGTTATAAATAACCTAGCTAACAACACACAAGAGATTGGTTCTATTCTGGACGTCATTCGTGGTATTTCAGAACAAACTAACCTATTAGCACTAAATGCTGCCATTGAAGCAGCTCGTGCTGGTGAACAAGGAAGAGGCTTTGCAGTCGTAGCAGATGAAGTACGCAACCTAGCTAGCCGTACTGCTGACTCCACTGATGAAATACAAAAAATGATTAACCAGCTACAAGCTGAAGCTAAAAATGCAGTATCAGCAATGGAAGCTAGCCAGGCATTAACCTCACAAGGTGTATCATCTTCAGATGAAGCTACCAATGCTTTAAGCGCAATTTCAAGTGGAATCACAACCATTTCCGACATGAATACTCAAGTAGCAACAGCAACAGAAGAGCAATCCACCGTTGTTCATACTATCAACAGCAACATTGAAGAAATTAACGACATTAACCAGCTTACAACCGGAACTGCAGAGCAATTAGCTCTAGCTAGCTTAGAGTTGAAAGAGTTATCTCAACGATTAGACACAATGGTAGGTACATTCCGCTTATAAAGTACAGAATAGCAACCTAAGCTCACCTTGCTTAGGTTGCTATCTAAGAGCTTAATCTTCCACTCGGCACCCTGTTAGAGTGTCGTTCCCCCAAGTTAGCATTGCTTCATCTCCCTTCGTAAATAATAAACTATTTCCATCGTAGCTTTTATATTTCACTCCAGACGCAGAGTCTTCCAAATACATAACTTGCGTTTCATTCAAATAGTTCACCATAGATTTCCCTTCATGGTAATCAACCGAAAATGATTGTCCTTCTAAACATTGATAAGAAACTGCCTGACCAAGACGACTAAAATCACTCGTTGTACACGCCACTAACGATAAACTAAGAAAAACATAAGGAAGCCGCATATGAATCTCCATTGATGGCTCTGCACTCCCCCTGTACCTAGCTACGTAAGAGTCATGAAACTAGAAGTGTCCCCCACGTATAACAAATAGGAAATGCAAAGTAGATAGACAAAATAGAAATGATTGTTTAGCGATATAAGCTTAGCTGAGGAAAAGAGATGCCTAAAGAAAATAACACTATAAAATTAAAGGGTTCAGTATAAAGCTGCCCCTCGACTTACAAAAATTTGAGTCCTAAAATTTACTAGAACAAAGCGATATAAACATAAAAGTAATCACTTTTTTCAGACGTAAAAAAGCCCGACTCTTTCGAATCGGGCTTTTCTAATAAGTGGCGGAGTGGACGGGACTCGAACCCGCGACCCCCGGCGTGACAGGCCGGTATTCTAACCAACTGA
>NZ_JAKRGH010000010.1 GCF_022347565.1 Vibrio sp. Of7-15
GAGCGACACACGAGGTTCGAACTCGTGACCTCAACCTTGGCAAGGTTGCGCTCTACCAGCTGAGCTAGTGTCGCAATATTCTTTAAGAGCTTAACTCTTAGAATGGAGGCGCGTCCCGGAGTCGAACCGAGGTCCACGGATTTGCAATCCGCTGCATAGCCACTCTGCCAACGCGCCATCTTTGTTACCATCATATAATCAAGAAGTTAATGTGCTTCTCTCTGGTACGCGGTGAATTCTACGGATTCAGAGGGGTGAGTCAACATAAAAAATGAAGTTATTGTTCAAGTGATTAATTAAAAGGCATACTGTAGTAAAAACAAACATATATCATGCCTAAACTCGTCCTTTATAGATTTTTTCTTAACATTGGCCTCTTCTTCATACCTCGAAGCCATTAGGTATTTAAAAGAAAAACAAGATAATCGCTCAAATAACAGACTAAAAAATGAAAAGTGCTAAGTGAAAACCTAAGCAAAGTGTGATCTAACAGAAATGTTCTTTGGTAAGAGGTGGCCTAAATCATTTTAAACCACCTTTATTAACGACTACCTACGATGCCCTAGTTTTACCTTGCCATCCGAGCTAAACCATAAAGCTTGCTCTTTCCTTTTACCAATAAGAAAAGGAAGATCGTCAAAGAATAAGAAGTTCTTCCAGCAGCGCTTAAAAACGCCCCACTTGGTTTCAACAATATTGTACTTTTCGTAACAGAAAAATACCGTTACATCGTCTTCCCAATTGATAAAATTAAGAACCTCTTCCGGCAGCTCAATGTCATCACTGTCCCAACAAGCTTGCCAGTCCACGGTTTCAACCCAATTAGATTCAATATTGGCCCAATCTTCTCTTAATAAACGTTCAGCATCTGGGCTTTGATTACTGACATGTTCGCGCCAAAGCTGAGCTGAACGAGCCTGAGTCAGCGGTTTAATCTTCTCCAAGTCATCATTAGATACTGGAATAGACTGGTGAGTAAAAATCCACTTACGGCTGTATTCATCTAGAGGGGTATAATTCATTAAAATTCCTAACTCAATGTCACAACGCACTTACATCGGTGCTGTTACCTCATTGTACTCTTTCTTGAATTATTGTTGCTATCTAAAATAAAAAAAGGCGTCCCTCAGACGCCAATTAGTGATAATTATAGAGATAAACGTTAGCCTGCTACGAAAAATGCCAGTGCTTGGTAAGGTTGCAACGTCATCGATTTATCCAGCAATACGTTTTCTGAGCAATTATTAACCAAGCATTCCGCGTGTTCGTAATTAAAGGAGGCCAGCTCTTTTGTTAAATCACAAGTGGCAGTTTGCCCATAAAAGTTACACAACACCAATAAACGCTGCTTCCCCCACTCCCTTGTATAAGCATGAATACTTTCATGTTGTGGCAAAATATCCCGATAAGCACCTTCTGTGATAATGGCTAACTGTTTACGAAGGGCAATTAGCTTCTGGTAAAAGTAAAAAACAGAATCAGGATCTTTTAGAGCCAACTCCGCATTCACTTCTTGGTAATTTTCAGCCACTTCTAACCAAGGAACTCCAGTTGTGAAACCAGCATTAACTTCATTATTCCACTGTACTGGCGTTCGTGAGTTATCTCGCGACTTCTGCCCAAGAACCGACAGTACTTCTGCTTCCGTTAGCCCTTGTTGTAACAAGAGTGAATACATATTATGGCTTTCAATATCTTGGTACTGCTCAATGGACTGGTAACCAGGGTTTGTCATACCGAACTCTTCACCTTGGTAGATGTATGGCGTACCTTGCATAAAGTGAACAGCAGCAGCTAACATTTTGGCTGATTCAACTCGGTATAGATCATCACAACCAAAACGACTGACAATTCTTGGCTGATCATGATTACACCAAAAAAGCGCATTCCAGCCTTTATTATGTAACCCTGCTTGCCAATCGCTAAATAGTTTTTTAAGTGCTAAAAAATCAAACGGCATTGCTGTCCATTTATCGCCATTTTTATAATCCACTTTCAAATGATGAAAATTAAAAACCATCGATAGCTCTTTTGCACTTTGATCAGAATACTGTTGGCAATGCTCAATACTGGTTGAGGACATCTCCCCTACCGTAACAACGCCGTATTTCTGAAAGACCGCTTCGCTGATCTCTTGTAGGTACTCGTGTACTCTTGGACCATCTGTATAAAATCGACGTCCATCTCCAATATCATCACTTGGAAAAGCCTGATCTTTAGAAATCAGATTGATCACATCCAGCCTGAAGCCATCCACACCCTTTTCAGCCCAAAAACTAATGACCTTTTTCACTTCATGGCGAACTTTTGGATTTTCCCAATTAAGATCCGCTTGCTCTTTAGCAAAAAGATGCAAATAGTATTGCTTACTTTTTTCATCATACTGCCATGCACTGCCACCAAATTTAGATTGCCAATTGTTTGGTGGCGTTTCTGGCTCTCCGTCTTTCCAAATATAGTAATCACGATACTCGCTATCAGGCCCTTCTAATGCAGATTGGAACCATTGATGATCCGTCGATGTATGGTTCACCACAATGTCCATGATGATCTTAATTCCACGCTCATGAGCTTGCTGTAATAATGAATCAAAATCTTCCATCGTGCCGTAGTCTGGGCTGATGTTGTAATAATCAGCAATATCGTAGCCATTATCTACTTGTGGTGAGCTGTATATAGGTGTTAACCAAATTGCTTCAATGCCTAATTTTTTTAAATAATCGAGCTTAGAGATGATCCCTTGGATGTCACCTGTTGCTTGCCCTTGGCTAGCACAAAAGCTTTTAGGGTAAATTTGATAAATTGAAGCGGAGTGCCACCACTGTCTAGCTTTTGATTCTGTCATCATAAGGAATCTCTACCAATGTGTTATTAACTCGATTTGGCTCTGATTTGCATGATCAGAACCACAAAAGGGACCGGTCCCATTATTACATAAAGAAAATATCATACAAAATAGGTGATTCCATACTGCGTGATCTTCTTCACAGTTAGAACGACGTTCAAACATTCTATTTTTATAGATTTACGGACTTCTTGCTTGAATTTGCGCTCAAAGAACCCAATGTAAAAAACCATACTGATAATAAATCACAAATACTTAGCACTACGGTTCACATCATTTTCCTCTGTTTTTGCCTCTTTAACTTGATGTGTTACCTGCTAGTTTCATAAGGATGTTATATGGCTATTCACGTTGGTATCATAGATCAAGACCCTGTAAGGTTGATCACCCCACTATTTGATGAAAGTGTCTCTGGCCAGCATATGGTTTTTATTGGTGATAAAGACCAATTCACCATGTATGAACGACTACACAGCATTCTTTCCAATCGTGAAATCTCTTCTGAGTTTTTTGAAATTCCATCGATTGTTAACACCGTTGTGATTAAAGAATCCGTTGAATCCTTAGCTCAAGATCTCAAACAACGTGGCGAAGAAATCAAATTTAACGCCAGCTGTGGTTTAAGGCACCGCCTACTTTCCGCCTATGAAGTCTTCCGAACTTACCACTGGCCCATTTTTGTTGTTGAACCTTTCAGCGACAAATTGTGCTGGCTCTACCCTAATGGAAGAGATCAACAACAAGTAGAAGATCGCATTCAATTAGAAGATTATCTGACGATTTTTGGCGCGCGTTGTGAAATCAGCGAAACTGAGCTTACCGACCAACTCGATAAACAGCTACGCGAATTAGGACAACGCTGGGCAAGTAATGCACTAGAGCTCGGCCCAGGTTTGGCTACCTTAAATTATTTAGCCACCACCTGTAGAAAAGAGCAGAAACTTGATGTTGAACTCAGTGAAAAACAACAAGGATACCGTGAATTAGATATGCTACTGGCGGATCTGGTAGATACGGGATTGGCAACATACGAAAATGGCATACTGACTTTTGATTGCGAAGATGCCCGCCGCTTTGCTAACGGAGAGTGGCTGGAAAACCTGGTTCACAGCACAGTAAAAGACATTCAAGATCAACTGCCTACCATTCAAGATCACTCACTTAATGTTCAAGTCTACCGCCAGATTGGTGAGCGTGAAGTGCGCAATGAACTGGATGTGGCTACCGTTGTTAATAACAAGCTCCACATTATCGAATGTAAAACAAAAGGCATGAGAGATGATGGTGATGATACGCTCTACAAACTAGAGTCATTACGTGATTTATTAGGCGGCCTTCAAGCCAGAGCCATGTTGGTTAGCTTCCGCCCTCTTCGCCATCATGACATCGTTCGAGCTCAAGACTTAGGCCTTGCTATTATTGGCCCAGATGAACTCGGTAACCTACAAGATTATCTATTTGATTGGTTTAAAGAAGCTGGCGGCTAATTCAGCCAGCAATTCTCCATTTGTATACACTGTTAAAGGCTTTCGCTCTAAGGTATAGAAAAACATAAGGTATATAAAAACACATAAGAAAAAGCCGCTTTACCCAATGGATAAAGCGGCTTTTTTAAGCCAACCGAACGTTGCTAATTATTTTTTTAGCATATTACGTGCAGCTTCAACCACAACTTTGATTGAACGTGCTTCAGTTACTTTTAGAGTATCGTGATTCGGTGTTTCTGTTTGTGTACGGTTAATAATTACACCAGCAACACAACCAGCTTTTAGGCCAGAGCTTGCACACATAGTTAGCAGCGTTGCTGATTCCATTTCAAAGTTCAGAACGCCCATGTCTTGCCACTCTTTCATGGAGCCTTGGAAGCGTTTAACCACTCGACCACTGAACGTATCGTAACGCTCTTGACCTGGGTAGAAAGTATCGCTCGATGCTGTTACACCCATATGAACTTTTGCACCTTCAGCTTCAACAGCTGATTTCATCGCCGTCGCTACTTCAAAATCAGCAACCGCAGGGAACTCCATTGGTGCAAAGTGTAGGCTTGCGCCATCTAAACGAACAGAGCCTGTAGAAACAATCATGTCGCCTACATTTACGTGTGGCTGAATCGCACCTGTCGTACCAACGCGTAGGAAAGTACGAACACCTAGCTGAGCCAGCTCTTCAACAGCAATAGACGTTGATGGACCACCGATACCAGTAGAACAAACCACAACAGTTTGGCCTTCAAGTTGTGCACGGTAAAGAGTGTATTCACGGTGACTTGCTAAAAACTCAGGGTTTTCCATTTGTTCAGCAATCTTAGCTACACGAGCAGGATCACCAGGAATAATCGCTAGCTCTGCACCTTGTAAATCTTCTTTTGTCACACCTAAATGGAATACTGCAGACATGATGTTCTCCTTTCTTATTTTGTTTATGTGACTCAATTGTAGGGCGAGGTCACATCAATAATTATATTGTTTAGACAATATTCACTATGTAAATACTCTCTGAACACCCAACCAATGTATCGAATTAGCTCGCATCTTAAAGTGATAAAAATCACATATTAAAAATAGATTTATATTACATTTGCAGTAAATATTGATATATATCACACTTAACTTTAGAGGCTGCCTAACTATCTTTACACCAATGATAAAAAAGGCCGCATCGGCGACCTTTTCGGTGTTTCACTGCTAGTACTAATGAAAATATTAATCTTCTTTGTATTTAAACTTAAGCAACCTTAATGCATTTAACGTAACCAATGCGGTTGCACCACTGTCTGCCAATACTGCAACCCATAAGCCCGTCACTCCAAAGAGTGTCGTGACCAAGAAGACCCCTTTTAAGCCTAGTGCTAAGAAAATGTTCTGACGAATATTACTCAATGTCGCACGAGATAATGCAATCATGGCTGGTAACTCAGCAACTCGATTATGAGTTAACGCCGCATCGGCAGTTTCCAATGCAACATCAGTCCCTCCTCCCATTGCAATACCAATAGAAGCGGCTTTCATAGCTGGTGCGTCATTAATACCGTCCCCTACCATGGCGACATGTTTATCTTTGGCTGAGTTTTCAACTTCTTTTACTTTATCTGCTGGCAATAAGCTGGCTCGGAACCCCATATTAAGTTCCCCAGCAATCGCCTTAGCTGCTCTCGGGTTATCACCAGTCAACATCACAGAGCTAACACCTAAATTAGATAATTGCTGCACTGCCGCTGCCGTATCTGAACGTAAACCATCTCGCCATGCTAGTAGCCCCACCACTTGATTGGAGAGAGTCGCAATTACTACGGTTTTACCTTGATTTTCTAGCTGAGCGACTTGAGATTGAGCATCATCAGATACTGGCATATCAGCTCTTGCTGGTGATTGTAAACTAAATATTTCTCCCTTTATTTCACCTTTCACACCGCTGCCTACCATCGTCTCACGATGCAGTGCTTCCACCACCTCGATTCCTTGATGTTCAGCGTGTGTCACCACGGCTTTTGCTAATGGGTGAGTAGAACCTATCTCCACAGCCGCCGCCAGTTTCAGTAACTCAGATTCTGTAAAAATCGCCTTATTTTCGAGTACAACAACATCTGTTACCGTAGGCTTTCCTTCAGTTAAAGTACCTGTTTTATCAAAGGCAACCACTTCTACTTTGCCCAGTTGCTCAAGCGCAGCCCCACCTTTAATTAAAGCCCCTCTTTTCGCAGCAGCGGCTAACCCAGAGGTTATTGCAGCTGGAGTAGAAATCACCAGAGCACATGGGCAAGCAATCAGAAGTAAGGCTAAACCACGATACACCCAAGTTTCCCAAGGCTGTGAAAATAACAGTGGCGGTGTAATGATCACTAACAGAGATAGCACCATCATCGCGGGGGTATACCAACGACTAAACTTATCTAAGAATCTTTCTAATGGCGCTTTGCGGGATTCCGCTTCTTCAATCAAATGTAGAATTCGATCAATGGCATTTTCACCCTGCTTTGATGTGATCGTCAGCTGCACAACTTTATCGGCAGCAACACAACCTGCCATCAACTGATCACCCTTTGATTTCTCAACAGGAACAGATTCTCCCGTTAGTGCGCTTTCATCAAAACTGGCATTCTTTGTCAGCAACACACCATCAGCAGGTAAACGCGATCCTGGCGCAACTTCAACTACATCACCAGGCTGTAATTCACCAGCATCGACACTTTCTCTGACTCCAGATTCTGAAATACGTACCGCTTGCTCTGGTACGAGCGCCATCAACGCTTTTACACCACTTCGAGCTCGTGAAGAGGCGTAAGCTTCTAAATGTTCACCAATCATGAACAGTAGAATGACCATGGCGGCTTCTACCGTTTCCCCAAGGTATAATGCCCCTACAGCCGCCACGCTCATTAACGTTTCGATGGCAAAAGGCGTACCGCTTTTCGCTAACTGTATGGCCTTGCGAGCAATTGGGATCAGTCCCCAAACAGTGGCAAGCGTGAAAGATAAATGGCCATACACTTCTGAAAATTGTTCAACGACTAACGACATGGCCATTAGTACTAACAAAATAAGTAAAGTGAGATTATTTTTCCAAAATGAGGGCTGTTCGACTGACGAACTGGCATTGGCTGCTTTTTGGGTCGATGTTAAAGGAAACCCCGTTTGTTCTGCTTTTTGTTCAACCAAAGTGCCGTGATTTGGTTCATCAATTTGAACCACCAGCTTTTCAGTTGCAAAAACAACACGTGCTTGCTGGACATTGGTCAGAGAGTTAATGGCAGTTTCAAGTTTACGAGCACAGCTTGGACAATCCATACCACTAACAAACCAGCTGAGAGTATGTGAAGAAGTTTTACTGACAAGGCTGGAATCACTGTCATCTGGATCATCAGCGGCACTATCACCACAACAGCTATCGGAACTGGTATCAGAAATAGTGCAACAACCATCACTGGTTATTGGCTTAATCGACGTGATTTTTGTTGTGCTGCAACATGAGCCACTTGGGTTATGTTTATGATCATGTTTATCTTTAAGCGAATGAGTGTGAGTTGAACACATATGAGCTCTCCTTGATAACGTTTGACTGTAATTTAGATCTTAATAATGTTGCTCTCTGCAACAAACTATAAACCTTGGACCTAACTCCAAGGTCAACCCACAAAGCCAAAGTTTTTATCCTCTGGCTTAAATATAGCCAAATCATCCTGATACAGCGGTAAAGCGAGGTCAAGTACCGCGTCGTTGATTACCGTAAACGCTGTAATACAATACGTTGATCAAGCACACTTTGATATTGCTGGTACTCCAAACCCTGATCGAAAATAAATTCAGTTAATAATGACTGGCAACGAAGAACAAGCTGTTCTGCCTGCCAAGGCTTTTCAAAATAACTCTCTACTCGTGCGCCATTAATAGCAGCAATCGTATCTTGATGCGTTGCTTGACCAGTAAGTAACACTTTTTTTGTTGCAACAAAGCGTGAATCCACTGAAATTTCCGTCAGTAACTCAACACCTGTTTTTCCTGGCATCACATGATCTGAAATAACCAATCCAATGAACTCACCTTCAGCATCCAGTTCATCCATTAGCTCTAAAGCCTCAGCCGCAGACTCACAATCTTCAATATTGAAATACGCTTTTAGTGGCGAGAGATCTTGCACCACAGCACTTAATACTTCGCGCTGATCATCCACACAGATAATATTAATTTTTTCCATAACCGTCCTCGACAGGCAGTTTAATCCTAAAAATGGTTTTTTCTGGCTCACTCTTCACGGCAATACTGCCGCCATAGCCATTAATAATGCGTTGCACAATAGAAAGCCCGAGTCCTAACCCAAAGGAGAGGCCACCTTTTTTGGTAGTGAAGTTGGGCTGAAATATTTTTCGCCTTGTTGCTTCATCAATTTCCTCCCCATTATTACTAATGGCCACAACAATCTTGTTTTTCACAGCTCTGGTTACGATTTCAATGTTGGCGTCAGTCGTATTCGACATAGCGTCGCAGGCATTTTTTATGATGTTGACCCATATCTGAACTAACTCGGTAGCACTAGCGCGAAGCAAAGGCAATTGAGCTGGGCTAAGCGTCACATTGACTCTTCGTAAATCACTTTGCAGTAATGAGATCGCTTTATTGATTGAGTCATTCACATCTAACCATTCATCGCTTTCCGTATCATTACGCCCAAGCTGTTTTACCGACTTCACAATGCCCACTGAGTGCTTGGACGCCAAACGCATGTCATGCAAATCGCGTCCGATCTCCCAGTACTTTATGGCTTGCAATGGATCATCCAACCAATGGGGTGGAATATCTCCTTCAGGGAGTGCTCTGGCAAGCTGCTTAGACGTTTCTCTATCAAGACCGTATACCTTTGAAATCCACTTTGCTCTAGCACGAACTTCAGAAGAACTGATGGTTTGGCCATACATGACACCTTGATCTAAAAACAAGCTGGCTTCCGGATGCAACTCTTCCAATTGCTCAAAAATCACCTCTTGCAGTCGCTCAGTTTTACTGCTCAATACACCCACTGCGTTATTCAACTCATGAGCAATACCCGCAGCCAACTGACCTAACGTTGTCATTTTCTCGGCGGTATACAGTTTTTGAATCGCTTTTTCTTTTTCAATTGCCTCTAAGCTGGCTCGCATTTGACGCCGAGCTAACTCGTTCACTATCACAGGTGTAAATTGTGCGGTTAAAGGCCCAAATTTTTCCACTTCAACCGCTTGAGTACTTTTGTCTATCCATGCCAGTTCACTACTTTCTTCTGCGATAACGGTTGTGGAGGCTTCCCAAGTTTGAGCAAAAAAACTGTGTACACCGATAAAAGTATTTTCTGTTGCTGTAAATACCTTAGTGGCTTTGCCTTCTTCAGAAAGTTCACGATTTTGATGAAAATAGCCTGTCAACTTTCCTTTCTTAACCCAATACAGGCGATCATTAAAATCCGCTTGATGAAAAACCGTTTCTCCCGCCTTCACGGTAATTTGACGCTCTGGTTGATTAAAATAAGCCTTAATCAAACGTTGTAATAACTGTTCTTGTTTCATCGGCTTAACCAATATGGCCAACAACATGAAGTAGCCACACCATCACAAAACTCAAAGCGACGCCCACCACACCCAAAATCACGCCCACCTTTGCCATTTGATTACTTTGTATATGGCCAGTGGCATGCGCTAACGCATTTGGCGGTGTACTGATTGGTAAAGACATACCAAGGGAAGCGGCAAAAGTGACCACCAAAATCAAAGTGATCTCGCCACCTAGCGGAGCCAATGTCGCCATAGAACTGCCTAAGGCCGCCATAATTGGCATCAACAAGTTTGCCGTGGCGGTATGAGACATAAAATTAGCCATCAACAAACACAAACCAGCAGCACCAAGTAAAACAACATAAGGGGAAAAACTATCGAAGGGGATGCTATGCACCATCAAACGTGCCAAACCGGTTTGATCTAACGCTAAACCAAGTGCAATACCACCAGACACAAGCCATAAAACATCCCATGATATTTTCTTCAAGTCTTCTTTGTTAATAATCCCTGTTAAAGAGAAGACCGCCACAGGGATCAAGGCCACCGTGTAAGAGTTCATACCATGCGCAGATCCCATCAACCATAAAATAATCGTCAGAGCGAACGTGATATAAACGGTAATGGCTTTTGGTGTTTTTAAGAACTTACCTTTTATATTGAGTTCAATGGTTTTCTGATCCGCAGGATAAAGGGCATTAATTAGGAACCAAGCCAGTGCCATCATCACAATCACAAATGGCACACCAAATACCATCCATTCACCAAAAGTAATCAAGTTATCCCCCACTAAGTATTTCAAGGCAATGGCATTTGGTGGAGTACCAATTGGTGTACCGATCCCGCCTATGTTGGCAGCAACAGGAATAGATAAAGCAAACGCGATTTTCCCAGGATCTTTTGCTCCAAATAGAGCGATAACTGGGGTGAGAATAGAAAGCATCATGGCTGTTGTGGCGGTATTTGACATGAACATTGAAAAAATACCGGTGATCAACATTAGCCCCAACATCACAAACCTAGGGTTCGTGCCAAAGGGTTTAAGTAGTACCCGAGCTAAGTTAACGTCAAGTCGATATTTTGTCGCCGCCATGGCCAGAAAAAAACCGCCGAGAAACAGCATGATGATCGGGCTGGAAAAGGTCGCCATTATCTCATTGTATTTTAAGAGTTCCCCAAAATGGGCATGCCCTTCATCAGCTCTAAATAAATAAATGCTTTTATCGGACAATAAGAGTAATTCAAGCACAATCACAACCACCGATGTGGCATAAATGGGAATAGGCTCAAATACCCAACATAAAGCCGCCAGTAAAAAAATTGCAATCACTCGCTGCTGAATAACCGTTAAGCCCTCAAATGGGAAAAAAGAGGTTGGCAACACCAAAATAAGCAACGGAATAGCAATGGGAATGAGATATTTTAAGTATGAACGCATAACACAACACTTCCTAAAACGATAAATGCTATTAGCCAATACACGTTACTGTTTGTCTTCATCGTTATTCGTAAACGTATACTGGAAAAGCAGCTGAATGGTCATCCAACTGCTTGATAATCGGTAAGGAAATATTATGTTACAAAGGTAAAAGCTAAGTTTGGTGTCAGATCAATAGTTAACCATAAAGTGGTAATTCGGTGCTATTCAGTGATCTCAGCCACTTAAATTCGATAAATCCGCAGGATCCTTTTTGGTTGGTACTTCTTGAATCATCACCGATTCAGAAGAGCAAAACGGAGTCATGTTCACACTGGTTGTTGCAGCCTCTTCTTCCTCGTGATCAAGCTGTACACACTCATGATTCGCCACCATTTCATTAATTTGTTGATTAACCATATAAATACCAATCAAACCAAATAAAATGGATCCTGCGGCTTGACCATAAAGTACGCCTTCAGCCCCGTAATACAATGCGCCAATATACACAAAAGGCAATGTACCTAAGGTCGCTTTGCCTAAATTCAACACAGTCGATAACAACGGTCGACCTAAGTTATTAAAGGACGTGTTAGCCACAAACAAAGCCCCATTAAACACAAAAGTAATAGCAACTACAGTACAAAATGCCACGATCATCTCACTTGCGCCCCCATCAAGCTTAAAGACATCAATGATCAACTGCTGTGAGTAATACAGCACCACTGCCACCAGCACACAATAAACGGTGGTAAAGATTAGCGCATTTTTTAAGGTATCTTTAACTCGGTCTAATCGTTCAGCCCCAAAGTTTTGACCAATAATTGGGCCCACAGCGCCAGATAGAGAAAATATCACCGCAAAAGACACGGGAATAATTCGCCCTATAACGGCAAAGCCTGCCACATAATCTTCACCAAATTGCGCAATGTGCGAAGTGACGATGGCATTGCCGATTGGCGTTGCGGTGTTGGTTATGATGGCAGGAAAAGCAATCGCAGCAACCATGGTGAAATCGTTCTTCACACTTGCAAGTGTTGGCAGAACAATCAGGTTATGAACTCGGATCAACCCCCAGAGTGAGAAAGCGAGCACCGACATTCTCGCTAATACGGATGCAATGGCAGCGCCTTCCACCCCCATGCCCAGCCCAAAAATAAAAATAGGATCGAAAACCGCATTAACAATACCGCCAGACAAGGTCGCATACATAGAGCGTTTAGCATCACCAACGGCTCTTAAGGCTGCCATGCCCGCCATTGCAGCGGCGATTAATGGGCTGCTTGGTAGTAAAATATACAAATAGTCCGCTGCTTTTTCCGCCGCTACTCCAGTCGCACCAATCATAGCCAACAGCTCGGGTAACCAATACAACATACTTGCAGAGACAAGAATGCTGATCACACACGAAATAAAAACCGTACTGGCCGCGATTCTTTTCGCACTATCGATTTGCTTCGCCCCCAACGCTTTTGAGACTAAAGCGCCCATCGCAATGGATGTACCAATAGAAACAGATGTGGAGAAAAAAACTAACGTGCCAGCAAACCCAATCGCCGCAGCAAGTTCGACTTGACCCAATAAGCTAATGAAGAACATATCGAGCAGATCGACCAAAAATAAAGCCATCAGCCCAATCGCGCCAGCACCTGACATTACAAAAATGTGCCGCATTGTCGATCCCTGTACAAATTTAGCCTGATCTGCCACGTCCCTCTCCCACTTTATTCTTTTTATACAAAAGGCGCTTTAACGCGCCTTTAATAATTACTTATAAATATATGGAACACTATACAGGATGTTTCGAACATTCACCAATTGAGCTACCAATTGCCCGTAGAACATCACGTCTCGTAATAATGCCAACCAAGCGAGAATCCACGGTTACTGGATAGACTTTTGGCTTTTGCCCTGACATCGCTTGGGCCAATTCAATCAAGGTATCATCTGGTGTTACTGTCAGTACGTCACGACGCATGCAATCACTCACAATATTGGTATCTTGACAATAGTAGCTGGCTTTAAGCAGCGTTTGAATCATGTCTTGCTCAGACAAAAAGCCGACAACATGTTCTTCATTATCAATAACAGGTCCACCTGTTTGATTGGATGCCAACAGTTTATCCAGTGCCGCTGAAAGTGACATGTCTGCCTTGAATGTCACCGGACGTGCGCTCATGTAGTCCTTAACTTTGAGAGAATCCATAAAGCCCCCTAAATGCATTATGTTGAATTTATTATTGTTTACCTCTTAAGTGTCGCTCATTTATTTCATTTTGCTAAATTGGAAATAACTATTTTATTCATAGCCTGTTCCTATCAGCAGACACAAAAAAGCCGAGAATCACTCTCGGCTCTTAAACATAAATGCGTTTAGAAACTATTAATCACCTGCAAACATGTACCCTTCACCATGAACGGTCACGAAAATTTGCGGGTTCTTTGGATCCACTTCCATTTTGGCACGCATGCGACGGATCAGAACATCAATCGTACGATCATTCGGAGCATCCACACGATGGCTGATCATATTCAAAATTCGCTCACGGCTTAACACTGTGTTTGGATAAGAAGAAAACGCCACCAACAACTCATATTCTGCTTTGGTTAATTTCACAGGTTCATCATTACGACTCAAGGCACGGCGGTTAATATCAAACGTCCACTCCCCAAAACGAATAACGTTATCTTCACTTTGCTCTTCAAGGGCAAGTTCTTTCGCTTTATCCGCTAAAGACATTCTCCACAGCAAGTTTTTCACTCTAACTAACAGCTCACGCAACTCAAATGGTTTCGTCACGTAATCGTCAGCCCCCATTTCAAGGCCAACAATACGGTCAATACTATCTGTACGTCCTGTAACAAGAATAATACCAATATCAGATTTACTGCGTAGAGCACGAGTCAGTAGTAGGCCATCTTCACCTGGAAGATTAATATCAAGCATAACCAGATCAATCTGCTGCTCAGCAATAATAGCGTGCATCTGCTCACCATTTTCTGCTTCACTCACCCGATAGCCTTCATTTTCAAAGTACCCAACTAGCTTTGCTCGGGTAACAATTTCATCTTCCACTACCAATATATGCTGACTCATCGCACTCTCATCTTTCTGTTTCTACTTGTTTGGGCCGCTATTCTATTCATATTTTGTCATAAATCTAGCGTAAATATCTCGAAGGCAAATATTTCAAGTACCAGCATGATCTAAAACAAGATTTGAGGTTCCTATTAACAAAGTGTCATAAGCTACCCTCGTTTGTTCATCCAAACACCTAACCGTATTCATACTTCAGCAATACAATATGCGTATCAATGCTCTTAATTGCATTTAGTCAGGATGACACACCTAAATATAAGCGTAGATACGATGAGAAGAATTTTGCAGGTTTCATGGGGTCAATTTAGAAAACATACCCTTCCCGCCATGATTTTATTGCTAAGTACACACACCCAAGCAAGCCCGCTTATGCAGTACACAGCTGTCAGTTCTGATCTCAGAACCTTAAGTACCAGCGGCTGCACCATAACTGAACCTTCATCTGCCAAGTCTATAAAAGAAAAAGCCTCTCTACTGTATTCTTTGGCTGAAAAGCCCCTTTTTTCTACCCCAAGCGCTAACGGTACTGTTCAGGGAAAACTCTTACCCGCATCAGATGTTTTGGTGATCGCTTGCGACAAAGAAATGCTCAAAGTGCAACTCACGGGATGGATTGAAAAAACAGGTAAAGGTGAGGTGTTAAGCCAGCAGATGGGCAATCGAACCTTTACTGCCACCATTCAAGGCGATATAAAAAACAAAAAACAAATCTTAGATGAGAAGGTCGACCATAACACCAAAATTGCTTGGCAATATGTCTCGGTCCAAGCTTGGGTTACAAAAGATAATTTAGCTGAAAGTATTCAACCTATATGGCGCTTTTCAACAGACAACACCATATAATCATTGTTTTCATACCATTACATATTGCCGCTCTTTCTTGGATAACCTTGTTAAAGATCATCAACTGGGTGCCTTATTAATGATAGAGTTAACGATAATAAGCTTAATTGAACCATTGTTGAGCAAACAAACTAAGATAATCACAAAGGCTATTCACATACATCATCAGACACGCGAAGATGTATGTGAATAACATTCTTTTTCTGGAGTAATAAAACCATGCAAGAGATCATTGCATTTAATGAACAACGTGCTGAAATCTACTGGTGGCTTTCAAGCTTGTTTGCCAAAGAGCTAACAAACGAAGATCTAGAACACTATCAAAGCTATGAAATCCGAACTTTTTTAGACGGTTTAGCACAAACTCCAGAATTATCTAAACCAATGGAAAACGTGAAAACGTCTCTTAATCAACTTCTTGATCGTGAAGAAGCGCAACTCGAACTTGCTGCGGATTTTTGCGGGTTATTTTTAAGTACACCAAAAACTGGTGCGTTGCCTTACGCCTCGATGTACGTTGGTGAAACTGGCTTATTAAACGATAAACCAGCTCAAGACATGGTGAAATTAATGTCTGAATATGGCATTAGTCAACGTAAAGAGTTTAATGAACCCGCTGATCACCTTGCTATTCAATTGGATTTTTTAGGTAATTTAATCATTCGTTCAAACGAACAAAAACAGCCAGAACAAACTGAAGAACTAATGCAAGCTCAACTGGCTTTCTTAAAACAACACCTATTAAATTGGCTTCCTGCTTTCGCAAAAGATTGCCAACAACGCGACAAATTTGGCTTTTACGCCGCGGTTTCTCAATTATTACTCGCTTTTTGTCAATTAGACGAAGCCTTCCTTATTGGCGAATAATATTTTATAACCCTCTAAAATTCCTAATTAAACCGGTCTGACCAGATCGGTTTTTTTATTATTCCGTACTTGATCCCAATCAAAAAATGCCGCCGTTGTACATTCAAACATTGTCACTTCTATAAGTTAGATATAAAATATGTGATCGCAAACGATTAACTATGTACGAAAAAAATAATTACAACATTTTACCGCTTTAGTAGCGGTTTTTTATTTTGTACAGCAAACAAGCTTGTTTATATTTCAAGCTTCCCTACAGGATTTTTATATGTCTACAATTAAAGACGTTGCCCGTCTCGCCGGTGTTTCTACCACAACGGTTTCGCACGTCATCAATAAAACTCGTTTTGTTGCTGAGGCCACTCAAAAGAAAGTCCAAGACGCTGTAGAAGAATTAAACTACGCCCCAAGTGCCGTTGCTCGAAGCTTAAAATGCAATACCACACGCACTATTGGCTTATTAGTCACTCAATCAACCAACCCATTTTTTGCTGAAGTGGTACATGGTGTTGAAAACTACTGCTATAAGCAGGGTTATACCCTGATCATGTGTAATACGGAAGGTAACATCACTAAACAACGTGATTACCTACGTATGCTTGCTGAAAAGCGTGTCGATGGCTTATTAGTGATGTGCTCAGATCTCACCTCCGATCTGCTTGCCTTACTAGAGCGCAAGACTGAACTGCCGATGGTGATTATGGATTGGGGTCCAGAAAGCCCACATACCGATAAAATAATCGATAACTCTGAAGAAGGCGGCTATTTAGCCACGAAATACTTACTGGATAATGGTCATAAAGACATTGCATGTTTAACAGGCCATATTGATAAAATGGCGTGTAAAGAGCGTATTCATGGCTACTACCGTGCACTGGCTGAATACAACGTTACTCCAAATGAAGATTGGATTTTGGAAGGTGACTTTGAATGTGAGCAAGCGATGAAGCTCGCTGAACAAGTGATAGCAATGGAAAAACGCCCTACCGCTATTTTCTGCTTTAATGACATCATGGCATTAGCAGTAATGAGTAAGTTTCAGCAAAGCGGCATAAGAGTGCCTGAAGATATTTCGGTTATTGGTTACGATAATATCGAGCTGGCTCCCTACTTCTCTCCACCATTAACAACGATTCACCAGCCAAAACGCCGTGTGGGTAAAACAGCTGTTGAAATCCTGCTAGAGAGAATTAAAGATAAAGATCACGAGAAGCGTACATTTGAAATGACACCAATTTTAGTAGAACGAAGTTCTGTTAAGAAAATCTAATCTTTATCTCTGATTCTATTTTGTAAATGCGATCTATCATGGTCGCATTTTTATTTTCTTCTCTTTGTATTCACTCACTTTTTTTGCGTGTTTTATAGGCACTACATATGAATCTTGATTACTAGTAAATATTCTATTTTATGGCTCAAGATCACACTTTTATTTTCCAATTCTAAATAAGTATCACAAAATTGTTATACACTTTGTCTGTCACGCACAGGGCAAACCATTTGAAAGAATGGGACGCAAAACTTCCGGCCTAAATAAATTACTCATACAAATGAGTACTTTATATGGTAGCGGGGTCGCCGATGGCAGGTATATACATTTCTTTGTAGATGTCTAACTTTTTATTAACATTGTTATGACATTCTCAATCAATTGCCTCGCTAATCTATCCTCTAGCTCTGAATGTTAGGTGACACAAATTCATTCACCGAGAAGCAGCATGGATAAACCAACACTTAAAAACTCATTAAAACTGTTTGACCACCTTGGCACCGTTAAATCTCGTTCTATGTTTGGCGGGTTTGGCATTTTTGTCGACGACACAATGTTTGCCTTAGTGGTTCAAGATCAACTTCATTTGCGAGCTAATGAAAAAAGCTCGACTTTGTTCAAAGAACAAGGGTTGAAGCCATATGTTTACAAAAAACGAGGCTTTCCTGTTACAACCAAGTACTTCGCTTTATCTGAAGACGCTTGGAATAATACCGATCAAATCTTAATTCAAGCTGAATACGCACTAACGAGTGCTCGCGAAGAAAAACAAGCACAAGCAGCTGCTGGCCCTAACCGTTTAAAAGATTTACCAAACCTTCGTTTAGGCACAGAGCGCATGCTTAAAAAAGCGGGAATTCAATCAGTAGAAGACTTATGTACTGCTGGTTCTATTCAAGCATTTTTAGCCGTTCAGCAGTCTCACACATCCAATGTGAGTGTTGATCTGTTATGGGCATTAGAAGGTGCTATATGTGGTAAGCACTGGTCTGTGATTCCACAAAACAGAAAAACAGAATTATTACAAAAGCTCGATCACGCATAATAACAATAATAAAACAACAAACGGTTCTGATGTCGGTATATCTATTCCAATAGAATACTGAGGCCGTTGTACCCTGCTGCCGATTAGGGTGCTCAAGAACTTTTGAGCTCCCTAATTCTTCAGTTTACTTTGTAAAGCATCAGTAATACAACACCCCACTCTCTTACTACCTGTATTGATACCTCTACTTACTTCTTCAAACGCACTTATCCATCGACTGTATTTTACTATTAAGACAAAATTAATTTTATTTGAAAGATTTCTTTTAAGAATCAGGTCAATCATCATTAATAGTTCTTTTTGTAGGAAAACAACATGGATAAGAAAAAAATTCTGGTTGCGATATTCATTGCGATTGTTGGGCTGTGGTTTGCCTTTGATCTTGGCCAATACCTGACCCTTGAAAATGCCAAGCTTCAGCAACAAGCACTGCAAGATACCATCGCCAGCCAACCATTACTTTCTAGCTTGGTCTATTTTGCCCTTTATATCAGTATTACCGCCCTTTCATTACCTGGTGCAGCCATCTTCACCCTACTCGGTGCCGCTCTTTTTGGCTTTTGGTGGAGTTTATTATTGGTTTCATTTGCCAGTACCATTGGAGCAACACTCGCCTTTTTGTTCAGCCGCTACTTACTAAAAGATTGGGTACAGAAGAAATTTGGTCAAAAGCTCGAAACCATTAACAAAGGCATTGAAAAAGATGGCCCATTTTATCTTTTTTCTTTACGCCTAATTCCAATCTTCCCATTCTTTTTAATTAACCTATTAATGGGGCTTACTCCTATAACCGCGAGCCGCTTCTATTTATTTAGCCAAATTGGCATGCTTCCTGGCACCATGGTCTACCTTAATGCAGGGACACAATTGGCTGAGATAGATAGCCTATCTGGCATTGTTTCCCCATCGGTACTGATTTCGCTTGCACTGCTTGGATTATTTCCTCTGATCGCGAAACACGTTATGGGCTTTATCAATAAACGTAAGGCCTATGGCAATCCATAGCAAATACAGTAAAATCAAAATCTTGATACCATAACAATACATATCCATTACGTTTTTCAACCATTATAAAATGAATCTTAACAGGGACTAACTTCAGGGAATCATGATGAAAAAATTGATCACCGCACTTAGCTTAATGCTATGCAGTCAATGGGCATTAGCAGAAACACCCAAGCATTGGGATGAAATTGAACGTAAGGCTCGTGGGCAAACGGTATATTTTAACGCTTGGGGCGGTAGTCAAGAAATTAACGCCTATTTACGTTGGGCTGGTAAACAGCTGAAATCGCGTTATGGCGTCACACTAAATCATGTAAAAGTCTCTGATATTTCAGAAACCACAACGCGCTTGCTCGCTGAAAAAACCAGTGGCAAGCACTCTGGTGGCAGCGTTGATATGGTTTGGATTAATGGTGAAAACTTTAAATCCATGAAGAACAGTAATTTACTTTTTGGTCCTTTTGTCAGTGATCTACCTAGCTGGCAATACGTTGATAAATCACTTCCAGTGGATGTGGATTTCACCGAGCCAACATTAGAATTAGAAGCTCCGTGGGGAGTTGGCCAACTTGTATTCATCCACGATAAAGCCACCTTAGCAAACCCACCGCAGACATTTACTGAAATGCTGAGTTTTGCGAAAGCATTCCCTGGTACACTGAGTTATCCTCGTCCACCAGCCTTCCACGGCACCAGCTTCCTAAAAGCGGTGTTACTTGAGCTAAGCTCGAACAAAGACGCGTTGTATCAACCCGTTGATGACGCAAACTTTGCTGCTGTCACTGCACCTCTTTGGCAGTACCTTGATGATTTTCATCAATACGCATGGCGCAAAGGTAAGCAATTTCCAACAGGCAGCACTCAGATGATGCAATTGCTTGACGATGGTGAATTACAACTTGCCATTACTTTTAATCCAAATTCAGTAAGCTCTGCTCAAGTTAGTGGCACATTGTCTGAAACTACCCAAGCTTATGCTATGGAATCCGGTGCGTTGTCCAATATTCACTTCTTAGCCATTCCTTGGAACGCTAATGCTAAAGCTGGCGCACAAGTTGCCATTAACTTTTTACTCAGCCCTGAAGCACAATCTCGTAAAGGCGATTTAAATATTTGGGGTGACCCAGCGGTATTAAAAACAAAACACCTTTCTGGCAGTGCAAAAGAAACCACGCTGTTTAAATCTATTGATGAACCACACCCTAGCTGGCAAGTGGCCATTGAAAATGAATGGCAACGCCGCTACGGCCAATAAGGCTACATTTTAATTTAACGTTAAGGCTCAATTCTTTGGGCCTTTCATCAAGGCTATTTATGTTCCGTCTGCTGTACCTGACGATGGTAGCAATTTGTTTATTACCACTAGTTCCTGGGGTACTAGGGCTCGTTTTCTCTTCATTTCATTACTTACCCCCTATTGGGTTTGAGAGCCCCTCTTTCGATGCTTTTAAGCAAGTTACTCAATGGCCTGGCGTGGAAAAATCCATCCTGTTAACCATTGTAACCAGTGTTTTTAGCACCATACTTGCTACCAGTATTACTTTTCTCATTTTAAGAGCAAGCTGGCACTCCAGTAAGTGGCAACGCATCGAGCTGTGGTTGTCTCCTCTACTGTCTCTGCCTCATGTCGCTTTTGCTATCGGGTTTGCATTTTTATTCACCCCAACCGGATTGATCGCCCGACTTATTGCATTTATCTTAGATGATCCCAGTATCAGCCAATGGAGTTTAATCAATGATCAGTACGGTATTGGCTTAATTATCGCGTTATCCATTAAAGAAGTCCCTTTTTTGCTGCTCATGAGTATTCCTGTACTTAAACAGTTAAATGTGCAGCAAACTTTAATTACTGCCAATAGCTTGGGGTACAATACCAAACAAACTTGGATGACCATCATCCTTCCTCAGTGGTTGCCTAAAATACGCTTCCCTTTATATGCCGTTATGGCTTATAGCATGTCTGTTGTGGATGTTGCTCTTATTCTTGGGCCAACAAACCCACCAACCTTTGCCGTGTTAGTTTGGCAGTGGTTCAACGATCCAGATTTAAACTTTCTACCAAGGGCCGCTGCAGGAGCAATGATTCTTTTCCTACTTTGCTCCCTATTGCTAATGTTAATACGAGCTTTTGAATTTCTATTCACAAAGCTGTGGCGAAAATGGCAATATAATGGCCACCACTCGTTGCACTGGCCCGGCACTGGTTTATTTAGCCTTATCGCCATCATTCCATTGCTGACTCTACCGCTCATGCTAGTGTGGTCGTTTGCACTGCGCTGGCGCTTCCCCGATTTAATGCCATCTCGTTTCAGCCTTCGTTTCTGGCAGCAGGAATGGGAGTTCATTCAAAGCGTCATCTTCATCAGCCTTAATATAGGACTGCTCAGTGGCTCTATCGCCTTATTACTGGCTTTGATCGCTCATGAATACCACCAGAAGCACAAAATTCGCGTCCCTAATTTTATTATTGCGCTGCCTATGCTGGCCCCTCAACTTTCCATTTTATTTGGTATCCAAATCGCCACGATTTTAGTACCTGGTGAGCATTACTCGTTATGGGTAATTTGGGCGCACGTTTTATTTGCGTTTCCCTATATTTATTTAGCTCTCGACGGGCCTTGGCGCAGCTTCGATATACGTTACGAAATGACCGCCCTGAGTTTAGGCATGTCGCCACTAAAAGTGTGGTGGAAAATTAAACGCCCAATTTTAATGCCAGCCATTTGGTTAGCATGGGCAGTCGGGATCAGTGTCAGCCTGACACAATACCTGCCAACTCTTATGCTGGGTGCCGGCCGTATCAGCACCCTAACCACCGAAGCAGTGGCGTTAGCAAGTGGGCAAGATCGCAGAGTCTCAGCCTTATACGCATTATGGCAAGCCGCTCTACCACTCGCCTTCTTTGTATTTGCTTTAGCAGCTAGTCGATTAGCTCAAGTCGATCGCGTTGGTTTAAAAACATCATCACCAAGGAGTACACTCGTCGATGAGTCTGTGCATAAAAAATCTCACAATCTCTGATCGTTCCCATACGCCACTGTTTAATACCGTGAGTTTTTGCATTGAACCGGGACAAATTTTAACCCTCATGGGGCCAAGTGGTTGTGGTAAATCAACATTACTAAGTGTGGTGGCGGGTCATCTGTCGCCAGAGTTTCACTTTAACGGCGAGATCACCTTAAACAATAAAGATCTTACGGATCTTCCTCCTGAAAAAAGACAAGTCGGGATCCTGTTTCAAGACGACTTACTCTTTCCACATTTATCGGTCTGGGAAAATTTAGCCCTTGCTTTGCCAGCTCGATTTAAGGGCATAAACCGGAAACAAAAAGCCCTAGAGACACTGGCTCAAATTGAACTACTTCACTTAGCTGATCATGCTCCATCACAAATATCTGGGGGCCAACGCGCTAGGATCAGCCTAATGCGCATGCTACTAGCCGAACCTGCTGCCATTTTATTGGATGAACCTTTCAGCAAGTTAGACAAATCACTACGTATGTCTTTTCGAAGTTGGGTGTTTTCTCAAATCATTGAGCGGAAAATACCGACCTTGATGGTGACACATGATGAAGATGACATTCCCGATAACAACCCTTGCCTAACTTGGCCTTGGTCACAGGACATAAACCATGCTTGATAGATACAGTATTAAACTCATTCGCTGGCCATTAACACAGATAGCTGCACTGCCTAACAAGCTTGGAATAACAGCTAACCATATTACATTAACTGGCTTTGTGATTGGTATGCTGGCGCTGCCTGCTTTAGCGTTTGAAGAATACCTATGGGCGTTGGCCTTTATTCTTATTAATCGCATTTTTGATGGGTTAGATGGTGCTGTAGCACGAATGCAGGGTATTACAGATTGTGGCGGTTTTTTAGATATCACACTGGATTTTCTGTTCTATTCCATGGTGCCATTTGGGTTTGTACTAGCGAACCCAGACGCCAACGGTATCGCTGGCGCTTTTTTGATTTTCTCTTTCATGGGGACAGGCTCTAGCTTTTTAGCTTTTGCCATCATGGCAGGTAAAAGACAAATAGATAACCCGGTGTATAAGAGTAAATCTTTGTATTATATAGGGGGTTTAACAGAAGGCACCGAAACCATCGCCTGCTTTGTGCTGTTTTGTTTACTGCCGCAACACTTCGCCACAATTGCCTTCATTTTTGGTGCCTTATGCTGGTTTACCACAGCGACACGAATTTGGGCGGGCTACCACACCTTAAAAGAAGATAGGTAATAATTAACCTAGCCTCGCCTCAGATCTGCATAAGAGATTGCTTTTCAAGCCGAGTAATTTTAATACTCGGCTTCTATTATTGAAAAGTGTAGGCAATTAATCCAGCTAAAAGATTAACCATGAAACCGATACAGCTTCGGTACCGAGTATGTTCTATTTGAGAAATATGTTTTAATTGGTCGAAGGCAGTCTCAATGATAAGTCTCTTTCTTAACATAAGCTTGTCCATACTTTCATAGCCTTCGGCTTCATACTTTTCCTTGTGTCGGTGATGAAATAGATATCTTTTTCCACCAATTCATCAGCTAATCTTTACGATATATAGCCCTTATCCCCGTAAATCTTGGCACATTTCCACAACAGGTTTTCGGTCATCCGCATTTCCAGTGGTTACTTTCACTGAAAGTAACCACTGGAAAACTATCTAAAAGCCTGAAGACAGAGTGGATGCCAGCAGCTGTCGACTTAACTATGAACCAAGCAAGAAAGGACTGATGGACTATGACAACTGGCAACAGCCACATCAAGAAAATGATGGGTTGTCGCCAGCCACTGCTGAAGATCGGCTTAAAGTAGTATCCAAAATTTGTTGAACACTACAAATGTCAGAAAGTGGAATTATAACCATCAATATCGTTTTTCATATACCACCTCAGTGATGATTTTAAAAACTTCTACCTCGACATCATTCATCGCTGTTACAAAAAACATTTTCCTACGTTACTGAGTGCGAGTTACTTAATCTCCCCTCAAAGCTGGTGCTTTAATCTTAATATGATTAAGGGAACAACGCCATAAACTCGCTGAATTAGATATGATTAAACTTGCTTCACACTATAACTCTTTAAGCCTACCTTCATTTAGGAGGAAACACCTAAAAAAACCCAATAATGACAATAAAGTTCATATGTAATGAACCAATCAAAATTAAATTAGTTGGTCAAACAATACACAAAAAATAGAAATACTAATAAAAATAACTATCATTTGCACTTTTATTTGATATTTATATTGACGACATATATTTAATTAAAGTACATTCCCACTGTGAATGGCCATTCATATAAGCTGAGCCCAATAATTAACTCAAATAGGTTTGTATGTTAAGAATAAATTATCAATTATTTTTCGGTTAAAATATGAAGTTTAATAAATATTTTAATAGTACTTTAATTGCTTTTCTAATTTCATTTAATTGTAATGCTACCGCTGAGGGAGCTAAAAAAAAAGAGGACTGCCTTTTTTTAGAAGAAGGAAAAATATATGAACACCACGATGTGAATGGTGAACTATGTTTTTATAGTGACTACCCATCAAACACTATAATTAAAAAAACATTAAAAATACAAGAGGCAGCTGACTCTTCTTATTTTAGACCTACCCACATGAAGTTAAGAGTGGTTCAATACCAAGATGATGGAAGTAAACTAGTTTCACGACATAGCAATAGTAAAAATGTTGGTCCTATATTTGGTTTAAAATCAAACTCAGCAATGTATATATTTAGAGTTGAAAATAAATTTACCGTTACCAGATGGGAACCTCTGCAAGCAAGGATGTCATATTGGTTGCTAAAAGAGTTTTCTGATCATGAAATCTTACTAGGCAATGAAAAGCCTTTAGGTGATAGATCAGAATTAAGTGCTGCCAATGTCAGTAGCGGGTATATTATATTAAAAGACTATGCAAAAGGCGTAATTAGTGCTGGTGTTGGCGGATACACAGGCAATCTAGCTGGAGGCTCAAATGTGCCAACATCAAATGTAGTCGCAGGCGTAGTTGGCGGCACAGTAACTGTTGTTGTATCACCGGTAGCTACACCTTTCGTCGGAGCCGTCGTTGGTGCCGCTGTCACTGGCTACATAACAGACGATATAAACAGTGGTCGAGTAAGCCTTGTGGACATCATGCCCATTCAACCAAACCCACCAGGACAACCACTTAAACCACTACCACGTCCTGGAGACAGTGATGGCGGCGGCGGCGGCATCGGCGGCATCGGCGGCGGCATCGGCGGCATCGGCGGCGGCATCGGCGGCGGCGGCGGCGGCGGCGGCATCAGCTTACCAGGAGACGTCATAATTATTGACAATGGTATCGGTAAAGAAGAATTACCGGATGGAACTGTTACTATTGGCACACCAATAATAACACATGTCTCTGCTGGGGGGAAAAAATGCACAGATTGTCACAAAGATAACGATTGATAGGATAAACATGTTAAAAAAAATTATTGTTCCACTGAGCCTTTTATTTACAGTTAGTGCTAGTGCCGAAGAATGTATTAAATTACAAGACAACCTTGTTTATGAACTCAAGCCATATGGTTTTCAGTGTTTCATAGGCGACAAGCAAACTAACGCCGTAAAGTCGACAAAAAGTAATAACTATGAATATCACTTAAAGCAAAATATCAATGGCGAAATAATTTATATTAATGCAGACAAGTTAATTTTGACAGGAAAAACTTTTTACCTAAAGACATTAAACGATGCTTATATTATTAAAAAAGGTTTAACCTATACTGTTGCTGATCAGCCAGATTATATTGAGGGATTTATTCCTCTTGAAAATAAATAGCACCATGCTGTTATTATAATAAATTAAGAGTCACTATCTACTTATGAAGGATTGTGACTCTTTTGTTTAAAAATTAGAAACTTATTCTACTTCAGAGCATATATCAACATAGTGATAACCTATTTCAACCACTCACGATGCAACTTCTCACTGTATCCTAGATAATCCAGTAACCAACTGAGTGCTGGGCCTAAACTGTCATTATTCCATGCTAAGCAACACAAACTGTCTGGGTGAGGCTGCGCTAATGGCTTGCGAACAAGCTCCCCTTTCTCAATTAATGCTTGAGCGCGGTGAGCTGGCATCACTCCAACGCCAAGCCCAGCTTTAAAACATTGCTCTGCACTGTGCCAATTAGGTACTACCAAACGACGCTGGTTATCCAGCAACCAAGTAGTCCGTTTTGTTAAGTTCCGAGACGTATCTTCCAAACAAATAGCCGGATACTGAACAAGTTCTGACTCTTCAAGCGGCTGAGTCGATGCTGCTAAAGGATGCTCGGGGCTTACCACAAACCACCATGACAATGATCCCATATCACGAAATGAGAAATTACCGCCCACAGGAATAGCCGTGGTTGCGCCAATGGCAATATCCGCACGTCCATCAGACAATGCGTCCCAAACCCCGTTAAACACATCCATAGTCAGTAGTAATTCAATATCAGGAAACTGATTATAAAAATCGCGTACTAATTGGTTAACACTGTCCTCACGCACAATATTATCCAAAGAAACAGAAATACTTTTTTGCCAACCATTCGCAACACGCTGGGTTTGTTGCCTAACCTCTTCCATCTGTTTTAATAACTTTCTCGCCTCTTCCACGAAAAAGTGCCCTGCGCTCGTCAATTCAACTTTTCGGTGCAACCGATTAAACAACGTAACCGCCAATTTATCTTCCACTGAGCGGATCGTATAACTGATTGCACTAGGTACTTTGTGCAATTCTTGGGCAGCCGCCGAAAAACTGCCCCGACGAGCAACAACATCAATAATGACTAATTCTTGGTGAGAAAACATACACATCAATTTTTTTGAAAGCAATTGATAAAATATACCGTTTCACAGCCCGAATTGACAGATATAGACTCTGCGCCGATAACACTATAGAGATCTACTTATGAAAAATAATAATCAATCAATTCCATATCTTTGGCTAGCTGGCTTAAGTATGCTTGGCTTTCTCGCAACAGATATGTACCTGCCTGCTTTTGACATCATCAAAGGCGATTTAGGCACATCTCAAAATTTGATCAGCTGGACACTAAGTGTGTTTCTTCTGGGTATGGCGCTGGGCCAATTAATCTATGGGCCGCTTTCTGAGCGTCATGGAAAAATCAAAACTCTATCTGCGGGTATGGGCTTATTCAGCATCAGCAGCCTAGTTTGTGCTTTTGCGCCAAACATTGAAACCCTATTAGTAGCAAGGTTCTTCCAAGCATTAGGGGCCTGTAGTGCAACCGTAATTTGGCAAGCTGTCGTTATTGATCGATACGATGGAAAAGTGTCACAGCGCATTTTTGCCACCATCATGCCTTTGGTTGCTTTATCGCCAGCATTGGCTCCTTTAGTTGGCGCAGCACTAGAAAAACACCTTGGTTGGTCAAGCATATTTTTAACGCTATCTGCTATTGGTGTGCTTCTGATTCTACGTAGCATGACGGAAAAAGAAGCTCCGAAAACAGAAGAAAATAACCAAAATATCATTCAGCAGCTAACCACAAACTACCGATTCATTCTCAAGTCAAATAGTTTCAAGGGTAATATGCTGATTTTTGCGGCATGTTCAGCAGCATTTTTTGCATGGCTAACAGGCTCGCCTTTCATCATGACTGAAATGGGTTACTCTGGTACCGACATCGGCCTTAGCTATGTACCTCAAACTATTGCATTTATTGTTGGTGGCTACGGCTGTCGCGCCCTACTGACCAAGTTTGAACCACAACAACTTCTGCCATGGTTACTAAAGCTATTTGTAGTAAGTGTATTAGTGATTTTCTTGGTAGCGTGGCGCACAGAACCAACCAGCATTATTCCACTGTTGATCCCATTCTGTTTCATGGCGGTAGCGAACGGTGCGATTTACCCAATCGTGGTAAACAGTGCATTAACAGAGTTCAAGTCATGCAGTGCATCTGCGGCTGGGTTATTAAACTTCTTACAAACCATGATTTGCTTCGGAGCAAGTGCGCTGGTGTCGGCACTAAGTCAATACGGTGTTTTTTCAATGTCTACCGTTATGCTCGTGCAAGGCGCGGTGGTTTTTGTGGGCTTAGTTTTGGTTTATAAAGCAAAACGTAACAATGAACAATTAGCCACAAATAGCTAATAAAATCATAGCTTCGCCGAATGTTATTAACACTTCGGCGAACTTTTTCTTCTTTTTCCCTCCTAGATAACACTTCCTAATCCCCTGTTTTTGCGTAAGAATAATCAGACTTGTAACACATAGTTACAACTTGACTGCAATAATCAGCAACCAATGTCGTAATATAGGCATTAATAAATTCACAAAATTTTGGTCGGAAAAAGTAGAATCAGAACTAGACTTGAATTTCTGAACTTTTACCTCCATATATGTCTTATAAAGAAATAATGGAACCCTAAGGGGAGAAATATGAACAACTCAATGTTTTCACAAGCTTCAACTCGTGAAAGTGCGCTACAAACAAACAAAGTTCTACGTAACACTTACTTCCTACTATCTATGACCCTAGTATGGTCTGCAGTAGTCGCTGGTGCAGCAATGGTATTTAACCTACCTCACCCAGGATTCATCATTACTCTAGTTGGTTTTTACGGCCTACTTTTCTTAACGGAAAAGAACCGTGATAACAGCATGGGTATTGTATTTACTTTCCTATTAACAGGCTTCATGGGATACACACTAGGCCCAATCCTAAATGCTTATTTAGGTGCTGGTATGGGTGACATGGTAGTAACCGCTCTTGGTGGTACTGCAATGGCCTTCCTAGGTGCTTCTGCATACGCGCTAACGACAAAACGTGACCTTTCATTCCTTAACGGTATGCTAATGGCTGGTTTTGTTGTTCTTCTTGTTGGTGTAATTGCAAACATCTTCCTACAGATGCCAATGCTATCACTGGCGATCAGCAGCATGTTCATCCTGTTCTCAACAGGTGTGATTCTACTTACAACGCAATCAATTGTTCGTGGCGGTGAAACTAACTACATCTCTGCAACAGTTAGCTTGTACGTATCTATCTACAACCTATTCATCAGCCTACTAAGCATCCTAGGCATCATGAACAGCGATGACTAATATCACCACTAAGTGATACTGTTTTAAGGCCTGCCATTTGTGCAGGCCTTTTTATTTTTCTTTCATTAGCACAAATACTTGCCAGTACTGCCCTTCCTTAATTATCCTTATACAGAACACATAATAGAGAACACTTATGTTTGAATACAAAGGCCAGCAAATTGAGACTGATGCTCAAGGCTATTTAAAAGATCATACCGTTTGGGATGAAGAGATGGTGCCCGTTTTAGCAGAACATGAAGGCATTGAATTAACAGAATCACACTGGGAAGTGATTTTATTTGTACGTAAATTCTATCTTGAGTTTAATACATCTCCTGCTGTTCGCATGTTGGTGAAAGCAATGGAAAAAGAACACGGCCCAGAAAAAGGCAACAGCAAATACCTATTTAAGTTGTTCAAGCAAGGTCCTGCAAAACAAGCAACCAAACTGGCTGGCTTGCCTAAACCCGTAAAATGCTTGTAATAACCACTTGAAAATACGAATAATAAGCAGGCCACACCTGCTTATTTTATTGTAAACCCAGAGCATTTTTGCCAAGGCTGCCACTCTAATTTCAAATTATCCACACGCGATGTCTTCGGGCCATGCTCTAGCCATTTTTCTAAAATCTTAAGTTTATCTTCACTACCGCAAGCGAACACTTCCACATCGCCCGTATCAAGGTTTTTAGCATATCCCGTTAAACCTAACTTTAACCCTTCATGAGTAGTGTGATACCGAAAACCGACCCCTTGCACCCTTCCTGATACCAACGCCTTAAAACATAATTGTGACATATGTCACCGCCTCGAATTTTTTATTACAAAGTTATCATTAAAAACTATCGACCAAGTTACAATGCATCGGCCTATAAAACAAATGGACTTAATTATGAAAGAAGTAGCATTCCGATGGATTGATAAGTATTTGATTCACATTAAACTGCAAGAGAAGTTCTATTTACTCTTTTTTCTTCCCTTGCTTGTTCTCATTATTCTAGCAGCCGTACTGGATAATGCTGCCGACTCTATTTTACAAGACACGATGAACAATCAGGTTCAAATTGTGGCACATGTTCTTGATAAATATAATGTTAGCCAAGCTGACGCAGCTCAAATTTTAAGTCAAACACCCGATCTGATGATCAACAGCAACAACAGTAACGCTATTTCAGCTCATGTTACTCAAGGCGATTACCGTATTTCGTCAGCACACGATTTCAGCCTTTGGTATGCCCTATCTGCCTTTCAAATCACATTGATCAGCATTGCTGTTGTCCTAGCTGGTATTGCTATTTATTACATCATGACCTTCATTGGCGGCGCCATGTTCACGATGAATAAGGCGCTTCAAGCTCTTTCTACTGGCGATTTGACTAACCGCATGAACTTCTTCCCCGTTCGTGATGAATTTAGCACCATTGCCATCACAATTGATAAAGTGTCTGAACGTGAACAAAAACTAGTGCTTGCCATGCAAGAATCTGTAGCTTTAATGCAGCAAATTAGCTCTGATTTATCCCAATCAGCTCAGCAAAGCAGCTCTATCTCTCATACTCAGCAAAGCCACCTAGACTCTTTAGCCAGCGCCACAGAGCAAATGGCATCAACAATTCGTGAAGTGGCGAGCCATGCTCACGATGCCTCTAGCCAAACGAATGAAGCCACCAATGCAGCGGAGTCTGGCAAAGGCAAGGTCAATGAAACAGTAACCTCTATTACCACTCTCAGTAATGAAATCAATTCTGCTGCTCAGGCCGTTGAAGAACTGGATGCCAATGCCGCACAAATTGATGATGTGGTCACCACCATCAGTTCTATTTCGGAACAAACCAACCTACTCGCTTTAAATGCAGCTATTGAAGCGGCTCGTGCTGGCGAACAGGGCCGTGGTTTTGCGGTAGTTGCCGACGAAGTCAGAACACTTGCTAGCCGAACACAACAAGCCACGGTTGAAATTCAAAATATGATTGAAGCTCTACAGAGTAACAGTAAATCACTAACGCAATTAATGACTCATACCGTGAGTAACGCTACCAACGGCCAGCAATTAATGGCATTAGTGAACGATGAAATTGGTAACATAGCGCTTCGAAATCAAAATATCTCTGATCGCAGCATTGAGATTGCCGCAGCGGCTGAAGAGCAAGGTGCTGTCGCCGATGAGATCGCCTCAAGTGTCGAGCAGGTGCGTAGCCAGTCTCAAGAGGTACATCACATGGTGCAGACATCAGTGCAAAACATCGAACAACTCAAACACCAAGCGAACGAGCTGGAATCTTTAATGAGTGGTTTAAAAGCCTCATAATAAGAAAAACACAAGCAGCCTAATACACTTGAACATTTAGGCTGCTCTTCCCCCCCCTACTGACTTTATTCATTTTATCTTCAATACAAATTGCTTTTCTGATCATCATCACAGAAAATACGCACCTTAATTTCTTATAAAAAGAGCATTTAATGACCGCTTCTATTTATCTAGTCAAAGGCCGTGATAAAGCCCTTCGTCGTCGCCACCCTTGGATTTTTTCTCGTGGTATTCAAAAAGTTGAAGGTAAACCAGGTCTGGGTGACACGGTTGAAATCTATGATCACCAAGGTCAATGGCTAGCCCGTGGTGCTTATTCTCCACAATCACAAATCCGTGCTCGTGTATGGACTTTCAAAAAGAAAGAAGCGGTTGATACACAGTTCTTCATCAATAAATTAAACCAAGCTCAAGCACTGCGAGATGTACTTGCTGAGCGTGATGGGTTAACAGGCTACCGCCTTATTGCCGCTGAATCTGATGGTTTACCAGGCATTACGATTGACCGTTACCAAAACTTTTTTGTTTGTCAGCTGCTAAGTGCGGGTGCTGAAGCACAAAAAGACAACTTAGTTGAAGCCCTAAAAGCCTGCTACCCAGATTGTAATATTTACGAACGCTCAGATGTGTCTGTTCGTAAAAAAGAAGGCTTAGAAGAACGCACTGGCGTATTACATGGTGAAGAGCCACCAGAGTCGGTTGTTATCGAAGAAAACGGTGTGAAAATCAGCGTAGATATCGTCAACGGCCATAAAACTGGTTTCTACTTAGATCAACGTGATAGCCGTGAGCGTGCAGCAAAATACGTAAAAGATAAGTCAGTACTAAACTGCTTCTCTTACACAGGTGGTTTTGGTTTATATGCCCTAAAAGGTGGTGCAGCCAAAGTAGTTAATGCTGATGTTTCGCAACTGGCTTTAGACAATGCGAAAAACAACGCAGAAATTAACGGCTTTGATGTGTCTAAAGCTGAGTTCCTAAATGCTGATGTATTTAAACTATTGCGTGAATACCGTGAAAATGGCACCAAGTTTGATGTTGTTATCATGGATCCACCAAAATTTGCCGAGTCTAAAGCTCAACTAAACGGTGCATGCCGTGGCTACAAAGACATCAACATGCTGGCCATGCAGATCTTAAAACCTGGTGGAACGCTATTAACCTATTCTTGCTCTGGTTTAATGGAACAGAATTTATTCCAAAAAATCATTGCCGATGCCGCGTTAGATGCTAACCGCACCGTGCAATTTATCGAGCGCTTTGAACAAGCCGCTGATCACCCAATTGACAGCGCCTACCCAGAAGGTTTCTACCTAAAAGGTTTTGCTTGCCACGTTAAATAAGTAGCCCCCCTACTTCAGCCAGCTTGAAGACCTTTCAGGCTGGCTACTTCCTCTTCAACACTGGCTTCACAAGGCACCTCATCGAGCCAAGTGTGTTCGTACTAACGACATTGGTACAAATCGAATCCCATTAAATTCAGCTTCATCGCCTGTGGTGACAAAACCATGATGACTATAGAAGCTCACCGAATTGACCGCCGAACGCAAGCTGATTTCACTAGCGTCAGTTGAGCCTAATAAATGATTAAGTAACTCACGACCTAAGCCAGCACCTTGAGCTTCCTTCGATATAAAGAGATGCGTTAAATAATTACCATCGCGCAACGCAGCAAAACCAAGCAATCTACCACCTGAAACAGCTTTTATCGCTAAGCAGTTTTCACCATTAAATGTAAGGCACAAGTCAGGAATAACTCGCTCACTAAACTCTTCCTTCCCTTGTGCATTAAGCAGTGGGAATATATCTATCTTTGACACTTCTGAAACAAGGCTTGCCACTGTATCTAAGTCTGTCGGTACAACTTTTTGAATATCCATATTTCCTCCAAGCCCAGAGTAACAATAACCGGATAAATTATTTTCAATAGGGTGAGCTTCAACATCATCTCTGATGAATAAAAACTAACCGCACCGAAAAATCATAACGTCCTTGTTAAATTACGCTGTCACGTAAAAGTGAATTTAGCGATTCTATGTACGATCTATCCAGCGCAGGAGAATCGTTATAATTTTCTAAACGATTTAGTTCAGTTTCTATGAAAAAGTTAAGCTCAGGTATAGCAGATACAAACTCTTTTTCTAAGCTCTTCTTTTTCCGCTCTAGTAAATCAGAGATTACTATATCTAAATCTGTCCCAGTGGCTATTAATGAGCGCAATGTATCAAACTCAATTGGAGCTGGTTCTTGGTATTTCTCCAGCCACATTATTGACAGTAAAGGACGCAGAACATAGAAGTATTTTTTAAGTGGTACATTTTTACCTTTGAGATAACCTCTGTAATTTGTTTTAGCCATACTCCTGTAGTGATAGATTCCTTTTTCTACAGAGTAAACATCGCCCAAGAGTTTTCTTGCACCTTGAGCAAAAACATTATCATCGACATACACAATAGGTGACTGAAGCCACTCAACAATTGCAGGGTTAGATTTCCTAAATAGCTGTAATGCTTTTCTTACATCCCACCCATTAATATCTATTTCATCTACTATCTCGTACTCAATAACATCACGTTTTAACTCCAAATCAACAGATAAATACCAATCTTTAGGGTGGGCATATATAAATCTTACATCATAGTCACTATTTGGAGATTCAAACCCCCAAGCCCTACTACCTGACTCTATTGCATATAAAACTTTTACATTGTGCTCTTTTTCAGCATTTTTAATTCTTCTAAGAATTTCTTTCTTTATATTTTCTTTTATCATAATTAGATCGTATACATTCCCACGAATGTTATTGTATTAAGCTAACGCCTATAAAAAGTATCCCAATATTAAACTCGCCAAGTGTAACGAGTCACCTTGATGACCTGATTAATTTTTTGTTCGTTTCGCCATGTTAATGCCTGTCGCTTTAAAACCCAGTTCCTTATAAAGCTTGAATGCACGCTCATTATCGTATGCAACCAATAATTCAACCTGATCTATGCCACTATCGGCCCATGAATGATTCAATGCCTGAAACACTTGGCTGCCATAACCTTTTCCTTGGTATTCGGGCAAGATCTGAAAATCATAAATAAACGCAGAGTTTTCGCTCAACAGATACCAAAAATAACCAAGCAAACGGGTTATCCCATTAAGCTCTACTTCAAAGCTAAGAAGAATATTGTTTTCCGTGTTTAGCCCCATAGGCAAGCATTCATCAAATTCCGTATTCGCTAACTGTATTCCCTCCATATAAGAGACATGTTTTGCGTCAGCTAACTCTTGGCCTCTAAACTCATTTGAATAGGCTCTGTAATCGATGAACTCTTCTTGGGTCATATTTCGATATGAAATCATTATTGCTTTCCTTAATTATCGTTTTTTAAGAAAGTTAACGCAGGACGAAGCTATAAACTAGCCTTGAACGATTCATTATTCGCTTTATTAATTGTCAGCAAGTAACCCATAAATCGCAGAGTCTGATACAACGCCACTAATTTCCCACCGCTGCTTCAAATGCCCTTCTTTTTCAAACCCTAGTCGCTCCAATGCCTTACCTGATGAAATATTATCTGGATCGATTTCAGCCTCGATTCGACGCAAGTGTAAAGAATTAAATGCGTAGTCAATTAGGCACCAGTTCTAAAACCAAAAATGCCGAGTTTAGTATATTATCTTAATTACTTTGTTATACCACTACTCGCACCTGACCCAATATCTTGCAATTGGATTAGGAAAGACTTTACCCATAACGATATTCTCAAACATACCGCCATTACCCTCAATGACTTTACGAGATGCAAGGTTATCTTCATCTGCTGTCACCAAAGCTTTCTTAATGCCTAATTCTTTAGCTTTAGTTAAAGCGAGTTTGAGCATAGTTTACCATGACCTTTTTTGCGGCGTGATGGAGCGATGTCATAACCAATATGCCCCGCTTCTAAGGTTAGAAATTCATTATCGATATTATGTCGGACACGGATTGCCCCCATAATCACACTTTCATCATTAACTAACCAAAAGTGGCTACAGGGAACATAACCTTCAGGGAGGTTAATGCCTTTCGCTTCATCGGATAATCGCTGAACATATGATGGGAAATCCTTTTTGCCAGGCGAGTAATACTCAGCATTTTCTACGTCTTTTTGAGCAAAATCGTCATAAAAATCGGCAAATGCAGATTCGAGATCTAACGATGGTTTAACTAATTCCATGAATTCTCTCCAATAATGTATCGCGACATACTATAATGCCTGAGAAGCATTTCTCCCTTACATTACGTGAAATATACGACTTAATCCGCATATCCAAGCCAATACAGCACGGTGGAAACCACTACCACATCAAAGCCTTACTAATTCCAAAATATCAGCGCATATGCACAGAATCTACGTTTGTTCCATTAGATTTTTTCACAAAAAACCTTCGTAACCGCTCAAAACAGAATAAATACGAGCACTGATATCTATTAATAGTTTTCTATTTTCTGTAATATCCAGCACAAAGCATCCGTGCTACTTATTAAAATAATCTACCCATTTAGTTTAGGATTGATACCCAGTGCTTATGAAGTCTAATGCGACTGTCAATCAAGAAGTCACTTTTTCTGCCGAACAACAACTCGTCTCAACAACGGATCTTAACGGTGTAATTACTTACTGCAACCAGGCTTTTTGTCAAGTCGCAGGCTATACCGAAGAAGAATTGCTTGGCCAAAACCATAATATTATTCGTCATCCAGACATGCCAAAAGCGGCTTTTGGTGATTTATGGGAACACCTGAAAAAAGGCAATGCTTGGCGTGGCATCGTAAAAAACAAATGTAAAGATGGCAGATACTACTGGGTGGATGCTTATGTCACTGCCATTTACGAACATGGCCGTGTGGTCGGCTACCAATCTGTTCGTGTTAAGCCAAAAGCCAATTACGTGAAAGTGGCAACAGCAGCATACAAAGCCCTTTTAAAAAACGAAAGGTCAGGTGGTGGCGCTTCTTTGTCATTACCCAAAGAACTGAAATACATTCTATTAGGGGCCGCTGTTTTATCAGCACCTATTGTAAGTACCTTCACTCACGGCTTTTCACTAAGCAGTATGCTCACTTTCGCTCCTATGGTTGCATTAGGCTTGTTTTTTAGACAAGAGCTGTTTACTACCCCAGGTAAACTCAGCCAGCTGAGCAATGAATACGACAGTATTTGCCGACTAATCTTTTCAGGTAACGATCAATACTCCGCAGTGGATTTTCATATAAAGTTACTGCGTGCTCGTATACGCACAGTACTGGGCAGAATGACAGATGCAGCAGAGCCATTACATGATTTATCCGATCACTTAAGTGATACCGCAACCCGCGTAAATAACTCTATTGCGGAGCAGAATGCCAACATTCACAATGTGGTATCTGCCATTACCCAAATGTCTCAATCGGCTCAAACCGTATCGGACAATGCCAATATCACCAATGAGCTGATCAGTGAAACACGCCTTAAATGTGAAGAAAGCCGCCAGAGCCTCACTGAAACCCAAACAAGTTTAGATGCCCTAGTTCAGCAAACAGAGCAAGCCAGTTCAGTGACCAACAAACTGATTGAAGATACGGAAAGTGTATCGGCGGCCATGTCTGAAATCAGTGGGATTGCAGACCAAACTAACTTATTGGCTTTAAACGCAGCCATTGAAGCCGCCCGTGCTGGCGAGCATGGTCGTGGTTTTGCAGTGGTTGCTGATGAAGTTCGTAGCTTGTCATCACGAACACAAAGTGCCACCGAACAGATTCAAGACAACATGGATCGCATGAAAGAAACCATCGATGAATGGCGGACCTTAATTGATGGCAACCAAACCACAACGCAGCATAGCCTAACCAGTTCGCAACAAAGCTTAGACCGCATGATGGATGTAGAAAGCAACATGCAAGATGTGCTGAAGCTAACAGAGCAAGTGTCTTTATCTTCTAAAGAGCAAGAAGAAGTGGCGTTAGAGATCCGTGATCGTGTCAGCCAAATTGCAGATACATCGGAAACGAACCTACAGGCAGTAAATGAAGTCGAACACTCAAGCGCGAAGCTCAAAACAAACGTCGATGAGTTCTATCACTTAGCAGAACGTTTCGAAAGCCACGCCTAAACATCGGCTCTGCGTCTTCTGAACTATAGAGGCGCAGAGCTCATTCACATTGTATCAAAATCACTGTCTACTTTACGTAATAGTTAGTTTTATTATCTTCAAACCAAAAAAATAACAGAATAAAGAGTCGTAGTTTCTTATCTAACAGAAAAACCCACTTTAACCTTATATATCAGTGTTCATTAATCGTTACAGTTAATGTTATCAACACTCTCTTTATTCCAACCGCTAAAGCTAGAATCATTTATTTTTCCTCACTGCCCTTCGAACCTAATATTTATTTAGTTAATATTTATCAATATGTTAGTAAGATAAACTCTATCTATCGAATGGATACTTACTCTTCTTAGTGCATTTCTTATCCTATCCATATTGCGCTTATTTTCCATCTTCAGCACTTTTTAACATTTTGATTACACTTATTAAATGTAGTGAAAACAATGTTATGTGTTTATTCATTTTGCCCTGCTGCTATCTCACGCACGGCATCATAAGGAGCTTGAGATGAATATTCAGGCCATACCATGTCATCGTTACCTGGATGAAAATGGCGAGCAAACCCGCCCATTACCCGATTGGGCAGACAAATCAACATTGCAGGGTTTCTACCGCGATATGGTGCTCACCCGCATGTACGATAAAAAAGCCGTAGCCTTACAACGAACCGGAAAACTAGGTACCTACCCTTCCCACATGGGTGCAGAAGCCATTGGCATTGCGGTAGGAAGAGCGTTAAAACAAGATGATGTATTTATTCCCTACTACCGTGACATGCCAGCCATGTGGGCTAGAGGGATCTGTATGGAAAAAAACCTTCAATATTGGGGAGGAGATGAGCGAGGCAGTGATTTTTACCATCATCAAGACGCACCTTGCCGAGATTTGCCTTTCTGTGTGCCCATTGCGACTCAATGTACCCATGCTGTCGGCGTTGCGTCTGCCATTAAGCTACGAGCAGAACACAATGCAGCCATCGTCACTTGCGGTGATGGCGCTACCTCAAAGGGTGATTTTTTAGAATCCATTAACTGCGCCGGCGCTTGGCAGCTACCCCTGGTGTTTGTGATCAATAACAACCAGTGGGCCATTTCTGTTCCTCGTAGCTTGCAGTGTGGTGCTGAGTTTCTTGCTGATAAAGCCAAAGGGGCTGGAATGCCGGGCATAGTGGTTGATGGTAATGACATTATTGCCATGTTCGACACCTTACTTTCCAGCTTGAAAAGAGCACGAGAAGATAAAGGCCCAACGCTTATTGAAGCCATCAGTTATCGGTTAAGCGATCACACCACCGCCGATGACGCCAGCCGTTATCGCAGTGAAGATGAGCTGCAACAAGCATGGCAATATGAACCAATAAAACGCTTAAAAGCCTTCCTAATTAACCAAAATTGGTGGACGGAAGAACAAGAAGTTCAATGGCATGATCACTGTAAAAGCTTAATAGAACAAGCCGTTGAAAATTACCAAGCCACCTTAAACCAACCACCAGAAACCGCTTTCGATTACCTCTACGAATCTTTGCCTCAAGAGCTACACGAGCAACGCGATCACATTATAAACCGCGCCATGCAACAGGCTAAAGGAGGTCAACATGGCTGAGTTAACCTTACTAGAAGCGGTCAATCTTGCTCTGCACTATGAAATGGAACATGATCCGAACGTAGTCGTGCTTGGTGAAGACGTGGGAGAAAACGGCGGCGTTTTTCGTGCAACTGTGGGATTAAAAGAGCAATTTGGCTTCAAAAGAGTGATCGATACGCCCCTTGCTGAAGCACTTATCGGTGGTGTCACTGTAGGCATGGCAAGCCAAGGTCTACGACCCATTGCAGAATTCCAATTTCAAGGTTTTGTTTTTCCAGCCCTTGAACATTTAATGTGCCATGCCGCACGAATGCGTAACAGAACTCGCGGGCGCTTAACCTGCCCTGCCGTTTTCAGAGCCCCATTTGGTGGCGGCATTCATGCTCCAGAGCACCACTCTGAAAGTGTAGAAGCTCTGTTTGCGCATACTCCCGGATTTCGTGTTGTTATCCCATCATCCCCACAACGTGCCTATGGCCTACTCCTGGCTTCTATCCGTAATAACGATCCAGTCATGTTTTTCGAACCTAAACGCATTTACCGCACTGTGAAATCCAATGTCGAAAATAACGGAGAAGCACTGCCTTTAGACACCTGCTTTACCCTTCGAAAAGGTCGCGATCTTACCTTAGTCACTTGGGGGGCTTGTGTCGTGGAATCCTTACAAGCCGCGCACACTTTATCTAAACTTGGTATAGAAGCAGAAGTCATCGATTTGGCCACCATTAAACCATTAGATATGGAGACCATCTTTAAATCACTATCTAAAACGGGGCGTTTACTCATCGTGCATGAGGCCAGCAAAACCTGCGGTGTAGGCGCTGAAATATTGGCAAGAGTTTCTGAAGAAGCTTTATGTTTACTGAAAGCACCACCGAAGCGGGTAACGGGTTATGACACTGTCATGCCTTATTATCGTAACGAAGATCATTGCTTGATCAACGAGACCGACATAGTCAATGCGGGTAAAACACTTATAGAGGGGTGGAAATAATGAAACTATTTACGCTACCAGATCTTGGTGAAGGCTTAGCCGACGCGGAAATCGTGGAATGGCATATTGAAGTTGGGTCAAAAGTCGAAGTCGATCAAGTCGTTTTAACCGTTGAAACCGCCAAGGCCCTCGTTGAAGTTCCCTCCCCCTGTAATGGCACCATTGCAAAACGTCACGGTGAAGAAGGTGACATTCTCAATATAGGGACGCTTTTACTTGAAATAGAAGATGGCGTGACAGCGTCACAGTCAGCTAAGAAAGAACAAGCAGCAACGGTCGTCGGTAACGTGTCTAACACCAGTCATGATGTCAATATTGATGAGTATTGGGTTGGCGGTAATCATATGTCACAAGAAACGAATTTGATTACGGCCATGCCTGCGGCCAGAAATTTAGCACAAAAGCTCGGTGTGGATATTAATGAAATAACAGGCTCTGGACCAAACGGCGCTATTTTAGAACAAGATGTCTACAACCAGTGTGACAAACAGCTCCCTGGCACCGAGGTTCTCAAGGGTGCACGCCGCACAATGGCTGGATCTATGGCCCAATCCCACCATGATATTGCTGCTGTGACCATTACAGAAGAAGCTGAGCTTGGCTCATGGAAAAAAGGAGAAGACGTTACTTGCCGAATCGTAAAAGCCATTGTAGACGCCTGTAAAAAAGAGCCCGCTCTTAACGCATGGTTTGATGCAGATACCCTCACTCGTTGTATCCACAATGCCGTGAATATTGGTGTCGCCGTAGACAGTAAACACGGTTTATATGTGCCAGTATTACGCCATGCCAATGACTACTCTGCCAAAGACGTTCGCAAGTGGTTAGATACAACCGTATCAGGTATCCGGGAGCGTAGAATCGGTCGAGATCAGCTTCAAAATGCCACCATCACGCTAACCAATTTTGGGGCGATTGCAGGTCTGTATGCAACCCCTGTGGTAACGGCTCCCCAAGTGGCGATTGTCGGTGTCGGGCGCATGATTTCTAAATTAGTCATGATAAAAGATCAAGTAACCGAAATTAAAGCTTTACCTATTTCGGTCACTTTCGATCACAGAGCATGTACAGGTGGTGAAGCGGCACGTTTTATTAAAGTCCTAGTAGAGAGTTTGCAGGCTAAAAAGTGACAATAAAACCGCACAAAATGTAATTAGAGATGCCTTTTTAATACGTGTCGGTTAGAATCCACCAAATTAGGCCTGTCAGTGACAGGTCTTTTTTATTTTAACTACACTCACATCATCTTGGTTGTATTTTAAGGTTTTCATGTTAAAAAAAGCCCAGCAAATGGTGGTTTTTAATACTCTGACGAAACAACAGAGTTTCACCCGCGCAGCCCAACTACTCAATATTTCAAGAACCCAAGTCAGCAAGCTTGTTCAGCAATTAGAGCATCGCCTTGGTGTACAGCTCGTGCAGAGAACGACTCGCTCTTTTTCCTTAACCGAAGCTGGCCGTCAGTTTGCTGTACACTGCGCCAATATTGTGGACGAAATACATGAAGCAGAAAGCGAATTAGAACATGATGCGGATCACCTACAAGGCTCACTACGTGTTGGGGTTGCCCAATCTTTCGCTCTGAACCACATTGGCCCATACATCTCTAAATTCCACGAAGAATACCCTCAGCTCGATCTCGAAATGAGCCTATTTGATCATAAAGTCGATCTCATTACAGAGCAGTTAGATTTATGGATTGGAATGATTGACTCCCCTCCTGAAGGCTTTGTTGCCCGACACCTAACTGATTGCCAATTTGTATTAGCAGCAAGCCCAGATTATTTAGCCAAAAATGGGATTCCCTATCACCCAAACGATCTAACACAACATAACTGCATTACTTATTGCAGCCGCGAACGTAAAGACAACCGCTGGAGTTTCAGTAAAGGGGATGAAGAGATCAAAGTGAAGGTGAAAGGGAATTACCGTGTTGATGCAGCTGATGCCATACGAGATGCAACCGTAACTGGTAATGGGATTGGCTATCTCGCGACCTACTTGCTCCGCGATGAATTGCGCGAAGGAAAGTTAATTCGACTGATGCCCGACTGGCACTTAAATCAATACTTACCTCTGTATGCCATTTACCCTAGGCATAAATTCTTGCCTGCTAAAGTCAATGTATTTATTGATTTTGTGCGTGATCACATTGGTCAGCCCGCGTATTGGGACAAGGATTTATTCTAATAACTAGACCGTAAAGCCACTTAATTGTCACCACAAATGACAATAGTATCCCCTATAGTGGCTAATCAGGCCAATTTCAGTACCTTTGATGATAAAACCATCAAAAACTATCTCATGTGTAGATAAAGTGTAAATATGAGTAACAATTTGAACCTTGTCACACTTTTTTTAACAGTTAAACTCCCGCCGCAATCGTTTACTCAAACTCACAATGGAGAATGGCCGTGAATTATTTGGTCAGCATCTTAGGTATTTTCACGCTTTTTGCGGTTGCAATTTTATTTTCTGAAAATCGTCGTGCAATCAGCTGGCGTGCTGTTGGCGGCGCTTTTGCTATTCAGCTGGCTTTTGCTGGTTTCATTCTTTATGTGCCAGTTGGGCGCGACATGCTCAACGTTGTTTCAACCGCGGTCTCCGGTGTAATTGACTACGGCCGAATTGGCTCTGAGTTCTTATTCGGTGATCTGGCTAAATTCAAAATTGGCTTCATCTTCGCGGTTAACGTGCTACCCACTATTGTTTTCTTCTCGGCACTGATTTCCGTACTGTACTACTTAGGCATCATGAGCTTAGTTATTCGTGGTATTGGCGGCTTACTACAGCGTTTACTTGGTACAAGCCGCACGGAATCCATGTCTGCCACTGCAAATATTTTTGTTGGCTCTGTAGAAGCACCTTTAGTAGTACGCCCGTACTTAGCCAAAATGAGCCGCTCTGAGCTTTTCGCGGTAATGGTAGGCGGTTTAGCTTCTGTTGCTGGCGGTACAATGGTTGGTTACGCAGGCCTTGGTGTCGAACTAAGCTACCTCATTGCAGCAAGTTTCATGTCGGCACCTGCTGGTTTGATGATGGCAAAAATCTTAGTCCCTCAAACAGAAACATTAACAGAAGAATCACAGCTGGAAGACGAAGAAGAAGACGCACCAGTGAATGTCATTGATGCGGCCTCTCGTGGCGCATTAAGTGGTCTGCAAATCGCAATGGCGGTTGGTGCTAGCTTACTGGCTATTATCAGTTTAATCGCTCTGATCAATGGTGGCTTAGGCCACATTGGTAACTGGACTGGCATCGAAAATCTAAGCTTGGAACTGTTCTTTGGCTATATTTTTGCCCCTGTTGCTTGGTTAATTGGCGTGCCATGGTCTGAAGCGACGGTCGCTGCAAGCTTGATTGGTAAAAAGATCGCCGTAAACGAATTTGTAGCGTTTGCTGATTTAATGAACGTGAAAGAGCAACTCAGCGAACATTCTCAAGCTATCGTTACTTTTGCCCTTTGTGGTTTTGCTAACCTAACCTCTATTGCCATGCTCATGGGTGGACTAGGTGGCGTTGTACCAAGCCGTCGACCAGATGTCGCTCGACTGGGCATGAAAGCCATTTTCGCGGCGACGCTTGCAAACCTAATGAGTGCAACCATCGCTGGTATTTTCCTTTCTTTCTAAATCTGAAAGCACCAAATACGATAAACGGCCCAGCATTCGCGGGCCGTTTTCTGTTTTAAGGTCTCGCCTCTAACTGAGTGATCAACTCAGGTAAAATCTCAAATAAATCCCCAACTAATCCATAGTCTGCCACCTCAAAAATCGGTGCTTCAGGATCGCTATTAATCGCCACAATCACTTTAGACTCTTTCATACCCGCAATGTGTTGAATCGCACCAGAAATGCCGACGGCGATATAAAGATCAGGTGCCACAATTTTACCCGTTTGACCCACCTGAAGATCATTAGAAACATAGCCTGCATCCACCGCAGCACGCGATGCGCCAATGGCTCCTCCAAGTGTATCAGCCAGTTTTTCCACCAACGCAAATTGCTCTGCACTGCCTAAGCCTCTACCACCCGATACCACCACTTTTGCCGAGCCTAATTCAGGACGATCTGATCTGGATTTCTCCTGACCAACAAATTCACTGTTGTCAGAAGCTAACTCAAGCCCAACCTTTTCAATATTACACGCTTCCTGACCACCAGCCTCATCAAACGCTGATGCTCGAATAGTCATTACCTTTATACTGTCGCTTGAGCGCACTTTTGCTAACGCATTACCCGCATAAATAGGCCGAATAACCGTATCTTCAGAGACAATTTCTATGACATCAGATAGCTGACCGACATCTAACAGCGCAGCGACTCTTGGTAAAATATTTTTTCCTGTTGTCGATGAACTCATTAAAATATGGCTATACTCCGTTGCTACCTCAACAATGGTTGAAGCCCAATTTTCAGCCAGCGTATGTTGATAAACATGAGACTCCACCAGCTTTACGCTCTCGACGCCATTAAGCTCTGAACATTGGGCAGCAACGCTCTGGCAATCATTACCAATAACGAGTACATCAATACCGCCTGCTAAGCTTTGTGCGGCTTTAGCGACTTTTAAGGTTTCACTCAACAGCGTGTTATTGTCATGCTCTGCGATAACTAATGTTTTCATAGTGCCCCCTATTTCAGAACGTTACGATGTTCAAGCTTTTCAACCAAGCTCGCCACACTCTCTAGCTGCTCTCCTCCACTACGTACAGGCGGTGACATAACCTCTAACACAGTCTGAGAAGCATTGATTTCAACACCTAATGAATCCGGCGTAATTTCATCCATCGGTTTCCTTTTCGCTTTCATAATATTTGGCAATGACGCATAACGGGGCTCATTAAGGCGCAAGTCTGTACTCACAATGGCGGGCAGTTTCAATGCTAGAGTTTCTAGGCCACCATCCACCTCTCGCGTTACTTCAATGTTTTCCTCTTTTACTACTACTTTGGAAGCAAAAGTCGCTTGTGGCCATGCCATTAACGCAGCCAACATTTGCGGCACTTGATTATTGTCGGAATCGATAGACTGCTTACCTAATAACACCAGATCGGTGCCTTGCTGTTCGATGATTTTTTTTAGAATCTTCGCCACACACAAGGGCTCCAGACTATTATCAGCATTCACATGAATGGCTCTATCAGCTCCTAAGGCTAATGCTGTTCGTAGCTGCTCTTGGCAGGAGGAATCACCTATTGAAACTACAATCACTTCCTCGGCCTGATTCGCTTCTTTTAGCCTTACCGCCTCTTCTACAGCAATTTCACAGAATGGGTTCATGGCCATTTTTACATTATCAGTCACAACACCACTACCATCTGGCTTTACCCTTATCTTCACATAAGGATCGATAACACGTTTAATAGCAATAAGTATTTTCACGATCTTTTCCTTTTAAAAACAGTAATTAACAATGAATAAGAAAGAACTACTGACTTCCATTGGTTCGATTGTTCACTTTTGCTCAAACTTTACGTTTACGTTAACTGCACTATATTAAATGTAGATTAGGAACATGGATCCGCAAGACAAGCAGGAGCACATGATGGAAAGAGAATACATGGAGTTTGATGTCGTGATTGTTGGCGCAGGGCCGGCAGGACTTTGTGCAGCATGTAAGCTAAAGCAGTTATCTCCCGATCTAAATATCTGCGTTGTTGAAAAAGGAGCCGAAGTTGGCGCGCATATTCTATCTGGTGCTGTATTTGAGCCAATAGCATTGAATGAATTGTTTCCCGACTGGCAGCAAGAAGCTCCAGTTCACACGCCCGTTACCGAAGACAAAACATACTATTTTCTTAATCACCTCAATGCATTAACCATTTCCCCTTGGCTAATTCCTAATACCATGAACAATGAAGGTAATTTCATTATTAGCCTTGCCAACTTATGCCGCTGGTTAGCGAAAAAAGCAGAAGATCTAGGCGTAGAAATTTACACCGGATTTTGCGCCCAAGAGTGCCTATATCAATCCGGGCAAATCGCAGGCATTGTAACGGGAGAAATGGGGGTCGATAAAGAAGGTAACCATAAAATCAACTATGTTGAGGCAATGGAACTGAGAGCAAACTACACGATTTTTGCAGAAGGCTCACACGGCCATTTAGGAAAACAACTTATCGCGCATTTTGCACTTAATAAACACTCAGAAACTCAGCATTACGCTTTGGGGATCAAAGAGCTGTGGCAAATCCCTCCAGAACAACATCAAGCAGGATTAGTAATTCATGGCACAGGTTGGCCCCTAAATTCTGGCAGTAGTGGCGGTAGTTTTTTGTATCACCTTGAAGATAACCATGTCGCCGTGGGGCTTATTGTGGATCTCAATTACAAAAACCCATATTTAAGCCCGTTTGATGAGTTTCAACAATGTAAACACCACCCGATATTTAAACAATATTTAGAAGGTGGAACTCGTGTAGCTTACGGCGCACGAGCCATTACCAAAGGTGGCCTAAACGCACTTCCTAAACAACAATTTCCCGGCGGCTTGCTCATAGGGTGTGACGCTGGCACATTAAACTTTGCCAAAATAAAAGGCAGCCATACTGCCATGAAATCTGGCATGCTCGCCGCAGAAGCCATCATCAATGCGCTCAATAATAAAAGCACCACCCCAGATTACGACGCTTTATTCAAGCAGTCATGGTTATTTGAGGAACTGAACCAAAGCCGAAATGTAGGGGCATATCTGCATCGCTTTGGCACCCTATTAGGTGGCGCTATCTCAACGGCTGAGCAAAACATATTTGGCCCGTTGCCTTTTAACATAAAAGATAAAACCTCAGATCATCTCAGCCTTGATCTTGCTAGTCACCACCACCCTATTTCATACCCCAAACCCGATGGAAAGATCAGTTTTGATAAACCTTCTTCTCTATATTTATCGGGCACCTTGCATGAAGAAGATCAGCCCTGCCATTTACATCTTGCCGATGACACCATCCCAATAACCAGTAACCTAGAAAAGTACGCTGAACCAAGCCAATATTACTGCCCTGCTGGTGTATATGAATTATTAGATACCGACAATGGTAAGGTACTGCAAATTAACAGCGCCAACTGTCTGCACTGCAAAACCTGCGACATTAAAGATCCAGCGCAAAACATAACATGGCAGCCCCCAGAAGGCAGCGGCGGCCCAAATTACCCGAATATGTAATATCCAAAACTTCATTAGTGATTTTTGCGGCCTCTCCCCACGGTAATGAGGCAGTTTGGCTTATTATCGTGGGCATTTGAAATAACGACCGAGCTAGCTGATGGTCACTTTAGGTACTTAATTTTCTTTACAAAGTGTACATGCCACCAGCATTTTTCAACAATTGGGATGATAATACCAGCTCTCACATGGGTTTAGCTGATATGAGCTTTGGATTTGATTATTATTCCGTGTATTCAGCCTTCTTCTTGCTTATCGCCTCATAGAAAGATATCCAATGTTGTTGATATTCTTTAAATGTCGTTTTTCCAACTTCATCTTGACAATTTAAATAATGTCCATCAACAGTCAGTTCCAATGTTCTGGAAACAGACGTTAACTCATCAGATTTCTCATCTCGTGAAAATAAAACACTAAAAAATAGAGCTTCTTTCATTATATTTGAATTATAAAACTCAAAGGATAAAGATAATCTTGAAGACGAATATGAATTCAAATCAGTTGCTATATTAATATTTTCATCTATATTATTTAAATCCGCACTGACCAATGTTTTATTGTTACTTTTAAATGTTAATAGTGAACCATTAATAGATACTTTATAATCGCGAATTAAAGATTCATCCAAAATAAAAACAGGATCTGGCCCCCAAGGATGGCTTGGAAGGTTTGAAGCAATACGAATACCTAATTCATTGAGATCTAATCCCGTTTCATAGTTTTCATACTTCATATAATTCGTTTGCTCAACAATTATATCTTGCGTGTAGTCAATTATACAGTGATATTCCAGTAGTTGACTTGCATTTACATGTTGAACTGAACTCAATGCAACTAGAGTAGAGAAAACTATATTTTTCATCACATTCCTTTTATTTTACGTACTAACTATTTTTTCTATGGCATAGATAAAATACTAATATAGAGCGCCACTACACAGGTAGATTATCCCTTTACTTTCACAATAATGTGATTTTTTATAAGTTAAAAGAATGAACACTACAGCTTTTTCCATATTTAGATTGGCTATAAATAGTAATTTTATTATCTTCTTTTACTACCGTTAAGTTTGACAAGTAATCTATCTCTTTTTCAGAAAAAACAATATTTTTAGCTAATTCATCATATTCATTTTTGCTAGACATCTCGACATCGAAAGTTCCTACATAGTCCAATTTACCTTTTTTATATAGATAAACCAGATGACTCTCACCTTCATGATAATAATAGACTTGAGTAGCTTCTGGTGGTAAATCGATTGATGTGAGAAGCATACTAGATAAAATCAATTCTCCTTGATTCTCCGGCATCGGGTATCTAGATACAGCAATGGTAACCTCACTATCATCCATAATTTGATTAATTGTATTGTATAACTTATTACCTATTTCGAATTTAACAGTGAACCCATCATTATCATAATATGGTATATATCTAAAATCATCATAACCGTAATAATTATCTTCACTGCTACCTAGTTTTTTGTTAGGTATTGGACTTAACGTGTTTTTAAACTCCTTACTATCCTGACATTCATTAGCAACATTCTCTTTTGCATGAACTAAAACAATATTGGAAAAGTAAAGTAGAGTCGTTAAAATAAAAATTATCTTTTTCATTATAATCCCTTATTATAATTATTTTCTAAATACTCACTTTTAAGTTTTTCTTACTGACGTTTATCATTTTCAGCTAACGAGCTTCCATATTTGGGCTTTATCCATAGTATAAGATTACATGCTGTCGAGTATCAAGAAGTGGATAAATTACCAAGAGCAAGATACAACATATTGACTATTAGGAAATAAAGCCCTTTGGAACCAATTTTAATGGCTTGTGCTTTGTGTACATACCAAAAGCGCTATCATCGAATGTGAATGAAACGACAAAACTCATGAAAGTCACGGCAGTGACTTTCATGAATCATCGATATTAAGAGCTTCATACTCAGATAACAGGAAGTCACAGAGTCCATGCCGCCAACGTTTTTCAATAATTGGAATGATATATACCATCTCTCACATGGGTTTAACTAATATGAGCCTTGGATTTGATTATTATTCCGTGTATTCAGCCTCCTTCTTGCTTATCGCTTCATAAAGAGATATCCAATGTTGTTGATATTCTTTAAATGTCGTTTTTCCAATTTCATCTTGGCAATCTAAATAATAATCATAAGTCCCTTTAAAACCCCAATGCCTAGCAACTAACTCATTATCAATTTTTCGATCGTCAAAGTATATTTGCAAATTTATTTCATTCTTCATGGTGTCTGGATTATAAAAATAAAAGTCCACGAATAAATAAGAAGGTGTATAAGATTGTATACTAGAGCTTACTTTAACTTTTCTTTCAAGATTAGTTAAATCTGTATTTATTAATGTTTTATTATTACTTTTAAGTGTTAACCGTGTTCCATTGATAGCGACGTTATAATCACGAATTAATGATTCATTAATATAAAAAAATCCTTCTTGATAATATGGGTCTTGATTTGATGCGACTTCAATCCCTAATTCATTAAAATCAAATGGAGTAGTATAATTTTTTCTCTGAATATATTTAGCTTGTTCATGCATTATTTCTTGCGTATAGTCAATTACACAACCATATTCCAGTAGTTGACTTGCATTCACACTTTGGATTACACTCAATGTAACTAGAGTAGATAAAATTATATTTTTCATCACATTCCTTCTATTTTTTACGTGCTTTTGCTTCTTTATCACGTGCATCTTTTTGTTGTTTTCTTTCATCCTCTGATTGTTGAGAGTAATCTTTAAATTTAACAAATAAAGATGGGTTACAACGGCCCATATCATTTCTCTTTATTACTTTTTTTGTTCTTACTTCAAAATGTAGATGCGGTGCATGTGTCCCATCAGAGATACCAGAAACGCCTGTTTTTCCTATGATATCACCAGATTTAACTTTTGATCCTACTTTTATATTACTATCAATGCTATCTAAATGGGCATACATTAAATAGAGCTGTTTACTTTTATTATATTCTTTTTCAAAGTCATCATATTGTTTAAGCTCGACCTTCGTTAAGTTCGTTCTCGGTTTGTATTCTCGCCTATTTTCCCACATTACTTCTGATTCATTAACAGCAAGAATAAGTACATTACCATAGCCTTTAACATAAGAATTATAAACTATTTTACTATCGACACAGGCATAAACATCCGTTCCAACTTCGGCAAACAGATCTAAACCATCATGCCTCCTCTTGCCTCTTATTTTTTTACCAAATAAGCCCCAAGCATAAGCTTTATTCTCCCCAGTACCTCCACTTTGCCAATAGTTGGTACTCATAGGGTTCAATAGCGGCTCATGCCACTGAAAAGGTGGGATCACTCTTTCCCATCCCGTAATCAGTGCTTCATCCAGTGCAAGTAAAGTGTTCTTACCCACAATGCCATCTGCACTGCCTGTTTTGTAGTCAGGGTGAATCGTATTGGTAGGTGCAAAATTCGTTTGAAACTTGATAACCGCTTCATGGGTTCCTTTGCCAAAATCACCATCTGCACGACCAATATTAAACTTCATTTTCAATAATGCTTCTTGGATCAGCTTCACTTCATCGCTTTTAGCCCCCTTTTTAATGACTTGTGCTTTTTTACCAGTAGCCATCTCATTGAGTTTTGTTGAAGGAAGGAACAGCTTGGATTGTAAGCAAATCGACCCGACATTAATGATAGGGGTGCTCCCTTTGATGTTCTTCGCTTCTAAAATAGGCATGTGAGCCAATTCAGGTAAGTTTTTATCGCCCTTTCCAACAATATTATGATGAGGGAATACCTTTTTATCCTGATTCAAATCAACTGGCAGAGGCTCTGTGACTGGCGGAGGGGTCTCTATATTTTCCGAACTCTCGGTCGGAGCTGGCTTTGGTGTTTCGCTTGTCAGTGCCTCGGCGGCTTGTTTCTTTAGGTAAATCGTATCGCCTGGATAAATAAAGGCAGTGTCTTTAATTTGTGGGTTTAAGGCTTTTAATTCCCCTGACGTTAAGTTATGTCTCTTTGCGATGGTACTAAAAAAATCACCCGGCTTAACCACATAGGTGTTTGGTTTGGTGCGCTCAAGTTGCTCTTCTCTGCTTGCCGCAACCACATCATCAGGGTTGAACAGACGCGCGTTTTCATCTAACCATTGTGCATCTATCTCACTAAGTTGTTCTTGGGTGATTTTTTCTACGGTATAGAGCAAATGCTGACGAGAAATAAGGATGTCATTGATTTTCCAAGGCAACAAAATAAAGCTGTATTCATGCTCAGATAATCTTTCGCTCGTAAGCGCTTTGTTTTTAGAGTGAGTGACTTTAAATGACCACTTATTACCGCCAGATAGTTGATATTCGTTCACCAAAACATCATCAATAAAATGGTAAAAAAAGCCGATTTTTGGCCAAGAAAGGCGTTCGTATACTTGTATCGAGGGTTTTATCGGTACAAACGAATCAATGGCAGCCACCGTGCCTTTTTTCACCGGTTGTACGTCATTAAATGTCATGCCCCCACTACTTGAAAGAAAGAACTCTCGGTATAAGGTTTTTGGCTCATTCACATATACATTGGCGGTTAATAACGTATGCCCTTCGTCGGTTTGTGTTTTGCTCCATGACGAAATGTTCGCCTCGGACTTGGTTTTTCCCAAAGAAAAAACACCGACTTGATAAGTATTGAGATCGCTTAACTCACAGGCGATTTCAATAGAGTATTCAAAATCGGCAACTGGTGCGGGCTTTTCTTTTATGGGGTCGTAATGCGGCTCATCGATATGACACTGCTGATCGGAAATCTCATGCCTTGGGAAATACGCATTTCGAAAGATAGGGTTGTTTGTCTGCTCCGGTAGTGGGCAGAACCCTTGTTCATCATCTCTACTGCTCATTATTATATATATCTAACCAGCTGAATATATTTATTAATTATGGTAAATGAAAACTGAGATGCGTTTTTACTGAAATAGAGGTTTAAAATAACTAAATCAATAGTGAACATGGCTGCTCGCATTTCTGTCAATACCCCGATTAACCCAGGCCTCTTAATTTTCTCTTTGAGTACAACAAAATCTGGCAACGTGTAATTGTGACTAACTCAACGCTTCAATATGGTCAGATGATGAAATCCTTTTTAAGAATGGACTCATTTGAATGTATTCTGTACGGCCTTTGCATAGGGTGGATCTAGCCAAAATCAGGATAATCGATAATTTGAGTGATATATATCATCTCTAACACGAGTTTAACTAATATCTAGAGTAATATTCCCAACAAATTAGCCACCTAAACCTTCAGAAGCTTCCACCGAACTACTTTGAAACCGCTAAATATTTAACCCCAAATCACCCACTTTTAATGGAATTAAAATCACATTATGTTATATCTATCTCAGCCTCTAAAACTGATTCATTACACAGGGTCGAAAATAAGTACCGCTAATTAATGAGCCTTACCTTTAAACCACTTTCAACTCAATTAAACAAAACCGAATAAAATACAGATCGTTAGTTGCTTTTAAAAGAGGTGTCTAAGCACAGACCCTACGTAGAGGTGAGCCAAACACAGCAATAAATCAGCCTTCTATTGTATAAATACGCTTCATTAAAAACCTATCGTTCATGGGGTAAATGTCCCCCTTTCATACATCATTCTCACGATATTTCTCACCATTCACCGCTGAGATACCCTTACCGATCAATAAATAATATTCTCAATTAAATTATGAAGCGGTCCTTATATAAACTTCCTTTGATACTGTCTGGCGTCATCTTCTTATCTGCTTGTGAAGGCGACATAACAGAACACCTTGGCTACCCTGCCGTCTACCGAATAGACGAAATCCCCTTGTATGAGACGGAAACAGACATCCAGCAGCGTGAACAAATGTTAGCCACTAAACACGCAAACTATGTTGAACAAATAGAGCAACAGATCAACAACAACGAAGGTGAAGGTGTCGTCAACGAGCTTATAGACGATATTAACCATTCCGATGGTTACTACCTTGTCGCTATGGATAACCTACTTTCTTTAAATAACACCTATCCATCATTAACTAGTTTTACGATTAATCGCTTCGTAGAAGAAACCGATGTGGCAAAAGCAGGAGCCATTACTGCGATTCATACCAGCCCTCATGGTCCCCAGATCCAAGATTTAGACACAGTCACACCCACCAGGCACTACCTTGATTATGTCTACGGATTATCTCAACTTGGCTTTTTTTCTAGCTCTCACCCGCAAAAGGCTCGAATAGTGAATGAGCTTGAAAACTTCATCGACACTTATATTGAGGATCAAGTTGGGTTTTATGATGGTGAATACCTAACCACCGGTTACAACAAAGAAGTGTTTGCACTGGACATTGCTTCAACGGTTTCTTTGCTGTATTCAGACTCTCCGGGTAAATACCAAAAAACAAAAGATTCATTTGAAAGCTTTTGGCATAACGTGATTTACCTTTCTTACGATGGTGATAACTCTCCCCATTACGATGCAGGTACAGGGTTCAATATCATCATGAGAATGGCCCTTCGTCATCAAAGGTTAGATGAAATCCAGCACTCTGAGCACATGAAAAGAATGATGGACAGAATGGCGCGCACGATCACCAGTAGTGGTCAATCGGCTAAATGGGGTAAGTCGATGGAAAAATCCACCAAGGTGGGTGAGATCCGAATATCTGCTGGCGGGCTGATGCCTTGGATGCTAATGATGGGGTACAAAGTATGGAGCGATCCGTATTATCTGTATGTCACAAGAAAGTACCAAGACTTCTATTTAACCAAAACCCAAACAGACAACGGGACTTTTTCAGAAGATCACTACCCACTTTTGTCACCTAGTGATATTAATGCCTTCTCCGTCACAGGTGTGACGCCCGATGCTGACCGCGATTTACCCACCAAAACCACACCCAGAATTACGTCTATCGACAAATATAATGGCCTCTTACTGGGGAGAGGAGATACCAACTATGAGCAAGTGCAAGACAAGCTCATGCTATCGACAGGCACTCACCCGCAATCGCCTTGGTTACTGATGGATTTAAGCTACACCCAACATAAAGCCGCACACGATCACCGCCAAGGTATTGATGTGTTTGCCGCTCATGGTGCCCACTTACTCACCCGCAAAGGGCGCTGGGCTGAAGCCAATAAAAATAACAGTATTTATATTGCTCCGGCCAAGTACGCCTACCCTCACGCCCCGTACACTTCCTACCATGCGGCCGATGCCAACATGTATAACAAAGAATTTATGGATGCGATGGAGTACAACCCCAGATTTGATTATGAAATAGCTGACTTTGGCACCCAAATACTCTCTCCCTACGCCAGCTATGGATTTGTGGGATATGACAAACATCAATATGATGGCATTTCATCAAACAGGCAAGTCATGTTGCTGAATAATGGTATTCTCGCAGTAAAAGATACCATTGAAACCGCCTCAACTTATTCTGGTGATCATAAAGGCGGCGTACTTTATCAGGTTCTGCCCCATTTTATTCAAGATCAAGGAGCTAATTGGGTATACATGGAAGGGCTAGCAGAGCAGATCCCTTCACAACCTTCCCCGCAAAGTACACGAGGGGTTTTAATTTATTTCCCATTCATCTCTGCTAACGAGGCTCAAGTTAACATTACCAACAACCCAGACGATCCTGAAAACGCCTATCGTAGCTGGTTTAACACTTATAAAACCTTAACCCCTTCGGAAAATTTCACCATGGTGTCGGTGATCATCCCCGTGAACGATAAAAGCCGACTTACCGAGCTGCTCGAAGAAATTCACTATGAGGAAGAACAGAGCTTACTCTCCATTCCATATACTCAAACACAATCAATATGGATGACACTCGATAAAAACAACCCTCAGTTCAAAATTGAATAACAATCAACCTGAACAAAAAGCGCCCCATGATCTCACGGGGCGCACTCCTCTATATTACAGTCGTAAGTAAAATAGAAAAGTAGCAATTAATTTAGAATAAATTTTTCAATCTTTACCCTATCAATTTTAGTTATTCTAGATAAAAACAGCATGGATAAAATAAAAATATAAAACCTACCCTATATCCATTTAAAATAGAATAACTTTTACAATGGTCATACCAGAGAGTATTTTAATCAGCATGAAAACCACGCTCTGACATAGATCTATTATGTCTTACCTCTTTATATTAAAAGTGGAAAAGTCATTTTCCTCATTTACAATAATCAAGACAAAAAACACTCAACAAAACGCATAATAGATATTATTTAAAATAGGAAAAACTTTATTTCCATATGAAAAAAACAATTAAAATCAAAGATATAAACCAAAACACCAAGATTGAATGACATATTGAAAAAATAGAAAAAAATATTTCCTCTTTTAAATCTCATTCATGAGAATTATGATTTTCAGCTTACCTAAATGAAGCTCTAATAAAAATATAACAAGATAGATGCTCTTCACCCATCTTATTTCATAAACAGAATAGAGATAAGATCAATCGTATTAATTTATATTTTATTTAATAAATTGAAACATTTTTTCATATTGATGCTGTACTTAACATGAATAAAACAATTAATAACCTAAAGATTTTTCTTTTATGGCTGACCACTTTATTTATCATTCTTTACATACTTGTTTTTACCATCGTCAATGCATGGTCTCATCATAAAAGAGCACTACTAGAAAAAATCGATACGATAACAATATCAATGGATCATGATATGGAAACGTATTTATATCCACTACACAAAAATAATACGTCACCCAATTGTGACCAAAGCGTGATTACTCTGATGAAGCAAGCAGACTTTCATGCAAAATATTTAACCAATTTTGCCATTGTTAAGAATGACACCATAATCTGTACCTCAGAGAATGGAAAAATAGATCCCCCTACTTTTTTATCTGGTGATATTTGGCCAGCTGAACCTGGTGTTAGCATTATCCAAGAGCAACCGATCCCACTCTTTGATGGCAAAGTAAAAGGTGCTGCCGTTAAATATGGTCACTTTCTTGCTTTTTTCGACTATCAAAAATCACAATTAGAAAGTAACTTTACCTGGCTAAAGTACATTCGATATGGAATACATAATAATAAAAAAACTTACAGCTTTGGAAGCTATGGCTTTATTGATGATCAGTTCACCAATTATGTAAAAAATTTGCAATGGTATGAAAAGGGCCACTGGTTATTCAGTAACTGTAAAAGCACGTCGTGCACGGTAATTGCTATTGATATTTTACAATATTTAAAAGAAGAAAAGACCGTCACACTCTGCTTAATCTTATTCATTACAACATTGACAATGGTTGTTACCTTCCTTGCTTCTTCCTTAAAGTATTGGCTGTATCATCACTTACCTAGACAAGTACGTATTGGGTTGAATTGTCAACAACTTAACCTTAATTACCAGCCTATTATCAATATCAGAAACAAAAAGGTTGTCGGGTATGAGGTACTGTGCCGGTGGCAAACACAAGGTGGGGATAGAATACCTCCAGAAAAATTTATTGATATTGTCGAAAAAAATAATCAAACCGAAGAGCTAACCAACCTCGTCATATCGAAATCCATTAATGAGCTCAAAGAAGCAGGGTTAATGGGGAACTTTAATATTGCGATTAATGTATTCCCAAACGATATCGCCTCAGGAAGACTAATAGAGCGATTTAAGAAGATTTTACCCTCAAAGTATTATTCATTCATAACCATTGAACTAACAGAAAGAAAGATTGATAACTTATCTGCACTATGTGAAGGAGTAAAGCAGCTGCGTGAATTGGGATTTTCTGTCGCTATTGATGACTTTGGTACTGGCTCATCAAACCTAGAAACACTGCGCGAGCTTCAAGCAGATAAACTAAAGATTGATAAAAGCTTTGTTTGGGGAGCAGAGAAACCTTGTTTAAAGCAAGATCTTATAAACCATATCGTGAACATAGCCAAATCTTTTCGGCTTTCCATCATAGCTGAAGGAGTAGAAACCACAGAACAACTCGACCTACTGCGGTCAATAGGGGTTGACTATAGCCAAGGTTACCTTCACAGCGAGCCTGTTTGTGTAAAGCAATTAGCAAACACAATAAATAAGTAGCACATAATTTTAATGGCCATTAATCGTTCAATATAGACCCAATGACACCTATATATTGGCTAACAACCATTCATTTTATTCATCAACAAAATAAGAAATAACATTATAATGAACTTTAAAAAATCAAAGTTATACGCTTTTCTGTCACTATCTTTAGGAATAATAACCCATGCTGAATTAGCATACTCCCAGCATGAATTTTATACGGATAAACACAATGTAATTCTGGATACTAATTTTGAAGAAAGTTTAATTATTCCTGTAACAATAGCGAATAAAACCTATTCCTTTATGGTAGATACTGGTGCCAGCGTCACCATCATTAATAGCCATATTGCTAACGAAATCACAGAACCAGTAAAATTAAACGCTCTGCCCGAGCACCATCAAAAAGACTTTGGAAACATAAGAGCCGTATCGGGAACGCTGCAACAAAATAGTATTCATTTTCTAAAACCAGTTCCAATATCTCTTGGTGAAAAAACCATTAGTGATCATGAAATTTGGATCGCAATAGATATGTCTCTTGTCTCACAAGCTGTTGGAACAGACATTGATGGTATCATAGGTATTGATACCTTTAGACAAATGAACTGGCTGGTAGATAACTCAACAAAACGCTTAACCATAACGAGTAGCGCCTTACCTTCTTCACAGTTTGATCAGTGTATTGGGTATTCAGATAACTATAATCGATCTCCAGTATTGAACCTCACGTATGCAAACGGTGAGGTGGCTATGAATGTCGATACTGGTGCGAGCAATGGCTATGTCGGGCAAGAATTTATTGATTACTTGTTACACAACACACAATTAGCGGAAAAAATTCCACACGCATCATTATCTGTTGATGCGATTGGTTTTAACCACACAGATGAATACGTTCTTAACGACCTAGAGTTTAATGGAATGCCACTTGGAGGACTTCAAATCAGTGGGAACCCTGGTGAGCAGTATGCCCTGGGTATGGACTTTTTCTCTCGTTTCCAGCAATACGCTTTCATGCCAAGTCGAATGCTGTTTTGCTACAATGCCGAAACCATTAAACAAAAGTGGCAAAAGCCACATCGAACCATTTATGTTCGCTACGCTAACGACAACCTTGAAGTTTTCTATAACGCCGAAGCGATGTTGGCTGACCATGGGCTTAAAAATGGGGATATTATTTTGAAAGCAAATGGAAAATCCTATAAGCCACCACAAATTGGCAAGCTAAACGACATTCTCTCTTACACGCCTAAAGGAGAGCTTTCACTCACCATCCAACGTGGCGAAGAAGTAAAAACGTTTCAGATTTAAAATTCATAACAAAAAGCAGAAAGTCGCCCTTTCTGCTTTTGCGTTTTAACACCCGTTGGATACTGCGTTTAAGTTACCTTATATCATTTATCAGGCTGATAGCCGTATTTGGCCAGATAGTGCCACACCTTTTTAATAGCTTGCTCATCACAACCCAATAGGTTAATGGCGTTGCCTAATATACGTGGGTTGATTTTGCCATTGATGGCGATTTCTGCCGCTAGATCGACAAACTCTTTTCCTCTGTAATCAGGGTATTTCGCCACCATCTCCACCGTCATTTGATAACCAGAATGCCACTCCACATTAACGCCAAGATCGTAGGCTTGTTGTTCTACTTCTGTGCCTTTATAAATAGGGTCTAATACAATGGCATCCACATCATTCAGTAATAATAATTCGCCGTGTATTTGCGCTTCAATGTAAGCATCAAGGTCGTCGACATCATCAGCTTGGGCTAGATTGATTAATGCTTCCATGTATTCGTGGGAAGCGAAGTGTTCTGGCTCAAAAAAGCTATCTGGGTAACAAAAAGTTGTTCTCTCTAATACTTCTGGTTTCAAGCGAAAATACGAAGAGCCAAAACGAGGAGCGGCACCATATTCAAACCTTTTGTAGTTCAGAGCCCCGTATTTAGGGCGTTGGGAAGGAATCGATTGATCGTATATGCCACCAAATACATTCTGTTCCCATTTCCATCTATCTCCTCCAGTAAAAGCCGTGAGCCCTCCATTACTGGTCCCAGATTCAAACTGTGATTTTATGCGCTTATCCTTCGCAATAGAAATAAGCAGAGGCACACCCTCTTTGGTATAACGATCAGGGTGAAAATTAATGGTCACTTCATGCTGAACTATTTGAGGCTTTCCAGTTGATTTAGAACGAATCTCCTCGATGGCTTGCCTATATAAGCTCATTTTTTCTTTCACTAAACTCACCTCGTAATTTTCAATCAAGAGCCTTACATAAAAAAGCACAGTCACATAAGAACTTACACTCATTCCCTCCATAGACATAAAAGCTAACGCGTTAAGTACAAAAAAGCCACTGCTTACCATCACTAGCACCAGAAATGCCGGATGAATATACAGTGGCTGAAGTCGATTAATGCTTAGTTAACGTCCGTATAAATACGGTTAACCATTATTTCTTTTGCATTAAGATTGTCGCAGTTTTGTTGCCAGCATCGTCTAGAGTGTCACGAACTAACACACCACGATCCCACTCTTTACCTGCTGGAATGTAGCTAAAGCGGTTGATCTTGAAGCTATCTTGCGTATCATCTTTATCTCTGTCGTTCCAACGAACAGTGGTGTTTAACTGATCTAATGTTGCTTTGGCATCGCCCGCTGCATTAGTCGTAAACCACCAGAAATCCATGGCCGCTAGATCTTTGTATGTGCTATATTCATTTACGCCACTCTTTATCTCACATTGGCCGCTAAACTCTTCGCCTGTTAAAGTTACGCCTTTCGCATCAAACACTAATGTTGATACAGCTGTTTTATCACAACTAGGGCGTGTTTCTGTCGCTGTCCATGTGCCAGTAAAATCAACATAACGATCTTGGCCAACCGCTTCTACTGGGTATAGGAAGCTGATGTTTTCACTAATACGGCCAGGGTAAGAAGACTGTGTTAGGTACTCTTTGCTTCGAGTTTGCACGTACACATCAGTGATTGGATCGTAAGAACCAGAAATCACTTCTTTTAGCATTTGTGAACCATCTGCATCATCAGAGTCATCACGCTCGATGGTTGAAAACTTGGTCATCGTTTGCTCTGAACAAGTCTTATCGGCCATACATGCATATGCGCCACCCATTTCTTTTACTTTATCCCAAGCGTAAGGTAAGTCTGCACTGCTTGTTGCTGTTGGATCCGTAAGCTCGTACTGGTATTGAGATCCATTCACAATAGCTGAAAACTCAGGAGCCACTGTTGCTGGTTCACCATTACAGTGGTAAGCATTTTGGCCATTGTTATCTTTGACTTTTGTAAACTCACCACTTGTACTCGCACACGTCATGTATTGAGCTGCGTAGTGACCACTGATAGCACCATCATTTGAGCCTTTACGCGTAATGAAGTTTCCATCCTGTAGAGTGTAGAAAGATGAAGATAATCCACCTGTTTTCTTAAATACATCTTCACTTAAGGTACGATCAGCATGAATCACAGATTGGAAGCCACTCGCTGCATTATTACGTACACGCTGAGTCGCTTCACGCTGTACAAACGTCCAGTTTGAACCTTTAGCCCAGTGAGTAAGGTTATCCGCAGAACCACGCGTTACGTCTTTCAGCGAGTTAGTCATGTGTGCGATAGCATTAGCTTCAGACACTAAGCTCGCAGGATCTACATTCAATGCAGTAAACAAAGCAGTAAATGTCGCAACATCATCCAGTTTAATCGCCTGTAGAGCGGTTTTAACTGCATCAGATGGGGTTTGAACTGCCGCAGGAATAACAATTTTACTGTCATCGCCAGCTTGTGTATCGATAGTTAGCAACAAACGAGACAAGTTAACAGCACGCTGATGTGTACCCATGGTTTCAAAAGGAGTACTGATGTGGCGTCCAGACACAGAGCCTAATAGTAAACCGTCTTCACCACCTAAATAGAAAGCAACGCTTGGGTTAGCCGCGTCAACTGTGTAGCCACCGTTTGCATCAGTAAGAGCTACAGTACTACCAGAGCGGTAATGTAAACCTTCTACCTTAGCATCGATGAACTCGCCTTTAGCCGGAACAGCAATCACTGGCTTATCTACTAGACCAGTATTCGGAGTGCTTGGAGTCGTTGTATCCGTATCTGAATCACTATTACAACCTGTTAACGCCAAAGCAGCCAGTAATGACGTGGCAATCAGTGTTTTATTGTACTTCATTTTTCCCTAACCTAACTGTAAATTAATAAAACATCATATTTTTCATTGAATTTCAACGATTTAATAAGCGGGCGAATACTATAGAACGAAGTACTGGATATCAATGCATATATTGATATTTCTGTGAGTTATGTCGCAGTGCATGAGCATGAATGAATAGATTGTGAGCAGTAAAACGAAAAACAGGAAAGAAAACAGTAAATTTAGTCGTCATAAGTGTAAAAAATTATTAAAAATCAGTTGGTAAAATTCATACCACCGATTTTAAAACATCATCCTTGGCTGCGTCATGTAGATGAACTCACTGGTTTGATGCGTCTCAACGAAACCAAACTTACGGTAAAGATCCCCTACCCAGTTACCTTGCAGATATAACAATTTACATGGCTTTTTAGTATGTACAGATAATTCATTAAGATGGTTTAACACCGCTTTACCCAACCCTCGCCCCTGAAACTGAGGCAGAATAAAGAATCGGCCAAAATACAAATGATCTGCCTTTTCTTGAATCAAAAAAGAGCCTACCCGTTCCCCCTCCAAAACCATGATCTGAGGTTTTGCTTCTTCCCATTCTTGCTGGTGCAGTTTCCTTTGCAGATCATCATCCCAGCCAAAAATGGCTTTGATATAGTGGTATTCTGCGGCTTTTTTTAGCTCATAAGCGAATTCATAGTCGCTTTCACAAGCCGTATAGTGCTCCATCATGTCCTCTTGCAGTCTTATTTCGACTAAGTAAGTTCGGGATAAATTAGGTAGCAGCACAAAAACGTGCTCAAGGTGCAATGAATATTTATAGAACTATCATCACAGAATGTGCAAATGGTTTTATGCGCAACAATAAACTCGCATTATCCACCAAATGAGATCTTAATCAACAGTACAAAGTATTTAAAAATTAATATCTTGTGTTAGCATTAAATTCTGTACGCAAAATAAGCTTCTAAGTATGAAGCTCATCAAACTCTGTAGAACTACATAATGTGACCGCGTGTAAAGAGTGCAACATTTTAAAGCCATATAGATAAAAAGAGTTTGTTCAATCACAGATTGTAGAGGTAGTGCCTGACTATTCTTTCTCAGCTTTTGGTAAAGCACACCTCTCGCTTTACCCCCTTAATTGCCATTAATGCAGCGTTTATTCATGGCAATGTTTATGGAAAAACTTTAACGGGAAAGAATTGTGAAACGACACCTACAAAATAAATCCTCTACACATCCAAACTATTCAACCCTAGCCAAAATCCTTATTCCTTTAATGTCATCGGCCGCCATTATTGGTTGTAATGACTCTTCCTCTGAAACCAGTACAACAACACCTTCAGGCAGCTTTGTGACACTTAATGACAATCAAGCTGCCATCTATTTAAAATTGGACCCAACTATCAACGCACAAAGTGCCAATAGCTCAGATCTCTATGATGGCTATACGCTACACATTTGGAATAATGAGAACTGTAATAGCTTCGCAGGTGCCGACACCGACTGGAACGCAGGACAACAACCCGATGGTATTGATGATACCTACGGCGCATATTGGCTTGTTAATTTAAAAGACGATCCAAGCCAATGTGTAAACTTTATTCCCCATAAAGGCAGTGAAAAGCCACTAGGTGACGTGGATGGAAAACTGGATTTAACCCAAGCACATCAAGAAGGTAACTACGTTTTCACTAAACAAGGCTCTGCTACTGTTTACCCGGAATTACCAGACAGCCTAGCGCCTAATACAACTCGCCTTTACCTTAATTTAGCCGATAATAATTACGCCGACATGACCTTACATGTTTGGAACAACGACAAATGCGCTAATTTCGATGGTAAAGATACCGATTGGGGAGCTGGCCTACCGATTACTGGCACCAGCAAAACGTACGGTGCTTATTGGGATATTGCTGTTAATAACGATGCCAGTCAATGTGTAAATGTGATCCCTCATCGTGGTGATGAAAAACCACTGATCAACGATACAAAAATAGAATTAGATAAGGCTGCCACCAACGACTACCTTGCATTCACATTCGGCGGTAACCCAACGGTTTATTACAAACCCCTTGCCAGTGCACCAAGTAATATTGAATTAAAAGGAGCCAGCGCCCATTGGATCAGTAAAGACGTTCTGGCCATGAAGCCCGGAGCCCAAAAAGTAGAACTTCTGTTCTCAGCTTCTGGAAAACTCAATTACGATGCAACAACCAAAACATTTACGGGTGTCGATACCACTGTCGCGACCACACAAGGTGGCGATGATGGATGGAAAACACACTACCGTCATTTAAATGGCCTTGAAGGATGGCAGCTCAACCTTGCAGACCTTGATCCTAAAACCCTACTAAAAGGCCAGCTATACGCGGTTGCTTATGATGCTGGCAATAACGTGAGTGAGCTAACCCAAGTGCAAATCGCAGGGGCACTCGACAGTTATTACACCACCAGCAACAATGATGGTAACGATCAACAATACGGCGCTATCATCAATGGCAGTAACACCACTTTCCGACTATGGGCTCCAACAGCTCAAACGGTTGAGTTAATACCGTATTCAAAAAACAAAATCGCAGGCACAGCTATTGCTATGGACTACGATGCGGCTTCTGGTGCTTGGTCAACCACAACCGATGCATTAACTCACGGGGATTACTTCCGTTACAAGATCTCTGTTTATCATCCGGCAGTGAATGAGTTCCGAAGCTATGAAGTGACGGATCCATATTCATTAAGCTTGTCTGTTAACTCTGAATTTAGCCAAGTCGTAAACCTAGATGCTCCTGAGCTAAAACCTGCGGGATGGGACTCCCTCAATGCCCCTATCAACCAAGCTAACCCAGCGGAATTTGTGATTTATGAGGCACAAGTCCGTGATTTCTCAGGTTTGGATGACTCTACAAGCCCTGAATTAAGAGGAAAATACGGTGCTTTTGGTCAAGCCGACAGCAAGCCTGTACAACACCTTAAATCCTTAACAGATAATGGCGTTACCCACCTTCACTTACTGCCTGTTTTTGATATTGCCACCATCAATGAAGATACTGGCCAAGTCGCTAACATTAATGAACCATTCACGAAGCTCTGCCAAGTGAACGCTGCGGTTAAAGAGTCCGAATTTGCCGCTCACTGTAATACAGATAAAACCATTTCAGCAGTATTCAACGAACTACTGCCAAGCGATTCACCACAAAACCCCGTAATACAAAAACTCAATAGCTATGTACGTGGTGTAGATGCCTTTAACTGGGGTTACGATCCTCTGCACTACACGGTGCCAGAAGGTTCTTATGCTACTAACCCAGAAGGTGTGGCTCGTATCTTACAGTTCCGTGAGATGGTCGCATCCGTTAAAAAAGACATTGGCATGAACGTCGTTATGGATGTGGTGTATAACCATACCAACGCCGCTGGGCCTGATTCTAAGTACTCAGTACTTGATAAAATTGTGCCTTGGTATTACCAACGCCTGAATGCTGAAACGGGCGCAGTTGAAACATCAACTTGTTGTTCAAATACCGCCCCAGAAAACGCCATGATGGCAAAACTGGTAAAAGACTCTTTAGTGATTTGGGCCAAAGACTACAAAATTGACTCTTTCCGCTTTGATTTAATGGGTCACCATCCAAAAGATCAAATCATGGAATCCCTTGCTGCGGTAAAAACTGTCGATCCAGACACCTACTTCTATGGTGAAGGCTGGAACTTTGGTGAAGTGGCTAACAATCAGCGCTTTGATCAAGCAATACAAGCCAACATGGCTGGAACCGGCGTAGGCACCTTCTCTGATCGACTGCGTGATGCCGTTCGAGGCGGTGGACCATTTGATGGTGCAGAAACACTTCGTAGTAACCAAGGCTTTGGTAATGGCGCTGCTGTACTGCCAAACGAGACCAATGGCACCAGCAAAGAAACCGCTCTGCATTTAGCGGATCTAACCCGCTTAGGCTTAACAGGTAATTTAAAAGACTTTGTTTTAATTGACAGTAAGGGCCAAACGAAAAAAGGCTCCCAGGTTGATTACAACGGTCAAGGCGCAGGTTACGCCAACGATCCAACTGAAATTCAGAACTATGTCTCTAAGCATGATAACCAAACCTTGTGGGATAACAATCAGTACAAAATCCCTTACAGCACGCCTGCTGAAACACGTACAAGAATGCAGGCGGTTTCACTTGCTACGGCACTATTAGGCCAAGGCGTACCTTTCACTCACATGGGCAGTGAACTATTACGTTCAAAATCCATGCAGCGAGACTCTTACGACTCGGGAGATTGGTACAACCTAGTGGATTTCACAAAACAAGATAACAACTGGGATAGAGGCCTACCTCGTGAAGACAAAGATGGTTCAAATTGGGCTGTGATCGACGCTGTGATTAAAAACGCCGCAGAGAATGCCAAGCCTCAACCTGAACACATCGAAATGATGAGCAACTTCTACAAAGAGCTCACTAGCCTTCGTAAATCTTCTTCTCTGATCACTCTCGGTACAGGAGAAAAGGTCATGGAACGAGTCGATTTTCATAATACGGGCGCAGATCAACAAGCAGGATTGATTGTCATGTCTATTGATGACGGCACATCGACCTCTCAAGATCTGGATTCTACTCGCGATGCGTTAGTGATTATTATCAATGCCACAGACAAAGCAGTGAACTTTAACAAACTAAGCGCAGAAGGCTTCACACTTCATTCGATTCACACTGCGAAAGGCCAAGCGTCATTAGCTTACGGTGCAAAAGTAGAAAACAATGCCTTTGTCATCCCAGTATGGTCGGCGGTTGTGTTTGAGCAATTACAAGGAAGTACACGCGGAAAAGGGGTTCCAGTTAGCCAAAAGTAATCAGCTAGAAAAACCAAAAGAAACTTCGCTAAATAAAAAACGCCAGCTCACGAAAGCTGGCGTTTTCTTTATAAGCCTTTATAAATCTGAGGATTAGATTTTAAAGCGCTGAACAATGCTGTTTAGCTGAGTATTTGAGTCTCCGATACGCTCTGTTACCGTTAAGATCTCAATACCGCTTCCTGCCAGCGTATCTGCAATCTCTTTGATGCTGTTGATGTTGGCACTGATCTCTTCCGTTACTGCGCGTTGCTCTTCTGCTGACGTCGCAATTTGCGCATTAACACCATCAATGGTCACAATCACATCGTTCATCGTGCTGATTGCCCCAATTACTTCGGCAGTACCTGCTACCGTTTCCTGACACTTAACTTGAGTCTGATCCATGGTATTCACCACCAGCTCAGAGCCATTGTTTAAGCGAGATAACATTTCATTAATTTCATTGGTGCTATCTTGTGTTCTTGCCGCTAACGCTCGTACTTCATCAGCAACCACAGCAAAACCACGCCCTTGCTCGCCCGCTCGCGCCGCTTCAATTGCCGCGTTAAGTGCCAGTAGGTTTGTTTGCTCAGCAATTGACTGGATAACTTCAAGAACTGTCGTGATCTTCACCGTGTCTTGGCTCATTTCGTTTACATGACCAGACGACACTTCTACTTCTTCAACCAAAGACTCCATGCTGTTCACTGTCACATCCACTAATCGGCGTGACTCAGTAACTTCGGTGCTAGCAGTACGCGCTAATTCTGCCGCTTCTGAAGCATTTTGCGCAACGGCTTCTGCTGTCGAGCTCATTTCAGTCACTGCAGAGGCCACTAACTCTGTTTCCGTCTGGTGAGACTGAAGTACCGTATTGTTATTATCAACTATGGTTTTAGCGTGTTGGGTATCTTGCTGAATTTGCTCAGAAGCCGTCGCTAGCTCAGTCACAATTTTCTGAAGATTAGCAATGAACGTATTAATTGACTGAGAAATTTCCGCTAACTCATCGTTACCATTTACTGGCAAACGCTGAGTCAGATCCGCATCACCCGCAGTTAAGCTTTTTGTGACTTGCTTTAAACGATTCACAGGCACAAATAAACAAGACAGCACAAAAATAATAATGCTACAGCCAACAACGATCATGATCAGCGCAGTAATAATGCTGTTGTTTAACACTTCATCAAGACGCTTGTATACATCGTCACGGCTCACTGCAATCAGCAATTGCCACGTTTTACCGCCGCCTAAGTCAATTTGATTAAAGTAACCAATTTTACTTACGCCATTGAGATTATAAGTAACCGTGCCTTTAGCTTGAGCGCGCATCGCTCCTTCTAAACCATCAAGTTCAGAACTAAATTGCGTTAACGTTTTGCCCACTTGGTCTGGGTTATAGCTGGCTAAAATTTCATGAGAAGAATCAATCAATAACGCACGGCCACCACTGAACTCAATATTAGAGACTTTTGTGAATAACTGATCTAAAGAAAGATCACCAAGTAAGACACTCTCTAATTGACCAGCACGATAAACAGGTACAGCGATACTGACTACCATGTTATCTGTTGATGCATCTTGGTATAAATCCGTGATGTGCGTTCCGCGCGCCGCAACCGCTCCCTGATACCAAGGACGTGTTCTTGGATCGTACTCTTCAAGACGATAAGTATGAAGTTTACCTTCCACACTGCCTAACGTGGTTCCATCAGGGTAAGCCACCAACACATTAAGCAGATCTAACGAATGATTTAATTGTAATAATTGGCTCTCGACTACGGCTTTGTCATTGCTCATTTGCAAAGGTAACACCGCAGACTCTAAGGCTTTTGTCTTCCCTACAAACCAATCACTGATACTACGAGACTCCATACGCAGCGTCAGCTCAGAGAGCTCAAGCACCTTGTCATCAATCGACGCTTTTTCTGCCTGATAACTCAAATAATTAGCAATAATCAATGACACGGAAAGAATCACAACAACACAAGCATAGATTCTCTCTTTCAAACCAAACTTCATACTTTCATTCCTAGGTAAACAAAACCTGCCAACAAACAACAATCGGCGGATACCTCACCACTTTCATATGTTATATTTTTTATAAAATAGCAAGGCGGCGAATTATTAATCATTGTGTTGTTTTTATCAATAAAGAATTTCCAAATCATTTACAAATAAAATACCCCTACAAACCCTGCCTATTAAGGTGTTTTCCAATGTGATATTTTGTTATCAAACAGTTATGTGGAGAAAAATAATGTCTGTATGGAATCGTGTAAACTTAAGCCAGAACTTTGCAGAACTTCCTGCGGCTTTTTATACCCATGTAACACCGACACCTCTTTCAAACCCACAATGGGTAATATGGAACGAAGATCTCGCCTGCGACCTTAATCTGCCTAATGATCCAAACTCAGAACCAGAGCTATTACATTCACTGTCAGGACAAACCGTGCCAGAGCAGTTTTCGCCATTAGCCATGAAATACGCAGGCCACCAATTTGGGGTATATAACCCACAGCTTGGTGATGGCCGTGGGCTGTGGTTAACGGAGATTACCGATAACAACCACACTCGGTTTGATATTCATATTAAAGGTGCAGGCACAACACCCTACTCTCGCCAGGGTGATGGCCGAGCGGTATTACGATCAACCATTCGAGAATATTTGTGCAGCGAAGCCATGCATGGGTTAGGCATTCCTACCACACGTGCATTAGGTATGATGAACAGTGAAACGCCCGTTTACCGCGAGCAAGTAGAGTCTGGTGCCATGTTGGTTCGGCTGGCGGAAACCCATATTCGATTTGGTCACTTTGAGCACTTTTTTTACACCCAGCAACTCGCCGAGCAAAAGTTATTGGCTGATAAAGTCATTGAGTGGCATTTTCCTGAATGTGCAGACAGCCCTACACCTTATTTAGCGTTGTTTGAACAAATCGTCATAAAAACCGCAGAGTTGCTCGCCTACTGGCAAGCGTATGGTTTTGCACACGGTGTAATGAACACAGACAACATGTCGATTCTGGGGCAAACCTTTGATTACGGACCTTACGCTTTCTTAGATGACTACGAGCCAAGCTTCATTTGCAACCATTCCGATTACCAAGGGCGATATGCGTTTAACCAGCAGCCCAACATTGCACTATGGAACTTATCGGCTCTCGCTCACTCTTTTTCTGCTTTGGTAGAGAAACCTGAGCTGGAAGAAGCCCTGTCATTATACGAACCAACACTGAGCCAACACTACAGTCGTTTAATGCGTGCCAAAATTGGCTTAGAAACATCACAAAGTGGTGATTCAGAGTTATTCCAAACCATGTTTAATGTGCTGACCCAAAACCACGTGGATCATACCCGCTTCTTCCGTCAGTTGTCGGAGCTAGACCGTGCGGATATCAGTACCGTCAGTGATTTATTCTTAGATAGAATCACAGCCAACCAATGGTTAAACCAATACATTGAGCGATGCAGCCTTGAATCGGCGGATACTAAAACCCGTTGCCAAAAAATGAGAACCGTGAACCCTAAATACATTCTTCGTAATTACCTAGCTCAAGAAGCCATAGAACAAGCCGAGCAAGGCAACTTTGACAAAGTAGAAACGCTGGCTCAATTACTCAAACGACCTTTTGATGAGCAACCTGAATTTGAAGACTATGCGAAGCTGCCACCAGAATGGGGAAAGAAAATGGAAATCAGCTGCTCGTCATAATGTTTTATTAAATGCACAACATTAACTCCAAAGGCGCAAATCCAACTCGATTTGCGCCTTCTCGTTTCCTGTGGTGTTTCTCCGCTAATCTAACTAACCAAAACTCAGAACTTGAATTGATCAACTTTCTGGTGCAGTTCAACGGATTGTTCCGATAATTGCCCAACTACCTCATCAATACTTTGCGTTTTTTCCGAAACCTGAACAGCAGAGTCGGCAATAGCGGTAATACTGCCACTGATCTCTTCAGTTACAGAAGATTGCTCTTCGGCTGCGGTAGCAATTTGTGTACTCATTTCATTAATATTGATGATCATTTCTGTCATCTGTTGCAGCATCGCGCCATTATCTTCTACCCGCTTAGTACCTTTCGTAACGGATTGGTTTGCCACATCAATGTAACCCACCGCTTCACGCGTTTCTTTTTGTAGAGCTTCAATTTTGGTTCGGATCTCTTCCGTTGAGGCCTGAGTTCGACTGGCCAGCGAACGTACTTCATCGGCTACCACAGCGAAACCACGCCCTTGCTCACCCGCCCTTGCAGCTTCAATGGCGGCATTCAACGCCAATAGGTTAGTTTGCTCGGCAATGCTTTGGATCACATCCAAAACTTCACCGATGGATTCACTCTCTTTGCTCAAACGCTCAATAGAGCTGGTTGCCTGAGCCATTTGTTCAAGTAGCTGCCCCATTTCGGTCCCTAATTCTTCCCCTACTTTGCTACTTGTCATACTCAGATCTTCTGCCTGTTGAACAGTAGTAGAGGCGCTACCAGCAAATTGCGCCACTTCTTGAACAGAGGCCGCCATTTCATTCACTGCCGTAGCAACTGAATCTGCTTGGGTTGATTGCTCCGTCGTCACCACACTCGATTCACTCATGTCTTTAGAAATGTCTTGAGCAGACTTATTCAGTACATCCGCTGCACTTGCAAAGTCCGCCATGATATTTTGCAACAAGCCAAATAAGCCGTTTAACGATCGGCCTAAAGAGGACATTTCATCTTTTCCTTGATCCGGTAAACGCAGCGTTAGATCCTTGTTGTCACTGATCTGGATGATCCTATCGATCATAGCTTGTACAGGCTTACTGATGCTGCCCCCAAGGAAATAAGCCGCAATCGCCGCCACAAATACCAAGCCAATACAAATCATCAGCAATGATGTCAGCATAGACTCCCGAAGCGTTACTAGATCTTTTAATGCTTCATCTTTATCAATTTCACTCATTAATGCCCAGCGGTGGCCAAAGAGATCAATCGGTGTATAAGCCGACATCACCTCCACACCCCGATAGTCAGTGAGGATATCGACCCCTGTTTGTCCTGACAACGCCGCCAACACGCCTGATGTTTCCAACTTCTGTAACCCTATCGCACTTTCTTTTGATTCAATGGCAGAACGTTCTGCGCTACTGTAACCAGCCTCTGACAGCATGTTTAAATAGCCTGTTTTATCTTCTAATAAAAACCTTGGCTGACTGCGCATGTATTTATCATCACCCACTAAATAGGTTTCCCCAGAATTCCCCAATCCTGCGCTCGTCCAACGGCCCGAAAAAGTCATCATGTCATTAATTCGATCCACTGGCATTTGAAACACCAACACACCAGCCACACCACCACGATGATCATCAATAGGCGAGGCCATAAAAGAAGCAGCGCTTTCATAGGAAGGATAATAGGGTTTGAAATCAATCATCGCTGACTGACCGGGAGACATATTTCGGGCTTGCTGAAAGGCTTCGGCTAAACCGCTGTTAGCATAAGGGCCAGTTAATAAATTCGTACCATAATCGAGCTCTTTGAAAACGGAATAAACAATATCACCGTCAAGAGTCACCAAAAAAATGTCGTAATAACCAAACGCCTCTAAAAAATGCCGAATAGACGCATGATACTCTTTATGAACATCATGGTATCCTGCCCCACCTTCCGCTCTATCAAGTAAATGCTTAGAACCCAGTGGATTTGAATTTTTACCTATGTAGATGGCCTGTAAAATTTTACCACTCTCAGAGACTCGGTTTAACCTATCTAATGCATTAGCTGATCTTTGTTGGTTTGAATCTCGATAAACCCGTGAAAACTCGTTGGTATAATAATTTTTTAACGCCCTTTCACCCTCAGCACCAACTTCAGACTCCGGCACTTTATCAAACTCATGTTCAAATTCTTGCATCGCGTTGATGATCATCACATCATCTGCAAACGTCATGAGCTGCTCACTAATATCACGAAAATATTTACTGACTTGATCTTTTTTAATTTCCCGAACAGAGATCAGCTGACTTGCAGCTCTATCGGCAATGGCCTGTTCAGACAACGTGCTAGCACGCCACGCAACGAACCCACCACTGGTTATCACACCTGCAGCACATAACATGACACACGCTAAGATGATTCTTGTTCCAATCTTCATACATACCCCGCCAAGACTAAAACGAATTATTTAGCCCGCCGAATATCAAATACGAAGCAAAACCCAGAGGCTAATTTCGATGTATTTATATTGCACATTCATAAAATAAATGAACCTTCAATAAATATGCCATCTAGGAGTAATATTAAGTGATTGTTTTATAAAGATAGGAAATAAAAGAAAGAGGAGGTTTTGCAAAAGTATTCTCAAAATAAGAAGGCAATTCCCATTTTGAAATAAGGGCTTTGTCATAATGCAAAGCCCTTAATAAAATAATATCGTTTTATAAATTAAATATTATTCGACAGCTGCGGTTGCAGTTGGAGTAATTACTTCTTCAACGGCTTCAGCTACTTGCTCAGCTACTGGTTTTTCTGCAGCTTTCACTTTAGCAGCCGCAGTTTTTGTTGGAGCAACCTTACCATTACCACCATTTTCATAACTCGCAATCACTTTATTTAAACGAGCAACGTGATCTTCGTTCAATTTAATTTGTTTTTCTAACAAATCAATTTTTTCATCGGTTGCATTTTTTTGCTCATTAGAAAGTGCCAAACTTTCATCCGCTTGTTTTAATGACGCTTCAAGTTCTGCAATTTTCTTTTCTAATATATCGGTGTTGTTATCACCATGCATTTGCTCAATTTGCTCAACAATACGTTCTGTTTGAACACGAATTGGCTGATCACGGAAATCTGAGCCATCCACCGCTTTCGAAATATCTAGCAGCTTATTTTCCATTTGCAAAATAACAGATTCATATTTTCTTGAATCCGTTGCTTTTAGACGTTTCACTTCACCTGCAATATTCGTTACGTGTGCAATTTCAAATTTCACTTTTGCAACAGATTGCTCGATCAGATCCGTATCACGAGGGTTGGCTTTTACAGAACTTGTTGCCGAGGCTAACACAGCTTTTGCTTGTGCATAACTGATCGCAGCAAGGGATTTAAAGCCTTTATTGTTTAGCTGACGAATCTCTTTTTCTAGTGGAGAAATATGCACTTTAAGCACAGTTTTCACTTCTAGCTTCTTAGCGTCACGCAAGAAGACAGCTTGAGCCGTTTGAGCGTCATCAATATCGCCATCAGCGACGTATTCAAAGAGGTATTTGTATTTATTCGCTAGACGGCTGTAATCTGATTTAAAGTGGCTTTTGGCATTAATTTGGTTCAGGTACTCCATTTGAGCAATAGAATCGGCCAATAATGAATCTGCTTTCTCTTTTAGTGCCAATAGCGCTTTATGCTGTTTTTCTACTGTGGCAATTTCGGCATTAAATTTCTGTGCGTAGCTGCCTGACGAGAACAGAGAGTATTCTTCTGTTGCTTTTGATGGATCATCAGAGAAATCTTCATAAATGTCGACCGCTTCTGACCACGCTTCTAGAAGGTCATCGTAGCGATCTTCTGAATACAATTTCAGAGATTTTGCATCTTTTAATGTGACTAACCACTGTTCGTAGGTTTGTTTTGATTGTTCATACACAGCCAAACTATCAACACTTTTTTCTGCTTTATTGGTTGCTGCGCTTTCAATCTCTCTTGGCTCACTGGTGCTCTGACAAGCAGACACAGACAGTAAAGCGCCTGTAACTACTGCTAACTTCATGTATTTATTCATATTGTATTCCCTAACACAACCTGACCGATTTAAACCAGCAATATATAAATGTAAGAAATTGCCGACACTTATTGTTTATTTACATTACAAGCGACTAAATGACAACCCAAATACAACAACAACCACACAACTCTACGCTATATATAACGTAAACAAATGAATACTAAGTATAAACCAAAATGAATATTTCACACTTTTGCCAAACACGATTCATATAGGCAAATAACATCGATAATAGGCGTATTATTAGTAAAAGGTTGTGGTGTATTCATCGTCCAAAGCTACTTCTGCTATACTTTATAAATTTATCAATATAAATCAACTGGTATCCATAAATAATTTGTATTATTTAGCCGTACTGTTGTTGTCTTTGCTTGTAAAGGAGCAGGATATGGTCAGGCATTATTACGTTACTGACGATTTAAATGATTTAGAACATGTGGAATATGAGCTGGAAAGAAAAGGAATTATAAAACCACAAGTCCATGTTTTAAGTGAAGATGATAAAGGACTAGAAGAACACCATTTACACGCTGTTGATCCTTTTTTAAAACAAGATATCGTTCATTCCACTGAAGTTTTTTCTATTATTGGTTTCGTTATTGCCATTATCAGCCTAATTATTGCAGGTTTGATGGGGTGGACAAATAGCGCCGTAGGTTGGCTTCCTTTTATATTTCTTGCCGTTATTATTTTTTGTTTTTTTATATGGGAAGGCGGTTTAGTTGGCATTCAAACCACTAACATTCATTTTGTCCGATTTCAAGAATTGCTCCATCAAGGTAAACACATTTTATTTATTGATGTGACACCGAGCCAAGAACGCCAAGTAGAATTTGTCGTCAAGTGCCACCCACAGCTTCATCCTGCGGGAACAGGATCAGCCACACCCTACTGGGTAATTGTTGCTCAAGACAAACTCAAACGCTTTATGAAGTTGATGCCCTAAAGATTTATAGTCTATTTTAAATAAGTAAATTAACAATAAGGTGCTTGGCATCGAACAGAACCAATGAAAAGAGCCAGCACCATAATCACTTCCGTAATCGTAATGCGGAGTGGGATAGCTTATGGCAGTAGCGATTGTAATTCTCTTGCTTGTTATTGGATCTCTGGTTTTTCATTTTATTAGCCCTTGGTGGTTTACACCGCTCGCTTCTAACTGGAGCACCATAGATACCACGATTAACATTACTTTCTGGGTAACCGGGATTGTCTTTGTTGCTGTCAATGGTTTTCTTGCCTATGTGGTATTTCGTTACCGCTATAACAAAAACCGACGTTCAAATTATGAGCCTGAAAATAAGAAACTAGAAGGTTGGTTAACCCTTGCGACGACTGTAGGGGTAGTTGCTATGTTGGCCCCAGGGCTATTTGTTTGGGCTCAATTTGTCTCTGTTCCTGAAGAGGCGCACACCGTCGAAGCCATTGGCCAACAATGGTATTGGAGCTACCGCCTACCAGGGGAAGATAAACAATTAGGGCGTACTGCGGTTGCTTTAGTCAGTGAAGAAAACCCCTTTGGTATCGACCCAAACGATCCATTTGGACAAGATGATGTGTTAATTGCTAGCAATGAAATTCACCTTCCTGTCAACCGTCCAACAAAAGTGCTGTTACGCTCTCATGATGTACTGCACAACTTCGCTGTACCACAGTTTCGCGTAAAAATGGACTTAGTGCCCGGCATCGTGTCCTACCTTTGGTTTACTCCAACCAAATTAGGACAATTCGACATTCTTTGTGAAGAACTCTGTGGAATGGCTCATTACACCATGCGTGGGCGTGTTGTGGTGGAAGAAGAAGAAAACTACCAAACTTGGCTTAACCAGCAAACAACCTTTGCACAGCTTCTTGCCACACCACCAGCGGATCTTACTGCCGGGAAGGCCTTATACACGGCATGTGCTGCTTGCCATGGCGTAAATGGTGAAGGCAATAAAAACTTACACGCCCCCCAACTAGCAGGCCAAGCCGCTTGGTATCTTGAGCGACAGCTTTCTTACTATAAAAACAAAATTCGCGGTACTCACAAAGACGATACCTATGGCCAACAAATGGCCGCAATGTCGGCAGTGTTACCGGATAAAACAGCCATCCGCAATGTGTCTGCTTACATACACTCTCTTGCCGTTCCTTCTAGTTTCGTAAAGGATAAAACCCAAACAGGGGATGCTGAAAGAGGTGAAAAAGTGTTCCGAAATTGCGCCCTTTGCCACGGTTCACATGGTGAAGGTAACCGTGCAATGAATGCACCTAATATCGCACAACAACACGACTGGTATTTAAAACAGCAAATAAAGAATTACCAGTCAAACATCCGAGGAAACCATTCTGGTGATATTTACGGTGCTCAGATGATTCTAATGTCGAAGCTACTTCAAGATGACCAATCTATCGATGATTTACTCGCTTACATGAACGCCTTACCCACACCGGATAATCCCTGATCTCATTCAACGTACAATGCAAAAAGCTGTCTCCAAACCCAAATATTAGGTGATAACCATGGCGCACCAAAATATGACAGATACCGACGATAACCACCCTGCTCCTTCGAGTTTTATAACAAAATACATTTGGAGCCAAGATCACAAAGTGATCGCCATACAATATTCAATTACTGCCATCGCTGTTGGCCTAATTGCACTTGTGCTCTCGGTATTAATGCGCCTACAACTTGGTTTTCCGGATCAATTTTCATTTATCGACCCAAGCGATTACCTTCAATTTGTCACCATGCACGGCATTATTATGGTGATTTATTTACTCACCGCCTTGCTACTAGGTGGCTTTGGGAACTACCTCATCCCTCTGATGATAGGGGCTAGAGATATGGTGTTTCCTTATTTGAACATGCTCAGCTACTGGACCTATTTACTGTCTGTTATTGTGTTGGTCGCCAGCTTTTTTGTCACTGGTGGCCCTTCTGGTGCAGGTTGGACTCTTTACCCTCCACAAGCGGTGTTAGACGGGACTCCCGGTAACGACGGTGGGATCATTTTAATGCTCATCTCCCTCGCCATTTTTATTATCGCTTTCACTATGGGCGGGCTCAACTACGTAACCACTATCCTGCAAGCCCGAACCAAAGGCATGACATTAATGCGCATGCCACTGACCATTTGGGGTATTTTTGTCGCGACGATATTGGGTCTGCTGGCTTTCCCTGCTCTGCTAGTAAGTGCGATCATGATGATGTTTGATAAGCTACTCGGCACCAGTTTCTTCATGCCCGCCCTGCTATCTCTCGGGGAAAATCTCGATTATGGCGGTGGTAGCCCCATTTTATTTCAGCATCTGTTTTGGTTCTTTGGCCACCCAGAAGTGTACATCGTAGCCTTACCCGCATTTGGTATGGTGTCGGATGTCATTGCCACTCATGCTCGTAAAAACATTTTTGGCTATCGAATGATGGTATGGGCCATCGTCGCCATTGGTGGACTCAGTTTTGTGGTGTGGGCACACCACATGTACGTCAGTGGCATGAACCCTTATTTTGGTTTCTTTTTTGCTACGACCACCTTAATCATTGCGGTACCGACAGCAATAAAAGTGTACAACTGGCTCCTAACCCTATGGCAAGGAAACATTCATTTAACCGTGCCCATGCTGTTTTCCATTGGCTTCATTTTTACCTTCACCCATGGCGGATTAACCGGATTATTTTTAGGAAACGTGGTGGTGGATCTTCCTCTATCCGACACCTTTTTTGTGGTGGCCCACTTTCACATGGTGATGGGTGTTTCCCCAATCATGGTACTGTTCGCCGCCATTTATCACTGGTTCCCCAAAGTTACTGGCAAAATGATGCACACAGGCATGGGTAAATTTCATTTTTGGGGAACCTTTTTAGGCACTTACGCCGTCTATTTGCCCATGCATTACTTAGGCTTTCTTGGGGTGCCAAGACGCTACTTCGCTCTAGGCTCGACGGATTTTATTCCAGAATCCACCCTGTCTTTAAACGCCAGTATTACTGTATCGGCTATCATTGTTGCGCTCGTTCAGCTCATTTTTATCATCAACCTTATTTGGAGTCTCTTTAAAGGTAAACCCGCTGGAAGCAACCCGTGGCAGGCCACTACTCTAGAATGGCAAACACCAGAAACGCCACCAATTCATGGCAATTGGGGAGAACGGATCCCCACTGTTTATCGCTGGGCCTACGACTACAGCGTGCCCGATGTGAAAGATGACTTTATTCCGCAAAACTTTTCACTGGCTCAAGTGGAAATGAATCCGCCACATAAACATGGAGGCGAATAATGAACCTATTCCAAAAAATTACGGAAAAGCCTTGGACTTCTGAAGCGAGTCAGCCACCTGTCAGTGAAGCGTTGCAAACACAGCGCAACCCGGCGCAAATTGCCCTATTTTTTTTCTTAGCCGTCATTACTGTGCTGTTTCTTTTATTCACGATCACTTTTTTGTCTCGATCACAATCCCCTGATTTTCAAGCTTTATCAGGCGCGCCTTGGTTGCCTCTGAACCAACCAACACTGCTTTGGTGGAACACGGTAATACTCCTTTTCGCCTGTGGTTTTATGCATTGGTCTGTTAATAAAGCCAAAATTGAACAACATCGCTTGGCCTTATGGCTGCTATTTTTAAGCGGTGCATTAACCCTCGCCTTTGCTTATGGGCAAGTTTACGTTTGGTTGCAGTTAACCAGTCAGGGCTATTTACTGAATTCAAACCCTGCCAATAGCTACTTTTACCTGCTTACCGGAATACATGGCCTGCATTTAATTGGCGGCATTTTTGTGCTGCTCAAGGTTCTTTTCAAGCTGAATCAAACCCATGACCACCATTCCTTTCACCGTAGCTTAACGTTGTGCACTTGGTATTGGCATTACTTATTTGGTGTGTGGTTGTTCCTATTTGCTTTATTAACAGCCTCACCTGAAACCTACAAAAACATCGCCCAATTGTGCGGTTTTTAGGAGGAAAAATGACTTCTAAAAAAACTCATTCCCCTCAAAGCTGGCAAAGTGTTGTGGATGATTGGTCTGCGGATCAACAAGCTTTTGCTATGCCGTGGGGTAAATTGATGATGTGGGTATTTCTGCTCAGCGATACCTTCATCTTCAGTATCTTTTTAACCAGTTACATGAGTGCAAGAATGAGCACAACAGAAAGCTGGCCACTTTCTAGTGAAATTTTTGCAATGGTCATTGCCGGGCAACACCTCCCATTAATTTTAATCGCCATCATGACGTTTATTCTGATCACCAGTAGTGGAACCATGGCAATGGCGGTTAATTATGCGTACAGAGGTAAAACCAAAGCCGCCGTTTATCTAATGGTTATCACCGCATTATTGGGAGCATCATTTGTTGGCCTGCAAGCCTTCGAGTGGAGCAAATTAATTGTGGAAGAAGGGGTCAGGCCGTGGGGAAACCCTATGGGAGCGGCTCAGTTTGGGGCTGCCTTCTTTATGATCACTGGGTTTCATGGCGTACATGTCACTGCGGGCGTGGTCCTACTGCTTATTATGGCCAAGCGTATTAATGACAATAAGTACCAAAGTAAAGAAGGGGAAATTGTCGAAATTACCGGGCTGTACTGGCACTTTGTTGATCTGGTGTGGGTATTTATTTTTGCGTTCTTTTACCTATGGTGAGGTGGAACCATGAATCAAGAAACAGAGCAACACCCTATTAGCCTGTACCTTAAAGTATGGGGGCTACTTTTTGTTTTAAGTACCTTTTCCTATTTAGTCGATTATTTTCATGTACAAGGCTATACAAGGTGGTCATTGATCATCATCTTCATGCTACTAAAAGCTGGCGCTATCTTATCCATTTTCATGCACGTTTCATGGGAGCGATTGTCACTCAAATTAGTACTGTTTGTGCCTCCTATTAGCATCGTCATTTTTGTCATTATGATGGCCATCGAATCAGACTATGTAATGCTAAATCGGCTTTTTTCTTTTATTCAATCATGACCCTAGATACAGGCTAAAAGGAAACAGTATGATCAAATCACTGCACCTTAAAGTATTCTTAACGGTCGTATTGTGTTTATTTTTAATCACAGCGGCAGCTTTTCAACTGCACACTAACAAGGTGTATGCTCCGAAGATCATGGGGGTAACACTGGTTAACGCTGAGCCACTTGGCAATTTCACGTTAAACGATCATAACAATACGCCTTTTACAGCAAGCAGCTTGCGGGGAAAATGGCATGTCATCTCTTATGGATATACTCATTGCCCCGATATTTGTCCCCTCACGTTAGTAACCATGACCCAGTTTTCAAACCTACTGAATGAAAATAACATCAACAATGTGCAGTTTGCATTCTATACCGTTGATCCATATCGAGACACCGCCTCTCACATTAAAGAGTACCTTGCTTATTTTAACCCTGATTTTTTAGGGCTACGCAATGAAGAGAAACAAGAAACGTCCACATTTGAAAACAAACTGGGCATGAAAATACATATTGAAGAGAAAGAAAAAGAAACAAACCCTAATTACAGCGTGAGTCACGGATTAGAGATTTTTTTGATCAACCCAGACGCCAAACTACAAGCGGTTTTACAACCCAATCGACATCCATCTGGGTTTGTTGGCTACTCGGCACAGCACGCGTACAACGATTTTTTACATGTAAAAAGATTCTACGAACAACAGAGCATTTTCAGGTAATAAAAAAGGCCCTACGAAGGACCTTTTTCACACAATATTTTATTATCGGCTAGCGAATACCGTGTAAGAACTCATGACGAGTAGCAGGATTACGCTTAAAGATACCACCTAGTGCAGTTGTGGTTGTGGTGCTGGTTGCATCCATCACACCACGAGACTTCACACAGTAATGCGTTGCATCCATGGTAATGGCAACATCCTCACTTTCAAGCAAAGTCTGCAATGCAACCAAGATTTGCTGAGTCATGCGCTCTTGTACTTGAGGGCGCTGCGCAAAGAAACGAACAATGCGGTTAATTTTTGATAAACCAATGATTTTGCCACGTGGAATATAAGCCACCGTAGCTAAACCATCTATCGTCACTAAATGGTGCTCACAAGTACTGGTCAGAGTAATGTCTTTTACTCGTACCATTTCATCGCAGCCCATCTTATTTTCAATGACGGTAATTTTAGGGAAGTTCGCATAATCTAGCCCAGAGAATATTTCATCCACATACATTTTCGCAATGCGATGCGGTGTTTCTTCAAGGCTATCATCACTAAGATCAAGAGACAGTAAGGTTAAGATTTCACGCATATGGTGTTCAATCTTTTCCTTTTTCTCGTCACGGCAGATCTCATTTGGCTTCATTGGTGTTTCTAAACCACGAGCCACAAGAGCATCTCTAACCTTAATTGCGGCTTCGCTTAATGCTGGCATTATCTTCCCTCTAACTACAACGACTAACCAAATATACAAGCGTTATTGTAATTTGAAGAAAGCCCACGATTACAATAACAAAAAATTCTAGGTGGCAAGGATACTCCCTATTTAGGGTAATTACACCTCGAATTTGATGTGGATATTAACAGTAAAGGGCGACGATGTGGTAATGTGCCACTACAATATACCTGCCAAATTACTCATAAAACGACATCGTGCAGGTAATAAACTCTATAAATCGACAAAATAACAATGGGAATACATATGGGTTGTTGTGACGCACCGGGCCTAATGCCAATTGAAACTGCAATGGAAAAAATCCTCGCAAATATCACTCCTATCACCACTACAATTGATACCCCTTTACCAGAAGCCATTGGCTACGTTGTCGCTGAAGATGTTCGCTCTCCTATTAACGTACCGCCATTCGCAAACTCCGCCATGGACGGTTACGCCATTCGCCGGGCTGATCTAAAAACAACAGATACATTAACCGTTGCAGGAAAATCCTTTGCTGGCATCCCATTTGAAGGTGAATGGCCAACGGGCAGCTGCATTCGCATCATGACTGGCGCAAAAATTCCAGAAGGCTGCGATGCTGTGGTGATGCAAGAGCAAACAGAGCAAACGGATACTGGCGTAAAGTTTTTAAACACAGACATTGAAGATCAAAATAACATCCGTCCGATCGGTGATGATCTTCATCAAGGCGACACGGTCATTAAAAAAGGTGTACGCTTAACTCCGCGCGACATTCCTTTGTTAGCATCATTGGGCGTAGCGACGGTCAGCGTGTATGCCAAACCCAAAGTGGCCTTTTTCTCAACGGGTGATGAACTTCGCTCATTAGGCGAAACTTTGGAAGATGGCCAAATCTACGACAGTAACCGTTATGGCATTAAAGCGCTGGTTGAAAATTTTGGCTGCGAACCCGTTGATCTCGGCATTATTCCCGATTGCTTCGAAACGCTAAAACAAACATTTGTGGAAGCACAAAGTAAAGCCGACGTGGTGATCACCTCAGGTGGTGTTAGTGTGGGTGAAGCCGACTATATTAAAGATATTTTAGAAGAAATCGGGGAAATTGGTTTTTGGAAACTGGCCATCAAACCAGGTAAACCTTTTGCGTTTGGTTCATTGGATGATGCTTGGTTCTGTGGATTACCGGGTAACCCAGTCTCTGCAATGCTTACCATGTACGTACTGGTTCAACCAATGCTGGCGAAATTATCTGGCCATACAGAGTGGAAAGCTATGGAATCGATTCCCGCCACCGCCACCAGCCGCTTCAAAAAAGTGCCAGGACGCACCGACTACCAACGCGGTATTTACAGCATTAATGAGCAAGGCCAATTTGAAGTGTCCACTACAGGTAATCAAGGCTCAGGTGCATTCAGCTCCATGAGCATAGCTAACTGCTTTGTGGTGCTAGAGCGTGAGCGTGGCCGTGTGGAAGCGGGCGAAAAAGTAAATATCCAATTATTCAACCACACTCTTTTTTAAGCAAAACGATTATTTAAAAGGAAATGATAGTGCAAGAACTGTCAGATCAAGAAATGCTTCGCTATAACCGCCAGATCATTTTGCGCCAATTTGATTTTGACGGCCAAGAAGCATTAAAAAACAGCTCGGTTCTGATCTTAGGTGCAGGTGGATTAGGCTGTGCTGCTAGCCAGTATTTAGTTTCAGCTGGTATAGGCAATGTTACCCTGATCGACGATGATGTGATTGAGCTTTCCAACTTACAACGCCAAGTACTTCACAATGATGCCAGCATTGGAATGAAAAAAGTGGCTTCTGCGGCCAGCTCATTACAAAAAATAAATCCACACACCAACATCAGCACCATTGATAAGCGTTTGGATGATGATGAGCTGTTAGAGCTAATAGCGCAACATGATGCCGTTTTAGATGGTAGCGACAACGTTGAAACCAGAAACCAGCTCAACCGTTTATGTTTTAAAACGAAAACACCGTTAATATCTGGTGCCGCAATTCGCATGGAAGGCCAAGTCAGCGTTTATACCTACCAAGATGACAATGAACCCTGTTATCAGTGTTTGAGTGCCCTCTTTGGACAACAAGCATTAACTTGCGTAGAAGCGGGGATCATGGCTCCAGTCGTGGGTATTATTGGCGCGGTTCAAGCATTAGAAACCATTAAAGTAATAGCAAACATGGGACAAACCATCTCTGGAAAACTTTTAATGTTGGATGCCATGTCCATGTCTTGGCGTGAAATGAAGCTGCCTAAGCAACCAAAATGCTCGGTTTGCAGTCAATAACGATCCAAGTCGTTCCTATCTTCTTAGGCCCTTATATGGCTAAGCGGCTAAGAAGCTAAAAACTAAGAAAGTGAAGTGGCTATTGCTTCTAATTTGGTCCACTTCACTTTGTTTCTGCCCTGTTTTTTCGCATCATAAAGCGCTTTATCTGCTCGCTCTAGCAATTCACACGACGTATCTTGCTCTGTGGGGAACATCTGTGCAAAGCCAATAGACACTGTAATATTTGAACTCGGTAACCCACCTTTATGGTAGATTTTTTCCTTTTCAATTTTCCAGCGTATCTCTTCAGCTAACGCGTAAAGCTGCTCACAAGTTTTATTTGGTAATAAAGCGGCAAACTCTTCACCACCATAACGACAAAAGATATTACTCGACCCGTAACAATAATGGCGTAGAATATCCGCCACCGCTTTAAGCACCAAATCCCCTTTCGGGTGACCATAAAAGTCGTTAAATTGCTTGAAATGGTCGACATCAATCATCATTACCGCCAAAGACTGTTTCGCCTCACAGGCATCTTGCCACGAACTCTGATACAAACGATCAAAGCAGCGCCGATTACCCAACTTTGTTAACGCATCTTGATTGGATAGCAATTCCAATTTTTTATTCGCGTTTTCCAACTCCTTAGTACGGCGTTTTACTTCACCTTCTAAATTTTGATTAAGTTGAGTGATTTTTTCCTGCGCTAGCGTCCGCTGCAACACTTCGGCTAAATTTGAGGCAAACAGACGCAATAATTCTCGATTCTGGCTGGTTAACGCCCGCCTTCTTAATAAGTTATCAGCGGCGATAAAAGCAATAGGCTCTGAGGAGGAGTTAGAGATCAATGTCATTGCCGTCCAGCCAAAACCGACAATATCCGTGTCGTGATATAAAGGTACTGAGTCTGCGTACACTACTTTTCCCGGTGTTTTCATTGCATTAAGTACTAAGGGCTGATCTAAACGATCACTTTCAAAATAGGATTCATCAATCACTTGGCCTTGTAAATCCGTGCCCCAAGTTCCTTTTAACACCGTACAGTTTTCATTCGTTAAAAATACCGCCATACGATCAATGCCCAAATGAGTAATGGCAAAAGAAACAGCGCTCTTACATACATCACTTACAGTGTAACAACGCGAGAGATCCACCATGCTGGCATGCAATAGCTTCATATTTTGCTCTTGGCGTTTACGAATGTAGATCTGTGAGAGTAATAGACTAAAAGAGCGTAACATCTCTTTTTGATAACTGGTTATGGGCTTACGGCTGATAAAATTATCAATGGACATCCATCCAATTGGTTCCTGCTCATCACGTAAGATCAGCATCCCATTCCACCCTTCTCCCACTACTTCACCGGCGGTATACAGAGGCACGTTATCAAGCACAACTAACGAAGTGTCTTGACTGCTTAGACCATCAATATAAGCTTCTTCCAACTGATGTAAATCATAGCTTGTGTCATGTTCTGTTACTGTTTCACCTTGCTCATTAGTGCCATAGGTGCCAATGAAAGAACGCTTTTTTAAGTCTAGTAGCATGAAAACAGCGCGATCAAAACCCATTTGGTCTCGAACCGCTTCGACTGCCGCTTTATAAAGATCATCCAGCGATTCTGGCTTTGATAAATCCACCGCTAAATTTTGAACAACCTTCATTTTTTCAATAAACGCTTCTCGATACTTTAATTCATCAAGATATTTTGCAGACTTAATGTCATGATTTTTTTGCTCTTCAGCGGCTTGCTTTTCGGCTCGTAAACACTGCCAACGAGAAACGGCAATGTAAATAAAGTCTAGAAAGCTGTCATGATTAAATTGCTGAGCTTCTTTTTTATTTATCCCTTCGATCAATAAATAAGTACGTGATAAAGAGTGGTTATCCACCACCAAAAGGTAAGAATCAGGTTGTAAAAGTTGAGAATCGTCCCATCCGCATGTGTTTATCGCGATGGGGATAAGAGCGTCATTAAAGTCAAATTGTTCCGCCCACGTCCAAAAAGTATGCGGGATCTGATGAAGATCAATATCAGCACCATAGCTGCATTGAGGCTCAGGAAGGAATTGAGCATTACGTTCAGTAACAAAGAGCAAGGAGCGTGGAGAAAGCCAGTGTGTAAGGTATTGAAACACGCAGTCTGCCACTACACGCTTATCATGGCATACCATCACTGTCTTGATTAACTGTTTTGACATTACAGCCCCTAAGCATTCAACGGATCAATATCCGTACCCTCATCACTCAACAAAATTCGAGAAGAAAATAATCTTATACTTATAGAAAATATGACACATGTTGTACAGTTGATATTACGTCATATATTGATTATGTGAGTGATATAGCATTTGGGGTTGTTAATAGTCTTATCAGAATCATAGTTGAGACAATAAGAGCTTTCTTAGGTTATGTACTGAACATAAAAAAGCGCCCATTACCCTAGAATGGATAATGAGCGCTACAAGTTAAAAATAAGAGTGACTTACAGTTTAAAGTAAGCTAACTGCTGCTTTTGCTGCTCAGCGAGTGTCGATAATTCTTGGCTAGCCGCTGCACTCTGCGTAATGCCCGTTACGTTTTGGCTTACAATTTCATGAATATTCGTAATATTACGGTTAATATCTTGAGTCACTTGGCTCTGCTCTTCTGCTGCTGTAGCCACTTGAGTATTCAAAGCGGTAATATCACCCACCGATTCCGTAATACCATTTAGAGCTTCATTCACTTGTGCCGCCATCTCTTGGCTCTGTTCAAGCATTTGCAAACTTGACTGCATACTTTCATTCGCCATACCCGACTGTGACTGAAGTTCCTCAATGATCACTTGAATCTCTTCAGTCGACTCCTGAGTGCGTGCCGCAAGCATGCGTACTTCATCAGCCACCACAGCAAAACCACGACCGCTTTCGCCCGCACGAGCAGCTTCAATCGCTGCGTTTAAAGCAAGTAAGTTCGTTTGTTCAGAAATACTCTGAATCACTTCAATCACTTTACCGATTTGCTCGGATTGCTCTTTCAAACCACCAACAACGTCCGCAGCATTACTTAACTGGCTCGACATTTTTTCACTGGCTTGATTACTTTCTTTAAACAGTTTTAAGCCGTGTAATGCCATTTCATCCGTTTGATGAGCGGTTGTGTCTGCGCTCACCGCACTGCTATTAACATTATCTGCCGTGCTTGAAAGCTGATTCACCGCAGACGCAACTTGTTCAATTTCTTGTTTCTCTTGATCTGAGTTAACCGTTGCCTGCACCATCACTGCCGCTAATTCTGTAGAAGCGGAAGCAACATCTTCACTACTACGAACCAATGAGTCGACCGTGGTTCGTAACTGCCCAACAGTCGTGTTAATGTCGCGACTTAAAGCAGTCAGTTCATTATTGCCTTCTTCTTCAACGCGAACGCTCAATTCGCCTTTCGCGACTTGCTGCATCGCTGCTTGTAATCTTGCTACTGGGCTAACAATAACGCCTGCTAACCACCACGCAAGTAATAGCGCAACCACTAGTAATGCAAAAATAGAGTAAATGGCCATGTTTAACACATCATTATGCGAAGCCACTTCTTTATCGATTTTCGCTTTTACCAATACATTTAATTTGTTTTGTAACTGTTCAATAGCCTGAATCATGTCTACACCCGCAGCACGGTATAGAGCCGATGCCGCTGTGTATTCTTGTTCATTCCATGTGCCATCGTGTCTTTGCTTAAATAATGGGATCATGGTGTTGTGGCTGTAACTGATGTAATGGTTCATGGCACGAGACATTTCGTCCACTTCGCGCTCTAAGCCTTCCACTTTTCTTAGCCCCATCAAAATCTGTTCGTTGAGACGTTTACCTTTATCAAGTGCAGCAGGTAATTTCTTAACATCATCAGATTCATAAATACTGTAGATGGCACTAATGCGCATGCCATAAATATTATTAATTAAAGAGGCAAGCTGATCTTTATTCACGCTAACTTCATGCGTTGCATCAGACATTTCACCCATCGCTTCTTCTAAACCATTACGTTCAAGAATAAGACCGATAGACACAAACAACGCCAAAAATAAAACAGGTACAATCACCTGCACTTTAATGGATAAACCATTAAGGAGCTTACGCATTTAGAAACCTCATATAACACTCTACACGTCTGAAACTAAAGAAAAATAATCTACAAACTTTATTTTAATATAAATATCATTATCTACGTTTGTTGGATTAATTGATAGTATTAACTGCAACTTATTCTCACTCAAACATTAACGGCTATAACCTTTTTTAAAAACAGATCACATAAATAAGTGGTCGCATTTCACAACTATTCACATAGCTCGCTTTCTAATCAGGTAGATACAAAGTGTGATTTATATATTTTTTCTATATTTGTATTTTTATAAGCAATCATTGGATGAAATAAGATTAACATTTGCTTACAAATTAACCACCAAACATACACTTTGACTTAATATGAAATATTTTGACTTATCTTTGAATGGCCTACAAATAAAGGGCTCAGCTCTTTTTAGCATCGTAATTTTGCAATATAGAGAGAATTAACAATGTCATAGAGTGTTCAAGTTTCTGAAACACAAATGTCATATAACTCTCCTAAAGTTGGCAGCGTCTTAGTTAAACACAACGGCAATAAAGCCAACTTAAGGATATCGAGATGAAGAAAACAGTTATTGGTGCATTAGCAATTCTAAGCGCACTAGCAGTTAACACAGCATCAGCAAAAGAAACCATTTCTGTTGTCGGTTCAAACACTGTAACTGTATTAATGGAAGTGTATTCAGAAGTTTATAACAAGAAAAACCCAGACGTATTCATCGAAGTTCAAGGGCCAGGTTCTTCTGCGGGCATTAAAGCGGCAAAGAATGGTTCTGCGGACCTAGGTATGGCTTCTCGCTCTCTAAAAGACTCAGAAAAAGAGCCAACCTTGAAAGAAGTGGTTATCGCTCGTGACGGTATCGCAGTTGTCGTAAACAACAACAACTCAGTAAAAGATCTAACTAAAGAACAAATCAGCAAAATCTACAAAGGCGAAATCAACAACTGGAGCCAAGTTGGCGGCGAAAACAAGCCAATCGTTGTAGTAACTCGTGATACGGCCTCTGGTACTCGTGGTGCATTCGAAGACATCATGAAACTGAAAAAGAAAATTGCTGGTAAAAAAGTATCTGCGATTTCACAACGTGCGCAAGTGGCTAACGGCAACGGCGCAATCAAAACTATCGTAGCAAGCAACCCACTTGCTATCGGTTACATCTCTTTAGGTACGGTTGATAACAGCCTAAAAGCATTGGATGTAAATGGCGTTCCAGCAAGTGTGGCGAACGTGAAAGCTGGTAAATACGAAGTGGCTCGCCCGTTCCTAATCCTTTACCGCGATGGCAAACCATCAACAGCAACAGAAGGCTTCCTAAGCTGGATGACATCTAACGAAGGTCAAGCAATCGTAGAGAAGAAAGGCTACATCTCTGTTAACTAATCCAACTATTAACCTTTGCTCGGAGCTGTCATGGCTCCGAGATTTTTAAATCCATATCAGAAAACTCTTCTGTATATTGGAGTGAGTATTATGACCATCGCAACTCAGCAAGAGTCCGTAGTAGCAACTACCTCTCTGAAAAGAAAAGCAAACATTGATTGGAAAGAAAAATTCTTTCACATCTTATTTCTTACGAGTGCCGTTTTTGGCGTTCTTTCTCTAGCAACCATTGGCTACTTCATCATTGCAGAAAGTATCCCTGCATTCCAAGAAGCTGGCGTAAGCGGCATTGTTTTTGGTGTTGATTGGCTACCACCAGCCCTTTATGGTGTCTTCACCATGATCGTAGCGTCCATTGCTTCCACAGCCGGAGCAGTCGCATTAGGTGTGCCAGTTGGTGTTCTAACTGCGGTTTTCATTGCAGAAATCGCCCCTAAATGGCTTGCCAATATTATTCGCCCAGCAGTGGAGCTGTTAGCCGGTATCCCCTCTGTTGTTTACGGTTTCTTTGGCTTAGTCATTATCGTGCCATTGATCCAAACTACTTTTAATGTTCCTGCTGGTAACACGCTTTTAGCCGGTATTATTGTTTTAGCGGTAATGATCCTTCCAACGGTAATCACCGTTTCAGAAACCTCATTACGCGCCGTACCAAGAACATACAAAGAAGGCTCTTTAGCTCTTGGTGCTTCCCCTATCTTCACTATTTTTAAATTACTGATCCCGGCTGCTCGTTCGGGTATCATGACAGGTGTTATTTTAGGTATCGCACGCGCTCTTGGTGAAACCATGGCCATCATAATGGTAATGGGTAACGCATCGGCCATGCCAGAAGGACTGCTTGATTCAGCTCGTACACTAACGGCAAACATCGCCCTTGAAATGTCTTACGCAAGTGGTGTTCACGCCAACGCTCTATACGCTACTGGCGTTATTCTTCTGGTATTCATAATGGTTCTAAATGGTGCTCTTCTTTATCTAAACCGTGAGCGCGCGAGGTAATATCATGTCACGTCAAATGCAAGATAACATCGCCAAAGCATTCATTTGGCTAGCTGCAAGCTTCACGGTAGGCTTCTTATTCTGGATTGTTTGGTACATTCTTTCTAACGGTCTGCGTTTTGTAGATTGGGAATTTGTATCGACTCTTTATACACGTACAGGTGAAGAGCACGGTATTTTACCGATGATCATCTCTACGATTTATATGGTTCTGGCTTCTATTGCTATTGCAGCACCCGTTGGGATCATGACCGCTATCTACCTAACCGAATACGCTCAGGTAGGTAGCAAACTAGTAAAAGTGATTCGTTTTTGTACGGAATCATTAGCGGGTATTCCATCGATTATCTTTGGTTTATTCGGTATGACTTTCTTTGTTGGTGTTCTGGGCTTAGGTTTCTCTATCCTGTCTGGTGCATTAACACTGAGTATCCTAATTCTTCCAGTCATCATTCGTACGACAGAAGAAGCATTAATGGCCGTTCCCCACGCTTTCCGTGAAGGTTCATATGGCTTAGGTGCTTCTAAAATCTACACCATTTGGCGTTTAATCTTGCCAAGTGCAATGCCTGGAATTATCACGTCGATCATCCTTAGTACTGGTCGTGTTATTGGTGAATCTGCCCCGGTGTTCTTAACCGCTGGTATGGTTGCGCGCATTCCTGAGTCTCTATTAGATTCTGGCCGTACCCTAACCGTTCACCTTTATAAGTTGACTACTGAGCTCTACACACAAGATGAATGGAACCAAGCCTACGCAACGGCCACCGTTTTGATTGTGCTGGTGCTTGTACTCAACATGATCACCAAACTGATTGCGAAAAAATTCAATACTGCAACTTACTAATTGACCAGATTTTAGGATACGACCATGAACAAATTTAACATTGACAACCTGAACCTTTTCTACGGCGAAAACCAAGCCCTGAAGAACATCTGCTTACCTATTCCGGCTCGCCAAGTAACCGCATTAATCGGCCCTTCAGGTTGTGGTAAGTCCACCCTGCTTCGTTGCTTAAACCGCATGAACGATTTAATCGAAGGTGTAAAGATCGACGGCGGTTTAACCATGGATAACGAAGACGTTTACGGCAACATTGACGTTGCCAACCTTCGCATCAAAGTCGGTATGGTTTTCCAAAAGCCGAACCCATTCCCAATGAGCATTTATGAAAATGTGGCGTACGGCCTTCGCGCTCAAGGGGTAAAAGACAAGAAAAAACTGGATGATGTGGTAGAGAAATCCCTGCGCGGTGCAGCACTGTGGGATGAAGTAAAAGATCGCTTAAAATCACACGCATTTGGTTTATCTGGTGGTCAGCAGCAACGTTTGTGTATTGCCCGCACCATTGCTATGAAGCCAGACGTGATCTTGATGGATGAACCAACCTCTGCCCTTGATCCAATTGCAACCAACAAAATTGAAGATCTGATGGAGTCTCTGAAAAAAGAGTACACCATTGTTATCGTAACCCACTCAATGCAGCAAGCACGCCGCATTTCAGACCGCACTGCCTTCTTCTTAATGGGAGAATTGGTTGAGCACGACGACACACACGCCATTTTCAGCAACCCACAAGATGATCGTACTCGTGGCTACGTAAATGGTGACTTTGGCTAAATATTTACTGGCTTATATCGAATAATAATAGCGATGGTACTACTTGCCCCTAATTACTAGGGGCTTTTTTTCATTTAATATCAATAACTAAAAAAGAAAAACAACGAAATTAAGTAACTCAAGGGCCGATAGCTTTTACATAACGAAGAAGTGTTCAAAAAATGAGACTGACAAATTCCGTTTTATGAGACTTTGGTCTTAGGTGTTAATTACACATATGAAACGATATGCATAAAAGGTATCATTATTACCAATTCCTAAAACCCTAACCTTTGTATTTGCCGATGAGCTGGCCGCCCATCGGCGTTTTTTTATATAGAGAACTGGAATATCTTCCCCATATAAAAAAGGCGACAAGAATAATCTAATCGCCATCAAATAAAAACACTAAAAATAATACAGTTTTCCAATGTTGCTATTGAGCAACTCCAAAGCTTTTTTTACTTGATTACTTAATGCCATAATTAACTCCTTTAACCTATGCTATATCTCGTTAAAAGCCTGAATTCGCGGTATAGCTCCTCTGTTCTGTATGCCACTGTAATTGAATGCAATATTTTCCTGTGAATTAATCTTTTATCGACTAAGGTAAAGTGTCTCTTGGTTGTTAAAACTAGCGCCGAGTTAATTGAAAAGGAAGATATTGATTATGGACATTAAAAAATATACTGGTGTTATACCTGGTTGGCAGGGAGGATTTGAACAATCAAATCCTGATTTTGCATATCCGAATCCAAACCTAACCTCATTGCCGATGTTGGACAATATGGCGAATATTGATCTGCTCCAACGTCAACAAGCGGTGAAGTGGCCAGAGTTCAGTTGGGAGACGGAGAAAGACAGTCAAAACCCTAAACGCTGTTTTCAGATGTTCGCCCCCGATATATCCAGACTTGGATACACAGATACAGGTAGAGTTTATTCCATTATCTGCCCTCAACAGGGGATCTGTTCACCATCATTGGGGACCTTAAATGTTGAGGTAACAGTGACTGGTCAGCGAGGTTGGGTTGATGAGACAGATCGTGAACTCGCAGCAGATATGAGTGTGGTTGGCAAAATTTGGTTTAGCCCAAGTGCAATGCAAAAGCCCATTGTTAAGTTATTATGGTCTCATTTTGAAAAGAGTAAACAACCTTTTCCTTTTGAGAAGTCTAAAGCGATTGTCGTTTATACCCACAAAGTTGATCAAGCTGATGAGCCTATATTCCCTCTGTTAAGCGGTGAAAGTACCGGATTCGATGTTCCTGATTTTGCTAAACATCCACAAGCATGGAGCGTGGGACATTTAGGTGTAAAGATTGGGGGGCCCATAAAGACCGGGTACCCGGTGGTTGATGAGTTTAACAAGCTTATTATGGATGTGTTTAATTTAGGTTCAGGTAATATGCTGCAAGTGGGTAATGTGCTGACTTGGAATGTTTGGTTTACTGAACCTGAGCTGGTAGATACTGAAGAGTGGAGAAGCCACGCCCAAAGGTGGCGTGAATCTATCGATGCGGATCATGGTTCTCCAGATGGGCCTGGAACCGAAGCTAAATATTTTGATGGTACCCCGTTTAAACCTAATTTCGATCTTATTAAAGAGCTAGAGAAGGGAAAAATAGGTGACTTCCTAGCTCACTTGGAGGGGGATATAAAAGAGGGTATAAGCGAGTGCCTAAAAGATATCTAGTCTGTTTTGTTGGCATAGCGTTTAAAAACTAATGGTGAATAGCCCGATACTCTCCAGTTAGGTTTGTATTATCACGCCACCCTCTCTGGTGGCGTGACTTTCAATTATTGTCCAGCTAGATCAACTAGGTCTTTATCCGTGTATACAGAACAAACAAAGACAGAAAAATCAGATTAAACTATGACTCCATCGATGACCGAGGCCAAGGAAAAACGTCAGATGAGATCGTTTGTGCATCTACACTACATTTAGTATCGGATAATAAAACCTCTACCTTATTTGTAGAAGAGTGGACTCTTATGCCAGTAATCCAGTCTTCAAGCTGAATTTTCCCAATACCCTCTATCGGGGAAATCACCAACAAAACGAACCCTGATGGAGCTGTAGCGATAAAGTCGAAATCAAGAATCCCATCTTGTGGTTGATCTACATATGTCCAAGGAATAAGCTTACCACCTGACCAGCCGCTTGAGTTGACCTTCCCTACCCCATGAACTATAAGCTGAGCAGGATGGCTTTTATTGATATGAAAGCAAACACTGTCTACGGAATAAATTTTAGCACTCACAAATTTTCTCCTAACATAATAATAAAGCGACATATTCAGTTAAATCCCAACACCCCACCACCACCTAAATAACAAAATAAACAATAAAGACTTATACAAAGTAAAGCACAGTTTTTTTGACAGTGGTGTCAATTTTTTATTCCTAAAATGTTCTAGCTTATAACTACTTCAAACCCTGTTTTTCTACCTAATTGAAAAACCTTGCATTACGTTGAATACAAACTAGAGTGCACTGTATATAAAAACAGTTAAAATATTTTTATGTCAGTGAGAAAACAGCAAGATGGAAGCTGGATGTGTGAGTGTTATCCTCACGGTCGTAGTGGTAAACGGGTTAGAAAGAAGTTCCCAACGAAAGGCAAAGCTACCTCATCGAACGCCATATCATGCAGGAAGTGGCCGATAAGCCCTGGCTAGCAGAAAAAGAAGACAAACGTCGCTTATCTGAATTAGTCGACCTTTGGTATGAGCACCACGGTAAAACCATCAAAACAGGTGAAATGTACTATAGGCGTTTACTCTACATTGCTGAAATGATGGGGAACCCTATCGCGGCAAAATGCAGTAGCCGGGACTTTACTCGCTACCGAGTATCCCGAACCAATGCTGTCACAAAAAGTGAAAAAAGCTTATCCCCTAAAACTCAGAATTTAGAGTTAACACTGCTTAAATCTGTCTTTAATGAGCTTATTCGTTTAAAAGAGTGGCGCTTACCTAACCCATTTGGCGATATTAGAAAAATCAATGTCACTGAAAATGAGCTTTCTTTTCTCACTTCAGAGCAAATTAAAGAGATGTTTACCTTTATGGCTCAAACCCAAAATGGCGATGAAGTTGTGAAGGTTTTAAAAATTTGCTTAGCCACTGGTGCGCGAATTATGGAAGCAGCCAATTTGAAAGGCTCACAGCTTTCTAAGTACAAAATCACTTTTACCCAAACCAAAGGGAAGAAGAACCGTACTGTTCCTATCTTCTCCGAGCTTTATCACGAGTTATACCAACAAGACAGTGGCCCACTTTTTACCCTCAGCTATATACAAATTTATACTCGCATTAAAAACTGCTTTCCTGATCTGCCTGCTAGGCAAGCCACCCATGTTTTACGCCACACGTTCGCCAGCCACTTTGCACCCGATCATCTGCAAGATGCCGTTACGAAAAACCCTTTAAATTCGTTATAACTGAAACCTATTGCTGCTTAGCCTATTTGCTAAGCAGCAATACACCTGAATTACACACTCACGTTTTATTTAAACAAACCTAACGTGTGGGCTCTTAATTGTTTCTCAATACCAACATGCGCCTCTACAGTGCTCGAAGAGCCATTAGGCCATACTTTAACTTCTTTTTTCGCAGTATGACCTACAAGCTCAGGATTGCTCAGTAAATTAACGTACATATCTACCATTACGAAATATGTCACTCCATCTTTAACCATAGAAGGTGCATAATCAAAGGAAAAAGAGCCGCTACCAGATCCTTTAGATGAAACAGAAATTAATTCACCAAACGAAACCATAGTCTTATCTGTTATGGTAAAACCCACACCAAAATCAGCTTTATCGGCAGAACTTAACCTATAAGAGTAATCAACCGTAAAAGTTGTTAGCTCACCTTCAATCGCTTCTTTTGGTGAATAATAGGTAATTTCTATTGCATCACCATCACAAGAATCAGGAATAGTATCTTGCTTTGTAAGTACTACAGCTCCTGACGGCCATGCATATCCTGGCGGTAAAACGCTATCTAAATCGTAGGAAAGCACTAACTGTGTTCCTTCCTTTTTAAGCTCCAGAGTACTTGAAAAAGAGCCCCCCTCCACCAAGGTAGATAACTTATTCCCAGCTAATTTATAAGAAGCTCCTTCTTCAGCAGTATAGCCATCATTAAGTGAACAAGTGCGTAATAACACAACACCCGGCTCTTTAATCTCTAAGTAAGAGTCACTTTTTTCTTCATACCAGAGCCCTGTAAAATTGTCGTCTTGTTTTTTTTCTGAGCTTGTACCTGACTCACCATTACAAGCTGCTAAAAGTAATAAACAAAGCAATGACAACATTCTCATTTTTAATTTCGACCTTAGCTAAATATTTAGATATAAAAGAAAAAAGCACCAACCACGTGGCGCTTTAAATATATTTGGAAAAGTTGCTCTATATTTAAGCGAGCATTTAGACTATTTATTGTGCTGTATGCCTAACCCATACATAACTACCAAATAGCGTTAACGGTATTAATGTAATAAGACCAATCACATCGAACCACACTGGCTCATAGATAGGAAACATTAACGAAAATGCCATTCCTATCAATGAAAGTACCAATGCATTTTTGTATGGGGCTTCTTTGCCATATTTAGCAGAGATATAACCAGTTAAGACACAAGTAAAACTACTAACAACTGAGATAAAAATAAGGAAATCGGTTTGGAACCATAAAGCATCAATAGCCCCAGGGGACATCGACTCTGCAAAGAAGAATATAGAACCGATGCCTACGATGACAGATAAAACTATCCCGATGACTAGGGCTATAATGATTCCTTTAATATTGATATCTTTCATCTTATAAATCTTTCCGAACAGGCGTAGAACAAAAACAACATGCGTTATTTTTTACAACAATGGCTATGTAATATTCATATTTATGATAACACAACACATATGAATAACTTCATTATAAAAGTGCCATTTTTATAAAAAAGTAATCAATATCAATTGTATAAAAAACAACCTAAAAATAGTTCATTTGTACAAGCGCCTAGAAAAGAGATGGCGACAAAGTGGCGGCAGAGGTGAACAACATAGCTCTAAATGGTTGAATATGGCACAAACATAGTAATTAGTAAGTTATTGACTTAAAAATAAATCATTGATTATATTAAAAAATTCAAACCAATACCGGAATAACGATGGTACTACTTGCCCCTAATTACTAGGGGCTTTTTTCATTTGATATCAATGACTAAAAAAGAAAAACAACGAAATTAAGTAACTCAAGGGCCGATAGCTTTTACATAACGAAGAAGTGTTCAAAAAATGATACTGATAGATTCCGTTTTATGAGACTTTAGTCTTAGGTGTTAATCACACATATGATACATGAAGCATAGTTAGTATCATTCTTACCAATTCCTAAAACCCTAACCTTTGTATTTGCCGATGAGCTGGCCGCCCATCGGCGTTTTTTATATAGAAAGAAAATATCTCTCCCAAAAATCCACCTGCTACATAAGCTAATATATTAGAGCTACTCTTGAAGAAACTACCTAACTTTTACTCCACAGGTCGCTTCAATAGTTACTGTCTTAGCAACCATAAAGGTGAGCGATGTGAGAGGTTTATACTTATTTATGACATGTGCCTGCTGTTTAGTCGGCTGTAATGGCTCAGCCAATGACACTTCCTCTTCAAGTAATAGTCAATGGAACGTCAAAGTAACTAAAATTGGGAATTCAGAGATCACGTCAATTTTAGGCTTTAAAGGGCCCTACGGACTAACACTATCTGATGATGCAAAACTCTATGTTCCTGATATAAGAGACGGTAAAGTTATCCGGTTTTCTGATTTATTTGAAGCAGAGTCTTGGCTAGGTTATTCATTGGAAGCTCAAAAATCCGGTTGGTTCGATGAATCTTATTCCGTTGATATTTCCAATAAAGAATCTTTAAAAGGAGCCCATTCCGTTACATTTAATTCACGAGGACAAATTATCATTGCCGATTTCTTTAACAAAACAGTAAATTTATACGATTCATCAGGCAAGTTCCTCTCTTTTATTAATTCATCTCCTTCAGATACATCATTAAAATTTGAAGGCCCTGCCAATGCTCATATAGACCAAAATGGAAATTTATGGGTTTCAGACTGGACCTCTCACCGTGTTTATAAGTTTGATTCTGACTTTAATTTCATTGGATGGCTAGGTGCAACTGCCACTGGCTCTACAAATGGTTTTGTTCAAACAGGGAAAGCTATCAGTAGTAATAATCTCGGCGGCTTTAATAAGCCACATATGATAAAAGTCGATAGTGAGGGTTTTTTATATGTAGTTGAAACAGGAAATCACAGAGTACAAAAATTTACACCTCTTGGAGAATCTCTTGGTTGGATTGGGGCGAAACAATCTGGTGGGATCACAAGTCATTTTGAAGTGACTGGCAGTCCCATTAGCTCTCCTGCTCTTGGCGGATTTAATCAACCCGTCTCGCTTAGTATTTTTAATAATGAAAAGCTAATTATTGCAGATAACGGAAATAACAGAGTCCAATCATTTGATTTAAATGGTAAGTTCATTGGTTGGGTTGGAGGTAGTAATTCTGATGTTTTTTTCAACTGGACTAAAGTAAATACTTCACCTGTCGGCGGTAAAGCAACAGGATATTTACTTGCCCCTTTTGAAGCGATACAAGTTGAGAATAGACTATATATTGCAGATGGGCATAATAATAGAGTTCAAATATATAAGGTAGATCCTGAATTCAGATAATAAATGTAATATTCATAGGTAAACCGTGAAGAAAGGCCAATCGTTAACAGTGGTGTGCTTTATCATCGCCAAAACCAAAGCGGAATTACTATGATTTATCTGCAGCTGACCAAAAGTCAAAGATATCACATTTCAGTACCTTTTGCTGAAAGTTACTCACAAGAAAAAATAGCTGATAAAGTAGGTGTTCATCGTCCAACTATTTCTTGTGAGCCAAAGCTTCTTGTGAGCCAAAGCGGAATACAGATGGCAAACGTTATGAACCAGCTCAGGCTCATAACAATGCTCTTAAAAGGCGAACTCAAACGGCATGGGGTATTGCACTTGGTAGTTTAATTCACGATTTCAATATTTGGTAAAAATCGCAGCTGCAAACACTACGTAGACTATAAAATACTAGGTAGTATAAAACCAGAAATCAAAAAATAATGGTTAATCAATACTAAGCCCTTTGAGAATGCATGTATATCAAAGATCCGATTCTCTATCACGTTTTTATAATAGACTCCCATTAAAAAATCGGTGACTGGAATGATTCAGTCACCGATTAATAAAAAATTAGGTCCTATGTGGCATATAAATGCTGCAGAAATATATCGAGTTCATGTCTAGCGAATTCTGGCTGTTTCAGAAACCCGATATAAGTTGGTCAAGTAACCGGTACAGCGTCAGAATAATCACCACCAACAGGTAACATCGAAATTAGTGAGCTCATTACTGTGTTACGACAAAATAGACAATCGATAATATCAAACTGGTAACCATTTTCTTGAAGTGTATCAATCACCCATTTTAAATTGACACCACCATGAGGCATTCTATTTCTTATCGTCAAAATACATGAAGGTTCGACAGATAGTGTATCCATGGCTTGCTTTATCAACATCGTTTTCATTCCGTCAGGAATATCAGCCCCTAACTTTTCCAAATCAGCAAGTGCTTTTGCTCCCTCTGAAGCATAGTCATGTTTCACCATGTCATTGATGCTATCGTAAGTCTCATTATTTTTATTATGACTGGAATTTTGTGCGCTATTTGTATACTTACTCAGAGAGTAATTGTAACACGAACGTCCCCTTATAATTGTTTCTTTAGGAGTGGCATGGCCTCGATAGAACTTTTTTAACCCAGGGTCTTCGACACTATTTTTGTCATCTGAATAGAAATTTAGGATCCCATCGTAATTTAAAATAAACTTGCTACCCGTCGCTCTTATGCCGTGCGCGGTTATTATCAGTCGCTTCGGATGTCTTCCTGGTGGTGTCCACAAATAAGCCTTACCACCCAAATCAATACATTCGAAATTTCCATTTTCTATTTGTGATTTTGATTGAAACATATCAGCCTTTACTTTTTGTTTTATAACATCTTTAAGTAAGGGTTTAGAAATATCTATCCCCGTGTGCAAGCTAGGGAGTAAAATTGCTCCCCAAAAGTCGTATTTTTAGCAGTCATCACCTAACCTTTATAAAGCACGTATCACAATTTAACTCCGCACTTTGCTAATAGCTCCTTGATATCACGGTAGTTAAGCTTGTAAGCTACGTACCAGCGAGCCAATATAAAAACAGTGGCACAAAGAAATTGTTTTTTGGCAAAGTAAAGTGTAATTTATTGCGCTCAAAGCCAGATAAAATTACAAACTAAATAACGAGTATGTCCCTCCTCTAGATGAAACGCAACACTTAGTCATCTCATATTCGCTAAGTATCCCACTTTCAAGTGATATATTTATTCATAACCTTAATACGGTATAAAAGACAAAGTGTTTCGTTTCATATAGTTAATGATGCTTTAAATACCATGCTGTTGCCCATTTATTTCTGCAACTATAACACCGTCACATTTAATCAATCGTGAAGAGAAAGACAACTTCTGTGAGACATTCCATTGATATAGAAGTAAAATTCACCTCACAAATACTAACGGATTCAATAGTAGGTGAATAAATTGCAAGCAGGAAAAACAACAAAGAATATAACTCAGAAGCTAAAATATGCCGGTGTTCCATTTTTTCTCATCTTTTTAGCATTAGTTGCGAATGAAGCTTATGACCTATTTAATACGGCGGTAGAAATAAATAGTGATAGCTGGGATGTAGAAACATTTAATAATTTCGGCAGTTATTTTGGTGGCACATTTGGCACTATATTGAACTCATTCTCCGTCTTCTTTTTATTATTAGCTCTTTATTACCAAGTAAAACAAACTCGTATTTCTACACACGAATTAGCTCAAGCAAGTGAGCAAATGAAGCGCTCTGCAGATGCTCAAGCAAAAGCAGAAAAAGCGCTTAACCAACAAGCGCTAGAAAATACCTTCTTTAATTTATTGAACTTACACAATGAAATTATTCAATCGTTAGAATATACATACCAGCCTCAAAAACAATCTCGGTTCTTACGCAATCAAGAACCGATGAGTGTGAATGGCAGAGCCGTATTCCCCCAAATTATTTCGTCGTTAGCACCTGAGGGGGCCTTAGCTACAGAAGTAACAGCGAACTATCAGGCGCTACAAACTGAACAGAATCATATTCTTGGGCATTACTTTAGGAACTTGTATCAGATCATAACGTACATTGATGAGTATCCACACATTGAAGACAACACCAAAGAAAGGTACATGAAGCTACTACGTGGGCAGCTATCTAGCTCAGAACTCATCTTGTTATATTTAAATTGCATCGATTTATCAGTAGATGGTGGGGAATTCAGAGGGCTTGTTATTAAGTATTCACTGCTTCAAGCTCTTCCTTTCAAAAACTATGGTGTAAATTCAGCGTTCGATGAATATAGGAAATCATTGGCAAATGAACCCATTATCCCTGGTATCAAAGGCGCTTTTGATCTGTATCTAGGCGACTTGGCTAAGTATATTTATTTTGATAAATACAACCATGTTGTGATATCAGCATTTGGTGATAACCGCAGTTTCAAACAATACGCAGCTTATAAAGTACTTGATGGTATAGACTCGAAAGATAAACAATATATTGATAAATAAAGATTAATTAAAACCAAGCTCTTTGAGAATGTATTTATAACAAGTTTCTAATGAAAAATTTGGCGACAGAAGAAATTCAGTCGCCAATTAATAAAAATTAAAAATATTATGGTGTTACATTTTCATTTCTGAATATATTACACCTTCAGTCAACAGAAGCTTCCCGTTGATCAGCTCCACTGTAAAGTTCTCTTTTGATTCAGATGTGATAGCTCTGCCTTGTACAGTCATTGATTCGCGACTATTGGACTTTACCATTGCTTTATTATTTCCTAAAAGAGTCACAGCTAAATCGGTAGTTGTGTACGTATAACCACTATACACATCTAAGTTTTGCTTCATTGCTTCTAAATATTCTTGTTTGTTTATTGTCAGAGTATTTGTTGTGCCATGAAAGCTCACATGTGCCGTAATTTCCACATCATCACTTAATAAAGCCCCAACAGCATCAACGTCTAACGCCAACGCCGAGCTTTCAAACTTAGTAGCAAAGTCTCTCACTTGCTTTTCTGTTAACTCTGCTGCGTGTCCGGTAAAAGAGACAATAAGACAGAAAGCCATAATAAATGAACGTAATGCAGTAACCATAATTAGCCTAATTTAAATTTATATACTTCAACAAATAAATAGGGAATTCTATTTAATTCGCGGATGCTACAGGAAACAAGTCCATTAATCCAGATTGACTCCAACAGCCAAAGCATCACCAGAGTAAATGCAACAAGTGTATTAAAATCCCCAAGGATGCATGACAAAGTGATAGGTACCACTCCTTAATAGTTAATATATCAATAAGTTGTGTAACCCCACCGCTTTATACTACTCCGCGCATCAACTGCCTTTTATTGAAAATAAAATGAAAGGATATTCTCCTTTATGATAACAACTAAAAATGGCGATAAAATATTTAGTGTATTTTAAATTGATCTAGCCAATAAGCTGGACTGAAGAGTACAGCTCATCGGCGTTTTTTTGTTTACTATAAAATACTGTAACTTCCAGCGGAGCTTCCGCTGGCAACAACCACTTGGCCATTTTGAGTGATTTCATCAACCACCGCATTCGCGACAGCAATGGCAATAATACTGGCTCTCGCATGTTCGCCATCTAACACAATACCTTGCGCTTTAAGTTCAGCTTCAATTTTAGATTTTAACGAGTCTTTATTCAGTGCCATATTATTTCCCTGCAAATACGGTGGTTGAACCATCCACGTGTGGCTTTCCTGTAAACGGGCAAATGCTCTCACAGGTAATCACGCCAGTACCGCCATTAAGCTTAATGGTGTCAGCATCCTCTGTGATATTTTGAGCTTGGATAATTCTGTCTTTGGTAATGGTGATTTGCTGCTGCCCCCCTACTGTTAGCGTGTCGTTTTGCTCGATAGTATGAATCCGATCTTTCAGCACGGTGACTTGATCATTTAAACCAATCACCATATCCCGCAGTTGGCCGATAACTTGAACATAATCCCCTGCGGTTACTTGGTGCATGTTACCCAATGAGCCTAGTGCTAAATCATCTCCCGCCATCACCTCGAAGCTGCCTAAGGTTTCTGTTAATTTCTGCCCTGCAATGTGTTCTTTACTATGCTGGCTAACCTGAATTTCATGGCTACCAAACTCCCCTACGTAGCGATCGATATCATCAAGCTGCTCAAATGCCTGAACATGCCTTTGCTGATCGGTCATTTGGGTGTGATTACCTGCGGCATCGGTTTTGCTCAACACTTCCGCCCGTTGTTGGATTAGCTGTTCATCTGGTTCCGTATTTGGTAATGACCACCCTTCCCCAAAAACAGTACGAATAAAAGGCTTATCACTACGGCCATAAGCAAAAGCAATTTCCACAATACTGCCTTCTTTGGGTGTCGCAAACAGCCCTTGCTCCGCTCCGCCACTTACAACAGGCAAAGGCACTGCGCGGTATAACGGTACAAGCTCATCAACGTGGCCATCTTCATTCAGTAGCTGAACATCCACCGTATAACGTGGCCGAAAAGGGTTGTTTTCATGGCCCGCTTCGCTTTCATCAGCCACAGCGATGACTTTTCCAAATGAAGGTAGATGATGCCCTGCGGCTAACTCTGGATATAAATAATTAAGCCTACGTTTTTCCGTTTCTTCACCCGATTGCCAATAGAGCGTCATGCTGTCTTTTTCAAACATCACCTCGGTAATGCGATGGCCATTAACAAGCGTACCTGGGCGAACAGAAGGCATGACACTTAGCATCATGCTTTGGCCTCCTAAATGCTGTGACGCTAATTTATTATCTATAGACACGGGGCGATCAACCCATCGACTGTCACAAAAACTGCCGATGAAGATTTGCCCATTGGTTTGTTGATACCAGCAAAAATTAGGAATATTAAACGCCCGCCCTAAATGATTGAGCAACTGATAGCCGGTTCCCTGAGACGTAAAATTAGGAATACGTGTTGTCATGTATTCTGCCTGCTCTGGGTAAACAAACGTTAGCCCTGTATCAAAGCTGAGCTGTTCTAATACTTCTGATGCCGTTGGGTGCTGAATGCTTAATGGCCATCGCACTGCCAGCAACCCAGAGCGCTCTCTCGCAATAATACGACTATGGCCATTTTCAGCAGGTTGAGACTTAGTCACAAAGCCATCAAAATAACGATGGTACTTTCCCTCATAACCAATGTGTAATTCAACAAGCTGATTTTTTGTCACTTCTCCTTCAACCACGAAAGTCGCACGGCCACCAGCAGACAATTCGAGTACTACCTGCTCAAAAGACAAATTACGAACTTCGCCATCAATGAACAGTCGTTTGTTTAGCCGCATGTCAATGCCTCCTCCGTCCGCTTGAGCGCTTCTTCAAACTTAGTTTGCTGCTTGGTTTCTTCACTATTCGTCACAGCAGCATGCGCTTTAGGCTCAGCAGGTGTGGTATTTTCAGTGGTTTCCGTTTGCTCATCGCCCTGTTTTTCATCTTCTCGCTGCTCTTTCACTTCCGAAACCGACAAATACTCCCGCAACTGAAAACTGACCTTCCACGCCATGAGGCTTTCTTGCTCATCTGCCGTCACTCGGCCCACAAAACGCACTTGTCGTATCGTCATCGCTTGCGCAAGCTCGTTACCAATTCGGTAGATTTTTCGCTTACACTCTTCTTTCTGACGAGAAAGCACCATTAAACGTTTGAGCACACTTGGTTGTTTAAAAGGGATTAGGCCACTGACCGTTAACATCATGCCTTTATCACCTTGTTCACTACCATTCGTGCCCGAGCTTTGACCGCTCATATCTTGCTCTTTTAGCTCCATCGCTAAATTGATACGAGGCGATTTCATTGGGATGATTTCACCATCCAGAGCCAGTATTGTCATGCAAATACCTCCGATAAAAACGTAAGTGGCTGATCACTAATAAATAAGGTCGCAAACGTAAAGTTATTTGCACGATCTGGCGGCTGAGATTGCTTTAGCGCTGTTGCCAGAACATCTGCACTCCCCTCCGCTTCAAATTTAAATAACTCAGCATTACTGTGCTTTAAATCATTAATGGCTTGCTGCCACTGCGCTAATTGCTGACCACGCTTTTGTGCCAGTAGCTTTAGCTTCGTCACAGGTGTTTGTTTATCCGACGCGAGGCTTTCTAGCTGCGCGAGCTGCCCCCCTTGCCAAAAAAGAGCATCACGCAATGGCTGCTGATTTATGTTTGCTGTGGGTTTAAACCTTGGTTGAACAATACAGTTTGGCTTAGTGAACTTATCGGTTTGTAAGCTTTGCTCACGCTCTAATCTTCTGACTACCATTCCGAGTTCAGGAATATTCACCGCGTTAAACAATGCCCTACTCGCCAGAACAAAATCCGCCAGTGAACTTTTCGCTAACATCCACCCGACCATGTATAAATCACCATTGGGTTTATGTTTATCGTTCGAGTCCAAAAGTTTATTACTTAACACTTCTATTGCGTTTTCGGGGGATAAATGATGGCCAGCTTCAGCCTGGCTCCCAACTTGAAATTGATAAGGATGAACCGATAATACTTGCCCCCGACACAACAAACTTTCCAGCTGTTCTCGCAACACTAACAGTGATTCTGACTCTTGACTTAACGAGTGGCGATTAAAACCGACTTTGCCAGATACTTTTTCTAATCGCGTTGTAGATTCAGTGGTAATTGTTGGAATTTGCTTGGTTACCGATTCACTTTGCTCTTGTATGGCCTGCGTACAGGCAGGCCATTGGTACGATGCTGATTGCCAACTCATGTAGCTAACCCTGATAATGTAGGCCGCTCTCCAAATGGAAAGCCTTCACACTGTGGGTAGTCGCTCAGCAACTTTCTGTCTTTCAGCAAATTTAAAAAGGCGTCTTCACTGTTAATAGGTGAAGTTCTCAGCTCAGCAGGGTAATTCTTATCTTTTTCGTATTGATCAATACGGCTTAAGACCTTAAGAAGCTCTGCGTCTCGCCATGCTGTTTCTTGTACTGACTTAACGGGTAGCTCACGCTCTTTGTCGTATTGCCATTGCTGTTTTTTAACACACCAAGAATCAAACTCTTTTGGCTGCTGTAAAGTATGGGTAGTTGGTAGCTCCCCAAACTCTTCAATAGTATAGTTATCTTCATGCTCACGACTTTTTGCGTACGCCACTTGCCCGCGGCTATCACTTAATGCTTGCCATTTTCCGTCACGAAACACCGCCGTTTGATTATCTAGTAATTCAGGCAGCTCGTCTGTTGTACTTTGTGCTGGTAACCCAAAATTGGCTACGATTAATAACGACTGAGAAGATAAATACACTCCTTCGTGATCAAAGTGGTGAACGGTTAGTGTTCGATCTGTATCTGAAAATTTAAACGTCATTATGCTGCTCTCACTATGTACATAAAGGCAATATTACGGGGACGAGTTTCAGTGCCACCTTCTTCGCCGGTTTTAACATTACTATTACCTGAAGAACCATTAATGCCCCACACATAAGATCCACCAGACCTCTCGTTGTACCATCGTCGATTAATCGCATGACTATGAGTTTTAAACTCATCAGCCTGCTCAGACATAATATCGCGTCCTGGATCTACACCTCGCTTGTTATCCCAACCTCGAATAAACTCACCACGTAAGTTTGGTAAATACCCACTCGGATACACTTTAGCTAGCTCAGGGTACGCAGATTTAACAAATGAATTTCCACTACATTCAACAAAACCTTCTGGAGGTATCTCGTGAGGCCAAGGTAATGGCACGCCAACTGGGCAAGCTTTCGCTAAATCATCTGTATAAGCAAATGATTTCCAGCCCCCCCAACTGGTCTCACTAGTTGCAATACGATGCTTTACCCTATCGCCCGTGTACGCAATTTGTTCCTGACGATGGGCGTGTGCATAACTCAGCCATTTGGCAATTGTATGAACTGCGTTCCACGGGTCTCCCCCTGCCCCTGTGTCATCTCTGTTCTGAAAATCCCAGCTAACATATCTATCGGGATAATAGTTTGGTAATCGACTTACTCCACGAGTGTCTTCAATAAGCACCTGCTTTGAACTCAGAATGGTATCGTATTTTGTTAACGCGCCTTCTATATCACTGACCTTTGGAGGGTGTTTATCAGTAAAGACCTGAGTCCAATTTTCTTCAAAACCCACAAGGTCACGCGCTGATTTAATCCACATGCCTCCATTTCTATAATTAAATCGTATTTGAGCTGCAGGCGTTGAACCTCCACCTTTAAATTGGGCGACTAATGAGCCAGCACCAGGGTAGGTTCCTGTATAAACACCTGTGTTAGAAGTCCAAGGAACATTGTCTACGTCGTAACTAGCCATAGGGCCACTGGCTTTCACATAACGTGAAGATAGCTTTTGATTCTGTTCATACATATCACCTGATGTCCAAATGTGATCACCAATCGCTGATTTTGTCTTCCCTGCACTGCAAAAAATGGCATGATGCCCTGATATTTTTTTTGCTTCAGGGTCGGGGTTATTACTGTGGGCCCAACCTATACCGTAGAAGTTATGTAGGCGCACACCATCAGCGGACATTGTATAGCGTGTTGAACCATCTGAACTGAGCCCCATGCTAAACACATTTTGAAAACGTTCAGAATGATAAAGGCCAACAACTCCTAACCCGTGATTATTTACGGTGAGGTTTTGGTGCAGGTTAACCTCACCGTTGAATTGCTGATTTCTTTCGTTAACGACAGTTTCTACGGCTGAAAATGATGGAATCACAGTTTTTGGCAGATCCTCAAAAAGGTAGCACTGGCTTATACCTGGCGGGTTCGCACCTACAGGCATAAATGCTGTGGTAAGCTTAACTGCACATCGATTGTAATTAGTTTGCTCCACAAAAATAGAGACATATTTATTGTTGCCACTAACCGTAACCGGATCACTAACAGTAAGCTTCTCTTTATTCGCTTGCCCGAAAGCTTCCACAAGCTCAACTACAGCATGTGATTGACCATAACCCCATTTGACAATGTATTTTTGATATCCGCCATGGGTGTAGTGAGTATTAAACAACTCAACAATAATAATGTTATTAGAAGCCCAATTAGCTGTATCTATCGTAAATCGACCGATCTCATAACGTTGATTTTCATTTGCTGACTGTGTCCCTGCCCATACTCGGGTATGCAAGCCTCCTTCCGACTTTTTCATGAAGTCAGAAGAATCTAGCCCATCCAACTTATCCGAATCGGCAGCTTTACCTTGTATTGGCAGATACTTACTCGATAGTGTTTCACCATTTTCATACAAGGTTTTGCCATGAACAGTATTAAATGGCCAACTTGATGTACCAAGGCTTGAAGCACCACCAGCAGCATAAGGCAATAAACCATGAGACGTGGTTCGAATCCAGTTTACCGTGTCACCCGCCACTCCCATGCCTTCCAAGCCATTGGCGTAGTGCGCTTGTATGTAATCAGAACCATCTCGGCCATCCAATTTATCTGAATCAGCAGCTTTGGCGGTTTTGTCTAACTTTTCAGCCAGTTTTGAATCTACTTGGGGCTGCTTGTAATACGTATCATCATGGTGGTGTGATGTGCCAGATTTTGTAGCCAACCCTTCTTTTAACGCTTTTTCAGTGACGGCCAAGTCCGTGCGAGAACCCGTATGGCTGTTGCTTAGCAGGTTTGACAAAGAGCGCCACAGTTGTGGTAATTTCACATGCTTTTTCTGATCTGATTTACCATCAATTTCCGCATCAGTGGCTGCATTTTCAATGCGCTCATATTCTGCAAAGCCTTCAATAGATCGGCAATCAACCACTGAGCCATCGGCTTTAATTTCTGCAATTTTCGTCACAAAGTGTGGATAGCCATCGTCCCCAATATGATCGGTTAATTCGTCAGCACTGACTTTAAACGAAAATACAGTGTGCCATTGGCTGGTTAGCTCACCCTGCCAGCTAGCATCCAGATAAACGTGCTGACCTTTGACGGCATTATCAAGCGTTACATTTTTTTCCAATGCACAACGTAAACCACCTACATAGCCACGGCCCGCTTTTGCAATGTATTGCTCACCCGACTTTTCAACTTGAAAGCCATCGGCTAAAAAAGCGCTGTGCCCGTATACATCTTCATTGGCTAAACGGGCGGATTCATCCATTCCGGACAAACGAGCGGTAAAGTCAATTTGCCAAGTAGACGCATCAACCGTGATACCTGTTGCTTGCTGCGCACCTTCATAACTCATTAAAATTGAACGAGTTACAGAGTTACCATTTTGTACCCCAACGACCGATTTAAACTTTTGAATCGTCGGAATATGAAGAATGGCCGCCAGTACGCCACTTTCTTTATTACGCAAGCCAACCCAGTTGAAGTCAAAATCTCCCACCCGGGTGTCCATAATTAGTGAATACACCACCGCATTTGGGTTCACAAACCCATTTTGACTGACCTCAGCGGTGTACACGATCTGCTCTTGTGGTGGCAGTGCTTCGTTACGATCAATCGGCTGACTTGGATCTTGATTTGGTACTAACGCCAGAACGAATTCGTTTAGTTCCACAGGGGTGGACGTGGCTTCTTGTTGTGCCTTGTAGGTCTCAAAAGCTAAAGTAATGATACTCTGTGCCATGATTACTCCTCTAATACAGCCACTACGCATTGGTGATCCCAATCCAGTGGTGATGCGGTGAAATTGAGTTGAGTTGGGCTGATCACTTGATATTCATAACGGCGGCAAGTGCGGCCATATTGTTGGATCAACTCTTCTAATAAATCGTAATTTTCAGATAACTGTGAATCGCTTAATCGAATGGTGATGATGTCCCAGTCTCGCTCGGGCACTCGCTCATCAATTTCCACTAGCCCAACACCTAAGCGATTAAAAATTCGAATAAACCCAGCTTTTTCCCCCGCATCTTTCGCGTTGATAAAAGCAAATTTCACTCGTTTTCGAAATAGCTCTGTGGGCTCGTCTTTAAAGCGGTGAATGTCTCTGTCCCATGCCAGCACAGCCAAAAGTTTTTCACTGCATGTCATTGGATCAAGCTGAGCTAAGGGGTATAGCAACCACCCCTTTACTTTTTTCCAAAACCCCATCACTCCATTCGCTAAAAAATGAGGCTCTTTTAGCTGCGTTGCTATGGTTTGGCCATCCATCCACCAAGGTACATTTTTATCGGGCAGTTCTGGGGCTAATTTACTGTGGTCCACAGCATCCGTTTTATCCATGGCGAACCTCAACCTGGCTTAACCTTGGAATATTTAACGTGCTCACAATATCTGTATTCTCAAACTGTAAGCTCATTAAATCTTCACTCAGTTCTTGGTGGATTTGGGCCGTAAGCAAACTGAATGAAAAAGTCGACTTCGGGTACGTTCTTGTGACTTGCTGGTACGAATCACTTTCTCGAAACGCCGCACGGATCATATTTTCAATCTGTGTTGTTAAGGCTTCTTTTCTTTCATCACTGATATTCGGCTTCGCCCATACCGTAACTTTGATTGCATGAGTCGTTTCTGGCAGAGCAAGACATAAAATATCATCTCCGTGGCCATGGTTGCCCTCTGCCATTACGTAATCATTCAGCTGTTCTAGCAAATGACTAGGCGTTGCGCCTACATCTAATAATATATAGGCATTTGCCGTACCCGGACCTCTTGGGGCATCGTGCAAAAAGTAAATTTGATCGGTGCGAACCCCAGCCACCGCCGCCAGCATAGAACGGTATATGGCATCGATGTGATACCGACCTACTACACTAAATTGATTCCGAATACGCAGAGATAACTCTTCGTCGTCTTCGGTATCCGCTCCTGTGGTTGTGATCCAATCGTTCTGGTTTTCTGCATGAGTGATCCCAAATACCCCAACAGGCAGAACCGAGTAATAACCCGCAGGCAAGTTATAACCAGCCCCTGCTTGTTCCGCTTCACACAGAACGAGCCCACTTTTCTGATTAGCCGCAATCAAAACATCTTCTACCACAATTAAGCGATACACTTTATCTTCAATGCGCGCCGTTTCTACCACTGTTCCTTTCGGTATTACGATTGGGTTTTCAGGTTTATCTTTAAAAAACGCCACCACACCGCGTGTTTTACTGGCCGCTTTTCGTTCTAAATCCACATCCCATGCTTTTAGATCTAAGTACATACCTTGTGCTGTCGCGGCAAACGTATTAGGCAATACGTGATTAGCTAACAGCTTATCGATCAGCCATTCTGTTGGGGTGACCGCAATGGCTTTAACCAAACGCCAAAATGGTGACATACGATTATCATTGCTGACTTTACTGCCTGCTGCTTTTACCTCCTTTTCAAGCTCTATGGCAATGGCTTCTTCGGTTGTTGGGATCCCTTCTGAAGCAATCACCTCTTTAAAATTCACTGTTGGTCGATTATTCATACTATGTGACCTCCACTCTTATTTCCCTGTAATCGACAGTTTGGGCAAACAGCCAAAGGGCACCAGATTCTTGCTCGTTAACTTCGGCGGTTCCGGGCTCAATGCGCTCGTCCACTTCAATCAACATTTCAATGCGGGTAAGTACATCCGCTCGAAGGGTTCGATTGCGTTCTGCTTGTAACTCCCGTAGTAACCCACTTTCCATAATGGCGTGTTTAATATCTTGGGCGATGCTGTTGCGATCGGCGGTATAAATTGGCTGCTGCCCTGCATCAAAGTCGATACCGCCATCTGTCACTAACAGATCGACATAGTTTTCACTCATGGCGTATTCATCTCCATCCATTCTGCGAGTTGTGCTGGCGTAAACGGCTGCTGTTGGTTGATATGCACATCCCCAACATGCTGAGTTCGGCTGTTGTCCGTTGTACAACCAGTGCTCTCTTTTAGCTGTTCAGCTACTGGCTTCTGATTTCTTGCTCCGGGGCGTAAGTAATCATTAATTGGCTGATTGATCCGCTCTGCTCGTTCTGGCTCAAGTTCAGTTGTTGGTACTTTTGTTCCTGGCACCAAAGCACCGTAATTCACTGCGCCATTAATGACGGGTAAATCAGTCTGCTGTGAACGCTGGTCATAGTAATGGTGCTGACCTTGAGAACCAGCTTCTTTTGATACCGAAAGTGCCGATGACAAAGCTGGGTCATTTGCTGCTACACTGGTGTGATGTGTTCCTTGTAAAGGCAATGGTTGCTGAGACCCACTTACTGGATAGTTTTCCCACACTTGGTAACCACCTGTACCGACAGAAGGGCCATAATCCATTGGCATGTTTGGCATTCCAGAATTAGCAACAATGCCTTGGGTTTGTAACGGTAACTTAGCAGCCCCAGAACTGTGCATTGGCTCTGAAGTCATTTTCCCTGTTAAGTATGGAGACTCACCGACTGATTGTTGCTTAATATGAGTATTAACTATGGCTTCATCTGGAAGATTTGGCTCAGGTATCGAGTTATCATCCGTTTTAATATTAATAAACGGTATCATATTTAACTTATCGATTAACCAGTCAATCTTCTCTCCTACAGTATCAAGAGAGGTGAAATCAGCCAAAGCTGCTTTTAAGTCATCCCAGAAATAAATTAGAGCAGCAACAACCCCAATTACTGCCAGAAGGCCTAGAGCCACAGGCAACATAGCAAGGTTAAGGGTATGCATTATCATCACAAAACCTAAGCATGATAAACGCGCGGCTCTCATCAAAGTAGTATAAAGTGAAACTGCTTTCGCCCATCCTCCCATCATAAGTTGAGAAAAGGCCACGATCATGTTCCAAGCAATTAAAGCTCCAATTACTCCTATAATTGCTAACGTTATTCCCCCCAAAATCTGAGCCAGAATAGGAAATTCTTGAGTCCAACCAACCACTTTCATTACACCATCGGCCATCACTCCCACTACAGCAGTAATGGCAGGTAATACTGAACCAAACACGACAGCTTGCATGGCAAACCAGCTGGATTCTAAACGCTGAAATTGATCGACTGTAGCACTAGCCATATCGTTCATTTCTTCAAAGCCACTAAGCTTTCCAAGCTCCCCTGCTTCTTTCAGAGCACCTGAAACGTCTGATGTAGCTTTAACTTCAGGTATTTGGAGCTTAACCTGAGTTTTATTCAGCAGCTCTGTTTGACCAATTAACGCGTTGATCACCTCCATTGCATTTGCACCACTTGAAGGGCCGGATCCCGCTACAGTGAAAGCTGCTGTGATCTTACTCATGTCTGCCGCATTAAGCTCACCATACTTTCCTTTGATGGCTTCTAAGATCTCGTACATTGGGAGCAACTTTCCGCTTTGATCAGTAAATGTTAGATCAAGCTCTCCAGCTGCCCTCAAAGCCCCATTTAAAAAAGCTTCGTATTTCTCACCAGATTCCACCCCTGGCATTGTGCTACCCAACATGCCAAGTACTGCGATCTGCTCTGACATATCAATGCCATGAGCCGAGCCTGCATTATCTAGCCCCTGAATGCCTAACGTTAAACTTTGTGCAGATGCACCGGTTAACTTCGTTGCTTGTGCGGTCATACCAGCCAATTGCTTCGACCAATCTAAAACCCCGATTTTATCCGCGCTTTCTTTAAACGTTGAATACATGGTACTCATGTACTGAGCGGCTTCTTGGGTATCACTTTTAATGGCCACCGCCAGAACAGCAGACACATCGGTGATCCCAATCAGATCTTCATTGGTCAGCTTGGCCGCTTCTCCCATGCTCGTTTTCATGTGATAAGAAGCAACAAGAAACTCTTCCGATGTTTTTCCATATTTGCCTGCAAATTCATGGGCCTTTTGCGTTAGCTGTTCGAGATCGTCTTTTACCACGCCAAGCGATTTCATGTCCCCCATGACTCTGTCCATTTGAATAGCGGGCGTTAAAATAGACTGCAACCCGGCAACCAAAGAACTCGCATCGCTGGCCATTTGTCCCCAGGTTTTTTGACTTTCTTTCGCGGTATTCTGAAATGACAGCCTAAGATCATCCATGGATTTACTTATCTGTGAAGTCGCTGTGGTTACCTGGTTAATGGCTGACGTTTGCATCCAAACATCCATACATGTGCTCACTGATGACTACTCCTTACTAAAAGCGAGTGCAATTCCGCTCGCAACAATCTCGGCGTGGTGCTTATCCAGCCACAACGCACGAGCTAAGTTTTCTGTGGTATCGGGTTGCTGAGGTAAATAATGGGCCCTGAGCGTTAAGGCCTGCTCTAGCCCATTATTTTCAATCGCTTTGGCGTGTTTTATGAGTTTTTTACTTCGATATCCAAATCACCTTCAAAAATCTCATTCACCTTAGCAATCAGACGCAAGACTGCACCAGGGAGTTTCAGTACTTCGTCTAACTTGGCTTTATCGTCTTTATGTACGATACGGCGTAAATAGTTCGTAGAAGGTGCCACTTTGTCATTCGGCATCATTTCATTAATGTATTTGTTGTACGCTGACAGTTCTGGTTGAAAACGAAGTTCTTGGCCTGCTGCTGTTAATACGATGTTTTTCATGTTATTTCTCTTTTTTAAGTAATTCAGATAAGCGGTCAAACCCAGATTCCATCTGGCGTTCAACACGTACGGTTAAGTCTTTTAATTCATTTTTAGTTGCCATATAACGAGCAACGTGAAGTTTGTGATCAGATAACTCTTTAGAGAGCCTAAATAAATAGCCAATCAAGATGCTAGATAGCAACGTTAAAAACGATGCCACTCCCACTAAAGCGTTTATCCAGCTTGGATCCATGGCTTCTCCTTCTGTGGAATTTCTTTAAGCCCTTTTCCTTGCAATGAGGCAATCACATCATCGACAGTGCCTTGCACAACATCGTTGGTGGTGAGCTTTTTCAAGGTTTCTAGCCCCCACACCACCGAACGAGTCGCAAAACGCTCTAAAACTACTTTCCAAGTAATTTTCAATGCGATGCCTTTCAGTACTTCCCACAAGGTTTTTCCAAGAACCCCTGTAATAAAAGGCATATTGCCCTCCTATGGGTATACAGTGCGACACAGCTGGAAGTGAGGGCCATCTTTAAATGTTTTCCAATCTCCACCCCATTCAATGGTAACGCCAAGCTCAGCCGCAGCTGTTTTCATTGCTCTGGCAATCTGGTGGTATAAAGGCCAACTCCAATCAATGCGCCCGTGAACATAAGCCCCTAAGTCCACCGCATGGCCTGTTAAATGTCGGCTACGTAAGGTTTTTGAAGCCCCTTTTTCCACCAATGCTTGTTGTCGCTCTGGTGTACGAAGCCCTTCCAGTACTGAAAAATCCACTTCGGTGATTTCAATAGCACGTTCAACCACTTTCACCAGATCAGAATGCACACCCTGTAAGCGCGTTTTAGAACGGTGACTTAATACAAAGCTCATAGTTTTACTCCCAGCTGCGTGGCTTAGCCGATCAAGTTACGAACGTCGTAACCACTTAGGTATGACACACCGTCGATGTGGATAAAGTTAGGATCTGTTACTAAACCTTTCACTTTGTGTTTTGATTTGTCCACCGATGACGGATCAATATCCAGTAAGCTATCAATCATCAGTTTCACGCCATACACTTCTATTTTTAGCTCTTCACTACCCGTATTTGCGTAGAAGATACAGTCATGTGGGCGAATGCTACGCCAGCTGCCTGCCGATTTGGCCGCTTCACCCAACAGCTTAAAGTTTTTGGTATCCAGCTCGTATTCCAGCTCAGCACTTACTGCACCGTCGGTATAACCATCTGGCACACCACGTGTTTTTGCTACGTCTGATTCATCTGAAATACTAACGGATGCTTTTTCCACATGAACTAAAATGCCGTGGATATCGATATCGAAACTAACACCTGAAATTCGTTTTTCCATTAAATGTCTCCTGGGTTGCTAAGATCTAACATTAAGTTGGCTGTAATTTTTTTCGGGCAATCTTTTGGTTTTGCCGACAGGTAAATAACAACAGAGTTTTTACTTTCCCAAACAATGGAAATGTCGTCTGATTTTGGTGATTCAATTTCACCCGGCATCACCAATTGGCCAACACTGCCACTCACGGCCATTTCACGTAGTGGACGGCAATAACGCTGTTGAGCACGAGCCGTGCTGCTAGGACTGCTGTTAAAAGAGCGATCACCAATATCAGCAATGGCAATTAAACGAATACGACGGGCAATTTTGTCCATAATGCGGCGATATTCGATCACCTGGTAATCACCGCCTTCCACATCAAGCAGACGGCCATCAGCCCAGTAGATACCATCGTAATCAGGGAACCATGCTGGAACCGATAAACGATTTTGTTCTAGTGTTTGCAATGTTGCCGTGGTTAGCTCTGCGCCAGCACTATCAACAGGCAAAGTAACATCACCCACCAGCGGGCCTGTTTTAATGCGCATTGGTGTATCGGCAATAGATGCCATGCGATTACATAAACGGCCCATCAACTTACCCAGTGCATCTGGGAAGATTTGTGGTACCAGCATTACGCCATCAGCGGCAATACCATCTTGAATAGCGACAGTTGCCACTTCGTAATCAGCCCAAGTTTGGGTTTTGGTATCAATACCTGGTGCGCACAATGCCATCCATGTCCAGCGACCATATTTAGCAATCAGCTCATGATAAAGCGCTTGTGCTGTTGTAATGGTGGCTTGATTAGCCGTTGGAATACACAATGCAACCGCTTCAAAGCTTTGTGTTTGCTGAGCAACCTTAACCGCTTCAACCCACTCTTCTTCCGCAGCAACCACCGACACCGCTGCTGTCCAATTCTGACCACCATTTTGCATAGCGGCCATTACATTTGCTTTCAGTTCAGAATCAGATTCGCCGAGTAATTCGTCAAAATCAGATTGAGTATTTACTGAAAGTAACTTACCCACATTTTTAGTACCTAAGCCGACAAAAAGCACATGACGTTCAACTTCCGTCACTGGCCCCTGCATCAGGTTTAGGGTGTTTACTTGTACGATTGGCCACGCCATTTTTATTCCCCTTTTTGGTTTCACACTTCACGAAAGCTTGTTTTCGTTGGAATAAAGAATACGTGTTTCTCGGTACTGGTTCATCTACTTCACTTCCGCCTAATTCGGATAATTAAAAAAACCGAACAACACCGAATTATTCTTAATAATTAATGATTTAAACAAAGTAAAACCAATCTTAAATGAGTGGTTTTTGCTCAAAAGAAACAGCCAATATCAATAAAAGGACAAGCATAGAAAGCAGTTCAAGAATAAAAATAAACGCAAAGATAGGGGGATAGAAGAAAAGTCGAAATAAGTCGTTACGTCGTCACTACTGAGTGGCTCTATAACTATATTACCCGCATGACACTAACAGCTTTACGGTCATCACTGTCTAGCACGATGACTCAAAAAAGAAGAGCTACATGTCTCAATGTCGCTGGCTGGAGAATTAACGGCCAAGATAAAAGAAAAAATCCAATGCCATGACAACAAGAAAGAAAAAGGTGGTAGCCATTCGAACGAATAAAAGGCGCTAGAGGCACTCCATTTTAATGCCTAAATAGCTTTACGGTTTTCTTACAAAGCTCTCTACATGCTTATAAGAAGCTCTATAAGATAGAAATGAGTGAAGGGGGCACTCTGCCAAATGAACACTACTTGATATGATCCACTGTCATAACATGCTCAAAAAGAAGGGGCTTATCTTTATCCTTTTTCTATTGATTTCATCACTTAAAAAATAATATTTAAAAACAAAATAAAACATTGATTTTTCTATATAAAAAATCCTATTAAAAACACAACCACTGTATGAAAAAACAGTGCTTTTGTGGTATAATAAAATCCATAAGTTTGAATCAAAATGGATGTGTTATGCGAGTATTCTGCCCTGAATGTGGTGATAAAAGCCGTATTCAAAAAACCAACCGAATTTCAAATAGCTATGCTGATCTATATTGCAGTTGCGGTGATCCTGAATGTGGCCATTCTTTTGTCATGAACTTAAGTTTTAGCCATACCCTCAGCCCTTCCGCTAAAACCTCCTCTCAAATGGCCATCGAGCTCCTAAAATCGTTAGCACCAGAACAGCGTAAAGAACTACAACAACAACTTTCCTCTTTATAAATAAAAGAAAGCCCTCACTCAGAGGGCCATTTTCTGTGACTCGACTTCGTCAGCTAACTGGATCAGCTGGCGGAGGCAATCAAGTTTTTCGGGCTTAAGTTGCTCTTGCTGATCTGCCACAACTAAACCTACTAAGTACATCCCTAGTTCAGCTTTGCTCTCTTGCTCAGTACTTAATGCAACGCCATCAAGAATAAATTCCATTGCCTCTAGGTATAGCTCTCTATCTCTCATATGTACTGCTCAATCCTCGCCAAAAGACCTGTACAAATATACAGTATTATTTCTGATTATACAGTAGTACGAGAAAAAAAATGATGCAAGTCGCTGATATAAATGCGAGTTAGCTTAAAAATCACCAACCTTCCCATTTAACCTCCTCTAAAACCTCCTCAACACGTACCTGTAAACCAATATGAGTACGATCTAACCAGGTCTTACGGCCATCTAAAGTAAAAACAGTATCTCCCCTTATCATTGCTGCTACGCCACCTTTATCAACATCAATGCCATTACACTCAAAATGCCCTAGAATTGACTGTTTTAGCACACCGCTTTTATCCCGCGTACAGTTATTGACAGAACTCCAAGAGGCACAGAAATCCTCCGTTTCAGGAGTAGATACCGAACTTTTTAAAGTAAGATCTGATGAAGGTGTTTTTTTGCATAGTACCCAACCATCCATGCGACTGATCACCGTAAGATCAACCCCATTCGTCACACCTTTTAGCTTTGTAACTAGCTCACCATAACCATTTTCTTTAGGACGGTACGCCAAGCGCAGTGGTTGAGCGTTACGCGCACAAAACACCCCACCCATGGCTTCGACAAACATCCCCCAATTACCAGAATCAGCTGCAACCCGAGCTACTTCAATTTGATGCTCTTCTGATTGCAAATCAAAGAACGAACGAACTTGCGGCTTATAGGGATTACTTTTAATTTGTTGCTGCTCTTCTATCGCCAATGGATCTTGCTCTAAACGTCTTAATTCCCGCCACACAGACACAGAAGGCCCACCAATCTGCTGAAACTGACGAATCCCCCACTCACTCGCCCAGCCTGCGACCGATTCCGCTGTCACCTCTGCTTTTTCACCAGACTCTTCATCGTCTTCAACTTTAAAACCATCAATGTTCTTAGCGATATATTTCGCGATGTAACCCGTCGCACTGCCACATTCTGGGTCTATGACCTTGTAATCAAAGCGCGGTTTGATCAGAGCAGAAACCGTCTCAATATGCTCTGTACTCTCTTCACTTAATGGCAAAGTAAACTTTCCATCTTCATCTTTAGTTTTCGCAATCGCATCTGACCAACATTTAAAATCTACATCGCTGGCACCAAGCTCTGATCTGTCTTCCTCAGTAAAATAATGCGCCAATACCCAGCGAATAACAGGTTCATGTTCAGGGTGGAAAAAAAACAGCGCATGCCAATGAGGAGTTGCATCGTGATGAGGCTCACACACTCGAAACCCCATAAGAGGAACATCAAGACGTTTCAATTTAGCTCTTGCTTTAGACCAAGCATGAGAAAGGTAACGCTGAGTTTGCTTCGGGTTAAAACCTTGGTACTTTTTATTTTCAACCGAGCACGTTTTTCCATTTGAACGCACAGAATGATAGGAATGATACTTACTTGGAGCGGTCATGGTAAAAAAGCCACCCATCAGCCCATTTTCGGTGGCAATATCTTCAAAGCCACGCATACGAACCATTAGCTCATGACGACGAATTTTGGGGTTAGAAACAGATGCCTTAACTGCTTCTATCACGTCAATTTCTTCGCCTGTAAGCTCATTTCTCGCAACAATATTAGACAAAGCCTTTAAGTTGGCGATTTTTCGAGCACGGTAACCCTGTAATCCAATATGACTGATATACGCAGATACGCCTTTGCGAACTTGGCCCATAATAATTCGGCAGTGTTCACAAAAACGTCGGTAAGCAATATCTAATTTTCTAAGCCACCAAGCTTCATTTATTAAACGAGCAATCTGACCAAGAGCGACGGTTTCTTCTATTCGTGCTTCATACTCTTCGTTACTTTCTTCTTGTTCTTGGGGAATACTTTGTGTAGGGACACTTGGCATAAAGGACCACGGAAACCAAACATCCCTCATTACCTTGGCTGTAGCAACGGCATCTTGCCTTTGATCAATACAAGACATTAACACTCGATGACATTGATCAGCCAACTCAGAGGCTAAAGATTTCCTTCTTATCTCATTCCTTAACCTTTCAATCTGAACCGGAAACTGGCCAGCAGCTTCACGCACCATAGTGACTTGTCGACGAAGCCAAATATTTGCACTACGGCTTTTACCATTGCGCTGAACATAGCGCTCCCAACGAAAAACATATTGTTTTAACAGTGAAACAGCAATATCGGAAGGGATACCACCAAATAGTGATCTCACCCATTTGCTGTCATCCCTCCAAAGTTTCGCTTTACTAGTATGACTAACAAGGATAGCTTCATTCGGCGTAATGGCACTCAATACCTGCATTACAGCTCCACAAACTCATGAGCATCACAAAGTAGAAAACCACCAGCGTTATCCCTTTTTGTGAATAAACCATGCACCATGGATGAGCACTTTAGCTGTTCACATACCGCTTCCATTGCCTCTTCACGACTTTCAAACTCCCCTACCTGCTGATTCATTATCTCGTGAGTATGCACCTCGCGAATCACATCACCACCAAAGCCTAAATAAACAAAAAAATAGTTCATGCTACCCTCCACAATAAAACCTAAATTGACGAATAAAAAAACACACAGAACCCTTTACTATCAACTCAATCAGAAAAAGGGATGGACTGTTGGCTAATTAGCCAGAGGTAAGATAGCTAGTAAAAATCTTTGGATGGCTTATGAGACAAAGGAGTGAGAGCTCCCACTAACGTATTAATAACACGGTGGACTTGTTTTTTTTCCCACACTGTAAGTTCAGAAAAAGACTTCGCGATATGCCGCCTAGTGAATCCAGCAGAAAAGCAAACCGATCGTTTTACTTCTTCCGTTAAATTGTCGTACATCAGGCCAACTTGACTCTCGGCCCCCAATAAAGCACGGCAAAACGCAATAGACTCATTTGCAGGCCTTGGGCTGTGACTTTTCAATTCTTCGTACATACATCCCTCTAATCAAACTAAAAACCAAAAACAATACTAAACGTCAATTGAATATCCCTACTTGAACATTCCACAGCCAAATAACGGACAATCAAATGGTTTATTGTTACTAAAACTCTATTGAAACATTCAAATGACTGGCTCTTATAGCTACCTTACTTAGCTGTTAATGAGACATTTAGTGCGATAAATAGCCAAAACTTCACACTTAACGCTGTAGATATTGAAATCATAGTGTTATCCTTCTCTTTAACAGTTATTCAAATCAACACCCAGCAGGCCAACCCTAAAATAGTCATTTGACTGCTTGGTGATATTAGGTGATCAAATGCATCCAAGTCAAGATGTAAACATGAAAGAGATAGCAAAATTACTGCCTATGGACTACCAAGGCGGTAAAGATGTAACAACAAGGTTACTCAAAATACTTAATTTGGCGGAATACAGATCGCTATCGGATGCTTTTGACGTTTCTTGGGGAACCATCTCAACATGGCATAGGCGTGAGCAAACGCCATTTGAAATTGCAGTGCGAACCCATTTAGCAACAGGGGCTTCTTTACGCTGGATTTTACTTGGCGAGGGGGAAATGTTTGAGAGCGGACAGCCTATCGTTTCATCTAACAATATTGACGTTCCATACTACACATTGGCAGATGGTATTTTAACCGATGAAGGAACGATGTCTTTTGATCCTAAATTTCTTGCCGATATGCCAGAAAAATTAATGTTAGTGGAACACGACAATCAAAAGATCTTTATCAATACCAGCATAAAAAAAGCCGTAAGCGCGACTTACCTAGTAAAGATTGATGACGATTATTCGATCTGCGAGCTACAAAAGCTACCAGGGGGAAAAGTAGTAATGCACTTCAACGGCAGCAACTATGAAGTCGCTACCGATGAATTAGAAGTGGTTGGGAAGGTGGTGTAAAAATTACAGGAAAACGTTCGTAGCCCCCCTTTTACGCCACTAAAAAGTCACTACACTTCATGGTTTTCGAACAAAAGCCAGCTATTTTAGCTTCATTTCACAGCTGGCTATGCTCTCACCCGCAGATCAACCTGAGTTTGTAAATCATCAAATTGAGCCTCAGTGATAGCGTCAGGTAAGATAACTTTATAAGTATCATTGCCTTGTGCTTTTAATAAAGTATTAAGCCACTTCTTACTTATATATGTATCTACTGTTGCTTCCGCCCAAGACGTCGCATTAATAATATCTTTTCTTGAAACGACTTTTCCAATGTTACCATTAAACAGCTTCAAAGCTTTTTTTGCTTGATTACTTAATGCCATAATTCACTCCTTTAACCCATGCTATATCTAATTAAAAAATACTCGAAGGCAGAACCAAAACTCAGATAAGACATCATTAATGTATATTAATTGTACAGAAAAATAGAAGTACATAGAACGATATGCATCAAGGATTAACCATCATTATGTAGAATAATTATCCCTCGGGATAGAAGGTTATTGTGCGGTGCTTTTGGAAGTAAGATTAAGATGCTTCAAGGGCAACAACCCTAGCCGCTGCTGAAGGGTGTGAAATATTAAAAAGGAGATATAATATCTATTTAAAACACAAAAACGCAACCCATAACAATAAAGCTATGCGCTGCGAATAACTCTTAAATGGTTTATTAACTAGCGTGAATTTAAGTACGGTAAATGCTCGATGATGACTTAACCGATGCTAATTTAAACTCGATTTACTTAACTTTCATATCTAGTTTCAAATTTCTCATCAGATTCGCACAGATACATAATAAACTCGATGAAAGCGATAATTGAAGGAATCAACGTCCAACAAAACACCAAGTACAAAAAGCCTAGTCCAACTTTACCTAGATAAAATTTATGAGCGCCAATCCCACCTAGGAAAAAAGCCAGTAATGCGGCAGAAATTCTACTTTTCTCACCTTTCACGCCTTTCTGCTGTGCTCCACAACTTGGGCACGCTCTCGCAGTTTCATGAATTTCTTTTCCGCAACCACTACAAAACATTACTACATCCTTATTACAAATACTGCTGAACAAAAGATGCGCCCACCATACCAAATAACACACATAAAACATTGATTTAGTTCAATATAGTGCAATTTAATACCACGTGTAAGTAAGAGGCCATACTGACAATAGAGAATAAACTCATAACCGAAAATGCAATTGTTGGAAGTCAATATTAAATATTTTACTACGTGGCCGCTGCCACTATTTGGTTCTGTCTTCTACTTCATCGAAGGCCTCTACAGAAATACGCTCTGCAATATCCCGCATTTTCTGCATTTTTTCTGGATTACGATTTTTCCAAAACGCTTCCCAATCTTGGTGCGTTTCCCACTTCGCAATAGTTAACACTTTTTCAGGCGTCTCATAAGAGCGAAGCATAAAGCTCCCCAGTGCTCCATCTACTGAATGGTGAATCGAGTCTGTCGCCGAACGCCACACAGTTTGAAACTCATCCATTTTATCTACTGGTACACGCCATTCATACACAACTCTAAACATAAAACTCCCTGTAAATACTTAGATTTAAATCGTAAGTTATTAGCTCTTATTTCGACCTTCTATGTGTGCCGACACAGTTTCTATTATTTCATCATTGGTTACATCCCAGACTCTTCCAGGCTTAAACTCCCCTGACCACGCTGCGATATTGCAAAGTAACTGCCCTAAGCGCATTTCGGGGTATAACTCCCACCGAACCCGAAATCAAAAATGCCGCGTATTATGGTTACCTTGTTAAACCTCTTTCGTATTGTTCAAGCTTATTTAAAAATTGAACGATAAAAGCTTGTTCGTTTTTATCTACCGTTAATGAACGAACAAATTCAGCTTCTTGTCGTATTTCAGAGCACTGTTCAACTGTTGCACCATCATTACCATAAAGAATCCCTACGGGCCACTCATGCTCACAATATGAAAGCCAATCTAGAATACAACGGCGTAAGAGTTCTTTACCTTCACTACGAGTGGCATCTAACTCATAGCACTTACGGTAAAAATCCATTTCAGTTAATGAACCAAGCTCTTCAAAAACACCTTTTGTTTTATATATATTTTGAGCTAGTTTCCCAAGCCATAGTGTCGATTCATAATTCCTAACTTCAAACCCTTTTTTTAAAGTAGGATAAATAAGGTTTACAAAAAGTTCATACCGAATACAGCAATGCTGGTTCTTCTCCAGATTCAGTAGGTATTGCCACACCCAAGCACGTATTTCATCTTCATCTTTAAAAGAACCTATAAACAACTGAATCGATTTTGCTGCCTGTTTTCTCAATCCAGTATTCAGTTCTCTTTCAAACTTTTCAAGGTACTCAATATTCATAATAATTATGTTTCTTTAAAGATTAACGCCAACCATAAGCAGCGAGCGATTTTTACAAACCTAAAGCCTGCAAGGAGTAATATTCTATGGCTTTGTTATGTATTAGCATCTTCACAATAACGAACCTTCCAATCATTTAAGTGCTTACATATTTGTTCAGGTGACAACTTAAATTGGTTGTTAATAACCCCCTCCATACCTGTAAGAGTAGATGCGATTTTTCTACTGCCTTGCTGCTTTTCATACGAAGAAGAGTACTTAATGGCTATCATTTTGTTACCACCAATTTTACCTACATAGAATAGATCAACCTCATGCCAATCCAGCCTCCAAGGTTTGGCTCCATATCCAACTTCAAATCCTGATGAATCAAGTTTTATGTATGAGCGTTTGAAAAATTGCAAAATTGATGCTGGTATGGCTAAACCAAAAAATAACACACACCCCCATCCAAATATGGAACCAGTGTGAATTAAATACCCCCCAATAGCCACAAACACAATTCCAGCTATTAGGTGCTTTATTGGCTTCAGCTTACTCCCTTCAATAGTTAAGCTCTCACTATTGCTCATATCGACTCCATGTGATCTTTGTATAATACCTGCTATCAGATGTGTCCACCGAACTGGTAAAGGTGACCACTGCTATCAAAAATTTAACATACGCCAATAAAAAACAACGTTGTATTCCAACCTGTAATTCCTCAGGTTAATATCATCATGACGCGCTGATCTAGAATATTTTAGATCTTTTTTTTCAGCTGCACCATGAACAATAAAATTAAATCTTACCTCTTTTAGGGACACCTTATTAGGTCCACTAAGGCATTCATCTTGGCTAGATTCATCCTGCCCATCATCTTCCCAAAAACAAATCTCACATATTTCATATGTAAGCTGTTTAAGCACATTATTAGAATTATTTACCTACCTAAAAAGTGTACCTAAAATTCATATACCAGCCTCCATTACCATCAGGAGCTAAAGAAAAACTTGAACTTTCATCATAAAAAATTTGGTCCGAAGCCCACGAAGATAACCACACGGCATTCAAGCCTATGAGATTAGCTATAAATATATCCCCCTCGCTCTCATCTTCGTCTGCGAGATACAGGTTATACGCCCCCACTGAAGCTAACCCTGCTGTAGCAGTTATTCTTGATGCCGGAGGTAGTGTCTCAGTAATAAGGGGGCTTGTTAAGATATAGGACCACCCCATAAATTCAGGAGCAAAAGCTGCTGCCCCCGAAAATAACCCAATACCAAGTTGAGTCCAAAGAAACTCGCTGGGATCACGAACTCCTAAGTACTGATTTCGACTTTGAGAGCTCGTAAAACTATTATACTTTGATGAAACAATTAAATTATCACCTGCTAATACGTTAGGTTTTTCAATATGATGATACTCATAATTACCTAAGTGAGCTCCCGTATTTTGACTGAATGCTACCGCATCAATAGAACACATGGCTAAAGCTAGAACCGCCAATTTTTTCATTTATAATCCTTTATTAATAAAGCCTTTAATTGCTAACGCAAGCAATAAAGTGCCATGTACTGAACTAACAAAGCACTCTGAACAAGAACCGCCGAGTGTAACACGTTATTTTGATTAAGAATAATGTCTCTAAAGTAAAACTTTCTTACAGGTAAACTCCTGACCAAATTTACTCATTTCCTCACTTACAGCGTGAATTCAACTATCAACGTTAATATAGAACTATTCCTCTGTGTGCACCTATAACGCTTAATTAAATATAAAGCTAAATCATCTTATCGAAGTCATTTCCCTGTGAGCACTCAAACTGATTTAAATTGAAAAACTTTAAGCGTTGAAAATCACTCATAAATTCTTGCTATGTAAATATTTTACTATTTCTTCTTCCGTCAGTGTATGGATGAGTTTACTTCGCTTTAACTGAGCAATAGGGTCAAATCTTTGGGGTTTATCCAATTTACAACCCCACCAAAGCTGAGGTTTTGAAAATAACTAGACTCTACGTAATTCCAACAGACGTTCAGGAGAGGCATCTGATTGGTACTCAAGCCCCGACTCACAACCACAACAATCACAAATTTCAAATGTCGTACAACCGAAACGATCTAATGCTGTAAAGTCTGGATAACCACACACCGGACAACCTTCAAGGTTCATACTTCCTCCAAATACATGAAGCTATTAAAAATCTGACTTAAAGATCTTGCTAGCTTTCGTTTGCTCTCAATATTTCCCCCATAAATCGCAAGCTTCATCGATATAAAATAGTCACTTGGCATTTTCAATTTTTCCGCCTGCCATCAGTGTTATTGGGATATTTTTGATAGAACCGCAACCTAATGAAGAAGATGTAGATACTGGTTTTTGTCTTTCACCATTTAACATATTAATAATGCGTAATTTTATTCTAAAAAAAGAAAAAATTGACACACTTTTTCGTAAAAAGTGCGTCATATTTTACAGCATCAGTTTGATAAATATGTAAAACTTAAATCTCGCTTTTTTTGTGTTCTAATATTACAGTCTCAAATTGAGATAAAGCTTTATTAGCCAAAAGGTCTGCATCCTCAGCTAACTCTTCCCAGAATCTATCGCTTGTAAATGAACCTTTATATGTATGACGTTTAAATTCAAACGTATATTCACCAATCTTATTCTTTCCATGGTAATAGATTGCATTGACTGATCTGTCGTACTCCATCGGAGTCGGCACAACGAATACTGTAAAAGCAGATAATAATGTTAATGCATCACTCTTGTAGCGCCCCTTAAATACTTCGACTTCCATTTCCATGGTATAACGATCTTCACTCAGGACTCTAGTAACTGAAGCACTCTGAGAAATATCATTTTTAAACTCTTTGCCAAATAATAAGCCTCTTTGGTAATCATCTGGTGACATACCACGAAACAAAAAATCATTTTTTAATATTACAAATACAGGCTCATTTAAATTTGATTTCAATTCGTTGTATTAAAAACCTTCATCTTGGACTTTAATTCTGGTACTCGAACAACCAGCTACTAAAAACACCACTAAAAGACAAATGGCACTCATCTTATTCATATACACAACCCAAAAAATTTAGAATTTACTGCTTAGTTGAGTTTCGTACATACCTTCAGATTCGGGAGATATACCGACCTAAGCCATATACAGAAAACACAAATCAAAGCAGCCATAACCTGAAGCTAATTTATATTCCGTAAAGAAAAAATATCTCCAATACCTACAGATAATACAGAAGAAACACCAGGTTATTTATATTTAACTGCACAGAGAAATAGATAGAAATTAAATTATAACGTCATTCCCCACACTATAAGGCTCCAAAAAACAGCGCCTAAAACTAACCATAAATAGTTCAGAATACTAAATTTATTATTTTTACTTCCATCGGGATTATTACAAACTGCATTTGCGAGTACCTGAGCTTTATATAACGACCAGCAAGCAGCAGGCAAAAGAATGAAGCTTATATAGTCAGTATATTGAAAGCCTATTTCTTTTCCTGGAAGTTGATCTGAAATCTGAGACACCACGTAAGTTAGTACGTAAACAAGAGCCCAAACATCAACCATTTTTGACATTTCTGATGTTGGGTTACTGTGTTTACCCAGCATTTTTTTAAACAAACTATGCGTAAAGAATACAGAGAAAATGCTTCTAGCAATTGGCCAAACTTTATCTCCTGTTTTATTCCTGTAATTACTCCAGTTTTTATAAAACCAATAAAAATGGTACATTCCTAAAGTCCCAAAAAACATAATAATAAATTTTTTTGGTGATACTATGTAAAACTCATCTCTAGTATTTAATGCTACTTCTTGTTCTGATTTATCCATACTTACTTTCATTTTTATTCCAGAGTTACAATTTCTAACTTGACTTTTAAATGTTGTAAAAGCCATCAGAGCTAATTTTTGATCCAAGTAAATAAAACTCAACGAAAAATAAACACTTCGCGTTGAGATTTCATTTTGGTCGTTTTTATATTTGCGAATTAGTCATATTCTCAGACTGTACCGGTTTTTTACATGCTTCCAAGGCATCACTATTTTCAAGCATGAGTGAAACAAGAGCTAACTGATACCTTTGTGGGTCAGCAGAAAAATTTGCTCTTAACTCCGGTTCGGCTGCATCATACAATACATCTGACTGGCAATCACAAGCTCTCTTATCGCCACCTTTAATATCACACGCAATATCCAACCCCATACGGAATAGTTTGTCACCCGCCGAATTTGAGCGTACCTTTTCTGCAGTGCTTACGTTTGATTTTTGGGCACTACAAGCTGTTAATAACACAATGACTATGGCCGCTATTATTTTTTTCATTTTTTAATAACAAACTATATTAATTAATATATTTTAATTTCCGATATCTAGAATGCCCAGAAGGCTTGCTTTACTTTGGAAAAAAGCAATTAAGAACCAATATATAAGCGTTTAGTTCAGAACTTCAACAGATTGATCCGATTTTACTTTATGAGCAAACTCTACTTGAGCTATTTTCATGTCCATTTCATCTTTTGTTAGTACACCTTGTTCATGCAACCAATTGAATTTACCTATTTCATTATCAATATCATTTTCTTTATTGACTTCACCATACCAGTCTAATAACTGCTTTTTCTTTCTAGCTTTAAGCTCATCAACTATTACATCATGTTTTTTATCATGAATAATATAAATATTTCCACGCTCTGCTTTAAATACAGAATACTTAACTTTAGAAAAGTGAGCAAAAACCACACACAGTAGCCCAACAGCTAACCAAAAGCCTTTCCCTGTAAGAGGTGCATTTAAATAAATTGCATATCCAAGCTGAAACACTCCAAGAACACACCATAGCAACCCTACATTTCGAAGCCATTCATTTTGCTCAATTCGCAATGACGACTTATTAGGAAAATCCGCATAGTGTAAGTCAACGTCATCTGCACCACTTTTATCCTTAAATGAGAAATTGAATGACTCATCAGAAAATGTAAAGGTATGTTTATTTGAACGCTTTTTTTGTACTATTTCCATTTTTAACACTCTGTTTATATTCAAGGTTTAAAAGTTTCTCTATAGACACTGGGTACTTACCTCTAAACTAAAAAATATTAATTATGTGCTGTTAACACTAATACCACCGAATACTAATAACTGCATAATAACTAACCAAACCCACTAGAATTCGACGGCCGAGCAGCTCAATACGATGATTTCCATTCTGAAGAAAATATATCGAGTGCTTCGATCTTTTAATAAAGAATCAAAAGTGGTGACAACAAGGTTCTAAGAAATTGATTTAAATAATTTATTAATTTCATGAAGCCTATTTATAAAATTAATTATACGGCAAAGCGGTTTAAAATTAAATGATATATTTAAGATCATACATTTCTGCCATGAATGGTTGGCTATTACTCAAAAAGAACAAAAATTTGAGATAGAATAAATACTTTCGGTGGGTAGAAAGAATAAAGAGATAGGACGATGTGCACACCACCCTAACTAAATATGAAATGCTCTAGGTTAAACCTAATCAATGAGTTGTTTACTTTTCAAACATAATAAAGCTAGGTGCTGTTGTTCCATCATTGACATACTCTACTTCACGCCAACCTTGTGATTCCCATTGCCGCTTAATTGTTACATATTTTTCTTCTTGTCTGACTTCCGTAGATCTAGTATAAAATATCGCTTTAGCTAACTTAGCCTTTGATTTACCATACTTTATCGAATACTTAGACATAACTAATGCTGAGGATAGAAGTGCAAATATCAGTACAATAAAACACCAAGGCGTTTTCAAGCTGGCTAGATAAAAAACAAATACAAAAAGAAAGACACTCACATACTCAAATGCAACCTCTTCCACAGCCCCTGCCACTTTAGTACTATTCTTTTGGTGGCGTTGTGAGGGTTCAGATTGATTTTTATACTTTTCAATCACCTCATTTGCTATCTGTTCAGCTTCTTTACGAGACATCCCCGTCACTTCACAGATAGATTCTAACGTTGAATTCAACTTATCTATGTCTACAACACTTTTGTTCTTCCTTTTTTCAAAAGCCTTCTTAATGATTTCATTGATCAGTTGCTGTTCTTTCCAATCCGGGTTATTCATCTTCTAACTCAATTCGTATTTACTTATGTTTTGGCTATACATCATATTAGTTACCTGATAGGTGAATATCTACTGATTCACAATAGTCTTAAATTCCCTATCCACAATGGTTCAACTGATGAACTAAACTACTGCTGCCTATTATTCTCTGTTCTGTACTGGATCAGCTCAATTTTCTCAGTGTGTTCTCTTGCTTTCTCTGTAACTAAGCCCTGAGCTTTATATTCTCGGTACTCCCCAAGCACAATACTGGATATGGCAAAAGAAATAATGAAAATTATAACCCCTCTTGCTATAAAAGGTACTTTATAACCTGTTTTAATGTAGGCAAGTGTTCGAACAGGCGGAAGTAAAAAACAAGCGATAATCAGAAAGCCCATAGCAATTAAAAACATATCATCGGTAAAAATAATACTTAGGAAGAAGAAGAAACAACCAAAAACCCAACTAAAAAACAAACTGAATAATGACGGTTTTGAAAACTCTAAAGGCGTTGAAAGCTCTAAAGGTGATGTTGAACGATCCAAAGGTTTTGAAAACTCAGTTCCATCTTTATGCTTTTCAATCACATCATTTGCTATCTCTTGGGCTTCCTCACGAGATATCCCCGTCACTTCACAGATAGACTCTAATATTGAGTTTAATTTACTTTCACTGATAACACTTTCATTCTTCTGTGTATCAAATGCCTTTTCAACTATCTCATCGAGCAGTTGCTGCTCTTTACAATCCGGGTTACTCATTTTCTAACTCAATTCGTATTTACTTATATTTCGGTTATACACCATATCAACCATCTGATATGTAAATATATTTACTACTACCTATTGTTTTCTGTACTGTATTAATTCAACTACTTCAGCGTGTTCTTTTGCTTTCTCAATGTCCTGTGCTTCCTTATCTTTTCTTTCTCCAGTTAAAACCCCAAATGTCATAAAGAGAAAAATTATAAACACTCTCGCTGTAAACGATATTTTATTACCTGTTTTGATATAGGCAAATTGTCGAACTGGCGGAAGTAACAAGCAAGCGATAACAAAAAAGCACAGAGCGCCTAACAATGTCTTAGAGAAAGCCAAAATACTTAATAACAAAAAGAAACAACCAAAGAACCAACTAAAGACTAACCGGGGCAATAAAAAATTTGAAGGCTTTGAAGACTTTGAAGACTTTGAAGGCTTTGGAGATTCTAGAGGCTCTGAAGCTTTTGTAGGTTCAGTACTATTTTTATGCTCTTCAATTACCTCCTTAGCTATCTCTTCAGCTTCATCACGAGACATTCCCGTCATTTCACAGATAGACTCTAATGTTGCATTCAATGTATTTTCATCGATAACATTGTCGTTCTTCTTTTTTTCAAATGCTTTTTCAATGATCTCATTGAGCAGTTTCTGTTGCTCTCTATTTGTATTACTCATCTTCTAACTCAATTTGTATTTATTTCATATTTAGCTACTAAAAAGCGACACCTTTAACGAGCACAGTACACTAAGTTGGCAGGCGAATAGTCTTTTTGCTACGTTAAGTGCTATTACTGTGCTACCTATCGTTGTTGGTTAATACCACACCAATCATCTTATATGTACAGTTTTACCGCAGTAATAAAGCTAACATAACGCTCACTATTCATCTGCCTTTAGGTTCTATAAAGAACCATATTGCTTATATTCCCTTACCGTATCTGTTCAACGGCTTCAACTTGTTTTTTTGCTTTTTCAACAGCTAAATCCTGAGCTTTTTTTTCATCGACTGCCGTAAGAAAAACACCTGACATTACAAAAAGGACAAAAATTGCAGCTCCTCTAGCCTTAGAGGATATTTGCTTACCTGTTTTGGTGTAAACAAACTCTCGAACAGGCGGGAGTAAAAAACAAGCCATAGCTAAATAGCACAAGGCAACTAGAAATGTCTGTGAGAACGCACTAATACTTGATGCTATGCACCAAACGCCAAAAAACCAGCTCCATTTTGAAAATTTTGAAGACTCTGAAGGCTCTGGGGACTCTGGGGACTCTGGGGACTCTGGGGACTCTGGGGACTCTGAAAACTTAGATGTATTTTTATGCTTTTCAATCACCTCGTTGGCTATTTCTTCCGCTTCTTCACGAGATATCCCCGTTACTTCACAAATAGACTCTAATGTTGAATTCAATGCATCTTCATCAATAACATTTTCGTTCTTCTTTTTTTCAAGTGCCTTCTTAATAATGGCATTAATCAGCTGCTGTTGTTCCAAGCTCGGATTACTCATCTTCTCACTCAATTCGTATTTACTTTATCTAGCAACTAAAAAAGCCTACATCGTCAACGAACACAGTAGGCTCAAATTTACAAAAAATAACGCTTTACCACGTTAACTGCTGCTGTGCTGCCTTTAGGTTTTGGTTATACATCATATCAATCATCTGATACGTACACATGTCTACGGTTCCACAATAGTCGTGGATTGCTCTGTCCAATACTGGTCGGTTTGTAGCCTGAGTTAGCTTTTTAAAAGCATTCAGGTTTTGTTTTTCCATCATTCGAAGCATCGACTCTTGACACATATCTACTGTTTGACAGTAATCTTGTTTCACTCTGGCTTGAATATACGCAACAACTTCTTTTTTTTGTGCATCAGAACCATCAAAATCAAGAGGGTGAATGAATTTCGCACTCGCTGAAAATGACATCATAGACAATAAAGCAATAATGAATTTTTTCATATTTTCCCACAGCCATAATAAAAGTAATCTGTTGAACGAATAGCGTATTGAATTGAACGCAAGGTATTTAAGGTGTTACATAAAAGAACAGATACAGCAGGATTTTACGGCAGCAATGAAGCGACCGTAAATTAATTCTCACCCTGCTTCTCTGTTCTATAAAGAGCTACTGCTGCTTAGAGAGAGCGATGATCTCATCCGCAGTCTTTCCGCTGATCGACTCCGCAATTTTTGCGTTAATATCTTCTTCAGAAGCACCATTTCGCATGGCGGTAAAACCAACTTTTAAAAATAGTTGTGCTAGGCTTGCTTGAAGTTCTTTCTGTTTTTCTTCTGGTAAACTTTCCATCATTTCCTCCATCGAGGATTTCATTGCCTCTTGAGAAGAGGAGTCAATTGTTGGTTCTCCGCAGCCAGCAAGAGCGACCAAAAGAAAAAGTGGAGCTAATTTACGAAATTTAATCATGATAAACCTAACCTAAATAATCATGCTTTTAAGGCATAACGAAACGTGAATTCATATCAAACTAGGCAAAAGTTGCCAATTTTATAAACTCATTAATTTTTATACTGGTACGACTAGAACAGAATGATAAATCGAGGCATTCTGTTCATGTAATTCAGATTAATAGAGTTACCTCTATTTATGGCAAACATCAACGTCGTATAAAGATGAAAGCACCTGAAGTACATATGCGCGTATGATACTGTAAAAACTCAATTTTTTTTAAGAGTTTTTGACAATAATGTTAGGTGTGCCGACTATCAATAAATTATTGTGATTATTAACATTAGTGTATTGTTCAAATAAAAAACAAAACAGCTGTGGAAAAGAATAGTGTTTCTTTACATAGTTAGAAGCCGTTCAAAATAAAGTCAACAAGTTGATGTCACAGCCATCTACCTGCCATGTTAATTTATATCTTTAGCATTATTGAGGTACTTTCCGTTGAGATGCTCTTTAAATAGCTTATTTTTCTCACTAAGCCGTACAGCCCGATATTCGGTCGTTAACTGTACGTACGGCCTACAATCTATGGAGTACCTATTCCCATCAAAAAAGATACCATCACCTTCAACTAGCTTAACCTGCCAGCCCACGGTATAACCAGGGCAATTCGATACAGCCGATACTATCTCGCCATTTGCCCTTTTAACCCTGCCAAAACCATTCCTCTGTGTGCCTTCAAGAATTACTCCAATTTCAATACGCTGATTTAAGCCATGCAATTCATACCATCCATACAGTGCAATAGACAATAGAATGACCAATGAAACTCTTGCGTGAGAACTCACCCTCTTTTTCGTTTGAAAACATAACAGTTACTCATTTTCACTAACATCAACGACTCCTAACTAATTAAGAGCACGCTGATATAAGTGTACCTTGTTGAATCAATAAAACACATAAACTGCACGGTATTACCTGATCTCTATCCTTACAACATTGCTGTCTATACCACCAAGAACAATTGGCTCATTTTTGTGCAGCAACACTGACGTTTGTATCTCTTGGGTACGGTTACCAAAATAATTTCCTTCGACTCTTTGGCTTTCATCTAATTTGTTTTCTTCAAAAAACCATATTTGGACAAGGTAACCATCATCGATATTTTCGACAGTACCAGATATAGATAGCGTTTTTAGTTGTTCTGTTTTCGTCTTTTTAAAATTCCCACTTCCTGTAATAGCAGCAGAAATGACCCCCCCACCTGAATGAACTATAACTTGCTCTGGGTGAATAATATAACGCGAAGAACACCCCCCGATAGATAAAACAACCACAAGTAATGCTTTCAATAACGAAAGAGTCTTCATTTTTATTCCTACTGAAGGGTAATGCCTATTCTCGCAGAATGTCACAATTTTCTGCTTAACCTTACATAAAGATGTTACTAATACTTTACGAACCAAATTTCATATTGTTATTATGTTCCTAATTTCCATACCTTACTTCTTTGTTTTGCCGATGAGCTAGCCGCCCATCGGCTTTTTTATCGATATCTCAATACCCCCGCTCCTATCAACGTTCTGCTACAGCCGTTAGCAATTTCTTATTTTATTAAAACCGTTTTATAAATTACACCACAGTAGTCAATGCCAACTTTGCTTCTATGTTTTACAAATAACACGATAAATTCATGTAATTAATATGTTTCTATCTAAAATTTACGCGACTCATCTCTGTATTCTTGTTAAAGAAGATCGCTATACAAATGTTTCATAATTAGTATACTTGTCTCAAAATCAAGATATGAAACCAATATGATAATAGAAGAAGATTACCCTTGCCCAAATTGTGGGTTTGATGAGTTTTGCTACAACGAAGATGCGACATGGAGGTTATGCCTAGACTGCATGCTATTTCAATCTGTGTACGATAAGTCAAGAAATCGTCAGCCTACCAAACTTATGCCTTTTTTTGTTGGACCAGGAATTAGCCTATACCATTAACCTCTCGATATTGAGCCTTCAACTCTATGTTTTACGGCTCATATCTTTAACCGATAAGCACTTCGCCAATTAGCATACAAAAGGAAGTTTGTTTCTTAGCAAAGCATTAAATATCTTGCCAAAAGCACTGTATGGATATACAGTTAAGTATTGTAGTTCGTATCTTGATGGGAAAAGTAATGCAACTAGCCGATGTGAATGCAGAATTAGCACAAAAGCCAAAATGGGAAGTTTGCAGTTCTTGTTTAGAGGTTTCTGAATGTATTCAATTTATTGGTGCAACATCACCATGGTTAAAAGCTGGATTAGGCAACCCTAATAAGATCTGGCGCTGCAAAAAATGCACACCAGTGAAAAGTAAATCTTTATTTTTAAAAGATAGTGCAGCTTGATTATCCACAGCTAAAGATAACAAGAAACCTACCCAACTACCAATTCTCCTATACTCTAAAATGATAAAGAGCACCCATAAGTGCTCTCTATCTTTTTTACAGAATTACAGCCAGCTTAGAAGGCGTAACCAACAGAAAACGAAATGTCATTTACTGTTGATGTAAACTCAGCATTAGGTGCAGCTGTCAGAGGCTTATGCTTTTGCTCTGCTGTATTGTAATTAAGAACAGCACTTAAGAATAAGCCGTTATCCATTAAGTAATCATAACCTAGGCGAAGCAATAAGCCTGTGCTGCTATCACTTGTCGCTGTAGTGATTGATGAGTTTTTAAACTCAGTTTCCACATTAGAAATACCAGCACCTAAAACAATGCCACGGTAAGCACCCTGGTTATTAAAGTTATAATCGTATGAGATACCAGAGACAGTTGCCTTCATTACATTTGAATCGTCTTCTTCACCCGAAAAGTAAAATACATTTACTTTTGAGTTCGAACCAAACATCACACCACCATTAAACACAGCAGTTGATCCACCATCTGAGCTCGCCTCTGCACCAAAAGCGGAAGATTCATTATCGATGCTAAATACATTCATACCAACGCTAGCGTAAGGCATAATCTCAGCATATGAATTAAAGCTCAAAGTAAATAAAGCCGCGCCTGCTAATAATTTTTTCATTTTTATTATCCTAAATACATGTTTAACTAGCAAAATTATTTATGGCGCGCAGCATAGTCAATTTATTGACAATATCAATGAATTAATAAATCATTGTTCATTTTATTGATGATTATGTGATTTAGTTCTAAAAACCTCATATGCATTACAAGTCATACTTTAGGCTTGAAAAACAAAAAAGCCTTCTCGGTATAACCCGAAGAAGGCTAAGAGTTTTATGAACAACCTTATCAGAATGCCTCTCTGTTAAAGGCCATACAATTACAAGAATTTAAGCAATAACGCTGGATCAAACAGTCAAAAACACACCCTAAACCTTAAACTGATCCACCAAGCTATCTAACCGCTCACATTGCTCAGCAAGTGACTCACACGCATTTTCTGCACTGCTCACCATTTCAACCATTTGATAACTATTGCCAGCAATTTGTTGAACATTGGTGTTAATATCTTCACTCACTTTACTTTGCTCACCAGCCGCTGCTGCAATGTGCGTATTCATTTCATTAATGACTTCTATAGAACGGCTGATTTCCTCTAACGAACTGGATGCTGAACCTGCCTTATCTACGGTTTCTTCACCACCAATTTTACTCGCTTCCATTGCTGTCACCGCTTCTTTTGCACCAGCCTGTAAACGCTCAATCATGGTTTGAATTTCACCCGTACTTTCTTGCGTTTTACTTGCCAAAGCCCGAACTTCGTCCGCTACGACCGCGAAGCCACGCCCTTGCTCACCCGCTCGTGCTGCTTCAATCGCGGCATTAAGCGCTAACAAATTCGTCTGTTCAGCAATACCCCTTATCACATCTAAAATAGAAGCAATATTCGCAACATCCGCATCTAACGTGTGAATCACTTCGCTGGCATGTTCAATCTCATTGGCTAAGTGCTGAATTGATTTTACGGTATTACCTAATACATCGCTGGCGGTTTGAGACTCTTCGCTCGCGCGCTTACTGGCAGAAGCAGCTTCATCGGCATTGCCGCTTACTGATTCACTGGTCGTTCGCATTTCGTGTACCGCTGCAGCAACCACTTCACTTTCCTCTTGCTGGCCGGAAGCACTTACCACCACACCTTGAGTTAAGCTTTTAATGTTCTCCATTTCGGCACGAACCGCGTTTGAAGCAAAAATCACTTCTGTTACCGTCGTTTGAATTTTTTCAACAAAGGTATTAAAAGAAGACGCTAAGCTTCCAACCTCATCTTTGGTTTCAGCATCAATACGTTTTGTTAAATCACCATCACCAGAAGCAATCTCATCCATTGCTTTTGACAGACGCTTAATCGGCGCTACCAACCAACCAGAAAGTAACCAGCTAAATACAACAGCAAGAAGAATAGCGACTCCAGTTCCAGCTTGGAGTACCAAGGAGGCAGTATCTCGTGCTGCTTCACGCTCCACTCGCAATGACGCCTGCTTGTCTCTTATCGTTTTTTGCATTTCGATTAAAGCGCCACGTAGCTCTGCAAATTTAGCATCCATGGTTGATCTTGTACGCGCGTAATAATCACTCGCATTAGCGGGGTTATTGAAAAGTGGCTCATACAGCCCCACCCACTGATCAATTGAGGAATTGAGTGTATTAAATGTATTTCGCGTATGACTTGGCAGTATTTTTGAGTCATATAACATTTGGGCTTTACCTAATCTAGGGCCCGCTTTGTACGCATTATCTTTAAATTCTTGAATGTTATAGTTGATTTTTGCTTGGCTTCCTTCAGCAAGTAATAAACCCTGTGCGGCTGTCATTACTTGGTAAATATCACGGTAACCACTTTCTAAATCTCCTAACACCAACTGCACTTTTTGCAGTCTGCCATTAATCTCATCTTGTTTATTAAACATAACGACATTAAAAATGGTTATGCTAACAAATAATGCTACGACCAATGCCACTGGTATCGACATCTTAACCCGTAGTGGTAAGTGATTTAGCCACTTCATGAATTCACCTTGTTTGTTATAAATGATAATACTTACAAGAATTTTAGCTGTTAACTGTATAAATATGAATGAATTACTAACTATAACCCTAATAAATATGACGATTTACTGAAAACTCACGTACTAACTCCACAATTAGGTGCTTTGCCTGACTCAAATTTAGAAAAAGCACAAGAAATACTTTACGTTTTAATGACTTATCTAAGTTCAAAGCCTGTAACTACTCTATTTCAATATCAACCCACACTAAGCGGTGATCGCTGCCTGCTTGCGCTCGCTCTCGGCCTTTTTCATCACAAATAAGCGCGCGTTCAGAACTGCCTTGAGCTGGCCAAAACACGCCAGACCCAATTGCATTCAGATCTGTGCTGGGCAATACATAATCTAATCGTAGTCCATTAATATGTGTCCATGACGCACGCTCACCTTTTCTTGGCTGCCATACACGAGCTTGTACTGCCCCCTTACTTTTCGGCATTAAGCTTCCATGAGAAACTCGCTGATTCACTCGCTTATGCGACAATAAATTGCGTATAACTTGAGTCTCCCCATCTCCGTTTATTGGATCAGCATTTAAATCTCCCATGATCACAAAAGATTGCTCAAGCCGGAGGCCACCTTGTCTCCCGCTATCATCCAGTACAGATGATGCCGGATCCAACATTTCATGAATGAGTTTTAGCTCGTCTTTATTGCGTCGCTTATTGCGCTGCTCTATCCCATCAAATACAGGCGGTGTAGGGTGACTTGCTAAGACTGATACCTGTTTATCATTAATGGTAATCGGGATCTCACAGTGGTTTTTAGATGATAAACGAAGTTCATTTAGCGCTTGAGGAGAGTAATAGTTTTCTGGAATCGAATGGGATGGTAAATTTTTCCAAAGCAGCTTTTGCCATGATCGAATATTATTTGTGTCAATCGGGTATTTGGATAAAAGTACAAAACTAAAATGGCCATGATGAAAGCCAAAACCAATCCCGTCATCGGGCAACGATGGGATCTTCTCGCCATGCAATGAAACACTAGCAAGTAATCCAGTATTTGACGGTGGACAATAGGCATAAGGATATAATGGCTTATTTGAATTTGAAGCGTGATCAGTTAAATAATCACGGCAAAAAATATCCAAAGATCCATCGTCTCCACCTTCTCCTGGATGATCAAATTCACATAACAGAAGTACATCTGGAGCCGTCTTTAAAATAATACTGGCCAGTTTTTTAAAACGAGGATGAGATTGATTTAACAGCTGCTGCTTGATCGCTCCTTGCTCTGGCAGTGAAAGAGATATATTAAACTGAGCAAAACGAACTTTAGTGACCACAACATTAACCTGATAAAATAATAATCGGCTAATTTAGCTAACTAATGTTTTAATTGCCATTCTAATCTGTTTCGCGTCTTGCCCTGCCCGGTGCTTAATTGGGCCTTGAGCTTCTAGGGCTTTAACAAACACATCTTTACCAATCCCTTCCCCTTTAAGCCAATGTTTTACTTCAAGCAATAAAAAAGAAGGCCTCATGTGTGCGGCATGATATAAACGCCCTAACCAAAATAGATCCCACTGGCTATCACACAATACATAATCATAATGCGCTAATACTTGATTTAAAGTTTGGCATACCTGTATCACAGACATCCCATCTTCAATCAATTCTGCTCGGGAAATATGATGAATTTCATTTTCAGCAACATCATCCCAATAAGTCCATAAATCAGCAGATGTATTCGGATTAATTAGTACGCTTTCAACCCTACCATCTGGTAATGAGAACCCCACTTCGATGGGATATGACTGTTTCGATAATCCAGAAGATTCGAAATCGAGAGTTGCCCACATTTAACACTCCTTGTTCAGCTACTTCACGGCTAACACCTGCCATCGACTGCTGAGCTTCCTGCCCACCTATCTTGCATCCCGCTTGTGTCTTTTAAAAGACTAGTTCATTTTTCCTACTATCGACAAACTACAAAATAAAGACCTTGTGATTTTTAAGATTAAACGACACAATTCTTACTCTCACCTAAATAAAGAATAATCATGAACGCCGACATGAACATCGATAGTCACGGTCTATTTTTACTGGGCTTTGCCGGATACAGTGGCTCAGGGAAAACAACACTACTCGAAAAAGTCATTACTCAGCTAAAGCAACACAATATAAGAATTGGGCTGATCAAACACAGTCACCACACTATCGAACCAGATACTCCCGGAAAAGACAGTTACCGGCTGCGTCATGCGGGTTGTAGCCAAACCCTACTGGCAACCAAAGAAAGACACATGCTTTATTTTGAATACCCAGAAACTAACCCACCCGAACCAGAACTACAACAATGCATTGAGCAATTGGATCATTCATGCCTTGATATGATCATTGTTGAAGGTTTCCGTGATGAAAAGTTTCCAAAATTGGAGATACACAGACCAAGCTACGGCAAGCCGTTATTATGTGAAAAAGATGAACACATTATTGCCATCGCCAGTGATGATTTCAGCCCACTGAACAGCACCGAATTAACTTCATTACCTCAGCTTGATCTCAATAATACAGACCAAATATGCCAGTTCATTTTAGAACGCTATCATCAATTTTCAGGATCATCGCTCTAATCAACTTTAACTCTGAAAAGCGTTAATGATGAGGCTTGATCAATAACGCTTTTAGCCAAACCTCTCATGTAACGCCTGCTGAGACGCTTCAACTAAATACGCCATCTCACTGGCTTTACATTGACTAAGATCTCCTTCTTTTCCAGCCACTTCAAATTGTAAACACAATTGATGCAACTGCTGTAAACCTAAACTGCTGGCCGATCCTTTTAATCGATGAGCCAGATCAGCCACGGCTTTATAATCTTCTGCTTTTAAAGCGACTAAAAGAGGCTTTAATGTGTCATTTGAGGACATTTCAAATAAGCTCACTAGCTTACTGATCTGCTTATCACCCAAAACGGCTAGATCATTGGCCAACACACAATCATCTAAAATAACCAACGCTTCAGAATCCGATTGAAAGCCTTCATGCTCAATTTCTTGATCTTTACTTAAAGATAGCTCAGCCCCCTGAACCACACTTTGATCCAACAAAAGGTCTCGACCTGATAAGGCTTTCACAATGCTCTCTTCCAATTGTTTCTCCACTAAAGGTTTAGGCAAAAAGCCATCAAAACCAGCACTCAAATACCCTTCAACTTCTTCATTAAATACGTGAGCAGAAAACGCAAACGCCGGAGTTGGGTTACTCTTTTTGTCTATGCCCTTGTTATTTTCAATTCGTCTTAAACGGTGCATCAATGTCACCCCGTCCGTGTCTGGCAAATTGATGTCTAGTAGCAGTAAATCAAAATCTTGATGTTCAATCACCTGCTCCGCACTGATCCCATCCACAGCAGTCACCACTTGATGCCCCAAACGCTTTAAAAAGCCTTCAGCCACTAAACAGTTCACTGGGTTATCTTCCACCAGCAAGACTTTCGCAATCACCTTTTCGCTACTTTCAGAGTCAGGTTGTTCAATAGGGCTAGTCTCAATTAAAGGGACAGAAAACCAAAAACTACTTCCTTGTTCTTCTTTTGAATCTACTCCAATTTCACCATTCATCGCATGGATTAAGCGCTGGCTAATAGCAAGCCCTAACCCTGTGCCACCATAAGCTCTTTTACCCGCAGAAGCTTGTGTGAAAGCTTCAAATAAACACGCTTGCTCTCTCGTAGAGATCCCAATTCCTGTATCGGTAACTTCAAATAACAAGTTATCGGCTGTCCCTTTATCACCTGTATCCCCAGAGCCAATAACAATTGTAACTTCACCTTCTTCTGTAAACTTAATCGCATTACCCACCAAGTTGATCAAAACTTGACGAATACGTGTTACATCTCCTAAGTAATAATCTGCTGTCGGTGTTTTGAATTCCACAACAAGCGTGAGCCCTTTTGCTGTTGCGCGGCTTTCCAACATGTAGTAAACATCATCAATCAGATTTTTTAAGTGAAATGGCGCAGACGCTATTTCTAAATGACCAGCTTCAATTTTTGAATAATCCAACACGTCATTCAAAATATCTAATAAGCTTTCTCCACTTCGATTGATCACGTCTACGTAATGTTTTTGCGACAACGTTAAGCCACTTTCTTTCAATAAAGACGCGGTTCCTAGCACACCATTCATTGGGGTTCGAATTTCATGGCTCATTGTTGCTAAAAATGCAGATTTTGCTTTATTTGCTTGCTCTGCAACGGCCCGAGCTTTGGCGTGATTCAGTACTTCGTCATTCAGTTTTTGGTTTGTCGTTTGCAACTGTTCCGTACGTTGCATCACCAGCTCTTCTAGGGTGTTCTTGTGGGCCTGTAGCTCTTGCTTTATCAAAGCTTCCGCTTCTGCCACTCTCACTAGCTCTTTCGCCGTATCACGAGCGATAAGAATAGAACGCCCCATTTTTGCTAACTCATCTTGCCCTGTAACTTTAAAGTCAAAATCCAATTTTCCGTCAGATACACTTTCTAGAGACTGAGAATATTGATTTAACCGAGTGATCACTTGAGCATAAACGTAGCGCCACATGATTAAGGCCACAATCACAATTCCAAGTAATGAAATCACCACTAAGCTGCTTTGCGCCATATTCAAAGTTTGATTGACATGACTTACCGCAGTGGTGGTGACTCGGTTGGCCTGCGTGATCAGCTTATCTACGGTCTCATTTAATTCTTGAAACTGAATTAAGTTTTGCTGGCTTAATTTATCAATATTTTGCTGGGTGTAATTTAAGGTTTTTAAACGGCTAAAAATACGCTGAAGTTCGACCAGCTCCTGGGTTAATTCTGTCATTTTCAGTGAACGGCTTGGGTCTTCAACCGCTTTAACGCGTCTTAAAATAATATGAATGTCCCCCTGGAAGCTTTTATGGAGTATTTCTATGTCACTTAAACTTTCAGAGCTTTTAGCATCATCAATGGTGTTAATAATTTTAAAAGCCAGCAACCGTAATTCATGCAAACGCTCGGCTAAATCTAAATCCACTTCTACTAACGTATCGAGCGCATTATAAATGGCTTCTTGCTCTCCTGATTCAACTAAGTCATATATCTTCGTCACATTAGCCACCGCAATGGTGTTGGAATTCAGTACTTGGGAGCTCGCAAGCTCTTCCACCTGAGAAGCCCGTTTCGTCATTTCAGAAGCTAAAGTGTTCACCTCTGATTTTAATAAAATCTTCTTACCAACCAGCACACCAAGGTTAGCCAGATTATCGATGATACCTTGTACATTATCATCGAGCGCTTTAAGTAAATGCGCATCAAACTGATAGCTTCCGAGCCCTTGTAAGCGTTGCAGTAACGACTCAATATGTAACGTAATTGCACGTCCATTAAGCTGGCGTTCTTGTTCCGTTTCTGCCTGAGCCAATACCTGAGCGGTAGAGATAATTCGAGTACTCAAATCAGACAGATGACGAGCTTCCACCAATGCAGGTACAGCGGAATTAATCACTGCACGCTCAGTTCTCGCCACCAGCGAAAAACCTGAAACACCAATTACCGCCGCTATTAACATTAATAACGCAACAATAGAAAAAGCTAACAGCAATTTACGCCCAATACTGGCTCGAATTAATAACATAGTTTGGTTACTTCACTGACTAATAATCTGTTTTAAAATAGCGTATGCTAATTGTTATTCTTGACTATTTTGCCAGTTATTGGCCGAAAGACACCAACAAAATGTTTAAATCATTACTTTTTCTAGGCTCTTTTTTTGCAGCAGGGCTATTTTTACCTATTTCGGCTTCCGCTCAAGCCCTTAATACAGTGGAAAAAAGCGACCAACCTTGGCGACTTTGTGCCGTTTACCCGCACCTAAAAGACTCGTACTGGCTTTCCGTCAATTACGGCATGGTGGATGAAGCAAAGTTACACGGTGTCGAGCTGAAAGTATTTGAAGCTGGTGGCTACCCGCATTTTGAGCGCCAAAGCCAACAACTAAAAGAGTGTAAAACATGGCAGGCTGATGCCATTTTGTTGGGTTCTGTTGACCAATTTGCGTATGAAAAAAAACTGAAACAGTTAGTGGGAAATACACCTGTGTTTGCCACCGTCAATAAGCTCAGTACTCGAGATCCTGACAGCTACGACATTATTAAAGGGCAAGTCGGCGTTGATTGGTACTGGATGGGCTATCACACCGGTCAATTTCTTGCTGCTCGTCACCCAAAAGGATCAGGAATCGTAAACATTGGTTGGTTACCTGGCCCTAAATCACGTGGTGGGACCAAACCCGTGACTAAAGGCTTTAAAGATGCCATTAAGAACAGCGATGTGCGGATTGTCTCAACATTATGGGGGGATAACAGTAAAGAACTACAACGCAACCTCATCCAAGAAGTATTAGAAGACAAAACGATCGTTTATCTGGTAGGTGGAGCCGTTGCCATTGAAGTGGCCATCAGTGAAGTGCGAGCCCAAGAGCGAACCGATCAAGTCAAGTTGATCTCAACCTATCTTAGCCATGCCGTCTATCGAGGATTACGCCGTAATAAAGTGTTGTTTTCACCCACGGATAAAATGGTGCTACAAGGGCGATTGTCTATACAGCAAGCGATCAACTATTTGGAGGGATTACCTTCACCATCCTTAGCCAATCCGGTGATTGAATCTCTGCATCCGGCCTATTTACCAACAGAGATCATAGCGCAATCCCTATCACCTGCGGAGTTCAGACCTCAATTTTCCGTATTAGCACCAATAGAATAAGAACAGAACCGTAAAAGTGATATGTTTGTCATTTTTCTTTTGCTTTTCTTAAGTACACTGAAGCCAATTAACCTATTTTGTTTATCAATCGAATGGAGTGATTGAATGCACACAACAACTCGTATTATGCCAGCGCAAAAACACATTGCTTTGGTTGCACATGATAATTGTAAAGCCGAACTTCTACGCTGGGTTAGCGAGAATAAAGACAAACTACAAGGCCACTTTTTGTACGCCACAGGCACCACTGGCCATATGCTGAGTAAAGAGACGGGATTAGCAATTAAGAGCCTAATCAGTGGCCCACTTGGCGGCGATCAACAACTCGGCGCACTCATTTGTGAAGGTAAGATCGACATGATGATCTTCTTTTGGGATCCACTTAATGCTGTACCGCACGATCCAGACGTGAAAGCCCTTCTTCGTATCGCCGCTGTGTGGAACGTACCTGTCGCCACTAACCGCGCCAGTGCAAATTTCATGGTGAACTCTCCAATGCTATCAAAAGAAACCGAAATCGAAATTCCCGATTACGACGCTTATTTAGCAGAAAGAATTCAATAAACTAGCCCTTTACCTAAAACCTAAAAGGGAGGTATTCAGCCTCCCTTTTCTCTCATCTTACCAACCAATAATGTTCTATATTCAAAAGAGTAAGGTTCACTTTTGACAAGGAACATTTATGAAAGCCTGGTTGCTCACTAAGCCAAGTAGTATTGAATCTCTGACTTTAGGTGAGGCATCTATTCCTGTTCCAAAAGCTAATGAAGTATTGATCAAAGTCGCCGCCGTCGGACTCAACCCGTACGACTATAAGCTCGCTGAATGGGGTTCTCCAAACTGGCAATACCCTAAAATTCTCGGCCTAGATATCGCGGGGACCGTTATCGAAATTGGAGAATCGGTCACCAATGTTAAAGCGGGTGACCGTGTCTTCTTTTTTGCGAATCCAGATCAAGCTGGTGGCTTTGCCGAGTATGCAACCGGCCGAGCCGTTGCCGTCAGTAAAATCCCCGCAGGCATGAGCTTTATTCAAGCCGCTACTCTGCCGTGTGCAGGGTTTACCGCCTGGCAAGCCATTCACGATAAACTGCGATTACAACCAGGACAGTGCATTGCAATCACAGGGGCTGGCGGTGGTGTTGGTGGGTTCGCTACTCAACTTGCCTTACTGCAAGGGGCCACTGTGTATGCTATTTCTTCAGCAAAACACCATGCTCGCCTAGAACGTTATGGAGTACATGCTGTGATTGATTACCAATCTGAAAATGTCCCTTTGCGTTTATTGGAAGTGACCGAAGATCACATGGTCGAAGCTCTGATTGACTGTGTTTCTGTATCCTCAGCCACCAAATTAAGTCGATTACTGCGCTTTAACGGCCAAATAGTCATGGTAGCAGATCGGTTTGATCAGGCTCCTTTAGCCACATCGACTAAGGCCATTACCCTACACGAAGTTTCTTTAGGTGCGGTATACGCCCATGGTGACGATAATCACATTGCTCATCTCGCCTATATGGGAGAGCAATTGGCTAAGCTTGTTGTTGAAGACAAACTCGATACCATGATTGATACCGTTCTACCTTTTGAAGAGCTCTGTGGAGGGCTTGCCCGCTTACAAGTTCATCATACCAGCGGCAAACTGGTTATCTCTGTCACTGAAGAGTAATGCCGCCATTCACTTTCGCTCATTTACGTTACTTACCCCCTTTATGGCGGTTCACCACCGCGTAGTTATCAATTATCAACTCTGAGATAAAACAAGATGGTTTATGGCCAAAGGTTATCCATACCTGCTCTTTTGCTCGTGTTAAAGCAACATAAAACAAACGTCTTTCTTCAGCGTGAAGAAATTCATCTTCTGAGGCCAATAATGCACTCGATAAAGAATCCGCTCTAGAGCGAGGTGGAAAAACGCCTTCTTCAACTTGTAACACAAACACAAAATCCGCTTCCCGGCCTTTACTGGCATGGCAAGTTAAAAATTCAATGGATAAATGTGGCCATGCTTTTTGCCATTGGGCTAACTGTGTGGGCTTTAAGTAATGGTTACGACCAAGAAGCATGACCGACTTACCACTTTTATGCTTTTGCGCTAATTGCTGTAATTCACCTTCAAGTTTTGCATGTTCAATGATGTTCACCGCTTTTCGTTTCTGTTGTTTAAAACTATTCAGCTGCTTAGGTAACTGGCTAGGATTACACTGAACAAAGCGGTTAGCCACTTCGCCAATCTGGCTGTTAAAGCGATATGTTGTGTCTAAATGGCTTAAACGGCAAGCACCAAAACGCTGCTCAAATCCTGTTGTTAAGCTCACATCAGCTCCTGCAAAACGATAGATCGCTTGCCAATCATCCCCTACTGCAAATAAAGAAGCACTACGGGCACCATCATTATCAGAACAAGGTTGCTGGCAAATGGCCTCTAGCAAAGCCAATCGTTCTGGTGAAATATCTTGGTACTCGTCCACCATGACATATTGCCAAGGCGACTGAAATTTACCTTTATTGATGTATTGGCTAGCAAGGCGAACCATCCCATTAAAATCGATGCTTTTGGTTTGTTTTAAGGTTTGAACATACGCTCGATAAAACGGCCAAACAAGGTTAAGCTCGCTGTTTAAACGTGTGTAATCATCATGGTGCTCAAGCCGTTGCTGGATCTCTTTTTTCGGTAAGCATTGCGTATTCAACTCTTCTATTTGACGTAGTATCCAATTAAGCAGTTTTTCATTGTTTCCTAGCTGACGAAGATCAACGTCACCTTTTAGGTTTGCAATTTGCCACTGTGATAAGTGCTTTTGCCAACGCTTTGCCACCGCTGCGGTTTGCCATTGTTCACGTAACGTTTCAGCAGCCCATGCTAAACGAGCGGTTTCATCTGTTGCAATCGGGCTAATTTGAACCGCTCCTTTCTCAACATCACGGATTATTTCCATACCCAATTGATGAAAAGTGGTTACCTTAACGCGTTCTGCTCCTTCATCACCTAATTTCTCACGGATACGCTCTGCCATTTCTTGAGCCGCTTTACGCCCAAACGCCAATAATAAGATCTGCTCTGGCTTTGTCTGCCCGCTTTTTAGCAAATAGCCTACTCTGGCCACTAACACGCTGGTTTTTCCAGAGCCAGCACCAGCAAGAATCAAGTTATGATCTTCATTCAATAAAATGGCTTTTTGCTGAGAAGGATTAAGAGGTGAACTTTCACACTCTGAAAACCAACGTTGCCAAGTAATAAGCTCAGACTCCAACCATTCTTCATTATAACGCTCAGCCCACTCTCTGGTATTTTCAACCCACCCCAATAAATTGGGGACAATATCAGGAGCAACTTGCTTGGCTAATTCATACGGAACTTTGATTTGTGCAAACGCCTCTTCCACTTTGTTTTTCAACAAATAAGCTTCAGACTCTTTTAAATATTTACCAGAATTAAGCAGACGATAAATACCTTCTTCCAGTTCAGGGGCAATTTTATCAATCTGCTTTTTCTTTTCTTGCCACCATAAAAAGTAATCTTTGGTGAGTTGATCCGCCACTTGCTGACATTGTTGCCATGGTAAGCCTAAAACACGCCAACGCGGTCGATCATACTGGTCATGAAAAACCAAACCTCCCCACAAAACTCCCCGCTTAAGTGTAATGGCACCATTCCAATCACCATAGGAAAGCCGAAATTCGGATTCGTTTGAAATAAAACAGAGTTGATGATTACGTGAAGTTAGCTGATAAAAATCACCCTGGACAAATACTTGTGCCAGCCAACTTGCGGATAATTGCATCTTGTTTCCCCTGTAAATAAAAACAGTGGTAGATTAACAGCTCTTGTGAATATTGCTAGCCTTTGTCACTGCCTAACTTATCAATCTTCCAGACTGTAATATAGTTTACTCTTGCTGCTAACACTGACATTACAAGTGATGAATTTATCATCAAAAGAAATACGTAACTCATTAATTGTATTAAGTGTTCAAAAACAGTTTGCTATTATTTGTACTTCATTGCCTTATTTAACCATGATGAGTTGAACGTGAAATTAAAACTAAGACAAGTTTGGGCCAACAATACCATTAATTACAGTGTCCGAGTTCTGATTGCCTTAGTAGGAGCCGTTTTACCCTGTTGGTATTTGGAACAAACCACCGCAATTACGCCACTCATCTTAGGTATTATTGCTGCCGCTCTAGCTGAAACCGACGACAGTATGTCTGGCCGCATAAAAGCATTAACAGTCACGTTCATCTGTTTCGCTATTGCCGCCTTTTCTATTGAATTGCTGTTTGATTACCCCATTTTATTCACCATTGGGCTATTCGCCTCAACCATCGGCTTCATTATGCTAGGTGCCCTTGGTCCTCGTTACGCCAGCATCGCTTTTGGCTCTTTGTTAATTGCGATTTACACCATGCTCGGCGCTCATGAAAGCCCTAACCTTTGGTATCAGCCAACGTTACTGCTAGGGGGAGCCGCTTGGTATTACTCAATTTCTTTGTGCTGGCAGCTTATATGGCCAATGCAGCCCGTTCAACAAGGGCTAGCAAATGTGTTCAATCAGCTGGCAACTTACCTTGAAAGTAAAAGTCGATTATTTCACCCTATTGGCAATTTGGATCCCCAACCTCATCGCATTACCGCCTCTAAACATAACGCCCAAGTCGTCGCAGCGTTAAACCAAAGCAAAGCCACACTGCTTTCTCGCGCTAAGCACGGCCAAGTCGATGCCACCAGCGATCGGTTTTTAAAGATTTACTTTCTTGCACAAGACATTCATGAACGGGCCAGCTCTTCTCATTACCGTTATCAAGATTTGGCCGACTCTTTTGGCCGTAGTGACATTTTGTTTCGCTTTCAGCATTTGTTAAACGAACAAGCGAAAGCCTGCCGAACCATTGCAAAGTCGTTAGCACTTGGGATCCCATATCGACATCAGGAAAGCTCGGTGCAAGCCCTAAATGAATTGCAAGACTCTCTGCTGTATTTAAAAAACCAATCAAGACCACAATGGCGATTACTCCTGACTCAGCTCGATTACCTATTTAAAAACTTAGCCACCGTAGAAAGACAACTTTCTAATGTCAGTAACCCTGATGCTACACCAAAAGAGGAAGACACCACCCTCGATGACAGCCGAGTAAGAACACCAAAAGACATGTGGCAGGTGCTTAAAGCAAACTTTCATCCCGACTCTCTTTTATTTCGCCACGCTATTCGAATGGCCTTGGCCCTGTGTGCGGGATACGGCTTAATTCAGGCTCTGGAGTTAGAGCGCGGTTACTGGATTTTATTAACCACGCTTTTTGTCTGCCAGCCCAACTACAGTGCTACACGCCAAAAATTAACTGCAAGAGTCGCGGGAACTGTGGCAGGTTTACTCGCAGGTATTCCATTACTGACGTTCTTCCCTGATCCCGGTAGCCAACTGGTACTGATGATCATTGCTGGGATTCTGTTCTTTGCTTTTCGATTGGCAAACTATGGTTTTGCCACCGCATTTATTACTCTGTTAGTACTGTTTTGTTTTAATCAGCTTGGGGAAGGTTATGCCGTTATTCTACCGAGATTGGGGGATACATTCGCAGGCTGCCTACTGGCGGTTATTGCTGTTACCTATATTTTGCCTGACTGGGAAGCCAGAAGGCTGCATAAAGTCATGGCCGATGCCACCCTCGCAAACCGTGATTATTTAGCACAAATCATTGGCCAATACCGCATCGGTAAAAAAGATAATTTAAACTACCGTATCTCTCGCCGTAATGCACACAACACTGACGCTAGCCTTAGTTCGGCAATCAGTAATATGCTGGCGGAACCAGGCCGTTATCGTATGGCAACAGACGAAAGTTTTCGTTTTTTATGTTTAAACCATGCCATGCTCAGCTATATTTCTGCTCTTGGGGCACATCGAACTCAGCTTGATGATGAACATACTCACCAACTGGTTTCTCAAGCGCATCGAGTGATCCACCATCATTTGGATGTTTTGCATGCCCAACTCCACCAGCTCAACACTGATTGCGAAACATTACATGAGCAAGACCAAGAACTGGAAAAACGACTGGCTCTATGGCGTGAAGAAAGCGATAACTCTCTTCGTATGGTGCTACAACAGTTGCACTTAATTCACCGAATGATGCCTGAATTACATTCCTTAGCTACCAAGCTAGCAGTAAGAACCAACAATGAACTCAGTTAGAGTGTTATAAGTTTCATATATAAATATTTACAGATTTTAATTTCAATAAATATGTTATAAGTCTTCACATTATCTTATAAGAGAGTAAGATCACCGCCTTTTTTACTCTCTAGAATTTTATATGATCGACTTTACTATATTGCCAATTTATCTATTGGCTGTGTTAGCACTGTTACTTATTCCCGGCCCGGATATGCTTCTAATTGCCAGCTCTAGCCTAGCGTATGGAAAGAAAGTGGGTCTGTCCGCCAGCTTAGGAAATTGCACTTCTGGGCTTATTCTGACCTTGTTGGCTAGTATGGGGGTTTCCACCATTATTGCGGTAAACCCGCTGGCACTCGAAGCCTTAAAACTACTCGGCGGCGCATATTTACTAAAAATGGGGTGGGATTGTTTTCGTGTCGAGTCGGTAGACACCAGTAAAGGCCCAGATGAAAACAGACAAGCGCGCGCACTCTATAAAAAAGCAGTATTCAGTAACTTACTAAACCCGAAAGCATTGCTGTTTTTCACTCTGTTTTTACCACAATTTGTGTCTAGCCAAATCACCGCAAGCTCTGGAGAACAGATGCTAGTATTAGGGCTAATCTTAAACGCATTAGGGTTAACGTTTAATCTTATTTTGGTTGCTTTTGTTGGATCGCTAGGAACTAAGCTATTAGGTAACCCAAGCTTCTTACGCTACCAACATAAAGCAATGGGCGCTATTTTCGTCATCATGGCTCTATGGTTGTTATTTAGCCAGATGCCATCTCAGGCTTAATTTACCAATAAACAATTAGTTACGTACCCTTTTATCAATTTAATGTAAGGGTACGTTACCTGTTGCAGGTATAAATGTATCCCTTTCATTGCCCCCTTCCTCTATTACCTTCACGTTTGACTGTATAAATAAAAACAAAAAACTCAATAAACATTCTGTTTTGACAAGCTTCCCCCTTGAATCAGTAGTATGAGTTATATATTATCGTGCCTTCTTTATAAAAAACAACGTTCAATTAAGGTGTTATAATGTTTAAACATATTGCTTCATTTGCCCTCGTTACTTCTCTGCTTTCTCCAGTGGCAATGGCTTCTGAAGAACACAGCATCAACCCATGGACTCAATGTGGAATCGGTGCAATGGTGTTTAATGACAACCCACAAGCCGCTGCGATTTCAAATGTAATTTGGGACCTTGGTACAACAGCCGTTTCTTCAAACATCAGTTCAGAAAGCAATTGTGAAGGCTCTGAAGTGAAAACCGCGATGTTCATTCAACAAAGCTACAACAACATTATTGAAGAAACAGCACAAGGTAACGGCGATCACCTGACAGCTATGCTTGATCTACTAGAAGTTGATGCAGCAGCTCGTGAAGATGTACTAAGCGGTGTTCGTGCAAATATGGCACAAACGGTAAGCCAGCCTGAATATGCCACATCAACAACACCTGAAAAGGCCGAAATGTATTATAACGCTTTAATTATCAATGCAGCTCAACATAACCCTGCCTAATTAACTGATTGCATAAATATAAAAGGCAGCTGTTTGAGAGCTGCCTTTAGTGTTTCTGGTATTTGATATTAAGTTCTTTATGAAAAAGCTCATTTATTCTTTCTACTTTCTCTTTTTATTTTCATCAACCATTCAAGCCAGAACCGCTAATGATCTGACGGATGCTTATATTTCACAACTATCAGAAAATACTACCTGGTTAAAACTTCTCCATTATGAGAAAGGCTATTTTTCACCAGTGAAAAGTGAAGTAACGACTGAAAGCTTTTTTCTTTCTGAACATGGTAAATATTCCCCATACGAAGAATTAAAAACTACTATTTCATCCATGCTATCTGAGCACAGCAAAACCTCACAATGTCGTTTTCCCGCCAGAAAATTATGGTTACAGAAGGTATTACCTGAAATCACAGAAAAGATGCCCAAAGTGAGCTGCCCTGAATATGAAGAATACAAACAGCATTTTTCAGCCTCTTCTCTGAGTTTAGTTTATGCTTCAGGTTATTTAGGCAATCCTGCCTCTATGTATGGTCACTTATTAATTAAGTTAAACCAAACAGATAGTACTGAATTACTCGAAAATACATTGAACTATGGGGCCATGGTGCCACCAGAGGAAAGTAAATTAAAATACATTACTTTCGGCATCTTAGGCGGCTATCAAGCACGCTTTTCATCGGAAGAATTTCACCGACATAGTAATACTTACAATGAATCAGAACTACGTGATTTATGGGAGTACGAACTAAATCTAAGTAAGGATGATATTACTTTCTTACTGGCCCATCATTGGGAATTAAAGGACAAAACGTTTACGTATTACTTTTTTAAACAAAACTGCGCTTATCAGATCGCTAAACTATTTGAGTTGGTTATCAACAGACCACTAACCAATACGAAAAAAGCGTGGGTTATGCCTTATGACGTTATTGCAGCGATAGCCGATAAAAATATTCCAAAGAACAAGCAACTCGCTTCCATTCGCCAACATGAATCACGACAAGAAGCCTTTTACAATAAATTTCATCAGCTATCCCATGAAGAACAAGAAGTAGTTAAGCAGATTGCCGATCCTGAAGGCTCTGTTGCTTTTTCTGATTTCGCAAATCAAAGCACTGAAAGCCAAAAACGAATTGTAGATACATTGTTTGATTACTATAGCTTTTTAGAAGCAAACCAAGATGAGCTCAACCCTGAAGATAAAGAGAAAAAAAGAACGCTACTAGCAAAACGTTTTTCGTTATCCACTGAAGAAATCACCTGGAAAAAAGGGACCACATTGCCTCCACATCAAGCACAGTACCCTTCCCTGTTCCAGTTTTCACCTGTTTATCATTCAGAACAAGATCTTGGGCTAGATTTACGTTTCAGAGCAAGTTACTACGATCTATTATCGCTAGATGCTGGAAGGCTACCTTACTCCGCACTCTCCATGTTCGACCTACGATTATCATATCGTGACGATCAAGTGACTTTAAAACAATGGGATCTGTTCAATATTATTAATTTGAATGTGTCCAACACCAGCTTACCTCATGATGGTGGCTACAGCTGGGCAATAAAAGCCAACATCGAAAATATTGATCTCACCTGCAATGATTGCTTAGTCGCTGGTCTATCTGGCGGTATCGGTAAAAGTTATGAACTGAAAAAAAACACAGCTATTTATGCCATGCTCGATGGTAAAATCCAAGCCCCAGACAGGGAACGAGGCTACATGAAACTGGGCGTGAAAAGCGGCTTAGTTGCTCAGATATTACCTAGCTGGCGTACATCTTTCAGTGCAGGTTATCATTACTACTTAGATAATACCGATCTACATGGCCACAGCCTGAATTGGGAACAACGTTTCGGTACCTCAAAATCTTGGGATATTCGTACCAACCTTAATTATGACGGAGCAACAGAATTTGGCGTTTCCTATGGCTATTACTGGTAATAAAAAACCTCTGCCGAAACAGAGGTTTTATTAATTCATTAGTTTATATTCTAAACTAACCGTCTAAATTAATTTGCTCGATTAACTCATCTAACACATGCTGAGCTTTATCTGTTGGGATCTGACAAGTACCTGCCGCATGGTGACCACCACCATCATAACGCAGCATAAGCTCACCAATATTCGTTTTTGAATTACGATCAAAAATAGACTTACCAACAGCGTACACTGTATTTTGTTTTTGGAAGCCCCACATTTTATGGATCGAAATATTACATTCAGGAAATAACGCGTAAATAATGAAGCGGTTACCAGCATAAATGGTTTCTTCATCAGTAAGATCAAGAACCACTAAATTCTTGTGTACTGTTGCACAACGTAGGATTTGCTCTTTGCATTTAGCTTCATGCTCAAAGTACAGATCGATGCGTTCTTTAACATCAGGTAAAGCCAGTATTTCATCAATGGTATGGTTCTTACAATAATCGATAAGATCCATCATTAAGTTGTAGTTCGACACTCTAAATTCACGGAATCGACCTAAACCAGTACGAGCATCCATTAAAAAGTTCAGGAAGTTCCAACCTTTAGGCTCTAGTACTTCTTCACGATTAAACTGAGCCGAATCCCCTTTATCTACCGCTTCCATCATGTCTTCCCACTCTTTCGGGAAGCGCTTAAAACCACCATAATAGTCCCACACCACACGAGCTGCAGAAGGGGCATCAGGTTCAATAATATGGTTTGGATTGTCGCCTGTATTACGGATTGTTTCAGATAAGTGGTGATCAAAAACTAGGTGGGCATAATGAACATAAGGTAAGTTGGTAATAATGTCATTTGGCGTGATTTCAATTTTTCCATCTTGCATGTCTTTCGGATGCACAAACTTAATATCATCAATTAAATCCAACTGCTTTAGCAGCACAGCACATACCAGACCATCAAAGTCACTACGGGTTACCAACCGAAATTTTGGCTCAGCCATCAAAAATATCCTTTTACGAGTAGTTTTAAGCGCATTACGCTCACCATACTATATTATGACCATTGATTCAGTACCGAACAGCCTCTATACCCTATGTTAGGTGTTGCAGATCACAGTTTTTTCAAAGACCTACCTAACCCCCTCAAGTATAGATACAAAATAACAGATTGAGAAAGTTATCGATCACGTTCAAAATATCGTCCCATCTCTTAGTGAAAATTACCTCCCGACTTTATGCCTGTATTACTCGATTTACTACAACGTGCTGGCTTGGCTGAACTGACTAGCTCTTCGCAAACACAAGAAGAGTCAGACACCTTTATTACAGCCTACTCCAGCGCCTTCGACGCAGTCTGCAAACAAAAACCAGATAGCACCCAAAACGATCTTCTACTGGGCTTTATAACCAAAACCTATTTAGCCAAAAGAGAGTATTACCAAGCCCAAGAAGAAAGTATGGAGAACATGCGCCAAGTTTTTAAGGATACGGTAGGAAAAGAACACGCAGGTAAATTCAAGTCTCAAGAATCTGATTCATTGCAATTTACCGCGTCTGTATGGTTTATGGTGCAAGGTTATACAGGCATTGATTACAGCTACGCTTATGAGCATGCTGATGACATTGCGCATCTGTTAAGCCAACAAGCTGAACAAATAGAGTCTATCCGATCCGAACTCATGAGGAGTTACTATGTGGGCGTTGAACATTCTCAGAGGAATAAAGATAAAAGTTCTTTTATTTCTGCCCTCACCCAGCCACTAAGACGCTGGTTTAAACGTCACTGAATACAGCGCGAGTGATGGACCACTCACCGCCTCTTCAACATTACGCTCAAACGATAGGCCCAACTTTTCAAGCAAACGAATACAAGGCAAATTATGGGAAAGCGTAATGGCGACTAATTTGGCTAACCCCAATGACGTTCTTGCGTACTCCAAAGTTACTTGAGCAGACTCAAACCCATAACCTTTATTGCAATATTCAGGAAGAAAACCGTAGCCAATATCAATATCTTCAAGGTTTTCTCGCTTCACAAGGCCACAAATGCCAATAGGCGTTTTTGATTCTTTCAGCTCCACTAAGTACAGACCAAGCCCAGCAATTTGATACATTGGGAGAAAGCTGTCTAATAGATAATATTTTGCGTCGCGTACGGAGCGTAAATTTTTATCTCCAACAAAACGTAAAAATTCATCGCTATTATACAGTCGGTAAATAAACTCGGCATCTTTTGCGCTTAATTGGCGAAACCTCACTCGATCCGTTTCAGCAAACATAATTTCCCTTTTATTCGTTTATTGAACTTTTCACTTTACGATACCCAATAAAGGTAAACAGTAATAGTAGTGCAACTGGACCTAACCATAATAAATAAGTGCGAGGCTCAAATTTCGGTTGATACAATACAAAATCACCAAATCGATCGATCATAAATCCAATAATTTCAGTGTCCGTTTTTCCCTCATCCACCATCTTGTACACTTCTAAACGTAAATCTTTTGCGATTGGTGAATTAGATTCCATTAAGTTCTGGTTTTGACACTGCGGGCAGCGTAATGCTTTCGCTAATTGCACCGCACGGGTTTGCTCTTGTTCACTCTCAAATTGAAAAGTTTCGACTTGTTCAATGCGCTGCAGATCTGCTGCCGAAAAGATAGCATTCACCGACCCTTCCAGCTGGGGGCTTCCATACAAAAATGTAGGAAAGAAACTAAATATAACAATAAGATACCGTAACATCATCATATGGTTCAGCTTCTCAATTTGTTAACTAAAGGAGCAAAATGTTTTTGCCACACAACATCGTTTAAAGCACCAATGTAGCGAAAAAGAATGGTGCCATTGTGATCAACCAAATAGGTTTCGGGAGTTCCATACACGCCAAGATCCAAAGCCAACTCTCCTCTTGGATCAAAAATAATGTTTTGATATGGATTACCCGTTTGATCTAGCACATCCAACGCCGCATATTTATCATCCCGATAGTTCAAACCAATCAGATTCACTCCCTGTTCTTTCGAAAGCTGAGTTAAATACGGGTGTTCTTTTTTACATATCCCACACCACGATGCCCATACGTTAAGTAAACTCACTTCACCATGAAAAACATTTTGATTTAAGCGAGCATCACGCTCAGTAAGCGATGGTAAATCAAAATCAGGGACGGACTTTCCCACCAGAGGCGATGGCGGTACAGCCGAATTTTTCGCCGACAGCCCCGCAATTAAGCCACCAGCAACAAAAATAACTAAGATAAAAGGGATAAATAATCGTAACTTCATGACATTCACTATTTGCTTTTTATATTCAGTGTTCATTTGCGGCAAAACTCAATTCGCCTTCTTGCCGAACAGCAAGTCTACGTTTATTTTTCACCAAAGACAGTACTGCCATTAAACCTCCCAACATCATGAGCAAACTTCCCACCCATAACCATCGAACAAAAGCTTTATATTGGATACGCACCGCATACTCATGACGGCTTAATTTTTCTCCTAATGTAATATACATGTCCCCCAGCCATCCCCAAGCGATCCCAGGCTCACTCATGTTCATTGTTCTTACGGAATAATGACGACGCTCTGGCTGAATCAACACTGATTTTTTCTGCTGACTGGTCACATGAATAACCGCTTTTTCTGAGGTGTAATTTGGCCCAACCAGAAGCTCTGTATCCACATATTCAACCTGTAAATCTCGGAGCTGTACCACTGACCCGGGCCCCATTTTCACGCTGGTTTCATAAGAATAAACGCTCTCTAATGCAGCTCCAACTACCGTAACCGCAACCCCTAAATGCGCTACTACCATGGCGTACTGCCGTAGTGAAAACTTACCTTTGGATATAAAAACGGATTTAAAACCTGTTAGTGCAATCCAAACCGCCATACTAAGGGCCAATAGAGTAATGAAACCACCTTCTGCTCCAAGTAGAAAGAACACCACACTACCAATACCACAAGACAGCAAACCCAATTGCACCACCATTTTTTTCAAAACACTGGACGATGTTTGTTTCCATCGACTTAACGGAGCCAGCCCCATAAACACAAAAATTAGCAAACATAGTGGTGCAAATAAGGCATTAAAATACGGCGCACCGACAGAAATATTCCCCAAATTAAGGGCTTGAAAAATCATGGGGTAAAATGTACCAAGCAATACCATCAACGTAGTTACGGCAAACATGCTGTTACCCGCTAAAAGTAGCACCTCTCGGCTAATAAAACTCTCTAATTTTACGATCGGGATTTGGTGAGAACGCATCGAGTACAACGTCAGAGCAACAAATAAGGCCACCACTAAGATCGCCAATAAAACCAGCCCGCGAGTTGGATCCACTGCAAACGCATGAACCGATGTGAGCACACCAGATCGAACAACAAAAGTGCCGAGTAAACTTAAGCAAAAAGTGAAAATAGCAAGTAAAAAACTCCAATTAAGCAACACTTTTCGCTTTTCACTGGCAATCAGAGAATGCAGTAATGCGGTTCCAGTTAACCAAGGCAGTAAAGAGGCATTTTCGACCGGATCCCAAAACCACCACCCTCCCCAACCTAGCTCATAATACGCCCACCAAGAACCTAAGCTAATGCCTCCTGTTAGCATCACCCACGCGGCTAACGTCCAAGGCCGGCTCCACTTCGCCCACGGCAGATTAATATCTTTCATGGTTAACGCTGCGACAGCAAAAGCAAACACACCAGAAAAACCAACATAACCAAGGTACAGCATTGGCGGATGAAAAATCAGCCCGACATCTTGCAGCATAGGGTTAAGATCGCGCCCTTCTGCTGGCACAATTAATAAACGTTCGAACGGATTTGAAGCCAGCAAGGTAAATAACGCAAACGCGGCACTTAACATAGCAAGCACCGTTAACACGCGAGAAATGTAGTTTTGGTGATGGTGGCGATGAACAAACGCAATAGCGACAGACCAACAGACCAAGGAGAATAACCAAAAAAGCAATGACCCTTCATGGCCGCCCCAAACCGCTGCTATTTTAAAAAACATTGGCAGGTGAGAGTTAGAATGCGCAGCAATGTAAGAAACAGAAAAATCATCTACGGCAAAGCCATAGGCTAATAAAAAAAGAGAAAGAGAAATAGATACAAAAGCACCGTAGCTTAATCGCCACGCATAACGAATAAGATGTGGATCTTTTTTGGCAAAACCGATCAACGGGATCACACTGCCAAGTAAGGCTAATACAGCCCCTAAAATTAACGCTAAATGACCAAACTCTGGGATCATATAAAATTCCGATTATATATTTGCCATACAGAGAAAAGTACATCTCTGCATGGCAATATTATGAGTAAGAGCTCATCAGACGTGTCCCTCAATTAGTTACATAGAAATAATCATCGCAGAACACATCTAGATAGCTATACAATCGTCATCTGACCTGCATACAAAATAAACGTACGCAGCATTAAAACTCCAAGCAAGCTTAATGACGTCACCAACATAATAAAGGCTTTATGATGTTTAACCCCTTCCGGACTCACAAAGTTCAATGTGAGTGGTACTAGCATGCCCAATCCGATCACACCATACCAAAACCAGTTAGCCCAAAAGCCTTCCCCTATTGCAGCCATGGCAGCCGCTTCTTTTTGGCCTCCACCTAAAATCAGCCCAATGAAAAATGCAAATAGAACAAACAATTCGAACAAAACAACTGGGCGTTCAAATTTGTGAATCCATTTTACGCTTGCACTGTGTACCGACTCTTTAAAGCCGATAATTCCAAACAACAAGCACGCTGCGGCACCGGAAGATAGGCTAGAAAAGAGGAACAAAATCGGTAAAACAGGGTTATTTAATAGTGGGTAAGTTTTCAACGCAGACAGTAAAAAGCCAGTATACGCAGCCAGCAAAATAGCTAAGAAGCCTAAAAACAGCTCGATGCCGTTTTCAAATTTTTTCAGCTGAGGCAACACTTTTTCAATCAGCGGAAGTACCTTCTTCGCAACAGGGACACGATCTTTAAGAAAAGTAACTACCTCATCTTTATAAATCACGGCTAACCAAGCAAACAACACCATCATGTATACTTGGAATAAAATCACCCCCATCGACATAATAGAAGTTGGATTATAAAAGATCATAATCTTCCAAAAAGACAACGGCTTAGTCAGGTGGAAAATCAAAATCGTTAAACCACTGATGATCCCGAGTGGCGCTAATATCGCAGTCGCTTTAATCATACCATTCGCAGCGGGATTACCTTCAATAACCTTCCGCTTTAAATAAATGGCAATCATAACGGCCCCAGCAGACATACCCGCTAAAAACAGATAAATGGCAATGATCCAGTCCCACACTAAAGAATCGAAGTAGAAGGCATCGGCAAATGTTGAACTCATCCTTTTATCTCCCCTTTTTGATGCGGCACTTTATACAGCTTAGGCTTCGTACCTAATTCCACTTTTGAGCGATAAACCAACTTTTGGTTAAGCACTTGGTTTATTTCACTCTGCGGATCATTCAAATCACCAAACGTCAGTGCTTTGGTCGGGCACGATTCTACACAAGCTGGTAGCTTTCCTGCCTTTAAGTTGGTATCACGACAAAAATTACACTTATCAGCTGATTTCGTTTCTGGCTGGATAAAACGCACTTTATAAGGGCATGCCGCTAAGCAGTAGCCACAACCTACACATTTGAACGCATCAACATCCACTATGCCTGTTTTTGGATCTTTATACGAAGCTCCTGTCGGGCACACATACACACATGGCGCATTATCACAATGCTGACAAGAGACACGGCTGAATTGGTAATCAGCATTTGGAAATTCACCTTGTGGCTCACTGCGCACTATCTCAAGCCTTGATACTCCATCAGGGACATTATTTGTTTCTCGACAAGCATCAGTACAAGCCGTACAGCCAATACACAAGGTTTCATCGTGTACCATACCATAGCGCTTATCACCGTCTTCCATGGTGTTTACTACCGATTTATTACCAAATGCCGCTGTACTGGCAACACCCGTGGTAAAAATAACGGCACCAGATCCTACGAGAAAATTTCGTCTAGAACATGTCATCTTCTCTCCCCCTACTCTTCTTTTTTCAAGTCTGAGTGGCAGTCGACACACATCTTGATCTTTTCTTTACGTTCAAGCCCTTTCATTGCGTCTTTTTCAGCATGAACCGTATGGCATGACGCACAGGTTAAGTTGACGGCATGAACATCGTGAGTCCAACTTTTTTCACGTAGATCAGTGGCTTCATGACAATCAATACATGTCTGATTTTTTGAAAAAATAAACGCGTTATCCAGTACGGTTTTATGAGTCCCCGCAACCGATTGGCTTGCCCCTAATTTCTTCACTTCAGGTGCACCATCTCGATGCTGCGGGCCAATAGTGCTATGACAATCCACACAACTTAACTCACGATTTGTTTTCCCGTGAATAACGTCACCATGTGTACCTTGAAGTGTACTTTTTGAATCCTTGTGGCATTGAATACACTGGTAATCTTGATCGCGTATAAACGTAACTTGATGCTTCTCAGATGCCGAGTTTGAACTAGCAACCTCAGAGGTTGTACGTTGTGGCTCAGGATCTGCGACAACACTGAATGATAAGCCATACATACAAGTAACTAACAATCCTGTTAGCAGTGTACACATTGCTATTTTTACATTGCCCATGATTAATCCTTTTATTTCCTTATATGATCTTCCAATCACACGAATAATGAGGAAACACTCTATTATTTTTTATATTCAACATTGCTTTTGATTTCTTTATTAATAAATACCGAGAAATTTAACACTCACTTATAAATAAAGACATCAATTGATACTGATTCTTATTTAACTGTTAGCCACAACGCTTAACAGCAATTATTAAACAATATTTCAAAATATTAATATTTGATTCATGTAGAAGTTAGCCCATAAGGGGTAGTAGAAATGCACCTTTTATGATTAGGATCAATTTAAACACTATAAATGACTGATTTTAATAAAGTATTAAATATTCAGTTGCATATTTCTATTCACCCTAAAGGAAAATACCACTTTAGGGTTAATTTTTATTTTTCATGATACTAAAAAGGGTTTTAATTATATTTAATTAAACTTTTTGATCTAAAACAAATAACGTATTTATTTATTTCATCTCTAATTTAATTTCCATTACTATTATGTGGATTTTCAGGTTCTTATTTTAGCCACCTTCACAACGCTTGGCTTTTTTATAATTTGAATACTGGAGATACAATTGTGAGCATACAATGGACACGTAAATCTGCCGCACTCATCACCCTGCTATCTGCGTTGTTTTTAAGTAACAATGCACTAGCAACAGATGAACGTGCAGAGAAACCAAGAATAGAACCTCGCAATGAGCAATTTGAACAAGCTCATCCTGAACAATATCGTACATGGAAAGCCACAAGCGAAAGTGAAGATATTGAAGATGCATTAAAAGAAGATCCAAACATGGTGATCATGTGGGCTGGGTATGGTTTTGCAAAGGACTATAACAAAGCTCGCGGGCATTTTTACGCCATAGCAGATGTACGCCAAACCCTGCGTACAGGTGCCCCTAAAGATGAAAAATCAGGCCCTATGGTCATGGCATGTTGGAGCTGTAAAAGCCCAGACGTTGCTCGCATGATTGATGAGCAAGGTGAAAATGCTTACTTCTCAGGAAAATGGTCAAAAGGAGGCTCTGAAATCGTTAATGCTATTGGCTGTTCAGATTGCCATAATACCAACAGTGAGGCCTTTAAACGCGGTGAGCCAGAGCTAGCACTCACCCGCCCTCACGTTGAACGTGGCATGATCACCATTGGTAAAAAATTTGAAGATCAGCCTCGCTTAGACCAACAAGCTCAGGTCTGTGCTCAGTGCCACGTCGAATATTACTTCACAGGGCCAACAAAAGCAGTGAAATTTCCTTGGGACAAAGGAACTACGGTTGATGAAATGGAAGCCTACTACGATGAGATCGGCTTTAAAGACTGGACCCACAAAGTTTCTAAAGCCCCCATGCTAAAGGCACAACACCCTGGTTATGAGACATGGCGTGATGGCATTCACGGTAAAAATAACGTCACCTGTGTCGATTGCCATATGCCTAAAGTTCAAAATGAAGATGGAACGGTATTTACCGATCACAAAGTGGGTAATCCATTTGATCGATTTGAAGACACGTGTGCTCAGTGTCATACACAAACCAAAAAAATGCTCAAAGATGTTGTTGCTACACGTAAATCTCAAGTACTTGAAATGAAGCTCACCGCAGAAAAACAAATTGTCGCCGCGCATTTTGAAGCCAAAGCAGCATGGGATGCAGGCGCAACTGAAGAAGAAATGCAACCAATCCTAATGGATATTCGTCATGCACAATGGCGTTGGGATTACGCCATTGCTTCTCATGGCATACACATGCATGCACCTGAAGTAGCACTTCGTGACTTAGGCACTGCAGTAGATAAAGCAACGGATGCTCGTACAAAGCTCATCCGTCTACTGGCTAAAAAAGGCATTACGGATCCTATCGAACTGCCCGATATTTCCACTAAACTCAAGGCACAGCAAGCTCTAGGTATGGATATGGATAAAATGAATGCAGAAAAAGAAGACTTCTTAAAAACAGTCGCGCCTCAATGGGACAAGCAAGCAGAGGTTCGCGAAGCAACGTATTAATTAATTCACATACCAAAAAGAGTAGAAGCCACTCACTAATAAATCGCTTCTAGTCAGAAAAATCACCTCAAAGTGCTGGTAAAAATATCAGCACTTTTTATGCACTAAAAGTGTACCCAACTCGCCTTCCAAGCTAAATAACACGAGATCGGAATAATTGAAGCCACTCAACTTGCACTTTTAGCGCTAAGCTTCGCTACACTCACCCCAATAGTAAAAAGTAAATATCTTAAACACAAAAAAGCCCCAGCATTTCTGCTAGGGCTTCTTATTTGGAGCGACACACGAGGTTCGAACTCGTGACCTCAACCTTGGCAAGGTTGCGCTCTACCAGCTGAGCTAGTGTCGCGTTGCTGAAATCTTATAAAAGATATCAGACTTAATGAGATGGTGCCCCGGGCCGGACTTGAACCGGCACAGCGCGAACGCCGAGGGATTTTAAATCCCTT